>JAWKOU010000001.1:0-1615000 GCA_041391085.1 Caldilineaceae bacterium
TCACACGGTGAGTAACTTTTCAGGGTACCTGTTCCCTGCTAAAATTGATTTGACGATAAAGGCTCACGCCCCCCAGCGTGTGAGCTAAACGCTTACTTGATCACCAATCTTTAGCTAAGGAGCCAGCATGCTAACCCTTTCCACCGAACAGCTGATCAGCCAGCTTCAACTGCAAACCAACCTGATCCATCGCCATCTTGACGATCTGAGCGATGACGAAGCCTGCGTTGCCCCCGCCGGCGGCAACAGCGCCAACTGGATCGCAGGCCATCTGCTCGTCTTTCGTGATCGCATCTGTGAATTGCTGGGCGCCGAACGGCAGTTGGATGCGGCGCTGCACGATCGCTACGGCAATGGCAGCGCCGCCATTACCGCACCGGCGGCTGATCTCCCGACACTGAAGCAACTGCGCGCCATGCTTGACGAGCAACTGCCGCACCTGCTGGACTGTGTACGCAGCGCTACCGACACCACCTTTGCCCAAGAGATGACGCGCCCCAACGGCACGGTGACCACATTGGGCGCGCGCTTCTCTTTCTATGCGCTCTTCCACGAACCATTTCATATCGGCCAGTTTGAATATGCGCGCCACGCCGTCGGCAAACATGAAGGGGTAATCTGAGCATGGAAATTCGTCAGGCACAGCCGGCGGAAGCGGAGCGATTAACGGCGATCGCGTTGGCCGCCAAAGGCTATTGGAACTATGCGGCAGAACTCATGGCGCTGTGGCGCGCCGGCTTGACGGTGACGCCGCTGCGCATTGCCCAAGATCCTGTCTATGTCGCTGTGCATGACGATCAGATCATCGGCTTTTATGCCCTGCTCCCAATGGCTCAGGCGCAAATCTATGAGTTGGACGATCTATGGGTTGAGCCGGCATGGATCGGTCGGGGTGTGGGCAAACAACTATTTCACCACGCTTGCGCCTGGGTCCAAGCGCAGGGCGGCACGATGCTACAGCTTGTCGCCGAGCCCCATGCCATCGGCTTTTATCACAAAATGGGCATGACCAAGATTGGCGAGCGGCCCAGTGTGCCGGTGGGCAGAGTGCTGGATGTGATGGCGGTACGCTTAGAAGGCGCGTAGATGCGCACGACTTTTGGCCGCTTCCCCAGTAAATCCCGGCCTAAATAAGCCTATAGTTGCTCAGTGGGACAGTAAGACAGCGGGACAGTCGATCAGAGACTGTCTTTACTGTCCCACTGTCTTACTGAAATAGTGAACTCAGAGGGAAACTTCCTCTTCCGCATGGTCAGTGAGCAACGTGCGTATTAGCAGTTGAGCAAGCCACTGTTCATAGGCGCTCGGTGACCAATGGCGTTCCACCACCAGCATGGTGTACAGTTCACGCCCGGTCAGCGCCCACAAAATATCCTGTGCCTTGGCCGCGTCTAATTCCGGGCGCAAGCGTCCCCCAGCCATAAGCAGTTGAACATTCTTCTCATGCACCTCCAAACGATGGCGCTCCACGGTCCGTCCCATCTTGGCCAACTCGGGCGCGACCACCCCCGCGCCGCGCAACAGTGTTGCCTCGGCTTCTTCCGCACTTAAAATCTGCGTCGCAATCTGTGCAATCAACCGTAGTCGCGCCACCGGCTCGGTGACGGCATGCGACTGCCGGATCAACTCCTGATAACGCTGCCCAAAACGGGCGCGATCGAGAATTGCCGCCAGCAGACCGCGCTTAGAACGAAATGCGCCATAGACTGTTTGCGTCGCAACGCCAGCCTCGGTCGCAACGGCGTCGACAGTCGTTTGGTCATACCCCTGTTGGAGAAAGAGCGTCCGCGCTGCCTCAACGATCCGGGCACGAGTTTCGTCGGCGCGCTGTTGCCGCATGGGCGATTGATAAGAGCGTCGATCTTCTTTGGCCATTTCCAACTAATTCCTGAAAAATTTTCGTATGCAACAAAAAAATTTTCCACTTTTCTAAACAGTCATTGGTTTCTGACAAAGTGAGGGATTGACAAAGTTGATATAATTCAATATAGTTTACTCTATTGAATATTCAATGCTATAATCTATTTGCCGTTGATTATCGCATAGGGAGAGGGAAGATGCAACAATCGATCCAGGACGAACAAACGGTTCGTCAACTACTTGCAGATTTTTCCACAGCCGTCTTAGACCAAGATGGCCCGGCCCTTGACCCGCTGTTGGCGGAGGACTATGCTTATGTCACCCCAGCCGGCGTTGTCGTCAACAAAGCGCAGCGGCTGGCTGCAATCACTGCGCCCAATTCCCACTTCGATCAGATCGACAAAGATGAGCAGGTGCTCAACCTCTATGATACCACAGCCGTGGAGATTGCGCGGTTGACGATCCAAGGGCAAGTGCTGGGTCAAGACGCCACCCAACACGCGCGCATGAGTACCGTGCTCGTCAAAGAGGCTGGCCGCTGGCAAATCGTCGCGCAGCACTTTAACCGGATTCCGTAAAGGAAAGTACTCGTTCCACGCTCCTGCGTGGAATGCCAATCATGACGCTCTGCGTCAAGAGGGGCGCTATCGTTCATAAACCAGCAATAGAATTGAGGAAACCAATGAGTACCATGCAAAAGACAATTTTAGTCACAGGCGCGACGGGCAATGTCGGCCGCGCGGTTGTCCAACAACTACTTGAGACCGGGGTAGCCATACGCGCACTTACCCGTAACCCGGCCAAGGCCAATTTCCCAGACACTGTGACCGTCTTCCAAGGTGACCTGGCGGAGCCGGCGACGGTGAAGCCCGCCCTGACGGATGTCGATGCCGTGTTTCTCTTCCCCGTGGCAGAGGCGGCGGATGCCGTACTTGCTGCGGCGCGTGCCCAAAATGTGCGCCAGATCGTCCTGCTCTCGTCTGGCGCCGTGCGCGACGGTGTGACCAAGCAGGATGATATGCTTGCCCAACGCCACGCCAATATGGAGCAGGCCGTGCGCGACTCCGGGATGGCGTGGACCATTTTGCGACCAGGCGCGTTTGCCACCAACAGCTTGCAATGGGCGCCGCAACTGCGCTCCGGTGATGTGGTGCGTGGGCCCTATGCCGAGGCGACCATGGCGCCGATTCATGAGGGTGATATTGCCGCGGTGGCAGTGGCGGCGCTGACGGACGCGGGGCATGAGGGCGCGATTTATCACCTGACGGGGCCGGAATCATTGACACAACGGGAGGAAGTGCAAATTCTGGGGGAAGCACTTGGCCGCGACCTGCGCTATGAGGAGTTGCCGCGTGCGGTTGCTCGCGAACAGATGGCGAAATTCATGCCACCGCCGATCGTTGATTCGCTGTTAGATCTCTATGCGTCGACCGTGGGAAAGCCGGTGCCCATTGCGCCGACCGTGGCCGAGGTGACCGGGCGCCCGGCGCGCACCTTTCGTCAATGGGCGACCGAACACGCCGCTGCCTTTCACTGAGCCATCCACTCCCTATTTTGTTCCCCAATTCCTTGCACTGAGTATAGTGGATGACGCTATTGCTGCGCAAGTGTTCTCCAAGTTAATTGGCAAAGCAACAAAAATCAAGTGACAAATTTTGATTTTTGTCATTCTCTGTGTGATAATTGCTTGCCTGAGCAGTCGCAAATCGATTCGCTCAAGATTTACGCAGTTCCCGCTGGCTTCGACAAGTTCAGCCAGCGGGAATTGCGTAAGCCCTATCGCTGTCAAAACATAGGATAAAGGAAAGAAGATGATCACACGTCAATTAGGGGCCAATGGACCGCAAGTCTCAGCTATCGGGTTGGGTTGCATGGGCATGTCAGAATTCTATGGACCGGCGGATGAGACGGAGAGTATCGCCACGATCCACGCCGCGTTGGATAGGGGGATCACGCTGCTCGACACCGGCGATTTTTATGGGATGGGTCACAACGAATTACTGATCCGGCGGGCATTGCAGGAGCATAAACGCGCAGAGGTGTTGGTCAGCGTAAAATTTGGTTCGCTGCGTGGGCCGGGTGGGGAATGGCTTGGCATAGAAGGGCGGCCGAATCTGGTCAAAGCCTTTTTGACTTATACCCTGCGCCGGTTGGGGACCGACTATGTTGACATCTATCGCCCCGCGCGCATCGACCCAACTGTACCGATCGAAGAGACGGTCGGTGCGATTGCTGAACTGGTGCAGGCTGGCTATGTGCGCCATGTCGGGCTTTCGGAAGCAGGGGCCGAGACCATTCGCTGCGCCCATGCCGTCCACCCGGTGGCAGATCTGCAGATCGAATATTCGCTCTTTTCGCGCGGGATTGAGGCGGAGATTCTGCCGACCTGCCGGGAATTAGGGGTGGGCATTACCGCCTATGGGGTGCTCTCGCGCGGCTTGCTCAGCGGCCACTGGTCCCGTGACCGCAATGCCAATCCACGCGATTTTCGCAATCACAGCCCGCGCTTTAGCGGCGACAATCTCGACCAGAACCTGGCATTGGTCGAAGCGCTGCGCGCGGTGGCAGAAGCCAAGGGTGCGAGCGTGGCGCAACTGGCCATCGCCTGGGTGCTCGCACGCGGAAACGACATTGTGCCACTGGTCGGCGCACGGCGGCGCGACCGGCTGCATGAGGCATTGGGCGCCTTAGCGGTCGATCTGACCGCGGATGACCTGGCGCAGATCGAAGCGGCTGTCCCCGCCGACGCGGTGGCTGGGGAACGTTACGCACCGCAACAGATGGCGCACCTCGACAGCGAAAAGGCCAATCACTGATGCCCGAAGAAATGCTGACGCCGGAAAAAATCCTCGACGCCGCGGTCGAGGTGTTGCGCCGCTATGGGCCGGTCAAGACCACCGTCGTTGATGTGGCACGCTCCTTGGCGGTGAGCCACGGCAGCGTCTACCGCCACTTTGCCAGCAAGGCTGCGCTGCGCGACGCGGTGGTCGAACGCTGGCTGGCCGAAGTAACAACGCCGTTGGCCGCGATTGCCGAGGAGCAGGGGCCGGCGCCGGAACGGTTACAGCACTGGCTGGAGACGTTGGTAACGATCAAGCAACGGCGTGCTGTCACTGATCCCGAACTCTTCGCCACCTACCTGGTGCTGGCGGAAGAGGCGCGCACGGTGGTTGTTGCGCACGTTGCTACGTTGGTGGCGCAGCTAACGCGAATTGTGTCTGATGGGGTAGCACAGGGTGTCTTCGTCACCGACGATCCCCGCACTACGGCCAGAGCGATCTTTGACGCCACGAACCGTTTCCACAAGCCCAGCCACGCCGCCGAATGGTCGGATCCGGGTATCGATGATGCGTTTGCCGCGGTTTGTACGTTGATCTTGCGGGGGCTCGGTACATCAACCAAGGAACCCTAGGGCTTGTTGACTTTGGTGATTCCAGCAGTGGCGTACGGACACGATATTGCGGACACGATACAGGTGGTTAAGAAAATAATCGGGTAGTAGGCGCCTAAAAGGCAACCGGGCCTTGCGCCTGCCCCACCCCTGGGGCGACCGCAAGGGTACGCCCCTACGTTCACCCAATTAATTCCCTAAACTGCTATATCGTGTCCATACAGTAGGAAAACTGAAATGTCAACAGATCCTAGTGAACGTTCACACTAGCGTCAAGCAAATCAATTTTTAATGCCGGTAGCGCGCCACAACCATTTGCTGTTATACTGTAACCAACCTCCGTCGTCATCAAATGAACCCCATGCAGACCAAGAAAGCAGCAAGTGATGAACAATTTCGCACGCGATGACACACAACTTCAGAATGCCTTAATGACCGGCGTGGCCATGGGGCTGCCGGGGATTTCAGTGGCATTGGGCAATGGGACCGGCTTGCTCTGGAGTGGTACGGCTGGCTATGACGACCTCTCGCGCCAGACGCCGGTGGAGTCTGATACGCTCTTTGCAATTGGCAGCATTACCAAAACCTTTGTCTCGGTGGTCATCCACCAATTGGCCGGTGAGGGCAAGGTGGATCTGGATGCGGTCACCACCGATTATGTCAAGCTACCGATTGTGCAACGCATCCCGAACGCAACCACGGCGACCTTGCGCCAATTGCTCAACCACACCAGTGGCGTGCCCACGTGGGAATTTCAACCGGCCTGGATCCCGCGTGGCCGCGGCGCGGAGATGACGGTAGGCTATGTGTGGGACAAAACTGAAACCTTGTCCTATATCACCGACGATCTGGCGGCGGCTGATTTTGCGCCGGGGGCCAGCTATGCGTACTCCAACACCAATTACACTTTTCTGGGGTTGATTGTGGAAGCGGTGACGGGCAACGAAGTGACCGCGGAGGTCCGCCGCCGGATTCTGGAGCCATTGGGCATGGCGCAGACCTTTATGGAATCCTTTGAGCCGATTACCGGTCGCCTCGCCCATCACTATCACTATGCCACGCCCAGCTTTATCCGCGAGGCCGGTATCCACCGCGCCTTTCCACTCGTCCGCCCGCTGCTGGTCGAGTCGACCGCAGCCAACTTGTCACCTGAGTGGGCAGCGGGTGGCATGGTCGCCTCGGCCGGCGACCTGGTGCGCTTTGCGCGTGCCCTGCGCGATGGTCAACTGCTTTCGCCGGCCATGCAAGAGGAGATGTTCACCTACCGTCCACCGGCCGATGGCGGCATGCGTGAATATCTGCAAGGCATCGCGCGGTCGCGCGAAATTCACCCACGCTATCCCCTCGTCGGTCACTCTGGGGGGACGTTGGGCTTTTCGACGCGTATGCAGTGGCTGGAGGGGCTCGATCTGATTCTGGTGGTGATGATGAATGTCGGCACCATGCACACCGGTTTTACCGTTTCGCCGCCAGGGCTCTTCTATGAGCGGGTACTGTTGCCCGCGGTGGTGGCGTATGCGGAGAATAGTGTTTTGTCAGACAAGTAATGTTGGGTGTAGCGAACGACGGTTGAGTAGTGTAGCGTATCGAAACCAGAGTGAGCAGGTGCCCTCGGGGCGCGCTTGGTTTCGCGCCCCGAGTGGCACCCGGTGCGGAAACAGCCCCGCACTACTCAACCGTCGCTACCAATCATTATTTAATTGACAGAGCAGTAGTGTTCTGTAAAGTAAGTAATGTTAGGTGATGTAGGGGCGTACCCTTGCGGTCGCCCCGGGGCACCGGCAAGCGGATACCCCTACGATACCCATCATCATTTAGCTGACCAAACAGTAGTGGAGTATGATGGTAGGTTCAAGCGTCCGTACGGGACGAGTGAATTTAGGCTCGCATACCGGGAGATTTGTTCCTAAACTCAACCAATCCCGATGGGGCCGCCGGACAAAAGCACGCAGTGAGATTGTGGGGCTACGCCGGGCTGAAAAATATCGTCTTGGGACAAAGGCAAACGCTATGCGGCGGCTGTGGTGGGCAGCCAAACAGTGAAGGTGGTGCCGGTGCCAAGCGTACTTTCGGCGTTGATCGTCCCATAATGGAGTTCGATGACCTGTTTGGCAATGGCCAAGCCAAGACCGCTACCACCGAGCGCCCGATTGCGTGCGCGGTCAGCTTTGAAGAAGCGTTCAAAGAGCCGTTCCTGATCCTCTGGGGCAATGCCGATACCGCTGTCGACAATGCGAAATTCAACGCCTTGTGTGCAAGGTTGCAAGGTAACACAAATGGTGCCGCCGTCTGGCGTAAATTTAATTGCATTGTGCAGCAGGTTGCCCCACACCTGGCTGAGCAGATTTTCGTCGCCGTTGAATAGCACCTCGTCTGCGGTCAAGGTCATCTCGAGTTCTTTGGCCGACCACTGCGGTTCACAGGCGAGGATCAGGCCGCGGATCTGTTTGTCGAGGCGAAATGCTTTGCAATCGAGTTGAATCGTTGCCGCGTCCAAGGCAGCCAGCGACAGGAGGTTATCGCTGAGCTTGGAGAGACGCATGCTCTCGGTCTCGATGATGGCAAGGTAGTGGGCGCGCTCGCTGGTGTTCAGTTGCTCATTTTGCAACGCCTGGGCAAAGCCGCGGATGGAGGTGAGCGGCGATTGAATTTCGTGGGAAACATTGGAGATGAACTCTTGCCGCATCGCTTCCATCTGCTTGAGCTGCTGCGCCATCGAGTTGACTCCAGTGACCAATTCGCTAAAAAGTTCCACCTCATGGCCGCGGTAGTCGTGTTCAATTTGTACGTCGAAGTTACCCCGCGCAATCGCTTGCAGCGCCTCTAGAATGGGAGCAATGATCTGCATCTGTTCGCGCAAGCGCTTCGAGCGAAAGAGAACCATGATCGTCGTCATCAACCCAAAGAAGAGCAAGATGCCGAGCAGTGAGTTGAGCACCTCGCCAAGCAACAGCGGTGGTTGCCAACCAATCAGACCATAAAGGGCACGGGCGGCAAGATGGACCCCGGCAAAGACCAGTGCGAGCACGGTGATCATCGCCAACATGCCCAAGACGCCGTAGAGTGTGCGTTTGCGCCGGTCTCTCATCGTAGCTCCTCCAGCCGATATCCCAACCCCCGAATCGTCGTGATTTTGAAGCGATGTTCTGCTTCGGAAAAGCGGTCGCGCAACCGATTGATGTGGACATCCAAGGTCCGTTCGTTGCCCTCAAAATCATAGCCCCAAATCTCTTCAATCAACTGATCGCGCGACAAGGTCTGGCCGGGATGGCTGGCTAATTTGAAGAGCAACTCGAACTCTTTTAGTGGTAAGGTCAACGGCGCACCGGCCGCAGTCACCGTAAAGGTTTTGCGGTCCATGAAAAGTTTGCCGATTTGCACCGTCTGTGAGGCCGCAATGCGATAGCGTTTGAGCAACGCCTTCACGCGCATCACCAATTCGACCGGTTCAAAGGGTTTGACCAGATAGTCATCGGTGCCCAATTCAAAGCCCCGGACTTTTTGCGCGGTCTCGCCCTTGGCCGTGAGCATGAGCAGCGGGATATCATAGCTGGCGCGCAAGGTTTGGCAGAGCTCCCAGCCGTCCATGTTAGGCATCATGATATCGAGGATCACCAGGTCCGCTTTGTGCTGCTCCATCTGCATCAGGGCATCCATGCCGTCGACCGCGGCGGTTACGGTAAAGCCCTCGGCGCGCAGAAAAACGGTTACCAGTTCGCGAATATTGGGGTCGTCATCTACTACATAGATATGTGTCATGGGGATAAGATAGCATTAGAATGTAAACTGAAAGTAACGTAGCAGCCAAGGGATAACGACAAGATGAAGGGATGACAAAATGACCGCCAGGGTTTCATCTTGTCATCCCTTCATCTTGTCCTCTTACCCATCCAGCTCCCCGTGCGCCAGCCCCACCGGCAGCGGCGCCGGCCGTTCACAACTGGTTGTTAAGGTGACATGCTGTTCGCTCTTGGCCGATGCAAAGATGCCCAGCGTAATGTCAATCACATGGCGCGCCAAATCGCCGTTGGCGCGATGGGCGCGCCCGCTGCGGATGGCGTAGGCCATATCGGCAATGCCAATGCCACGGCTATTTTCGCTGTAGCCATGCGAATAGTCGATCGCTTCCAGCGTGCCATCGGGCCGCTTGATCTGAATCACGCCGCCGAACATGTTAGGATCGTTGACGTAGAGAATGCCCTCTGTACCGTAGATCTCAAGGCGCGGGGTATAGCCAAAGCTCTCCTTGGCCGCTTGGAGCGTGCCAATGGCGCCGTTGGCGAATTGGAGCGTAGCGGCGGTGTTCAGCGGCGCTGTGACTGGTACGCGCTGGCCGTGCAGTGGGGAGTCTGGATTGTTCACGGTGACGGTTGGGCGCACGTTGCCGGTGAAACCGGTGACTTTATTGACCGGGCCCAGCAGATTGACGAGTGCGGTCAGATAGTAGGGCGCCATATCAAAGAGCGGATCCCAGCCCAGTTGCAGATAGCTCTGGAAGTTGGGGCGGGAGGTATCGTAGGGGCCGCGCATGAGGATCAGGCCACTGGCCGCGTAGGGGATGCCAATCGCACCGTCGTCGATCAACTTACGGCAGCTCTGCAAGCCGCCGCCGAGGAAAGTATCCGGTGCGCTGCCGACGCGGAGTCCTTTGGCGCGGGCGAGGGTCAACACGCTGTCGGCGTCTTCCGCAGTGAGGGCAAAGGGTTTTTCGGTGTAGACATGTTTGCCGGCGTTAAGAATGGCGCGGTTGACTTCGGGATGCGCCCACGGCACGGTGAGATCGACGACGATCTCAATTGCGGGGTCAGCCAGCAGCTCTTCCACCGTGCAGGCGCGGGGCACGCCATATTCCTTGGCCTGGGCCTGCGCCAACTCCGGCACGAGGTCAGCGCAGGCGACAACTTCGAGGATATCAAAGACCTGCGTACACGTTTTGAGATAGATGCCGCTAATGCGACCACAGCCGATGACGCCAACTTTTACCGTTTCCATCAATGGTGCCTTTCTGGTTCTGTTCCTTATGTTGTTATACTGCGATTGTGATGAAAACCGGAGTTTTGCTTCTGACTAAAGCGCCAGGGTAAAACTGTGGTTTTCATACAGAGCGAAGTATAGACGGCTTGAGATGATTGGCATCTATTTTATACCCATTCAGTGGCGGCTGACCAACTGGCGGCAAAGGATGGTGCGGTTGCCAATGCCTGTATGGGGGGCAGCAGAAACGACGAGCTAATTTGAACACGCCAGGTTGGGCAACACAGAACGTCCGTGCTACAATAAACTTCGCTACCAAAGTTTTGTTTTTCCCGCGCAGGTCAAGCTCTGAATAATCTATTTGAGGAGGTCAATATGCAAACCCAACTTGGTCATCTTGTGTTTGGAATCAATGACAAAAATCGCAGCTTCTACCGCGATCTCTTTACCTTTCTCGGCTGGCGCATCCTGTTCGATACGGAGGGGATACTCGGCATTATGGATCATAACCACACCAGTCTCTGGTTCGGCAGCTATACCAAGGATGTGGCCAATGATTACGATGGCCCTGGCCTCAACCACTTTGCTATTCATACCGCAACCCAAGCGGAGGTCGATGAGGCTGTAGCTTACTTGGCGGAACGCAACATCCCACCGCTCTTTGCGACGCCACGTCACCGCCCCGAATTTGCTGGGGATGCCAACTCGACCTACTACCAGGTCATGTTTGAAACGCCCGACCGCATCCTGGCGGAGATTGTGTACATTGGTCCCAAAGCCTAGGGGAAAAAGGGCAGTGCGACGGGGGCAGCGAGGCGGTGGCTTCGACAAGCTCAGCCGCCGCCTCGCTGCTATGCTCGCTTCTGCTACTTGATTGGAATAAAAATATCTGTGCGCAACTGCTCCGGTTCGGTCTGGCTAGGATCATCTACATAATCTTCAAAGGGAATGGCATCGCGCATCTCTTCGCCGGAGGTGGGCAACCAATCGCGCAGGGCGGCCTGCCAGGTCTGCCAGAGTGTATCATAGGGCCCGACGTGACGGAAGACGGCCCAACGTCCGCCGGGCAAGGTCTGATAGGCGAGACCATTAGGCGCAGGCGGTGCATAGTCATCGACAAAGATTACACCGGCGTCAAAGCGCGCCTCTTCGTCCACTTCCACCGGATCAGGATAGATGGCGACCATGTGGCGCACCTTATCCCAGATGTTGAGTGGTCCAACATGCCCCATCAGCTGGCCAAACGCTTCTTGGTTGGCGGTCTGAAAAGCTGGGCTGGTCATCCGTTCTGTGGCGCGGGCGTAGAGCACCTGCATATCAGGCAAGGTGCGGATCTCTAGCGGTTGCATAAGTTGTCCCTTTCGATTGTAGAGAAATTGACGATAGATAAGGTGGCCGGCCGCCATCGGTTCGAGTTCGCGAAACTCGCTGGGACTGACACCAAAGGTTTGCTTGAACGCTTTGCCAAAAGAGGCAGGGGTCTCGTAGCCGGAATTGAGGGCAATTGCTGTGATGTTGCGTTCGCCCTGCAACAGTTGCCGCGCCGCCCGTTCCATGCGTACACGCCGTACATAGCAGTTGAGGCTTTCGCATACATGGGCCGTGAAGATGCGGTGGAAGTGGATCACCGAATAGCCGGCCATACGGGCCAGTTCCTCGCGGCTAAGCGGTTCGTCCATATGCGCCCGGATGTACTGCCGGATCTGGTTGATGCGTTCGTAGTGGTTTCGCTCTGTGTCAGTCGCCATGGACGTACTATAGCAGATCGCACATTTGTTCGCTATTCCATTTGTATCATTTTGGGCTGCGGATGCCGATTGACTGACAAATCTGATACATCTGCCACAGAGGACAACAAAGAACACAGAGAAACTGCTTTGCTACATCTCTGCACTCTCTGTGTCTTCTGTGGCTGTGCTTCAATCAATCAGGGTGTGGTAAGTCGATTGCTCATCTTGTGTTACCGCAAGTGGCGTTGTACCGCAGTTCAGAAGCCAAAGCGGCGTGAGGTTGGTTCCGCGTCAAGGGCAGTTTGTAACAGGCGCGCGTTGCGTAGATTGGCCTTAAAGGTGGCATCAAAAAAGTCACCGAGGATCGGCACCATCCCAATCAGCGTTTCGAGCATAACATTGACGACCATCTGCATGAGCGTGGTCCGTGACACGCCCAGCCGTATTGCCTGGACGATAATAAAGGCAGAGAGCAGCAGGCCGGCAAGGTCCCCTAACCCTGGAATCAGGCCAATGATGGCATCCAGGCCGATGCGATAGTTGAGGAACGGAATGTGGATTGAGTTGTCCAATAACCAGGCCAGACGGTTCACCTGATTCAGGATGGCCTGGCGTTGCTTTGTATGGCGAAAATAATTTCTCATCGTTGTATCCTCCTGCCAGGTAGAATAGCAGATCATTCGTGGGCCGCTGTCGATCCTGGTACAGGGTCTGGATAGAGCGTGGGGTCTATTTACGCCAACATCTTCTTGAAGTAATGATGGGTGTGGCCGGTCGGACAATCCGCAATCCGCCCCACCTCCTCATACCCATGCCGGCGATAAAAATCAGGCGCCTGGAAGCTGTAAGAGCCGAGGATGATGAGCGTGCAGCCCCGGACGCGCGCCTCCGCTTCGGCCTGCTGGAGCAACTGTGCCCCATAACCCTGGCGCCGCAACGTTTCATCCACCCAGAGGAACTGGATCTCACAAAAGCCGCCCCAGGTGTAGCCGCTGAGGCCAGCGATGATCTTCTCTGTGTCATCCCGCACAAAGATCGCCAACTGTCGCCCATCCCGCGCACCGGTCTGGGCATAGTTATAGGCGATGATCTGCGCTTCCAGGACCTCCAGATCCGCGGCGGTGGGTTGCTCTTCGATTGATAATGGTGGTTGCATGGACTGATGACGCCTTTCCCTCTATCGACCTAACGCTACAAGGTGACTGTCACTGCCCGGAGCTAAATCTTTTCTAACCGGCTACTTATGGGCAGTGACAAATGCTTGAATTTTACCCCGGCATGTTGTTCTTCGCCAAGCGTATATTAGGGCTAGCGTAGATCGTCGGCAAGCACGGCGCAAGCCGTAGGAGAGTGAGAAACACTAGTGAAATGCAAATCTTGGTTATTCGTATGCTGTCACGATATGGTATACTACGGTTGTGATGAAATCGGACTTTTCTATACGGTTTTATGCAAGAACGAAACTCCGGTTTCATATAGAGTGAAGTATAGAATGATATATGGGGAGTTCAACGGTTGATCGAAAAAGGAGCAACAATGACCGTACGACAGCTTGAGCAGGAACTAATCGAATTACCGGCCACCGAGCGTTTGCGGCTTGCGCGTTGGTTGTTGGATACACTGATAGAAGCGAACGGCAAGAGTGTTCAGCAACCGGGAAACCCATTGTTACAGATTGCCGGTCGGTTTCATGGTGGGCCAGGCGATTCTGCTGAACGTGCGGAAGAAATTCTCAGCAGCGTAGGTTGATCCAACTGTGGCTGATTTTAAAAGGGCTGCTGCTGTCGTGCGTCAGTACCGGGATAGTCAAATCGATTTTGTTGATGCGATTCTCGTTGCCATTGCGGAACGGCTAAATATCGTCCAGATTCTTACCATAGACTCGCGCCACTTTCGTATGTTTCGGCCAAATCGTCATCGGCATTGACTAAAATATTAACTTTGTAAGTCATCAAAAACCTCATCTACTGTTTTCGAGCGAATAGGTTGACCTGTATCACGCAGCCAATGTCCTTCGAGGAGTGCTTTCAGTGAACGCTTGTCCCTCAACAAGCGCAACGTTTCTTGCATTGATTCCCAATAACCCTCTGCCACCATAACCACCGCCCCGCTTTCAGAAACGATTATGGTCTCATCATAATTGTTGATTGTTTGTTTAATTACATCAGGCAGATTGGTAGAAGCTTCGTGCACTGTCATTGTATTCATTACAGATCCTCCTGCTGACCACTGGTCGACACATCCTGTCGCTTATTTTAACGCACTCCTTGGCCGAATTCAAGTCACAGTGTTGCAAAACTTTTTCGATTTGTTGTAACACCAGCAGTTTTTGTTCGGTCCTGGTCATCGTTGCGCGCAGGCGACTTGAGCCGACTTAAGCTATCAGCCTGAACTTTAGTTCAAGGCGGTGTTGTTCACTCATACAGCCCGGCGTCCAGCCTGGCCCGCTCGCGCACCCAGCGGGCGACGAGTGGGACCTCGACGCGATAGCTGCCATCCACCTGTTCCAGGATGTGGTAGCGGGTCAGGCGATATAACGCGCGCGTGGTGGCCTCATCATCGTTAAGGGGCAGGGGCTCGGCTGTGGCCGCAGCCAACAGCAAGCGCCGACCGCCCATGACCTCAGCCGGAGGTTCACCCGTAAATTCCAGGTAGAGCTTCCAGAGTTCTGTAAAGTAGGCTTGCGCCTCATCAAAGGCACTCTGGATGGCTGCGTCGAGCAATGCCGCCGTGGCCATTTGGGTGTGGATGGCGTTGGCCTGTTTGACTAGATTGGCGCCCAGCAGTTGCAACAGATAGGGTTGACCACGGGTGAGATCGACCATCTGATCGACCAGGCCCTCGGCATAGCGCAACTGGAAAGCTGGATCCGGCGCGGTGAGCAAGGCCACCGCGTCAGGCCGCTCCAGATAGAGCAGTTTGAGCGGCACCACGCTGATAAAGTAGCTGCTCCAGTTGGGGCCCAGTTCTTCCAACGTCTGCATACCGGCAAAGAGAAAGCCCAGGCGCTCATCATGTTGGATGAGGTGGCGTAACTGGTCAAAGAGGCGGGTAGAGAGACGACCGGCGCTCATCGCCTGGCCCAACTTCTCAAACTCATCCAGATTGAGCAGGAGTCGCCGCTCCCCCAGCAAGGGCAGCGCCTCATCCAACCAATCCTGCAGCGCCGGATAGGGATCGCTTCGAAAGTCGGCCCGGTTGGGTGCAGGCAGGCTAATACCCTGGATCCGACTATCGTTGCGCATGGCGCGGGCCAGACTGTAACAGAAATCACCCTCACTGTTGGTGGCGGCCGCGTCTTGAATATCGAGATAGATGGGCAAAATTTCACTGGGCAATAGGCGGGGCAGATTGAGCAAAAAAGAACTCTTGCCCATACGGCGCGGCCCATGCAACACCAGCGTGGGCCGGCTGTAATCTAACACCAACCGCACGATCTCCTCCGCCAGTTGGTTGCGCCCTTTAAAGAGATCGGCCCGATTGGGGCGCAAGGGGTTGCCATATTGATAGGGATTGATCAGTTCCCCTTGACCCAGAGTGCGCTGATGTGCCAATTCGACCTGGAGGATCGCCGTCCACTGCGCAAACACCGGTTGCCAACGGGTTAGACCTATATGCGTCACCCCTTTACCGGGTAACTGGCCTTGGAGCAATGCCAACTGAGCCAGCGCCCATTCCAGCCCCCGCTCACGCAGGGCAATGTTGGTAGCGTCGAGCGCGGCCCGCACATCACCCGCAATGATCAACAGGCCTGGCAAGACTGAGCTGATCTCCGGTTGGGTGCGGCGCAACTCAGTGGCACCGCCATGTTCGCCAACCCTTTGCTCATAGAGTGCTGGTACAAGGCGGGGTAGATAGGGATGACTGGCCCTATTAATTTGGAGCAAGTCACTTACGGTTGTAATGGCGGCCGCCTGATGGGCCACAATTTGGGGCAAGGCATGTTGCGCCGTGTGCTGAAAGCCGGCCATGGGGGAGGCTTGCAACTGCTGCCAGATGACAATGGCGCGGGCCGGATCTTGGCGCATGGCTGCGGCGACCAGGGCGGCATGGCCGGGCAAAGCCCAGCGCAACAGTTCATCTTGATAGGGTGGCAGCCGTTCCAACCGGGCAATCGGGTCAATTATGCGCTGCGCCGCTAAAACCGCATGGGTGCCAGCGGTGACCGCCGCCCATCCTACCTGAAAGGGGAACAGGCGATAGTAGCTCACGAGCACTGCTGGCACAGCCCACAATGCCAAGAAACCGAGACTATTAAAGCCCAGCGCCACCATGATACCACCGGCTATCAATCCCACCCAGCGCCAGCGGATGGGACTAATTAACAACCCCAATAGCCAACCAGCTGCTAACCAATAGGCTAAGGGGGCAGTGGCCAACGCCGCTAGGACGCCCACCACGATGCCTACCACGACGCCTACCACGACGCTGGCCACGACGCCCAGCATGACGACTGCTATACCGCCTAACACACCGCCCGTCACGACGACCGCCCTGACAAACGCCACAACGAATGCTGCGACGCCTATCACGACACCCATCATGACGCCCATCACACCGAACGCAATGACGCCCGCCACGACGCCTACCATAACATTTGCCACGACGCCCACCACGCCGCTTGCCACGATGACCGCCACAACGAACGCAATGACGCCCGCCACAACGCCCGCCACAACGCCCGCCATGACGCCCGCCATATCGCCCACCACGACGGACGCTACGACGAATGCCACGTCGACCGCTATGCTGATCGCTACGACAAATGCCACGTCGACCGCGTCGTCCGCGGTGTTGACCTTTAGACTAAACCATCCTGTCATGAGAAGAACAGTACCACTTAACAGCAACGTCATGAGCCAGCTCTGGGTAGCCAGCCAGCTCCCTCCCCCCCCTGCCAAACCGGATCCAATAACCAGGAACAGGCGGGCCGTGTTGACCTGCTGTTGTAATAAGAAGCGATAGCCAATCAGCGTGTTCACGATCAGGAGCACCCCTCCCATACCAAGTCCCACGCTCAGTTGACGATAGGGGGGTAAGGCAGTCAATGCCGCGGTGAGGGCCGCGCTAAAGAAAGTTGGTTGGATCAGATAGGCAAGGGTTAGAAAGAGGGGTAGGCTGAGTCCCGGGGCGAGCGCCACAACGCCCAAGCCATAGGCGCACACCAAGGCAATGACCGGTAGCCAACCTTCCTGCCAGGCGCCCTGGCGCACAATGAGCAGCAGCAATGGCAATGTGAACAAAAGGACCAACAGCAAAAATTGAGCGACAAAGCGGCTATGGGCGTGATTCAGCAAAATATCAAAGGCCCTAGTGTCTGGTCGACGGCCCGCTTGTTCAGGTCTGGGTGTCCAGGCATTCATGCGCGCCTGCAAACGAGCGGGGCAACAAAAGGCCCAATAGCCCAATTGGAGGGTTTCCAGTAAGAATTGCATCATGGCTTGCATATAAAGTCAGCAAAGGCCGTGCTAAAGGGGTGGTGATTGTTACGCACCAGTCCCTGGCGTTGCAATTCTGCCAGGAGCTTTGCGTCAGGGAGGGCTACCCCCTGTTGACTGCTCAGGTTGCGTAAAGTCTGTTGTTCCAGTGGAGTGAGATCGGCCCAGAGTTCGCGAAAACGGGGTGTGGCCTGGTGCATAAACTCCTGGCGCACCGTGGCGGGGTCGCCCAAGCGCCAGAGCAAGCCAGCAGCCAACTGGGTATAGTAGGGAAAGCCGCCGGCGAGTTCATCTACCAGGGTCAGTCCTGCGGCGGGCAGGGCGTGGCCACTTTGCGCAAAGCCAGCGCGCACCAATGCTTCCTGAGCGGCCGGCGCCAACGCGCCTAGGGTGGCGGTGATAAAGATATTGGCAAAAGGAGAGGTCAGCCCCAGGGTTTGGTAGAGTGTATCGAGCGGTTGAAGGCTGGCAATCACCAACACCAATTTGCCGACCGAGGCCTTGGCGCGCCAATCCTCTCCCCAATCCTGGAAGGCCGCCAGCCGCGCGCCAATACGGTCAAATTCGTCAATGAGCATGATCAAGGTCCACCCCTGGTCACGCAACGCCGTCAGCCCGTCGTCAACGGCAAAGAGATCGTCATTCTCGCTCGTCGCCCAGGGCGCGGTCCCGGTGGCGCGTTCAATGCCGCGGCGCAGCCCTTCAGTAATCCCGATTGGTGTATGAAACCGGCGATCTTGCAGATCCAGGCTCACAAAGAGCGGACGCTGTTCCGGGCGACAAAAGGTCAAGGGGCGTGCAGCAATGTAACGCAGCAGTGAACTCTTGCCCATGCGCCGGTGGCCCACAAGCGAGAGCGATTCAGGGGTCAACTTGCCCAGCCGGTCACGGATCAGGGCCAATTCCGCCTCACGGCCATAGAACTGTTCGGGCGCCACAGGGTTGCCGTATTGAAAAGGATTGACGCCACCAGTCTGCAGGGAGCCATGAAGTCCCTGCTCGTTTAGTTGCTGCGCCGGCCAACAGAGGTCATTAAAGGAACGTTGACCGAGCGCCTGCGCCAAGTCATTCAAGGCACCCACAATCTGACTGCGGTCGGCGCGGCGGCTTTCACTATCGCCCTGGGTGCGACTGGCCGCCAGATTTTCGCGCAGGCGCGCCTCCAAGGTGCGCGCCTCAGCATAGCGCGCCCTACCAGGATCAAGATCGGCAAAGAGTTTGGTCAACCCCACTTCGTAGGCGGAAAATTGATCGTCCATAGGAGCCTAAACATCATGCTAAAGGCGGGTCAAAATAATGTCACCCGCCACGCTGTATTGGAGCGTCGGCGTCTGGCTGCGTTGATAGTTGCTGGCCCATAATTTGACACCATCGACCACATAGCGGCTGGCGTCTTGTACCGTGACAAAGCCCTTGCCGTCCCAATCAGCGTCACCGGCTAGCGCCTGGCGCAGAAAGTGGGTAAAGACGCCGCCGTTAAATTCAGGCGCTTCCCAACTCACCTGCCCCTGTTGGCAGGAGGTCAAGATCGCCAGCCCCTCGGCCTCGGCAAAGACACGCCGGATAAACTCGGCCGACATCGGTTTGGCGCCCTTCTGGCCTAACGCCGCACCCGAATGGCAGGCATCCAAGATGAGTACCTTGGCGCGCGCCGGCGCCGCTTCCAGGATCGCCTTGACCCGTTTTACGGCTAGCCCCGTGTCGCTGAGTACCGTCTGCCATCCATTACGCGTCACCAAATAGGATTCATCGCCCGCCAGATCACCGTGACCGCTGTAATAGAAGAGCAGCAGATCGTCAGGCGCAGTAGCGTCGGCGACCGCTTTGAGCGTTGCCAAGATTTTCTCGCGTGTTGGCAGGGTGGTGTTATCGGTAATGAGATGGGTGCGTTCGGCGCTAAAGCCACCTTGCAGCAGTTGGGCGTGGATGTTTTGAACATCGGCCACACAGGATGCCAGGGGAGCATAAATCGGATCGAGATAGTGGTTCGCACCGACCAACACAGCCCACCGCTCGCCTTTGCCATAGACAGGTGGTGCGCTTGGCGGCACGTCACCGCCACCCTTTGTCTGGTCAGCGACGCGGTCTTCCCCGGCAGCAGCGAATTCAACCGTGCAAAGTTCATTGAAACTGTATGCCGTATGGGCCAGGGCCAGTTCATTGAGGGCATAGATGACTTGGCTGTGTTCGTTGCGGGTATTTTCGCTGCTGCCAAAGATCTGCGCGGCGCGCTGATTTTTGCGGAAACGGTCTTGGAGTGTCGCGAGCGCCGACAGTTCCGTTGGGGCGCGCTTTTGTAATAGGGCCTGTAGTTGTTGTAAGCCAGCAGAATAATTCATCGGAGGTTTGCTCCTGGGAAGAAAGCGATCTTTAGATGGCTATCTATTGTAACGTATTTCGACCGATAATGCCAGTTCGTTATGCAAAAAGCGAAGCTATCCATTGGTTTTTGGGAAAATATGGTAGAATACTCTTACCGCTGAGGCAAGACAGATTGGTGAAAGGATGATTGGTGCAACATGATACATAGTGCAGGAGAAAAAATCGACATCGCACAAGCAACCGCCAGACTCGACCCCATTGATCGAACCCAGGTCGAAATCTGGCGCAAGATGACGCCGGTCCGGCGGCTGGAAATCGCTTTTCAGATGCATCAGTTTGCGCTTGAGATTGTGCGTATCAGCGAACGCCGAAAACACCCTGAATTGACACCTGATGAACTAAACTGGCATGTCACACGCCGGATGCTGGGTAATCTTAATTTAGGCAAAACTTCAAAGGCAATCAGTTCATGATACTGTCTCTCATCAAGCGACTGGCCTACATCTGTAGTACAATATCAACCAGGAAGGATGCAGTGTTATTTCCTGTTGGAGGTATGATTTATGCATCAAATCACATTAGAAATATCTGATGAATTGGCGAATGAGCTACAACCTTATCGTTCCCATTTGCTTGAACTCTTGCGGCTTGGATTGAGCGAGTGGCGCAGAGTACGAACAACAGATACGGCGCGTGCGATAAAAGCTTTATTCCAACAGATGGCTGATGAAGGCATCTTAATACAGCCACAACCTTATCCAGCAGATGGCAGGCCACCGGAATTACCGCTGAGCGAAGTAACAGGCCCCCCCCCTCAGCGAAATTGTCATTGAGCAACGCAATCGTCCAGAGTAGAGCAGCAGATACAGATCTTCTGACAGCAGCCCAGAATGAAGGATTGAAAGTGAACAATCCCGCACTTTACCCCTAGTTGAGATAGATCAAAAAACGGTCGCTGCAATAGCGACCGTTTTTTGATCTATCTCAACTTCTCACTCCACAACCACCCGATCACTCGCGCTGCGGCCAAAGACCTCCGGCGAGTACATCTCTTCGGCCTTGGCCGGCGGGACGACGAACTCACCCGGCGTGGTGGCACGCGCGACATAGGTGTAGGTGTAAACGCCATCCCAGAGCAGGGTGGCAAAGGCTTCGGCCCGCTCGTCGCGCAGGTTCTGGTGATCATACCACGTGCCCCACCACCACCAGCCATATTGGCGGCTGTTGGGATCAGCCGGCACATCTTCGCTGACAGCTAGCGCCGGGTTGATTGCCTCCAGCCCGGCGGGCAGCGGATCAACCAGCGCCACATGATAGCGGCGGTTGTCGGCCACCATGCTCAGGCGAATGCGCACACGGGCGCCCGCCTTGATGTGCCAGACACCCTGGTCATCACGCTGTACATCCTCAGCGTCATCCACCGCCTCATAGCTGCGCTGGACCACAAAGCCCATATCGACCGGCGGCATGTTCAGGTCAGTCGGCGCATAGCGTAGGCCCAGCCGGTAATAAAGCCGTCCCGTGCCTTCTTTACTGATGATGAGATCCTGCCCTGCGCCACCCGCCGCTTGCCCCTCGCCACTCGTTAGGTAACTCATGGGAATCTGGGTTTCGTGGCGTTCGGTGGTGCGGCCCTGGTAGGTATGCTCACCGGCGTAGGTGTCGCCCAGCCAGATGCGTGCCACAAAGTCCGGTGTCTGCGCTTCAAAGGTGCTGAAGTAGCGGTCCAGAGCCAGCAGCACAAAGGCATTCTCCTGCGTATTGCTCCAGTGCCCCGCGGTGCGATGGGCTAGCAGACCCGCCACCACTTTGGGGATCAGGTCGCTCTGGGGCTCATCCTGGATCAGCGCGTCGAGGATGACGGCATCGGTACGCCGGTTGGAGTGGAGCAGCAAATAGCCATCTTCGCCATAGGAGGTGGTAAAGTTGGCCGCGCCGGCGGTCTCCACGGCGCGGTTACCGATATAGCGACGGATCGTCTCCACCTCTTGGGTCGAGGCCGCGTCATCACTCAGTACCTGCCAGATCCAGGCAATCGCCTCCAATGACTGATCGTCTAGCGGCTTCTCGTTGAGCAGGGCGCGCGCCTTGGCGGTGTCCACATCCCCCATCAACTGGCGCACATAGAGTGCATAAGCACTGAGGGTGTGGCGCACACTCTCGCTGTACCAGGCGGGGTAGCTGTTTTCGATGTTACGCAGATTGTCGAGCGCCCGCGCCATCATCTCGTCGGGCACAGCAAAGCCCTTGAGCTTGGCCCGTTGCAGGGCATGGGCCACGTGAATGCTGTAGTAAGGCACCGACTCCTTGCCTCGCGTCCAGATCGGCCAGCCGCCGTCGCTGTTCTGCAACTGTTGCAGCCGGTCAATATCGCGCTGGACCGCTGCCTCCATCTCTGCTGGTGTGGGCAAGCCCGCGGCTTCAAAGGCAGTCAACACATCGCGCAGAGCGGCAATGCCCAGAATGCGCGAGGCCAACTGCTCTGAACACTCAAAGGGGTAGGAGGTGAGATAGAGCACCGCATCGGTGAGCGCCTGTAACGCCGTGGATGAAGTGCTGATCTCCAGACCGCCAAATTGGGGGAAGACATCCTGGGGCTCTGCCACTGGCTGGGCAATCGCACCCTCGTCGACGACGCCATAAACGGCAAAAGCTTCGGTGGTGGCCGGCGTGTAGACCGGCAGGTCCACCGTGGCGGCATCGGCATAGTCGCCTGCTGTAGCGGCAATCTGCATCCGCGCCGTGCCGGCGCTGTCGGTTACGGCGGGGAAGCGCACCTCCACCCGGTCATTCGCGGGAATGGTCACGGCCTGGCCATTGCCGGCGGGCAAGGTCAGGTTGGCAGCGCGGACGGCTACATTGGCGGTCAGCGGTTCATTGGTCTGATTCTGCACCACTACCGGCAGTTCAAATTGGTCGCCAAAGTTGAGGAAGCGAGGCGCAGCCGGGCGCACCATGAGCGGCAGCCGGGCCGTCATATTCGCTTCCCCCATGCCAAAGTATTTGCCGTCAGCCACGGCCACCACCATGACCCGGTAGCGGGTAAGGTTGTCGGGCAACTTGAAGTCGAGCGTGGCATGGCCACCCGCATCGCTGTGGACCGCCGGCGCAAAGACCGCCAAGGGGTCAAAGTTGCTGCGTACGGCAATGGGCGGCGCCTGTGCGCCAGGAGCGGCGCTCTCTTCAGCAGCGGTGGCAAAGGCCATATCGGCTGCGGCCGCTGCTTCCATCGTTGGGGCTGGTGCACCGGCGGCCATGGGCGCCGCAGAGCGCGCCATCGATCGCTCTTGTACAGCATTGGCTGCTTGGTTGGCCAATTCGGCCGGGTTGGCCAGGACAATGCTAGCACGGGCATAGTAGCTGCTCATGTCGCTGCCGCGCTGGCTGTAAAAGGTGCTGATCGGGTCGGTCAGTTGATAGTTGGTCAGCGCCAACACCGCCTCATCGACCACCACCAGCGCCAGTTCCGCATCCGCCACCGGTGCGCCGACCGCATCGGTGACCGTCACCGCAATCGACGTATCCACGCCGGGGGCAAGTTCAGTGGCGGCAGGAGCGACGGCCAGGTGTAGCTCGCGGCTCACCGGCGGGATGGCGAGGGTGAGGCTGCCGGTGGCATAAGCTGGGCGAGCCGGCGCATTGGGCATGGCTTCGCCCTTGTCGTCAGTGCGCGGCGCGGCGCCGTTGAGATCGACCTGGATATTCAGGTTGGGGATCTGCTCTTCGGTAATCGGGATCTTCAGGGTGTAGGTCCCATCCTCCACAGTAAAGCGCTCGGTGTAGAGCAGACCGCTGCGGCTGACGGTCAGCAAGCCTTCCGCCGGACTAAAGGGCGACTGCACCAGGATCTCGGCTTCGTCACCGGGCTGGTAGCTCTCTTTGTCGGGGACAAGGGTCACTTCTTCCTGCTCCACAGCGCGCGCGGCAGGTCGTTTCCCACCGCTGACCCAGCGGGTAAATTCGCTCTGATTGAGTCGTTCTTTGTCATCGCGCACGGTGGCGGTAACGCGATAGGTGCCGCCAACATTGGTCGTAAATGTACAGGAGACAGGCTCGGCAGTCGAGTCAACGGTGCACTCCTGCACGTCAGCTTCTTCCTCGCTCCATTGGCCTTTGCTATATTGCCACTCCAGGCGCGCCGCCTTTACCGTGATCGGATGGCCGGCCACCGCGTTGCCGTCCAGGTCAGTGACAATAGCCTGGATGACCAGCGGCTCACCCTTTTCCACAAAGGTGCGCTCACTGCGAATGCCGACGTAGAGATCGGCGGGGTGGACCAGCAGACTGGTGGTGGCGGCCCACGCCTGACGGTTTACATCCATGACCACGGCTTCCGCCATGACGCTGTAGGGGCGAGGCTCGCTAATGCCATCAAAGCTCATGCGCAGATAGTGCATACCCGCGGCATCGGTCTTGCTGGTGTAGCTCTGCACTGCACCGCCGCCGGACCGCCCCGGACCCCCAAAGCCATATTCATAATCATAGATGCGCCACCACGGCGTCCAGGTCCCAAAGGTGAAATCGGACCAGCCGGGGGGCGAGTAGCTGCTGGGAGAACTGTTGACATTCCAGGTTGTCTCAGCGCTGGGCAAGGGACCGCCGGCGTAATATTGGGCCGAGACAGAGACCACGGCATCATCGCCCACAAAGAAGGGGCCTTTGGCTTCGTTCTGGGCCGTGACGGCAAATTCAGGGCGGCGGAACTCCTGAATCTGAAAGTTGTGATAGAAGTCGGTGCCGTAGACATCGCTCACATTGCGCGCCGACAGATAGACATTGGCGTAGCCCAGATTGGCATTTTCAGGCACAGTAAAGGCAACGTCAAAGCCGCCCAGGGCATTGAGATCCAATGTGCCGTCGGCAAACTGATTGCCCTGGGGATCAGTGACCTGGTATTGGAGCGACACATTGCTGTCGCCCAGGAGGGTCACATCCCCCTGTTGCTTGGCGCCAATACGGCGGACCCAACCTTTCAGGTGGACCTCTTCACCGGGTCGGTACATCTGGCGGTCATCAAAGACATACCAGCGTAGTTCATCTTGCACCGGGTTGCGCGCCCAGCCACCATCCCCCCAGTAGTAGCTGCTCTGGGGCAACAGGGCCGTATCATTGTCTAAGGTTCCCACCAGCACCGGTGCGGGTTGGTCGGGCAAGGCAAAACGTGCAATGCCGGCGTCATCGGTCGTCGCGGTAACGTCACTGTTGAGCAGGCTAAGCTGCACACCGTTGAGCGGCGCGCCATCCTGTAAGGCCGTGGCCCAAGCCACCATCTCGCTATGGTCGACAAAGGCGTCCAGCCCAATCTGGGTCACCTGCACCCAGTTGCGCAGCGTGGGTGTCGCTTGCTGCCGGCCAAAGGGCAGCTTGGAGAGCAGGCTTGAGAGCACATCTTTGGGTACATCGACCACTACAATCAATTGGCCGGTGACGCCGCCGGTAGCTGCACTGAGGGCGTCGCTCAGATCGATGTCGGTTTCCACCAACTGGTCGGCGGCGGATTCAATGGGCAGCTCCTCATCCATGACCTTGCGGCCGGGCGGGTCGGGCGGGTCTTCTTGATAGCCATACTCACGCAGATAAGCCTGGTAGGTGGGCCAGTCAGCCGGCGTAACCGCAAAGGCGCGCACATGCACCTTGTCATAGTTGACCGAGTAGATGGTATAAAGCGGCTTCTGGCTGGAGGGGTCCAGCGTGACCAGCGTCTGTTGCGGCCCGGTGAGATAAGCCGTGGCCGGGCCGGTCTTAAAGGTGAGCGTGGCGTCTTCGCCCAAAGTTTGGCCAAAGATATCCTGAGTCGACGCCGGCACGGTAACCTGGTAGGTGGTGCGGCCTTGGGTCTCGCCACGGATTTCCAGCGAGTTGCCAAAGAGTTGCACAACCAGACCGGGGATGGCCGGTTCAACGGTCAATTGGGCTGGGTCAAAGAGCGTCTCGTCCAGCGGGTTGTTAAAACGAATAAAGAAAGGCGTAAAGGGCGGACACTCCTCACCCCAAGAGCAGCCGTGATCGTCGATGCGCAATGGCGCATAGGTGGTAAAGCTGAAAGATTGAACCGCATCGGTGGTCAGCGGCCCTTCTGCCGAAGGGGTATTGGGACCAATGTTGACCACGACGGTCGTATCAGCCGGGAATTCCTGGTCGGTGCGGAAGGCCAGCCAACGATTCGCCAGCGTCTGCTTGACCAGGCGACTCACAGTAGGGTCGGCGGCGATCTCTTCATCAGTCGCCAGTTGCAGCGTATAATTTTCGCGCCCCGCCGTCACGGCAATGGTGGCCAGCACGGCAGCCGGATCGATCTGCTGGTCAAAGCTCACAAAGATCAGGGGATTACGTGGCTGCGGCCCATAGCTGGGGTAGGTGTTTTGGATTTTGGGGGGCGGCGTGCGAAAGCTCCAGGTCACTGTCTCGACCAATTCGCCGCCGGTGGCTGACTGGGTGCCGGCGGGAATTTCCACCTGATATGCGGTCGCCTTGGGGAAGCGGTCGATCTCCTCCGACTGATACTCAAAGGTCAGGGTCTTGGTGCCGATCCACTTCCAGATGCCGGGCAGTTCCGGTGTAATCTTTACGGGGACATCAGCAGCGCTCAGTTCGGCCAAGGTCGTCAGTGGGACCATGGGCTGGTTAAAGGTTACGCTAAGGAAGGGCGCAATGGGAATCTCTCCCTCCGGCGCAAAGCGCAACACCTCCAGCGGCCCACTGACAACCTCAGTCTGGCTCACGGCGCCAGTGGCGGGTGGGAAGGTCTCGGTAATGGTAGCGCCTGGGCGCGGTGGAGGCAACACTTCTTTCGGCAGGCGGAAGGCTTGCTGATCCTCTGGGCTGGTAGCTAGATCCGGCAGGCGGTCCAAAATGGCTTGTACCGCCGTCTCTGTCAGTGGCTCAGACGGAGCAACCGGCAGGGGTTCAACGCCCGCGGGTTGCTCGGCGCCTTCGCTTAGGGTAATCTGTAGACCTGCTTGACCGCTATCTGGGTTGTCATCAATCAATTGCTGGGCGGAGGGGTTAGCATGTGGGCTGCTTGCTGTGACAGGCATAGGCGTTGCTCCCAGGGTGGGTAGTAACAGACCGAAGACAATCAGCAGCGTAATGATCCTGCTGAGGTAACGCTTGTGGATGCTCGTGCCAAAATAACGCTGCATATACCAGACTCCTCATAGCTGATGGAGGCGCCAAGCGCGATGAATGACAACTCTGTGTCGACATGGCTCGGTCTTAGCGCCGCAATAATTAATAATTATCAATTCATTGCTGCTTATTAATTATTTTCTTGTTTGTTAAGCACATTGGAGACGGGATGGGGTAAGGGAATGTTCCGAAAACATTGGAATTGAACATTGGAATTGGCTTAGCTGAAAAACTGCTGAAGCAGTTGCAACGATGTTGCGCCTAACACAATCAAGATCACATATTTGATACTTTTGCCAATGGCTACGGCGATAATGAACGTGAGGATGCGCATGCGCAGCGCACCGGCCACAATCCCGGCAAAATCAAAGAGCGGAAAGGGCAACGCCGCCAACAGGGCCAGAATCAAAGCGCCATAGTTGCGGGTTAGCCGCTGCACCTGTTGAAATTGCGCCTTGCGCTCGGGTGGGATAAAGGCGCGGCCGCTTGCGCCGGCGGCGTAGCCGGTCAACTCACCAAAGGCGCTGCCCACACCGGCGACAATCCCCAATACAATGGGATTGAGGGCCGGGCTCATGGCAATGACCACCGCAATCCCCGGCGCTGGCAAGATGACGGTGGCGCTGGCAATGAGGCTGACAATAAAGGCGCCCACGTAGCCCCACTGCCCCATCCAGCGCACCCAAGCGGGATTAACGGCCAACCAAAAACTCACCAGACAGATGAGCACAACGACGCCCACACCTAACCACCGTTGTTGTCGCTCTGTCAATGTCAGAGCGCGTGCTGGATTTGATGCAGGATAAAGCGTTTCTTCGACAATAGGTTGTTCAGGTGACACGCTTTGCTCCTTACGCGCTTTTCCGACCGAGATTGTTCCGACCGTCCCAATAATCCCGGAATCTTGGGAGATTCCGGGATTATTGGGACTCCACCCCTCAAAATCCGATTGAACCAACAAAATAATCAGGTATTCCAGAAGTCCCATCTGGGTAATTTCAAAGGCTCATATGGGCGCAGAGGTGAAATCGCAACAAATAGTAGAGAGAGATTGATCAATTTCACCCGCAGACCTATATGAGCCAATTTCAAAATTGGACCCGATTTACTCGCTCTCAGTAATTGTCACTGACTCGACCGTGTCAGTGTTGGCCAATTGCAGGAGTAGCTCATTACCGCTGACAATACGACCGAAAAAGCTAAAATCTGCATTGACTTCAGCCGGCGGTGGAATCAGCGCGATGAGCAATTGGCTGCTACTGGCATTGGGCGTCGGCCCGCGCATGGGAATGTAGCCCATGACACCGGTTGCCATCTCCACTGGTAAATTCACTTCGGCCGCGACACGATAGCCGGCATCGTTGGCGGGGTTCTGATCAGGTGAACCAAAGATGACAAACTGTCCCGGATTGATCTGATTGATGGGCAAGCCATCAAAAAAGCCCAACCGGGCCAGAACCACAAAGTTGTTGACGGCCACAGGCGCCTCGTCAACATAGAGCGACGCGACAACTTCACCGCTGCTGAACTTGATAGTGGCGGTATATTGCTTGTTGCTGTCGATAACCATCTCTGGTGCGGTGTTGAAGTAGTTGGCCCGTTCCGCCGGCGGCACCACGGCCAAAGGACGATCCGTGCTTTCCACCGCATTGGGCGCAAAGGGGGTCGGGGTCACCGTCGGGGTAGGAGTCGGCGGCGGCGGCGGCAGAACACTTTCGTCGGACTCTTCGATCAAGACCGTATAGAGCGTATCGCCTGGCCCGGTCGTCGGCCCGCTAGGGTCGCGCCGGGTCAGCTTGGCCAACACATCCTCACCTTCAATGACTTCGCCAAAGATGGTGTGATTGCCGTTGAGCCACTCAGTGGCAGCAAAGGTGATAAAAAATTGGCTGCCATTGGTACCGGGACCAGCATTGGCCATCGCCAACAGACCGGCGTGGTCAAAGGTTAGATTGGAGACAATTTCATCTTCAAATTGGTAGCCGGGGCCGCCGGCGCCAGTGCCGGTGGGGTCGCCGGCTTGGGCCATAAAGCCATCCAGCACGCGGTGAAAGGTGGTGTCATTATAGAACCCTTGCCGCGCCAGGAAGACAAAATTGTTGACAGTAAGCGGTGCACGGTCGGCAAAGAGCTGCGCCTTAATGTCGCCCCTCTCGCTCTTGAAGGTGGCGTAGTAAAACTTGCTGGGGTCAATGATCATCTCCGGCGCCGTAGTGTACATCCCATTGCGTGCTTCCGGTTGCAGCTCACTGGCCGGACCTTCGGCCACAGTCTCGGGACGGGGAACTGTAGCTTCTTCTGCGGGGACTGGAGTCGCCGCCGCGGCTGGGGTGTCGGCAGGAGCGGCTGCTTCAGTTGGTGGTTCGGCGTTGGTAGCCGTGGCTTCCGGCGCGACTTCTACGGCAGCACATGCGGCAGCTGCCATGAGCAGGCACAAGAGCAGCGCGATGATCAGAAAGCGCCCCATGCGTTGGGATATACGCAGCACAGGCGAGGAGAGGCATTGCCAAATATTCAAAATAGGCTCCTTTAAAGGTGATCAACACTTATTGACTCACGGGAGATTAATTCAACAAGTTTTGAGTACGATAGTAACCGTTAACACAGACTCTGAGTATAGTGGGAACAGTATTAACTATGCAAAATCTATAGAAGGGTTGTCGCTACTGCATCATTGTGCAGTGGGCACAAAAGTTGTTGACTTCACTGCTGACTTCAACCTGGCCGCACACCGCCATTGCGGAATTCTAACCACCAGATGCCATAGCCGGCGACCAAGAGCATGGCAATGCCCACAATGGTTGCTTCGGGCAAGCTGGCGCGCGTGATGAAGATGGCGGCTAACCCAATGGCGCCGGCAATTAGATAGCAGAGCAGAACGGCTTCGCGCCGGCTGCCAGTAAGCAAGGCCAACCGGTGGCTAATGTGATCTTTGCCCGGTGTAGTCAAGGGATTTTTGCCACGACGCAGTCGGCTGATAAAGACAAGGGTGGTGTCAAAGATCGGTAGCGCCAGCACCAGAACTGGAATCATCCAGGTGACGGTGTCGCTGTTGCTGGGAAAGCGTAATTTGATCCCCACTGCCGCGAGCAAAAAACCCAAAAAGAGGCTGCCGGTATCGCCCATAAAAATATGAGCCGGATTCCAGTTGTAGACCAGGAAGCCGGCACAGGCGCCAGCCAAGGCCGCCGCCAACGCGCCGACCAGATATTGGTTGCTCAGTGCGGCCAACAGGGTAAAAAAGGTGGCTGCAATCATCGCAATGCCGCCGGAGAGGCCATCCATATTATCCAACAGATTCATGGCATTGGTAATGCCGACCACCCAGGCGATAGTCACGAAGATGTCAAGCCAGCCACCCCAGACACGCACCTGCACGCCACTATAGATCAGCACACAGGCAGCCAGCAGTTGGCCCACCAGTTTGACATAACTACCTAACCCCCAACGGTCATCAACCACACCCATGAGGCTCATCAAGGTGGCGCCGATAAAGATGCCGACTACCTCGTGAATATAGCGTCGGTCGCCAAAGAGCAACAACACAACGATAAAGGCAATGTAGATAGCGGCGCCACCCAACAACGGCACGGGATTGGCATGGATCTTGCGTGCAGTCGGATTATCGATGACGCCAAAGCGCAACGCCACTAGGCGCATTACTGGTGTACCACCGACCGCAAGCATTAGCGCGCTGGCAGCCATGAGTAGATAGGGAGTCATTTTCGCATTATCCTTTGGTTATACTCCGCCGCAGCACATAGTAACATTTTCACTCGTGTGCAAAATGTTACTTTATGGCGCAGCTTAGTAGACAATGACCAGTATGGGCAGTGGATCAATGTATCCACTGCCCACGCTAGCTAACCTCCATTCGCCACAACTTGACTACTGATTGGAACTTAAACCGGCGATAAATTGCTCAACCGCCGCCTTTTGATTATCCGGCGCCAGCGCCAACGCCTGCTGTGCATACTGCCGTGCATTGTCGATTTGCCCAACCCGCTGTAAAGCTTGGGCAATATTTAAAGGATATTGGAAGTTGTCCGGCTCCAACTGCATCAGCGCTTGGGCGATCTCAACGGCCTTGCGCTCATCCTGTTGGGCACTGTAAAGACTGCTGAGCGCTTTTAGCGTTTCCAGATCCTCAGGCAACACAGCGCGGATTGCTTCATATTGCTCGATCACGCGGTCAGTCTGCCCTTGGTCTTGGTAGATTTGCGCTTCTAAAACCCGCATTTGTTTGATGTCATCCGCCTGTTGCGGCCCCAGCAGGCCAACTGCTTGCTGGAGCCACTTGAGCGCCTCGTCCAGCTTGCCTTGATCGCGATAGAGCAAAGCCAAATTACGCATTGCGCCAACGTTATTGGGTTGCCGCTTAATCACCTCCAGATTGGCCTCAATTGCAGCGGGAATATTGCCCAACCGCGCATAGGCCACCCCCAGAAAACTAAACATCTGGGCAGAGGGACTGAAGTGACGGTTGGCATTCATTTTGGCAATGCCATCTTCCAGCAGCGTCACAATTTCTTGGTATTTCTGGTCACGATCATAGAAATCGGCTAGCAGCAGGTAGGTCTGCTCAAAGAGGTCATCAATACTCAAACTGTGGAGATAGGCCGCTTCGGCTTCATCACGTTCACCGCGTGCGAGATGGGCATTGCCTTTTTCATTCCACAGATGGGCGGCATTGGGGCTCAGGCGCACCGCCATATTGTATTCGTCCAGGCTTTCATCCAGCATGGTCTGCCGCTCAGCGCTGTCAGTGCTGAGATCGGCCCAAGTGCGATAGAGACGCGCCAGGTTGGCGGTGTGATCGGTATTCAACGGATTCACCCGTTGCGCCTCACGCAGGATAACCTCTGCCGAGCGTAGTAAATCTTCGCGCGACATGGCCGATACCTTGTCGGGCGTCAGAGCGAGCACCTCGTTGACCGTGGGATTAGCACTTAAGTGGAAAGTACCCTCGGCGCCGGACGCCTTGGCCTGTTCCAACAGGGCGCGGCCCAGGAAGAGCATATAGTGGTCTTCGGTCTTGCGGGCATTGAGGGCGCGACGATAGAGTTCAATGCTGCTTACCCAATTGCGTTGGTTATCAAATTGCTGCCCTTGCTTATAGATAATATCCGCTTTGACCAACGCCACGTTGACCGTATTGATCACAAAAACCACAAAGAGCGCGGCTACCAAACCGATGACCAGACTTACCACTGGACGTCCGACGCTGGGGCTCCGCTCGCGCAGACGCGGCCAGGCATAGACCGTGGCCGCCGCCAACACCCAAATGATGACCAGCCAGGTATAGAAAGCAAAGTGGCCGGCTACATGGTTGAGCTGCTCGTCAAGCGTCGTACCGCCGGAGCCAGGCACCAGCCGCCAGGCTTGAATAAGGCCGTAGACAAGCCAGCCCCCCCAGACCACGGCGGCATGTAAGCCATAGCCGCGCAGCCACCATTCGATGGGGGGGGCCTTTCGTTGGCGCAATGCTTCGACCGCCAAGCCAATGGTCGCACTCAGCAACCAGGTAAAGACCATCAAAAAAAAGATGGCAGGACTGCCGACAAGCTCACCGCCGACGCTGCGTTTAGTAATGCTGCTAAAGAGCACATCGAATGCGCTGCGCAGTTGGGCGCCATTGGTGGTGTAGATGAAGACAAAGGTGAGGAAGATCAGCAAGTCGGTCATGACCGTGGCAGGGAGCGATGGCGCAGTCGACAGGATCTGCCGCGGACGGCGTATTGGATTGTTCTTGGCGCCTGCTTTGCGCGACTTGCGTGACCCGCGGCTTTCCTGAACCTCAATCGGCGCAGCTTCTTGTTCCACCGCTTCTTCCGCCACTAACGAGCGTGTCGCCGAGAATGCATCCGGTGTTGCCCAGCGCATTCCCAAAGCCAGGAGTGTTGCCGTCTCCACCCAAAAATAGGTACGCGTGGCGGCAATCGCAATCCCAAAGTGAATCTCCACAAAGTGGGCCGCCACCGTGGCCATAATGGTAATGATCAAGAGTTGGCGCGGCACATCGTTGGCCTCTATCTTCAGGTCTGGGTGGAGGAAGGCGGCCAGGGTTACATAAAAAAACAGCCCACCCATCATGCCGGCCGGCAACGCCACCCCAAAGTAGCGCAATGAGCCATCGGTGATCACAAAGTAGAGCACTGAGATTAAGCTCAAGCCGCCTAACAAGAGGCCAAAGAGCAAATTATCCCGCTGATTGACCAGCAGCCCCAGCCAACGCAACGCCCAATAGAAAATGGCGATAAAGAGGGACATATAGGCCACAAATCCCAGTAAGCCTGTAATCACCAAACTATCCCACGTTTCGTTGTGGGAACGATCGGGGCTGGCATTGCGCGCCTCGACGTGGGCCAGATCGGGTGGATAGAAGGGGTTGTAGGCCACCCACATCGCTTCCGGGCCATAGCCAACCAGTGGGCGCAAAAAATTTACCGCATCACTGCTGCCATCCGGGTAGGTCAAGGGAGCGTGGGGCTGCACCATTTCGGCTGCGCCTTGCCAGATCAGAATACGGACCTGGGCGGTGGTGCTCTCTTGATCCAGCAGTTGCGTAAGGCGTCCTACATAGGGAATGGGACGCAAAAAGTCAAAGACGGCGGTCGTATTCATCACGATCAATAGCATAACGCCCACAACACCAACCCCAACCCAGCCAAAGGTGAGTTGACGATAGTAGCGGGGGCGCAGCGCAATCACCACCAATAGGATAAAGAGATAGGAACCCAGGAAAAGACCCAACCACGGACCACGGCTCTGCGTCCAGAAGATGGCCAAGAGTTGCACCATGAGGATAAAGAGATAGGCGCCGCCGGCCAACGCCGTAGCCATCTCCTGACTTTCCTGGCCTTCGCGTGGATGTGCGCCCAACAACAGTGCGAAACTGTTATAGACCCGTTCCAACGTAAAGAAGAAGGCCATAATCAAATAGGCGGCCAAAAAAATCGCGTTACCCGCATTCGCGGCCACACGCGTCGTAACATCACCACCCCACGGCAATGGATCGATACCATAGTGTTGCACGACGCCATAGATAGCAATCGGCAGACTGGTGATGACGATCAGATGTTGCAAGCGGCGCAGTTGTTCGGCGCGCCGGAGATGGGCGGCGGTCAAAATCGCAATAATCACGTAGCTCAAAAAAGAGTAGGTGCCCTGCAACCGCTGATAGGAGCCAAACCAACTGACAAAGCGGGCAATGCTAAAGACTGTGCTGAGCAAATAGGCCAAAATTAGCAGTAAAACGGGAATGCAGAACGGATTGCGCCAAATGCGATGCAATTGAGCCATCAACGACGCATCAGCGGGATCGGCGCTGTTGGCATCTGCAGGAAGCCAAAGATAACCCCCATTGGCCACCTTCACGACCCATGCCAGCAACATGATGAGCGCGATGGAGCGTACTAGGCTGATCTTATCCGGCTCAAAGACGCGGCTGGAAAAGACATTAAAGAACATAGGAGCAACAATCAGCGCAGCCAGCCAGCCCGCTTCAATCACCGCTTCACACCAAGAATCAAGTTTTGTTTTTGTCATAATACAACTTCGAAGTTTGTTTTTTAAATTTAACCATTCATCATGAACCGTTATCCATTAACCATTACCCAGATCCTAACCCACTGTTGGTGTAAGGTCAAGAATTCGATATGTAAACCGTCTAAAAGCGCTTGGCAGTCAGCAAGCTCTGATAGAGACCAGCAATTTGGCTCACCATGCGTTGGTCACTAAATTCAGCTACCCGTTCCTGGCCGGCGACACCAAAGTGTTCGGCTTGGGCTGGATCATCCAGCAGGCGACAGAGGCGCACCGCCAGGGCCGCAGGATCACCGGGCGGGACAAGATAGCCATTCTCGCCATCGGTAATGGCCTCGGCGCTGCCGTCACAGGCTGTAGCCACGATCGGCAGTCCTGTGGCCATGGCTTGAGGTAGGACGCGCGGCAGACCTTCCCAAAGTGAAGAGAGGGCAAAGAGATCAAAAGCCGCCATCAGTTCCGGCACATCCCGGCGCAGGCCCGTGAGCACAAGCCGGTCGGCAATCCCCACCTCGGCGGCCAGTGCCTCGACATCCGCCCGCAATGGCCCATCGCCCACCATCATAAACCACGCTTGCGGGTGGCTTGCGGCAACTTGCGCCGCCGCCCGGACAAAATCTAGTGGCGCCTTTTGGGGCGAGAGGCGGGTGACGGTGCCTACTACCGGGACATCCACCGGGATGCCCCAAGCCGCCCGCGTCACCGCCCGCGCCACCTGGGGGTGACCAAAGCGGTCCAGTTCAATGCCGCTGCGAATGACGACATAATCTTCCCGCTTGCCAATGCCGTCAGCCAGTCCTTTTTCAATATTGAGCGCAGAGACGACGATCAGCTTATCGGTGACGGGTAGGGTCAATTTTTCCAGCCAAATGTAGTAGGCGCGCACGAGCGGATGTTGCCGGTCATGGTGACCCCACCCATGCACAGTATGGACAATAATGGGCACCCCGGCCAATTTGGCCGCCCACCGCCCTAGAATGCCGGCCTTGGAACTGTGGGTGTGGACAATGGTATAGCCATCGCGCCGCATCAGCCGTGTTAGCCGGAGGAGCGCCAGCAGATCTTTAATGGGACTGATCTCGCGCACTAACGTCGGCTCCAGGATCAGCGGAATCCCTGCTGCGCGCACGGTTTCAATCAAGCTCCCCTCGCTGCCTGTCTGGGGCCCAGAAACAATCGTGACCTCCCAATCGGCCTTGTCCAGTAGTTGAGCCGTCAGCACCGTATTCTCTTGCGCACCGCCGATGATTAAGCGAGTGATGGGGTGGAGGACCTTAATAGGCATGTTATTCTGATCCCAGTGGTTGCTCTGTTTGTTTCTCTGAAAGTAATTGCCGATAGAGCGCTTCTGTCTGTGCTACATTTTGCTGAATCGAAAAATGTGTAGCAACGCGTTGGCGCCCAGCCTCGCCCAAAGTTTGACGACATGGGGGAGATTGGACCAACTGTTGGATGGCTGCCGCCAATGCCGGCGGATCGGCCGGTGGCACCAGCAATCCCGTCACGCTGTCCAGCACCACATGCGGATTGCCGCCCACCGCCGTGGCAATGACCGGCAATCCCGCAGCCATGGCCTCTAGCGCCACCATAGGCATGCCTTCCCAAAGCGAAGGGAGCGCCAGCAGATCAAGCGCGGCCATGACGGCCGGAATATCCTGCTGATCATCTAAAAAAAAGACGCGGTCGGTTAGGTGGGCGTGCTGGGCCTGCTCGATCAAGGCCGGTCGTTCAGGGCCATTCCCCACAAAAAGTAGATAGAGATCCGTCTCTTGCGGCGTGCAGAGGCCAAAGGCCTCAATCAAATAGCGATACCCTTTGACGGGCCGTGGCCGGCCAACGGCGCCAATAATCATACCTGCCGTTGGCAATTGCAGCAGTCGGCGCGCCTCTGCCTGTGGCATAGCAACCGCAAAGCGTGCCATCTCGACGCCGTTGGGGATCGTAATCAACTTACCTGCCGGCAAGCCAATTTGATGCTCGGCAAAATCAGCCACCTGGGGTGAAACACAGATGACTCTATCTACCAGGCCAGCCGTCACCCAATTGAGCCGAAGCCGCCAGGGGTGCTCTTGGCCCATGGTATGTTCAGAGCCAATAATTACCGGTACACCCGTGACCCTACCCAACAGACGGCCAGGTAGATTGGCGTGAAACATCCAAGTGTGCAAAATTTGCGGCCGCACCTGGCGGAACAGGCGCCAGAGCCGCAGAAACGCGTCCAGCCGCCATTTACGCGTCATGCCCAGATCGATAACTGGGATCCCCAAGTCGCGCAGTTGTTGCGCCACGGCGCCATCACCATTGTAGAGACAAGCAACCGTGACCGAAAATTGCTCATGGTCAAGATTGGCAAGTAGGCGCAAGAGCACCATTTGTGCGCCACCAATCGAGAGTTCTGTAATAAGATGCAGGACCGAAATCTTTTTCATCATGCTGCCTTACTTTTCTCGGCGACACAAAGAAAGCTTGCGTAGCGCGTGCTTGCCCGTAGGAATGCACCTAAGACCCTTTCTTTCAAAATGCGTAACGTGCCCCGATAAGGTACAGGCGCTTCACTGGTCCATTGGGTGCTAATGACAGTAAAACCAGTTGCGCCCAATAAATAGGTCAGCGCAGTGGGTGTAAAATGAAAAAGTTGGGCCGGTATATGGAGAATCGCGCGCCCTTTTTTAACCGGGCCAAGGAGCTTGGCCACCTGAAACAAGCGCACGGGATGATGGGGTGTCTTAATCAGCAACTGCCCACCCGGCGCCATTTTTTCTCGCAGCGTATGCAGGAGGGACGCCGGCTCAGGTACATGGGCGAGTACATCCCAGAGCGTGATGGTGGCAAAATACTCTTGACCACGCGGCAAGTCGGTGAGTGAAGCTGCGACAAGGGGGACAACCTGCTCTTGTTGCAACAGATTGCGCGCATAAGCTGCCGGCTCGACCGCAACCGCTTGCTCTCGGAGCGAGGCTGGCAGTGACTTTAGAAAAAAGCCCACGCCAGCCCCGACATCCAATAAAGGTGCGTGAAGAGGAAGATTGGCCTGCTGCACCATTTGTTGAAAGTGTTGCACCCTCACTCCACTATGCGAAAGGTAATTCTCTACATAGTAACGCTCATCATAAAGAGTGGGCGCCGTTGGGCCCGTTGCTTGGATAACGCCACATTGTGCACAATGTTCGGCTTGATAGGCTCCTTCTTGCCAGATACGTAGCGTGCTGCCGGTGCAAATGGTACAGGGCATGGTCATGATCCTCGCGCCAGATGGTGGCGTAGTGTGCGATAAAGCGCAAACAACGGCGAAACTTTGAAACGAAAGCGGCGCCAGTCATCCTCCAGGTAGATGCCGACGCGCGGTTGGGTATAGCGCCCCCCCCGAATCAACCCCCGTCGCCACGGGGTCACGACGGCCTGCTCATAACCGGCTGTGCGCACAAGTGCCAAGGTCTCGTCAGTAAAGTGGCCAGCCGGATAACAAAAGGAGGAGATTGTCGTGCCCAACTGCGCTTCCAGTTGCGCCTTGGATTCCTGCACTTCATATGCTTGGGTTGCGTGATCCACCTGATCAAGCAGGGGATGGGTGCAGGTGTGTGAGCCAATCTCCATACCCTGACTCTGCAGGAAGCGCAGTTCAGCCCAGGTAAGATATTGGTAGGCCTGGGGGGGCACGTCTGGATAAGCTTCCAACCAAGGCTGATGATGGGGCGTCTGCGCCCCCACCATCTCCGTAATCATAAAGATGGTTGCTCTAAAGCCATACTGTCGCAGGATCGGCCAGGCATAGGTCAAGTTATCCTGATAGCCGTCATCAAAGGTCAGCGCAACCAGTTTCTGTGCTGTCGTCCCACGCTTCGCACTTCTTGCCCCATATTCGGCTAACGTTACACCGCGGTAGCCGCGCTGCGCCAGCCAAGCCATCTGTTGGGCAAAGTGGGCCGGCTTCACATTGACATCGTCCCTACGTTGTGGATGAACAGCATGATAGGCCAGAATCGGCGCGACAAAACGTATCACCCCTGTTGGCCCTTTTCCTGTTTGGCCACTGCCGGAGTAAGGGAGGCGCTACCGGTGACCTTCTCTTTTGCCGCAGTTGGTCTCTGATCGAGCACTTCATCAAAAATGCCGGCCAGTTTTTGGGTTGCCGCTCGACGGCTATATTGATTGACCAACGCCGTATGCGGCTGATAAACAAAGCGTTGCGCCTGCCACGCACCGTAGATCTGCTCAAGCTGCCGACCAATTCCGACTGTATCCTCTGAATCTACTGTGTACCCCGTGGCCGTTTCAGCAATCAAGCGGGCCGCTGGCCCATCCAACGGCGCCAACGCCAAAATGGGGCGTCGTGCGCCTAAATATTCAAAGAGTTTGCCGGTAAAGACTACATGGCTGCCGGGGCCATTGCCCACAATCAGCAGCAGGAGGTCTGCCATTAATTGATACTGTGTGGCCTCATGGTGAGAGACCATGCCCACAAACTCAACCACATCGGTCAACCCCAGTTCTTCCACCAGCCGTACATGTTGTTCGTAGTAGGTGCCCACAAAGCAGACCCGTAGCCGTGTACGTGCCGTGGGCACGGCTATCAGGAACTGTGCTAGACCGCGCAGGAAATAGTGGGGGGAACGGCGCTCACCGTAGAGCGTGCCGGTATAGACAATGGTAAAGCGACCATCGTGGGCGAGTGTCCCGTCCTTGACATAGTCAGCATCGTCAAAGCCGTTCATAATATCCACTTGGGGTGTCATGACAGTCAATAGGTGTGCCCGGTACAGATTGTCAGCCATACCCGGATTGGCTGTCACCAAATAGTCACTCTGGCGTAGCACGCGCCGCTCTAGCTGGGCGTTAAGAAAAGTAGTGAACGGATTGGTAGGATAATCCTGGTATTGCATGGAGCTCCACTCATCGCGATAGTCAACGATGAATGGCTTATGACTGGCGCGTTTGAGCCCGGCACCGATTAGGAAGGCCGTATAGGGAGGCGCTGTTGCCCAAATTAGATCGATTGCCTCCTCTGCCATCACCCGTTGTCCCAGACGCGTCCCCAGAGGCAACCAGCCAATCTTATCGTCAGGAATGCGCAGGGCAAAGTAGAGCGGCTTGAGCCTGGCAATCAGTTTTTGCTTGAGACCACCATTGCCAGTGCTTTTGTTGACACCAAGCCGCTCCGTTGTCTGCTTCACACGCGCCGCATTGATTGGCTCCCATGAGCGCGCCCGGTAAATCGGCGTTGATGGTGGCAACTCGTCTAGGAGTGACGCATCTTGCATAAAGCTATCACTTTGGGCCACCGTCAAAATCACTGGCTGCCAGCCAAAGTCCGGCAGATATTTGGCAAATTTTACTGTGCGCAATGCCCCGATCCCCCCAATGGGTGGGAAGGCATGGGCAATCATTAAAACTCTTCGCATTCTAGCTCATCCGTTCATATAGGGATCACCTGGCTTCCCTTTTTATTGAATTAAATAACTTCTGATAAATGTTGAGCACCTTTTGCATTTCATGTTGCGCATTTAATTCATTAGCTGCGGTACGCGCCGCGGCACGCATGGTGCGCCACTCTTCGGCTGTAGTCTGATTCAGCGTCGCCGCCAGATCCGCTGCGGTAAAGGAAGGCGCAATACAGCCTAATTGGTATTGGCGGACAATGGCTTCCATCGAGGGCGATGGTCCGATCACAACCGCCAGACCAGCAGCAATACTCTCTAGAAATTTGTTGGGGAGAGAGTAGAGATAGTTGTAGGTCGTAGGCGGAATATAACAAAAGCCCACATCAAACTCCGCAATGCGGGACACGATCTGATCGGGCGCCACGGGTTCATGAAAAAAGACGCGACCCGGTGCAATTTGGTCGGCCAGGGTATGTAAATGAGTGAGATAGTCAGAGGGGAGCAGCATCAAATGCAGAGAATAACGGGCATCGCATTGGGCCAGGGCCTCGATCATAACTTCCGGCTTGCGAATGGGCGAGGACATGCCATGATGGATCAGGCGAATGTGATTGGGATCCAGTTCAGTGCAAGGAATCGATATTTGCACCGGTGCGTTCATCACTACAATCGGCTTAAAGCCAAACTCTGCTTGATACTTCTCAGCCAACAACGGCGCCACCGTGGTGACGGCGTCGGCCTTGGTCGCGTAGTTGCGCAACAGGTGGCTGATCATGGCCTGATAGAGCACCCAGTTGGCTTGGTTATTAAATTGCAACGGCGCATACTCATGCAAATCAATTACCAGCTTTGCTCCATGACGTTGCGCAGCCTGTGCTGCCAGGGGCACTGTATCCCAATCATTGGCGTGGTAGGCGTCGTATTGATCATTTAATGCCCGCTGTAATTCAGGGATAAAGCGCCAACGTAGAGTGTAGCCCCATTGATAGATATTGGGCAGAAGCCTTCCTAGGTAGAGAGCGAGCGGGAAAATCCCCCGTGCCAACAGTTGTCCCAGTCTATTCCAAAATTGAATAACTTTCCGCTCCCTCAGGAGGGCGAGTAGCTCTTTGGGTTGAACACGGTTTGGTAGCCGAATCCAGTGTACACGCGCATGGTTCGCCCACGCAGGGTGGGGTGGGCCATAGCCGGCCACAGTAAGATCATAAAACTGCGACAGATACTCAACCTGTCGCAAGACACGCCCATCGCGTGCAATATGCGAAAAAGCTAAAAGGCAGATCGATTTGTTGGTCATTGCAACAATCTTTAAGATTCCTGATTATATGTGATTTACGAGCCAACTTGAAGCACCGAGCGATGGAGATCAGCGCCGGCTGTTCGATGCCAAATTCGCAGCCACATCTCGAGATTGAGTAGTCGCCAGGTTAAACTCTGATTGGGTTGGTCTTTACCCTCTCCTGCGCAAAGATGACGCCGGACAACCTGTAGATCCAAAAATTCCGCACTATGCGCCTGACTATCAAACAGATCCTTGCCTAACTCCAGTAGAATCGGCAGCCATTCCTGTTGCGGTGTTTCAAAGCCGACCTTGTCACGTCGCCAAGCAATTTCATGGGGTAGTACATCCGTCATTGCTTTACGCAGTAACCATTTGGTCCAGCCGTTGTGAAGACGCCAGGGCGCCCCCTGCTGAAAGACATATTCAACCAGCCGATAATCTAAAAAGGGAATTCTGGCTTCAATGCTGTGCGCCATTGAATTGCGATCTTCGTAACGCAAGAGATCGGGCAACGTCGCCGTTAGTTGATAAAAGAGATGTTGACTCAAATTTGTCTGTTGTTGCACTTCATGCGACCCTAAAGCGTGTGCGGCCCATTTGGTGCGAAAGTCCGGCGTAAACACAGCATCCGCCGAACGCAAGCGCCACTTTAAGTTGCGCAAACTAACAAACCAGGACTCAGGAATCGCTGTCTGCAAAATTTGGCGCAGGAGTGCTGTGGTTGAAATGCCCGTGACCGCCGAGATGGCGCGCAACTCGTGCTGGAAGTGGTTAAATTTCCCGGATCGTAACTGACTCGCCAAGTAGATGTTATAAGGACGATAGCCGGCGAGCAGTTCATCGGCCCCCTGCCCATCCAGCAAAATACGGACGCCCTGACGATTGGCTTCGGCCATAACGCACCATTGGGCAAAGATGCTGGTGGAGAGAAAGGGCTCATCCTGATGCCAGACTAGTTGCTCAAGCTGGCTCCCCAGTTGTTCGGCGGAAGGGTGGGCAAAGTAGCCTGTAACATTGGTTTTGCCCTGTAAGACAGTTTCAATATACGGACGTTCATTGTAGCGTCCAACAGTGTTGTAAACAGCACTGAAGGTGCGCTGTTGCGTGCGATCATACCAGCGTTGTGTATCAACGTCGGCTTGATCTGCACTCTCTAGAAGCTGACTAACCAGCGTAACGATCGAAGAGGAATCAAGGCCACCGCTCAGACACGTCCCCACCGGCACATCAGCACGTAAGCGCAGCCGAATTGAGTCTGTAAGCAAGTCCCGAAATGCAGCAATGCTTTCTATCGAATTCGGGTGAACTGTAGCTTCGCTTTCTATATGGAGCGTCCAATACCGTTGACACGCAAGGTCATTGGGCGAGACGGTCAATGTATGCGCGGCGGGCAGGGCCTTAATGCCCTGAAAAAAGGTCTCCCCTGTGCGTGGGTCGGGTAAAATGCCGCCAAGCACATATTGATATATCATCTTTTCATTGGGCTGAAAAGGTATTTGGGACAGGCCAACCAGCGCTTTGGGTTCAGAGGCAAACGCAAATAGGTTGGATTTGGTGTAGTAATAAAAAGGTTTGATACCAAAGCGATCGCGCGCGACAAAAAGTGAACGCGTAGCTTGATCCCAAATGGCAAAGGACCACATGCCATTAAAGCGTTCTAAGCATGCGCTGCCCCATTGGCGATAGGCCGCCAGAATCACTTCGGTGTCACTGTCGGACACAAAATGGTAGCCCAATCCCACCAGTTCTTGGCGCAGTTCAATAAAATTGTAGATTTCGCCATTATAGACGATCCACTGTCGCTGATCCGGGCTGGCCATGGGTTGGTGGCCAGCCGCCGATAGGTCGAGGATGGCAAGTCTGCGGAAGCCCAATACCAGATCAAAGTTTTCCTGATAAAAATCACGCATTGGCGGCAAGGCAACATAACGATGGGTATGGGCGCCCGTACACGCGATCGTGCGTCGCATCGCGGTATTGACCAAGAGATAACCTTCATCGTCCGGACCACGATGGCGTATTCGTTGCGTGGCACGGTGCAGCACTTCTAAATCAATGGCCGCACCATCCCGTTGCCAAAAGCCTACAATTCCACACATGAGCGTTAATTTCCATTCAACAGCTGCGCATAAAGCTGTACAACCTTGCCCATTTCATGCGCAGCATTTAGATCAAGCGCTGCGGTACGCGCTTGGGTGCGCATGGCGCACCACTCTTCCGTGCTTGTCTGATTTAAAGTGGCGGCAATCTCTTCCGGTGCAAAAGAAGGTGCGACCACGCCACAGCCATAGGTTTGAATGATAGCTGCCATCGAAGAGGACGGTCCAGCGCAAAGCGCCAAGGCGGCGCCAATGCACTCGAAGAATTTATTGGGCAACGCCACCTGATCATTAAAACTTTGTGGTGGCAGCAAAGTAAATCCAATATCAAACTCAGCAATGCGTGGGACAATTGCCTCTGGAGCAACCGGTGCATGAAAAGAGACGCGGCCAGGGGCGCGTTGCGCGGCAAGCTGCTTTAGCTCCTCGACATAGGGAGAAGGCACAAACATAAAATGCAACGAATAGCGCTGGTCACAGTGGGCAATCGCCTCAATCATGACCTCAGGCCGGCGCAGTTTGGAGGCAGCGCCATGATGGATAATCCGCAGATTTTGTGCATCGATCTCGCGCGCAGGAACAGGCATATATTCGGGCGCATTGAGAACAACAATGGGCTCAAACCCGAACTCCTGGCGATAGCGCTCAGCAATCGGCGGCGCGACCGTAATCGCAGCGTCGGCCTGGGGCCCATACGTTTGTAAAACCTGGCGTAACATAGGCTCGTAGAGCCACCAATCAGGCTGACTTTCAAACTCCAGAGGCGCATATTCGTGCAGATCAATGACCACACGCGCGCCATGTATTTTGGCCATTTTGAACGCCAATGACAAGGTGTTCCAATCATTGGCGTGATACGCATCATGTCTCATTGCGATCAACTGCTTAATCTGGTCGATCATACGCCAGCGTAGCGAATAGCCGGCATCATAGGCTGCCGGCAAGATTCGACCCATGTAAAGTGACGAGCGATAGGCCAATCGTGATAGCTCCAAAGGCAGGCGCCGATAGAGTGACGTCAGCTTGCCGCGCCTAAGCTCCGCTTTGATCGCGGCAACGGGGGTCGGTTCCGGCAGTTGCAGCCAACGCACATAGGGATGGTCCGCCCAGTGCGGGTGAGGCGGTCCATAGCCAACCACTGTCAAATCATAATGCGGGCTTAAGTATTGAATCTGGCGCAACACCCGGCCATCCCGCGCAATGGGGGAGAGTGCTAAGATACAGATAGATTTTCTAGACATCTTTACACTTTCCCATTTACACCTTCCCAATGGCTGCTGCGGGATCGCTTTGACGACTAACCACTTGGTAAAATAAGAGCGCCGATAGAAACGTAATGCTGTAGGCAATACTAGAAGCAATACCGGCGCCCAAAATGCCCATACGCGGAATCAACAGAAAATCAAAAATCACCGTGAGCACTAGTGCCAGCGCAGCATTGATTGAATTGTACTGGGGATAGCCTCGGCCCGCTATATCATTGGTTAAGACACGCGCTGAACCTAGTAGGACAACCCCCGGGAGCAATGCAACTAAAGGCGCATATGCCCCATCAAAAGCATTTGTATAGAGCAAATTTATCAAGGGGCGACCGACCAGTGCAATCCCTACCCCCGCCACTGCCGAAAGCGCTAGTGTCATACGGAACACTAAAGGGGTGAACCTGTTCATTTCTTGCGCAGAGGTCGCTGCTGCTTTGGGAAAAATCACAAACCCAACGGCATTAGGAAAATACCAGACGAGTTCTGCCATCTTGGTGCCAACGCCATAGATACCCACACTGGCTAGCCCTAAAAAATAGTTAACGATGAAGACATCTAAGCGATAATTGAAAAAGTAAAGAATGTTGCCGACATGCCCACGCAATCCCAAACCCGCGGTTGCCTTCATCACTTCTTTGTTCCATTTGGGTACGAAAACACCCCCTTGCCGACGTAAAATGATGTATAGCAAGACAAGGCTAATTGCGTTCGTTATTAATAAGGCATAGACCGCCCCCAGCACACCCTGTTGGAAGCCAAGCACAAAAATGAGCGTTAGACCCAAATTCAGTAATCCATTGATCAACGAGAGCACATTGAGGGTAAAGATCTGTTGCAGTCCCTGTAACAACGCGTTGAGATAGCCCTGCAACAGGCTAAGCGGAAATCCCGCTAAGGCAATCAGTAGCAGCCAGAGGGGAACCCCTGGTGCGATGAATTCTAGCCAATGCAGGATCGCGCTGAGCCAGACAATTACAAAACCAAAAAGAGTGAGTATCAGCGCAAACATCATTGCGTTGGCCGTGAGCGCTGCCAACGTGAAGCGTTTTGTGCCAATGTAATGGACATTGGCCACACTAAGGCCCCCGCTTAAGAATAATCCCAACATGGAAGGGACTAACGTGGTTAACTGCAAAACACCTTTACCTTCAGCACCCAACACACGTGCGACAACCGCGGCGTTGATAGTCGAAAGTACAAGCAAAAGAACTTGTATAACCAGTGTAGAGCTTACCTGTTGAATAAATTGACTAGGGTGCTTAAGTCGAGCAATGAGCAAGGCCATAAATTCAATTTTCTCTTGTTGGCGTGCCAGTGGTTGCCACCACAATTAACCCATCTCCCCAAAAGGGTGTGCGACTATACAAAAATGAGACCAAGAGACGTTTAGGCAGCGCCCGTAAGTAGCTCAACAACTTGTAATAAACGGGTGTTGACGCCAGTGCACCAACGCCAGCTGACTCGTTGACGATTTGTGGCCTTGTAAGCGATGGCGCAGATGGTGTGGCAGAAGAGTGACGGGGGAAAAACTTTTGAACCCCCTGTGGCAAAAGATTATGCTTATGAAAGGTATAAACATAGACTTGTTCAATGGCAAAATCATTTTTCTTAAAAAGATTAGTAATGGTCAAATAGGAGAACCAGTAGTTGTGATCAGGGTGAACATATTCAATACCCCGCAGTAAGTAAAATAATGTGTCAATCCGAAATGCATTAGGGACGGAAACGACTAGCCTCGTATGGCCAGGCGCCATAAGGGCTTTGACTGATTGAAAAAAGAGACCCGGATTCTGGAGATGCTCAACCACTTCACCGGCCAGAATAATGTCAAATTTAGCTTTTTTTAGTTCCTCATATTCATGTAAATAAGAGACATCACCAACAAGCAACTTATCAAACCCACGACTGCGCAAGAAGTCTATGCCTTCTTGGTCAATGTCAAAACCCCACAACTCCTTGGCAACCTTCTCCAGTTTTTGGTGTAAAAGTTGGCCTTGTTCAAAACGCTCATGCAACAACCCGGTATCAACACAGCCAAGATGTAAAACTCGTTGGCCACGTGCAATATCAACTAAGAAGTCCTGCCTTCCAGAAAGAAGTGGCACTTTGGGTAACTTTAAATAAGGATTCATTTTAGACATTCTCGATAGATGAGATCAAACAGATGGCCAACCGCTTCATAGCTGTAGCGTTGCTGGGCTTTTGCGCTAATTTGGCAGCGATCATAGTTTACAAAATTATCTAACATTGTATTCAATGCTTCATGCAAACTGCTTACATCTCCAGGTTGGGCAAGTAGCCCGACATCTGGGTCTACAATTTCAGGAATGCCACCTGTTCTGGTGGATACAATCGGCAAGCCGGATGACATTGCCTCAATTAATACACAGGGCATGTTCTCCCACAGACTGGGCAATACAAAAAGATCACTTTTGCGCATCGCTGCCGCGACTTCCGCTTTAGGTCTGCCGCCCCAAAAGTGTACATGGTTGCTCAAGCCAAGCTCGTACGTTTTTTGCTCATATTCGCCGCGCACCGGTCCGTCACCAATAATCGTCAACTCCCAATCTTGACGATGCGTGTATAGTTGGGCTAACGCCTCCAGCAAAAAGGTTATACCTTTGACATGAGTTGGCGGCATAGTCGCAACGCACAATAGTTGCTTGGGACGGGTTGTCAAAGCTGTCTGATTTTCCACCCGATAAAATAAGCTATTATCCACCACATTGGGTACAACCTGAAAACGGGCGCGAATTCCATAACGTTCAATCCCATGTTGAAGCGCCTTGCTTACCGGTAGTACTTTCTCAGCAAGTGGAAAAGCACATCTTGCTTCCAATAAATCTAGCTTGCTCAACATTTGTCTGGGAAAAACACTATGATGCTCTGTAATGACCACGGGAATTCCATATAACTTGCCCAGTAAAGTAACCGGCAAGGCTACCTGATGAACATGGGCATGCAAAATATCCGGACGAAATCCCTGGCGTACAAGCTGTTGATACGCTTTAAGCAGCGCCCCATAGCGCAAAAAGTAAGAGGTGCGCGGCAGGGGCGAAGGGCGATGTTGCAATACATAGGTAGGGATATCTTCTGTCAGCGCTAACTCACGTGTCTCGCTTAGTTGCCACCAATGATCTAGCTGAGAATTGCGTCCATGGCAATGTAAGACAGTGATGTCATTGTAGAGGCTAGCGGCCTTCGCATGTTCGCGCACAAAGATACCCCAGTGGGGGTTAGCTTGAGTGGGATACCAAGCCGTCACAAAGAGAATTCTTAACGGCTGACCAGATGGTGTTACCACGCCGGTATTAATCGACAAGTTCCTTGGCTCCTAATCAACCACACTAGTAAATCCGGACAGAAATAAGTAGACAGATAAATTGGCTGTTTCCCAGAAAGAAGCTCTACTTATTTCTGTCCAGGTATTTACGCCAGACTGTACTAGCGTGCTGGATAATCTCACCAATATACGTTGCAGCTTGTCCATCCCCAAAAAGTTGCGGCAACTGTGTCTTGGGCCAAATGTGAGCGCTTACAGCATTGACGATTTGGGCCTTATCCGCCCCCACCAACACATTCCAGCCTGCTTCCACGGTTTCCACCCATTCTGTCTCTGGACGCAGGGTGACACAGGGCGTGCCAAAGAAGAAAGCCTCCTTCTGAATGCCGCCTGAGTCGGTTAAGATGATCCGTGCCTCTTTTTCCAACATCAGCATATCCAGATAGCCGACCGGATCGATCATTTGCAGCTTCTGCTGGTTAGATGATTGACGATCCAGGCCAAGTTCAGTGATCTTTTTACGGGTGCGCGGGTGGACGGGAAAGATGACTGGCTCATTCAACGTAATAAAGGCTTCGATGATGGCGCGCAAATTCTCCGGTTCATCGGTGTTGTAGGGCCGGTGAACGGTGGCCAACAAAAACGCTTTGGGGGTAAGTGCCAGATCGCGCAAAATGGTGGAACGCTGCTGCGCCAGTTCGCTAAATTGCAAAACCGCATCATACATGGTGTCCCCCACCAGGTGTACACCTTGGGTAATGCCCTCCTTGGCTAACAGATTGACCGCCGTCTGCGTGGGGCAGAAGAGCAGGTCAGCGCAATGGTCGGTCAAAACCCGGTTATGCTCTTCCGGCATGGTGCGGTTAAAAGAGCGCAACCCCGCCTCGACATGCGCCACCGGAATCTGCAACTTTACAGCCGCCAACGCGCCGGCCAGGGTCGAGTTGGTGTCCCCATAGACGAGCACCCCATCGGGCTTCTCTGCCGCCATGACCTCTTCTAGCTGCACCAACATCTGGCCGGTTTGCTTGCCATGCGCACCGGAGCCAATGGCTAGGTTACAGTCCGGCTGGGGAATCTGCAATTCGTCAAAGAAGACCTGAGACATATTCTGATCGTAATGCTGGCCGGTATGCACCAAATATTCAACATGGCCCGCGCCCCGCAACGCCTTGCTGACCGGCGCCGCCTTAATGAATTGCGGACGGGCGCCAACTACGGTTAAGATCTTCATGCTCTATTTAGCCCTGTGTCACTTGCTAACGGTCATAAAATGCCGCAATTACCTCAACCACCGTGCGTAACATCTCATCTGTCAGTTCAGGATAGATGGGGATGGCCAATGTCTCGTTTGCGGCCGCTTCGCTGTGCGGGAAGTCACCGGCCTGGTAGCCCCACTCTGCAAAGCACTCCTGCAAATGCATAGGCACCGGATAGTAGATCTCATGGCCAATCCCATGGGTTTTAAGATGCGCCATCAGTTCATCACGCTGCGGACAGCGAATGATGAATTGGTTATAGATATGTCGCACTTCCGCCATTTCTGCTGGCAGGCCAATCACATTGTCTAATCCCATCTCTGTAAAAAGACGGCGATAGGTGGCGGCGTTGCGTTGGCGCCCCGCGGTCCACTCATCCAAGTAGTTGAGTTTGACCCGCAACACAGCCGCTTGTAGAGCATCCAGACGGAAGTTGCCGCCGACCAGATTGTGATAATATTTGGGCTTGGCGCCATGACTCCGGAGCAAAGTGACTTTTTCCGCCAATTCGGCGTCATTTGTCACCACCATGCCACCGTCGCCAAAGCCGCCCAGATTTTTGGAGGGGAAAAAGCTAAAGCAACCCAGGTGGCCAATCGAACCGGCGCGTCGGCCTTTGTATTCGGAACCAATCGCTTGTGCGGCATCTTCAATTACAACCAACTTGTGCGCTTCCGCAAGCGCCATAATCGGATCCATATCCGCCATCTGACCATAGAGATGGACTGGCATAATGGCGCGCGTGCGTGGGGTAATGGCGGCCTCAATCCCAGCCGGATCCAGGTTATAGTTGGCCGGATCAATATCGACAAAAACAGCTTTGGCGCCCAAACGGGCAACCGAGCCGGCGGTGGCAAAAAAAGTGTAGGGGGTCGTAATAATCTCATCCCCCGGCTCTAGATCAAGCGCCATTAAGGCTACCAATAACGCATCGGTGCCGGAAGAGACACCAATGCCAAAGCGACATTGTGAGTACGCAGCCACCTCGGCTTCCAGCGCCTTGACTTCGGGGCCCAAAATAAAATATTGCGACTCTGCGACACGATCCATGGCCGCACGCACTTCGGCGCGGATGGTGGCGTATTGGGCCTTTAGGTCAAGCAAGGGAACAGGCATCGCTTGTTTTATGGGGGCAGTTGCAATTGTTGCACTCATGGTAATTTTTCCTTAATCGGTTCGCCCAATTTATGCCGGCAGCGCGCTATCTTCCGGCCAGTCTAAACAACGTAACACGCCAGGCTCCACTTCTTGATAACGCCAGCCACTTTCCGGACAAATGAAATGACCCTCGGCATCACGGTGGACCAGCCGATGACCATGCCGGCTCATCCACCCCTTTTGCTTGGCCGGTATACCGAGCATCAGGGCATAGTCAGGCACATCCCCGCGTACCACCGCACCGGCGCCGATAAAGGCATAGCGGCCAATCGTTGCGCCACAGACAATGGTTGCATTGGCGCCAATCGTCGCCCCACGCCGCACCAAGGTGCGCTGATATTGGCTGTGGCGTACAATTTGTGAGCGCGGGTTAATGACATTGGTAAAGACGCAAGAGGGGCCACAGAAGACGTCATCCTCCAGTTCAACACCGGTATAGACCGAGACATTGTTCTGGATTTTGACGTTGTTGCCAATCACTACATCCGGCGAGACCAATACATTTTGGCCCAGGTTACAGTTGCGCCCAATCTGAGCCTTGGCCATGACATGACAAAAGTGCCAGATTTTGGTGCCGGCGCCAATGGTGCAGGGTTGGTCCACATAGGCGCTCTCATGAACAAAGTAATCGTTTGCTTGTGTCATAGGTTGGGTCATTGTGAATGTCTAGATTCCATTTAGGGTAAACGACTCAATCGGCAAAGTCACCGGTTCGCCATTCATGACTAGCGAACGTTGCGCCGCCTGCAGGACTTTGAGCACACGCAGCCCACTTTCGCCATCCGTCAAGGGGGCTTGGCGGCTTTGCACGGCCGCCAAAAAGGCTTGACATTCAAGGCGTAATGGCTCATCGTCGGCAAATTCCACCGCTTCACCTTCCCCCTTGACCGGGATCGGGCCATTCGCGCTGACATCCACACGCTGATCGTAGAGCACCAGTTGCTTGGTCACATCGTCAAAGCTGGCCATCTTTTTTGAACCGATGACAACCAACCGCTGTTCTTTAAAGGGGTGCAGCCAAGAGACATGAATATGGGCGCGGACACCATTGTCAAAGAGCAAGTTAGTTACTGTAACATCCGCAATATTGGGTTGAATATAACTGCCGCCACAGGCAATGACCTGAAAGGGAATGTCTCCCATCAGGCGTAAGATGACGGCAATATCATGGGGGGCGAAACTCCAGAGGATATTCTCTTCGCTACGGATTTTGCCCAGATTCAAGCGATTGGAGTAGATATAGCGAATTTTGCCTAATTCGCCGGCATGGATCAACTCCTGCAGCCGCGTAACCGCTGGGTGATACTCCAAGACATGACCAACCATGAGAATGCGCCTATGGGCTTGTGCCAGTTGGACAAGTTGAACGCCCTGTTCATAGGTCAACGCCAGTGGCTTTTCGACAAAAACATCCTTGCCCGCCTCTAGCGCTTGCTGCACCACCGTATGATGCGTTTCTGCCGGAGTGGCTACTACCACCGCCGGAATTGTTGGGTTGCATAAAACGCTCTCTAACGCTGATTCAACCTGGACAGTGGGCGCTAATGTGCTTGCGGTGGCGCGTCCGGCGGGCGTTGCATCGCAGACAGTGTGCAGCGCATTTAACTCATAGAAGTTGCGGACTAGATTTTTGCCCCAATAACCACAACCAATGACGGCGACTGTGGCAGGTGCCGCAGTGGGCGTAAGCGCTGATGCCATGGGTTGAGAAGTAGAAATATAGGAATGGGTCATGATGGTTTGCTCTTTGGTTGTGGCCACAGCAAAGATAGTTGCGCGCCTTCTATCTGCAAAACAGGCACATCTCTGGTGCGGTCAGGGTCTGCTACGATCGCAATATTCATTTCTAAACAAGTCAGGCGGCAAATATCCGCAATTTCGCTGGCATCATCAATTATAATCTCTTTTTGTCCTGCATTTTGTACGCTTTGTAACAAACGCTTCGCTTCTGTACGGGTTTGTCGATAGAGCGCCAGGGATGCCTCAATGTACTCACCGGCCAACTTGGCCTTGCGCGCAATTCCCTCCGAAGTTAAGAGATAGCTCCATTTCCATCGATCAATCCGGCGAACTTTGATGTACCCCTTTTTGGACCACCGTTTTAGATACCAATTGACAGTGCCAACAGCAATCCCGGCGCGCACGGCTAAGTCAGCCTGGGTGGTCTCTGGTGTAACAGCCAGCGCCTCCAGAAGCTGTAACTCATTTTCAACACTACTACTTTGTTCTGACCTGCTTTGTTCAGACATTTGCTCTAAAGACTCAACAATTCAACAGTTGAATTCATCTCCCGAATCTTACGAAGAGCATCTTACTATGTGAGGGGAGCAGAAGTCAATAGTACGTAGGTACTAATTCATTATGGGCAGTCGATTCACACGCTAGCAACTTACAAAAAACTTGCAAGGCATTAATCTTAAGCTAATTGTAATAGCGAAAGGTTGATTATTCACCCAAATTGATGTATGATATGAGCAAATGACGCAGCGGCTTCTAGCGCCAAACAACGATTCCGTAAGCTCATGCGGTCATGATACCAACCTGCATTAAGCAGTATACATTAAATACCTGCGCTCATATGGGCAAAGCGGTGAAATCGTTGCAACTACCGGTGTTGCAACTACCAGAGAAGAATAGAACGATTTCACCTGGAGATCTATATGAGCCCAATGCCTATCCGCAGACCTCTGTGATGACAGTGGCCTCTCAGCCGAGTTGATGGGAGCCACAACCGGTTTTCGGATAGGCTCTCATTACATTACACGCGTTGTAGCAACTGGTTGGATTATGCCTACACAAATATTACCTGAACTAAATTACCTTTACGCACTTTTGCTTGATTTTCTGTACAACTCCTGGATTTTTGTGCGTGACGGTGGGATTCCTCTACCGGTCGGGATAATCGGCGGGTGGCGCTGGGGCGTGTGGATTCTGCGCCGCCTGATTGGTCACTTTTACCGTCCCATTGTCCCGTCAGGCTATATGACCACCACCACGATTGTCACACCCGTTTATAACGAGGACCCCGATGTCTTTCGCGCGGCCTTGCGTTCTTGGGCTGCCAATCATCCTACAGAAATCATTGCCGTTGTCGATCACACGGATACACGCTGCATGGAACAATTTCGTGAGTTTGAAGCAGAATGTGATCCGCAGATCAAGCTCACGATGATGGTCACCCACACTCCCGGCAAACGACCGGCGCTTGCCGATGGCATCCTGGTGGCATCGAGTGAAATTGTTTTCTTGGTGGATAGCGATACGATTTGGGATAAAAATGTATTGGAAGTCGCGATTGCGCCCTTTATTGATCCTGCGGTGGGCGGGGTGACAACCCGCCAAAATGTCTTATCCCCCAATTCCACTGCCCAACGGCTCTTTGATGTCTATCTGGACATTCGCTACATTGATGAAATCCGCTTCTTAACGGCCTTTGGCGACGCAGTTACCTGTCTCTCCGGTCGCACCGCTGTCTACCGGCGCTGTGCGGCGTTGTCGGCCATTGAAGATCTAACCGATGAGACATTTCTCGGCAAACAGGTCATCAGCGGCGATGACAAAGCGTTGACGCTGGCGGTGCAATCACGCGGGTGGAAAGTACGCTACCAAGAAAACGCCCGCGTCTTTACCCCCGGTGCAGACAAATTAAAGGTATTTTTGAAACAGCGCTTACGCTGGGCGCGTAACAGTTGGCGCGCCGATATCAAAGCGCTCTCAAGCCGTTGGGCTTGGCGCAAGCCAATTTTAACGTTCCATCTGCTCGATCGTCTCTTCCAGCCATTAACCACCTTGATTGCGCCGATCTATCTCTGTTTTGCAATCTACCACCATAAATGGCAAGCCATCAGCATTTTAATCGTTTGGTGGTTTATCTCGCGCTGCATCAAGATCCTGCCACACATACGCCGCCGCTTTGCCAATATTGTGATCTTACCTTGGTATATTCTCTTTAATTATTGGTCGGCAGTGCTGAAGATTTATGCCTTCTTCACCATGAACCAACAGGGGTGGATCACACGCTGGAACCGTGGCCGCAGTGCCATGCTAGGACCATTACGTTCGCTGCCCAGCTATGCCGCCACCGCGGCGACGATTGGCCTGGTTGTTCTCTTTATTCAAAGCCTGCATAGTGCACCAGCACAAGCGGTCTCCCCAGTCGCGGCGACGGCAAGCCCTGCCGTGGCTGCGCCGGTCGCGACTGACGCAAACCGACTCTGCATCTTGCAGGGCGCTTATCAAGGGCAGTGTAGCGCTTACGCTGTGCTGGGCGCGAGCACCTGGTGGGAAAAATATAGCCAAAGTGTGTTCACATCGTTGCAGGGGGTCATTCAGCAGTTACTGCCGTTAGCCCACACTCCTCCCTCAACGGCTAATGTATGTGTGTTGCAGGGAGACTACCAGGGCAATTGCGCCACCTATGCTATCACTGTAACCCAATCTCAGCCGATTATGCCCCAGTGGCAAACGGTTTTGATGTCGATTTTTTCCGATTGGGGGGTGTCGAGAGAACCAACGACGGTACGCTAGGTTTAGGAGGCTCGCACCTGTATAAAGTGATTTGTGTACAGGTGACCTTTGTAGCGCGTGTCATTGATTTTGCGGATTTGCCGCCACCGCTTAAATTGTATCCAACAAAAAGGGCGATGCACTGTGGTGCATCGCCCTTTTTGTTGGACTATCAGATTCGCCGTGTTATAACTGGAGCCTTGAGATACAGACCCGGTTTCGGCGCTTACACCTGTCAGGTGTCCAACACCTGACAGGTGTACCACGGGTGCATTCCGAAATGTCAACCGAACCTAGAAACCGGGCCTGTACTTGCGCGCAGATCTTCCACCCAAGCAGAGTTGCTGAATTACTTGGTAATCAGCGGCAAGAGTAGCAGATAATCCGGGTTGATCTCCGGCACGGTAATAGCTTTGCTAAAGACTGACGAATTGCCTTCGGCATCGGTGGCAATGGCGGTCACGTTGGGCGCAATCCAACTGCCAAAGACGGTGAAGGTAAAGTCGCCAGAGGTTGCGTCTGCGCTTGTTGTGCCCAGATAGTTGTGCCCCTGGTTGCCATCATCGCTGTAGACATCGACCGTCACACCGGGCTGCGCTTTGCCTGTCAAGGTGCGCTTCTCCACCTTCTGTAGCACCGGCGCCGTAATATTGGGATGTGCGCCATCAACAGTGTCGATACCGCCGGAGGTGTTGCCATAGATTTGGTTAGCGGTCCAGGTATTGCCAAAGGTGGCGGCGCCGGCGGCGCGGATGCCGCGTTCGGTGTTGTTGTCGATAATGTTATGGATAATCATACTGTTACTGGCATTATCGGTGAGATAAATGCCATGACCGCCGTTGGTCTCAATTCGATTTTGGTCAATGTCGGTTGCGTTCGAGCCACGGATGTCGAGCCCATGTGAAAGGTTGCCGGTCACCGTGTTGCTGATGAGACTATTTTCTTGCAGCGCAGTAGTATTCTTTGGCGCCAACGCGATGCCAACCCGCTGATTGCCTTTAACCAGATTATTGCGCACGATTGTCTTGTTGGCGTGGATATAGATGCCATTATCCACACTGCCGGAGATAGTGTTGCCTTCCAGGGTGTTGCCGTCGGCTGTTTCCTGGATCTCTAGGCCGTGATTGCTGCTCTGGTCAATCGTATTGTTATTGATTAGGTTGGCACTACTGCCTTCCTCCAAGCTGATCGCCTTTTGGTTATTGTGGATATTGTTGCCGCGGATTTCATTGTTGCTCGCGGCGCGTATACGCAAACCATACCCTTCATTGCCATAGAGTTCGTTGCCCTCTAACAGGCTATTGACTGTCCCCTGTTCAATGACCACCCCGTGGGCAGTGCTGACAGAGGTGTCATTATTGTTGTACGCTTTGTTATTGCGCAAGGTGAACTCATCACAGTCGGTGATCAGGAAGCCATGGGACCCGTTGTTATAAGCCTCATTGCCCTCCAAGACAAGACTCTTGCTTTTGTCCCGTGCGTTAAAGCCATAACTTTCGTTGTCATAAAATTTGTTATTGCGGAAGACAACATCGCTGGCTTGAATGGCTTGCGCACCGTAGAGGTTGTTGTGAAAGCTTGTATCGGCCACTTCACCGGTGACACGCGCGGCCTGCGGCGCTGCTGCCATGACGCCTTCATTGGCATCCTTCCAGGTGACGCCGGTGCCTTCGCTTGCGCCGGAACCGAGGTAGCTAATATCCGCGCCATGGATATTCAGCGCTGCTGTATACTTGGCAATAATAAAGGCGCGGCCGTTCGCCGGATCGCGGTCAACATCATTGGCCCCAGCATCCCAGGAATGGAGCGTGACTGCGCCAATGTTGATTACGCCATCATGGACACGCAGATAGACAAAGCTGCTGTAGTCAATTGTGTTGGTCATGGCGCTGCTTGCGCTACGCAGGCGCAACTCGTTGACGCCCGTGTCCGGCGACAGGTTCAAGGTAACATTGCGTTCGATCTTGAGATTGGCGTTGAGCAACCAAATGCCGTTACCCTGGTCGACGACAAGACCCGTGTTGCTGCCTAACCCGTCACTGACATCTTTCAGGGTCACGGCAACCTCATCGGGCGCGGTCACCTGGATATATTGTTGACTATTTTCATCGGTGAGCAGCTTATAAAGCGCTTGTGCGGTAGAGCCGGAACGCGCACTAAAGGCGGACGTGTTGCCGCTGCCGTCAATCACTAAGGCGGTGACTTGTTTAAAGTCCTGCCCCCCCGGCAATTGAAAACTCCAATTGCCGCTGCCATCGACCGTCGCCGAGCCCAGATAAGTCGCGCCTTCACCACCCGGATCTGTGTACACTTCCACCGTTGTATTGGCTGCCGCGGTCCCCAAGACTTGGCCATCGGCCAGCACATCGGTAATCACCGGGGGCTGGATACCGCCTTGGGCGCCGCCGTCCACTTTGATGCCGTTGCCGCTGTTGGCCGTAATGCTGTTTTGGCTAATGCGGTTGCGTAGGCTGCCGCTCGTCGTAATGGCGACACCGCTGGCGCCATTGGCCTGAATGGTATTGCCCTTGACAATATTGCCAACTGAGCCGGCGCCATTGCTGGCGCTCTTGATGAAGATACCCTCACGGCCATTTTCTTTAATCTGATTCCCCCCAATCAGCGCGCCTGTTTGGGGATCGGCGCCGATGCCGTTATTGTTGCCCCCTTCGATGCGAATGCCAATCTCGCTGTTGCTGCTGATCGTTGAGCTGATGACAAGATTGTTGCTGCCGGAAAAAGCCAGGGGCGGTGTTACCTCGGTTTCGCCTTCGCCGGCAATCTTCAGACCGGTGGCGTTGCCGGTAATCGTATTGCGTTCCAGACGATTGTTACCCGACTTAATATAGATGCCATTGATCTGGCTACCGGTGACGGTGTTGCCCGTCAGAAAATTGTTGTCGGCGTGGGAATAGAAGTAGATGCCGTTCTCGGTGTTGTTGGCCACTGTATTATTCGTCAGTTGGTTGTTGCCGGCCAGTGTATTAGAACCGGCACTGACGCGAATGCCATTTTTGTTATCGTGCGTATTATTGCCCCGGATGGTATTATCACTCGCCTGTGAAAGGGCAATGCCATCCTGGTTGTTGTAAATGGTGTTGCCAGCCACCGTTGTGTTGGAGGTGCGATCCAACGAGATCCCATGTTGCGCATTGCTGTGCACGGTGTTGTCGTGGATATTATTGTTGGGGCTCTCCTTGGTAACCAAAATGCCATCTTCGCCATTGGCTGTCACCGTATTGGAGCCCACATCGAGCGTCTGCGCGCCATCAGTGATATGCAGACCCGTTTGCAGATTATCATGGATCTGGCTAGAGAGAATGGTGAGGCTATACGCCTGAGAAGCAAAGATGCCAAACTTATTGTGGTGGAAGTTGCTGTTATCCACTCGCCCGGTCGAGCCTGTCAGCGGGTCAAGCGCATTTAGCCGCTTGTACCAAGAGACACCACTGGTGGGCCCGCTGCTTTGGCCAAGCGATAGATAGCCCAAATAAGCAACCTCGCTGTTCAGGATATCCATGCGGCCACCCTCGGTGGCTAAGAGGTAGCTGCGACTATCGGTCGTTTCGTCAACGGCGTTAGTCGTAGTGTCCCAGGAAGTGACTTTGACCCCGTTGATCAACAGATAGCCTCCCTGTTCAGCGAGAATACGGACGAAACGGCTGGCCGTACTCTCTAGCCGCAACACCTGCACCGGCGCCGCAATTTGCAGGCGTGCGGTTGTACGAATTTCAATATTGGCGGTGAGCAACCAAGTGCCGGTAGCCTGATCCTGCTCCACCAACACATCGGTGTGGCCTTGGTTGGCCAGGGCAGTGGCCAACTCGGTCAAGGTGATGCTTTGGCTAGCCGTATCGCCGGTGGGAAGGCCAATGCGGATTGTTCGAGAGCCGGCAATATATTCGACGGTCGGCGTCGTCTGCGCATAAAGCGGTGCTGCGGGTGCGAGTACTAACCCCAAGATGCTTATGAGCATAAAGAATAAGGTAAATTTTAAGAAATTGGATTGAGATAGCATGAGGGTCCTCTCATAACAAAACACAACAAATGTTCCATGGAATGTGCAACAGAAGATACCACCAAGGTCATGGATTTTGAATCATCGGTAAATAGATGTCATTGTCAGCTGGGACCAAGGTTCCGGTTGGTGTCGGTGTCGGCGTATTGACTGTGCCGGTTGGCGTGGGGGTAACTGTTCCGGTTGGATTCGCGACACTCAACGGCGTACTAAAGGCAGAAGCATTGCCAACACTATCAATTGCAATGGCAGTCAAATTCGCGGTGGGCCACGCCGTGGTGGTGCTAAAGGAAAAGGCGCCATTCGCCGCCGCAGTGATACGGCCCAAAAAGAGCAGCCCCTGTTGGCCGGCGTCACCAAAGATTTCGACCGTAACGTTTGGATTCGCCTGACCAGAAAGGGTCAGACCTGCAACACTTGCCAATTGGGGCGCCGACAGATCCTGGTTGGCGCTGGCTTCTAAACAGATGCCGCTGACCTGATTGCCGTAGATTGAGTTTGCCGACCAGGTGTTGTTGACGGTCTGAATGCCATTGGCGCGGATGCCACAATTGGTATTAGTCGGAATGGTATTTTGGGTCACTGAATTTTGGGTCGAGCCATCTTTGAGGTAAATGCCATCGCCGGTGTTGCTTGCAATCTGGTTGCCACGCACAACCGTCGCAGTCACCCGCCGCATATCCAGACCATTGGCCTGGCTACCGGTAATCGTATTCGAGAGAATTTGGTTGTCATGCACGGAGATGTGATCTTCAGGCAGCAGCGCGATCCCGGCCACATGGCTGTTTAAAACTTTGTTGCCGCGGACTTCGTTATTATCTGAGCGCAGATAGATCCCATGATCTTGGTTGCCGTCAATCTCATTGGTCAGAATCATGTTTTGGTCGGCGGTTTCGCGGACGGTTAGCCCATAGCGTTGATTGGACTTAAGCCGGTTGGCTTGAATCAGATTATTGGTGCTGGAAAACTCAATGCTAATGCCGATCTCATTATTATAGAAGTCATTATCACGCACTTCGTTGTTGTTGGCGCCAAAGATGCGCAGGCCATAGCCCTCATTGCCATAGGCTTCATTGCCCTCCAGCACATTTTCATAGGATGGGACCTGCGGATCCTTTGAATTGGGTGAACCCAGATCGAGCATGAAGCCGTGGGCTAGACTGCTGGTTGGGTCGGAATTGTTGTACGATTTATTGTTGCGAAAGGTAAAGTTGTTACAGGCGCGTGAAATGATAAAGCCATGAGCGCCATTGTTATACGCAAGATTATTTTCGACCAAAAAATGGTGGCTATAGTCATGGGGGTCAAAGCCATAGCGGACATTGTTGTAAAATTCATTGCCGCGGAAGGTCATATCGCTGGCTTGGAAGGTATAGATGCCATAATAATTGTCATGGATCTTGCTATTAATCACCTCACCAGTCACCCGTGTTCTTAACTCATCAGGTGTCACTGTGTCATTGACATCGCGCCAGGAAATGCCATAGCTTTCACCGTCATCAGAACCTAAATAACCGATATCGGAATCGTAAATGTTAAGTATAGCATTATATTTCGCCAAAATATAGGCACGGCCATTGGTATAATCTTTGTCATAGTCATTGGCCGCAGGATCCCAGGAATAGACCTTGACATTTCTCAGATCAATTTCACCGTTGTGAGTGCGCAGATAGACAAAGCTGCTATAGTCAATGGCATTGGCGCTGGCGGCTACGACATTGGTGGAGTGTTCGCTACGCAGTTGAAGTTCTTCAACCCCATCATCGGGCGAGACATTGAGCGTAACATTAAAACCAATGAAGAGGTTGGCGTTCAAGCGCCACTTATTGTTGCCCAAATCTTCCAGCAGGTCGGCGTCTGCCGCGCCCAAATTGTTTTTAATGTCAGCCAGTGTTACCGTCTTCTCCTCAGTAGCATCAGTAGTAGTGACCTCAATCTCTTTCTGGCCATTTTCATCGGTGGTGATATTGATGACAACTGTGCCACCGCCCTTGGCGCCACCGCTAAAGGCCGAGGTATTGCCGTTGGCGTCAATCGCCAGCACGGAAACCTGATCCGGATTCTGGTTGGCGGGCAGTGTATAGCTCCAGACCCCGTCAGCATTGGCCGTCGTCACCCCGAGCAACGTTTGTCCTTCATAATCCGCGGCACTGTGCACCAACATGAGTTGGCGATTGGCCGCGGCCTGGACTGGCGCATCGGTAAGGCCATTGTTGACCACTTCTAAGACGCGCTGCCCGCTGTCACCCGGATCGCTGTAGACTTCAACGGTGGCGTTCGGCAACGTGGTGCCTTGAATATAGCCGCCATTTGAGATGGTTGTGATCAAGGGGGGCTCTATATTGCCTTGCGCGCCATTCGTCACCTTAATGCCCAGTTGGCCATTGGCGGTAATGCTGTTGTGGCTAATCAGGTTGCGCACCGTCGTCGCATCTGTGACTAGGATGCCGTGGCGTTGATTCAGACGAATGGTATTGGTGACGATGACATTATCCGTCGCCGCGGTGCCGTCAAAGGCATCCCCAATCGCAATCCCATCCTTGCCGTTGTTCTCGATCAAGTTGCCCTGATCGGCAGGATCGAGGACACCAACTTTATTCTCACTGCCGCCCAAAATGCGCAGCCCCACATCACTGTTCCCGCTAATGGTTGACTTGAGAATGACATTGTTACTGCCGGTAACCTCCAGCGCCGGCAAGGCTTCCGGCGGGTCGTTGCTATGTTCGCCGCCCACAATGGTAATGCCGATGGTCCCATCTTGCACAGTATTGTTTTCAAGCCGATTGCCACCTGTCTTGATATAGAAGCCATTAACGCCACTACGTTTGATGATATTGTCCTGAAAAATATTACGATCGGCGCGAGCATAGAGATAGACGCCATATTCGCTGCTATCTTCAATGGTGTTATGGATAAAGCGGTTATTGGCGGAAACCCCATCATAGACATCACCCGCGTCATAAGTCGCATTGACGCGAATGCCGCGGGCGTTGTCGTGAATAACGTTATCGCGGATCTCATTGTCCGATGATTGAAAGATCGCAATCCCATCCTGATTGTTATAGACCGTATTGTCATGAATGCTGTTGTTATTGGTGCCACGGTCCAACATAATGCCATGTTGGGCGTTGTCATAGACCTCGTTATGGTGGATCTCATTATTCACGCAGAGGCGCGAGAAGATAATGCCGTGGGTGCCATTGCGGTAGACCTTGTTGTAGGCTACCTCAAAATTCTGCGAATTATCATGCGGGTCAATGCCATAGGCAATGTTCTCATAGACCTCATTGTATAGAATCGTCAAGCCATAGGCTTCATAGGAGTACATGCCAAAGTAGTTGTGGTGGATCAAGCTATGTTCCAGCCGTCCCGTCGCGCCGGTAGTCGGATCATTATCATCCAGCCGTTTACGCCAGGAAAGACCACTGGGCTCGCCGCTGGAGGCTCCTAAGTAGGCAATCTCGCTGTTGAGAATGTCCATGCGCCCGCCCAGATAGGCCAATAGATAACTGCGACCATTAGCCAGTGATTCATCTACGGCATTGATACTGCTGTCCCACGACGTAAGTTTGATGCCATCAATCAGCAAATAGCCGCCACTTGTGGCCGTAATCGTCACTGGGTCAACAGGGGGGCTATTCAGGCGCAACCAGGTAATGGTGGCGTCGGTGGCATCAAGCCGTGCGCTGCGTTTAATTTCAACCGAAGCCTTTAAAAGCCATACGCCGTTGCCTTGGTCTACCAATAGATCGCCGTGGCCTAAATCGCTCAGCTTGGTAGCCAGTTCAGGAATCGTAATCACCTGACTGGCAGGCGTACCATTGCTGCTTCCAATCGAGATCAGGCCGGTGCTACTGCTGTAATTCACGGCAGGTAAAGCGGAGGATTCAGCGTAAACAAAGGGATAGAGCGTTAACGATATAAACAAACTTAAACCAAATAAGAGTAAGAAGAGAAAGTATTTTCTTCTCTTTCCGGTAATTTCCGGCATTTGTAAGCTCCTAGGGAATAATCGACCAAAGTGGGGGCGCTTTGCAGACAAGATTTGTCCTTGCGTTCTACGACGCAGGATAATCTTTTCTGGAGATACTGATTTTCAGGGAATTATATTACAGAGGATAAAAAAATATCAACCTAAATATACTTACATGTAACTTACATTATACCATTAATTTCTAACGATCGAGATACACTAAACATTTCCACCAAGTAATTTTTATGTTTTTTTATTTACGGTCGGGTAAACTGCTGTAACGCTTGAAATGCGAGCGCAGGTTGATTTGGGTCGCGTTCACTGTTGCGGCCTGTGTTGTAGGTGAGAATCAATTCCTGACGCGCTCGTGTGATCCCTACATAGAGCAACCGCAGCCGTTCTGACGCCAGATCTAAACGCGCTTGGGTGGTCGCCTGGCCCGCGACATATTCATCTAAAACGCCCATAGCCACTTGTCGCACCTGTGCATCAACCTCTGCCACAAGATTGATGCTATCCCGTACATACCAGCGTTCGCTGCGATACTTGTCATCGGCGCTGCCACTGGGAAAGCCAAAGTTGTTGATGGCCAACAGATAGACTCGATCCCACTCTAGCCCTTTGGCGGCGTGCATGGTTGCGACGGTCACCTCACCCACCTTCGGCTCAAAACCGAGACCATCCTCAGTAAAGCCCAAGATACGCCGACGGTTTTGGGCGATACTTTCTAATTCGCCGGCCAGTTCGGGGAGACGCCAGGCAGGATTCTCGCTAGCCAATTTGGCCAGCAAGACGGCAAGACGATGGGTGAGAGCCAGGTCAGCCGGGCTGGAAAAGAGATCATTGCCCAGCGTTAAGAGCAGTTCGTCAATCGGCAGGATGGTAGCCGCGGTCCAGCGGCGCAGATCGTCACGAAAAGCGTGCACCAAGGGCAGCATCCCCTCGGCGTCGGCCAACCAGGCGAGTGATGTCAGCCAATCACGTTGGGCCGGGAAGAGGAACGCCTCCGGTTCGCGCAACTTGCGCAAAGCCGCGCCAAAGGTCAGCGCTGGTTCAGGCAATGCAGACTTGAGCGTCTCGATCTTGGCGTCAACCACTTCGGTCGGCTCCGTCGCGAAGAGCTGTTCGCCAAAATCGGCAATACGCCTGGGCCACCACACCTCCAGCCATACACGCTCTAAATGGGTTGACAGTTGCGGCACGGCAATATAGCTGAGCACTGTAGCCAGCGCCTGAGCCGCAGCACGCGTGGCGCTATTGGAGCGGAGCAGACTGTCATCATAGGGCAGCCCCGCTTGTTTGAGCGCCTCGGTCAGATGAAAGCCGCGACTATTTTCCGGCACAAGCACAGCCACACTTTTGCTCTGGTTTTGGGGCAACCACCGCTTTAGGCTGGCAACAATCACATCTGTTTCTGTCTCAGGCGTCAATGCACGATCAAAAAGATAGATGGCAGGCTCACCTGGCTCGGGATTGGGCTGGGGATCCCCAAGGGGTGTCGGCTCAATCAGGGGGGGTGTCAACGCCAGGGCCGGCGGCAAGACCGGATGCTGCTGCCGCGACCATTCAATCAGGTAGTTGGCTAATGCAATGATCGGTAGCGCACTCCGACCCGAGTTGGGCAACGCACGCGCCTGTTCGGCATAGCGTTCCACAAATTGTTGCAGAAAGCGCGTATCGGCACTGGTAAAGGTGGTGTTAATGGCCTGATTGGGATCACCGACGCGCACCCAGTTGCCATGGCGCGCGGTTAAGCGGCGCAACATCTCTTCTTGCAGTGCGCTGGAGTCTTGTGCTTCATCCTCCAATACATAAGGCCAACGATCCTGAAGCCGAAAGAGATAGTCGGGATCCGCGTCCAGGGCGCGTAAGGCCAGCACAATGAGATCATCAAAATCAACTGCGCCCCGCATAAACAAGCTGCGTTGATAGTCGGCATAGATGTGTAGGCCAAAGTCGAGTAGGGGCCAGACGCCCGATTGATGACGCAACCGCGCCTGTAGCTCATGTGGCTCAACCCGTAGCTCTTTGGCGACCCGAATGACGGTGTTGGCCATGTCGATGGCGTCGTCCAGCAGGTAGCGCTCTATGCTCCGAAAATTCTGGAGAAAATTGGGCTGAATATAGGGAGTAAAAACGTCGGGATTGGTGCGCAGGTAAGCCAGTACGGCTTCACGTTTGATCTCGTTGGCGGTGCGTTCATCAACAATATCAAAGCTTTCACTCAGCCCCACCAGGGCGGGGCGTTCGCGCACAATGTCATGGGCCAACCCATGCAGCGTGCGCACCCGATAACCAACGCCGGGCAGCAGCCCGCGTTCCTGGCGCAAAAAGGCGCCAATGCGGCTACGGAAATTCTCCACTGCGCTGTTGGTAAAGGTGACGACCAGCACTTCACGGTCGTCAAATTGGCCTTCGCTGACCAACTCGCCGACCAAGCGTGCGGCTAAGAGACTAAGGGTAAAGGTCTTGCCACTGCCGGGCACTGCGCTAATCCCCATGGGGCCGCCGCGATATTCAAGGATTTTAGTTTGTGCAGGACGGGGACTAAAAGATTGGGTAATACTCATTGGCCTAAGATCTGTACACCGCTGGCGGTTGCTTCCGCCACCCATCCTTCCACGGTCTGGCCATCGGCGGCGCGGTAGCGCACTTGCCACCAGAGCAAATTGTCAGCAGACGCCGGCCCGCCGATGATCTCCACCTGCTCACCGGGCGCCATTTGGGCCACGATATCCCCATTCGGTTTGCTAAGATGCCCTGGCGTCTGCCGAATGTTGACACGGCTGTTGGTAACATTGCGCGTCGTCTGCCCTAACACAAAGGCCCCATCCGCAGGCGGTTGGACGCTGGCGCTGGCCACTGCGGGATCTGGCGTGGGCGTGGCTGTTACCGGTGGTGGCGTCCAGCCCTTCTGCTCGCCTTGCAAAGCGGCAAGATCTAGACGATTGATACCGCTACTCAACACCAGACCGCCGCAACTGACCAGTGTCAACAGCAAAAAGCTGAGCCAAAAGCCGAGCCAATAACGAGAGCGCGTCGCGCGTGGTGAAGCAGATTTCCCCGCGCGCGCTGGTGTTGGTTGCCTCGCCGGCGCAGGAAGCCTCCCCTCTGAGTTCTGCCAGCCACTGCTTGACCCCATTGGCTGCTGCGATGGGGTAGGTGGCTGCGGTGCAGAATCTGACGGCGTAGGATGCGCTGATGCAGACCGCGCCGAATTGGGCAACGACGACGAGGAGTGTGGCGACGTGGGTTGCGATGCCGGCGGGCGTGACGGTGTGGAACGAGAAGACAAAGACCGCGGCGGCGCCGGCCGGGGGGGTACAGGTCGGCGCGGCTCAGGATCTTGTTCTGCGGAAGGTGGCAAATTTTCTGTCAAACTGGTTCATCCATGCCACTAAGCACGCGCAAAACGCCAACGGCATTCCCCTTGGAATCAAGGCTCGAGTGTTGTAGCAACACGCTTGCCTCGCGGCCGTCATCCATCCGCAACATCATCTTGGCATCGCGCTGGAGTTCCACCATTGTTTTGCCGGCATTCAGTTTAGGTGTGACAAAGGTCACCCGATAGGGGCTCTTCAAGTGGTTGTCATTCATCTTGACAACCTGGACATCATCCAGAACCGCAACCGGATCCTTTTGATTCGGCATATAGAGCGTAGCCTTCATATATTTTTACTCCCACAATCACATTAAAATATACAGAAGAATATACAGAGAATCATCTTTAGAATCATCTTTTGTTCCCATTGTAGCAAAAGCCCAGGGATTCAGCCAAACCACGGCCTCATTTAGCAACATCTTCAGAGACGGGTGGCGAGTGATGGGAAGAAACCAGGTTCCTGCGAGAAAGCTGGTTTCTGGCATCCGTCAATTGTCAGCTATAATCAATAGACAACGCAATCTTGCCCAATCAAATTTCGCTCAGAGGGGCGGTAAATGAAAATTGCACCGTTTCCCCGTGAAAAAGATCGTAATTTCAGCCGCCTACCTGTATGAGCCTTAAATGTAAGGAGGAGTTCCGATGGTCGAACCACAAATCTTCAAGAACACCATGTCACGCTGGGCCAGTGGTGTCACTGTCGTCACCACAAAATTGGGGGATGAACGGGTTGGGATTACAGCTAGCTCGTTTTCAAGTGTCAGTTTGGAGCCGCCCCAGATCCTGGTCTGCATTGCCCGTAAGTTATACACACATCAGGTAATTACAGAGAGTGGCATTTTTGGGGTAAATATTTTGGGTGCAACACAGCTCGAATGGGGAATGCGCTTTGCCGGCATGATTCCGGAGTTGGAAGATCGGTTCCAGGGCATAGAGACGCACGAGGCAGTGACGGGTGTGCCACTGCTGCCCGGCGTGTTAGGTTGGTTGGATTGTAAAGTGCGTCATGCGTATGATGGGGGCGAGCACTCGATTTTTGTAGGAGAGGTAATGGCTGGCGGTTTTAACGAGGAAGTTGAGCCGCTGTTGTATTTCCATCGCCAGTGGCGACAGTTAGCGCGGGAAGCACTAAAGCCTTAAAAACGGTTAATGGTTAATGGTTGCCGTTAACCATTAACCGTTCTTGTTCTATATTGGGTCCACCATCTCTCTTTACTACCATGTTTCGTCTTGGAGCCAGCGGCTGATGACAAATTTGATCATAACGTAGAGACTGACGCAGACAACAATCATCAACATGCTCTGTAGCTCACGTTGCAGATCTTTTGACGGCAAAAACCAGGATGCATTGTACGACAGGTGCGGATTGACTGTGGCGGCAGCACCGGTTGCACCTACATCATTGGCGAACGCAGTGTGAGCCATGCCGCTGCCCTGTGCCTCTACGGGCGGACGCATCAGATGTGCAAAGCGAATCGCTAGCGTTGCCCCTTGACGACTCAGCCAGACTAGATCGATTGGACTACTTTGCTCCTCTCCGGAATCAAATGGGGACAGACGCCGCAGACTTGGAAAAAATTCGCCATGATTGTCGGCCAACAACAAGGGCGGACTCCAGCCCTTGGACAGGCTATAGGCATAATAGATTGCTCCAGTCAGCGGCATCTCCTCTGTGCCCCGGTCCTCAATCCCGGTCTCCTGCCAGGTCACCCAAAGGGCGCCCGCCTCATCAGCCGTAATGCTGGGATAGGTTTGCACGACTTGATCATCAGGGCTAACGCGTTCCGGTCTGCTCCAACCTCTGTCCGTAAGTGTGGCGTAATAGATCTGTTCGGTACGGTGCTGGGTAAAAAAGGATGCAGTGGACTGGCGCCATACAGCGTGGAGTCGATCGATTGCATCTACAGCCACAGAAACATGCCGTTGCTCTTGCGCCATCGGCGCGACCGGACGCCAGCTTAGCCAAGAGAGGCCATTGTCAGCGGAGCGTGTATAGAGAATCTGTTGCAATCCACCCATACTGCCATAGGCGAGTACGTAAAGGACCCCCTGTTGGGTTGCCACAAGCGTCGGTCGACTGTGATTATAGTTCGCCGGCGCAATATTAGCCCAAATGCTCCAGGAAGCTCCGCCATCGGTTGATTTGACAAACTTGATCTGGCTTGTATCAGGATAGTGTTGGTCACGCCCTTCCCAAGCGACGTAAAGCGTGTTGCGATTGTCGACAAAGAGGACAGGGTGTTCTTGCCACATAGATTGGTTGCCATAGCCCACGACATGGCTAATAGTCTGCCAGGGCGACCAGCTTACGCCGTGATCTACGGAGCGGGTATATTTAATCTGGTTTTCATCCTCCGCAGCAGAACGCGCATCGCAGCCGTACCAGATGACATGAAGCACATCATTGTGGTCGACGGCAATAGCAGGCACCCGTTGATTAAAATCGCCCACCTGTTCAATCGGTTGATTTTGATTGAGAACTTGCCAGGTAGCGCCATCGTCAGTCGATCGGGCAACAAAAACATGGTAGGCGGTTTCATACTGTAATTTATACTTCTTACGATAGGCAATGTACAGACGACCGGCGGAATCGCGGACAATTTTGCGGCTATCGGTGTAGCCTAAGGCTTTGGGGTCTTCGGAAAAATCGACGGCGGACGTGTAGTTGGGCAGCGGGTCCGCATAGGCAAATCTGGCCCCTACCATTGTAATTGGCGGGAGCGCTCCCGCCAAAACCGGAGCGAGCAGCAAGGCGAGAAGCGTGAGTTGGCGCAATGAAGCAGCCCGAGGCCGTGCAAAAATAGAGTACAAAAGACGCATGACTTGGCACCATGTATCCCACTATACTGAGCAGCGTCACCAAGGTGTTCTTCCCAAGGGCAAGAAGGCACCTACGTGCTGCTGCGGAGTACACAAATGTCACAAACGTAAACAAACCGATCAGTTTGGACACAGCAACTCCGGGATGTCGTTGACAGCGTCATATATGGAGCAGAAGTATGCAATATGATGATGCAATACAATGATGAGATAGTGCGAAGTTTTACTGAGTCCTCTATTATTATAAAGCCGAAATCTTTATTACAAATCAGCAAATTGACTTAAATGAGAAGCAAAAAACCGTAAACCCATCCTACTCATGTGAAGTGGAGTAACCTGGGCAAGACCTTGCCTGTTGGCGCGCCAGATGGTGGATGGCTCGCGTCGGGCCATCCACACAAAGGGTTTTAGGGGCCGTTGACATTTTAGGGCACAACCGAAGCGCGTGTGATTCGCCTTCCTAAAAGAGGCCATCACGCCGTTGTGATGATCATGTACGCGCTGGCCTCTTGTAGGAGGGCTACGGGTGGTTTCTTGTCAACCACGTGCAATCCCGCAGCTAGGGCAATCGCGAACCTTGACATAGCGTCGGATAAATCCGGCAGCTAACAACGAAAAGCTGCGCCCAGGGGGCACCCGGCGGCTGCATTCCGAGCGGTTGCACCCAAAGGGTACCCGCGCTTTTCGGTGTCAGCAGCGGGTTTTAACCCTGCTTTTTTAAGGTTCGCGATTGCCCTAATCCCGCAGCGCCCCTTTTAGTTACATGTAAAGGTCACCGGTTCTGGCGCAGAAGCAACAGGCAAGAAGAGTTGGAAGGCATAGGTTGGTGCAGATGCATTGTAGGTCCAAGCTGAATAGGCGCCGAGGTCAACCCCACTTTCGCCAGTTCCAAGCGCTGGACTATCGGGCATTAAATAGTAGTTCTGACTTAACATGTTGACAAAGTGTGGATCTGAGGCGCTTGAGTTGGGACAATGCTCCGGACGGAAATTTCCAGTCGCGCCAAAGAAGATATTGGTTGGGCATGTATAGGTCGCACCTGAGTTTGCGGTGCTTACATGGTCTTCCAAATCTACTTGATAAAAAATGTTCTGTTTAATGAGCGTACTCTGCGGTATATCCTGTTCGTTGCTGTGTCCCAGTTTGAAATGACCGCAGATGAAGGTGTTGTTGACAAACTCAAGAGAGGTGGCCCGTTGGATTTGCATAAGACTGTTCGGCTGTCCTGTCTGGTCAAACAGGTTGTAACGGATGATGCCATTGCTAGTTACAGGGCTGCTGTCGGCGCCAAAGCGAATAATGGAATCTTTGCAATGGTCAAAAAAGTTATGCTCAATGACATGTTGGCTAGTTGTTCCCACTGCTTCATGGATCACCATACAGCCCCCAGCGCCATCCTCTCCCTTGCCGGCCAGGTGCAAATGGTCGCCGTCAAAGAAGTTATTGGCGATCAACATGGGGGCTGACGTAGTTTTAATATCGACACACTGCTCCATATCATAACCATCCGTACATGTATTCCCCGTAAATTCAACGTAACCTACGCCGCGTACCTGCAACATATCTTCCGCAGGGCCTTTAAAGAAGCTCTTGGTCAGGCGGTTGTTTGTGATATAGATGTGGTTCGGCTGGTATGTAGTTTTGTTCTGGGCGACAAAAATATCATGGCCTCCCTCACCTCCATCAATATGGTTGCCGGTAATGCGCACATTTACCACATCATCGCTAATCCGGACGGCATCAATGGTGCCACCACGTAGGTTATTATTTTGCAGCGCGACTTCTTGGATAGAACCAACGTCATCATTACTGTCAATCTGAATAACCCATTGAGCCTCGGCAGCTTCAATTGTCAAACCAGCAACCACGGTGTAAGAGGCTAACCGCAAACCGGCCAATAACGTCACTTCTTCACAACCATACGGTTTAATGGTAATCGGTTGTTCGGCCGCGCCGGCGGCAATCCAAAGCTTTTTATTTGCTTGATAGACCCCTCCGTGTAATAGAATTGTCTCCCCAGGCTTGGCTGTTTTGGTTAAATATTGTTGCCAATCTGATGTGGGGGCTAAGACCACTGCATTTGAGGTCGTGTTTTCAGTCGCGCATGGCTCCAAAGCGGGACCGATTAGGTTGCTTGCGCCATAAATAATGGGTTGACTATTTTGCGAACGGGTTGCAGGGTTGGCGTGAGTGAAAGGAGCAAAGGCTGCAAAGAACAAAGGTATTGATAAAATAATTGAGCTGAGCATAAACTAAAGATACATAAGTTCCTTTGGGTTTACTTGATGATAAATGAATAAAGCACTGACGTTTACAAGATATGTCACTTGCAGAAACCATCGTAGCCATTACGTAAGTTTACGTATGCAATTCGTATAAATTACGTATGGAAAATGTCAAATTTGCCGACTCGACGCTACTGTAGTATTATTTAGAAATTCATCCAGAAATTGAGGCGCACTAGAAGCTTAGTGCGGATCATTGACATCAACTACCCAAAACGCTCATAGGAGCGAAAAAATGGAATTGTTGCGTTGGCGCAGGGTGCGCCAAGGATCCACTGCGCACCTGAAGGTTGAACAGTTATCAAGCTGTATTACATTAATGATCACTGCTGGCCTAAGCGCGGTACAATGTAAGCCGATTGTAATATTCCGACACTTAACATTTTATCCAAAAGTATGTATATTTCTCGTACAGATGTTGGTGTTCTTCCATAATCCAGTCAATCTCAACTATACCAGCCTGATTTATTAGTCAATAATTTAATGTTCTTTTGGCGTAAATTTATGCACATACCATTCTGTTACCCTCTGTTGCCTAACTGGAAAAATCGAATCGCTTATCGGGGCGAAGCGGTAAAATCGCTGTCAATACCAGCGAGAGATGAAGCGATTTCACCCGCGGACCTTAATGAGCCAACTCTAATTTTAGTAGTATGTCAAAGGGTGGGCAAATTCCTAAATACTTCTTGGCGGCCGCACCATTTTTGTTCATTCTTAATTCTTCAAAAAAATTTACGGGCACGCCATCATGCGCGATGGTGGACAAAATTTTATGGCTACCGATATATAAAGCGCAAATTTTCATCACCACCACAATTTAGATAGTAACTGTGGCAAAGGCAGATTGCGGAGCAAGAGAGTCGTCCCGCGCCCCATCCAATTTGGTGTCTTTTCGACAACCACAGCATGGGCTACGGTAAAGCTTCCTTGCCGGCGCAATCGCGATGTAGCAGGTTGCTAAAAGGTATAGCACAAATTGTGTAAACTGCCGTTCACGCAGTAGCTGGCCAGTTACACCCCATTTGGCATACCACCGTCTGCTAATAAGACCGTGTTCACCCGACAGTACAAAAACAAACACGGATTGGGAAGAGTGTTGGCTACGCAGCCAGCATACCGACATCTGTTGTGTCTGTTCTTTGTAAGAGGGAAAGCTAGCAATGGCAAATAATTCGCATTTCATCCCCGGTACTCTTGGTTACCTATTGAAGTGGAGTGGATCTTATGCCTGATCAATTATTAAGTGAGTTTCGTAATCTGTTAGACTTGCTGATCCAACTTTTTACCCAATTGCAAAATTTGGGCAACCTGATTTTGCTATTGATTCCCGTTGGCATCATCGGCTTCTGGCGTTGGGGAATCTGGTTGGTGCGTAAAGTTGTTGGCTCACGCTATCGACCGCTAGCCCCAAGCGGTTATACCACATCCACCAGCATTATTACACCTGTTTATAACGAAGATCCTCAAGTCTTCCGCAACGCGTTAGAATCGTGGTTGGCTAATGGCCCCAATGAGATCATTGCTGTGGTTGACTATACCGATGAAACCTGTATTCAAGAGTTTCGCCGCTTTGAAGAAGCGTGCGCCGCCACCGGCGTGGTGACTACGAAATTGATTGTAACGCGGAAATCGGGCAAGCGCGCCGCGCTGGTCGATGGGATGCAAGTGGCCAGCTCCGAAATTCTTTTTTTGGTCGACAGCGATACGGTTTGGGAAAAGGATGTGCTGGTTAAAGCGATTGCGCCGTTTGAGGATCCTGATGTGGGCGGGGTCACCACCCGGCAAAATGTGCTTGCGCCTAAGACCATTGCCCAGCGTCTCTTTGATCTCTATCTGGACATACGCTATCTAGAAGAGATGCGCTTTCTGGCTGCGGCTGGTGATGCGGTGACCTGTCTCTCCGGCCGCACCGCAGTCTATCGCCGTGCCGCGGTAATCCCGCTGTTAGACGATCTGATCCACGAGACCTTTTGGGGGCAGCCGGTGATTGCCGGCGATGACAAACGCTTGACCCATTTGGTGCAGGCTCAGGGCTGGAAAGTGCGCTACCAGGAAAGCGCACGGGTCTATACACCTGGCGCTGTACGCATCAGCACCTTTGTGAATCAACGGGTGCGGTGGGCGCGTAATAGCTGGCGCGCGGATCTGCGCTCCCTCTTTAGCCGATGGATCTGGAAACGGCCAGTGCTCGCTTTCCATACCGTAGATCGCCTCTTCCAGCCGCTAACGACACTGGTGGCGCCTACCTACCTGGTCTTGTCAGTCATCTATCAAGACTGGTTTACAACCATCATTATTCTTCTCTGGTGGCTCATCTCTCGCACTATTAAGATCTGGATGCACTTGCGCCGCCGCCGCTCTAGCTTTATCATTCTCCCGGTCTATATTGTCTTTGCCTATCTCTTTGCTTTGGTGCGCATTTACGCCTTCTTTACCATGAATCATCAAAGTTGGGTGACCCGCTGGGACCAAAACCGGATGCGCCGCCTTGGCTTTATCCGGTCGATGCTCAGCTATGCAGCGACAGGCATCATGGTAATCTTTGTCGTGTTGGGGATCAATCTGGTCTACAATCAACGGCTGCTACTGGCAGAGATTACAGATCCGAATGTCATTACCACCGAACAAAATTTGCCCGCCTACAATTTTCAAGACGCGGTCAGCAAAATTAGCTCCCTCTCACCTAGTGTCGATAACATCGGCGCAAAAGATGTGGCCCAAGGTGTGACTAGGTATGAGATTGGTGTGGGTGACACAGTGCCGCTCATTGCGCAAAAGTATGGGCTTGATGAAAGCGCCATTCACTTTGGCTCGGGGACATGGAAGATCGGCGAACGGGTTGAAATTCAACTGCCCTTCAAAAGTTATGCTGACTATCGCCGCGCCCTCCCGCCGCTGGCAACCCCAGGCCAAGATGCGCAGGTCGTCTATCGACCGGAAATCAATGCCATCACCGTTGCTGGCAGTATGGTGGTGGTGGATATTCCGACCATTTACCGCACTATTAATGACCCTGCAGTCTTAGAGCAGGAAGAAGATGGGGTCTATCTCCTGAAGACAAATTTGGAGTTAAAGCGCCATACCGTCTTGCTCATTGAAGGGCCGCAAGTAACCTGGCTGAAGCTAAAAAGCGATGATAAAGGGTCGGTGCGCATTTTTGCCGACTCGGCGAATATTGGCATTAATGAAACCAAAATCACATCGTGGGATCCAAAACTGAACGATTTCGACCGCAATGTTGAAGATGGCCGCGCCCATATTCGCGTCAACAATGGACGTATGGATATCGTCAAGACTGAGATCGCTTTTATTGGGCAACCCAAGCAACGCAACAGTGGCGGTGGCGTCTATGGTCTCTCCTGGCGCGTAGAAAATAGCAGCCGCTTCCAACATGAGTTGACCACAGGCACCTATGAAGAGAATGATATTCACGATAACTATATGGGTTTCTACTCCTTTGGCGCCACCGGTATGGTGCTGCGTAATAACAAGGTCTATAACAATATTCAATACGGCCTTGATCCCCATGACGACTCCAACAACTTTATTGTTGAGTTCAACGATGTGCATAACAATGGCAATCACGGCATCATCTTCTCGCGCCGTTGCGTCAACAATGTGATTCGCAACAATCATTCCTACGATAATGCCTTACACGGCATCATGTTAGACCGGGAAAGCAACAATAACTCTGTCTATGATAATATTGTCTCGGGCAATGTGGATGGTGTTGCCCTGTGGCGCTCCGAACTTAATGCCATTTATAACAATGAAGTAGATGGCAACAAGCGCGGGATCCGCCTAAATCGCCGTTCAGCAGATAATGTAGTCTACGACAATAAAGTTCTCAACTCCCTGCAATACGGCGTCTATCTCTACGAAGAGTCACGCGCCAATTGGTTCCTCCGCAACACACTCACCGACAATCGTACAGGCTTTTACATTCGCGCCCTGAACAACTTCATCATTAATAATAGTATTTCCAATGGGAAACGGGGCTTTTACTTGAACGAAGAATCGAGTGGCAACCAAATTGCGAACAACATCATCTCTGGAACCGAGACCGGTATGTACTTAAAGACCCAACCGAATGAGTTTATTGCCAACAACACCTTTGAACACAATCGGGAAAATATTCGCATCACAGATACTTGGCTACCGGCTGAAGCTGCCCAGGCCAATCATGTAGAAACCAGTCGCGTGGCTGGCTACGTGACATTCTTTAGCCGCCTATGGAACAGAGCGGACACGGACAACTAACAACGAGCACCCGCCCTGGTAAGGTCTGACGGCAACCCCTATCGAGGATAGCGATTGCGTCATGGCAAGTGTCATCAATCTCCAGAGTTTCTGGAATTTGGGAGAAAAGATTATGGGGAATTTACTGCGAAAATCGTTCCGTGTCGCGCTACAGTTTATGCTGATCTTCGCCTTGCTGGCGCCCAATGTGGCGGTTGCCGCACCGGCCCAGCCTGTAACCGTACAAACACGCGCCGATGTGGGATTTAATGAGGGTATTCAACTCTATAACACAGGTCAATGGGCAGCAGCTTTGGCCAAATTTCAGGAAGCACAAAAAGCCAACAAGGCTATTCGCTATACCAAGCGCGAAGCGCTAGCCTGGGAATATATTGGCCATACACAGGTGCAGTTAAAGGATTTGGCCGCGGCGGTTGATGCCTACCAACAGAGCTTGGCATTAAATAAATATCTGGGCGATCTAGAGAAACAGGCTAAGCTCCAGCTTTATCTGACTCGCGTTTATTATGATCTCCAACAATTAGACCAGGCGCTGCTGGCCCAGCAAGCGGCCCAAGCACTGGCCGAAAAGCTGGCCAACCAAGAACTCATCGGCAAGGCCAAGTTGGCGGCAGCACGACTCTATCTGGCGCAACAGCAGCCCAACCAGGCGTTGGCCACCTATCAAGATGCGTTGCAATTAGCCCGCACCCTGAGCAATCAAGAGCTAGTTGCTGAATCGCTCAGCGGCGTAGGACAAGTCTATGAAAGCCTCAACCAATATGAGCTTGCCGTCACCCCCTATCAACAGGTGCTGTCGATTGCCCAGGCTTTCAACGATTCAGAGCTAGAAGGGCAGGCGCTGGACAACATTGCCAATGTCTATCAAAAGTTAGGCCAGCCGCAGCAAGGGCTCTTTGTCTATCAAAATGCATTGCGTGCCGCCTATAGCCTGGGTGATCTGGGCCTGGCCGCCAAAACGCTCTTAAACATTGGCGATGCTCAAGAAGATTTGGGCCAGACCGACCAGGCACTAGCCTCCTATCAGCAGGCATTAGAGTTGATCCGCACCACCAACAACCCCGAATTAGAGGCCAGGGCATTGGCCGCCATTGGCCGCATCTATCGTGACGCCGGCGACTATCAAAAGGCGCAGGATGGGTTGCAACAGGCGTTAACCTTGGCCGATCTCTACCGCGATGATGCCGCCACAGGCCGAATTCGCGCCGACCTGGCCAGCAATCAACGCAATCTGGGCAATTACGATCAGGCGTTGGTGCTCTATCAACAAGCACTGGCCCAAGCGCAGACGCAAAACGATCCCGAGTTGGAAGCCAAAGTGCTGGCCGGCATGGCCAGCACCTATCGGGCGCTCAAACAGTATGAGTCGGCTCTCACCTATTCGCAACAGGCGCTGACCATTATTCGCGCCCAAAATAATTTGCAGATGGAAAAGAGCACATTGGCCGATCTGGCGAAAACCTATCGCGATCTGGGCCAAAACGACCAGGCGCTGCCCAACTATGAAAGGGCGCTTCAATTAAGCAAGGAGTTGGGCGACACCGATCTGGAAGCCAAGTTATTAGTTGAACTTGGCGGCCTACAATTTGACGCCAATCAACCGACCCAAGCGCTGGATCTCTATCAGCAAGCAATGGCGCTGCTGGAAACTCAAGGCGACTTAGGCCAGCTTGCCAAACTCCAGAGTCAAATTGCGGACATCTACCGTTCACTCGGGCAGACCGATCGTTCCCTGGATTCCTATCAAAAAGCATTGGCCATTGCAGAGCAGCGGGGTGACCAGGAACTCCAAGGTACTTTATTGGGCGATTTGGCCAATATCTACTGGGAGATGGGTCAGTGCACCCAATCGGCAGAGGCCTATAAACATGCACTGGATATTGCCCGCGGCGTGCGCGATTTGTACCAGACCGTCAAAATTCTACTGGCGATTGGGCGCATTAGCGATGCCGAAGGGCGCTTTGACGATTCGCTGGACACCTATCAAGAAGCGCTACAATTGGCCCGCCAACTGAACGACGCCACCTTGGAAGCCGAGGTCCTGACCAATCAAGGCGACGCCCAGCGGGGGGCCGGTCAATTTCAAGACGCGCTCGCCTCTTATCAGGAAGCCTTAAAATTGGCGCAGCGCTTTTACATGCTCGGTTTGCAGGTCGAAATCCTTTCCGGCATGGGGGGCGCCTATCGCGAGGCAGGCCAATATGAACAGGCTTTGCCCCCCTATCGGCAGGCCTTGGCATTGGCCCAACGCTTAGGGCTCCTCAAAGAACAGGGGGAAATCCTCTTGGGCACAGGCCGCGCCCAGCGCGATTTGGTCCAATATGACGAGGCACAGCAAAATTATAAGGATGCGGAGAAGATTGCGCAACAGTTGCCCGACCTGGATCTAGAGAGCCAGGCATTGAGCGCCCAAGGTGAGGTGTTGCGTATTCAAACCGAATACGAACCTTCGCTGCAAGTATACCAGCGTGCGTATAATCTTGCGGAACGACTTGTGCGGCAGCTTGCCACCGTTGGTCTCACCTGTCGCAACTTGGACAATTTCCAACTGCCGGGTCGCATTCTGGCCGACACAGCCCGCGTCTATCGTGACCAACAACTTTATGAACGAGCCAATGATTACTATCAAGATGCTTTGGCTGCCGCGAAAGAGTATCCGGATCGTGAATTAGCCGGACGCGTTTACGTCGATTTAGGCCAACTCTATCGGCTGCAACGCAATTTTAATCAGGCAATTGCCGCCTACCAAGACGCCGTTGACATTGCCAAAGAAAATCAGAATCTGGAGGTGTTAGGCAACACCTACTTAGATGCCGGTCTGGTCTATCGCGATCTGGGCGAATTTGAAAAAGCGCTGGAGTTCTACCGCAACGCCCTGGCCACCGCCCAAGAGCGCAAAGACAAAGAACTGGCCGGCTCGGCGCAAATTGAGATTGGGCGCGCCTATCGCGAATTACAACAGTATGACCAGTCGATTAGCGCCTATCAAGAAGCACTGATTACGGCGGAATCGGCCGGTCAGCCCAATTTGAAAACGAAAGCCTATGAAGGGCTGGCCGATGTCTACCGGGCAAGTGGGGACAATGACAAAGCCCTGACCACTTACAAGGATGCCCTCGAGCTAGCCCGTAGCCAAAATAACACCGCGCTAGAGACAGACTTGTTAAATCAATTGGCAAAGGTCTATCGCGATTTAGGCCAATACGATGAAGCCATTGCCATCGTCGATCAATTGGGTAATCTGAACGCCAAAGATGATATTTTGGTTGATGTGGCCAAGCTCTACCGCAACGCTGGCCAATATGATAAGGCGCTTGAACTTTACCAACAGGCGCTCGGCGTGGCCGAACAACTGCAGGACCCCGGTAAACAGGAAGAGACCTTAACCGAACTGGGTAAAGTCTATCGGGATATGCAACAACTCGAACAGGCGCTGGCGACCTATAACCGCGCCCTGTCGATGGATGCGCAGAATAAAGACCCACGAACACGCGCCAATCTCCTGTTGGAGGTCGGCAAAATCCAAAACGATTTGCAACAGTATGATCAAGCGCTCGCCCGTTTTGAAGAAGCGCGTGCGGTGGTGCGCCAGGTCTCCGATCCCAGCCTGGAAAGTGCGGTGCTGGTCGAAATGGCCACCACCTACCGCAACTTGCAACAATATGACCAGGCGCTTGCCCTCTATCAGGAGAGTCTGGCCCATCTGCAGCAAATTGGTGATGTGGAGCGGGCCCGCGCGGTCATGGCTCAGATCGGCCGTGTCTATTTAGCGTTGGGTCAATCAGACCAAGCTTTGCGTACCAACCAGGAAGTCCTACAGCTTGCGCGCGCTTCGGGAGACAAGGCGCTGGAAGGCAAGACATTGGTCGAAATTGCCCGCGCCTATCGGGATAACGGCGCCTACGAACGCGCCCTCATGTTCTATGAAGACGCCATTGCCGTTGCCCAAGTTGCCGGCAACGCCGAGTTACGCAATGATGTCCTGGGTGACGCGGCCAAGTTGTATGAGCTACTCAACCAACCGGAGCAAGCGCTACGCACCTACAACGACGCTTATCTGGTCGCAGAGGAAGCCAATAACAATGCTGCGGCCGGTGAAGCGCTGTTGGGTAAAGGGCGCGCCAATCTTGCGCTGGGCCAATGTGACGCCGCCCTCCAGGCTTACCAATCCGCCGTTACACTGGCCCAGCAGAATAATCTACGTGGTCTACTCGGCTCGGCCCAGGAGGCAGTCGGCAAATACTATCGCGATCGGGGCGAAACTGAACAGGCGCTGAGCGCCATCCAAGCAGTGTGGCACGCAGCCGAACAGGATGGCAATACCACCACCCAACTTTGGGCGCTGACGGAAAGCGGACGCGCCTATCGTGACCTGGCCCAATATGACCAGGCACAGCAGGCCTATAGCCAGGCATTGACATTGGCGCAAGGCAATCAAACACGGGCTGCAGCCCTCACCGATCTGGCCAAAGTGTTACGCATGAGCGGCGCGCCCGAAGAAGCTGCCCAAAAGCTGCAGGAGGCGTCAGCACTGGTGCAAGGACAGAATCTGCCGGGACAAGAGGGACAGATTTTGTTTGAACAGGCGCATGTCTATAGCGACCTTATGCAATACAGCCAAGCTTTACAGATCTATCAACAGGCGCTAGCGTTAGCGCGGGGGCAGACCGGCGCGGAGAAAGATCCCCAATTGGAAGGCCAAATTCTGTTGGCTATGGGCAGCGTGCAACAGGCGTTGGAACAGACGCCCGCAGGGATTGAATCGCTACAAGCGGCATTTTCCCTGGCACTGAGCACCAATGACCCAAACTTGCAAGCAGAAACGCTTGACAGTTTGGGTGGACTCTATCGAGATTCGCAACAATATGCGCAGGCGTTGGTCAACTATCAAAAGGCGCTGCCGCTAGTACAGCAGTTGATTCAGCAAGGCAGCGGCTGTTCCTTAACCGCCAATCCCGCCTGGGAAGCAAATCTGCAAAAGAACATCGGGAAGGTCTATCAGGGCTTGGGCCAGTTGGATCAGGCTTTGGTCGCCTACCGCACCGCCCAAGATATTGCGGTGCGACTTAACAATAGCGACCTCGGCAACGAAATGTTGTCGGCCATCGGCAACATCTATCGTCTCCAGGGAGATTACGAACAGGCGCTCTCGATTGCGCAACAGTTAAGTGATTTTAATCTGGAAGATAAAATCCTCAATGAAATTGGGCAGCAGTTGCGTCTGAACGGCGAGCTGGATAGCGCGTTGCAGCCCTATGAGCAGGCATTGGATCGAGCCCGTGAAGTGGGCGATCAGGCGGCCGAGGGCCGAGCCCTGGCCAATCTGGGCCGCATCTACCGGGCGTTGGAAGATTTTGACAAATCACTTGAAGCGTACAGCGCAGCGCTAACCCTGGTGCGCGGCTCTGGCGATGCAGAACTGGAAAGTCGCATCCTAATCGATCTGGGCAAGATCTATCGCGCAACCGGCAAAAATGACCTGGCCATCACCAACCTGGAACAGGCATTGCCGTTGGTGCGTGAGCGCAGTGACCAACAGGCAGAGCGGGTGGTGCAGGAGAGCTTGGGCAGCGCCTATTATGCCCAAGAGAAATTCGATCGTGCCTTGGAGGCATATCAATCAGCACAAAAACTGGCCGCTGCGCTACGTGATAAGAACAGCGAAGCCAAAATCCTGGCCAATATCAGTCGCATCTATACCGCCCAAGGCCAGAACGAGGAAGCAGTTGCAGTGCTGCAGCAACTCAATGATCTGGGCGCAGGTGATGATGTGCTGGCCGATCTGGGGAGTGTCTATCGGGATCTCGGTCAATACGAACAGGCCCTTGCCCCCTATGAACAGGCACTGGATCTGGCGCGCAAAAACAACGACGCGACCGGCGAAGCCAAAACCTTGATTGATATTGGCAAGATCTATCGCGCCTTAACTCAATCGGATGAAGCAGCCCAGCGCTATCAAGAAGCGCTGCAGATCGCCGTAAAGCTCGGCGATAGCAGTTTGCAAGGGTCGGCGCTGGAAGGGTTGGGCAAGCTCTACTACGAACAGGGACAGTACAACGAAGCGCTTGATTCCTATGGAAAAGTGCTGGACTTGGTGCAAAAAGAAAGTGCACCTGAGTTAGAAGTGCGTGCGTTGGTGCAAATGGGCCGGCTTTATAAAAATATGGAGCAATATGACACGGCCTTGCAGACCGATCAAGAAGCGTTAGCCAAAGCGGAAGCGCTGAATGACCCCAGTCTGCTGAGCACACTTCAAGCTGACATCGGCGAAATCTATGCCAAACAAAATCAGCATGAAGAAGCGCTGACAGCCTATAACGCCGCCCTCACCGCCGCACGCACAACCGACATTCAACCGTTGATTGCGACTGCGCTAGATGGTGTCAGCAGCGAGCAGCGTGCATTAGGGCAATTTGAAGAAGCCCTGGCCCCGCTTAATGAACTGTTGACCTTTGCCCAGGAGCAGAACGACCAGGCGCTGGAAAGTGAAGTGTTGGTAAAACTTGGTCAGATCTACCGCGACCAAGGGAATACGGAGCAAGCCACCGAAAATTATGCCAATGCGCGTAAGCTCGCCGAGGAACTGGGAGATCAGACATTGCAAGCCCAGGCATTGGATAATATTGGCCGCATGCAACGTGACAACGGCGACACCGAACAGGCACTTGCGACCTATCAGGATGTCTTAACCCTGGCGCAATCGACCAACAATCAACCGTTGGAAGCACGCGCACTGGAAAACATTGGTCGGGTCTATCGGGATGCCGGCCAGTATGACGAGGCGCTCGTGCGCTACCAACAGCTGCTAATCAATGCACGGGCGACAGCCGACCAGGATGCGGAATACAATGCACTCCGCAATATTGCCAGTATGCAGCGCGACGCCGGCCAGCTTGATGCTGCGCTGGAGAGCTTCCAACAGGTGCTGACTCTGGCCCAATCCCGCGAGGATCAAGCGGCCATCCAGGCAGCGCAGGTTGATGTGGCCAAAACCTACCAGAAATTGGGCAACGATGCTGAAGCGACCACCGCCTATGAACAACTGTTGGCCACCGCCAAGAGCACAGGTGACCGTGCGCTGGAGGCCACGACCACCCTGGAGCTTGGTTCCTTGCGCCGTGATGCAGGGGATTACGCCCAGCTCTTTGACTACTATCAAAGCGCCTTGGGGATCTGGCAGGAGCTAGATGACCAAGACGCCATCGCCCAGCTTCAGATTCGGATCGGTGACGCGCATCAGGAGCTAGGTCAATTTAGCCAGGCATTGCCTAGCTATAACGAAGCGTTGGCCATCTATCAAAATGCTAACGCGCCGGCGGCCGTGATCACAACTTTGAATGAGATTGGCGGCGTCTACCACAATATGGGCGCCTTTGAACAAGCGATTACGACCTATGATGAAGCCATTGCACTCCTGAATGATGGGATCGAGCCCCAAATCGCCGCTGACACCTATGCCAATCTGGGCCGAACGCAACGCGCCTTGCATGATTATAATGATGCTCTCGCCACCTATCAAAAAGCGGCGGATATTGTTCAGAAGCTGGATGACAAAACAGCGCAGGCCAAGCAACTGATCAACCTCGGTGTTGTTCATTCTGATCTGGGCCAATATGAAGACGCACAGGCAGAGTATGAACAGGCGCTCAGCTTTGCCCAAGAACTGAATGATGAGGAGTTGCAGGCTCGCACCTATAACAGCCTGGCCAAGGTTTACCGGGATACGGCCCAATATGAATTGGCACTGGAGGTTCTGCAACAGGCGCTGGTGTTACAGCAGAAACTAGGCGATGAAATTGGCGAAGCCAATACACTGGACAACCTGGGCGGCATCTACCTCAATCTGCTGCAGCCCGACAAAGCAGTAGAACCGTTCCAACGAGCATTGACAACAGCGGAAGGGACACGCGATCATCGCTTGCTCAGCGACATCTACGCAGGGCTGGGGCGCGCTTATGAAAATCAGAATGCAACCGAACAGGCGATCGAAAACTATGCACTGGCGATCACCACGGATCGGGCGCAGCCAGTCGATATGGAGACCTATCAACGGCTGATCAAGTTGCTCTGGGACGCAGGACGGCTATCCGATGTCTTTGAGTATATGGAAAGAGCGCTGGCGCAGACCTTCCTCGATCGCGACGGGAATCCCTGGATCGCCATTCACTCCAAGCTGGCGCCGGAACTGGCTCAAAATGAGCAACAACTGCGTCAGGAGATTTTTGGCCTACGCAAGGCGCTGGACGGTGCCAACGAGGCGCCACTGGCGCAACGGAATCAGACTCGGATTGGCGAATTGACAACACAACTTGACGCCAAATGGACTGAATATGAGGAGATTGTAACACGGCTACGCACCCAAGATCCCGAATATGCTTCCTTCCTGGGCATGGATGTGATGAGCCTGGATGCCGTACGCACCGATGTCTTGGACGAGCATACAACGCTGGTGGAATATTTTATTCTACGCAAACAAGCTGTGGCTTGGGTCATTGATCGGGAGCGCGCAGTATTGGTGCCTCTGGATATTACCTTTAATGAACTGGTCAATCAGATCAACGACTTCTACAGCAAGGTGGGCCAACGGGAACAGTCGATGGCAGAAACAGCTAGTCTCTATGGACGGCTGATCACGCCCATTCGGCCCTTTATTCGGCACAAAAATCTCTTGATCGTGCCCCACAGCATCCTGAATTACGCGCCTTTTGCGGCTTTTTATGATGCGCAGAATCAGCAATATCTGGTGCAAAACTATGCCATCAGCTATGCGCCGAGTGCGACCTTGTATAAGTATATTCTGGATAAGCGTAATGTGGATACGGGGCGGGCCCTGGTTATGAGCAATGGGGATGATCTGCTGCCCTTTGCCCGCCAGGAAGCACGGACAGCCGGCAGCAGCTTGGGCGTTGAACCGCTCGTGGGCGATGCGGCAACGGAATCAACGCTCTATGCCCAAGCGCGGCAGATGGATACGATTCACTTGGCTGCACTAGGCGCCTATCAGCCCTTAGAACCGCTCTTTAGCAGCTTTGCGCTGGCTGGCGATGATGAACAGGATGGTAAACTAAATGTCTATGAGATCTATAGCCAGTTGGATCTGAGCAATGCCAATCTGGTGGTGCTTTCTGGCAATACCCGCGGCGACCTGGAACAGTTCAACGATGGCAACGAAGTGCAAGAACTCCGCTGGGCGCTGCATTATGCCGGTGCACCGGCCGTGTTGAATAGCAACTGGCGGGTCGATGATGCCAGCGTTGCCACCTTCTTTGAAGCCTTCTATCGCCATCTGCGTGAGCGTGAGACAACCGCGGAAGCGCTCCGCAAGGCGCAGCTTGATATGTTGGCACAGGAGCCATCTGCTGCACCTTATTACTGGGCTGCCTTTAACCTGATTGGTGACTATCAAGGTGAAGGTGAAATTCAGGAAGTGGAGACGAGCAGCGAAGCGGTGAGCGCACCAGGGGTGACGGTGAATCAAAGTCCAACCGACACACTGCTCCTAACTTCGGCGTTGGCCACCCTGACCGAATCGCTGGGGCTCTCTGGCGTTTTTGAGGTAAAAGAAGGGGCGGAAATTGCTGGTGTCTCAAAATCTTCCGATCTTACCAAAACAACAACCGGCGGCGGCGCGCAACTTCCGGTTGGCGATCTGACCAATGGCTTGTGTAACAACATTACGCTGCCTTTGGGCTTGGTCTTATTGGCAGATCTCTTCCGCCGCCGAATCTTCCGCCGTAAACGCGAGGACGGGGAAGAGGAGTCGTAACACCGCAGACCTATATGATCAATGCAAAAAGGGCGAGCTACCCCACTCGCCCTTTTTATTTTCTGATAATTGCGTGTATGATTGGAACAGAGACAATTATCTATGCAGTGAGGGATTTGCAATGAGTGACAAACAGCGGCTGGTCTATTCGACCGATCCAACCCCGGAGCAAGCGGCAAAGCCAGTAGAACAACCCACCAATCTGGCCGGGCCCTTCCCTTCACGCCAACTCAATAACCCTGTGCGCGTCTATTTGGAACGTAAGGGCCGCGGTGGCAAGAGTGTATCGGTGATCAAGGGCATCATGAGCCCGGCACATGGGAAAGAGGCGTTGGTGAAGTACCTCAAGACCAAGTTAGGCACTGGCGGCGCGGTGAAAGACGCCGATGTGGAAATCCAAGGCGATCATCGCGACAAGATCGTCCTGTTGCTCAATGAGCTTGGCTACAAAGCGAAACGCGCCGGCGGGTAAATAGAGGAAAAGGCGTCAGCGCTAGGGGTAGACACGCTGTATGGCAACCCTGGCTCGACGCTGCCGGCGGCGCAGCAGGGCAAAGCCCAATAGGACGATAAAGAGCAAAACCAGGAGCGGAAAGAGAATCGCCAAGATCGAGGTTGTCAGCGCACCCATCCATTCGCCGGTGGCAACCAGAAAATTGCCTAACCCGCCTGTGGTGATCGAGGAGAGACCACGCACCCATGTCGTACTCATCTGCACAATCCCGGCTGTGCCGCCACCGGCAATGATGGCCAGCGTCCAGCGGAATAAAGGCGACATATCCGTAACGACCGATGCCGTTGCCAGCGCACCGGCAATGATAGCCGCCGGCGTGGCCACCGTGTCAAGCAAGTTATCAACCCAGGGAATATAGTAGGAAAGAATTTCGAGCAGCGTGGCCACCAAGAGCACCGTCAACGCTTGGTAAGTGCCAATCCATGCAAAATCAGGCGCCAGTCCCAGATAACCGCTGAGTGCTGCCGCGCTCATAACAGCAAATGGCGCAAAGACGCGCATGCCACAAGCTGCGCTGAGTCCTACGCCCAGCGCTACACTGAGTAAAAGTTCTACTATCATTGTTAAATGATCTCACTGTTTCTACAACTTGAACCAAAGAGCCTGATGGTCGTACAGTTATAAGATACGCCATCACATGACAAAAGTTGCGCGTACGCGCCCGCAAAGAGGACGGCACGTCCGCCTTTGCAGAACTCTATACGCAACGGAAATCAATTAGACGCAAACAAACCGGGGTTCTGCTGAGAAACCCGATTTGTGCAATGCGTCCATTTCATTTCTGCTCAGTATACATGGCCACCAAACAAGGACAGACTCACAGTCCCGGCCATATTGTGACCTTTAACAATTTTCATCGCTCATATGGGCAAAGAGGTGAAATCGTCGCGAGCACCAGAAGTGAAATTGAGCGATTTCACCCGCAGACCTATAGGAGCCACTTTCATAATGGATTAAAAAGGAGAGGATCATGACAGTCTTACTAGCCGAGATGACACGGGAACAGATTCGCGCCATTGCCCCCAATGCCATTGCCGTCTTGCCAACGGCATCGATCGAGCAACATGGCCCCCATGCGCCGGTGATTACCGACACCTTGCTCTGTGGTACTGTGGCCCAACGGGCGGCAGAATGGGCAGCCGGGCGGGCCCAAGTGGTGGTCGCGCCAGTGCTCTGCTATGGCAACTCACATCACCACCGCCCCTTCCCTGGTGTCCTCTCTCTCAGCAGCCCTACCTACCTTGCTGCGGTAACCGAGATTTTGGAGGGGTTGGTTTTAAGTGGTTTCCGTAAACTAGTGGTGCTGAATGGCCACGGCGGCAATACAGACTCCAACAACGTCGTCGGACTCGATTTTGTCAACCGTCTAGGCCACAATGTTGCGATTGCCACGGGCGCCTACTGGGATATTGCACGTGCTGCCTTGGTGGAACAGGGATTAATGCCCAGCAATCGCATTCCCGGCCACGCCGGTCGCTTTGAAACCTCGATGGTGATGGCGCTGCGGCCCGATCTCATCGATGCAGCCGGCATGGCCCAAGTGGAGGATCAGTCCCAAGTGAAGAAGGGGCTCTTTGGAGACCTGACCGGCGCCACCGTACAGGTTCATGGCGCCTGGGCCGCCAGCACCGGCTATACCGATCATCCAGCCGAAGCCAGCGCCGACGAGGGCAAAGCGCTGTTAGAGGTTGTCGTCTCCAGGGTCAGCGACTTTTTTGTCGCTTTTGACCAGACTACCTAGTTGTCCGGCCGCTTAATTTTTGCGGCACTAGGCTAGTGAAACTAGAAGTAAGTAGATAGGTGGATGGGTAACTTGGTAAATCGGGCCTGACGGCGAATTCCCCAATTACCTATTACCGATTTACCTGTCTACCGATCTACTGCTATCAAACAAAGAGTTCGCTTATCCATTGATATGCGAAAAGCCCCCAATGTCACTGCTTGGCGCTCGTTGGGAGAGTTACCGGTTGCTTTGGAAATTTGTCCTACATTAAATTACGCAAAAACCGAATAAAATGCAAAAAAATAATTGGCGCAACTGGCCCTTTTTGTGCTAAAATACACAATAAGGATCTACGCTCATGGAGGCGAAGCGGTGAAGTGGTTTTCATCACCAGAGACAAGTGAACAGTTTCACCCGGAGACCTCTATGAGCCAAGGATCTAAATGTCGATTCAGCCCTAGCGCTTGGGCGAAAGGCTAGCCTGAACAGTTGCACGTTTAGACAATTGGTGCGGTATATACTCAGTAGATGCCAGCTAGGGTTAGTCTTGCGCCAATCGCCTGACTCCATCTGGTTACCCTTTCTAACAAACCAGAGCTTTTACAGTAAGTTTAATCTACTGATACTATCAAAAAAGGTCAAATAGTGAGCGATATCGAAATTCCCGATATTGTGATCGGTCGGCTGCCGATCTACCTGAGGACGTTGAAACAGTTGGTGGACCAAGGTCGTGAAGTGACATCCAGCCAGGAACTTGGTGAGTTATTAGGTATTAGTTCTGCACAAATTCGGAAAGATCTCAGCCACTTTGGCGAATTTGGCAAACAGGGCACCGGTTATGACACCGCTTTTCTCTGTGGACAATTAGAGGAAATTCTACAAGTTGATCGGGTTTGGCCTGTGGTATTGGTGGGGGCAGGGTATTTAGGCCATGCACTAGCCAGCTATAATGGCTTTGAAAATCGTGGCTTTCGCATTGCAGCAGTCTTCGACAGCGATCCCGCTAAGTTAGGTGAAAAGATCGGCCATGTGACGGTAGAATCGGTCGATGCAATTGAGCGCGTCGTGACGGCGTGTGACTCACAGATTGCCATTATTGCCGTCCCTGCCACGGGTGCGCAAGATGTGGCAAATCGACTAGTGGAGGCCGGCATCAAGAGTATACTCTGTTATGCACCGACTACGCTTAATCTGCCGAAAGAGATCCGCGTCGAATACATTGATCCGGTGATTCACTTCCAACATATGACCTTTTATCTGGAAAAAGATCAGTTGGAAAAGGATAAAGTCATAAATAAGAGAGAGGTTCGCCTAGCAAACCCAGAATAGAATAAGTAGACAGACAATTTTGCCGCTTACCAGAAGGAAACGCTATTTATTTCTGTCTAGATCTTTACGCCAAAGTGTACTAGAGAGAAAGTTGCACCAGGGGGCTAGGCGCCGAGCGGTTTCTTGCGCGCCAATCCCTGCCCACGCGGATAGGTCGGCGGCGTCGGGCGCACTTTACGGACCAAGAGAATATACCGTTGTTCTTCTAAAAACGGCACCTGCACAGGCGCCATCCGTACTGTTTCTCCACCCAAGGTATCAATTGCTTTGCGGGCATTGATAAATTCTTGGGGCGCGCTGCCGCCTTTATAGATCATGACCAATCCATTGACACGCGCCAGCGGTAACAGATACTCTGCCAGCGTATCCAGTGGCGCGACGGCGCGTGCTGTCACAATATCAAATTGGCCGCGATAGTCTGTTTGTCGTCCCAACTCTTCGGCGCGCCCCTGCACCACCGCAACATTGGTCAAGGCCAGCTTAGTCAACAACTGTTTTAAAAAAACAATCTTCTTGCCGGTGCCGTCAATCAAGGTCCATTTGAGCCGCGGCGCGACAATTTTGAGCGGTACGCCAGGCAGGCCGGCGCCGGTACCGATATCAACGCCGTGTAGAGGCCGCGTTGGCGGCATTGTCTCGCCAAGTTCCTCGACCAACAACGGCAGCCCCGCCAACGAATCGAGAAAATGTTTGGTCTGCACATCCGCTAATTCGGTAATGGCCGTCAGATTAAATTTTTGATTCCACGTAATGAGTTCAAGGTAAAACTGTGCAAACTGGCGGATTTGTTGCGCGGTTAATGGACACCCCAGCTCAATACAGCCTTGCTCCAACAAGGTGAGTGCAGGGAGTTCAATGTCTGATTCCGTTGACTGCGAAGTTAGGCTATCTTGGTTGCTAGGTTCCATAGACGAAATTGTAGCATATTCGGGCTGGGTAAGCAATCAAGATCACAAGATGCGGGCAAAATGCGCTTCACTCCCTTCGCTCACCGTAATCAACTGTAGTCCGTACCCTGGCCAAAGGGTGCGTACCACAAATTGGCCTTGCTGGTGCTTCGCCCCATTTGTGGTACGCACCCCATAAGATCGATAGTCTTGCCACAATTTATGGATTCGGCTAAGATAGAGCGTCAGCAGCCTCAAAACAGCCGCAGTGTGGAGAAGTCAGCAGAATAACTAGAGAGTGGAAAGGCGACAGCAGTGGAAAAGCTTTACGCAATCGCGCAACAATTTACCCAAGGGGCAGTCACCGCAGTGGAGGCTTATGGCGCCGGCAATGTCAATGACACCTATTTAGTCACCCTCGCCGCACCTTCTGCCCCCATTGGCGGGAGACGATTTATTTTACAACGGGTCAACACCCATGTTTTCCCGCAGCCGGCGCTGATTTTGCTCAACATGCGTGTCTTCCTGACACACATGGAAGAGCGATTGGCACAGAATTCTGCTGCTCCGGGGGGGTGGCGAATGCCGCGGGTGATTACCACTGCGCAAGATACTGACTATTATATGGATGACGCCGGCGCATTCTGGCGCGCGATTAGCCTGATCGAAGGGGCCAAGACCTATCCCAGCATTCGTGACGCCGCCCATGCCCGTGAAGCAGGTTATGCCTTGGGACGTTTCCACAGTTTGCTCAGCGATCTGGATCCGGTCCGCCTGCATGACACGCTGCCTGGTTTTCACATTACGCCCGGCTATCTCGACAAGTATGACCAGGTCTTGGCCCATGCACAGGAAGTCGGTCAGCGCGCCCACGGCGCGCGCACCAGTGATGTTGCGTACAGCTTGCGCTTTGTCGAAGCGCGGCGCGCCTTTGCCACTGTGCTGGAAGATGCCACAGCCCGCGGCGAGTTACCACCACGCTCGATCCACGGCGATCCCAAGGTAGATAATATTCTGATTGATGACCAAAGCGGCCAGGCCATCAGCATTATCGATCTCGACACCGTCAAGCCAGGGCTGGTCCATTATGATATCGGTGACTGTCTGCGCTCTTGTTGTAATCCAGCCGGTGAAGAGACCCTCGATCTCAGCCAGGTCATCTTTGATACGAACCTTTGCCGCGCTATTTTGCAGGGCTACCTGCCGGAAGTCGCACGCTTTTTTACAGAGGCCGACTATCACTACCTCTATGCCTCTATCCGTCTGATTAGCTTTGAACTGGGCTTACGTTTCTTTACCGACTATCTAGCCGGTGATGTCTACTTTAAAGTACGCTACCCGGAGCACAATCTACAGCGCGCCCTGGTTCAATTCCGGCTGGTCGAATCGGTTGAGGCGCAAGAGACGGCCATTGAACAAATCATTGCCGAGCAGCGCTAAGTGGGTGTATTTCGCTTTGCTCGTCTCACCCCTGCGCCAGCACCGCATCGGCCATATGCGCGGCGCGGCTCATGGCCTGCACATTATGTACGCGCAAGAGGTCGGCACCCCGTTCCAACGCCAGCACCCCCAGCGCCAGCGTGCCTTCATCGCGCGCCGCCGGCGGCAGATCCCCCAAGAGCTTGCCAATAAACCCTTTACGCGAGGCGCCAATGAGCAGCGGATAGCCCAGCATGGCTTTCAACTCATTTAGTCGCCGCAAGAGCGCCAGATGTTGTTCAGTGCTTTTGCCAAAACCAATGCCCGGATCGGTAATCAGCAACCAGCGCGGGAGGCCCAACTGCTGTGCCGTTGCCAGTTGTGTCTGCAACTCTGTGGCAATATCCTGGATAATGTCTGTATATGTAGCGGCAGGACGTTCAGCAGATAGATGCTGCTGGTAAGCCGGATCATCGTTATGGGTGCGGTTATGCATGACAACGAGCGCGCACCCCTCCTCGGCAGCGATTCGCCCAATGCGTGGGTCAAAGGCCAAGCCCCAAATGTCGTTGATGAGGGTGGCGCCTGCGGCCAGGGAGGCGGCCGCGACTGGTGCGCGAAAGGTGTCAATGGAGACCGGTACATTAACTGCCTGCGCCACCGCGTTCACCACCGGTGCGGTGCGTGCAATCTCTTCCTCAACCGGGATTACCTGATGGCCCGGTCGCGTCGACTGACCGCCAATATCGATACAGTCCGCCCCTTCGGCCACCAAGCGCTCGGCCAGGGCCACCGCACGCGCAATGACCTGGGGCGTGGCCCCGCCGTCCGATTGCCACAGCCCATCCCCCGTAAAGGAATCAGGCGTGAGATTAATAATGCCGACAATGCGGGTCTGGGCGCCCCACTGCCACAAGCGCGGTTGTCCCTGGCAGGTCAGGGGCATTACTTTGGGTAACGGTGGCTCATGGAGCTGTGCCAAGAGATGACGAATCGTCTGTCCAGACACCGGGTCGCGCAGGTCGGGCGCCAGATCACACAGCGGCTCCAGAACAAAGGCGCGTTCGGCGAGACGAGGGTGGGGAATGGTCAGCTCAGCGCTAGCAATCTGACTGTCGCCATAGAAAATAATATCCAAATCAATGTTACGCGGGCCAAAACGGATGGTCTTGACCCGTCCCATCGTCTCTTCGATCCCTTTGAGCGCAGCCAGCAACGCGTGAGGCGTAAGGTCGGTTGTCACGCGACAGGCGGCATTGAGGAAAGGGGGCTGATCGGTGACATAGGCGGGTGGCGTCTCGTACAGAAAGGAGGTTGCTTCCACCGTGGCAAGCTCGCGCAACAAGCGTAGGGCCGTGTGTAATTGCCGCGCCCGGTCACCCACATTGCTGCCTAGGGCTAGATAAACAGTCTGTGCATCACTCATGGGCGGAATGGCGATATTTCGCGTCCAACTTTTCCATTTTTTCGACCTTGGGCGCTGAACGACCGCCTTGATATTCGCTCTCCAGCCAGATGTCAATCAGCTTTTTGGCGACCGCCGCGCCGGTGATCTGTGCGCCCATGGTGATCACCTGAGCGTTGTTGCTGGCGACGGCGCGCTCGGCGGTATAGGGGTCGTTGACACAGACGGCGCGCACCCCCGGCACCTTGTTGGCGACGATGGCCATGCCCGCGCCTGTCCCACAGACCAATATCCCGCGTGTATATTGGCCTTCACTCACCGCCTCGGCCAATTTGGCGCCAACATCGGGATAATCGACCGGGTCTTCGCTGTTGACCCCCATGTCGTCCACGGTATAGCCCAACTCGCGCAGATGATCGCGCACGACATCCTTCAACGGCAGGCCAAAATGGTCGGCGCCCACCACAATTTTTGTACTTTTAGCTAGCATGGTGATTCCTTAAAATCTCTTTGTAACCCTAATCCAGTTTCACATAATGGGCCAGTTTGCGCACGGTAAAGCGATCGCGTAAATAGTGGGCGGCATTGGCGCCCTGTTGCACTTCGGCGTCACTCAGCCCCAATGTCGCGCCAGTGGTTGGGCCGCCCACACGCTGCAACAGTTCAGTCACGGTTTGGGCCGCGGGCACATCAGCGGCAAGTTGCTGAATAGCCGCCCACTGCGTCAGGATCTTGCGCTTGAGCGCATCAAAGCGGGCCTCAGTCATCGCTAGAAAGGGACGCTGCGCCACTACCATCTCCGGCGCCAGGTCACCGTAGGCCGCTTCAATCTGCGCAATCTCCTGAGCCTTGGGGGGCAATGGGGCCGCCTCTAGCCGGTCGGACAGATCAGCCCGCGTTAGCGCTTTGACTTGTTCATAAAGCCGCGCTGCCAGGATGGTGGCAAAACCCACTTTGGCGCCATGCAAAATCGGTGGCCGTCCTTCGCGCATAAGCTTCATCTCCCAATAGTGGGAATAGTGATGCTCCGTACCGGAAGCCGGGCGCGAGTTGCCGAAGTCGAGCATACAGTAACCCGATTCGACCAGGGCGTCCATCAGAATGCGAATGGCGGCGGGCGAAGCCGTGGCGATCTCCGTCGCATGATCGACACAAAGTTGGGCCGCCTTGAGGGTGCGTTGCGCAATGGCCTCATCGTAGGGCTCATCCCAGAGCAAATGGCCCAGGCGAAAATCGGCGATGGAGGTAAATTTGCCCAGCATATCACCAAAGCCAGCTGCGATCAGCGCGCGGGGTGCGCCGGAGAGGACAGCGAGATCAGCAAAGATGGCGCTGGGTGGGTGACAGATGACCGTAGCCTTAATGCCGTCGATAATCAGGGGTGCGCCGATGGAGGTAAAACCGTCCACCGATGGTGCAGTCGGCATGGCCAAAAACTCGGCATGGGTGCGATGGCTGACAAAGCGGGTAATATCGGTAATGGTGCCGGAGCCCACCGCGATAAAGGCACGCGGCTGCGTATCACATTGGAGCAACACCTGAAAGATGTGCTGTGCATCGGCCACCGGCTTTTCCTCCGCAAAGAAGGCGCTGATCACATCACAGCCGGCCCCACGTAACGCCGCTACCACCCGTTCGCCCAATACACGCTGGGTGTTGTGATCCGCCACAACGACAAAATGCGTTAAGTTATGCTCCTTGATGTAGCGGAGCAGATGATCCACAGCCTGGTGATCAACGGTCACCAGGCTTGTCCGTGTATTAGCCATACGTTGTCCCTGTCTTGATTTCCCGGTTGCCGCTCTGCCGGCGGCTCATGGCATGCATGAGTTCCTTCAGCTGCGGATAGGTGGCTTGATAACTCTGTACATAGGCTTGATAGGCGGCATGCTTTTCCAGGTTGGGTCTGTAGCTGCCACTAATCGTTACCATCTGTTGCGCGGCGGCAGTAAAATCCGAAAAGGCGCCGGCCCCCACCGCCGCCACGATGGCCGACCCCAGCAGGCTTGCCTCCGGGTCACGGGGGATGTAGATGGTCTGGCCGGTGACATCGGCATAGATCCGCATAAAGAGCGGACTGCGCGTCGCCCCGCCACTGGCAAAGATGCGCGCCACCTGGAAGCCCTGCTGTCGGAAGGTCTGCAAAATATCCTGCACGCCATAGGCAATCCCCTCCATGAGCGCGCGGAAGATATGGCCGCGGGTATGGTTGAGCGACAATCCCCACACGGCGCCGCGCGCCAGCGAATCAGTATGGGGCGTGCGGTTGCCCTGGAAATAGTCAAGGACGATCAAGCCGTCGGCCCCCGGCGGTGTCGCCGCCGCTTCATTGTCCAACAGTTGATAGACCGCTAGCCCTCGCGCCTGTGCATCCCGTTCCGCCTCGGCCATAAAGGTGCGTTTGAACCAGGAGAGAAGCGCCCCGGTCGAAACCTGACCGGCTTCCACTAAATTGAGCCCATCCATCAACGCATCGGGGAAGCTGCCAAAGATGCCGGGCACATGAAATTCAGTTGCAGCCAGGGCGGAGAGTACGTTAGAGGTACCCAAGATCATGCCCAGATCACCGGGCCGGGTGACCCCTTGGCCCAAGATGCCGATAAAGGCGTCGCCACCGCCGGTCACGACCGGAATGCCTGCCGGTAAGCCGAGCTCGACGGCAGCAGTGGCGTGCAAGGGCCCTACCACTTCACCGGCTGCCAACACAGATGATGGCAATTTGGGCAGCAGGTCGGCCAACCCAATGGTGGCAAAAAAGTCACTGGGCCAACCACCGCTAGGCGTATGGTAGAACCAACGCTGGGTGACGGTATTGCGGTTGAGGGTGAAGCGGCCCGTCAGCCGATAGGCAATCCAGTCGGTAAACTCCAACAGATAGTCCATCTCCGCATAGCGCGCCGGCTCCTGCGCCTTGAGCCAACAGATCTTGGGTGGCATCCATTCAGCATTGACGCCGGCCAGACAGTAGTGGAGTGCCGGATGACCAGAGGCAAAAATTCTGGCCGCCTCTTCTGCGGCGCGTACATCCATCCAGAGCAAGGCGCGCCCCAACGCCTGCCCGTCGGCGCGCATGGGGATCAAGGTGCAGGTCGTCGCATCGGCGCTGATAGCCAAAATCTCGGTCGGGTTTATGGGAGCTTTCTCTACACAGTCGCGCACAGCACCCACCATCGCGTCCCACCATGCGGCCGGATCCTGTTCCGCCCACCCCGAACGGGGGAAATAGGTGCGGTAGCTACACGAACTAGCCGCAATGGCCACACCGTGCAGATCATAGAGCGCGGCCTTGAGTGCCTCTGTGCCGGCATCGATCGCCAGCACATACGGCGCTTCGCATCGAATTGAACCGCTCATTGTCCACTACTCCACAGATATGTTTTGCGCTGAATCATCATGTCATCAATAGCCCGCCATTGACGGCCAGGGTCTCGCCGATGATATAAGCGGCGGCGGGTGAGGCGAGGAAGAGTACCGCCGCGGCGACTTCGTCTGCGGCGCCCAGCCGCTGCACCGGCGTATCACGTAGCCAGCGTTCATACTCGCCGTCGCCCGCCTGTGCCATGAGCATCTCTGTCTCAATGCGACCGGGCGCCACAGCGTTGACCCGCACATTGTGTTGGGCCACCTCGCGCGCCAGAGAGCGGGTGAAGGCGAGCAGTCCGCCTTTGGCTGCGGCGTAATGGGCATGGTAGGCGGAGCCGCGCTGGCCGGCCAGCGAAGCCATGTTGATGATCACGCCATCACGCGCTGCGATCATGCCCGGCAAGACGGCCCGTGCACAGTAAAAGGCGCCAGTCAGGTTGGTGCGGATCACGTCGTCCCACTCGTCGTCGCTGATGGCGGTCACGGCATTGTGGGGAAAAAGACCGGCATTGTTGACCAGAATATCGATCTTGCCATCGCGGTCTAAGACGCCCTCGACCAGCGCCTCCACCGCAACCCGCGCCCCAACATCGGCCTGGACCACCTGGATCTGCCCCGGCAGTGACTGCGCCTCATCACATAGTTGCTGCGCCGCCTGATGGTCATTCCGATAGCAAATGGTCACCTTGGCGCCCAACTGGGCAAAACCCCAGGCAATCGCCCGGCCAATGCCCCGCGCGCCGCCAGTAACCAGGGCGATTTTATTGGTGAAATCGGCTGTTCTAGTCAAGTCAACCATGTACATTCTCTAAAATCAGGCGTCCCTACGGGACGAAAACGCAGCCCAATTTATGAGCTTACGGGACCGCCGCCAATGCCCGAAAACTTTGCTGTAAGGCTGGGTAAAGGTCCACATAAATTTGATAGAGGGCGTCATACTGGGCAGACCATTCGGGCTGGGGCTGATAGGTCGCACCCGGCTGCACCATGGCGGCCACGGCTGCAGCCACCGACGGGTAGAGCCCTACGCCGGCCGCGGCCACAATGGCATCGCCAAAGGGCGCGCCGGTAGCGGCTTGGGGCAGGCGAATGGGGCGCTGCAACACATTGGCCTTGATCTGGTTCCAGAGTGCGCTGCGCGCCCCGCCGCCGACACAGGCCAAAGTGGCTGCATTGAAGCCCGCCGTAGCCGCTACCTCCAGATTATGACGCAACCCATAGGCCGCACCCTCCATGATTGCGCGCACCAAATCGCGCTTCTGGGTCGCCAACGAGAGGCCAAAGAAGACGCCCCGTGCATCGCTATCCCAAATCGGCGAACGCTCGCCATACATATAGGGCAGAAAGACCAATCGATTGGACCCGACGGGACTTTGCGTTGCGGCCTGGCTCAACAGATCAAAGGCGTCGACGCCCAGACGCGCCGCCTCCTGCCGCTCCACTTCCCCCAACTGATCACGAAACCAGCGCAATGCGCCCCCCGACGCGACCAATGCGCCGACCACCAGGTGGCGACCGGGGACGGCATGGCCCAACGGAATCAGGTCCGTGCCCAGGTAGGGCTGGTCATTGCAGATCAACAGCACCGTCGATTGGCCGGTCATCTCCACCGCATCGCCCACCTGTATCAGACCGGCTTCTATGCCGGCTGCGGTGCCGTCAGTCATGCCGGCAATCACCGGTGTGCCGGCCGCTAAGCCCGTGGCCGCGGCGGCGGTCGTGGTCACCTCCCCCACCACGTCGGCACAGTCAGCCAAGCGCGGCAGCTTGGCGACGTCCACACCGCTTGCGGTTAGTAGCTCGGTTGACCAATTTTGGTGGACGCTGTCAAAGAGGGAGGTGATAGGGCCATGCGAGCGATCCATACAGAAGGCGCCGGTGAGCTTCTGCACCACATAGCCGTTGGCCTGCAACACTTGATGGGTCGCCCGGTAGCGTTGGGGCTCATGTTGCTTGAACCAGAGCAACTTGGGCGCCAGATAATAGGGATCGACCCGGCCGCCATTGATACCGGCAATACGGTCTTCCCCCACCTGTTCCCGCAGCCAGGTGCATTGAGGCTCAGAGCGACGGTCCAGCCAGATCAGCGCCGGATACAAGGGCCGCCCCTGTTGATCCACCGCCGCCATCGTTGGCGCTTGACAACTCACGCCAATGCCGGCAACGCGGATGGCGTCGAAACGCGGAGCGGCAAAGATCTGTTGCAGAACGGCACAAGTCGCGCGCCACCAATCTTCCGGGTCCTGTTCCGCCCAATTAGGATGAGGGTAGGCGGTGGGGTATTCTTGCGCCGCTTGGGCCAACAGCACGCCTTGACTGTCAAAAAGCACCGCCTTGGTGCTGGTGGTGCCGATATCAATGCCGATCAGCAGATCACGGGTCATGGCAGCACCTCCCGGTTGGCGCAGTAGATCAATGGCCGGCCAGCCAGAAAATTTGCTACATCCTGCGCCACCGCATCGGCGCCGCGCCAGGCTGACTCTTGTGAAGCGCCGGCAATATGCGGCGTAAGCGTCACATTCTCCAATGCAAGGAGTGGCCAATCGGTGGGCGGCGGTTCCACGGCAAAGGTGTCGAGCGCGGCGCCGGCCAGATGCCCCCCGGCCAGGGCCTGGTAGAGTGCGTCATAGTCAACCAGTGGCCCCCCCGGGCGGTATTGATGAAGTAGGCGCCCCGTTTCATCCAGGCAAATTCACGCGCGCCCATGAGACCGGTCGTCTCCGGCGTGACCCGTGCGTGGAGACTGACAATATCGGACTGTTGCAGCACTTGCGGCAGATCGAGCAATTCGACACCCAGTTCTGCCGCGCGGCGGGGCTGGACATAGGGATCAAAGGCCAGGATGCACAGGTTAAAAGGCTTGAGATAAGGCACGAGACCTTGCGCAATTGCGCCCAGGCCAATCAAGCCAATCGTCTGCCCTTGCAACTCACGCCCGGTGCGCGCATAGCGGTAGAGTTCCCCCTGCCAGATGCCCTGGGAGAGTGCCTTATGGGCGCGGCCAATCCCGCGACACTCGCTGAGGATCGCGCCCAGGGTAAATTCGATGACGGCCTGCGCATTGCGCGCCGGCGCGTTGACCACGGGGATGCCCCGTGCGGTGGCGGCGGCCACATTGATGTTGACCGGTCCACCCCGGCAACAACCGATTAAGCGCAGTTCGGGCAAGGCTTGCAACATGGTGCGAGAGACTGGCGCCACATGAGTCACCAGGATGGCAGCCCCTTGCGCCAGTTCAACAATTTCGGCTTCGTCACCGACAAATTCACGGATCTCGGCATTGTGCTGCTGCGGCGTATCCGGCCAGCCGACCATCATCTTGGCCAGGGCAAAAGGGTTGGTCACGGCCGCCAGGTGTGTGGTTAATCGTTCAGCAAGCAAATCGGCATGTACAAAATGATCGCCGACAATGGCTATCTTTAGCATAATCTCTTTCGTGATGGCAATTGCTGGATTTTAGCAACCTAAGTGCATTTCAATTTTAGGGAAAGGGGCCGGGGACGAGCAAGAAGTGATTAGTCAAACCGGAGTGCTCGTCGCTCGTCCCAGGCACTTTTCCCCGGGTAGCGGGTAATGCGTCACCCGCTACTCGCCACCCGCCACCCCTCCGGTTACTGCACCAACCCAGGCAGATCCCCCAGGTTATTGATGACGTAATCAGGTGGTTGGGCCATTTGGGCCACCGCGGCGCGGGTGGCGACGCCGGTCAGGGTGACGGCGGTAACCATGCCGGCCTGTTGGCCCATATAGATGTCAGTCTCCAGGCGGTCGCCCACCATCATGATCCGCGCAGGGGGCAAGCCCAACTCATCTATCGCCACCTGCATAGTTAACGGGGAAGGTTTGCCGGCCAATAGTTCTAATTTGCGCCCCGTCATGTGCTCCAGCGCAGCAATGGTGCCGCCGGCATCAGGGATGGCGCCGCCGGGCATTGGACAACTTTTATCGGCATTGGTGGCAAAGAAACGGGCGCCCTGCTGCAAGGCCTGATAAGCGGTATTGAGTTTGCGATAGTCGAGGGTGCGGTCAAAGGCGACGACCACAGCATCGATCCCTGAGGGATCAATGACTTCTTTGGGGTCCTGATCCGTCAACTCATTAAGTACGGTTAGGCCATGGGCGCGTAACTCAGCGCGCAAATTTTGCTCACCAAGGACATAGAGCGCCAGGGTCGGTTCATGGCGCGCCAGATGGTGGCCCAATACATAGGCAGAGGTGATCACATCGGCTGGTAAGGCTGGAATGCCGAGACGGGAGAGTTTGGCGGCATAGTTCTGGCGAGGCTCCAGCGGCTTGTTGCTCACAAAAAGCACCCGCTTGCCGCGCTGGCGCAAGGCAGCAATCGCTGCCACGCTGCCGGGCAATGCTGCGTCGCCCAGGTAGACCGTACCATCGAGGTCAAAGACAAAGCCATCAACGGAATGCATCTGCTGTCTCACGCTCCAGTCACTTGACGAAGGATAGTCTCTAATTAATAATCACGCTCATATGGGCGACTCACTGAAATTGCACTGCTTGCCCTCAAGCTAAGGTCGGCAATTTCAGTCGTATACCGATATGAGCCAATAATTAATAGAAAACAATTAATTATTAAGGCATCTACGATGCGACAACATCGACAATATTCTGTCGATACGATCACCTTAGCGCCTATCTTGCCCAAGCGTAACATAGGCAAATTGCGTTGTCAAAGCAGGCGATAACTGGAGGTGGCGGTTGCCAGTACCCTACAGTAACCCTACATAATTTCACCGACCTTTCCCTACTCTACAAGTATTACCATCTGACGTATATTTACCGACAGGTAGCCGACAGTACACTGAATAAGAGCCGTCCGACCCTTAATCCCCAATTTTGAGTAAAATGAGTGGGTAAGGATGAGGCACGCTGATGGCTGCAGCGGATAATGGTCGGTGGCATACAAATAGCTTACCCAATTTATACTCACGAGTAGCACAAGTAGTAGGATTTTGCCCCTTACAAAGGAATACTGCTTCGCACTCTTTGGTGTACCTAACCATCCCGTGGCATAAAGCGCGCCTGGTGTTACGACGGCATGACTAGTTTTTGTCACAGTATCTACGCCCAATTCTTTTAGGAGGTATAGAGCAACTATGAACCCCATCACAGCGCCTGAATACGTAAACCCACAAAGCACTGGCGTTCAACACAATGCACACCATTGGCTTCGCTTTACCCTTGTTCCACTATTGATCCTGATTACCATCCTGAGTTTGTCCGTACTCGCCATGACCGTTTCGACCACGGCCGACGTATGGGCGCAGGAGGGCGGCACCATTCCTGGCGGCACCATTCCCGACGGCACCATTCCCGGCGGCACCTTGCCCCAGCCCGCAGTCATCTATCTTGGCTTCAAACACAGTGACGAAATCGAGTTCCCCGATGATGCACAGCCCGATTTTGTCTACAAAAATGAGGATATTGTCGCCTTTGATCCTGCCACCCGCCAGTTCTCCATCTTCTTTGACGGTTCGGCCTGTGGCCTGGCTGACGCCAATCTGGACGATTTTGATATTTTGCCCAATGGCAATCTCATCTTCACCCTGCGTTCCTCGTTCACGCTCCCTGGGTTGGGCGAGGTCGACGATTCGGACATTATCGAATACACCCCCAACGCGGCCGGCTGTGGCGCCTTTGCCATGCGCGTCAAGGGGGCAGATGTTGGGTTGACCAAAGGTTCCGAGGACATTGATGGGTTAGGCATTGCCGCGGATGGTGGCCTGCTCGTCAGCACCATCGGGACCGCCGTTGTGCCCAGCGCTAATGGTGGCGAACTCAAGGTCAGAGATCAGAGCCTGATCAAACTGGATGAGGCGACCAAGACGTGGTCACTCTACTTCGATGGCGAAGATGTGGGTCTGGTGGGCAGCAGTGAGGACATTCGCAGTGTCTGGCAACCATCCGTCTTGGATACCCAAGGGTTTGCAACCGTCTTCTTGACCCTCAGCGGTGACTTTGCCATCAGTAGCGACAATAGTGACCAAGGTGATAAGAATGATGTGGAGGGCTGCACCTTGTTCCAGAGCGGTGAGAACACCGAATGTTTCTTCTACAAGTTGTTGAATGGTGACAAAGTCGGTGCGGAAAACCAACTCGATGGGCTGGCCATTGTCTTGGGGCCGGCCATCGCGCCCATTACCGCCCTCAAAGGGTTGGATGGCGCCAACAGTGCTGAGGCGGCCGCGGAGAGCGCCAGCGACGCCGCCGATTATGCTGAAGCCCTGGCCGAGGGTGACAGTGGCGTGTCAATGAACGACTTTTTGGATATCGCCACCGAACTCTATTTGCCATACATACAGCAGTAGTTTGTTGCCCCCTTTGCTGAAACGTGACCGGCATCTTTGAGATGCCGGTCACGTTAAACCGCCACCTCCGGCAGAGAAAGTTAGGGATGGCTCTTCGGCAGTCTCATCGACCACTTGCAATGGCACAAATACACCGGAACATCATCCAGCAGCGGAATATCGCTAGTGTCGATCTCTTCTTTTTGCTATCCAATGTCGCAAGTTGTCGTAAGTTTATGTCGTAAGTTGTCGCAAGCTTAGATTTTTACCTATAAATGATAAGTTGCCTGGTTAGTTGCGTCTGTACTCACCAACAACCCCTGTGTCTACCATAGCTTTCAAATCGCGCTGCAAGGTGCGTCGTGTTGGCTCGGGTACGAATGGCTCATAGCCCTGAATTGACGGTTCGCCTTCCACTAACCAATGGCATAGCGCTACTGCCTGCTGCTGATTGAGCTTGTGTTCTTGAATGTGAATTTTGATCGCTCATGCGCCGCACCCAATCTGCCGAAAGTTGGGCCGCCTCCAGAAAGCCGCGCGCCCGTCTAGCTCCTGGCCAAGTCGAGCGAGCGAATCACCCAACGTTTGCCAATCTTCAGCCTTCCCGTGATGCAAGTAAGACTTGTGGATCTTCACATCGACAAAGCGACTGTTTTCGCAACCTATTACAAAGTCATGATACATGCGGCCGGTGTTCGGGTTATCTGGGCCAAAGTCGATTTTGGGTGAGGTAAGTTCACCGCTGAGGAGTTGAGTAAATTGCTCTTCTGAAATGTCGTAATCCCAGACGTAGGGTAGACGGTTGATCATGATCAAGGCTCATTTCGGTTACTTGGACTATGGATAATTATATCACAGCAACAGGATCTCATTGCAGTGCGAAAGTGTGCTATAATTCGAGAGGTAACTGATTGCTGCGCGAAAACCCGAAGACAAAGGAAGATCCGTGGTAGAGCTAAATGGTAGAGATCTAATTAACGCTACGGTTACAAATATCGTACAAGTGGGCTCCTGCGCTTACACTAACGCCGAGCTTGCTGATCTACTACATGCACTTGACGTTCCCTTTATCTGGGGTGATGCGCAGCGGGCGCCCGATCACCCAACGGATCTAACGGGTATCATTGTCGCGTTAGCCTGCAATGAGGAAGCGCGCCTCCGCTTGGCGTTAATTCCGCTCTTTCTGCGCCATCCGGCGTTTGCCCCATATGCCCAAAACGCGGCGGCACAACTGTCTGGTGATCCTTTGCTCATGCTGCGCTGTTACTACACTGCGACATATTACCTACAGCAACTCTATCAAGCGCGGCTGAGCGTGCTCTTTGGTACGCGCACACCGCTGCCGGATTTATTCTCGACAGAGTTGGAATTGCCCTCGATACAAATGCCAGAGACAGGTTTACAAGCGTTGGCGTCACGGCACCGGGTGCTCAGTGGGCGGATGATCAATTGGTCGGGAACCTATGAACATGGGGCGCAACGGTTTTTGCAATATTGTGAGAAGAGGCAGGGATGGCAGAAATCACCGTTGCGCGTGTCCGGGCGTTCTTGACCGAGGTTGGTCGACAATATCAGCAACCGGCCACGTTGCTATTGCTAGGCGGTAGTGCACTGTGCCTGCTGGGCAGCACACGCGCTACATTGGATATCGATTACGTCGGTCACGATCTACAAAAAGATGCGCTACAACGGGTTATCGACCTGGTTGCTGAGGAGATGCAACTTGACGTAGAAGCAGTTCCCATTGAAGAATTTGTGCCGCTGCCGGAAGATGCCCAAGCACGGCAGTTGCCGTTTGGGGAGTTTGGCGCTATTGAAGTATTCATTCTTGATCCGTACACGATTGCGTTGAGTAAGCTTGATCTGGCTTTGACAACGATTTAGAGGATGTGCTCTTTTTGTTGCACCAGGGATTCATCCAACTCGAACAGTTGGAGCGCGTTGTGGACATGGCAATCACACGTGCGCAGGAGTTTGATCTAGATACGAAGGCCATCCATGAGCACTTACAGGCTGTGCGGGATCAGCTTTGACCGATGCTGGTTGTTGCGCATAAATGGGATCCATTATACGTCGTTGCTCCAACAAGGACGAAAAATGCCTTTCCTGTTCGCTGTGGCACATCGCAGGCTACAATCCTTCCTCCTGCAGCCATTTGCCCAAGCCGCGTTCGAGATCGGCTAATGCTGCGTCAAGCGAGGGGTACTTATCCGCGCCTTCCCAAATCATGCCGCCTTCGTCCAATGCGCGGATGAAGGAAGTCAAATAGCCCTCATGTGCGTAGCCAATTTCGATCCAGCCGATGGCGTCGACAAAGTGGGCGATATTGGGGTAGATGGTGGCGAAGGTGTTGGACATAGAGATCATATTTTTTCGTTGTCTGTTGCTGGCTTAAGGACGGGTACCCGGGTACGTATTTGGTCTGCATAATCGGTCAACGTGTGCCAATCTTCACGTTGCATTTCTGCCCACTGCTTTAATTCCAAATAAATCAGTGCATTTTCTTGATCTTGCTCAAGCCGATCAACGAAGTAATTAAGCAGCCAGACCGTTGCAAAGCCATAGGGATCTTTGCCAAGATCTTGACGTTCTGTTAGGGCCATCAACATCTTGATTTTATCTAACAAAAAACGGTGATCAGTAAGACTGTTCCCCGCATGAACATCGCCAAGCAGGAATTGCTGGATGCGTCGGAAGACATGTTCGCCGATTTGATCCAGATCGTTATTCCAACGCTCTTCAATGCCGTAAGTCTCGTTGAAGATATAAAGCGCTCGTTCAGCTTGATAATTTTTCGCCGGACGGAATTTAATGTGAAGTGGATGGATCTTTTCTCTGTCTATTTCTCCTGAAGAAATGCGCGGTCGGATCTCAACAAATGCTTGTTCTGTAAAACCGCTATGTGCTTGGCTGTATGGTAATAGTATCTCTGCTATCCCTAATGCTTCATCACAGTACGTCATGATGTCCTTGTCACCTGCCCTACTGTTACAAAATGGGCAAATCGGTACCAAGTTGTAGGGATGGATAGCTAGGTGCGGATAGTAAGATTTCGGGAAAAAGTGTTCAATACTGGCAAAGATACGGTTGCCCACCGTAGTCCGATAAGCAGATGTGTCGCAGATGGCGCAGAGATAGAGGCCGTCATTCGCCGTTCGGAAGGCATCTAGATAATCCCAACGGGTGAATGACTGTGCATCGTTGTCCAGCGGAAAGAGCTGGGATGGGAACCCTGGCTCCTTTGTTTCGGCCCGCCATAGTTCAAAGAAATGTAAACAGAACTCTCGTACGCCCAACTTCCAATTAGGTGCATCTTTGGGAATGGTGATCTGCAATCGTTGTGGTGCCGGTGTATAGAGTAACTGAATGTCTGCCCTGATCCCAGCAACTAGATTACGTTTCGCCGCATGATCTGTGTGCGCAGCAAATTGATTGAGGGCGGCAAGCCACGTGCCTTTGTGCGCAACCCACTTCGCAACCTTCGCTGCCTCTGTACCATACGCTTCTGCCAAACAAGTGGCAATCGAGGCAGCGTCAACAACTGGCTGTTCTACCGCATGATCCAGGAGCAAGAGTTGCAGCTTGACAATCTGTTTTAATTTGGCGACTGCGGCCAGTGGAGGCTTCACTTGATGGATCAATGGACCTGCTCCACACGCATCTTTTCCAGTTGAATTCGATAACGCCAGTAGCCAGGAGCAACGATGGCCGCTAAGTCATCTAGTTCGCTCACTGTATTACGGTTCCCGATCTCGCGGCGGATAAAGCGGCGGCTGTGTTCACCACTGGCAGTTTGGGTGCCAAAGACATGAACCATGATGTCGCTGGGATCTGCGCCAAAGGTTTGAAACTTTCGGTCACTCACCACATCCGCGCCAGTGGTTGTCCCGTCAATGCGCTGGAGCACAATCACATCTTTCGAGGGCACATCGGTTAGCGTGATGCTGGAATGGGTGGTAATGAGAGCATGGCTGGCGTGCCCCTGCATGATCTGATCGAGCGTATGGACAATCTCGCGTTTCCACACATCATTGAAGTGCACCTCTGGTTCATCAAGTAGGATAAGCAGATCATCGGCACGAAAGAGGGCAAAGAGGGCCATGCGTGCCAAGAAGCTCCGTTCACCATCGCTCAGCCAGTCAAAGAGTTGGAGTATCATCTCAGTTTTTGGTACCTCTGATTCGTCCACTGCTGTGTCATCCCCTTTGCCAATAACACGTTTGAAAAAGAGGTTTATCTCTTGTAATGGTGGATCGTAGAAGGGCCGATGTTCATAGAGACGATAGAGATTTCGAAATAAGGTGATGGGCGAGTTGTAGAGGTGCAACAGAGACTTCTGCGCTTCGTTGCTGTGGAACTTATCGACCTGCTTAGCCATGTCAAAGAGCAGTAACTGATCGGCCCCTTGATGCAAGATTCCGTCGGCACACGCATGGAGTGCATTGAGAATTTCCTGTTGATAGGGTGGTGTCAAGTCCTGATGAGAACGAACACGCAGCGAAAAACCGCCCAGTGGTTGTAGACGTAATGCGTCCAGCACCGACCGTAAGACAGATTGTGCCTTGTCATTCTCCTGTAGCTGAAGTTGATAATATCGTTCGGCAGCAAGCAGACCGCAGAGTGCCACTAACGAACTATGTTGTGCTTGAATGAAGAGCACATTGCTTGGATTGGGTGCATCTTCCGCATTGAACAGAGCAAAGTTGGGACGATGGCCGGGTTGTTCAACCGATGTTTCCTGTGATACCTGCTCCGGCTCACTCCCATCCAGTGGTGCGTTGGGTGGCTGCAACGCGGTTAGCCACTCCCGTTCACTGCCTGTGGTGTAGATGATGACCAGTTCGGGAAGGAGTGTATTGGGCAGCCGACCTCGTTGCACTTCGCTATCCCCTTCGCGATAGTAAAAGCGTTCACCGCTAGCATCCACTGCATCAGGATCAATTTCGTTACCATCGTTCGGTAGATTGGTCACGGTGATTCTGCGCTCGTCCCCCGCTTCAGAACCGGTTAGTGTGTAGATCAAACGGAAGAAAATCGGAAAGGTATCTTGTTCATAGAGTGCCACCAATAAACGCCCCAAAAACTGTAGTACGGTGGTTTTGCCTGTACCGTTCACACCGACGAGGAAATCGAGCGCATAACCGCTTTGTGGGTTAATAGAACCCCTTGCGCCGCGGCCGAAATCGATGGTTAAATCCCTGAGCACGCGGTATTCTGCCAGATAAAGGCTCTCGATCTTCATGATGCTAACTCACCGCTGGCGGCAGCAGAGAGCCGATAGAGATTGCGTTCACCGATATGGACCGCCTCGATCAACCCCATGCGCAGGAAGAGTTCAAGCTGTTGTCGGATAAAGTCTGCACTGTAGTCCGTTGCTGATAGATCTGTCTGCAGATCATCGGCGGTAAAATAGCGTGAACTGTCTGTAACGTTGGAGCGCGCTTGCAGTTGCTGCCAAAAATGTTGTTGCTTGGCCTCCAGCAAGTGGACAAGTGGGTGCAAAGATTCAGGCGTTACGGTTGACTGCTCACGCTGCGTCGCTGAACCGAGCAGGTTGAGCAACAGATCGACCTGCAAGCCAAGCCGTGCCTGGTTCTTACGGATATCGGCAATGATCGCGGAGGGCTGGCCAACTTCGGCGGTCGGTGGTTCCGGCAAAAAACGGCGCGGTTCAAAGCTTTCCACACGGTCGCGTTCCTCGTCAAAGAGCGCTGCTTTAGGCACGGCTGCAGCAAAAACACGATAGGATTCTGATGACCCGGTCGGCGTTGGCCCAATGGCAAAGCCGGTTGTCTCAATATCTTCGCGCAAGCGAACACGCTCACCTACTTCCACATAAACCATACCTTGCGCCGTCACACGCAACCAGCCATCGGGCAATAGGGCGACCTGTTCATTGGCTGCGGCGTTATGATAGAGCGTAGCGTTGTGTGCGAAGAGGATCAACAGTACCCCACTGGGGAGAGCAATTTCATCATTACCGGTTTGCGCGCTTAGATTCATAACCCAACCACATTGGGCCTGAGTTGCATCCATCAGCGGCAGCGCAGCAAACTTTTCGGCAAAGTCGTCAGCTTGGAGTGATGGCGTGTTACTGTCTGTGGCAAGCGTGAACCAGGGCGTTATTGGCTGCCCTTCACTGCTGGTGAGACAGGCAAGTGGGGCCGTGTCGGGGGTTTCCTTCTGTTGAAAGCGATATGTGGTGCTTCGTCCACTTTTGAGGATCAAGATTGAGTCTGACTCAAGTTCTGCCGTAATGGTCTCGGTGTCCCCCTGCCACTTGGCGTTTGATGGTAAGGATAGCGCCGGCGACCAATCTGCGGGAATCTGTGCGATCCAGTTGACTTCGGTGCTCTGTTCTGGCAGGAGAACGATTGCTGTACCAGTTTGATAGGGCAGATATAGTTGGGCCAACAAGGTGGCATCAGGTGCGTCTGGCGTATTGGCTTGCCCGATTGTCGCCAGAATGCCGGAAGGCAACGCACTGATCTGCCATGCAATTGTTGCCGGTCCTTCTTTCACAAGGGCAACCCCAGGAAGACCACCCTTGGGTTGCAGCAACAGTGCACGCAAATGAGTAGCTGCGGCTACCGTCAGTGACAGCTCCCAATTGGCGGTGCGCGTTCGCAGCACAAGGTCACGCATGCGCGGCAATTCATTTGTTGCCGGATCTTGTTGCGCTGTCAAGTCTCGTCCCGCGCCGGTTGGGTAGCCATCTCTAGTGACGGCACCGAACCATAGCGCAGCGGCGGAATTCACCCTGTTGTCAGCTTTTTGTACGACAACCAGATGAGAGGCAACGCCACTATATGGCTGGAATAACTCTTTTTCAAGGGTAATCACAGCTTGGAGATTATGGCGTTCCAACAGGATACGACGCAGGCGTTCTTCACCACCACTGCCAAAGAGAGAGCCAGTAGGTAATAGAAAAGCGGCTTGCCCGCCGGGGCGTAGACAGTAGAGCGCCACGCCGGCCAGCAGGGCATGTACGCTGCGACCATAATCCTCATGGAAAAAGTCCCTTATCAACTCACCTGCCTCGGCCGCGCTGCGGGTACCCCCAAACGGCGGATTCATAAGCACACTATCAAAGCTCGACGCGTCCCATTGTCTGATCGCAGTGAAGGATGAATCTTGGTGAAATTCAATCCCGCCGGGCGGGTTGTGGAGCAGCAGATTAGCTACACCGACTTCGGCAACGTTGGGGTCAAAGTCACAGCCGCTCAGTGCCGCATTGGGTGCGTAGCGCAGAGCCGCCGCCAACAAACCACTGGTGCCTGCCGCGGGATCCAAAACTTTGATGGGGGCTTCAGTGTGGTTTGCACCAAGGGCGGCGATAAAATCGGCAATATGATGCGGTGTGGGATAGGACTCACGGCGGACATCTTTGAGGATTTCAAAACGAATTTCGTACTGGAAGAAATCACCAACATCATGCCAATGTGATGCCGCCAGTGCATTCATCAACACCCATGTGATACGTTCTATTTCATACAAGTTGTTGCCACGTAGATGTTGGGTCGGGGACTGAGGTAAGGTGCCACGGAGCGAATAGGTTGTACGCACCCGTTCTTCCAACTCACGGTGCAACTCTGTGAGCAAGCGTTCTAAATCGAATTGTCCCGCCCGCTGGATATCTTCCCAACGTTCGTGGACCAATAATAAGAAACCGAGGTGACTGGCGATCTGTACATCGTTGTTGATGCCTTGGTTGTTAAAGATACTTTTGATCTCACGGAGGATCGGGGCGGCTTGGCTCATGGGCAATGACCTTTGGGAGAACTAGGCCGGTTGGTGCGCATAGATGGGATCAAAAACGCGGCTATCGTCGTGTTGGGTGATCGGAACAACTTCCTGGCTGAAATTGGCGAGGATCGCAAAGAGCAGATCTTTCCAGGCCCCGTTGAGACTACTCTGGCGCAGGGTATAGCGCGCCTCGGTGTCATTGACAAATTCAACCACCGGCTCTGCAACCAATGTGCTGCCAAATTGGCGCGAAAAGTAGACCGTGTGGTAGAAGCCAATCAGTACATCGGCAAAAAGATGTTGCTCGGCGCGGGTCAGGGGACGGCCAAAGCGCACCTGGTGGGTATGAGTGGTGACGCCGTTGCTCGTACTAAATTGCGCGCTGTTACCTACTTGTAAATCAGCTGCCGTATATTGTCGCTTAGCCAATGAAACCTTCCTTACTCCGTGAGGGACGGAAAATACCGACATGATTCAGTGTCGCAAAAGTCGCAACATCAAACCAGATCTGCTCAGCCGCAAAGGGTACATTGTGGATCACGGTTATCTTTGCCTGCCCGGCGGCAATGAGTCGCTCTACAATTTCGTCAGGCAACTCCAATTCTACCACAGTATAGCCATCCCCTCGATTTCCCGGCGCCAACGAAGCAAAGAACCAGGCAGCCTCCGGCTCCATGGCAGCATACCAACCAGGCCCCAGTTGGGTCGGGCGTTGGGCTTGCAAGCTGCTGAGCCTTTGTGCATCTAACCCTTCATTTAGAATTGTCAACGCGCTGTCAAGGTCCGTGCCGTGATAAAGAATCATTTAAGGAGCTACAATTCACCCCGAAACGCCTGGTTGAGGAGCGGGGCGGCCGTGTAGGTAACCTGGATGGGGAATAGTCGATCATTCGGCATCAATGTCATCCCAGAGATCATCGATCGGTGAAGTTTGACTCGCTAATACTTGTTGCCATCCCCGTTGAAAGCTGGCAACCGTATTGTGTTCGCTAATCTCGGCCAGCGACCTTTTCATCAGATTCGTGGATTCATCCTCTCGACCCAATAGACAAAACTCTTTGGGAGATTCACCTGCAATTCCGTCTACCTCATCTGCCATGGAAGATAAGTCTTCTGTACTGTTCATTGGGGAACTAGCCATCGGTATAGTCACTTTCCCTATTATTTCACTGATAGAAGGCACGGGATCACAAAGACTTCATTCACTGGTGATAGGCCATATGATAGCTTACAATACATGGAGAACGCCGGGTTTGTCAATACCCTGGTTAAAGCTGGGACAATGAAGTTACAGTTCACCCCGGAACGCCTGGTTGAGGATTCCTTATTCCATGTCTGCAAAGTTGCGTGTGTCGGCAGCCTGCGTTTCTTGCATATCCGAAATCGCTCTTTTCAACGTATTCAGGTGCAATTTTCTTCTACGTTGTTCCTCCAAGCTCAATTTGGGAAAAGGAATTTCCATCACATCCTGCTGGTTTACCTTTTTCATTGTAGGACTCGCCCCCTTTGCTCTAGAAGCGATGTGCTTTCGAACCTCTGAACACTGGAGCCAATAAATAAGAAACTGAGGATCAGCAATTTCTTTCTTGACCTTCATCTTCATCAATAAGTCAGGACAAATACATGGGTAAGGAGCGCCATTGTAGATGGATGCATGTGCAACCAAATTTGCTGTATTGCTCCGAGAAATCATTACATCTCCGGGTTCCAGCCAGTAATGAGCATCCGGCTCCGTTGGAAGTGCTGTATATTTGACTTGAGATGGATCGTATTCAAAATTTAGTACTGCACCAAGCCTTAACACCGGTGTACCACTGGAATCATCCGTAACTTTAGGCGACCAACCATTTCGTGGTCGGCTATGAAGTATCTCAATTAATGGTATGCGATGTTCGGTAAATTCGCTCGCCATTTCTTCGATAAACGCCTCCATCAACCGCCCCGTCTGCTTCTGCAAATGGCTGAGCGTCTGCTGACACCCCCGCAACTCGGCAAAGAGCGCTTCGATGCGGGCCACGATGCGCCGCTGTTCGGTCAGCGAGCGGGTCGGGTCGTCGGGGTAGGGGACAGCAACATTGATTGACTTAAGATTAGTTTGATTTATGCTAGCTTGGCCGATAGCACGTTTAATGAGAGGCTCAATAAAGCTGCGTGCTACACTGGAACGCAAATACCAGTAAAGATATTTAGGCCAACAAAGTGATTTGTTACATTGGATTTGCAAGAGGTTCATTCCATGAACCAAAAATTCTGGATCACCTTCGTAAATCGCTACTTTACCAACCAGTTCAAAACTATTGATATGGCTAAATAAAATGTCTCCATAATTATAGCGGTAGTTTTTAGCTACGGTTTCATCTTCAACGTGCCTTACTTTTTCTTTGTCAATCTGATAATTTTGAATAGTTTGTATTCTTGAAACAGGAAATCCAATTGCGTCTTGATTTTGTGTAGCAGTTGTACCATTGCGAATAAGTGCGATAAGTTCATCAAGCGATTTCCAACCCCAACCGTCGCAAAGCTCTATCTGAAGCATTATGTGACCTCTTCTTCACCGTTACTTAGGTCACCATCAACTCCACTCTCCGTCAACATCTCATGCAACCGCTCCAACCGCTCCTGCAACAGCCGTGTATTCTCAATCAGCCGCGCCGTAATTTCCGCCGGGTGGGGCAGGGTAACGCGGTCATCCTGGTTGGGGTTGCGTGCGCTCAGGTCGAGATCGCGTTCCTGGAGATCAGCCAGCGTCTCGACCCAACTGTTGTACGGCTCGGGCGGCTTGGGGTCATCGTCCCGGTAGTGTGCATCCCAGTCAGCGCGCACATCGGCGGCCAATGGGAAAGGGCGTGCGCCCTCGCCGTTGAGATAGGCTTGCCACCCTTGCCAGAGTTCACGCGCCTGGGCAAAGTCGCTGTGGGCAATGCGGCTGCCCTTGCTGAACTTCTTGAGGTCGCCGGGCAGCGGCACTTCGTAGTACCAGGTCTCCTCGCGCGCCAGCGGGTTGCGGCTCAATACATTGTCGGGACGTTGGAAGAAGAGCAGCGCGGTCTTCACATCCGAATAGGGGGCAAAGGTGCCCGGCGGCAGGCTCACCACCGCGAAGAGGTGAAATTGCTCCAACAGCTCCTTCTTCACCTCGGCAAAGGCGCCGCCGCGGAAGAGCGTCCCTTCGGGCACGACGACCGCGGCACGGCCATTGGCGCTGCGCTTGAGCTTTTTGAGAATGTGTTGCAAAAAGAGCAGCTCGGTGGCGTTGCCACGGATTGCAAAGTTCTGCTGAATGTGCCGCCCCTCAGTGCCGCCAAAAGGGGGATTGGTCAGGATCACATCGTGCCGCCCGCTGACGCTGCCCTTCATGCTCTCTTCGAGCGTGTTGCCGCGGTCAATATTGGGCGTCGCCACGTCGTGCAACACCATGTTCATCGTGCCGAGCAGCGCGGAGATGCCCTTCTTCTCGCGACCAAAGAAGGTCTGGTGTTGCAGTTGATCGTGGTCGGCAGTGGTGCGCTCCTGGCGGCGCATGTATTGAAACGCCTCGACCAAAAAGCCGGCTGAGCCACAGGCCGGGTCATAGACTGTCTCGCCGATCTGCGGCGCCATCGTCTCGACCATAAAGCGGATCACCGGCCGCGGCGTGTAAAATTCGCCGGCGGATTTGTTCTCGCCGCCCATGCGTTCGAGCAGATCTTCGTAAAATTGCGAGATGGTGTGGATATCCTGATCGCTGTGCAGCCGGATCGAGTTGATGATCTCCAACACATCCTTGAGGTTGTAGCCCGACGCACAGACCGGCATGTTGCGCACCGGGTTGGGGTTGTCGCCCACCGTCTCCTCAGAGAAGATCTTGGCGATGGTGCGCGCCAGCGGTGAACCGGTCATGACGGCCAGGCCGGGCAACAGCCGTCCGCGTACATAGGTGATCAGGTCGTTGGCTTCGGTTTTGGCTAATTTTTCGGGGTTAGCCCAGGCATCCCAGGCTAACGCAGTGCCCAGCAGTACCGGCTTGTATTCTTCCTTGGCATAATCCGCTTCTTCTTTGCGCCGTTTCTCCTCCTCATCCAAAAATTTGAGAAAGAGCAGCCAGGCCAGGTGTTCGGTATATTGCATGACCCCGCCCACGTTGTTGTCACGGCGCAGGATGTCACAGGCACGCCACATGTCGTTGCGCAGCGTCTCGTTGGTCTGCTCTTTGACCGCTTCTTGGTTCGGTTCTTGGGGCGCTGCTATGGCGGTCCCTTGTTTATTGGCAGGCGTAAGCGCCCCATTGGTTGGGACGGGTGGCAGGGGGAGGCTGGCCTGGCGGGGTCTTTGATTGGTGCGTTCGGTTTCCCGCGTGGTGGCGTTGCTCATTGGGTATACTTTCGTACTTTAGGCGGTTTCAAGTGACTGATGGGCAGCAAGCCACTCTTCCAGTGCACTAAAGGTCTCTATATGCAGAAGTTGTGGCACTAACGATTTCAAGGTATTCATGTCCAGTTGTGCTAGATTCGCTGCGACGCTCGTTATTGTTTCAGGGGTAAGTCCAAATTTATCCTGGATCAGCAGTAAGAGCATCTCGATCCGCTCCTCTTTCAACATTTCCTGGACACTTTCTATTTCACGGAGTGGGGTTAAACGCAACATTTTCAGTTTCCTGACTCAAGTTGTCGTCTGTGGAAGGCGAGCTGCAACCCAATGTTCTAGTTCTTCAAAAGTGTCGAAATGCAAAATTTGCCGGACAAGCAGCGCTAGTGTCTCTACATCCAACTTATCCAGATCAGCACGGACACTTTCAACAAGCGGTTCTGTTAACAAAAATTTGTCTTGGATCAGTGTGGCCAAAATGGCCACTCGCTCATCCTTAATCAATTCTTGACCGCTAACCGTTTCTTCTAAGGGTGTTAAGCGTAACATATTTGCTAACTCCTTGTAGCTCAACGTCTTGAACTTCTGCCCAATCAACTGCGACATCACTGTTAACAGCCGTTCTTCCGTGTGGAGATCCAAATTCGGCGTCTGACGAATCGTCTCCGCCCATTGTACCACATGTTTGCGGACTTCGCGCTCGCTGTCAGTCAGCAGCGGATTCAACACATTTAGCACCAATGCCTTGTCGTCGATCTGTTTCAACCGCTTAAGCAATTTGATCAGATCCGCTGAAAGTAAACGTCGTGCCGGTCTACGCGATAGCGGCTTCAGCGTTCCCAGCCCAGGATTATCTTCAACGTTTAGCCACAACACAATCGCTTGCCACGGACGATCTTTCTGCTGCGGACGCTGCTCAAAATAGGTGGCAACTTCCCGCATGACCCGCCAGTAGATCACATCATCTGGGAATGCTTGTACCTCCAAGAAGTAGATAGGTTGGTCTTCCAGCATCGGCTCCAACACGCCGTCAATCCGCTTTTCAGCAGTTTTCACCGTGATACTTTCAAAGCGATAAGGGCAAGCCGGCGTCATCTGCAACAATTCAAAAAACGTCTGTGGGGCTGCCTGGAATAGTTCATAAAAGAGCGCGTCGGTTTTCATCAACAACAATTCATTTCAATACAGTTGGCGTGGGTTGGTGTTAATCAGCTTATTCTATAAGCAGAACAGATGTTTTGCAAATTGCAGAGATTGCAACCTATGCTGCATAGAGGCGTTGTTGGATCTCAACCAGCGTCCGGCGCAGTTGCTCGGCATCACCCCCAAATCGGTTGAGCACGCCACGCACTTCCCCCATTTCACGGAAGGGGCTGACACGGAAGACACGGGGGTTGGTCATCTCTTGCAAACCACTCAATTCATACTTTTCCAGCAAGGCCAAAATCACCTCACGCGCTTGGGCACTCTGCTCGGCCAACCAGGACTCCTCACGCTGCTGAAAGGCCTGCACCCGGTCGGTGCGGGTGCGCAGTGGCTTGTCATAGGCCAGGTAGGCCAACAGATCAAAAGAGTCGGCATCGGTTTCCTGCAACACCTCGGCCAGCACTTCTACATGGATGCCGCTCTGGGTCAATTGCGCCAAAAAGATGCTGCGTTGGTCAGCATCCTGCCAGATGGCGCGCAACTTGTTCCATGAAGGCACAAAACCGGCGATCTTGTCGCGTGTATAATCGAGATAGCGCTCCAACGAGAGTGGTTCGTTGATGCCTTCGACCAGAAACGTGGCTTCATCGGCAATGGTGACTTCCAGCCCAGTCACGGTGATTTTGCCGACCTGACGCTCTCCTTGGGGTTTGAGCCCAATGTCAAAGATGGTTTCGAGGTAGGGCTCGGTGATCACCTGTAACTGGCGGCGGATTAAACGTGGGCCGCCGGCAATAACGGTCAATGCGCCAGGCGGCACATTGGTAAAGTGGTAGCCTCCCTCTTCATCGGTCAGGATGGGACCGCGCTGATCATTGGGGCCGACCAGCAGAGCAATGTTGGCGCCCACCAGCAATTGCCCTGTTTCCGCCAGACGCACCACCCCACGGATGCTAGCTGTCTCAGCCACGGGATTGGTATCAGGTGCGGCGCTGGGTGGCTTGTCCCACTGGGGATCAAGCAAGCGTGAGGCGCCGGTGTAGTCAATGATGCGAAACCAGAGCTTGCCGCTGTCAGGATCGACCCGGGTGCCGCGCCCGATGATCTGCTTGAAGAGAATGGGTGAGGCGAGCGTTTTCATAAAAACGATGTTGCGCACCGCCGGTGCATCGACACCGGTGGACAGTAGTTCCGCCGTTGTCGCCACCACAGGCAGTGCTTTGTCACTATCCTGAAATTGCGCCAACCGGCGGCGACCGGCCTCGCCTTCTTCACTCACAATGGCGGTGGCATAATCATCGCCATAGCCCAAACCACTAAATTCGTTGTTGAGCAAACGCGCCACCTCTTGTGCATGGGCAATATCCACACAGAAAACAATGGTCTTATGCGTCGAGCCAAAGCGGCGCAACAGCTCGGCCAGGTGGTGGACCATGGCAGAGGTGCGGTCGGGTAGCCGAATCTCTCGCTCAAATTGTTGTGTGAAATAATCGTCGCGCACCGCGGCGTCTTCGGGCACAAAGAGTTCAGCCCCTTTTTCCAGCGCCTGGTGAATATGCAGCCCCTCTTTGTCCACGTTGGTGCGAATACGATGCACTTTATAGGTGGCCAGGAAACCATCCTCAATGCCTTGTCCCAGGCTGTAGCGGTAGGCGGGCAGTTACGCCATACCCACCTCCGGCTCAGCAGGATTGATGGGTTGGGATGGCTCCTTGGCGCAGAAATAGGCGTAGGTGTCAATGTTTTCATCTTGTTTCGGGGTGGCGGTCATGCCCAAGTGGATCGCATCACCAAAAGTATCCAAGATCTCACGCCAGGTGCCAAAGCCGGAGCGATGGGCTTCATCGATGATAATCAGGTCAAAAAAGTCGGCTGGGAAGTGCTCAAAGAGCCGCTGCTTGCCCTCCTGTGCCCACAGATTCTGGTAGATGGCAAAGTAGAGGTCACGGTTAGTGCTCAGCTTTTGGCGGCCATCGATCAGGAAGCGGGGATCATTGGTGCTGTCGGCAAAAGGACCAAAGGCATTGTATGCCTGGTCGCGTAGGACGACCCGATCGGCAATAAAGAGCACGCGGCCCGGCTCTTCTCCTTTTTGATGGCGCAACCAGCCAGAGCGGATGAGCTTCCAGACCAGTTGAAAGGCGGTAAAGGTTTTGCCCGTGCCGGTAGCCATCGTCAGCAGGATGCGTTTCTGGCCACGCATCATTCGCACCAGGGCTTCTTTGATGGCCGCTTCTTGAAAGTAGCGCGGCTCCTTGCCGCGTGTAATGGTGGTGGCAGCGTAGGGGTGCAAGAGCGGGTTGCGCCGGCGGGCCTCTGCCAGATTCGGTTGATAGAGGGGGCGCAGTTCTTTCACTTGTTTCAGATCAGTTGCAACCAAGCCGAGATTGAGTTGCCAGCGCTGCCAGAGTTCTTCCGGTGTTGGGAAGCGGTCGATGGTGTGGGACATATCGGTAAACTGATCCCATTCCAGGATCTCATGCCCATTGGTGGCATAGGCAAAGGCCAATCCCAGTTCGCGGGCATAGCCTTTTACCTGCTCCAAGCCGGATACAGCAGCCTTGGCTTCCTCTTTGGCTTCCACCACGGCAATGGGAAAACTGTCGGTAAAGCGCAGCAGATAATCGACCCGTTTGGGTGCTTCTCGCTCTGCCTTGTCCCCACGCAGCACGATTTTGCCGGCCGTATAGGCCCAGTCCGGTCGATAATAGTGTTCACGGGTCACCTGGCTGCGGGTCCAGCCGGCCCTATTCAATTTGGGATCGATAAGTTGGGCGCGGGTATCAGCTTCATTAAGGGGCATAGGCTGTCTCACTTGCTTTCGATTACCTGAATAGTGAGATTATAACACAATGGCTACTCAGATGTCTATGTATGCTCTATACGATTTTGTCCGCAGCTGCACGGAAAGCTGATATTGCAAAAATCACGGGCAGCGAGCAACTAACCCGTTTGCCGGGAATAAACCCCAAATTCAACGCGGTTGACGCCAAGGCGCGATCTTGCTATGATCCGACACAGTAACACAGTCATTTACACCATCCAAGCCAACCCAAGAGGAAAATCAACCATGAAAATTACCGACATCCGTTCCTGGACCGTGAAAATCCCCTGGGACCACAACCCCGGCGCCGGCACGGTGCGTGACCCCGGCACGCGCGCCTTTATCTTTGTCCAGGTCGACACCGACGCAGGCATCACCGGCTGGGGCGAGGTGACCACCTACCCCGGCCCTGTAGCCAACCGCGCCGTGGCCGCCTATATTGACCAGGTCGGCGCCTGGCTGCTAGGCGAAGACCCAGCGCACATCGAGGAGATCTGGCACAAGATCTTCCGCGGTATGACCTATGTGGGCACACGGGGCGCCACCACCGCAGCCATCAGCGCGATTGACATTGCCCTGTGGGACATCCGCGGCAAGGTGCTGGGGCTGCCCATCTACCAACTTATGGGCGGGCCAGTGCGCGACCGCATCCCCCTTTACTGCCATCCCTATGCGCCCACTTCGCCGGAGACGATCACCGCCAGCGCTAAGGAGATTGTGGCGGCCGGTTTCAAAGCCTTTAAGCTGGACCCCATGATCCACAACCTGCGCGGCGGCAATGCCGGCTATTTGGAGGGCGAATTGTCCGCCGAGGTCGAGGCCGAGGCGCTTGATATTCTGGCTGCGGCGCGAGATGCAGCCGGGCCCAAGACCGAGATTCTGATCGACGCCCACGGCCTCTATAATGTGCCTTCCGCCGTGCGGCTGGCCAACAAGATGGCGGCGTACAACATCTTTTGGTTTGAAGAGCCGGTGCCGGTAGAGAGTTGGAAGGCACTCAAGCAGGTGAAGGAGCAAGTCAAGGTCTCGATCTGCGTCGGCGAACGGCTGCACACGCGCTGGGAATTTGTGCCCATCTTTGAAAATGGCCTGGCCGACTTTGTCATGCCCGATGTGACCTGGACCGGCGGCATCTCTGAACTCAAGAAGATCGCGACCATGGCCGAAGCCTATTACATTCCCATTTCGCCCCACGACGCCAGCGGCCCCATTAATGTCATGGCCGGCGCCCAGGTGATGATGACGGTGCCCAACTTCTATAAGCTGGAGGTGCACCGCTATGATCTCTCCGGTTACAATATCCTCATCGACCAACCGCTCAATGTGCGCGCAGGTTGCCTCTATGTGCCGGAACGGCCAGGGCTGGGAGTCGAACTCAACCTGGAGACGCTGCGCCAATATGAGACGACGCCGGAGAATGCGGCGAATTAGCGATTTTCATAGCAACAGGGTGGCGCGCCGCCACCCTGTTGCTATGAAAATCGCTGCTGTTGGCTGAAGGCTGGTCGTTGCTGGCGCGCGCAAGCGCAGCGACGTGCCAACACCCTGCAGCCAACAGCTAGCGGCGGGTTTTATCCCTACTCAACAATTTCACCCAAAACAGAAGTACGCTCCGCTCCTTGCCCTTTTTGGCCACTTGACAGAATTGTGCCGATCATTTTTAATAGCAGTGACCACTTAACAAATTGAGGAGATTGATCTATGAGTTGGGGTGCATTAGGCCGCCGTTTCTTGCTCTTTCTTGTGATTATCTGGGCGGCGGCGACCTTTAATTTTATTATGCCGCGCCTGGCGCCGGGGCGCGACCCGATCCAGCAGCGGCTGGGGCAGATGGCGGCCCAAGGCGGCTATCAACAAGAGGGCATCGACCGTATGATCAAGGCGTACCAGGCGCGTTTTGGCCTCGATCTGCCGCTCTGGAAACAGTATCTCAACTATTTGGCGGCCCTTGCCCGCTTTGATTTTGGCACCTCGATTGCGCTCTTTCCCACCCGTGTCTTTGACCTGATTATGAATGCACTGCCCTGGACGATTGGCCTGCTGCTGATCTCCACCTTGTTTGCCTTTAGCGTGGGGACCTTGTTGGGCGCGTTGGCCGCCTGGCCGCGCGCGCCGCAAATTTTGCAATATATCCTGGCGCCGCTCATGACCCTTTCGGCCGTGCCCTACTACCTGCTTGGCCTGATCCTGGTCTATGTCTTTGGCGTCATCTGGAAGATCGCGCCGGTCTCCGGCGGCTATTCGACCGGCGCCATCCCCGCCCTTTCCCTGCCCTTTGCGCTGGATGTGCTCAAACATTCGATCCTGCCGGCGCTTTCGATTGTGCTGGCCGGCGTGGGCTTTTGGGCCTTGGGCATGCGCGCCATGATGGTGACGGTGGAGGGTGAGGGCTATATGCTGCTGGCCGAGGCGCATGGGGTCAAGCCGCGCACGATCTTCTTTCAATATGGCATGCGCAATGCCATTCTCCCCCAATTTACGGCACTGGCCCTTTCGTTGGGCTATATTGTCTCCGGCTCGATCCTGGTGGAGGTGATCTTTACCTACCCGGGCATTGGCTCGGTGCTCTATCGGGCCATCTCCAGCGCCGATTTTTTTGTCATCTATGGCGTGGTCTTTATGATTGTCGTGGCGATTGGGCTGGCAACGCTGGTGATCGATCTGCTCTATCCCGTACTTGACCCGCGGATTACCTATGAGAAAACCTAGACAACAATTAATGGAAAATAATTAACGACTAATGGTTAAGAACCTATCCGTAAATTCGGTTGTGGCGTCCATCATTTTGTCAAGTTACGGGCTTGGGCACAGAGAATTTACGGACAGACCCTAAAGGAAGTACGCAGGTAGGAAAGGATAGCGGATGAACGCTCTGACAGGTATATGGCGCTATGGCCGGCGCAATCCCAAATTGCTGGCCGGCCTCTGCTTAATCCTGGTGATTGTGCTGGTAGGCGGGGTGGGGCGCTTTTTTGTGGATCTGGATAATGCCCGTCCCATTTCGGCGGCGTCGGAATTGCCCCCCTCGTGGGAGCATCCACTGGGCACCGACGGCGTGGGCCGCGACCTGCTCACGGTGATGATCGCGGCCATCCCTCGTGCGCTGGAGGTGGGCTTGCTGGCCGGCGCGGTGGGCGTAGGCATTGGCACCTTCCTGGGCTTCCTGGCCGGCTATCAGGGGGGCATGGTGGACAACATCATCCGCGGCGTGGTCGATACACTCTTGACCGTGCCGGGGCTGGTGGTCTTGATCACCATTACCGCCACCATCAAAAGTGTGCTCAGCGTCGAGGTAATGGCGCTAATCGTTGCCTCGCTGGCGTGGATGTGGCCCACGCGCACGATCCGCGCCCAGGTGCTGACGCTGCGCGAGCGCGCCTATGTCAAAATGGCCAAGCTCAACGGCTTGAGCACCCGCGAAATCATCTGGCAGGAATTGTTGCCCAACCTGTTGCCCTATCTAGGCGCCAGCTATGTGGGCGCCGTGGCTTCGGCGATTCTGGCCTCGATTGGGCTAGAGGCGTTGGGGTTGGGGCCGCAGAATGAGCCGACCATTGGCATGACCATCTACTGGGCAATCTCGTTCACCTCGTTGATCCGGGGTATCTGGTGGTGGTGGCTGCCGCCGATCCTCTTTGTCATTATGCTCTTCATCGGCCTTTTCTTGATCTCTGCCGGGCTGGACGAAGTGGCCAATCCTCGCCTGCGGAGGGCTGTGTGAACAAGGCAATCCTGACTGTACGCAATTTACAAGTCGAGTATCACACATCACGCGGGGCCTTGCGCGCCGTCAATGATGTGAGTTTCACCCTGCACGCCGGCGAACGTTTTGGCTTGGTGGGGGAATCGGGCAGCGGCAAATCGACCTTGATCTTTGCGATCCTGCGCCTGATCCAGCCGCCGGGCCGGATTGCCGCCGGTGCGATCGAGTTGGACGGCGTCGAGTTGACCAAGCTGACACCGGAGCAGATGCGCCAAAGACGGCTGGCCGAGGTGGCCTTGATCCCACAAGGCGCCATGGATTCACTCAACCCGGTGGTGCGCATTAAAGATCAGTTTCGTATGATCATGCACGCCCATGAGCCGCACCTGAGTCGCAATGAGTTGGCGACCCGGATTGGCGAGTTGCTCAGTTGGGTGGGGCTGACTGAACATGTGGCCAACCTCTACCCCCACGAGTTGAGCGGCGGTATGAAACAGCGCGTCTGTATCGCCATGGCCATCTGTCTGCGCCCCAAGCTGATCCTGGCCGACGAACCGACCAGTGCGCTGGATGTGATTGTGCAGCGCCGGGTCATGGAGACGTTGGAAGCGGTGCAGGAACGGCTGGGGGCGGCGGTGCTGTTGGTGGGCCATGACATGGGGCTGATGGCACAATTTGCCAACCGGTTGGGGGTCATGTATGGCGGCAAATTGGTGGAAGTGGGGCCCATTCACACGATCTTTAAGACGCCTCAACATCCCTACACCCAGTTACTAATTGAGAGCCTGCCTTCGCTGGAATTGCAGAGCGAATTTCATGGTGTACCGGGGCTGCCCTTCTCGCTGTTGGAGCCGCCCAGTGGTTGCCAATTCCACCCACGCTGCCCCCAACGCTTTGGCCCCTGTGCCACCGTTGCCCCCAGCCTCACCGAAGTGCAGCCGGAACACTGGGTCTCGTGTCATCTGTATGGTGAGATGGGAGAAGGAAGTAGGGAGACAGGAGTAGGAAGTAGGGAGACGGAAGACAGGAGTAGGAAGTAGGGAGGCATCCTTCTGTCTTCTGTCTTCTGTCTTCTGCCTTCTCCCTTCCGTCTCCCCCACAAAGGACGTGTTATGTCAGTATTACTGGAAGCGCGCAATGCGCGTCGGGTTTTTACAAGTGGTGGCGGGCTCTTGCAAGGGAAGCAGGAGACGGTGGCGTTGGATAATTTTTCGCTGACGATCCACGATGACGCGCCGATCTTTACGACCATTGCCGGAGAGAGTGGCAGTGGCAAGACCACATTGGCCAATCTGCTGTTGGGCTTCTTGGCGCCTACTACTGGCGAGGTCTTGTACCGCGGCCAAAATCTGTGGAGCATGGCGCCGGCGGAACGGCAGCAATTTCGCAAAGAGGTGCAGGCCATCTTTCAAGATCCCTTCGAGGTCTACAATCCCTTCTATCGGATCGATCACATTCTGACGACGCCGATCAAGAAGTTCAAGTTGGCCGCCACCAAAGCACAAAGCGCTGAGTTGATCGCAACCGCCTTGGAAGCTGTCGGCTTAAACCCGGCTGACACCTTGGGCCGTTATCCCCACCAGTTGAGTGGTGGACAGCGGCAACGGGTGACCATTGCCCGGGCGCTGTTGCTGCGGCCCCACCTGATTGTGGCCGACGAACCGGTCTCCATGGTCGATGCATCATTGCGCGCCACCATCCTGGAGAGCCTACGCACGCTGCATCGCAACTTTGGCATCTCCTTTCTTTACATCACCCACGATCTGACCACCGCCTACCAGATGAGCAACAACATCGTCATTCTCTATCGCGGCGCCGTAGTCGAAGCGGGCGCCGTCACCGAGGTGATCAAAGAGCCGCAGCATCCTTATACGCAGGAATTGATTGCCTCGATTCCGCTACCGGATCCCGACCAACGTTGGGGCCAATATGTTTCCCAGGTGCAGGCGCCTGTCGATGGCGTCAAACAGACTAGCCAAGGTGGCAGTGGCTGCCGCTATGCCGAGCGTTGTCCCCATGTCATGGCCCAATGCCACCAGGCCGCGCCGCCCCTCTACCAAAGCACGCCACAGCGGGTTGCCGCCTGTTACCTCTACGCCAGCGCCCCCACCCTTGCCCCCGAAGCGTTGAGCGAGGTTTTGACGTAGTCATTCGTCCTTTGTCATTGGTCACTTGTCATTCGTTGTTAGCTATTGGCGACCAATGACAAGTGACCCATGACGAATGACCGATAACCAATGACTATCACCATATTGTGCAGTTTCCCATTTCCTTAGGAGTGTGAACCATGGCTAACAATGAACAAAATCAACATCCCCTTTCACGCCGCACTTTTCTCAAGGCCGCGGCGATCGTCCCGTGGGGGGCGAGTGTCTTATTGGCCGCCTGTGGCGGAGAGACATTTGAAGCCGCGCCAGAACCCACCGCCGCAACGGATGCAGCCGCAGGCAGCGAACAGGCCGCTGCGCCCGCCGCGCCGGCAAGTGGCATTCCCGATGTTCCCCGGGAGCACACCTTGATCCATGCCGGTGTCGGCGGTGAGGCCCCCAATCAATTCAATGATGTCGAGCAATTTAACCCTTATCTGCCCGGCATTACGCGCAGTGGCTACCAATTCAGCTTTGAGCCCCTCTTCTTCTACAATGTCTATGGTACGGAGAACAACGAAACAGCCTGGCTGGGCGAGAGCTATGAGTACAATGAAGACTTTACCGAAGTGGTCATCAAGATCCGTGATGGCGGCGAGTGGAGCGACGGCACCCCCTTTACCGCCCAAGATGTGGTCTTCACCCTGACCATGCTCAAGGAGAATGCGCCGGAATTGGGGCGCTCGATTGAGGTTGACCAGTGGGTAAAGAGCGCCGAAGCGGTCGATGATCTGACGGTGAAGATCACCTTAAATGACCCCAACCCGCGCTTTATCTATGGCTTCTTTACCAACCACTTTGATATTGGCCTGCAAATTGTGCCCAAACATATTTGGGAAGGACAGGACGCCAAGACCTTTACCAACTTTGACATGGCCCAAGGCTGGCCGGTGGTGACCGGGCCTTACAAGCTTGTCCTCTCCAGCCCGGAACAGAAGATCTGGGATCGACGGGATGATTGGTGGGCGGCCAAGAGTGGCTTCCATGATCTGCCGGCGCCGGAACGGCTGGTCTTTATCCCCGGCAGCGATGAGTCCAAGCTAGTGCAGTTGATGATCAATGGCGAAATCGACACGACCTTGACGCTGACCGCCCGCAACATCAAAGCCATCTTGGATCAAAACTCGGATGTGGACACCTGGAGCGGCAAGGAGCCGCCCTATGGTTATGTGGATTGGTGGCCCATGGGCTTGAGCTTTAACAACTCCGCCGCGCCGCTGGATAATCCGGAGATTCGCTGGGCCATCAACCACGCCATTGATCGCGACCAATTGATCGAGGTAGCCTACAACGGCGCCGGTGTCAAAACCACTTTCCCATGGCCTGGCTTTGCCAGCATGACGGTCTACGAAGAGGCGCTCAGCGATATTCTGGCCGAGACGCCGATTGAGGCCTACGATCTGGCCAAGACCGATGAATTAATGACCAAAAATGGCTGGGAAAAGGACAGCGAGGGTATCTGGACCAAAGATGGCGAGCGCTTTACCTTAGTGGTGGAGACCTTCAACGTCTTTCAGGATATTACACCGGTGCTGGTTGAGCAGTTGCATCGGGCCGGCTTTGACAGCTCCTTCCGCATGACCACCGACTTCTTTGACCGGCTGCCGGTGGGCGATGTGCAAGCCTTTACCTTTGGGCACGGCGGCGGCACGCGCGACCCCTATGATACGCTCAAGCTCTATCACAGTCGCTATAGCAAACCCCAAGGCGAACGCGCCACCTATTACTATCGCTGGATCAACGAAGAGTATGACAATCTCGTCGATGAAATGGGCAAGCTCCCCGGCGACGATCCCAAGTTTATGGATCTCTTCCATCAAGCTATGGCGATCTGGATTCGCGAACTGCCCGACATTGGCATTGCCGAGTTGATCCACCGCAACCCGCGCAACAACAAGTATTGGAGCAACTGGCCTTCCAAGGAGGATCCCTTTATCAACGACGCCAACTGGCACCGCACCTTCCCGTTGGTGCTCATGAATCTCAAGCCAGCCGGCTGATCAATTGGATGGGAGAAGATCCCTTCTCTGGAACGTGACCGGCATCTGGGAGATGCCGGTCACGTTAAACCCGTCGACTATCTCTAGTAGAGAAGTTGTGAGTACAGGTAAATCCAGGAAAGCCGGGGTGATCGGATCATGCATCGCCCTCGTTTCCCTTCGCTGGGCACTACTGGATAAAGGTAAAGCCCAAGTGAGTGCACCTTTCCCTAGTCATCTCCCCCGGCGCGTGCTATGGCAATTTGTGGACTGCGCAAGCCCGGCAGCAGCGCGGCAATCGCGGCAATTGCGATCAGCCCGGCGCCGGCTTGGGTGGCCAACGCCGCCGGTGCGCCCCACTGGTCGGCCAGGAAGCCGGTCTGCAACTTGCCCAGCGGGTCAGCGCTAATGGCCAGCACCAGCGCGCCCATGGCCCGACTACGCATTTCATCGCTGGCGGTCAAGAGAATAATGGAACTCTGCATACTGCCAAAACACGCCTGCCCCATACCCAGCAGCAGCAACATACTCCAAGAAAAGGAATAGAGGGTAGAGAGGGCAAAGGCTGTCAACGCCAGGCACATAAAACAGGTGCCCACGGTAAAGATCCAACCCGGACTGACTCGTTGGCGCAGCCGGTTGACGAGATAGAGGCCGAAAAAGGCGCCAATCCCTGAACCGGTGCCCAGCAACCCTAGCCCCACGGGCCCCTGGTCCAGCACATCACGGGCAAAGACGGGCAGCAGCGTCATGTAGGGAAAGATAAAGAGATTCATCACCATGGTCACCAACAGCACGCCGAGAATCGCCTGGTGGTGGCGCGCATAGCGCAGGGTTTCGCCAATCAGCGTCCAGGGTGACATCTGCGGGCGCATGTTGTTGCGGGGGATCGGCTGCTGCGACAGTTGGTGCAGGACGGTCAAGGTCAGCAGCGAGAGCGAGGCCATGAGGGCAAAACTCCCTTTAGCGCCATAGAGCGCAATCACCGCACCGGCTGTCGCTGGGCCAAGGATGCGCGCCACACTCTGGATCATATTTTCCAGCAACATGGCATCAACCGTCCGCTCCTTGCCCACCAGATCTGGGGTCAACGCCCGCCGCGCCGGCCAATCCAATGCCCAGCAGACGCCTAATACCGCGGCCAGGATGGCCAGTTGCCAAAGCGCTAGCCAGCCGCCCCAGAGCAAGACGCAGATGGTCAAATAGATGGCCAGATTGGTGCTTTGGGCTGTAAGGATAATTTTGCGCCGCCCAAAACGGTCGATCAGCGGTCCATTGACAAAGCCCATGACCGGAAAAGGCGCAGAGCGACAGAAGCCGATCAGCGCCACCATCCAGGCGGAGTCGGTCAGATCCAGCACCAGCCAGCCAAGCACCGTGCTCTCCATAAAAACCGTGGCCCACCAAAGCCCATTGCCCAGCAGCAGCCGCCGATAATCCATACTGGTCAACGGGGCGAACATGCCGCTCAGCAGGCGTTGACGATCCAATTGTAAAGGTTTGCTCACAGCTCATTCCTCATGCGGTTGTCGCAGGTGGCGCAGCGTGAATTCACGATAAGGGCGTTGCGCGAGTGCGGCTTCATTCAAATTGATGCCCAACCCGGGAGCGGTGGGCAAGGCGATATAGCTATTTTCCACGTGGAAGGGGGTGTCGGCAATTTCGGCGCCGACTGTTTCAAAGTTGACAAAATACTCCGTAATGATGAAATTGGGCATGCCCACGGCGGCGTGCAGTGTTGCTGCCAGCCCCAACGTCGTGCTGTTGTAATTATGGGGCGCCACCGCCACATGATAAGGTTCGGCCATGGCCGCGATCTCGCGCAGTTCCAGGATACCGCCCACATTGCAGACGTCCGGGTTGATGATGTCGGCCGCGCGCGCTTCATAGACTTGACGGAATTCCGCTTTGGTGTAGACCTCTTCGCCGGTTACCACCGGCAGGTTGATCTGCTGGCGCGCTTCTACCAGCCCCGGCAGATCCCGGAAGGAGACCGGCTCTTCATACCAGAAGGGACGATAGGGCTCTAATCGGCGCGCAACCCGGATCGCGTGCATGGGCGCCAGCCGCCGATGCACCTCCACCAGGATCTCCACCTCAGGCCCTACGGCTTCGCGCACGGCGGCCACCTTGGCCACCGCCTCATCCTCTTGCGCGTGGTCGATGTAGGCGCGCCAGGGATTGGGGAAGGGGTCAAATTTAAGCGCGGTAAAGCCACGCGCTACCACGGCTTTGGCCCTGGCTGCGGCCTCGTCGGGTGTGCCGCCACCGCCCCAGCCATTGGCATAGACGCGAATTTTGTCACGGCACTTGCCGCCCAGTAAGTTATAAACGGGTTGCCCCGTCGCCTTCCCTACAACGTCCCAGAGCGCCTGCTCAATGCCGCTGACAGCACAGTAGAGATCCATTGCGCCTCGCTTACCGGCAAAGTCGTTGTAGGCCATAAAGGTAAAGTGCTTGATGTCAAAGGGACTGCGCCCGATCAGATAGCGCTCCAGTTGATGGATGTGCACCTCGATCGCGCGGTCGCGGTCGGCCTGGGTGTAGGCCTCGCCCCAGCCATGCATACCGGCGTCGGTCTCCACCTTGACAAAGAGCCAATTCTTACCACCGCCGGGGTTGACCAAAAAGGTCTGTACACCTGTGACTTTCATTTTATGCTTCCTCCTGTTAAAAAATATGGGAGCTTGTGGCGTGTGGCGTGTTGCGTTACTTGTGACCAACGATGGTGGGGGTAATCACGAAACGGGATAGGGCCTCCAATGTTGATTTGCCACGCGATGTTCGGTAGGGAATTACGCAACACGCAACACGCCACACGCCACACACAACACTCTTCCTCATGCCACCAGCAACGGAATCGCGGCCAGCGCTAACAAGACACCGATGCCCTGCACCAGCGAAATCCGCTCGCGCAACAGCAGCAGCGCCAAGAGCACCGTGCTCACCGGATAAAGGGATGAGAGGGTGCTGGCGATGTCGAGTCGGCCAGCCTGTTCAGCCAGAACAAAGAGGGCATTGCCGCCGGCGTCAAAGAGACCGGCCAGCGTAATGGGGAGCATAGCCTGGCGGGTTGCCGGCCGCCACGCCCGTTGTTGCCAGGCAATCAACCCAGTCAGGGCAACGGTCGCAGTGAATCGCGCCGCAACGAGCGGCCAAAAGATCGCCATGTCCTGTGTTTGGGCAATCAAGACAAAGAACCCCCCAAAGCCCAAACCGGCAATGAGGGCAATCAACAACCCTTTACGCGCCGCAACCGGCTTGGCTTGGGGGGAGTACGCAATCAACATCACACTGACGGCAGCCAACAGAAAGCCGCCTAGGGTGAGTGCCGACGGCATCCCCTCCCACAGTATGCCGAGGATGACGGGAATGGAGAGGGCGATCACGGCGGTCAGCGGCGCCACCAGCGCCATCTGTCCCCAGGCCATGGCCTGGTAGAGCGCAGTGAGGCCCACGACGCCGGCCAGCCCGGCTGCCATCCCCCAGGCCAGATCGGTCGTGCGCGGTAGGGCTTCCCCAAACCCGATGGCCAGGAGCAGCAAGAGCACCATGCCAACGCCTTGGGAATAGAGCACCACCGTCCAGACCGACGTGCGCCGCGTCGCCAGGCCGCCACAAAAATCACCAATGCCCCAGGAACAGGCAGAGAGTAGCCCCCAGACAATGGTCGCCTCAATCATTGCTTATTTCACTCCGATAGGTGATTCTGTTGATACTAACCATAGCTTTCGTTAGCAATTCATACTACCACTTGATAACAACATTGCAAAACAGGTTAAGAGGAATTCCACCAAGGCTACATTTGTAAAAGTATCGGGAAATTGGCGGGTGACTTTTCGCTTTGAGGAAGGTGAAGTTTATGCAATCGACTACGAAGATTACCCCTAAGCGCGTCCGGACACGAGCGCCCGCGCATCCAGGGCGAATTCTTAAAAACTTATATCTGGAGCCTTTGGAAATTTCTAATACAAAACTAGCTGCAACCCTTGGTGTCTCGCGCAAGGTGATTTCGCAGATTGTCAATTACAGCGTATTCCACAATCCCGCCATCGGCACTGCATACATGTTTTCCCCAAATGGCAACAGGGTATCCCCTGTATAGAAGATACAGCCGCGTACAAAGCGCGCGCCAGTTAGCGCAGCCAATGCGCGTAAGCCCTTAAAGTCTTGCTCTTGTACAGCGCTGGCCGCTTTGACCGCAATGCCAACCACGGTTCCGGTATGGTCCTGCAGGAGAAAATCCACCTCATTGCGATCATGGGTGCGGAAATGAAAAATCTGTAATTTTTCTTTCCCAAATGGTGAAAATTATCCCAGCAAGTGGGTAATTTTACAAACAATATTTTGGATTATTTAATCATCCCCAGCGCTGCTCTGGTGGGTCGAAGACAAAGCCGTGAAAGTAAGCGCGACGTTCGGGGGAAAGGGCGTTATAAAAGGCTTGGGAATAGCTCCAATGCTCTTGGGAGGCGACCATCCACGGATGCTCGTAGGCATAGTACAAAATGGTGCGCCGGCCCTCCGTTTTGGTAAAGGGGCCGCTGGAGTGCCAGAGCGCATTGTGAAAGAGGATGGCGCTCCCAGCCGGGGCACAGACCTGGATCGCGCCGGGGAAGAGATCAGGCCGTTTAAGGTCGGCGGGGTCGGGGTCCTGCAGCGCCTTGTGGCTGCCGGGCGCCACGGTCAGATTACCCTGCCCCGGCTCACGCATGTCAGTCAGGTAGTAGCCAAGCTTGAGTTGGAGCAGGGGTATGGGCCAGCCCAAATTGCGATAGCCGTTGTCATGGCCATCGAGATGCCAGCCCATACCTCGCTGCGCCAGTTCGCTCCCCACCTCTACAATCGCGTCGGAGGCATGGTGATGGGGCTTGGGGTTGAGCAACCCTTTGATGTAGGGGGTCATGGCCGGCCAGTCGAGCAACTCCAGGAAGAGCGGGTCGTCAGCCAAGATATAGAAGATGCGCGTGCTCTGTTCCCCTTTGATCTGAGTCATGCCGGTGTGGGGCAGCTTCTGTTCCTGCAAGGCACGGCGACGTGCAATCACTCGCGCCAGAGCCTCCTGCAAGGCGTGGACATGGTCCGCAGTCAAGAAATTTTCCAAAACCAAATAGCCATTGTTATCAAAGAAAAAGCGTTCGGTCGCACTCGGCCCATCGTTGGCCGGTGCGGCGGATGGTTGTTCCGCGGTGGATGGTAACACAAGCTTCGCTCCTTGGTAATACGCGATGTTCATTGTGAGATGACTAGCCAGCAGTATAACAGGGCGCTGATTCCTCTGTCAACCAGATTTTTGTGCGTCGATGCGGCTTGATTTGACAATTCGTTGCGAGTCAACTACAACTAATGCTGCGTGGTCTGGCTAACTATCACAAAGGAGGAAACATGCGCTATTTCATCACAGGCGCGACCGGCTTTGTCGGCGGGAAGGTGGCCGAAAAATTGTGCGCCCAGGGCCATGAGGTCATCGCGCTGGTGCGCAACCCGGCCAAAGCCCAGGCGCTGACCAGCCTGGGCGTGGAGTTGACGCCTGGTGACATTACCGACCCAGCGAGCATGCGCACGCCCATGCGCGGTGTTGACGGCGTCTATCACATTGCCGGCTGGTATAAGATCGGCACGCGCGACAAGGCAAATGGCATCAGAATCAATGTCGAGGGCACACGTAATGTGCTGACGCTCATGCAGGAGCTGGCCATCCCCAAAGGCGTTTACACCAGCACCCTGGCCGTCAACAGCGACACGCATGGTCAAGAGGTGGACGAACATTATCATTTCACGGGGCGACATTTGAGCGTCTATGATGAGACCAAATGGCGCGCTCACTATGAGGTCGCTAACCCCCTGATTACACAGGGGCTGCCGCTGGTGATTGTCCAGCCGGGGCTCATTTACGGCCCCGGTGACCAGGGCCCCAGCCGCGACGCCTTTGCCCAATATCTGCAGCGCACGCTGCCTATGCTGCCGCAACAGACCGCCTATTCCTGGGCCCATGTCGACGATGTGGCCGACGCCCATATTGCCGCCATGGACAAGGGGAGCGCCGGCGCAAGCTATATCATCTGCGGCCCTTCTCACACACTGATTGAGGGTATGCAGATCGCTGAACAGATAACCGGCATCAAAGCACCTGCCCTCACCGCACCACCGTGGCTGTTGCGTGGGATGAGCGGGCTTATGGGTGTGGTCGAACGAGTTATTCCTTTGCCCGCGACCTATACCAGCGAATTTCTGCGGGTGAGCGCCGGCGTCACATACCTGGGCAACAACGCCAAAGCCAGAACAGAACTTGGCTATCAACCGCGCGACTTGGCAACAGGGTTGTGCGAGACACTGCCGCTTTTAATGCAAGAATTGGGCATAAAATAACAATAGCCGCAGCTCAGTTTTCAGTGCTCAGTTTTCAGTATCCAGTCGTCTGTACCCTGGTCACCGTCAACTGATTACTGTCTACTGATTACTGTCAACTGATAACTGCCTACTGAACACTGTCTACTGAAAACTTTGTATGTTAGTCCTGCCGCTGCGGTAAAATAATCCAGTCGTACTAGAGCGTCCGCTCCTCCAGCCCACACCACTCGGCGACAAAGCACGCCAACACCTTGGTCACCCGGCGCAGGCTGGCCAGCTCGACGCCCTCATCAAAGCTGTGGCTGTTCTTGGTCATCGCACCGTAGACCAGCGCCGGTGTCTGTTGATAGAGCCCATAGAAACGGCTGTCGGTGAGGGCCGTACCCTTGTGCTGCTGGAGCGGACTCTGGCAGATGGCCTGGTGGGCCACAGCTAATGCGGCTTCGGCATCGGTCTTTTCGGGAAGAATATACCCCGGTGAGAGAAAGCCATGCCAGCGAATGATGGGCGGATTTTGCGCCAGCACGGAATCTTGGGCCGCGGCCTGACGAATTGTTTGCTCAATCTCGGCCTGACACGCGCTCACCTCCCACTCCGGATAGATGCCAATGCGCACGTCAAAGCTGCAACGGGACGGTGTGCTGGAGGACCATTCGCCGCCCTGAATCTTGGTGATGACAAACTTGACCGGGTACGCCACATCGGCAAAGGAAGGGGTCTTCTCTGTATTCCAACGCGCCTCCAGTTGGCGCAGTGCCTGCATGATGGGGAAGCAGGCTTCAATCACGTTGAAGGTGCTGTTGGTCTGCCCGGCATGGAGCGGCACGACATTCAGTTCCACCTGCACCCAGATCACGCCCACCTGCGCCGTCATCAACTGCTCACGGTGCGGCTCGGTAATGAGCACCGCATCGGCCTGGTAGCCGCGCAGAATCGTCGCCAGCGCGCCGTTGCCGGTGCACTCTTCCTCAATCACCGACTGTTGATAGAGGGGCGCAGCAGGTTGGTAACCGGCCAGTTTGAGCGCCTCCACCGCATAGAGGTTGGCGGTGAGACCATTCTTCATATCCCCAGCCCCCCGGCCATAGAGCCAACCATCACGGATCGTTGGGACAAACGGGGGCGAGGCCCACTGCTCGGCCGGTCCGGTCGGCACCACATCCACATGGCCCTGTAAGATGAGCGAGCGTCCCTGCTGCCGGCGTGGCCGGTGTGTCCCCACGACGTTGTAGGCGCGCGCATAGTTGGTGTACATGACCGGCGAAAAGCCGGGATGGTGTTGCAGTTCTTCAACCTCCAGGCGCCACTGATCCACCTCATACCCCATGCGCCGCAATGTCGCCGCCATCAGATCCTGACAGGGCGCTTCCTGGCCGCGCAGGGAAGGGATGGCCACCAGCGCTTTGAGCAGATCTACTTGCTGGTCGAAGAGTGTGTCAACCGCGTTTTCAATGTTGGTCTGGATAGCGTAGTCGATTGTCATCTGAATTGATTCCTGTCTCTAACAGCGAGTATGGTAAAATATGAGAAGTTTGTGATGTGTCGACTTAAAGAGCAGGCGTATAAGGAGAGCGACAATGCCGTCCCCATTTCCTGGTATGGACCCCTATTTAGAAGGTTATCTCTGGCCGGATGTCCACCATCGATTGGCTACGCAGATTAGCGATCAAATAACACCAGCGATTCGACCGCGCTATGTTGCGCGGATTGAAGTGCAGGTTGTCCAGGACGAAACGCCTGAAGCAGAGATCGGCATCATGTATCCTGATGTTGAGATCTTGCTCCGACGTGCGCCACGACCTGAGGCGCCACCTGCACCTACCTATCCGACCGGTGGCGGGGTTATGGTGGCTGAACCGCCAGCAGTGACACCCGCGACTTATTCTGTGGCGTTGGGTCAGATCGATGTGCGGCTCGCCTCGGTGCATATCTTGGACACGGCGCAAAATCAACTGGTGACCAGTATTGAGATTCTCTCACCGGTCAATAAACGTGAGCCAGGGTTGACCCAATATCGAGCAAAACGCCGTCGCCTGCACGCCGCCGGTGTCCACTTGCTTGAGATTGACCTGCTGCGCCGTGGCCAACGCCCCTTGCTCACCCAACAGGTTCCCAATAGTGCCTACCGTATCACTTTGACGCGCAGCGGCGCCAACTCGGTTGATGTTTGGGCGCTCAATCTGGCGGATCCATTGCCGGTGTTGCCGGTGCCGCTGCGTGCACCGGATAAAGATGTGACGCTCGATCTAGGCTTAGGCTTTGCGACAATCTACGAACGCGCCGCCTATGATCTTTCCATTGATTACCACGCCGCACCACCGCCGCCGCCCTTCACGGCAGAAGAACAGGATGCGCTGGCAACGCTTTTGAAGAATTTACCCTAAAGTCAAGCGACCCTACGGGTCGAACATGCTGACTTGTCGGATTGGGCGTCAATCCACCTCGTCTAGCAATCCGCGACGGTGCTCAATAATCCCTATAGGCGGTTGACAGCGCCGCCTCAATGGTAACAGTGGCCACGGGATGGCTAGATACGATTGTCATAGCAGACTCTCTCTCATCTGATTAGGGTTACACAAAACCTTCCTACTGTTGGCTGGCCGCCACCCACGGCTCGCCAGTCACCGTTTCCACCGGGCCGCCGGCCTGCTTCCACGCATTGATGCCGCCGCCAACATGCGCCACCGACTCTAAACCCATTTCATTCATCCCTTGCGCCGCAAGGGCAGAGCGTCCGCCCCCCGCTCAATAAAAGACAAACTTTTTCTTCTCGGCAAAGATCGGTTTGTGCATAGGGCTAGTCGGGTCTACATAAAATTCCAGGCTCCCCCGTGGGACGTGGATGGAGCCGGGAATCTTGCCATCGCGCGCCAGTTCGGCGGAGTCGCGAATGTCAACGAGAACGACCTCATCGTTGCCAACGAGTTGTAGCGCCTCGGCGGCGGGAATTGTTTCGATGGCTGCGTTGGCTTCAGCCAGCATCTCTTTGATTGTTTTCTTCATAGATTTCCTCCTAATTTTGTTTGTGCGCGTTTATTCATCAGTAGCCGCAAAAGGCACATATAAGGGGCTCGGAGCCAATACCGATGTACTGATTTACCGATATACTTATCTACTGATTTCCCACTTTGTATGTCGGTTTTGCAGTTATGCTATTTATACATCTGCACGGCCCAGGGCCGAAAGCCATGCTTGTCATAAAAGTTCATCACGGCAGCCAGGTCCTTGGTGGCCGAATAGAGGAGGAAGCGCTTAATGCCGGCTTGCTGCGCCGCGGCTTCAACGGCTTGCAGTAGCTCTCCGCCAATCCCCGTGCTACGCATAGCCGGGATCACATAGAGATCATCAATCTCCAGATAGCGTTCCCCCGCTGGGATGACAGCTAAACCGGGACTGACCTGTGCAGTGGCCAGGACGAAGCCGACAATCTGCCCATCAACTTCGGCCACCAACGTGTAGCTGTTTAGCCGCCGTTGCAACTCAACAATGTTTGCTGCCACCAAGCCATAGGTAATTCCCTCGGCGACCCATTGTTCTTGCAAGTGTACAATAGTTGGGAGGTCAGCAACCGCGCAGGGACGAATGAGCATCATGGGTTATAGGATATAGGGCCGGACAATGACTGCGACACAATCACCTTGTTGGGTCAAGGGGAAGGAGCGACGCCCAAACAGAATCCCTTTGGCGTGCGCCGTCACCGGTACGGGCGCGGCGAAAGGCTCTTCAATCCTGTGGATTTGCCCCAGCGTTTGGCCAACTTCAACCGTATCCTCCATCTCTAAAAAGGGTTCATAGATGCCGCTAACCGGCGCCATGACATAATCCTCCCGCTGTTCGGCGGCGACGATTTGGGCTGACGGCGCCGGCGCAACAAAAGGTGTATCGATCAGAATCCGGTGCTGGCGCAGAACGTTTTTCACCCCCTGCTCAGCAATCGTCAGCATCTCCACCCCAAATTGGGAGGTGCTACCCAGTTCCGTCCCCAAGGTCACCTTGCCCAAGCGTTCACAGTAGGAAGGCAGTAAGCCCTCGCCGGCCACATCACGATAGATAAAAACGTAGGGCGCGCCCCACGCCTGCCCTGCCGCCAGCATCGCCTCCATCTGTTCGGCATTGGCCACACGATGCATGTTAACCGATGGCAGAAAATGTATGGAGCGGCCACCCGAGTGAATGTCGATGACCAGATCGGCCAGCGGGATCAGCGTCTGGGTGACATAGTGAGCGATCATGGCGGTGATGCTTTCGTTGACCTGCATCTCCGGATAGTCGCGGTAGAAGGCTCGGTTCATATTGCGCCCATCGACGCTGGAAAGGCGGGTGCCCGCCGCCACCGCTGGTCGATTAAGCATGGGCAGCAGAATCACCCGTCCTCGCACCTGCTCCGGCTGCACCCAACGGGCCAGATTCATGAGGGTTACCGGTCCTTCATACTCATCGCCATGATTGCCGCCAAAGATTAATGCCGTTGGCCCCTCGCCATTTTTGACGACACAGAGGGGCAGATAGTAATTGGCCCACCCGGCCGTATTGGTGGAGATGGGCGCTTCCAGCCGGCCCAGTTGTTTGCCATCCTGCTCAAAATTGATGGCGGTGTAAATGGGACTGTTCATATTTATGACCCTGCTTTACTGGACGGTCTGCCCTTGCTTTCTTCCACCAACGCGGCGCGCAAGGCTTGATAGGTGGGAAAGCCAAGGGTCGCCTCAATCTCCTCACGCCAGATCTGGTCCATCTCGTCGCTGATCGCCTGAGGCAGCTCATACCAGTGTGAGCCGACCTCGCCCTTGCGCACCTTGGCCGAGTCACTGCCGGGGGGCAGACCGGCGATGCGCTCGCTGTGTTCGCGCATGAGACGGTCATCAAAGCGATCTTTGTGTGCCAGCATAAAGGGCAGCGATGATTGCCTGACCACGATCGCAAACAATTCATCGTCCAGGGGCACACCAATAAACTGGGCAACCGTGCGCACCGTCCCCGGCAGATCACCTGTCATCTCTTCATAACAGAGCAGCAACACATTTTCGTTGTGGCGCTGCTCCCACCACGAGCGCAAATGGCGCCAATAGCCACCCTTGTCGCGGTTAGCCATGGAATCTTTAGCCCAGGTCGCAATATCAATCGACCCCGGCTCAAAAAACCAGCCTTCCATAAAGCGATAGCCGGAGACCAGCACATCCTTGGGGTCACGGATCGAGACAATATAGCGTCCGCCTTTGGGCACATCATACCAGTTCAGGTGGCTCTTAAAGGCGCGGGGATGGCCCCGTTGGGGGGCATGCAGATCGAGCCCCAGATCAGAGGAGGTCTCCAGCCAGGGCACGACGCGCGAGATGTCGTCAAAGTCCATATCGCCCCGGGTGCGCAGGCCATGGACAATCTGTTGCAGCCAGGTGGTGCCCGACTTGCCATAAGGCGTAATTACCACATCGGTCGGTTGCAGGGGAAAATTGAGACCGGATTGGCGGCCTTCCTCGGTACCCATGCCTTTGGTGCGCTCCTGGATTTCTTGCAGGCTGGTGGGGCGTCGTCGCGTCTCTACTTGGGTCATATCACTTTCCTTACACTTTGCTCAATGGCTCATCTAGGGCTGCGGGGAAATCGCGTCATTTCTCTCTGGCATTGGTGGCGATTTCACCGCTTCGCCCCCTAATGAGCGTTGATCAATGGTTGGTTTTGGCTACCCTCTATCATAGCAGGAGAAAGAATAAATTGTAAAACCGATTCAAGGGGATCTACCCTTCACAACTTTATGGTATAATAAAAAAAATTATAATTTCCAACAAGATTGATAAAATCTCATGCGATCTCTCATCTCCTTTCCCCCCTTCCGGCGTGATGTCAAGTTGTTGCTGGCGGCCACGGGCCTTCTCGCCATTAGCTTCTTTGGCATCCAAATGTTGTTGAAGATCCTGTATATTCTGCGGCTGGGCTATGGCCCTGAATACTTGGGCCTCTTTAATGCCGCCGGCGCCGTGGGCTACATGGGGATGAGCTTACCCAGCGGTGCGTTGGGGGCGCGCTTTGGTCTGACCCGCGTTATGTTTGCCGGTGCGTTGATTGCGGCGTTGGGCATGGGTCTCTTGCCCTTTACCGAAGTGCTGCCCAGTTGGGCGCAATACAGTTGGCCGATCATTACCCAGGTTATACTCTCCGCCGGCTATGCTATGTATAGCATCAACCTGGCGCCGGCGCTTATGGTCGTCACCTCGCCGGAAAATCGGAACAGCGCCTATGCCTTGAGCAGCACGTTGCGCAGCCTAGGGACCCTTGTGGGGACGCTCTTTGGCGGTCTGTTGCCGGGCTTCTTTGGGCTGCTCCTGAGTCTGGAACTGAGCGACCCCGGCCCCTATCGCTGGGCGCTTTGGCTCAGTGCCCTGCTTGCCCTGGCGGCATTAGTGCCACTGGTCCAGCTACGCCGGGCCGAGCAGAATACACAGGAGCCCGGTGAGACGGCGCCGGGGGCATTCCCGCTTTGGCCGGTTGCGTTGCTGGTGCTCTACGTTTCATTGAGCCAAGCAGCCAGCGCTACCTGCCAGTCCTTTTGCAGCGCCTTTATGGATACCGAGTTGCAACTGTCGCCAGCCGTGATTGGGGTGATTACCAGCGCCGGGCAATTTGTGGCTGTGTTGGCGCCACTCTCTGGGCCACGGCTGGCGCGCCGGCATGGCAATGGCTGGACCTTGATGATGGCAACATTGGGCAGCGCGTTCAGTCTGCTGCCACTCATTCTGCTACCGACGGTCTTAGGCGTGGGGGTAGGCCGCTTTGGCACACTCGTTTTAGCAGCTATGTGGATGCCGGCGCTCCAGGTCTACCAGATGGAAATGGTGGAACGGCGCTGGCGCGCGTTGGCCTATGGCGCGGTCTCAATGGCAATGGGTTTGAGCTTTGGCGCCATCAGCTTTACCGGCGGCTATGTGGTAGCCAGTTGGGGCTATACCGCGCTCTTCCTGCTGGGCCTTGCGGTCTCTACGCTGGGCGCGCTGCTGATGTGGGGCATGTTGCGACGACCAGCCTTGGCGGTTGCCGTCGGCGGAACCGTTCGGTAAGGGATCAGCAAAGAATGGAGGTGATTGGACAATGACACAGACAGGCGCACAACACTTAGTCCAGGCGCTGGTTGCCGCCGGTGTGCAGCAACTCTTTACGCTCTCCGGCAATCAGATCCTTTCGATCTATGATGCCACGATTGGCCAGCCGCTGCGCCTCTTGCACACGCGCCATGAGGCTGCCGCCGTGCACATGGCCGACGGCTGGGGGCGTTTGACGGAAAGGCCAGGCGTTGCGCTGCTGACGGCTGGGCCGGGCCATTGCAACGCCATCTCGGCCCTCTATGGCGCGCGCATGGCCGAATCGCCATTGGTGTTGCTCAGTGGTCATGCACCGCTACAGCAACTGGGGCTGGGCGCCTTCCAGGAGATGGATCAGGTCGCCATTGCCACACCAGTGACCAAAGCGGCCTGGCGCGTGGATGATCCTGACCAACTGGGGCAAGCGCTGGAACGCGCCCTGCAACTGGCCGTGGCCGGACGACCAGGGCCGGTCCATCTCAGTCTGCCCGTCGACGTGCTGGAAGCGCCGGCGTCGACGCAAATGGCTGGTGCAGGTTGGGTCGATCCTACGCCACACTTGGCGCCCGACGACCCACGGTTTGCCACCATCCTTGAGCATCTGGCGGCGGCGCAACGTCCCTTGCTCTTGGCTGGGCCGGCGCTGGCGCGCCCACAACGTTGGGCCGCGGTCACCCGCTTTGCTGATATTATCCAGACGCCGGCCTTGCCGATGGAAAGCCCACGTGGGGTCAACGATCCGTGGTTGCATCTGGCCACAAACCTCTTGGCAGAGGCGGATCTGGTGCTGCTTTTGGGCAAGCCACTGGACTTTGCCGTGCGCTTTGGCCGCCCACCTTTTTTTGCGCCAAGCTGCCGCTTTATACAGATCGACGCCGAAGCACAGGCGCTGCGCCAGTCCGATAGGCTGCTGCTGGCACTCCATGCCGATCCAGGGCAAGTGGTGCGGCAACTGGCCACTTTGGCGCAACCACGCGCCTGGCCGCGCAGCGATTGGCGCGACCGCGTGGCGACAGCCCGTAATACAATGCCCACCCACTGGCAAACACTACACCAATCGGAGGCAACGCCCCTACATCCTTTGCGTCTCTGCGCCGCGTTACAACCCTATTTGGACCAAGGCGCCGTGCTGGTCAGCGATGGCGGCGAATTTGGCCAGTGGGTGCAAGCTGGATTGGAAGCGCAGATACGTCTCATTAATGGTCCTTCCGGCTCGATTGGCAGCGCCATCCCGCTGGCATTGGCTGCCAAAGTGGCCCACCCGGAACGCCCAGTCTTGGTGCTCTCCGGCGACGGCGCCTTTGGCTACCACGTGCTGGAGTTTGACACGGCGCTCCGCTACCAATTGCCCATCATTGCCATCGTCGGCAACGACGCCCGCTGGAATGCTGAAGTCCAGCTCCAGACCCAACACTATGGCGCAGGGCGCGCCATCGGCTGCGAGCTGCTGCCGACGCGCTATGACCAGGTGGTGGCGGCGTTGGGTGTGCATGGCGAGTTTGTCCAGCACGCGGAAGAGCTGGCCCCAGCGTTGGCGCGTGCGTTGGGGTCAGGATTACCGGCCTGTATCAACGTTGCCATCCAGAGCGTTGCGGCGCCAACACTGCGCGGCGCGCCTGCGCATGCATAGGTGTTATAAAAGAGCTTGTTAAGCCTACCTCATCTGGCATTGGCGAACTACATGATGGAAGTTCTGTTGAATTAGAAAAATACCAATGGTCACACGATCCACGAAGACACACGAAGGGTTTCATCACCGCAGAGCGTCGACGCAAAATTATAGCCACTCCGTCGCAATCTCCTGGTGGATCACCAAACAAAGAAAGTGAAAACTTATGACTGGATCGGAAAACCAAACGCCCTATCACCCCTCGCTCCGCGATATGCTGTTGCTGGAGCTTCCCGTAGGCATTAAGGTTGCCCCTGGCGGCAGACAGGTGGCGATCAGTGTACGCACCACCGATTGGCAAGCAAACCGCTATGAGACCGTTTGCCAGATCCATGATTTGGTCAGCGGCGCCACCTATCCGCTCACGCGCAGTGGCAGTGTTGGTCAGGTGGAGTGGGTCGATGCGCAACGGTTGGCCCTGCTTCGTTCCGGCTCGGAGCCGGAAAGCAAAGCGCAGATCTGGCTCTATGAAGGGCTGGTGGGTGAGGGTTGGATGATCACCGACCATGAAACGGGCGTCGAGTGGTTCAAACCCTTTGCCGGTGGCTTTTTGTACCGGGCGCGCCGACCCCAAGATCAAAAGGAAAAGACACGCGCCGACCGCTTTGGCAACTTCAACCACTTTGAACAGGAAGAAAGCCGCAACGCACTCTACTACGTGGGGCTGCAAGCATTGCGCCATTACCAGGCGCAGCTAAAGGCGGCCACTGCCGAAGAGGCCAAGTTGTTGACCAGACCTGTCGTCGAGCTTAGCCGCCTGTTGCGTGAGCCGCTCTCGATTCAATCTGTCATTCCGGCGCCGACCAATGACGCCCTTTACCTTAACTGCCAGCAACGGGATGATCTAGTCTATTACCGCACAGCCAGTAGCTACCGCATTGCGCTTGATGCAGAGGGGGCATTGGCCGAGGAGATGGAGCGGGCCAGGGCAAAAGCAGAACAGGCGGCGGCCAACGCAGCAATCTCTGACACAGAGGAAGCAGAACAACAGGCCGACGTTGCCTACCTGGGTGAGATTACGCGGCTAAATTTACCCAGCGGCGCCACCATTGTGGCCGTTGCCCCGCATGGCAAAACACTTTTACTCAGCCACCAAGATCGGGATGAGAAGATCTACACGCGCCGTGATCTGTGGCTTTGTGATCTGGCAACGCTGCTCAACGCTCCCGATGCGGCGACCGCGCAGGGCGCCATGCGTAACATCTCTGCGCCACTAGACCGCGATGTAATGGGTGTGCAATGGGTTGAGGAAGGCATCTTTGGCGCTTATGCCGATGGTACCTGTCTGCGCGTAGCCTATTTTGGTGCAGATGCTCCGCCCACACCGCTGGAGCTAGGTGGCATCTTTCTTGCCGGCGAATATCATGTGGCGGCGACGGGGGAGTTGGGGTTGATTGGCGCCAATGCCCAAAATTTTCCTGAAGCCTATCTTACGCAACCCGTCACACCCGCAGCACAGAGGCAGTTACAGCAACTCAGCCAATTTGGGCAAGCGGTGGCACGCTGGCAACTCGGCACGGTGGAGACAATCCGCTGGCAGAGCAAAGATGGGGTCGAGATCGAGGGGGTTTTGCGCAAGCCGGCCAACTTTGACCCCACCAAAAAGTATCCGCTGGTCTTTGTGGTGCATGGTGGCCCGCGCGGTCTGTCTGAAGCCTATTTGCTGGAGTATCAAGATTGTATGTATTATCCCGCCGTGCAATTTGTCCAGGAAGAGATCTTGGTGCTTAAGCCTAACTACCGCGGTTCCACCGGACGTGGCCAAGCCTTTGCGGAACTCAATGTCAACAACCTGGGCGTTGGCGATCTCTGGGATCTGGAAAGCGCCATTGACCATTTGGTTGCGTTAGGCTGGGTGGATCCGGCGCACATCGGCTGCATGGGCTGGTCCCAGGGCGGTTACATCTCCGCCTTTGCCGGTCTGCACTCGACTCGCTTTCAGGCCGTCTCGGTGGGTGCAGGGATCTCGGATTGGTACACCTACCACATCAGTAACGATATTCCCTACTTTACCACCGATTACCTTTCCGGTTCGCCTTTCCGCAACCGTGAACTCTATACCAAGACGGCGCCCATGAGCAATCTGGCCAATGCCCAGACGCCCATGTTGATCCAGCATGGCGCCGATGACCGCCGGGTGCCCCTCTCCAATGCCATTGAACTCTACCGCGGTCTGCAGGAGATGGGCGTTTCGGTTGAACTCTTTGTCTTCCCCGGCATGGGCCATCCGATCACGAGGCCACGCGAAAATCATGCCGTGATGCACCAGAATCTGACTTGGTTTCGCCACTATCTGTTGGGGGCGGAATTAGAATTGGAGTGTTCTATCAGATAAATAATGATGGATACCGTAGGGGCATCCGCTTGCCGGTGCCCTGGCGCCTAGAAGGCCACCGCCGCAAGGGTCGCGTCCCAAGGCGCCCAAAGGGCTCCCGCTGCTTCTAGGCGCCTACAGCCTATCATTTCTTACCTGACAGAACAGGAATGAGCTTTGAATAAAGTTCAGGCGCCTGGGCTGAAGCCACACGGTGCTTGATCGCCGGGCGATGTCCGTATACCCAGAGACTCTATGAGCCATTTACCAAAGGAACTGTTATGAACTATTTGCCAGGTGTGACTTCTCACACCCTTACCACCCCTCGTCTGCGCACTCATTATCTGCAAGCTGGGCCGGTTGACGGCATTCCTGTCGTGATGATTCATGGCAATCTGGCCACCGGTCGTTTCTATGAACATCTGTTGCCCGATGCGCCGGCGGGCTATCGCTTTATCTTGCCCGATATGCGCGGCTTTGGCGATAGCGAACCGGCGGCGCTAGACGCCACGCGCGGGCTACGGGATTGGGCTGACGACACTTATGCCTTGGTGCAGGCGCTGGCTATTACCGCGCCGGTGCACCTGGTGGGCTGGTCGACCGGCGGCGCGGCCATCGCCGCCTATGCCATGGATCGACCGGACGCGGTGGCCTCCCTCACTTTCATTGACCCTGTTTCTCCCTATGGTTTTGGCTGCACCAAGGCCGACGGTTCGCCCTGCTACCCCGATTATGCCGGCTCCGGTGGCGGTGGCGCCAACCCTGAGTTTGTCCAGCGGCTGCTCGACCAAGATCGCTCAGCCGCTTCGCCCCTTTCGATTCGCAATGTGATGAACTCTTCCTACTGGTCGGCCAACCATCGCGAACCGGCGGAACGGGAAGATATGCTGGTTGATGAGGTGCTCAAATCGCTGGTGGGCGATGGCGGCTATCCCGGCGACAGCACCACCTCTGCCAACTGGCCCGGGATTGCACCCGGTACGCAGGGCATTCTTAATGCGCTCTCCGGCAAATATTGCAATTGGTCCGGCCTGGTGGAGATCGATCCCAAACCACCTGTGCTGTGGACCCACGGCAGCGCTGACATTGTGGTGGCCGACGGCTCCGCCTGGGAGATGGGGACGCTGGGGCAAATGGGGCTGATCCCGGGCTGGCCCGGCGCCGAAGTCTACCCATCCCAACCGATGGTGAGCCAGATCCGCACTGTGCTGGAACGTTACCAAGCCGCCGGCGGCCATGTCCAAATGGAGATCTTTGAGGGCTCCGGCCACGGGCCCCACATCGACGCCGCCGACCGCTGGCGCGCCTTGTTCTTTGCATTCCTACAGCAAGCGCAGTAAGGAAAGGAACGCGGGTGTGGTAAAATAAGATTTGTCAGTCAACCAGTCGCTCAACTGCGCCGGCTGCGCGCTGTCATGGCAGAATCAGATGGCTATCGCCGAATTCGTGCCACAGGTAGCCGGCGCGCACAGCTTCTGCATAGCCGCTGCGAATTAATTCTGGGTCGGCAATGGCATAGAGCATGGCCAGGTGACTAGCTAGCGGATCATGCAGCCCAGTCACCAGCCCATCGACCGTGTGGACGCCGCGCTGGGGGTGGATGTAGAGCCGTGTAAAGCCGCGCGCGGGGCAGACCGCTTTGCCGTCCCAGGCAGATTCCAGGGCGCGCACCACCGTGGTGCCAATCGCGATGACACGCTTGCCGGCTTGGCGCGCGCGGTTGACGGCACGCGCGGTGGCCGCGGGTACATGAAAGGCTTCGGCGTACATAGGTTGCGCTTCCACCGTTTCCGTCTCAATTTCCAGGCTGGAGACCCCGGTATGCAGGGTCAAGCCCGCCATCTGCACTCCCCGTTGGCGCAGTGAAGTCAGCACTTCCCGTGTAAAGGGACGTGCGGCGGAAGGCATTTCCGCGCTGCCGGGCACCTTGGCAAAGAGGGTCTGGTAGGCCGCCAAGGGATAGGGCGTCGTGACATAGCCATAGCGAATGGGTGCACCAACTTGGTCCATTAATTGGCAGAAGTTGTCATCACTCTGCACAAACCAGAGCCGCGGTAACTCCGGGTGGGGCGTCAGCAAGCGCACGGTAGCGCCATTCACCGTACATGTATCACCTGGTGTCAACGGCATGGGACCTGGTTCGCTGCTGCTCCACCGCGGCTCGGCCAGCCAGACGCCATGTCCATAGTTGGTTGAGAGATTGAGGCGGAAGTTACCCAGCGCCCCATAAGCAGGCAGACTAGCCGCCAGCGTTGCACTGCGATTGATGACCAACAGATCGCCCGGCTGCAAATAGTCGGCCAGGTGAGCAAAGGTCGTATGGGTGTGGCCGTTGGCGCCGCTGACCAAGAGGCGCACGCCATCACGCGCCACGCCTCGAATTTCCGGCGGCATCTGCGCCTGTAATTCTGCCGGCCGCTCAAACCAGAGTTCACGGCGTTGCATGGCGCACCTCCTTCTGCTGTAACTCAACGATCCCCAAAAGTCGCCGTCCCACATGATATAAAACTTGATGTAGGTTATGCTGCAGCACGGCGTCTTGCAGGTGATAACGATGTACAGAAGCTTTGAGACGATTTTGATGCATCTCAAGCGCTGATTCAAATAACTGGGCTGTCATTTGGTTTTGTCCTTTCTTGACTGAACCATTCCACCTAGTGCCGCGAACATTTAATTTTTGGCTCATATAGGTCTCCGGGTGAAATCGCTTTATTTTCCCCTGGTATTTATTGCGATTTCACCGCTTCGCCCATATGAGCGTAATTTTTAGAAATCACCACACGGGAATAAGCCATTAGGGATTTCTAAAAATTAAGCAGCCAGACAACTAGGAATTGATTCCCAAGCTCCTTAATCGGGCACGCTCCAGGTCGTGGCCTGCGCCTGAAAGCGTTGGCCGGTGACCGTCAGCGGCGCCTGCCCCAAGAGCCATGCCCAAAAAGGAATGGTGACCTCGGGCAGCGGACGATCACTGATGTCTTCGCCGGGGAAGGCGGCCTGATGCATGGCCGTCTGCATGTCGCCTGGGTCCACTGCGACAACTGCCACGCCCTCAGTGCGCAGTTCATTGGCCAGGGTAAGGCTCAGTAGGTCGAGGGCGGCCTTGCTCGAACCGTAGCCACCCCAACCAGCATAGCCACCCACGGCCGCATCACTGGAGATATTGACGACAAGCCCTCCTGCGCGCTGGAGCCAGGGCAACACACGCTGTATCAACCCCAGTGGCGCCAAGACATTGACCGCATAGATCTCCGTTAACGTGGCCAAAGGGTAACTCGCTAGTTGGGGCTGTGGGCTTGGCCCGAGCAACGACGCATTGTTGACCAATAGATCAAGGCGGCCAAACGAGGCCACGGCTGCGGCCAATTGCTGTTGGTGCGCCGCGTCTTGAATATCTCCGGGCAGTGCAATGACACGCGTGCCCAAAGCTTCGAGCGCGACCGCGGTCGCGCACAAGGCATCCGCCCGGCGTGCGGTCAAAATTAGCTCAAAACCCTGTAAAGCCAGAAAATGGGCGAGTGTCTTGCCCAAACCACGGCTGGCACCCGTTATGAGTGCTACTTGATGTTTCATGTTATTTCTCCTGTGCGGCTAGCTGAAAGCTGTTGGCTGCTGGCCGGCAACACCGATATTTCCGCAATGGCGGCTACCACGCTTACTACTTCAACAATGTCACAGTAAAAGGATTAACGCCGTTGACAGACGCAGATCCAGGTGATGTAGAGTCCATCCGCGCGAGCTGGATTCGTGTCCATGCCGCCGGTGTACCCCCAATGACATTGTCGAACTACTTTACCAATAAAAAAGACCCGGCGCATCGATCACCGGGCCAGAGTGGAGCTGTACGAAAGATCAGGTGTGTACAAAAAAGGCCGCCTTTGACGAAAAGACGGCCTTTCTATCAATTCTTTAGCAAAGATTTTAATCAATTTGCTAGCGGCCGTTGCTGCGGGAGCGGCGCAAAAAGGCCGGAATATCCAGATCATCACGGTCAAAGGTGCGTCCGTTATAGCCGTTGCCCGAGCGGGGAGCTTCTTGGCGCGCCGGTGTAGGACGCTCATGGTTACGCTGATCGTAGGTGCGCTGTTCGTTGCTGCGCTGCGGGAAGGACTGTTCAGCTTGGGTTTGGGGCTTATCAAAGCCAGTAGCGATGACCGTCAACTGAACATCATCCTTCATTTCAGGATCAATCACTGCGCCAAAGATAATATTGGCTTCGGGGTGGGCATTGGCGCGTACAATTTCGGCTGCTTCGTTGACCTCGTAGAGGCTCAACTCCTCGCCACCCTTGATGTTAAAAAGAATTGAGCGCGCGCCATCGATTGATACATCCAGCAGCGCGCTATGAATGGCGTTGTTGGCGGCATCCTTGGCCCGATTTTCGCCGGCAGCACGGCCCACCGACATCAACGCCGCGCCGCCATCCAACATGATTGACCGCACATCGGCAAAGTCCAGATTGATTAACCCTGGAATGGTAATGAGTTCGGAGATGCCTTGGATGCCCTGGCGCAGTACATCATCAGCGGCGCGGAAGGCTTGATTAATGCCACTCTTTTTGTCAACGATTTGGAGTAGGCGGTCATTGGGGATGACGATCAACGTATCCACATGTTGGGCCAACTCTTGCAGCGAGCTTTCAGCCGTGCGCCGACGATGGCTCCCTTCAAAGGTGAAGGGTCGGGTCACCACACCGATGGTCAAGGCGCCCTGTTCGCGCGCCACTCCGGCAATAACTGGCGCCGCGCCCGAACCGGTGCCGCCGCCCATGCCCGCCGTCACAAAGACCATGTCGGCGCCCTTGACCATGTCGGCGATCTCTTCCCGGCTCTCTTCCGCGGCCCGTTGGCCAACTTCTGGATTGCCGCCGGAGCCCAGCCCTTTGGTCAGCTTATCGCCAATGCGCAGACGAATCGGCGCGCCGGAGAGCATCAACGCCTGTGAATCGGTGTTTACGGCAATAAACTCGACCCCCTGAATGCCCTCATCGATCATCCGGTTGACCGCATTTTGGCCGCCACCCCCGACACCAATGACCTTGATGCTGGCGAAATTCTCAACAAACTGGGGGGTATTGTGTTGCGTCATATTTGCCTCCTTGGCAGATAGAAAATTCACTAAACGCACCGTAACAGCGCAATAATTACAAAATGGATTACAAAATACTCAATCCGGCAACAAAGTTTTTAACCAACGCATGGTGGGCCCGAGCCATTCCCGCTGACCATTCTGCGCCTCCAGATCGTAGCTACGCCGCCAGAGCCGATGCTCGCCTTGCAAGCCCCATAACAGCAGACCGACGCTGGTGGCATAAGAAGGGCTCAAAAGCTTGCGACTCAGGCCTGTAATGGGCAGGTGAGGCGCCGGCGCACCGACCCGTACCGGCATCTCAAAAATTTCTCGCCCCAATTCGGTCAGCCCCGGCAATTGGCTGGCCCCGCCGGTCAGCACAATACCGGCCGGCAACTTTTCATAGTAGCCACTCAACTCCAGTCGCTCACGAATTATTTCAAAGACTTCAATCGCACGCGCTTCCAGCACCTGACAGATAAAAGAACGACTAAAGCTCCGTTCCCCCTTTTCTCCAAAGACTGCGGCCCAGACATTCTCATCTTCGGCAACGCGCTCTGGCAAGACGGTGCCATAGCGGATCTTTAGCTCTTCGGCCGTTTCAAAGGGCGCATGCAAGCCCACCGCCACATCATTGGTCAAATGGTTGCCGCCTAAGTCCAGGATTTGAGTATGGCAGAGTCCATCTTCAATAAAGATGGCAATATCGGTGGTGCCGCCGCCAATATCCACCACGGCCACCCCCATGTGGCGCTCTTCCGGCCGCAAGACGGACTGGTTGCTGGCTAAGGGTTCCAGCACCAACTCATCAATATCAATGCCGTGGGCCATGACACATTGCATCAGATTATTGACCGCGGTGCTGCTGCCGGTGACAATATGGGCATCCACCTCCAACCGATAGGCATTCATCCCCAGCGGCTGTTGGACATGGCTCTGGCTGTCCACCGTCCAATGACGCGCAATGGCGTGGATCACTTCTTGGTTCTGGGGCAGCGCGACAGCCCGGGCGCCCTCCAGTGCACGCTGCATATCATAGTTGGTCACTCCCTGCCGCCGGTCAATGGGGGAAACCCCTTTGCTGTTTAAGGTGCTAATATGACTGCCGGCAATCCCAACATAGGCGCTGACAATGCGCTCGCCCATATCACGTTCACAACGTTCTACGGCCTCGGCAATGGCAGTGGTTGCTTCCTGAACATTGACCACTACGCCACGGCGAATGCCCCGGCTTGGGGTCTGGCCTTCACCCAGGATGCGCAACGCCAAGTTCCCCAAACTGTCGTGCGTGACGCCGGCCGTGAGCGCACAGATTTTCGTCGTCCCGATATCAATCGCAGAAATAATCTCTTGCACAACAATCCTCTTTGAGCCTCACTGAATAATAGGCTTCTCAAAACGCACATCAATAATGTTGCGCTTGGAGCCTTCGTTTCTGACAATTTGTTCCAACCCCATCAGATTGGTTAATTTTGTTTCCATCTTCTGACCATCGCCCCAATAAACCCAGATCCCACTGTCGGGCAGATGAAAGTTGAGGCCATAGCCCTGGTTGTAATAGATCTGTTTGAGATCCGGCATCCACTGTACCAAAGTCAGTGCACTGGCCAACACACCTTGGTCAAAGCGCTGATTGCCTGCTCCATTCCACGCTTGCGATTCGCTGAGCGGATCAATGATTTGGAGCAGGTCGGGTTGGCTCGGCTCCGGCTCCGGCAGTGAGGAACCGTCGGGCAATAGCCAAAAATTTCCTCCTTGTGTCACCCAAAGTGCAATCGGCTTCTCCTCTTGCACATCAATCACGATCTGGTTAGGCAAATGCACAGAAACCTGGGCATCGGCCACGGTCGGCAAGGCCACGAGTCGATTCCGAATCGCGCGTGGCGATAGCCAAAAGATGCTCCAACTATCAATATCCGCCGCACTATAAAGCGTCTCGGCATCGACATAGGTCAGATTATTAAAGGTGACTGAATCGCGGTAGACAAACCACTGTTCGTCACTGTGCAGCCAGACCACACCATAGATGGCCAACGACAGCAAAAGCAGACTGACGGTCTTGCTGAAATGCCAGTTGCTCAGCCCAAGCTGAATGGGCCACTGCGCAACAGTCTGATTCACTTTAGTAAATTGCGCCCGGTCGACCATTGATTCAAAGCGGCGCATACGCCGGGTGAATTGACGGCTACGCCGCGCCCGTTGTTGCGCACTGCGCTGTTCCGGTCGCAAGGGGCGGCTTGCCGGCAACAGATTCGAGGGCGCCGGGGCGCGCCGTCGGCTTGTTTGGGAGGCGGTCGTCCGTACCCCATGAATTCCCATACGAATTCCTATCATTCCCTTGCTGTACAGTTTTGCAAGCGATCTTCATACTGCTCCAGGGCTAGCTGCAGCAGACGATCCACCAACTCCGGATAGCTAATGCCGCTGGCTTCCCACAATTTGGGATACATGCTATGGCGCGTAAAGCCGGGCATCGTATTGATCTCATTCAAATAGAGCGTTCCGCTGTCATTGTCGAGCAGGAAATCCACCCGCGCCAGTCCGCTACACGCGACGGTCTGGAAGGCCCTCAGCGCCATCGTTTGCACTTCGGCCACCAGTTCACTACAGATCGGCGCTGGAATCAGGAGCTTGCTGGCGTCGGTCAAATATTTGGCGGCGTAATCATAAAACTCATGGGCCGGCACAATCTCGCCAGGGATGCTGACGATCGGGTCATCGTTACCCAAGACGCTCACCTCGATCTCACGTGCATGGGGAATCGCCGCTTCAGCAATCAACTTGCGGTCATAGCGACAGGCTAGCTCCAACGCCGCCGGCAGTTCGCTCCGGTCGTGCACCTTGCTGATGCCGACGCTGCTCCCCAAATTGGCCGGCTTGACAAAGAGCGGATAGCCAAGGGTCGTCTCCAGTTGGTCGCTGACCTGCTCCGGCGCCGCCTGCCAGCGCCGCCGCATGACCACGCTGTAGCGGGGCTGACGCAAGCCGGCTTGAGCAAAGAGTTGTTTGGCCACCACCTTGTCCATTGCCACCGCGCTGGCTAACACCCCACAGCCAACATAGGGCAGATTCGCCATTTCCAACAAACCCTGCACTGTGCCATCTTCGCCGTAGGTGCCATGCAACACAGGGAAGATCACATCGATAGTGGGCAGCGGCGCCTCTTGGTTGGCTTGGGGCAAAAGCGCCCACGACGAAGAGACTTTGGTTTGCGCTTCCGCCGTTGCACCATTGAGCAACGGTTGCGTCGGCTGGTGGGCGCCGTTGTGCACAGGCTGTTCGGCGCCGGTCAACAGCGCCAGCGGATCGCCTTGGGCCAGCCAATGGCCTTGGGGGGTAATGCCAATCGGCACCACGGTATGCCCGGCACGACTCAAGGCTTCCATTACATTGCGGGCGCTCGCTAATGAAACTTCATGCTCACCGCTGCGGCCGCCAAAGAGCACCCCAACCCGCAGAGAACGTTGTTTATCCATGCTTGACAATCCCTTATCTATCGTGCGGTTGCTTTGAAACCGTAGTTTCTACACAACAAAACTACAATTTCAAACAGAGCCCACTTTAGCCGCCGCCGACCACTCGCCCACCAACTGTACTTCCCGTTCCAGGTGGACATGCATACGGTCGGCAACGATCCGTTCAATTTCTTCGATCAGTGCCAACACATCACTGGCGGTGGCGCTGCCGACGCCGCCGGCGTTAACGATGAAATTCGCATGCACCGTGCTGACGGCGGCGCCGCCGCAGCGATAGCCTTTGAGACCAGCCGCTTCAATCAACCGGCCGGCATAATCGCCGGGCGGGTTGACGAAGGTGCTGCCCAGACTGGGCTCCACCGGTTGAGTGCGCCGCCGGCTCTGCAAAAAATGTTCGGCACGGGCCGCCGCTGCGCTGGCATCCCCCCGTTCCAAGCGGAAATTGGCGCTCAGCACCACCGGCTTAAAGCCGGCCACCAAGGGTTGCAACCGTTTGAGGCTGCTGTCGCGATAGGCGTAATGAAAATCAGCGACTTTGTATTCTTGGATCTCACCGTTGCCATCTAGCAGCATGGCATATTCCAGCGTATCCTTAATTTCGCCGCCATGGGCGCCGGCATTGCCGACCACAGCGCCGCCAATCGTTCCCGGCACGCTGACGCCCCACTCCAGACCGGTAAGGCCGGCACGTATGCTGGTGCGCGCCACGCCGGCCATGGCCGCGCCGCTTTCGGCCATCAGATAGGGGCGGTCGTCCCGCGGGAATTGGCAACAGGGCGCCTCATCAATACGCACCTGGCGACAGCGATTGTGAATGACCAGCCCACGAATTCCGGCATCGCTGATCAAAATGTTGCTGCCGCCACCGAGCATAAAATAGGGTAAACTCACTGACCGCGCCCACCGCACCAGCTTCAGCAACTGATCGGTGGTATTCACCGTGGCAAAATATTCAGCGGGGCCCCCCACCTTCATCGTCGTCATTGACGCCAAAGGCGCCTGGCGTTCAAGCTGAACCCCTAAGGTCTTGGGAGGCACCCAATCAACCGGTGCTTCTAATAGAGCATCAGCGCGCATGGCGTAACCCATCCAATACTTGACTTCCTACTTGATTGCCGTCGCCTGCCCCCAACGTAATGACGACATCACCGGGCTGCACCTGGGTCAACAGATAGGCCGCAACTTGGACAAGTGGCCCAATGTGCCGGATATTGGCATGGGGGCTGGCGTCCACCAGTTGCTGGCTGTTGACGGCGCCATCATCTGCTTCGCGTGCAGCGTAAATATCGGTGACAATCACGGCATCGGCATCGTGAAAGCTCGTCGCCATCTGCTCCAACAAAGTCCGCGTCCGGCTAAAGGTGTGGGGCTGGAAGATGGCCCAGATCCGCTGTGTCGGATAACGACAGCGCGCCGCCGCCAATGAGGCCCGCACCTCGGTCGGATGGTGAGCGTAGTCATCAATGACGGTCACGCCCTGTGCTTCCCCCACCACTTCAAAACGGCGTGCGACGCCTGTAAAGGACCAAAGACTCTGGCGCGCGTTGTCCAACGGGACATCACACCAGCGGGCAACCGCCCAGGCCGCCAAGGCATTGCGCAGATTATGCAAGCCCGGCGCCTGCAGTTGCAACTGACCTTTGGGCGCGTTCCACCAATGTAGTTCGGCGCTATAGCCGCCGCTTGCGGTCGCCAGAGGATTGAGAGCACAGAGGTCAGCGCCAATCGTCAGGCCATAGGTCATCCAGCGGGTGTCGGAGAGGGGCCGCTCAATGCGCAACTGTTCCGCGCCCAGGTCATCCGCGCACGAGATAATAAGACCATTGCTAGCCACACGCTCAATAAAGTGCGCAAAGGCTTGTTGAAAGCTCGCCGGCGTGGGGTAGCAATCCGGGTGATCCCATTCCACATTGGTTAGGACCGCCACGGTGGGTCGTAACCCTAAAAACATGTGGTCATATTCATCGGCTTCCAGCACAAAGTAGGGGGATTGTCCCGCGGCTGCGTTACCAAAGCCGGGCAAATTGGCCCCAATAATATAGCCGGTCTCTATCCCTGCCTCGCGCAACACCTTAACGATCATAGCCGTCGTCGTGCTCTTGCCATGCGTGCCGGCCACAGCAATCAACTGCCGATCGGCCAGCAGCACGGGCAGAAAATCAGCCCGCTTGACGACCGGAATTCCCAACGCCTGGATGGCCTGCAACTCGGCATTCTGGGGTTGAATCGCACTGCTGATGAGCACCAGATCGGGCTGTTGTTCGGGGCCTAAGGCCGCTAAATTCTCGGCGCGCTGTCCTGCAAAGATCGTTGCGCCGGCGGCGGTCAACGCGGCGGTGGCAGCACTCAACTGGCGATCACTGCCACTGACTTGAAAACCCAGTTCTAACAATACTTTGGCAATCGCGCTCAAACCGGCGCCACCAATACCCAGTAAGTGTAGACGCAAGGTCTGATCTCTGGCCTGTAAGCGTTCCTGCCACCTCTCGTTTAGGATTTCTTGCACCATTGTTGTCATTGTCCTATCGGTCGTATGTCTAAGTTACGCCGGGTGCGTACCACAAATAGGGTGAAGCAGCACCGGGCAAACTTATAATGCTCGTCTGTCACCCTCAATTCGGGACGCACCTAGTCACGCCCACAAGCGATGCGCAGCCTGACGCCGCTACCCACGCACGCGCAAGATTAAGAGCGCGGCCACCGGCAACATCCAGTAGACCGGCGACTCAAAAAGATTTTGCGGCAGCAGGGGAATAAGCGCCGTGCCGGTCGGGGTTAACGGCAAATGAATTATACCCAGCGCCTGCGTCGGATATTGAAAGCGGTCCTGGTAATACCAAAGCGTGCCGGCGATCAGGTAGCCATTGAGCAACCCCACCGCCAAACTGAGCAACGGTCCTGTTGGCGCCGGCTGGGGACGACCGGGAAAATCAAAGGTAATACCGGCATAGCTGGCAAAGACGGCAATAACAAAGAGCGATTCAAAGAGCAGACTGAGTAACAGATTGCCGGCCTGTTCATCACCGGAAGCCACACTCTCCACGACGATGCCGCCTGCATTAATGATACGCGTCTCGAAAAAGCTCAACACAAAGATCGTGGCCAAGATGATCACTGTATTGCCCAACTCGCGCGGATAACCACGGGCAAGAGCAATCAGGGTAATAAAGATAACGATAATTCCAAAGATTACTTCAACAGGCCCCATGATAAGGAAAGATTTCCATCAACTTGTGTTGGCTGTGCGCTGGTTAGTGTTGCTCTGCTGAGAATCACTCGATCTTGACTTGCTCTTTCGCGAGCCACTCCCCCTCACGGTGCTGGCGACCAAGAGCAGAAAGGTGGTCAATAAGACCAACAGCACCAATGAGCGTTGAGACGGTTCAAAAAAATTCCACAATTCACCTAAATTGGCGCCCAATAGACGAAAGCCGCTGCGAAACACATCCAGCAGGCCGCCAACGCCAGTACGACCAGCGGTTGCCCCGACGCCATTATCGACCGGCTGGAAGAGGATGAGCAGCTTGGGCAGAAAAACGGCGCCATAAAATAGACCATTCAACATGCCAAAGAGCATTGCCCATCCCTTCTCCTTTTTGTCTGCCTTTAACACCTTCTGTGTAACAATATACGTTAACAACAAAAGGGTGCCCCAGATTAAAAAAAGAAAGGTGCCGCGTTGGTCGGCTGTCACCCATTGTGGCGCATCTTTTAGGGCGCCAAAGGCCGCATCAGGATTTTCACCCAGACCACCGGCCTTCACAAAGGCCACAAACTTGCCCCCTAGATTGGCAATGCGCACCAGGATGTTGCCTCCCTCTTGCAATGCAATCCAGGCGCCAACCGCAACCACGAGCACAATCCCTTCACGCTTAGCCCCGCGCTGATAGCCGATCCAGGCAAAGAAGGCAATGTATAAGATAAAGGTGATCAGAACTTCTACCTGATCAGACATAAGTACCTTTGATAGATGAGCCTTGATTATCTATGCTGGCTAGCCAACGCAGATAATTCACGGGCAATTGCACGGGCGGCATCAGGTTGGGCGATTTGGGCGAGCGCAGCCTCCATCGCCATACGCCTGTGCCTATCGTGCACCAACGCCAGCAACACTGGCGCAAGCTGTTGGTGTAATACTTCATCGCGCACCAAGACCGCCGCGCCCTGTTGCACCAAATACTCTGCGTTTTGCAACTGATTCACCCCGGGATGAGGCGTTAACAGCGCCGGCAAACGCGCCACAGGGAATTCGCCCAATGTACTGGCCCCGGCTCGCGCAACGGTCAAATCGGCGGCGGCCAAGGCTAACACCATCTCTTCATGTAAATAGGCGACAGGATGGTAGCGCCGCCATAAGTTGACATCAACAGGAGGCTGCTGCAACTTTGCCTGCCAAGCTGCCCAATCCCGGTTACCCACCACATGCAAAATCTGCACATGAGGCAAAAGTTGAGGCAACGCCGCCCAGGTCGCCTCATTAATGTTGCGCGAGCCCTGACTACCACCCCACACCAAGACCAAGGGCTGTGGACCAGCTTCCCCGCTTGCATCAAGCGGACGCTCCAGTTGTGCTGCCAGTTGGCGCCGTAACTGCGCCCGGTTTTCGCGATGGCGTTGCGCGTCCAAACGCCCATTCCCGACGAGATCTAATAATTCCCGCCGCACCGGATAGCCTGTTACTACGGCCTTGCCCGTTGGATAGAGACCACCAAAATAGGTAGCCACCGCTGGATAGCTGACCGCAACCCGTTGCGCCAGTCGGCTCAAGCTGCGAATGGCCCAACCCGGCACCATATCCGGCAGGTAGATCAAGACCGGAATGCCCCGTCGCCGGCAGACCGTCACCACCGGCGCACAGACATAACCACCGGTGGCGAGACAAACGTCAGGACGAAAGTTACGGAGGATTCGCCAACTTTCAATTATACCCCCTATCATTTTGCCAGCATTTTGCACCGCCGTCAAGGGATTCTTGCCCCGCAATTGTCCAGTTGCAATCCCTTGATAGGGAATACCCGCCTGTTGCACCAACGCCTTTTCCATACCGTCGCTAGCGCCGATCCATAAAAATTCAACGGCGGCGGGCGGACACGTAGTTGCTGGGGCGACGGCTGCCACGGGAGGTTGGTCCGCTTGGCGCGGGGCGGCGGGCATTTGCGCCAGCACGGCTAGGGCCGGATAAACGTGGCCCCCGGTTCCGCCACCCGAGATCAAAACGCGCATACTTTTCTGTTCCTGCCCGGTTGGGCGTTAGGGTCGCTCCGGCATGGCGACTGATGTTAAGTAATATGCCGACGGCAGCTAAGGCCGTCACGAGGGAGCTGCCGCCATAGCTGATAAAGGGGAGAGTGACACCGGTAGGCGGAGCGGCCGCGACAATCACGGCCATGTTGAGCAGCGCCTGCAACGTGAGGGAGGCCGTAATGCCGGTGGCCAGCAACATGCCAAAGTTGTCCGGCGCCCGTAATGCAGTGCGCAGCCCAAAGTAGGCCAACATGGCAAAGAGAAAGATAATGAGCAGCGCGCCCATGAGCCCCATCTCTTCGCCAATCACGGCAAAAATATTGTCACTCCAACTGACTGGCAAATAGCCCGGCAGTTTGGCGCGGCTGTTGCCAAGTCCTTGGCCAAAAATTCCGCCGCGAATGAGCGCTTCCACAGCGCGCTGTACTTGGTACTCATCACTCTGCATCGGATCCCATAGCGAAGCCAAGTAGCGCTCCACCCGCCCGCTGGCGTAGGTGCTGTAGTGAATAACCAACCAAAAGGTTGCCGCCGCGCCACTGCCCACGACGATCAACTGCTTCATTTCGGCGCCGGCGATAAAGAACATAATCGACGCCGTAGCCACAATCAGAATGGCCGTGCTGATATTGGGCTGCGCCACAATCAAAACAGCAATCGCCCCCATCAAAACGCTAAAGGGCAATAAGCCAACCCGCACATCCCGAATCCGTTCGCCTTTGCTGGCCAACCAGGCGCTGACGTACATAACGATGATAATTTTGGCCGGTTCGCTCGGCTGCACACTCCCACCAAAGAAGGTGCGCGTTGCGTTAAACTGTTCGCTGCCGATGGCGACCACTGCCATTAAGGCCAAAAGTGTGCCCGCCATCAGCACAATGCTCCACCGCTCCCAAAAGTGATAGGGAATCCGCGCCACCAAGATCATTGTCACCAATCCCAAGACCCCCCACATCAACTGACGCGAGACATAGTAGTAGGGATCTTCATGCCCCTCAAAGCCCCAGGCAAAGCTAGAACTAAAGACCATGACCATGCCAAAGCCAAAGAGCGTCATGACAATGGTGAGTAGGCCCCAGTCATAGCCATTACGTTGTGCACTACTTTGTGCACTACTTTGTGATGGTGTACTTTGATTTGTCGCCGCTACCATTTTGTCAACCGTTATCTCAGCTATTTACCAGCTAAACTATGCAATCTTTACTGCTATCAGTCGGAACTGTTTGTGAAGAATAGTCAATTTACGAAAGCTAAATAAGTGCTCTGTTAAATAAATAATTCTGTATTAGCGGTAGGGGCGTGCCCTTACGGTCGCCCTAAGACGCCGGCAAGCGGATGCCCCTACAAAGTGCCAAACAATTAACTTATCACACTATTTAAGTACATATATATTAACTTTTATTAGCTATTTAAGTCAAATTTCTGACATTTTTGTTAGCTATAATTACAGCAATACAAAGTCAATAATCTTAAAATATGGTGCTTTTTATCTTGTATTTCTATGCTTTTTATCAGCTTTTTCAATAACAAATCTATGCTTTTTGACTTACTCGCGCCACTCCTTCATAGGCTTTATGCCCTTTGAGCCAACTGAGCGCCAATTGACGAAAGTGTTCGCCCCGCTCTTCAAAATCTCGATAGGCATCATAGCTAGTGCCACCCGGCGAAAGTAGAATAATTGTTGGCAGGGAAGACGCCTGAACGCCATCGCTCTGCCCAGCCGCCGGCGTCGCGGCAACCCGCGCGGCGAGCGCCACGGCATCGTCCAGCCGTTGCACCACCGCACAGTTGGGCGCTTTGGTCTGTGTATAGTGGGCGCGTTCCTGGACTTTCTCTATAATCATTGACCCTGCGTGTCCAAAACCAATCAAATGGTTCACTCGTGCTAACACCTCGTCGGCGAAAAGCTCCCACGGCAAGTTCTTGTCTTTACCACCGGCAAGGAGGATCAGCGTCTGCGCTTTGGGCGTAAAACAGCGCAGCGCCGCGACAGCTCGCTCCGGTGCGGTGGCAATGCTGTCATTGATCCAGACAACGCCATTCTGCTCAGAGACCACCTCCAGCCGATGGGGCACACCGGTAAAGGTAGTGGCCACCTGGCGCATAGCCATTACTGTTGCGCCGGCTGCGCCACTAATGGCGGCGGCGGCGAGTAAATTGCTGCGGTTGTGATCACCTCGTAGCAGAATCTTGTCCTGATTACAGATCGTTGCGCCTTCATAAATCAGCATTTCATCAGCCAGCCATGCGCCGTTCTGTAGCTGATGTTGCCGGCTGAAAAAGGTTGGCGCCTGTGCTTGCGCATCTAGACCGGCTCTGACCTCATCCAGCAAAGTTTCCATATGCCAGCTAGCGGGCAGCGGCGCTAGCGGCCAGGTTGCTACGTCGGACGCCAGCCGCTGGGTCACAGCATCGTCAGCGCTGAGCACAACTTGTGCCGTGGGCGGCAGATGACGCAGCAGGTTGAATTTGGCGGATGCATAGGCTGCCATGTCGGGATGGCGATCCAGATGATTCGGCGTAATATTGAGAATGGCCGCCACATCCGGCCCTACGCCTGCCAAGGATCCCCAGGCCACTGCTGGGTTAAAAAGTTCCAACTGAAAGCTGCTCAGTTCCAGCACAATACAGGCGCCTTGCGGAATCGTCTCCAACCGATCCAGCAACGGTGTGCCAATATTGCCGCCGACATAGACCTCTTTACCACTCGCGGCTAACATCTTGCCGACAAGCGTTGTCGTGGTGGTTTTGCCGCTGCTACCGGTGAGCGCCAGCAAAGGGCCTAACCCCAGGGCCCGCGCCAGTTGCAATGTGAGCAAACTGTCATTGCTGAGCGGAATGCGCCGGGCTTGCGCCGTTTGTACAATCTCAATCTGGGGCGGCACCCCACCGCTGAGACAGAGCAGATTGCAACCTTCCAGCAGCGAGAGCGGATGACCACCAAGCGCGAGTTCGACAGGCAAATCGTCTAACTCGCACAACGCCTTGGTCAACTTAGCCGCCGGCGCCATGTCACTGACGACCACTTGGGCGCCAGCCTTGCAAAAAAAGCGCGCCAGCGCCAACCCTTGCCGGGCCAATCCCAGAATGACAACCTTTTTGCGGCTAAAGTCCCACGCGTTTACTGTAGCCATCGTGCCAAAAGCCTTACACTAGAGCGAGGGCAACACCCAACATACCGCTCAACACACCAATAAGCCAGAAGCGTTCCTTGACCTGCATTTCACTCCAGCCGAGCAGTTCAAAGTGATAGTGCAGCGGCGCCATTTTAAAGACGCGGCGTCCCTCGCCATACTTGCGGCGCGTCCATTTAAAATAGTAGCGCTGAATGATAACGCTGCCAGCTTCGGCGACAAAGATGGAGCCAATAATCGGCAACAAGAGCCACTGCCCCGTCATGACACTGACCAGGCCCAAGGTTGAGCCCAACGCCAGACTGCCGGTGTCACCCATAAACATCTGCGCCGGGTGCGCATTAAACCAGAGAAAGGCCAGCAGCGCCCCCACAATAGTAAAACAGAAGGCCATCAAATAGGTCTGGTTTTGCAGGTAGGCAATAACGCCATAGCTGGCAAAGGCAATACTGCTAATACTGCCGGCCAGGCTATCCAGCCCGTCCGTAAAGTTCACAGCATTGCTGGCACCAACAATAATAAAGATAGTAATGGGAATGATCAGTGGACCAATGCGATAAAAGCCGTTATCCGGTCCATAGAGACCAGGGACACCGATGTAATCCCAGTGCGGCGGGCCATAGTAAAGGATCAATGCCAGGATTGTAGCAAAGCCGATCTGAAAGGAACTTTTCATCCTTTCGCTCATACCCTCGCCGCGGCCCCGAATGCCTTTGATGCCCTGCCAGTCATCGACACCCCCAAGAACGGCATGGGACGCCAGACAGAAGAAGAGAATCAGGGTGCTTTGGCCAATGGCGTTCAGGCCCCAGAGATTGGCAATGTTGAGGACGCCGGTAATCAGCAACACCGGCACCACAATCAAAATGCCGCCCATGGTCGGCGTGCCGGTTTTGGTCTGGCGGCTGCCCGGCTCTTCCACCCGAATCTGCTTACCGATGCCCCACCGTTTTAACAAGGTGATCAACGGATTACCCCAGAAGACCGCAATAAAAAAGCTGACTGTCCCCAAGGTTAACGCGTAGGCCATCGATGACTCCATAAAATCTTCAAGCAACTTCGATGAGATCAGACAAACGATCAATAAGGCCAAAAGACGCAATAGGTGCGGGAGAAACTTTTGCGGCATCTCCTCACCGGGCTCATCCGTTGTCCGCTTATGCCAGGGCATCGATAAAAGCTGCGAAGGTGTCCTCATGGGCTAACTGCCTTTCTAAATCTACTCTCTCAACCACTTTCTCTATTACGCTGATTCAATAATTTCTGTCACAATCGTATCCATCCCGACAGCTCGGCTACCCTTGACCAACACCAGATCATGTTCGTGGATCTGAGTGTGGAGAAGGTCTATCGCCTGTTTGTGATCGGCCATTTGATAAACATGCGCTGGATTAAAGCCACCGGCAACTGCCTCTGCACCGATATCGAAGCCTAACTCTCCGACAGTTACCAAAATATCAACAACACTCGCAGCGCGCCGGCCAACCAATTTATGACCTTCATCCGTGTAAACGCCCAGCTCTAACATATCCCCCAGGACGGCAACCCGCCGTCCCCCGCCCTTGGGCGTCAGGTCGGCCAAGAGATTGAGCGCAGCAATGGTGCTGGCCGGGCTAGCATTGTACGTATCATCCACAATGGTAGCGCCATTGATGCCGGGCGTCACCACCAACCGAATCTGGCCCGGTGTGCTTTGCAGGCCGCTAACAATCTCTTCCCAACTCAAGCCTTCCACCAAGCCCAGTGCGGCTGCCCGCAACGCAGTATGGACGCTGTGCCGTCCCAAGAGCGGCACCCGCACATGCAGTGACTCCTCCAGCAAACTTTCTGGTTGCCGGTAATGAAAACGAAAGCGAATGCCCTCTAGCCCGGCGCCTTCAATCTCATCCGCCCATAGATCGGCTTCCGGGGATAGTCCATAGCGAAAGATCAGCGCTTGGGTGTGCTCGCGCATGGTGCGTACCCGTTCATCATCCCAGTTGAGAATGGCCACACCACCCTCTGCAGCACTGGGCAGCGCTTCTACCAACTCTCTTTTGGCCTGGGCAATCCGTTCAATGGAGCCCAATCGTTCCAAGTGCGTGGGTCCCACATTGGTCACAATGCCCACATGGGGGCGGGCCAATGTACACAGGGTGCGAATTTCGCCGATGTCATACATCCCCATTTCCAGGACTGCCCGTTCATGTTGCAAGCCAAGCCCCAGCAAGGTAAAGGGCAGTCCCTGTTCGCTATTGAGGCTGCCAGGGTTGTGGAGCATGGCATAGCGCTGTTGCAAAACCACCGCTGCCAATTCCTTGGTGCTGGTTTTGCCCACGCTGCCGGTGACGCCGACTACACGCAAAGCGGGATGACAACGGTGGAGGCGTTGAAAAGCGCCCGCCTTTTGCAGTGCCGCCGTCGTGTCATCGACCATGTAGGCCAGCGGTTGACTGGGTCGGTAGGCGGACGGCAACGTTGCCATCACTTCCCAGCGCGCCGCCGTGCAATCGACTACAATCGCGCCCTGCTGCTGTGCCTGTTCCCGACCTTGTTCTGTGCACAAAATGGCTTGTGCGCCGCGACGTAAGGCATCGCCAATGAAAAAGTGCCCATCTGTATGACGCCCCGCCAGCGCTACAAAGAGATCGCCAGGCAATGTATCGCGGTTATCCAGCACGGCATGTTGAATGGGCGTAGCCGGCAACGCCAGCGGGGGCGTCTGTCCAGTCAGGGCTTGCCAGAGCGTATGTTGGGTGATCTGCGTTGCGATAATCGGTCGCATTATTGACTCCCTGCCGCCGCACCGGGGTTGGCAGCAAGCTGGGTGCGAATCTCATCGGGTGGAATATTTAAATGTTCAAACAGACGCCGTGCAATTTGGGCAAAGATGGGCGCCGCAGTATACGCCGCCCATTGGCTCAAGGCTGGATCGGGCTCGTCTAGCTTGACCAGGATGGCAAACTTAGGGTCATCTGCCGGCGCAAAGCCCACAAAGCTCACAATGGTGGCGTCTTTCAAATAGCCGCCTTCATCCGGGATCTGCGCCGTACCACTTTTGCCGGCAATTCGATAACCAGCGACAGCGGCAGCTTTGTTGCCGGAATCTACTGTTTCGACCATCATTTCCGTCAATTCAGCCGCGCTGTGGGGAGAAATCACCTGACGCAGGGCGGTGGGTTTGGTATAGAGCACCTCCTCATGCTCAATCCGCGCCTGCACCACATAGGGCCGCATGAGCAGACCATGATTGGCGACCGCGGCGGTGGCATTGGCCATTTGCAACGGTGTCACGGCTAACCCTTGACCAAAGCTGTTCGTTCCCAGATCAGACAGACTCCACAACTCATGGCCAGGCGTCTTGAGTAACCCCGGCACTTCGTCGGCCAGGTCAACGCCCGTCTGTTCGGCAAAACCAAAGCGGCGTACATAGCGGTAGAAATCCTCAGCACCCACCCGTTCCGCCACCTGTGCAGTAACAACATTAAGGGAGCGAGCCAATGCCTGTGTGACATTCACCTGACCGGATCCTGTACGTGTGCTGTTGAAGATGGTGCGCTCACCAACCACAATATAGCCGTCATCCGTAAAGACCGATGTGGGGGTGATCACACCCGTGTCCAGCCCTGCGGCCATGGTTACAAATTTAAAGACCGAACCTGGTTCATAGATGGAGCTAACCGCTGGGTCGGTAAAGCGGGTAAAATCAACTTGCTCACCATCACGCCGATTCGGATCATAGTCAGGCCAGTTGGCCAACCCTAGAATTGCACCGGTCTGCGGCTCTATGACAATAATCGTGCCCCGCTTCGCCCGGTATTTGGCAATACCTTGCACCAGCTCTTCCTCGATGATCCACTGGATAGAGCGGTCGATGGTCAACATCAGATCTTTTCCGGTGGCAGAGGGCAGGAAACGGCGCACATTCACCGGCAATGAATCAATGGTAATCGGGGTGCGCTCCAACAACCCGACGCCATTCGCCTTGAGGAAGGCATCATAATATTCTTCTAAGCCATAAACGCCTTCATGGTCGGCCTGTACAAAGCCAATCAAGTGGCTGACCAGATTGTCTTGGGGGTAAAAACGCACAGGGATGGGGCGTGCGGCGATGTATTGCAGCGGTGATGTGCTATCGTCGGCAAGTTCCTGCCCGATTGCCTTTTGTAGTTGTTGGCCAAGAGACAGATCAATCGCTTTGGCCAGTTCCACATAGGTGCGCTCCTTGTTCTCGTTTAGGATCTGCCAGGTGGTCAATGCCGGCAGCCCAATCAGATCCTGCAGACGTTGGGCCACCAATTGACGTTGCCGATCATCCTTGATTTGGTTGGGCGTAGCGACGACTTGATAGAAGAACTGATCGCCGGCAAGTAGTTCGCCATCCCGATCAACAATTGAGCCGCGCGCCGGCACCGTTAAGGCCCGTAAATCAGGATCAATCACCTCACCGGTCTGTACAACTTGATAGACAACGAGGCGCACTAAAACAAGACAGGTAAGAAAGACAAAAATTACTGCAAGAAACCAAAAACGCCACAGACGCGATTGAACTTCTGCCTGGGCATTGACCAAGTCTTGGTTAGTTACACTTGAGGGGGCCTCTGGGCGCAGCGCACTGAACAAAGAAGGCATAGAGATTTGTTACCCGCAATTAACTAATTACCTGACGAATCATTACCCGATGAATAACTACTGGAGGAAGAATGATCTGCTGCAATGATATAGTAACGACGTTTAAAGGCCGGCTCATAGCCCATCTCCAGGGCACGCTGCTTAATTTTATCCAAGGTAGACTCTTGTGCAATGATGCGAACCGTGGTCGAGTTTGTACGCTCTACTGCCTGATAAGCAGCCTGTAGCTGGACCAACTCTGCCTCTTTTTCCAAGATGGTGGTCGCTAACATCAGGTGCAGGGTTAGACCACCACAGATAATGAGTAAGGTTAAAAAGAAAAGCAGAAAAGAGTACAGATCATCTGGTAGGCGCAGGGTGTGATAGAGCACACGTAGCCACCCATTGGGAAGCGTACGGCGCGCTGTCTGCAACAGATCGGTTGACACGGTCGATGAGAGGGAGGTTGAGATCGCTCGATTTTGTAACATTAGGTGCATCCATTGGGCATTCTATACTTTGCCCTAATTAGTATTGTACAAATACACAACACTAACACAAGCGCAGTATAACGATTCGCATATAGGCTGATTTATTGCAACAACAAAGCTGTCCATCCAGAATTCTGGCAGGCAAGAACTTTCGCTGGCGCAAAAGATCACTGCTCCACTAGCGGTCATTCGGATAGACACAGACAAATGGGATTGGGCAATTCGGTTCCGGCGCAATGCAGGCAGTAAGCATTAGTTATTTCGCGCCGGTTAGATGTGTTCTGCGATGCGAAGCTTAGCCGAACGGCTGCGTGGGTTGTGGGTTATTTCTGTGTCTGTTGCACTAATCGGTTTTTTGGTCAGAATCACTAACGTTGGGTTACGTTCATATCCCCCTTTTAAAAGGTGCTCATCGCGAATGTAGCTACTCGCTTCTTGCTGCATCCACCGTTTGACAATGCGATCTTCCAAACTATGAAAGGCGATGACGGCCAGGCGGCCACCAGGTTTTAGCAGCGCCAAACACTGGGGTAGTACCTTTTCCAACCGCATCAGCTCTTCATTGACTGCAATACGCAACGCTTGAAAGGTGCGTGTTGCTGGATGAATCCGTTGGCCACGACGGCCGCCCACTGCCTTTTCGACGGCATCGGCAAGAGCAGCCGTGGAGTGGAACGGACGATGCTGGACCAGATACCGAGCAATTCTACGACTTAAGCGTTCCTCTCCATACTCATAGATCAGATCAGCGATCTCTGCTTCCGGCCATGTGTTGACAATCTCCGCAGCGCTCACACCTTGCGTCGGGTCAAAGCGCATATCGAGTGGACCCTCACTACGAAATGAGAAACCGCGCGCTGGCGTGTCTAGTTGATAGCTGCTGACCCCAAGGTCTAGCAAAATTGCGTCAACTGCGGTAAACCCCTGGGTTGTGGCAATGCTCTCCATCTCAACAAAATTGCCCTGCGCCATTACCAACCGCCCGGCAGTGACTTCTGCGGCTAGGCGCTGACCGACACGTCGGATGGCGGCCGGATCGGCATCGATCCCCAGCACCTGCCCATCGGGGGCTGACTGCTCTAGCAAGGCAGCGGTATGACCCCCACCCCCCAATGTACCGTCGATCATGCACATGCCAGGCTGAATTTGGAGCCCCTCCAGCACCTCTGCCAGCAGCACAGGTGCGTGGCTGGCTTCGGGTGGATCTGGCGTGACACCGGCTGGATCATTCATGCACATTCACTGTAACTGTTCGGCCGCCGCACCGGGGACAGACCAAGCCAATGTGCTTAACCAGTCATCCTTTGCTCTGTCCCCGGCACGGCGTAACCTGAATTGCCATTAAATATTGAGAGCGGCGTAGAAATCTTGATCAAACTCGCCGTCATCAAGTGGTCGCAAAACCTTTTCTTCCCACAACGCCGGCTGCCATAACTCAATAAAGGTATTGACTCCGGCGACAATCACATCTGTATCAATCTGCGCAATGGTGCGCAGCCGCTGACTAATCAAAATTCGCCCCTGCTTATCCGGCACTGCGTCTTCGGCGGTGCTGAAAAACGCGCGGCGCAGTTGCGCCGAACGGGGATCGGCCAGTGGCAGCGCGCTGATCTTTTCAGCAATATGTTCCCACTCTGCCATCGGAAAGACAAAGAGACAGCGTTCCATGGGGCTGCGCGTAATCACCAGACCCTGTTCCAGACGCTCGCGGAACTTAGATGGGATTGTGAGCCGCCCTTTGGTATCTAGCGTATGGGTGAATTCGCCCAAAAACATGACACGCCGCCTGATCTGCTTTGTCTTTACTTACCGCTTATTTAGCATCGCTTAGTCAAACTATAGGCATCAAACTATAGCCAGATGGGAGACAGCTATCGCCTCAGGCCAGCTAAATGATTGCATTTAGCCTTTATCAAGCTTAGAATTAGCGCTTATTCAACCTTGATCCAAGCCTTGCTTAGCCTTTACAGAGCCTTTATACTTCGCAAGTCGGATAACGCTCTACCGTAGGTAAGCAGAGTAAGCCGTTAAGTCAGGCAGCGTCAATTTCCCAAATAATCCCAAAATCCCATCATCCTTACAGGACCTTACGCAAAAAGAGTAATCCTGTTCCCTTTCGCCCCACTTTGCACCACTTCGCCCCACAGTATAGCTACTTTTTCCCATTTTGTCTAGTCCCCAATCACCTATTTTGGGATATTTGGGAAAAACAACACCGCTTTTTATCCACGCTACATTAAAAAAATGGGTGAACAATATTTACCCCTACAATGACGTGGGTGCGTCCCCCATTAGGGACGATGGACGAGAAAGCCAATAGGCATTACGGATGCTTCGCCCCCTTTGTGGTACGCATCCCATAACATGATGGACATGTACGCTAAACAAAATAAAATAGGTGTATTCAAAATCAGTTAAGCGGTGTAGTGAGCATCCTCAGAGGCGGGGTAGTGGCCCGATCCGCAACGAAAGATGCTCGCTACACGACGGGTAGGCCATGCCTCGTTGCGGTGACCTCCTGTGCGCTAATCACTTTTAGCGAAGCGAATCACAGAGATCCGATTGAGCTATCAAATGGACAATGGGGCGTGCCAAGTCAGATGACGCACCCTCAATTGTCCGCAATTCCCGTGCAAGGGGCAGACGCGAAAAACAGAAAAGCAAATTATTTTTTACGCCAAAAGTACTAGATTCCTCGGAATATGCCTTCCGTGTTACGCACATAGGGACAAAGTGGTGAATTCATTGCAATTATCAGTGAAGAATGGAACAATTTCACCCGGAGACCTATATGAGCTCTGTCTGATAAGCTCATGTTACGCACCTTCAAATTTTCATAAGTTCTGTACTCGTGTAGGGAGCATCCTCAGATGCGGCTTTTTTTGCGCTGGAGCCGCATCTGAGGATGCTCCCTACACGAGTTAACTGAAACCCTACGTAACATGAGTTATAAGGCGCCTACCCCTTTGGAGTACGCGCCCTGGACGGTGGCAATTTACCATTCCGTGGCAAAATCTGGTATAATCTAACTACCGGCGACTTATCTTTTGCAGTGTCTTCAAAGGGTGCGTCCCCCGAAAATGTGGTACGCACCCGCTCTAAACCAACCAGCGGCACAGTATGCCAGTTCTGCACTTACCCAATCATCCAATAACCTGTTTTTACCCAGAAAGTTTGTGCTATGCAGATCACCCACATCGAGACTTTTCCTGTGCAAGTGCCGATCAACCCACAGCGCGCGATCCGCGGCGGACGTGGCTACCACACCACTTCGCCCTTTCTTATGCTCAAAGTCCATACCGATGCCGGCATTACCGGCGTCGGGGAGGTTTCCTGTACACCGGCCTGGAGCGGCGAAGATAATGTGACGGCGAATCATCTGATTGAGCAGATGCTGGCGCCGGTGCTGATTGGCGAAGACCCTACTGCCATTGAACGGTTGACGCGCCTTATGCAGCGCACGGTGGCCAACCACCCTTTTACCAAGGCCGGGCTGGAAATGGCGCTCTGGGATATTTTGGGCAAGGTGGCGGGGTTGCCCCTTTACAAGCTGCTGGGCGGTGCGGTGCGTGATTTCGTCACCACAAAATTTTCAGTTTCCGGCCTGGAGCCAGATCAAGCCGCCGCCATTGCGAAGTGGGCTGTGGCTCAGGGCTTTCGGACGATGAAGGTCAAAGTGGGGATTGACCCTGATGGCGACGTGGCGCGGGTGGGCGCGGTGCGCGCGGCCATTGGGCCAGATATTCGCCTGGGCGTTGATGCCAATGGGGGCTGGTCGCCGCGCGTCGCGATCCAGACCATCCGCCGTCTGACAGCCTATAACATCTACTTTGCCGAACAGCCGGTCCCGGATCTGGATGTGGCCTGGTTGGCCGATGTGCGTAGCCATGTGGATGTGCCGATTATGGCTGATGAGAGCGTCTATTCCTTGCAAGATGCCATGGCCATTGTGCGAGCCGGCGCGGCCGACGTGCTTTCAGTCTATGTCAGTAAGGGAGGCGGCATTGGCGCCGCACGCAAAACCGCCGCGGTGGCCGAGGCGGCGGGGTTGACCTGCACCGTCGGTAGCAACCTGGAACTGGGCGTCGCCAGCGCCGCCATGATCCATCTGGCCATGGCCACGCCGGCCATCGGTGCGGAAGAATTTCCTTGTGACATTCTCACCCCCTTCTTTTATGAAAGTGATCTGTTGGTAGAATCGTTACCCATTGTTGGCGGCAGCGCCCGCCCCTCCGATCGGCCCGGTTTGGGGGTCGATTTGGATGATGCACTCTTAGAAAAATATCGCGGGTAGGGTCATTTATCAAAATAAGGCGCCATCTTTTTGGGTGTATGTTATACGGGATAACCGCTGTCCATCTGGCCATGATTGCCCAGCGTCTTCTCTACGTTCGCTTTGTTACCAGGGGCGCGTCGGAACAACACAGAAGAGGCCAACGTCTCTGATTCCATGCAGCCCTCATTGCACCTCATGTAGTATAACTTCCATCGCTGACTCGTTTATGTCAATAACAACACCGCCAGCCACGCGAGAGAACGATTGGGCGCGGCGTTAAATATGGCCAGCTATGTTGTAGCAAGCGGAAAGCGCAGGAGGAGCTATCCAACAGATCGTAGCCATATTACCGCCGGGATTTATTAGCTCGTTTTTGTTACGAAACGCTGTAAGGTACTGCAAGGCATTGCTAAAAAACCTTTGCGGACTTTGCGGTCTTCACGGTGACGTACGAGTTTCGCAACCGAAACGAACGCCGAGAAATTGAGGGTAAATAAACCCATGAGCGACCCTATGCACCTGGATTTTGACCTACAACTTACGCCGGACGGTGATGGCTATCTCACGCGAGTGCTGACGTCACCAGCCGGCCAGGCTCAAGGCGTCTTTCGGGCGCCCTGGACCATGCAGGACTATACCCGCTTTCTCCAGCAAATTGCACCGACTGATCTAACGCTATCACGCCACGAACGGATGGACACAATTAAGTCTTTTGGTGGCCGTCTCTTTGATGCGCTCTTCGCCGGTCCCATTCTGGTCTGTCTGGAGCGCAGCTTAGACGCCGCCCAACGACAGAATTGTACGCTACGCATTAAGCTGCGCCTCAATGAAAGCCCAGCGCTGCTCGACCAGCCGTGGGAATACCTTTATCATGCACCGCGTAACTTTTTTCTCAGCCAAAGCAGCACTTCCTCGCTGGTCTATTATCTGGAATTGCCCATCCCTGCGCCTTCGTTGGCGGTAACATTGCCGTTGCGTATGTTGGTGCTCATTGCCGCACCCGCTGATCTGCCGGCGCTGGATGTGGAGCGGGAATGGACGAATCTGCAGCAGGCGCTCAGCCCCCTGATCGAACGGGGGCTGGTAATTGTCGATCGCTTGCCCATATCCACTACCGCAGCGCTTCAAGGTGCGCTGCGTCGTCAGGAATATCACGTTCTGCACTTTATCGGCCATGGCGCCTATGATGAACAGAATCAAGAGGGCATGATCATGCTTACGGGCGAAGATGGACAAGGGAGGGCGCTGGCAGCGGAAGATCTGGCGCGACTGCTTCACAACGAGCGTACACTGCGTTTGATCTTGCTCAATGCCTGTGAATCGGCGCGCACCAGCCTGCACAATCCTTTTGCCGGCGTGGCTCACGCTTTGGTGCAGCAGGGGGCGCCCGCCGTGGTCGCCATGCGCTACCCCGTATCCGATGCAGCCGCCATTACCTTTTCCCACGAGTTCTATGCCGCGCTGGCCGACGGTTACACTGTGGACGGAGCTATCACCGAGGCGCGCGTTGCGATTGCCACACGCCTCGGCAACGGCGAGTGGGGCGCGCCCCAGTTGATCATGCACGCCGCGGACGGTATGCTCTGGCAACTGCGCGATCTGCAGACGACCGAGGCCATTGATGGTGCGGTCATTAGCCGCGAGTTGAGCGCATTAACCGAGTTGATGCATTCAACCGCTGTGCGCGATCGGGTGGCGGCCTATCATGCAGATTTTCGCGCCGCCTGTCAGCAGATTACCATTCTCAGCAATTACAAGGATCTCCACGACCTGCTGCACAAGTTACAGTACCGCTGTTATAATGTCATTGCGCAAGAGGCGCGCCGTTTTCCTGCCGATGAACTGGCGCTGGACAATCTGCTCAACTACGAAGTAACATTGCAGGATATTACCGAACAACTTCAACGCGCGATTACGCGCGCCCGCTTGCCAGCCAGCGAAACAGCCTGGATTGCCGATATTGTCAGCGCGCAACAGTCCTTACGCCAGGCGTTGGACAACATGGAGACAGAGGCGTTGCGCCGTGTTGTCTGGTTGCTACGCCGCGTCTTGGCCCTGCAACCATCCCATATCAACCATCGCCTCAATGCGGCGGCGCGCGCCTTGCGGCTGGCCACCATCATTCAATCGCTGGGCGCCATCCTTGCCGAGCTACGCCAACTGTCGCGCGAGGTGGAGCAGATCACCCACTTTGAAGCGGGAGTCGATGCATTACGCCGCTTTGACGAGCAACTCTATGCCCTGATCGACGAGCACGACCAGTGGCAAGAGGTGCAACGGATGCTCGGGCGCATTGAGGATGTCCTGGTCTATGACACCAGCGAATTGGAATTTTCCTGGCCCGATTTGCAGCAGCGCGTTACTGCCCTCTGTGGGCTCCAACAGGGCGAATGGGTCAATCTCTTTATGCAGGACAGCGAGCAGTTAGATAAAGCAATCCTCACCCGCAACCCGGTGCGGATTCGTAGCTATTTTCAACGTTATCGGCAACGGGCCGGCAACCGCTTTTATCAGGTGGATTTGCAACTCAAAGAACTCTGCACCGAGTTGCGCAAGGTTGGCGAATCGTTGGCGGCTATTTTGAGGGTCTTAGAATGAGCGAACAACCATTGGCGTTAGCAGCAGACGCCGCCTTTCCATCCTTAGCATCCATGCGCGCCGCCCATACCACACTGCTCGATGCGCATCGCAACGACCATGACGCGGCTGATTTTTGGGCGCGGGTTGAAACATTTTTACAGCGGGGCAAACAAAGCGGCGCGCTTTTGGACCGCGAAGATGATCGCTGGGCGGCGCAAAGCTTGCTCGACTATTGGACCGCCACCGGCTATGACACCGGCCGCACCATGCCGGACGCAGCCCTGGTGGACTTTGACGCCGCGCTGGCGCCGGAATTGCCCGATGATCAATGTCCTTATGTAGGGTTATCCGCCTTTGCGGAGGGGCAGGACAGCTACTTTTTTGGCCGTGAACGGCTGGTGGAACAGTTGATCGCCAAAACGACGACAGAACGGCTCATCGCTTTGGTGGGACCCTCCGGCAGCGGCAAATCCTCGATTCTGCTGGCGGGCTTGGCGCCGGCGCTCAAAGACGGCGCCGTTCCTGCCACCGCTGCTCATGGGGGGAGCCTAGGCAGCGAGCAGTGGCGCTACACGCCACGCCTGGTGCCTGGCTCAGAGCCGCTGGCGAGCCTGGCCCGGGCCCTACAGCCACTTGCGCCCAATGGTGCTGCGCCGCTCAGCGCCGCGGACTTTTTGCATGACAATGGCTTTTTGCTGGCGCGCTGCAATGAATGGAGCGCTGCACCTGTTGTGCTTATCATCGATCAATTTGAAGAGATCTTCACCCTCTGTAGCGATTTGCGCACACGGGGTGCATTTATACGCAATCTGCACACCTTGATCCAAGCTCCCGGCTTGCGTCACACGGTGCTACTCACGATGCGCACCGACTTCGAGAGCTTTGTCGCGCGTCTGCCCGATTTTCTGCCCCACTTTGAGGCAGCACTGGTGCGCGTCACCCCTCTCGACGCAGCCGAGTTGCGCGCAGTGATTGAAAAGCCGGCAGCCATGGTGGGGCTAAAATTTGAGGAAGGCGTGACCGATGCGCTGATTCAAGATGTATTGGGGGAGCCGGCGGCATTGCCCTTGCTCCAATTTACGCTGCTCAAGCTGTGGGAAAGGCGCAACCGCAATCGCATTACCTGGGAGACTTATCAGCGCTTGGGCGGTGGCCGCCGCGCCCTGGCCCATAGCGCCGATGAATTTTATGATAATCTAATTCATGAAGAGCAGGTGACGTCGCGCCGCATACTGCTCCGGCTGGTGCGCCCTGGCGAGGGGCTGGAGGTGACCAGCAACCGGGTGCGCCGCGGCGTGCTCTACCAGACCGGTGAGGCGCACGATCGCGTCGACCGCGTCCTCCAGAAGCTAATCGACGCCGACCTGCTGCGCCTGAGCCCTGGCGATCGCCCGGAGGATGCACAGGTGGAGGTGGCCCATGAAGCGCTGGTGCGCAACTGGCCGCGACTGGTCGGCTGGTTGGAAGATGAGCGCAGCCGGCTGCGCGAACGGCTGCGCATTACCGAGGCGGCGGAGCAGTGGCTCCAAGTAGAGCGCGACCCCGGTGCGCTGCTGCGTGGCGCCTTGTTGGAAGAAGCTGAACGCTATAACGATCTCAATGCGCTGGAGCAGAGTTTTGTCGCCGCCAGCCATCAGGCCCTGGACGAGGCCAAACGGCAAGAAGAAGAGGGGCAGCGCCTTGAACTGAAGCGGGCGCAGGAGGAAGCCAAAAGGGAGCGCGAGTGGGCGGCCTACCAGGAGGCGATTGCTGGCAAAGAACGCAAAAGCAGCCGGCAATTTGCTGTTATTACGGTGGTCGCAGTTTTGCTGGCCGTTGCCGCGATCTGGCTGTTATTTCTCACGAATCAGCAGGCCGTACGGCTGGAAAGGACCAGCCAGGAGGCTTTGACCCAGGCGGCCAAGGCCGCAGCCGAAGCCACCGCCGCCTCAATTGCGCGCGCCGAAGCCGTCACCAAAGCCAATGAGGCCAAAACTGCTGAAGCCAAAGCAGAGGCAGAAGCTGCCGCGGCGCGCACAGCCGAGGCGGAGGTGCGCCAGGAACAGCAGCGGCTGAGCCATCTCTCGGCGGCGCTCAACTACACAGGGCAACAGCTTGATGATCTGGCGCAGATGATTGCCACCGCCCAAAGTGTAGCCGCAGGCACGCCAGTCGAGGCTGGCGGCAGTGAGGGTGCCGCACCAGGTGAAGAGGCGGTTGCGGCAACGCCGACTCCGCTGCCCACCGAATCGGCGCCCACACCCACACCGCCCCAAACGGCCGGCAGCGTAGCTCCTGGGAAAGCGACACCGGTCCGTGCGGCCGCCGCCAATCTGGCCGTACCGCCAACCCCAACGTTGGCGCCGCCGGTGACCAGCACCCTGGCGCTGGCAATTACGACAACCACGACCGTGAGCGATACTGAGGCAACGCCAACCGCGGCTATGATCAGCAGCCCGCCGGTGACAACAACGTCCGTAACCACTGAGGCGCTCTATGCCATCATTCCAGCCATTGAACTCAATCTCTACGCTGCCAACCGCGAGGATTCACCGGTTTTGGCCACCCTACGCGCGCCCATGCGTTTGCCGGTGCTGCAGGCCGATGCCTATTGGGTGCAGGTGGTGGGGCCTGATAGCCAGATTGGCTGGGTGCAGGCGTGGATGGTTACCTACACCGGCAATACAGCGCAGTTGCCGCGTGAGTTACGCTACCTGGTGGTTGATGACGAAAAGACAGAGACAACGGTGGCGGGGATTGATCAACTGCCCTTTACCTATGGGCGTGTCATTAGCCTGGATGGGGCAACGGGCTATTCGCTTTTGGACAATCAAAATAATCCGCAGAGTGAGTTGCTCTGGACGCCCGTTGACACGCCGGTGACCTTGCTCTTTGTGGCCAAGGGTCCCACGGTTTATGGCAGCGATCGCTGGTATTTTGTCACCCTGGTCGATCCCAATGGGCAAAATTTGATCTGGCGCGGCTTTTTGCCGGCGGCCACCATTGCAGCAGACATAGCAAATAACACAGAGTAGAGGAGAACAAAGCGATGAATCAGACGCGTTGCGCCTGGGCCGGCGCCGATCCACTTTATGTGCAATATCATGATGAAGAGTGGGGTGTGCCCCTTCATGATGACCGCCGGTTGTTTGAGATGCTCAATTTGGAAGGGGCGCAGGCAGGCCTGAGTTGGATTACCATTCTGCGCAAGCGAGAGAACTATCGGGCGGCCTTTGATCATTTTGACGCCGCAACGATTGCCCATTATGACGACGCCAAGATCGCTGAACTGCTTCAGAATCCCGGCATTGTACGCAACAAGCTCAAGGTGAATGGCGTTGTCAAAAACGCGCGGGCATTCTTGAAGGTACAGAGCGAATTCGGCACGTTTGACGCCTACATCTGGCGCTTTGTCAATGGCGCCCCGATTATCAACCACTGGACCAGTCTTAGCGAAGTGCCGGCGCAGACCGCAGAAGCGCAGGCCATGAGCAAAGATCTGAAAAAGCGGGGCTTCACCTTTGTCGGCCCCACCATCTGCTATGCCTTTATGCAAGCCGTGGGCATGGTCAATGACCACACCGTAGATTGTTTTCGTTATCCCGAGATAACGCGTCTGCGGTAACATGACCGGCATCTATACAGATGCCGGTCATGTTACTGTGAATTCCTTTAGGCGAATCCGAAAAAATAAATACACCAGTAAGGAACCGATCTGCCAGGGACGGGCCACACGTTCTCTGGGATAGAGAAAACCGATTGGCCCGTCCCCGGCAGATCTTGGCGTATCTATTTCTACGGCATGGCCTTATCCATTAATAAACTGGGCAAAGATCCCCTGGTTGACAAGCTGATTCTCAACCCGGAAGTAGGAAGCGTGGGCGCATTGCAGGTTGAACCAGCCCAAACCACCCAGATTGCGTTGGCAACCGATAGGATCAAGTTCCAGGCGTTCCACATCAACCTCAAAGCGGTCGGCCAGCGTTCCCCCAACGAGATCGCCTTGTGCATCTACGTTAATCCAGCGATTGACCATGGCCGGACGGCGTCCATCGCGGTTGGCGGCGCGCAGGGAGGTGCGCACCGGCGGCAAGGAAAGGGCGCTGCCCACAGTAAAGAAGTTGTCAACCCTACCGCTGAGCGCCCCAACCCCCTCCAATTCACGGAGCCCTTCATAGGCTACGACCGTGCCCCAGCTATGCGAAATAATGTCCATAATGGCGCCGGAGGCCAACAACGGTCGCACCACTTGCGTAAAACGGTCGATGATGCGCTGTCGCATGGTGCTGTCCAGCATGTAGACAATAAAGTCATCAAACGAGAAGTCACGCGCCCGATCATCCCACAGACCTCGTTCAGCCGGAGCGTTGCGGGCGGAGCGCCCCACCGGCGCGACTTGCTGACGCTGGCGATCTTCTAGCACATCCTGAATTCTCATGCGCAATGCTTCTGCCGCTTGGGCATCGCCGGGGGAGAGCATGGCCCGACTGTTGACCAGGTTGCTCCAGAGCACCTCATGCCGCGTGCCATCCAATAGGCCGGCGCCAAAGAGGGTGGTGTAAGGCTTGAGCGCCTGCCACCAGGCATTGGAATAGCCGCTGACGTGGGTGCTAATCCCATGCACACAGACCAGGTGGTGCTCCCCTGTGATGGCTCTACCCTCCACCGCGGGTGCGCCAAAGAGATCGAGCAGCCGGTGGTAAGCCTCAATCAACATCCGTTGATTCTCAAGCGAGAGTTCACGGTCGGTGCGCGGCGGAACCACAGGCGGCGTCGGCGTTTGGAGATCGCCAAAGGGATGTTCATTGCGGAAGCTATCATCCACCGGCCCATATTCATTGTATTGGGGGCTTTGGCCGGAGGTGATCGCCTTGGCTAGCGCCTCCTGTAAGTCTTTGTAATTGCCGACAAATTTCCCGCCCTTCCAAACTTGGGTTAGGGCGGTGGTAAAGGCACCGCCCGTGAGCAAGCCGGCAGAGGTAAAGCCATCGCGACAGCCGCCGATGTGGATCAGCTCGGCCAACATGGCGTCGTTCACTTGCTCATCAACCGGTTTCAGCGGGGTGGCGGTGACAACGGTGCGGATGTCGCGATAGTTGGTGCCGGAATTACAACTGTCACTCAGCATAACAATCTTGACGCCTTCCGCAAACTTGAGCCAGATGTCATTCAGCTGATCATCAATGATCTCGCCGTCGTAGGCCACCAACGTCTCATCGCGGCCATCGAGTTCGTCGCCATTTTGGTCCGGCTGTTGCCCCCCGTGACCGGCATAAAAAAAGACCAACCGATCCCCCGCAGTCAGCGCCTCTGCTACGGTGTCCAACTGGGTGAGCACATTCTCTTTGGTGGCGTCAGCAGTCTTGATCTGGGTAACCGCATACCCCAACGGGGTGAGAATCTTGGTCATGTTGTCAACATCCAGCTCACAACCCTCACAGCCATTTTTCCCATCCCAATTGTTGTACGCAGCAGGATCCACCTGCGTTAGCCCCACGAGAATCGCCATCTTTTTGCTCATTATTGCCACTCCTTTAGGGTATATAAAACTCGCGAACTCATCTCATTATCGTATCAAACTCTGTTTATCTACCTATCGATGCGTGAAACACGCTTTATCACAATAAACGCAAAACTTGGTTGATTTCGACTATACTGATTCGGTTTGTTGCAGATTAGCATGAAACCGGTAAGCATTCTGAAGTTAGAATGGACTAGGTTGGAATCCTGGTTCGGCAGGAGGCGAAGCTAGTGCGTTGGAGCGAACAGGAAAGGCCGGTGGCTGTTATTGTACGGCTTGCTTTCGTTTCTGTCAATCATCTATTTTGAGGGGGTGCGTACCACAAAAGGGGCGAAGCGCCAGCAAGGCCAAGTTGAGCTGCTTGCCCATCGCCCCTCATTTGGGACGCGCCCGTTTGAGGTTGTACTTTCAATGGTACAGATCTGGCCCTTGCAATGCAACACCGCCTGGTAGATAGTAGCCGTACCGTCTTATAGCGCCATGCTAGACTGAATTTATACTCCGCCGCAGCACATAGTAACATTTTCACTCGTGTGCAAAATGTTAATTTATGGCGCAGCTCAGTATATATCAACTCAATCATACCCTGCACTGAATAAAAACTGCACGATGGAGAATGAGATCATGCAAAGACAAGTACACAACATCAACGTACCAGCCATAGGACTGCACAAACTTCCCTATCAAAGTCAAGCGATGAATAGGTTCCATAGCGCTCTATTGATCCTATTCTGCCTGCTGATCACCTGGATAGTCAGTGGCTGCCAGACACAACTGACCACTAGCCCCTTGCTCGTACAGCCATTGACCAGCCATAGCATCTTACGGCCTGATAGCGCCTATTCATTTCGCTTCCAGGTGTTGACGCGCGCCACGACACAACCGGCCCCCTATCAGATCGCGACGGCGCAGTTAACTTGGGAGAATGGCGCGGTCTTTCAGCTCTTTGCCGGCACAACCGACGCCGATGGGCAGCTAACCTTTACCTATCAGACCCCTTATCGCCAACCGGCCGGCCAAGCCACGTTGACCATCGAGTTGCAGAGCACAGAAGGAGAAAGTCGTTATCAAAGCCAGGTCGATTTGTTGCCTTCGCTGGCACTTCTACCCAAGCAACAGGTGACCGAGATTGCGCCGGGCGGTACACTGGCGCTCGATCTGCAACTCTATGATTTTGTCCATGACCGACGCGTGGCAGCCGCGCCGGTGCAAGCTCAGCTCGTCTTGGCGAACCAGGAGCGCATCGACCTCTTGCAGGGTGAAAGTGATGCCCAAGGGCAGGTCACGCTGCTGGCGCCTTTGCCCTATGATCTGCCCCGCGGCTCCGTTCAGTTGATCATGGACGCGCAAGCGGAAGTGGGCGAAGCGCACCTGCAGCGACAGTTGACCGTTGTACCGCCCGTGACCCTGACACCATTGCACGCCCCCAAGGAACTCTATGCCGGCGCCACCCTGACCTATACGCTACGGGTCTATGACCATGTCAATGACGAAGCCGCCCCATTCAGTGATGTACAGATCTACCTTTCGGGTGGTGACTATGAATGGGGTACGCCTCTCTTTGACGGCCAAACGGACGCTGACGGGCAAGTGAGCTTCCCTGTGACCGCGCCCACCAATACCTATGCCACCCAACTCTATCTGGATGCGCGCGCCCAGGCGTTGGAAGGTGAAGCCGGCTATCGTCAATCAATCGCGGTCATCCCCACTGTATCACTCTCGGTGCTTGGCCTGGCCGACCGGCTTACCCCCGGTACACCGACTGAACTCTATCTGCACGTCTGGAACAATCTACTCGATAGACCGGCGGTGGCGGCCAATGTAACAGCCAGCTTGATGACGAGTAGCGGTGGCTTTCAGCAGAACATACAGGGGGTCACCGACGAGGAGGGACTCTTTGCCTTTACCTTTACCCCACCAGCCGATGTACAGGAAGATTGGCTCACCATCACCCTTAACGCCGTCACCGCGGTGGGTGAAAGCAGCATGAACACCGGTGTGCGGATTGCCTCCAATTATAGTCTGTTGATTACAACCGACAAACCGCTCTATCAGCCCGGCCAAACCATTCATCTGCGCGTCCTGGCCCTTGATATGACGACCAACGCGGCGGTCGCCCAACAACCGGTGACGGTGGCGGTTTATGACAGCCGGGGGAATAATCTCCTGCAACAGGCGTTGACCACTTCGGCCTTTGGCATTGTCAGCACCGACATAGAGCTTGATAGCCAGGCCGCCAGTGGTGACTATCGGATCACAGCGGCCATGTCGAACGCATACGGCCAGCACAGCGTTGAGGTCAAGCCCTACAAGTTGCCCCGCCTTAAGGTTGAGTTGGCGCAGGATGCATCCTACTATGCCCCTGGCGCCACCGCCACAGGTGAGCTTCAGGCCGACTACTTCTTCGGTAAGCCAGTGGCCGATGCCCAGGTGGTGCTGCGTGGCTATGCACCGTCTGCTCCCAATTCCAAAGCCGAAGAGCAGCTTTTCAAGGTGACCGGACGCACGGATGCGCAAGGGCGTTACGCCTACACGTTGCCACTGCCGACCACTTTGGCCGGACGGCTGCAAAACAAAACCAGCAGCGTTCGCCTGGAAGTTGATGTCATTGATGGCGCCGACCATCTAGAGCAGATTGACGCCACTATTACGCTGGCCGAAACGCCGCTACTGTTGGAAGCTGTGGCTGAAGCGGGATGGCTGAAACCGGCTATCGCCAACTACATTTACCTGCACGCCACAACACCTGATGGCAACATCCCCGCTGACCCCACAACGACGGCGCTGGAGATACAGTGGAATGATAATCAAACAACGTGGCTTCCCATTACGCTCGACACCTATGGCCTGGCGACCGTGACCGTGACCCCTACCACAGCCTCGGATCAGGTGTTGAGGATACGTTATGGTGCTGGCGCCGACCGCTACCAGGCGACCATCAAGCTGCCGGTTGAGCAGCAGAAGGGGCCATCATTGCTGCTGCGTCCGGCCAATGCGGAAGTCCCGGCAGGCGGCGAACTGAAATTGGATCTATGGGTGGCCGGCGACCAACGCCAACTGCGGCAGCCGTTAGCCTTTGTGGAACTGGTCAAAGCCGAACAGGTGATCCAGAGCACGGCTGTGCCACTGGTCGCCGGCCACGGCCAGCTCGTAATGCCACTCGATCCCAAGCTTGTCGGCACCGTGTTGGTCCGAGCGTATTTACCGCTAGAAAATCATGGGCGCAGCAGCGATCAGCGTCTAGTGCTGGTCAACCCCACGCCGGTGCAGGTAGACATTCATGCCGACGCCCCCAGCTATCGTCCCGGCGACACCGCCCACCTGACCATCAGCGCCACCCACAATGGCGCACCCCTTCAGGGCGTCGTCGGTGTCAGCATCGTCGATGAATCACTCTTCGCCCTTGAAATGCAAGAACCGGGCTTTGCGCGCACCTTCTTTTTGCTGGATCGGGAATTGCTGGCGGCGCGCTATGGCATCCACGACTTTCCCGACTTTGGCAATGAGTCCTCGCCTTATGACGACTACCGTAGCCACAATGCGGCGCGCTATCGCACAGTTACCCCCGTATTGCTGGAGCGATTGCCGGCATTGGCACAGGCGCGTAAGCTGGCGCTGCTGGGCTGGATGGCCCAAGAGTTATCGTCCAATACACCTGAATCCAATGCGTCTGCCGCGATGTCACCCCCAGCAACGACGCTCTCTACTCAACCACTGCCCAACTTGCTCTCTTTTGTCCTGTTTGCAGCCATTGGGCTCTGCGGTTATGGCTGCCGGCGTAAGCTACCGCCCTACTTTGTCGCGCTATTGATGGTGAGCCTCACCTCATTTTTGTGGCTGGCTTGTGCGCCGGCTCCAGCAGCCGCGCCAGGCGCGGCTGACGCGGCAACGGATAGTCCGTCGGCAAGCAACCAAAGTGCAAACACAGCCGACACCAGCGCGGCGCCACGGTTGCGCCAATTCTTCCCGGAAACACTACTCTGGCTGCCCGCACAAGCGACCGACGCTCAGGGACAGACCACCATTGATGTCCCACTGGCCGATTCGATCACTACCTGGCGTGTTAGTGTCCTTGTCTCCGACCCGGCGGGGAATCTGGGCGCGGCCCAAAGCGACCTGCGCGTCTTCCAGGATTTCTTTATTGAACCCCAGGCGCCAGCTCAACTCACCCAAGGCGACCGGCTGGATGTGCCCGTCAACATCTACAATTATCTGGATCATGCGCAAACCATTACCTTGACCGTGACGCCGGCTGCTTGGTTTAGCTTAGCAGAGGATTCCGCAGCCATGGTGGTGACGATTGGCGCCAACGATGTCACCGTGGCCTATTTGCCTTTGCAAATCAGCGGTGTTGGCTCAGGCAGCTTGCAGCTCATGGCTCAGGGTGAGCAGATGAGTGATGCCGTGCAGCAGATGGTAACCGTGATCTACAATGGCGAAGCGCAACAGCAGATCCAAAGCGGTCGTCTTACGGATTCATTGACACTGCCACTCACCCTGCCGGCCACCACCATTACCGGCACGCGCCAGGTCACCTTCAAGCTCTACCCCAGCCTTCTTAGCCAGGTGCAGGCAAGCCTGGCCGGGCTGTTGGAGCGGCCGGCGGGCAACTTGGAAGCGATTGCCGGCAAGAGCTATGTCAATGTCCTACTCCTACAGCTGCTCCAACAAAGCGGCCTGCCCGCCACTGATTCTCAGCGCAGTCAAGCGGAACGGCTGGCCTGGCAGGGCTATCAACGCCTGTTGGCTTATGAACTTGATACAGAACCGGGTGGTTTCAGCGCTTATGGCAATTCGCCGGCGCGACCGGTGCTCAGCGCCTTTGTGTTGAGTCAATTAGTGGAGATGAGTAAGGTGCGTGCGGTCGATCCACAGCTCATAGGTCGGATTACCAATTTCCTCAACCAGGCCCAGTTGCCCGACGGCAGTTGGCCGGCCGACGAAGTGCGTTACTATGGCGGGTGGGACCCGCGCAGCGTCCGGCTGGCGACAACGGCCTATCTGGCCTTGGCGTTGAGTGAAAGCGGCTATCCGAATGAGGCGGCCTATGGTTATCTGCGCAAGGCAGCGCTGAACGACAAAAGTGACTCGTATCTGAGCGCGCTGGTGATCAATGCGCTCCTGACGGCGCCGGACGAGGTGACGCAAACGCAAGGTCGGCAGTGGCTGCGTGAACTGGCCGCTAATCATGCTACGACACAGGGACTGGCCTATTGGCCGAGCGCGCTGCCCACCTTACTGAGCAATGGGGACACCACCGCGGATCTGGAGACGACCGCGCTGGTGGCCTATGCGTTGCTCCGCACCGGCGAACAACCAGATCTGGCCCAAAGCGCGCTCGATTATCTGCTGCGCCGGCGCACGGCTGACGGCGCCTTCCCCACCACGCAAAGCACCGTGCTGGCGCTGCGTACGCTCGTCCAAGCTGCCCTTCAGGAGCAGCCACACCGGACTGCCACCGTAACGGTGCGCTTGGATGGTCAGGCGATCCGGCAATTTACCCTTGATTCTACGGCATTGACCAGCGCAGAAGTGCCGTTGACTGGGCTGCCGCCCACGGCGACGCTCGAGATAATGGTTGACGGTGAGATTGACGCACCTTATCAGCTGGTTAGTGAATATGTCTTGCCATGGACAGAGGTCGCAGCCTTGACCAGCACCCAATCGCTCGACCAACCGCGCGCGATCCAAGTAGCCTATGATCGAACCCAGCTACAGGTGAATGAGCTGGTCACCCTGCGCGCAACGCTGGCGCTGACCACGACGCAGCAACCCAGCGCGCTGATTGCCGCCATTGGCCTGCCCCCCGGCTTCACCCCCCTCCAGGCCGATCTCGACCAACTGGCGCGCAACCGCAATGTCGGCGCTTATGCGGTGCGTCAAAATCAGTTGTTGCTCTATCTCACACGGCTGCGCACCAAGCGTGACTACACCTTTACGCTACGACTACAAGCGCGCACGGCAGGGCTCATCCAGACGCCACCGACGCTGCTCTACAACGCCTACACGCCCACCCGGCGCAGCGTGGATCCGCCGCAAACGTTGCAAATTGTGACGAAGCCATAAGGACAGCACACAATAGGAGAAATAACACGCGACTTGAATGGATCCGGCGGATTTGGGTGGACTCATTGATGCGAACAATCCGCCCAATCCGCCAATGCTGACCGGCCGGCAGCGCTTTATGCAGCGGAGCAAACCCAGGCACAAGCTGCGGGACAGGGGGAAGGGCTTTGGTCTCGCAGCTAGGCCTTGGGCGAGTTACGCGCTCGACATGGCATCACGCCGACAGAATAAGCGGAGTGGGTAGAGAAATTCGGCGTCAGCCAGCTTCATGCCAGTGCTCAGCGGCAACTTTATCCTCCCAATGCGCCAAATCTTGTCCCAACAGCGCCTCTTCCAGGTTATAATCCCAACACATCCCACACCTCCAGCAACGGTTCTTGGATGCCCAACATCTCCGGCGCCCAATCGCCCTGCAGTATCTCCCGCACCTCCCGTTCGATGGCATTGGCATGATCGTCGATCTGATCCAGGGCCAGATCGCGATAGGCGTCGGCGAAGTCGTAAGGGATATTCGGTGGGAAGATGTCGTGGGCGCCGTAGGTTTCACAGAAGTTCACACAATGGACTGTCAGCATAGCATAGGTCTGGCGCGCCAAGTCACCCTGATCCTGCTGGGCCAACCGGGCTGCGTGACGCGCCACAGTCTCCATGCGCGCCACGCCTTCGTCCACATCGATCTCGCCCGGCGGCTCCAGATCGGCGAAGATAGTATCGATCACCGACGCAGGGTCATATGTAGCCGCCTCACCCAACAGGCCAAATTCATCCACCAGATGGGGATAGACGGTGCAGATGTCGGTCAGGATCGCGGCCAACTCTTCTTGGCTGCGCGCCGCCAGCGCGTCCTGCAGTGCGGTGGCGGCACGGAAGCTTTCTGGCTCGTGCAGCCAGGCCAGCAGCGTGGCGACAATATGCTTGCAATCGCCGCCCCAATCGTAGGGACAGGTGCAGAAGGCTGCTAATTCCCCAGCTCTCTCCCGGATAGTGACGCGATAGGTGTATGTGCCGGCCACGCGCGCCTCAATGCTGTCAGCGTGGCGCAGCCGTTGCCGGACCGCGCCGCCAGCATAGTACCCCCGGCCTCGTGCAAAGCTCTCCGCAGTGCAGCGTGAACTAATATCCGCTTCGCTGAGTTGGGTCAATTTATCGTTCATCTATGTTCCTTCCCGCGCGCAGCCCAGTTCCCGGTGCTCCTGATCAAATTGGGCCAATTGCATCCGTAAATCGGCAATTTCTCGCTCTGCTTACTGTTTGGCTTTTGGATCGTCGGCCAGGCGGCGCTGATCCTTATACTCTACGATCATGAATGTATTCCATGATCGAAATCTTACCACAAAGTCAGGCGGTTCTCAAGCATTTCAGAAATGGGAAATAGCCATACACAAATAACGGTCTCTGCTTATCATGTCAATCATTTCCGATATTTTCCTGCCTTTTCAATTGACTTTCCCGAAGTTGGCTCTCCTGCTACAATTAGGTCATACTGATTCCCATCAATCGCTACAGCAAGGAGAGACCCATGAAAATCACCGACATCAAAGCCTATGTCGTCACCCCACCGTTGCCCGAATATGGCAGCAGCAGCGAACGGGAGTGGACCTTTGTCCAGATCGAGACGGACGAAGGCATCACCGGCTGGGGCGAGGCGACCAATTACCCCGGGCGCGGCTCGTTTTTGACGGCCCAGGCCGTGCTGATGCAGAAGGATATTTTGGTCGGCGAGGATCCGGCTGATATTGAGCGCCTCTGGCACAAGATGTATCGCCGCTACACCTATTTGGGCGCGCGCGGTCTGCCCACGACGGCCATCAGCGGTATTGACATCGCGCTCTGGGACATTAAGGGCAAGGCGCTGGGCAAGCCGATCTATGATCTGCTGGGCGGTAAATTCCGCGACAGCATTCGCCTCTATGCCAATGGTTGGTTTGGTGGCTGCTCCACGCCGGAGCAGTACGTGGCGGCGGCGCAAAAGGTCATTGCCAGTGGCCACGACGCGATCAAGCTGGATCCCTTTCTGGAGATGCGTCCCTATCACACCGGCTATGTCACCGGCCAGATTTCCGCCGATGGTGAGGAACTGGGCTGTAACATTGTCGCCGCACTGCGCCAGGCGCTGGGACCCAAGGTGGAAATTCTGATTGACGCCCACGGTCATTACAATGTGCCGACCGCCGTGCGCCTGGCCAATCGCCTCTATGCCGAGTCACGGATTGATTGGTTTGAGGAGCCGGTGCCACCCGAAGGGGTTGATGCCTTACGGTCGGTGCGCGAGCAGGTGCACTGTTCGATCTGCGTGGGCGAACGGCTCTTTACACGCTGGGATTTTCTGCCCATCTTCCAACAACGGCTGGCCGACTATGTCATGCCCGACGTGGTCTGGACCGGCGGCATCAGCGAACTCAAGAAGATCGCCACCCTGGCCGAAGCCTACTTCGTGCCCATTACCCCGCACAACGCGATGGGCCCGCTCCAGGTCATTGCCGGTGCGCATGTGATGATGACCGTGCCCAACTTCTACCGCCTGGAGCACAGCACCGGCGCCATCCCCGCCTACAATGTGATGTTGCAGGAGCCGATCAACTTCCACGGCAACGCGGTCAGCGTCAGCGGCAAACCGGGTCTTGGCGTTGAGTTGGATCTGGATACGATTCAGGCACATTTGTGTGTCGGCATCGAATAAGCATCGAATAAATTCGACGCCTGACAACGAGAAGCGGCCTCAGCCGCTAGGCATTAGGCGCTGAGACAACTCTCACTATTAGCTGCGGATTTCAATCCTGCTAAAAGAAAAGGTACCAACCCAATGACCCTCTTCGATAAGACCTATGGCTGTCTCCTCGGCGGCCTCATCGGCGACGCGATGGGCACGCCGACGGAAAACATGGAACCCACGCAGATTGAGGCGCGCTTTGGCTGGGTGGAGGATTTTGAGCAAGATGGCACCGACGATTCGATCCTCAAACATCTGCTCTGTGAGGCGCTGATCGCAACCGACGACTACGCCACGGCGGACGACTGGGCCGCGGCTTGGCTGCGCAACCGTCACGAGATTACCGGCCCCAAGCAGAATCGTTTCTTTGTCTCAGTCAAACAGACCTTTCTTAAGCTAAGCGTGGGCTATCTGCCACGGCAGGCCAGCATTGGCAACCTGCCCAGTTCCAGTTCCGCCATGAGCATTGCGCCCGTCGGGATTGTCAATGCCGGCCATCCCCGCGCCGCGGCGGCACAGGCCCAGGAGTTGGGCAGCCTCATCCATACTGGCGATGTCGCCTTTTGCCAGGATGGTGCGGCCGCCATTGCGGCGGCGGTGGCCGCGGCTTTTGCACCCGACGCCACCGTAGCGAGTGTGCTCGACGCGGCCACCCGCTATCTCAAACCGACCAGTGGCGCCGAGGTGCACGATCTTATCCACCAGGCCATTGAGTTGGCCCGGCGCACCGGTGACTACAAAGCGTTTCGTGCTGAATACCATGCGGCCTTTCGGCGTCCCATAGCCTGTGACACGCGCGAGACGGTGCCGGCGGTCTTTGCCTTGTGTTATCTGGCGCAGGGCAAGCCCGTCGAGGCGATTCTCTATGGCGCCAACTTTGGCCGGGACACCGACACGATTGCCACCATGGCCGGCGCGATCTGTGGCACACTCACCGGTGCGGCCAGTGGTCTGCCCAAAAGCTGGATTGGCCGGGCCGAGGGCTATTCGGCCCGCAAGCAACGAGAACTGGCGGAAGCATTGGTTGCCGTGGCAAAGCGCAAAGCCGCGGCAGAGATCAAAGGCTGGCGCTTATTGGCAACGGGCAGTGAAGATTCATAACAACCGCTGGAGGGGGGAAGGTTCGTTTCACAGTGCAAAGAGACGATATCCCTGATTCCCAAAGCAGTAGATGACAAAATATACTCCGCCGCAGCACATAGTAACATTTTCACTCGCGTGCAAAACGTTACTTTATGGCGCAGCTTAGTACACTTGCCGACGAACTCCAAATCACTTTTACCGGACGGATACCTATACCTCGATTGCAATCACGCGTAGTGGGAAAGCATCCAGCCCCTTAACCGGCACGGGCAAGGCATAAACCTGGACGCGCGGTTGAGTCAGTTGATCGAGGTTGGTCAGGTTCTCAATCAGCGGAATGTTGGCGCGGAAGAGGAGCAGGTGGTTGACATTGGCGTGGGTTGTATCATGGCTCAGTTCGACGCCACCCGAATCAACACCCATGAGCTTGATGCCCTGGTCTACCAGCCATTGGAGCCCGGCAGTGGAGAAATATTTGGTGGGACCCATGCGGCCAAAGACAATATCGCCTGGGTGAACACCGCCGGCGCGTTGGGCTGCATCCTGCACTTGGGCCAGCGTTACTCCACCTTCCGCTTCGGCGCCACTCAGGTCCAAAATCACGGCATCACCGATCAGTTGCTCTAGTTTAATGCGCGCCAGATCGGCGCCCTCTTTGAGACAGTGAAAGGGCGTCTCAATGTGGGTGCCGACATGATTCATCAACTCGACATCGGACATGACATACCATTCACCTGCCGGGCGCACCTTGCCCGGAATCTCCTCTAGTGCGTCGTGGATATTAACGACAAATTTGCGTTGGGCAGAGGGGGCAGTTGGCTCAATAATGCGGGTCAGGTCAACAATGCGTGCGGACATGGTTCTCCCCTTTGTGTGGTTATATTTGCTTTGATGGCTAGACTAGTAATTGTGATGATGATAATTCTACGTGCTTCTCTGATTAGCGTCTAATCTGGTGTGGGCGCTAAGCGCTCACAGATCAACAAAAAGTTGTCGATGTTTGCTGCGGCGAAGCCGACTCAATGGGTGATGGTGTAATGGTTAACAGTTAATCATTAACCATTACACCATTACCCATTGAATTAGGGTCTAATCCAATGGGTAGGCGCATGGTAAAGGTGCTACCCTGCCCCACGCCCGGGCTGGTGGCGGTTACCTGCCCTCCATGCGCGACGACAATGGCGCGTACAATGGCCAATCCCAGCCCCGCACCGCCGGTGTGACGGGCGCGCGCTTTGTCGGTGCGATAGAAGCGGTCAAAGATGTGGGCCAGATGTTCAGGGGCTAGCCCTTCGCCGGTGTCGGTGACGGCCACCTGGACGACGTGCTGATCGGCGCTACTCTGGATCGTCACCAGACCGCCGGCGGGGGTGTAGCGAATGGCATTGGCCAGCAGGTTATGCAACACCTGCGCGAGCCGGGCAGCATCCCCCCATACAGGAGGCAAGGCCGACGCCAGTTGGCTCGCTACGGTGATATCGGCTTCATCCGCCATAGGGGCAAAGGCGTCCACCGTCTCTTGGATCAAGGCATTCAGGTCAAGCGACTGCCGGTTGAGCGGCAACTGGCCCGCCTCGGCCTGGGCTAGTTCATGCAGGTCATTGACCAGCCGGTTGAGCAGCCGTGTGTGGGTGTAGAGCCGGGCAATCTCTTCTTTGTCGAGCGGGTAGACCTCATCTAAAATCGCCTGCAGGTTGCCCTGGATCACCGTCAGCGGTGTGCGCAACTCATGGGCGACATCGGCCACCAGGTTGCGGCGCAACTGCTCGGCGGTCTCTAGTTGGGCAGCCATCTCGTTAAAAGCGGTGGCTACTTCAATCACCTCATCACTGCCGGTGACGGCGACCCGCCGGCTTAAGTTGCCGGCCCCAATGGCGCGCGCGGCGCTCGCCAACTGGGTTAGCGGTGCGGTCAAGGTGCGGCCGGCAGCAATGCTAAAGACTACACCCAAGAGCGCGCCGCCCAAAGCGATAACGATCAGCAAGCGGCTGAGTTCTTGCAAGAGATCGCCGGCCAGCGCCCGTTGCGCCGGCATAAAGGTGCGCACCTGCAGATAGCCAACGGGTGCGCCGTCAACTTCAATGGGTAACTGCAAATTGGGGGGGCGCCGATGTGGCCCGCCCGTCTCCCCGCCATTTTCCCCTGGTCCACCAGGGGGCAGCCGATAGACAAGATTGCCCTGGCCATCGGCCAGCGTGAGATTCAGACCACCGCCAAAGACGCGAAAGGTGGCCTGGGCGCCACTCATCACCTCACCGACGCCATCCCAGTGCCGGTGGAGTTGATAGTAATCATGTAAGGTCTCCACCAGCCCGCCCGGCGCCTCCAGTTGGCGCGGCAGGAAGGATTGACGCACGCTGTCATTGACCATTACCCGTGCGGTAATGGCCAGCAGCAGTGCACCAAAGAGGGCAAAGGCGCAAAAATAGAGACTCAATCGCACCCAAAAGCGATTCATGCTCAGCCGCGCTCCTCAAAACGATAGCCGACGCCGTAGACAGTCTGGATATAGGTGGGACTTTTCGGGTCTGGCTCGATCTTTTTGCGCAGATTTTTGATGTGGCTGTCGAGCGTCCGCTCCATGCCCTCATAGTCGTAGCCAAGCGCCTGCTCAATCAAGTCGATGCGCGCAAAGGCGTAACCGGGGTTCTCCATCAAGAGTTGGAGCAGCTTAAATTCGGTCTGCGTCACTTCCGTTACAATACCACCGACCCGCAACTCATGGCGCGCCAGGTCAAGCTCCAAGGCGCCGGCCGTCAACAGGCGGCTGTTATTCCCGCCTTGGCCCAACTGGGTACGCCGCAACACCGAGCGCACGCGTGCCACTAGTTCACGTGGGTTAAAGGGTTTGGTTACATAGTCATCGGCGCCCAGCTCCAGCCCAATAATCTTGTCGGCATCATCGACCCGTGCGGTGAGCATAATGATCGGCAGCACAGAGAGCGCCTCGTTGCTGCGGATCTGGCGCGTGATCTCCCAGCCGTCACGGTCGGGCAACATCAGATCCAGCACCACCAGATCGGGCAGATCATGCTGGATGGCGTGGAGCGCCGTCGCCCCGTCATAGGCGGGCAAGACCTGAAAGCCGGCCTGCTCCAAATAGGCGCGCACAATGCGCACAATTTCGCGGTCGTCGTCAACGACTAAAATTCGTTTTGCCATTTGTCACTTGTCATTTGCCGTTATCACGCCCGCCCGGTGCTGGAGCCGCTTCCACCGCGAAGCGAGCGAAACATCATAGCGAAAAACTTCGCGCCCTTCGCGGTAATTTAACGGCGTTTCGTAACTGAAACCAGGCACATGTGCGGGCATTGGCTGGGCCGATTATGCCCGCTTTCAGTAGATTATACCAGAGAAATGTGGAGTTATTATGAAGAATATCGCGAGAAGTGCTATAGTTGTTGCGGTTCGAGTTCAAGAATGCGATAGGGATAGACATTGATGACGGTAGTCTGGGCATAGCAGGTTTCGGTCACTTCATTGCCCCGGTAGAGATGGATATGGCCATGCAGCAGATAGCGGGGCTTGAACCAGCGCATAAAGGGCAGAAAGCTACGAAAGCCGGTATGGGGCAAGTCCTCACGATCATGGATGCCAAAGGGAGGAGAGTGGGTAATCAACACATCAAGCCAGCGGCCATAGCGGAGGCGGTTATAGAGCAACTGCGGCGCCAGCCTGCCCACATTGAACCACATCTCCGTGTCTGTGTATTGGGATGTCGATGAATCGTTGTAGCGCATGGAGCCTTCGAGGCCGGCCAGCAGCAACGGCCCCACCTTGACGGTGCGGCAGTGGAGATCGGTGGCGCCCTGAGGTGCAGTAGCGACTTGCCAGGAATCGCCTTTGCCGCTGTGATATTGTACCTCGCTGCCGTGGTTGCCAAAGACATAATAGGTCGGCTTGTTTAACATGCTGACCAGAAAATCAATATAGTAGAAAGGCAGATCACCGCAGCTCAAAACCAGGTCAAGGTCGCCGACGCGCGCGTTGACTGCTCCACTATAGAGGATAGGTTCGACTTTGTCACTAACAACCAGAGTGCGCATTAGCAAACTATTTTAGCAGCCTTTGTTTGCACCGTCAAACCTATCTGAGCAGAGGGGCGCGTACCACAAATGGGGCAAAGCACCAGCAAGGCCAATCTACGCTTCTTGCCCGTCGCCCCTAATTTGGGACGCACCCGAGCAGAGGCGTAAACGCCTTGTTGGCAATGGCTTGGAGGCGGGTGTGTTGGGGCGGGTCGCTCAGCAACATACGGCTACCCAAGATGGTGCGCAGAGGAGTCAATTCTTGCTGCACTACGGGCGACAACACGGCAAAGGTCTGCTCGGTGCGCGCCCACGACATGAGCGGGTCGTTGAGTAGGGTCACAATATCGTCGTAGCGGCTAATCAACCAGGTGCGCCCATTCCAGCAGACTGGCGCTTCATGGCGCAATTTGTTGTGCCAATGTCAACAGCACCTATAACAATTGCGCTTGCTGCGGCGCATCCGCTTGACCTGGACCTTGCCACCGGTTCTGTCCCTAGGTGACCACCGTGTCGTGCGCAACCTGGCGAACTAGATGCCACACCGCTTCGTCCTAGAGAATTTACCATGCATCTTTCATCACCGTCCATCACTTAATAATATACAGTCACCTCAGGGATTCATTTTATTGGAAGGGCTTAGCTCTTACGGATGTCCCCGCCACAATGAGCTGCGCAAACTTAGAATCTATCCGTAAATTCGGTCGTGGCGTCCATTACTTTGCCGAATTGTGAACTTGGGTACAGAGAATTTACGGACAGACACTTATGTCGCCTGCAGCTTCTCGCCGCAAACCATCAAACTCAGCCAGAGGGTATAGGCATCAGGCGTGGTTAGAAAGGTTTGCAGCGCAGCGCTGTACTGGGCTAGCTCTTCTTCTGTCAGCAGGCCGCGTGTGACAAGTGACCGTAAGCGATCAGGGCCGATATGTTGCAAATAGGCTTCCACACCACGCACACTGCTGTCGGTCGCCACGACTTCTGCTTCGAAGTGGTCAAATCTGGCTGCTTTGAGAATACGCCGCAGGTCACGTCCGATTTGGCGATTACCGCCGCGCGCGGCCTGTGCCTCGCCAAACTTCTCTAGCACCAGGGCGAATTCGGGGATCGGTGGCTGGAAGAGACCGAAGAGTCCATCGTCAATGTCAAAAATGACGAGCTTGCCCCCCGGCTTGAGCATGCGCCAGATCTCTTGCGCCGCCCCAATTGGATCGGACAGGTGTTGAAAGAGTAAACGCGCATAGGCAAAGTCGAATTGATCGCTCGCCAATCCTGTGTCCATTACCGTGCCTTCGACCAGTTGAACGCGCGCCCGATCTTTGTCTTGCAAATGGTGTTCCGCTTGCTCCAGCAAGGTGCGATCCACCTCTACACAAGTAATGGGGCTGCTTGGCAGCAATTCCAAGAGTTGCCCCGTAATAAAGCCAGGGCCGCTCCCCAATTCCAGCACAGACATACCATCCCGTAGGCCGAACCAGGCAAGTGTGCGCGCCTCCTTCACCCACCCCGAGCGCGCCTGCGCGCCCAGCCGGCGAATTTCGGCTTCCACGCTGCGGTGCGAGCTTTGCAGATCATATGAGCCTGAAGCACTCATGGTTTGATTCTCTTGTTCATCATAGACTATTTTCCTTATTTCTACAGCAGATGCAGAAAAGAGCAGCTAGATCTGCTGTTACAAAAAATTTGTTTCTTTCTGAATCTGTTGCAGCATTATCTGTTGTAGCGTTTGTGTAGCTGACGTACTTATTGCTTCGGAATATCCTTACGCAAGCTTGATCACGACTTTGCCTTTGGCGTACCCCTCCGTAACATAACGCATCGCGGCGGGAACTTCCTGCAGCGGGTACTCCCGATCGATCATCGGTACAATCTCACCTGCGGCACAAAGCTCGGCCATGGCGGTCACATCAGTTCGGTTCTGCGGCACAACCAACATGCGGATGTTTTTGCCACGGGTGCGCTTAATCCATCCGCCCAGCAGCAACACCTGAAAGATGACGCCCACCGTCCCGCCCGTCACATAATAGGCGCCGTTGGGTCGGAGTGCCTGCGGTAAGGCAAAAACTGAACGGTGCGCAATCATGTCGAGGATCAAGTCATACGTCTTGCCGCTCGTGGTGAACTCTTCCTTGGTGTAATCGATCACGTGATCGGCGCCGAGCGAGCGCATAAAGGCCAACTGATGCGGCCCATCGACGCCGGTCACCTCTGCGCCCGCGCGTTTGGCGAGTTGGATCGCAAACGAACCGGCACTGCCGCCTGCGCCGTTGATCAGCACCTGTTGCCCCGCTTGCACTTGCCCCACTTCGCGAATGCCGCGCAGCGCAATTGTGCCCGCCTGGGGGATGGCCGCGGCTTGCGCAAAGGTGAGATTGGCCGGTTTGTGGGCGAGGGTCGCGCCGCTGGTGCAGACATATTCGGCAAAGCCACCGTGGTAGCCCGGCAGTTCGCCAAAGACCGCATCGCCCACTTGAAATTCAGTGTGGTTTTTGCCGACTGCCTCCACCGTGCCGGCAATATCCGAGCCGAGAATCGGGTTCCCTGGTTTGCGCAGCCCGGTCATACGCGCATAGAGCGGTTTGCCAATGAGATTTTCTCGGTCTGAACCGTTAATGGAGCACGCATGGATTTTGATCAAGAGTTGATTGTCCGTTGGGGTTGGGGTTGGCAGTTCCGTCAGTTGTAGGACATTGGGTGTACCGTAGGTTGCGTAGACAATGGCTTGCATCATGCGTCTCCTTCGTGGCGCAGGTTATTCTCTTTGTAGCCAAGGGCCCGTTCCCAAAAGTCTGCCCGCTCCGCCACTGTGCCCCGCGGAATTACCATGACCGCATAGCCCCAATCTTGGTACACGTTCACCAACGACTCATATTCAGCCACTGCCGCATCAAAGCCATGTTGCCGTTCAGCGTCGGTGGTAAAAAGTTCCGGCCACGGCGGCACCAGGAAGACTCGTTTGGCATAGCGATAGGTCCGTATGATTTCGTGATAGGCCGGAGGCAGTGGCACACCCGCCCGCTGGAGGCCGGCGATGTTGTCAATAAAGGAGCGATCAAAGAGCGCCGGTTTGTCGACGGGGCGCGCCATGTTGTAGAAATAGAGGGCGCGGCTGATACATAGCTCGGCAAACTTGCGCCCGTTGATCCACGGCAGTGCGTCGCCACCGATCGACTGCTGCTCTTTTACGATCTGCCGCCCTGGCTCCGGGCAGACGGGATAGCCACGCGCGGCCATCGCTTGCAAGAGCGACGATTTCCCGCCACCGGAGCAGCCGGAGATCACAACCAATTTGTCGCTACCGTTCCACTGTGGATTGCCGGCAACGTACTCAGCTTCCATCATGGGCTGCACTTTCGTTATTCATCATTTAAGCCCTTGCCAGCAAGAATGTGCTGCAGATATTTTTCAATCCTCGACTCCCGGGTTTTGGCTTGCTTGGCCCCAGCAAAATAGAGAAGATACCCTCTTTGTCGGCCCGGTGTCAACGCCTCAAACGCATCTTGTAGACCGGGAACCTCTTCTAACTTATTGATGAATTCTTCCGGCATGGGAAAGTCATCTGTCTGCTTAAATTCGACCTCCAAGCCGGCCTTTTCCACCTCTATTGCTTCCAAAATGCAGGCTTTCACGCTGGATTCCAGTTCATTGATTGCTTGGATGCTGGTGAAGCGAATCTGACGCGCCGACTGTACATTCTCTGTCTGCTGGATCAGAATGCCGTCGGGATCCTGCAACAAGGCGCCTTTCATAAACAGCAGCGCACAGTATTCTTTAAAACCATGGATTAAGACAATATTACTGCCCTCCAGTGTATAACAGGGTTGCCCCCACTTTAATTCTTCGGTTAGCCCACAGTCAAGCACGATTGCTCTCAGTTTCTCATACTCCTCCTGCCACTTTTCGGCTTTATTAAAAAAGAAATCCACTTTCGGATTTATGTTGTGCATAGAATACTCCTCCTCGTTTATACTCGATAGTGTACCACAAAGTGTATAAATGAAAGTCGGCTCCAGTGTACGGAAGTGACGTTTACACCCACTTTGGGACACTCTCTTATACTCAGCTCACCGCTTTCTGCACCAGTGCGATGATTTTTGCCTCCACTGTAGCGGTCAACTCCTTTAGCGCAAACGCAACCGGCCACAGGTCGCCTTCGTCGAGCTGCGCCGTATCGCTGAAGCCGAGCGTCGCGTACCGTGTGTTAAATTTCTGCGCGCTTTGGAAAAAGCAGACGACCTTGCCGTCCTTGGCATAGGCGGGCATCCCATACCAAGTTTTGGGCGAGAGGACCGGTGCGCTGGCTTTGATGAGCGCGTGGAGCCGCTCGGCCATGGCGCGATCGGGTTCCGGCATCTCGGCGATCTTGGCGAGTACGTCGCTTTCCCCGTCTGCTTTTTGCTTGCTCGCGCGCGTTTCCGCCTTCAACTCTTGGGCGCGCTCCTTCATCGCGGCGCGTTCCTCGTCCGTGAATCCCTTGGACGTTTTGCTGCTCGCTTTGGTGCTCTTGCTGGGCTTCTGTGTCTCCTGCTTGTTAGCTGATGGCATATTGATTTCCTTTCTTTTGCAATTAATATTCAGTAGACCACGTGAGTAGTAAGCATTCTCAAATGCGAACGGAGTCGGCTACTGATATTGTATAACCATCTATCACTTTGCGTTAAGCAGCGCCTTGCCATTCGCGTGTGGGCGATGCGCGCTTTCGGCGCGTGGCTGTTCGTTCAGCCGGTGCGTTGCCCACTGCGTCGCTTGGCGGCATACGGCAGCGCGAACAAATAGAGACCGGTGAACAGAAGCAAAAAGAGCGGAAGCAACGTGAAGAGGCCCACCCAAAGGGTAAGCTGCTCCTGTCCCAAGGGGACGACGTTGATGATGATGTTGACGAGGACGAGTATTGTAAAGACAATGGACAGCCAGCGATGGGTCTGCCGAATCCATGTGTTCCAGTTCATGGAGATCTCCTTTTTTGAGTATGGTGGGATGACCGGATAACAAGATGACAAGATGAGTGAACGCTGATTTACCTTATCATCGTGTCATCTTGTCATCTGGTCAGGTCACAAAACGGGTTACCACAGATTAATACCCTTGTGGCATCGATTCGCCGGTCTCCAGCAACGTCTTCATGTTGCTGAGAATCCAGGTCCAGCCGCCGCTCTGCAAGCCCTGGTAGGTTGCCGTCTCGCCCTGGAACTCTTCGTGGACGACGGTAACCTTGGTGACGCCGCCCGGCATTGACTCCAACTCCCAGGTTACCTGCGTGGGGGCATCTTCGTTCATCGGGGGCCAGAGCGAATGGTAGGTATGGACCAGCCGGTTGGGTGGGTCGGACAAGACGACTTCTCCTTCCACAACGGGCGCACCGTTCGCCATATAGTAAGTGAAGGGTGCGCCGACGGTGAGGTCGGTCTTGAGCGTACTGCCGTAGTAGTAGCGGGTGGTAAACTCTGGCTTGGTGATCGCCGCCCAGACGCGCTCCTGTGGTGCGTTAATGATGATCTGGTGAACGAGCCGGGGCTTCACAGCGGTGGTCATGACATTGCCTCCTTCAAGCACTGTCTTCAGATCGGCGAGCGCGGTCGCACGCGCGGCCGAATATTTGTTGATCCAGCGGTCCGAGATGAGCTGGATGGGGACCGGGTTGAGGTAGTGCAGTTTCTCGCGGCCCACTTTGCGTGTGATGATCAGTCCGCCCTCCTCCAGCACGCGTAGGTGCTTCATTACCCCAAAGCGCGTCATCGGCAGCTCTGACTCCAACTCGGTGAGCGTGCGGCCATCCCGCTCGAAGAGGAGGTCAAGTAGCCGCCGACGGCTTGGGTCGGCAAGGGCGCGAAAGACAGATTCGTGTTCCATATGGATATTATACGTGACTAAACGGTCACATGTCAAATCATACGTGACCTAATAGTCACATAATGCAACATATCCAGAATCTCATCCGCGGTTGGGATTCTGCTGCAATCTCCGTATAATAAAAGGTATTCAACTTTGACAGGTTGCGCACCATCCACCCATAGGAAAGAAATGAGCCTGATGATCCAATCATTGACACCCCAGCAAATTGCCTGGGTTGACCAAACCCTAAGCACCCTGAGCATGGAGGCGTGTGTTGCCCAACTGCTCAATGTCTCCCAACCAATGGACACCGCCACATGGCTAGAGTTCCTGAAAAAGGTGCCGGTCGGCGCGCTGTCGGCGCGTGTGCCCTCGGCGCAAGCCTATCGCAGCTTGCTTGCAAAGCTAAATGCCGCGTCGCCGGTGCCGCTGCTGGTCATTGCCAACATGGAACATGGCGCGGCGGAAATACCCGGCTATGGCACAGACTTCCCTTCACTCATGGCAGCGGGCGCGGCCAACGACCCCGACCTGGTCGCCCTGTTGGGCAAGGCCACGGCAAGCGAGGCGCGACACATCGGGGTCAATTGGGTGCTGACGCCCGACATCGATCTCAACTACAACTTTGACAACCCCGTCACTAATACCCGCGCCATTGGTGATCGACCAGAGCTGGTTGCCACGCTGGGCACAGCGCTGATTCAGGCATTGCAGGCCAACGGCGTCGCCGCCACCGCCAAGCATTTTCCCGGCGACGGCATGGATAGCCGTGACCAACATCTGGTGACGACGGTCAACAACCTCCCCTTTGAGCAGTGGATGGCGACCTTTGGACATGTCTGGCAGAGCGCAATTAACGCCGGCGTCTGGACGATCATGCCCGGGCACATTTCACTGCCTGCCTACCAGGGCTTCTTTGCCAATCCAGAGGACGCACCACCGGCGACGATTGCTCGTGAGTTGCTGGAGACGCTCTTGCGCCAGGAGTTGGGCTTTGCTGGACTGATCGTCTCCGATGCCACGGGGATGATCGGCTTTGCCTCCCGTTTGGCGCCGGCCGAGCGTGCGGTCGCCGCCATCAATGCGGGCATCGATCTCTATCTCGGCGCCAATCCCGAGGTGGATTACCCGGCGCTGTTGGCCGCAGTGCAGGAGGGCCGACTAAGCGAAGAACGGGTGCAAGCAGCAGCCCGCCGTGTGCTTGAACTCAAGGCGCGCCTGCACCTTGCCGAAGCATTCTTTGGCCCTGCCCCGACCGCGGCCGAAAGCGCCGCCTTTGCCGACGCCGCGCAGACGATGGCAGAGAAGAGCATTACCCTGGTGCGCAATGGCGGCCGCCATCCGCTCCAGCTCGCCGCCGGGGCCAAGGTGCTCACGGTGACCATTATGCCGACCAACACCATGATCCCCCACCCCGACCTCACCGTCTTTGACGAGGAGTTGCAGGCGCGTGGTTACCAGGTCGAACATCTGCTCAACCCGCGCAGTGATGAGTTACGGACCAAGGCACAGGAACACGATGTGGTCTTCATCAACGTCAATGTTGGGCCGATGATGACGCTAGGGTCGATCCGGGTGGCAATTGGCAGCTTTGGTCACTGGGGCTGGCGTGCGCTCTTTACCGAGCATCCACAGGTGGTCTACACCAGTTTCGGCACTCCGTATTTGACCTTTGAACTGCCGCATGCACCGACGCTCGCGCTCGCCTATGGTGGCAACCCAATGGCACAGCGGGCAGCGGTCAAATTCTGGCTGGGCGAGATTCCCGCGCAGGGTACACTACCGGTGCGCCTGCCCCAAGTCACCATCCAACCATTGGCGCGCTAAACTGGGATAGGTACAGAACCACGGAAGGCGTAAAAGGTGGATAGGGAAATCGGTAGATAGGTAGACGGGACAATAAAACTCGGTGCGCTGTAAACAAAATAATCGTAGGTTCTATCCTTCTGCACTTAAAATTTGTTTACAGTGTACTCAATTCTGTGCCTTTTGTGTTGGGCTCCTATAGGAGCGTTGTGTTTTTGCAGAACGGCATCACAGTAACTCTTCACACTCCCATTCCTCTTCCAGTTCGACCAGCGCATCCCACTGCTCCAGGATCGGTTCATAGGCAGCAAACCAGGCTTCATATAAGGGGGAAGCGGGAAAGGCTGCCCACGCTTCATGGTCCGGCCACCGCTGGGTTGCAAGGTAGAATGGAGAATCGGCAATGTGCAGCAGGCCCAGCTTGATCCGCGGATCGTAGACGGCATAGTACGGAATGACTGCGTCGTGCATCAGGTCGAGCAACTCCACTTCTTGCTTGCCCTCGCGTAGACGCCACCGGCTATAGATAATTAGTTGTGTCACTGTTGCAGCTTCCTTCCTAAGCAACATGGCGTAGCAGCGGGAGCCCTGGTATCACACCTTGCGAGCAGGTGTGATGAGAAAATCTCTGGGCGCGCCGCCGCATTCTATTTTTGATTACCTGAATTGCCGCGCTCAAGGGCTTCCGGGCGCTGGCGCTACTCTCAATATCCCAACCTCGTGTCCACCACATTCGCCAATGCTTCCCCCCGCAGGTAGCGCCCCAAATTATCGAGAAAGATCTGCGTGATGCGGTCGGCATTGTAAGGACTGCTACCGCTGGTATGTTGGGCCAGGATCACATTGGGCATCTGCCACAGCGGTGAATCCGTCGGCAATGGTTCCGGCTCGGTGCAATCGAGACCCGCCCCGGCGATCCAGCCCTCTTGTAGGGCCCGCAACAATGCGTTTGGTTCAATCGATGCGCCCCGCCCCACGTTGTAAATGTAGGCGCTTGCTTTCATCGCCCGCAGTTCTGTTCCACCAACGATGGCGTTGGTGGCGTCGGTCAGCGGCAGACAGAGGGCGACGTGGTCGGCTTGCGGCAGGGCATCGAGTAGTTGATGGGGGGTGTACTGCGCAGCCAGGCCAGGAAAGGGTTCCGTAGTACGGCGCACACCGAGCACGCGCATGCCCAGCAGTTTCGCCTTCTGTGCCAATGTCCCCCCAATGTCCCCAAGGCCAATGACGCAGAGTGTTTGGCCGGCCAATTCAAACTTTTCAGCGATGACCTGCTTCGCTACATATTTGTGTTCTTTTTGACCCTGGAGAAGCATGGGCAGCCGGTTGGCAAAGGCAAACATGAGCGCCAGCGTTTGTTCGGCAATCGGTGTGCCATGTGCCCCGCGCGCATTGGTCAGGAGAATGTCACGTTCGCCGACCCCAGCCGCGATCAGGTGGTTGACCCCGGCGGTGCCGGCCTGGATCCAGCGCAGCTTTTTACCCCGGTCCAACGCACCGGGTGGAAATTGTTTGCTGAAAATGATCTCGGCATCTGTCACATTGGCCAGATACGTTGCGGGATCGAGACAGTAGCGAAATTCAACCTCTGGGTGGGCGTCGGCCAGGCGCGCCAGATTTTCAGGGCCGATCGCTTCGCCAACCAGAACAACGATTCGATTCATGCGGATTCTCGTTTCTTTGCTCATCAATAGATGCCCCGCCAATAAGTTTTGTGTAAATGATAGGGGGCTGTTAGTATATCACAAGCAACGTTTACCTACAGCTTGAGCTAGGCGGTATGCCCCATGTTGTGCTATACCGCCGCGCGCCACCAGTGGAGATTTAGCACCATGAGCCCAGTATATACCGAACCGTTACGCATTGCCGCCATCATCACCGAATATCGTCCGAATTCGCACGCCGATGTGATTGTCACCAAATTTCTGAAGGGTTTCCCGACCGACGCCGGGCTGATCGTGCCACGGACGGAGATCGCATCCATGTATGTCGACCAATTTGCCGATACCGACTTGAGTCGCGAACTCAGCGCCGAATTTGGTGTGCCGATCTACGGCAGCATTCCCAAAGCTTTGACCCTCGGCGGCGAAAAATTGGCGGTGGACGGGGTGTTGCTGATTGGCGAACATGGCGATTACGCCTGGAATGAGAAGGAGCAACATCTCTACCCGCGCAAATATTTTATGGAACAGATCTGCGGCGTCTTTGCCACGAGTGGACGCAGCGTACCTGTTTACAACGACAAACATCTCTCGTACAACTGGCACGATGCCAAGTGGATGGTTGACCGCGCCGACAAGCTCGGTGCACCATTGATGGCCGGTTCGTCATTGCCGCTGGGCTGGCGCAACCCCTGGCTGGAACACCCTTTGGGTGCGCCCATTCAAGAGGCCGTAGCCATTGGCTTTAGCGGCCTTGATATCTATGGCTTTCACACCCTGGAGACGCTGCAATGTATGGTCGAGCGACGGGGGAATGGTCAAGGGGGCTATGGCGAGACCGGGGTGGCCGCCGTCACCTGTCTCGAAGGAGCGGCGGTGTGGGAGGCCGCGGCACAGGGTCTCTGGTCTTACGACATCGCGGCGGCGGCCTGCGCCTGTATTGAAAAGCGCCCCAGCGGGACTATGGAAGAACATTGCCCCCACCCGGCAATCTTTCTCGTTGAATATCGCGATGGCTGCAAGGGAGCCGCGCTCATGCTCAACGGCTATATCGAAGACCTGGCCTATGGTGCGCGCGTGAATGACAAAATTGTGGCAACCGAGTTCTTCTTGGCCCCCGGTCCGCCTCACGCCCATTTCAGCTACTTGAGCCTCAACATCGAAGAGATGTTTGTGACCGGTAAACCGACTTACCCTGTCGAGCGCACGCTCCTCACCACCGGCGCCCTCGAAGCTGCGCTCGATTCACGCCACCAGGGCCACATCCGCCTAGAGACCCCGCATCTGGACATCGCCTACACCCCGATTGACCAGGCGCCCTGGCGGCCCACCCAACCGCGGCCCAGAGGCGCCTCGCTTCAGCCTTTTGGTTGATTTTTCACACGTATATTTCGAAACTCGATTGCATATCCCTCGGATTCAAAGCCGACCGCCCCGGCCGGCACCCGACAATTATCCGTGATCGAACTGACGGTCCCATTCGTGCGGACGACGATGGTAGGTCCGATGCAGGTGATCTCATCGGTATGCCATGTCCATGCCCGGTTCCCAGTCCAGGCAGTTCAGCACGATCTGCCCAAAACTCTGGTGCTGAAAGTCGGTGGCCGCGTGGCCGGGTTGCAAGTAAAAGATCCACCCCTGGCCGATGGGCTTAATCCACCCCGAACGATCCTGCGCGTAAAGCTGACCGGTTTGGGGATCGGTAATTTGAAAGCCAAAGAGCACCGTTTTTGCGCGGCCATCGGTAAAGTGCTGATTGAGGAAGACCTCCGTATCGATCAAATCCAAGGCGGGATAGAGACCAGGCGCGCTCGGCTCATCGGATGGTACATATTCAACGACGCGGTCATAGGTTACCTTGTGAGAGGTAATGTAATGATTGGGCTGCAGGTTGACCAACGTGTGCGTGCCTACCACCACGCGCCAGGGATATGCGGGATCGTCCCGTGGCGCGATGTGGATGCCAAGAAATTCCAGCCATTTGGGATTGGCCACCTTGGCCGATGCAATGGCGTGATGCAGCACAATCAGCCGTCCGCCAGCCAGCGCATAGTCGATCAGCACATCCTCCACGCGCGCCGCAAGCACGCTGTGTACATAGACAAAAACCGCCTTGAATTGGGTGAGATCGCAGTCCAGCTTCCCTTGCTCGACACACCTTACTTGACAACCACCCTCTGCCTGCAAGCGCGCCGTCAGCACATGCATCGGCTCCCACTCATCGGCCACAATTAGCACACTTGAACTTGCCTCGTTCATCCGCGCACTCCTTCGGTATTCCGTTCTCTTGCCACCGGCTTATAAACGCGCTGCGCGTTGCCCCAAAAGTACTTGGCGTAGGCCGTATCCCCTTTTGCCCTAAAATACTCCTTGACAATGTTGATGCCACGACCATAGTTACCGGCGCGCTCGCAGACCGGCCAGTTGCTGCCGTAGAGGAGCCGGTCCTCGCCAAAGCATTCCCAGAGCAGATCCAGGGTGGGGCGATAAAAGTTGACATCCGCCGGCGCGGGCTGAAGGGTGCTCTGCTCCATGAGTGCCGACACCTTCATAAAGAGATTGGGGTTGGCAGCCAGGCTTTGATAGTGGGTCACCCACGCCGGGGTGATAGGCCCGCCATCAATGGGCATGTGGGCAATGTGGTCGATTACAATACGCAAGGTGGGCGCCCGCTGCGCCAACGTGACGAGACCGGCAAAATGCTCGCTGCGCACCAGCACATCTAGCGCCAGATCATGGGCGGCTAACTGCGCCATGTCAGCGAGAAAGCTGCCCTCCTCCACCCGCTCAAAATAGCGCCCGCCACAGCGAATGCCACGAAAAAGGAGATTGGCCGCCCAACGCGCCAGATCCGCGGCAAAGTCAGCGCGGTTGGGCACCACCTGCCCCACCAACCCAATCAGCGCCGGCTCCTGCGCCGCCAGATCCAGCACCCATTGATTGTCTTCAGGCCACTGGCTCGCCTCGACCACCACAGTGGTGGTCACGCCATGTGGCGCGGCCACCGCTTTGAAATGCTCCGGCAACACGGTGCGATAGAGCAACTTGTTCTCCGGCGGCGGCCACGGCACGCCCTGCGGTCGGGTTGGGTCGTAAAAGTGGGTGTGGGTGTCAATGATCATGGTCTTCTCCTTTGGCTCAATTCGCAACTGCATGCTTGGTAAGTTGTTATATACTATACAGGAATATGTGAGCCGTTACTATCTCGGCAACGCCACATTAGGGATAGGCCAGCACGATAGATGCGGATCGGATTGTGCAGATTGAATCCGCGTCACCTGAATCCGTGTCTGTCAATGGTGCTAATCATCTTAATATGATATTGTCGAACTATATCGGAAATTAGCAATTATTACAACCAAAGGAACGCGTATGCTACCATCCACTTCCTCTACCACCGCCACCGAAACGCCGGGCATGGCGGGCCGCGTGCAAGATGCTTCTCTGCAATCAGGCAACAAAGCTGAATGCGCGGCCCGGTTTCAAGAACTGGCGCTAGGCATGTTTATCCACTGGAACATTGATGCCCAGCTTGGTTCGGTCATTAGCCACTCGCTCGTTGGTTCGTCTCGGGATTATCAGGAACGCTACATAAAGCGGTTGCCCCAGACCTTTCTCCCCACCCGCTTTGACCCCGACGAATGGGCGCGCCTGGCCAAGGTGGCGGGCATGAAATATGTGGTCTTTACCACCAAACATCACAGCGGCTTCTGTATGTTTGAAACGCAAACCACCCCGTTTAATATCATGCACACCCCCTATGGCCGTGACATTACGCGCCAAGTGGTCGACGCCTTTCGCAAATGGGGCATTGCGATTGGCTTCTACTTTTCGCCCGATGACTTCTGGGTGCTGCATAATCAGGGCCATGAGATCAGCCGCGCACGGCCCGAAGCAAACCCGCTCAACAACCCAGAACTGATGGCACATAACCAGGCCCAACTGTGCGAATTATTGAACAATTATGGCCCCATTGACGTCTTATTCTTTGATGGTGTAGCCAGCGGCCTCAAGGAGTTGGCCTGGCAGCTACAGCCGGATGTTGTCGTCACCCGCGGCGATATGGCAACCCCCGAACAACAGATCCCGGACCGACCGATCCCAGGACCGTGGGAAGCCTGCTTTACGCTGGGCACCCAATGGGCCTATAAACCTACCAACGAACTCTACAAATCCGGCACACAGCTGATCGAAATGCTCATTGAAACCCGTGCCAAAGGGGGCAACCTGCTGCTCAACGTCGGTCCCAAACCCGATGGTGAACTGCCCATTGAACAGACAGCGCGCATCCAAGAAATGGCGCTTTGGCTCTTTGTCAATGGCGACGCCATCTATCAGATCGATCCGTGCCCGGTAATACGTGAACGACTGACGTTGGATCATGAGGTTTGGTACACTCGCAGCCAGGATGGCGCAACGGTTTATGCGATTATCACGGGTGCGCCATGGCCCAAGGGTGAACGCAAGGTGATTACGCTGCACCATGTGCGCGCCACCGCGCAGACAGAAGTGGAAATTTTGGGACAATCAGGGAATGTGCTTGAATATCAACCAATGGTCAATCCCAAAGCCAGTTGGACTCAGGATGAGCGGGGGCTGCATATCTCGGCCATGCGCGCCCAGCGTCTCTATAACAACAATCGGTGGCCAAACCCGGTCGTGATTCGGATAACCAACGCCACCGCGATCAATCCGTAACGAAGGGTTTATTATGTCGAAAGCATTGATTATTGGTCTTTCTTCCCAAGACGGCTCCTATCTCGCCGACCTGCTGCTGGCCAAAGGCTATACTGTCATTGGCACAATCCGACGCAGCACCAACTTTTATCAGAAAAACATCCGCCATCTGACCGGCAAAGTTCACATCGAGGCCGCGGATCTGATTGACAGCGAGAGCATCGCCCGGATCATCCGCCGCTATCAACCCGATGAAATCTACAATCTGGCGGCCCAGTCGGTGCCCGCCGACAGTTGGATCCAGCCCTACTACACCGGTGAAATCACAGGACTGGGCGTGGTGCGCGTCCTGGAGGCCGTGCGTCTTTATGCCCCCAAAGCCCGTTTTTATCAAGCGACCAGCCGTGAAATCTTTGGCAATGTTAGTGGTGTAGCAAACGAATCCACGCCGATCGATGCCAACAACCCTTACGGCATTGCCAAAGCCTACGCCCATATGATGACCCGCTGCTATCGCGGTTCCTATGACCTCTTTGCCTGTGGCGGAATTCTCTTCAATCATGAGAGCCCGCGGCGCAGCCTGCACTTTGTCACCCGTAAGATTACGGCCGCCGTCGCCTGCATCAAAAACGGGGTCAAACAACCACCCCTCAATGAACTGGGCGTACCATTGGTGTCAGCGGAAGGGAAACTTGCCCTCGGCGCGTTGGAGAGTCGCCGTGATTGGGGCTACGCACCCGAATATGTTGACGCCATGTGGCGGATGTTGCAAAATTCAAACCCTAAAGATTATGTCATCGGCACCAATCGTTCCCATACCGTGCGCGATGTCTGTCAGGTGGCCTTTGGTTATTGTGGCCTCGATTGGCAGGAGCATGTGGTAACGAACGATGAGCTGCTGCGCCCAACTGAAATTGCCGCCCTAACTGGTGACTCTACCTTGGCGGCCGCGGAACTCGGCTGGCGCCCGCAGACTACCTTCGAGGCATTAATTCGCTTAATGGTCGATGCCGACCTAGAGCGCTTTCACTAGTACACTGTAAACGAAATTCTGCTAGAGTAGAGGTGGTCACCCAGGTCTTCTAGGAAGGGGGCGGCTGATGGTGAAAAACAGGAGGTGTGTGGCGCCCCCTTCCTGGAAGACGCACGCCAGCGCACCCGCGTTGGCTAAACTCGCAAATTTACCTGACACTGTATTAGCAGGTGCAGTTTTCATGCTGCACTACTTTTTACTTAACCCAATCCGATCAGCAAGGAGATCTACATGTCCGCAAGCAAGTGTGCCGATTGGCAAGAGAAGTTAGCTGCATCACGGCAGGCGCTGCTCGCCCTGCTCAACAGCTTACAGCCAGAGCAATGGGAAACGCCCGTCTTTAGTGAAGGCGACACCTGGACCGTTACCACCGTTGTCAGTCATCTGATCGACGGCGAGCGCGGGATGAGCATTCAGGTGCACAAGATTCGCAAAGGTGAAGAGACGGTGCCGGCCAACTTTGATCTGGCGCGCTGGAATGCTGGGGTCAAGAAGCGCATGGGCAATCCCAGCCCAGCCGAATTACTCAGTGGTCTGGAAGCTACACGCACCAAAACGTTGGAAGGGATGAACTCTCTCAGCGATACAGAGTGGGCGCTGACCGGTCGCCACCCGGCCCGCGGCATGATTACTATTGAACAATATTACGAGACCATTCATGGTCATGAACTAAGCCATGCCGCCGACATCCGCCAGGCAATGGGGCAGTAGGTGATTGGTGATTAGGTGATTAGTGATTGGTGATTGGGTAGGAGTCCCTAGGTGCGAAATCACCAATCACCCAATCACCTAATCCTGGACACACGACCAATAAAGTATAATTTACTATAGCTAGTACCCTCTTATTTTATCCGTTGGAGGTCTTGCGATGCGTACGCGAATGGCGATTATCTTTACGGCTGTGATCAGCGCTCTCATTATGTTTGCGCTGGGCTATTTTTTTGGCGACCGGCTTGGCCTGCGTAACCCACCAGAACCAACGCCAACCCCGGCTGTCATTAGCGGTAGCAGCGGTGCAGCACAACCGACCTCCACGGCGACAACGACAGTGAATGTTCCACCCACAGCAACCCCTGACATGGCAGCTACCGCTACAGTTCTACAGGCAACGGTGGTGGCCGGCGTCAACGCCACCCTGACCGCCCAGCCGACCGGCGCACCTATCTCCGGCCCCACCGCCACGGCGATCACAGTCAATACACCTGTGCCGATTACGCGCGTCGTCACCCCTGATCTGACGGCGACTGCGCAACAGCAGGCAACGGTCATTCAGCAAGCAGTGGCGGCCACTTTGACCGCGCAGCCCACACCCACGGCGCTGATTGCCAGCGCCACCTGGACGCCCATTTTGTCGCCCACTTGGACACCTATCCCGCCACCGACCTGGACACCTATCCCGTCGCCCACTTGGACGCCTATTCCGTCGCCGACCCAGACGCCTAACTATGGCGCGACCGCAACTTCCTGGCAGGTGGCCATTGCGACCGCGGTGCAGAGTACGCTGGTGGCCATGCCCGCACCGCCGACCTGGACGCCGACCTGGACGCCCATTCCCAGCGCCACCAGCGATATCGTCGCCACGGTGCAGGCTGCACTCCAGGCGACCTTGACCGCACTGACGCCTACCGCCACCAATACGCCCACAACCACGGTCGAAATTGTCCAAACCCCGACTTGGACTCCCGATCATAGGGCCACCACTGAGGTAATCCAGGCCACCTTGAAAGCTGCGGTCGCGGCGACCTTGACGGTCATTGCCCCGACCATAACCGACACACCAACCCAAACGGCTACGCCCACCGCCACACCGAATCTGACGGCTACGGTTGCGTCTGCCATTACTACAACCTTAACCGCCATCGCGCCAACGGTGACCGCAACGCCAACGGAAACCGCAACGCCCACCGCCACACCGAATCTGACGGCTACGGTTGCGTCTGCCATTACTACAACCTTAACCGCTATTGCACCGACGGTCACGGAGACACCCACGGAGACTGCCACGCCGACGGAGACGCCGAATCTGACAGCTACGGTTGCGTCTGCCATTACCGCCACTTTGACGGCTATTGCACCCACTATAACGGCCACGCCCACCGCAACGCCGAACCTGACAGCTACGGTTGCCGCCGCACTTACCACCACCTTAACCGCCATCGCGCCAACGGTGACCGCAACGCCCACGGAGACATCCGATGTAACGGCCACCGTTGCCTCGGCGATTACAGCTACGTTGACAGCCATTGCGCCGACCGTGACGGAGACGCCCACGGAGACAGCTATACCAACCGCGACGCCGGATTTCACGGCCACCGTGGCGTCGGCGATCACAGCTACGCTCACGGCGGTTGCCCCTCCTGTCAGTGCAACGCCTGATCTGACCGCCACGGTGGCCGCGGCCATCACGGCGACCCTGACTGCGGTTGCCCCGACTGCGGCTGATACGCCTACCTGGACCGCGACGCCCACGGAAACGCCCACCGCCACGTTAACCCCTGATCTCACGGCCACCGAATCTGGGCTACGCGCGGCGATTGCCGCCACCGTGGCCGCGTTGGCGCCGGCAGAGGCGCCCAATCTTGATGCGACTGCAACCGCTTGGCAACAGGCGATGGACAATGCGGTCATCGCCACGTTGACCGCGGTTGCGCCACCCCCCATCACGCTTGAGGCCACGCTTGAAATTACAAGTGAAATTACCGGGACAACGCCGTTTACGCTCACGGAAGAGGGCGAATCGCCGACCAGTACACCCAAACCCACGAGCACGCCCAAGCCGACGAGCACGCCTAAACCTACATCGACCACTGGGGCTACTGGCGCAACTGAGGGTGAAGCGCCAGTAGCACGGCCGGAGGGAGAGTTGGTCCCATTGGCGCCTAGCCAGGCGGTGGCGTTACAACTAGGACGGATTAATGATGCTGTCTTTTCACCCGACGGTGCTTCCGTTGCTGCGGCAACCGATGGTGGCCTGTGGTTGGCCGAGGCTGGTGCTGAAACCGGGACGCCCCTTGCTACCACCATTGCGTTGACCAGCCTCAGTTGGTCGCCGGACAGTCTGTTGCTTGCCACCGGCACCGGATCTGTCGCCGCGTCTGCGCCTGACAGCAGTCTTGTCTACATCTGGGATGTGCTGCGCGGTGAGCCACGCTATGTCTTGGCAGATCCGCAGGGCGCGGTGACCGCGGTGCAGTGGTCGCCCGACGGGACGCTGGTCGCCGCCGGCAGTTGGGATCAGATGATCTACCTGTGGGATATGTCTACCGGCAACTTGCGCAGTGCCCTGGGCAGCAATGGGGCACCCATCTGGAGCATTGCCTGGTCGCCCGATGGCAGCCGGCTTGCCGTCGGCGGTGACGATGGTGCGATCCATCTCTGGGATGTTAGCCTGAGTGAGGAGACACAGAGTTGGTCGGCGCATCGTGGCCCGGTTTGGGATCTCAGTTGGAGTCCAGACGGCGCTCTGCTGGCCAGCGGTGGTGACGATCAGCAGGTGCAGCTGTGGGATAGCGCGACGGGGGAAGCGCGCCTGGCCGCCATTCCGCTGCCGGCGCCGGTCTGGAGCTTTATTTGGCTGCCGGGAGGACGCCAGATCGCAATTGCGGCCAGCCCGTTGGGACAAGAGAGCGCCCCGGCGCCCCTGGCCTATCTGTGGGATAGGGAGAGTACAACCCTTGTCAACGTGCTTACCGGTGACGCCACCTGGCTTACCCGCCTGCGCGCAAGCCCCGATGGCGCCCAACTGGTCGGCGCCGGCGGCAATGGCGTGCTCTACTATTGGGATTTGGGTGGTAGCCCACCACAAGAGGGAGGTAGTCAATGATTGTGTTGCATTTGGATCAGGTGGCCGTGACCTATATTGCGCAACCGATCTTTACCGATCTCTCGTGGGAGATCCATAACGACCGCTGTGTTGGGCTGGTCGGTCCCAATGGCTGTGGCAAGAGTACGCTGTTGCGTCTCTTGGCGGGCGAACTGACGAGCGACACCGGCTATGTGAACCGGATCGGCAATGTGAGCATTGGCTATCTGCGCCAGGAGCCGCAACTAAATCCGGCCCATACGGTTTGGGCGGAAGCGTTGACGGCCTCCACCGCCATCAACACCATTGACCGGCAACTGGCGGCCGTGGAAAACGAGTTGGCCGACCCCGCGGTCTATGGCGATGAGACCAACCTGGCGCGCGTGTTGGAACGGCAAGCGCGCTTGCTGGATGACTATGCCGCGCTGGGCGGGCCGGCCTATGCGGGGCGTGTGCGCGCCACCCTCTATAGCCTGGGTTTTGCCGAGGTTGACCTTGACCTTGCGGTTGAGGCGTTGAGCGGTGGACAGAAAAAGCTGGTAGGGTTGGCCAAGCTGTTGGTGACCGCCCCCGACATCTTGCTCCTGGACGAGCCGGACAATCACCTGGATCTGGAGGGCAAACGCCGGTTGGAACAGTTGATCCGCGCACATAAAGGCGCGGTGATTTTGGTCTCCCATGACCGCTACCTGCTCGATCTGGTGGTCGATGAAATCGCCGAGTTGGAAGATGGGCGCCTGACCCACTATCCCGGCGACTATTCTGAGTATGCCTTTGAAAAACAGACCCGGCTCCTGCGCCAGCAGCAGCTTTTCCAGGCGCAACAGAAGGAGATTACCCGTCTGGAACAGTCAGCCAAACGGCTGTTGACTTGGGGGCGGGTCTATGACAATGAAAAACTCATCAAACGGGGGCGCAACATCCTCAACCGGCTGGAGCGCATTGAGCGCATTGACAAGCCGATCTTGGAGCGACGCCGTATGGATCTGGAGCTGGCCGGCTGGCGCGGCAGCAATAAGGTGCTAGAACTCACCGAGATCTATAAGATTTTTCCTACCGAAAATGGGGTGGAAAATATTGTGCTCGCCGGTCTCGATCTGCTCATCTGGCGCGGAGAGCGGGTGGGGTTGGTGGGACCGAATGGCGCAGGGAAATCGGTGCTCTTTCAGCTGATTCGCGAACAGGAATCGCCCACCGAAGGTACAATTCAGCTCGGCCCTAGCGTGGAGATCGGCTACTACGCCCAAGAGCATGAGACGCTGGACTACAACCGCACCTTAATTGATACGATTCGCCAAGCAGTGCACTTTACTGAAAGCACGGCGGTCAGTTTTTTGGGCAAATTTCTCTTTTCCTATGAACAGGCGCGCGGGCGTGTAGGCAACCTTTCTGGTGGGGAACGGAGCCGGCTACAGATGGCGCTACTGATGCTAACCAACGCCAATTTTCTCCTGCTGGACGAGCCGACCAACAACCTGGATATTGCTTCGGCCGAGGTCTTGGAGGATGCGTTGGCCGATTTTGAAGGCACCGTGCTGGTCATTTCGCATGACCGCTATTTTTTGGATCGGGTCGTCAATCGGATTGTCGAATTGAAGGATGGCGCCCTGGTTGACTATGTCGGCAACTACAGCGATTATCAAGCCGCCAAGGCTACCTAGGCGGTTAGCGACGTAGGGAGAGCTGATCGTAATTTTCTAATAATGCCTTTGGAGATTTTGCAAAATTACTTAACATTAAGTAAACTGTGGAAAGATTCTTGGTATGAATCTGTATCTATACTCCGCAGCAGCATAAAATAACATTTTTTATTTCTGAAAAGTGTTATTTATGGCGCTGCTCAGTCTATCAATTCTATACCCGACTAACCAAAGGCATCTTGATTATGAGCAATTCATTTCTTCCTATTCTTGCAGTCCTGGCGGTTGGTGCGATTATTTTCTTTGCTTGCCGAGAAATTGCCACCTGGTACTTAAAAGTTAATCAGATTCTTACATTGCTGCAAGAAATCAACGAAAAACTCAGTGAACTCACCCTTACATCAAAGCGGGAAACCGCCATGATTACGGATCACATTGACCGGCTGGCCTCAACGGCCACGCCAATGCAACCCTTCCAATCCCTCCCGCGCCCCACACAACAGCCTATGCGCCCTATGACCAACGCGTTGGCCGGCAGAACAGTGACCAATATCAACGAGCATTGATTCTATCCCATCTTGCATTAGTTTTGACAAAGTCTGGTGAAAGGGGTATAGTGGAAGCTCGATCCATTGGGGCGAATAGCTCAGTTGGTTAGAGCGCCTCGCTTACACCGAGGAGGTCAGGGGTTCGAGTCCCTTTTCGCCCACAAGCGCTGCACCCAGGAAATGCATATCAATTGTGGTTTCAGAATATTCTATACTGCCTATTCTATACACTGTATACGGAAAAAGCTGGCCTCAGGTCAGCTTTTTTATTTGAAAATTTTCGAGAAGTAAGATGGCGAACCTTGCACACTTAACTAGGTCTATTCGTTGGCAGCAGCTAGCAGGTCGGCTACGCTGGCTATGTTTGTTGTTGCTTAGCTTGTTGATATTGAATGGGTGCCAGGACACCCTGCGCCGCCTGACCGGTGAACGAGGAATCACTCCCGTCCCGCTGCCTTCGCGCACCCTGGTTTCGCCAACCGTCGGCGCGGAAAGTACACCAGTGCCGGCCAATGCGCTCCAAGACTTGCCGGCTGAAGATCAGCTTTTGCAAATGGTCGTGCCGACGCGGGACTTGCGCGATTTAACGCTGCGTCTAAACCCCCAGGTTGACGAGGTGCCGCTGGTCGTCAATGCGACGCCGCCCAGCTATACGGTTGGGGATGAGCTTTCATTCTGGGTGCAAGATAGCTCCACCAATCTTAACAGCAAAATTACGGCTAAACTGGTCTATAAAACCGATGTAGCCTATGTTTGGGTGCAGACAGGCCAGCAGTATGATGAGCGGGCGCTCAAGCACTCTATTGACCGCTTTAGCCAACAGAGCTATCCTGCCGAAGTTGCTTTCTTTGGCAGCGAGTGGTATCCCGGCGTTGACGATGATCCGCGTGTCCACATTTTGCATACCGTAGCAACGGGAAATGGAGTGGCCGGTTATTATAGCAGCGCCGATGAGTATAGCCGGCTGGCCAACCCCTATTCCAATGAAAAAGAGATGTTCTACATCAACTTGAACACGCTGAGCAATGCCGCCAGCTATACCTACTATGAAACCGTCCTGGCCCATGAATTCCAACATATGATCCATTGGTCCAAAGATCGTAATGAAGAGACCTGGATCAATGAAGGGCTGAGCGAATATGCTCAGGAGGTAGCCGGCTATGACCCCGATACTGGCTTTGCTGTCACCTTTATCAACAACCCAGACACCCAACTTAACACCTGGGGCATCGAGCCGGCCGACCGTACCGTCCACTATGGCAGTTCTTATCTCTTTATCAATTATTTGACGCAGCGCTTTGGCCAGGAAACCACCAAAGCCATGGTGGCCGAGCCGGCCAATGGCATTCAGGGGGTCACGGATGCCCTCCGTGAGCGTGGCTATTCCCAGGACTTTAACGCACTCTTTGCCGATTGGGTGATCGCCAACTACGTAGAAGATCCCGACGCCTTGGGCCTTGACGGTCGCTATGGCTATCGCAATATAGACTTGCCGAAACCCCCTTTGGCCGACACGTTACATCAAGGGAGCGCCTATCCCTATCAGGCCACGGTGAATAACTACGCCGCCGATTATATTGCCATTGACCCCGCCAACTTGCAGAGTCTGGACTTTAGCGGCGGCGCCACCACCCGGTTAGTGGGCGCCGACCCCTATAGTGGCAACCATGCCTGGTGGGGCAACCGGAGCGACGATTCTAACAGCCGTTTGACGCGCCGCTTTGATCTCAGTGCGCTAGCGCCGGGGGCGCCGGTAGCGATGGACGTGGCCATGTGGTGGAACATTGAGCAAGACTATGACTATGGCTATGTCGAAGCGAGCCGCGATGGCCAAAAGTGGCAGATCCTGCCTGGCCAACATACCACCACAGAAAATCCAACCGGCAACAGTTTTGGGGCCGGCTACACTGGTAAAAGCAGTGCCGCGGCCGAGCAACCCAGCACCTGGATGACAGAACGCTTTGACCTGAGTGACTACGCCGGCGCGCCTGTCTGGCTGCGCTTTGAGTATGTCACCGATGATGCGGTGACCGCCAGTGGCTGGTTGATCGATGACATCCGCATTCCGGCTCTTGATTATGCCACCGATTTTGAGCAGAATGATGAAGGCTGGGAGAGCGAAGGTTGGCTCTTGTCCGACAATCAGTTAACCCAACATTGGTTGCTCCAGTTGCTGGAGTTTGATGGCGACACGCTGGCAGCTGTTCACCAGATTCCTGTAGATGAACAAGGTCATGCCCACATGGACCTGGCCGATTTAGCTGCGTCTGGCCGGCAGGCAGTCCTAGTCGTTAGCGCCTATGCGCCGGCCACCACCGAACCGGCCAGCTATGAACTCACCCTGCACTGATTTGTGCGCTAATGATACAAGGGTGCGTACCACAAATGGGGCGAAAGCACCGGCAAGGCCAATCGGCGCTTCTTGCCCATCGCCCCTAATTTGGGACGCATCCATTGCGCAACACGCAACACACACCATGTCTAATGATTTCCTTGCAAACCCTTACGCTAGAGAGAGCAACCGATGGCTTTAGTAGATGAGCAGTTGGCGCGTATAACACAACAAACCTTGCAGCGTCTCCGCCCCCGTTTGGAGCAACAATTTTCGGATCAACTCACGACGTCGGCGTGGCTGGTCTTTCAACGGCGCCTTGACCAACATTTCCCCCAACTCTTTCGCCTGCTCTATGGTCTTTACGGCAAACAGTATGATTTTTTCTATCACCTCGAAATGATTTTGGCGTTGGCCGCACGTAGCTTGCTGGCGCGGCCAGACGAGCTACAGGCGTTGGACGCCCAACGGGAGACAAATCCGCACTGGTATCAATCGGAAAAGATGCTCGGCGGTGTCTGCTATGTCGATCTCTTTGCCGGCGATTTGCAGAAGTTGCGCACCCAAACTCCGTACTTTAAAGAGTTAGGGCTTACCTATCTCCATCTCATGCCCCTCTTTAAAGCGCCGGCGGGTGACAGCGACGGTGGCTATGCGGTGAGCGACTATCGCCAAGTCGATCCACGCCTGGGGACAATGGCGGATCTGCGCCAGCTAGCCACGGCGCTGCGCCACGAAGGCATGAGCCTGGTGCTCGACTTTGTCTTTAACCACACTTCCGATGAGCATCAGTGGGCCCAAGCGGCCCTGGCCGGCAACCCCGACTATGCAGATTACTATTTTCTCTTCGCGGACCGCCAATTGCCCGATGCCTATGACCGCACGCTGCGGGAGATCTTCCCCGATCAACATCCGGGCAGTTTTACCTATCGACCGGCCGCCGGCAAGTGGGTGTGGACGACCTTCAACGTCTTTCAGCTCGATCTCAACTATGCCAATCCCATGGTCTTCTATGAAATGGCCGGCGAAATGCTCTTCCTGGCCAACGTGGGTTGTGAAGTGTTGCGCCTGGATGCATTGGCCTTTATCTGGAAAGAACTGGGGACCGATTGCGAAAATCTGCCCCAGGCCCATCAACTTGTGCAAGCCTTTAGTGCACTTTTGCGGATTGCTGCCCCAGCGCTGCTCTTTAAATCAGAAGCCATTGTCCACCCCGATGAAGTGGCCAAATACATTAGTGAGCAGGAGTGTCAGCTTTCCTATAATCCACTGCTGATGGCGCTGCTCTGGAATAGCCTGGCCACGCGTGAGGTGCGCCTATTGCGCCATGCCATGAGCTATCGCTTTGCCATTCCCGATGGCTGTGCATGGGTAAACTACGTGCGCTGCCATGATGACATTGGCTGGACCTTTGATGATGGTGACGCCAACGCGTTGGGCATCAATGGCTTTGACCACCGACGTTTTCTTAATGCTTTCTACACAGGCCGCTTCCCCGGCAGCTTTGCGCGCGGCCTGCCGTTCCAGGAAAACCCCAAGACCGGTGATGCGCGCATTTCCGGTTCGTTGGCTTCGTTGGCTGGATTGGAGCGTGCACTGCATTTGAATGACCCAACCGAGACAGAGTTGGCCATTCGGCGCATTTTGCTGCTGCACGCCATTATCCTTAGCATTGGCGGCATCCCGCTGCTCTATCTAGGCGATGAGGTCGGCTGGCGCAATGACTATTGTTACCGGCTCGATCCGACCAAAGTGGATGACAGTCGCTGGGTGCATCGGCCCCACATCGATTGGCAGCGTATGGCGCTCCGTACAGATTACACAACTGTCGAAGGACAGATCTACCAGCGCCTACAACGCTTGATTCAGGTGCGCAAAGTGACACCCGGGTTTGCCGGCAACCAAATGGAGGTCATCAATGTTGGGAATGACCATGTCTTTGGCTTTGTACGCACCCACGGACGACAACGGCTTGTGGTGCTGGCCAATTTTACCGAACGTGAACAGCAGCTTCAAGCCAATGAGGTGCGTTTGTATGGTCTAGGCTATGAGTTTACTGAGTTGATCGGCGCCACCGCGGTGACTTTAGCGCAACCCCTGCTGCGTCTAGAGCCCTATCAGGTAATGTGGCTCATCAGCCGTGCTGAAAATGACTAGTACAATGTGGCCTAAGTGGAACAGTGGGACAGTAGAACAGTATATCAGTCACTGTCTCCCGTCTAGATCTTGTAGCCCGTGGGAGTCATCTTCGGCAGCCAGATCGGATTAACCGAACTAGTCACAATCTGTGTTTTGTGGTAGACAGATCGTAGGGAATACGTAGCAGTGTTGTTAACTTTTGGGGCCAAAAGGTGAGGTTTTTATGCGTCATTTAAAGAAATTTGGCGCCTTTTTTGTAGGGAAATCTTGCAATGCCGTCGGGCAGAATGCTTACTTTTCCTAGAAGCAATTTGACATATTTGAATGCTTCAAGGTATGATTAAGGGGCAAGATGTTGTAGGTTCTAAACAGGCTGCTAGAGAGCGTTGTCTGGATTTACAGATCTGGATGGCGCTTTTTTGCTTACTTTGTTGGAAACACGACGTTTTGTAGGTAACAATTAGGTGCAGTTGTAGCAAGTGAAGGAGTTCCAACAATGAGTGAGCAAAAAGTGATTGGTACAGTAAAGTGGTTCAACGATGCGAAGGGCTTTGGCTTTTTGGCCCGTGAAGGGGGCAAAGATGTTTTTGTCCATCATTCTGCAATCATTGCCGAAGGCTTTCGCAGCCTGACCGAAGGCGAGCGCGTTGAATTTTCGATCCAGGATGGCCCGAAAGGCCCCGCGGCCGCTAACGTACGCAAAATCTAACTGGGTCCAGCATATCGCTGGCAAGTTTGAATAATTTCGCAAAAAAAGGGTGGGCCTATAGGCCCACCCTTTTTTACTGGCACTGATAGCACTAGCTTGAAAAGAACTAGTACAGTGCGGCACACTACAAAATTGCAAAGTGATAATAGAACCTAGCACTCACTGTAGCCGCAGACGTGACATTTACGGCAGCCTTCAATGTTGAGAAAACTGGCTTCGCCACAGTCGGGACAGATGTCGCCAATCGGCCGTTGGGCAATGGGCAGGGCCAACTGTTCCGCATGGATCTCCTCGCGGCTAGGCGGCAACTCACTCAGATGTTCGGCCAGAACCTGGGCAATACCATCCGGCAGACTGCGCACCCGATTAGCGCCAAAGCCCAGGGGACGACCGCCCCCGATACCGGCCATTTCGTCCATGACCCAGCGCAGGCGCTCCGAAGGGGGCAAACTGGCCGGCATACGCAAGACCAGGCTAATCAGTCGCCCCATTGCTTCGCTGACCGCCGCAACTTCACTGCCCGCCTTCCCCACATTCAGGAAGACCTCAAAGGGCTCATTACGCTCGTCGCTATTGACCGTAATATAGGCTGACCCCAATGGTGTATCTTTGCGATAGGTGCTGCCCATGAGCCGCGTGGGCCGTGGGCGCTTAATGACAGCCGGCTTGATATCGCCATTGGCAGCGTAGCCGTTGGCGTGACCATTTAGGTGGCCATTCACCTGTTCGAGCGCGTGGCTGACCTGACCATTGCTTTCCGCGTCTGGCTGGTCCGTGGTCGTTATCCCTTCGCCTTCGCCCTTCTTTTCCTTGGTGGCCTTCGTCTCCAACACCACAACCTGGCGACTGCCGGTGACATAGACCGTCAGTCCTTTGCAACCCAATTCCCACGCCAACTCGTAGGCTTTGGCCACATCTTCTTCCGTAGCGCCTTCAGGGAAATTGCATGTCTTACTGATACTGTTGTCGACAAACGCCTGAATTGCAGCCTGCATTCGCACATGCTCTTCGGCGGTAATGTCACTGCTTACGACAAAGGTGTGGCGCAGCGCTTCCGGGAGATTGGAGAGATCCTGGCAACTGCCATAGGTGGCGGCATGTTGCTTGATCGCCTGTTTCTGCGTCTCACTCAAATCGGTGGCATCTAGCGCCCGATCAAAGAGGGGGCTGGTGTAGGCCAACTCCACATCCTTGTCCCCATCCTTAAAGTGGCGCACATAGCCCAAGGCAAAGACCGGCTCACAGCCATAGCCCTCACAGCCGCAGACGGTGGCAATGGTGCCGGTGGGAGCCACGGTCGTTTGGGCCGCGTTCCGGATACCGTGGGTGCGAATGCCCTCCACAATCTCCTGCCAATTTAATTGGGGACGATCCCAATCCCGGGCAAAGGGGAAGGGCGCGTGCGGCGGTTGCCACTTCATCCCCCCCGGCGCTTGATCGTCGTAGATGCTGCCGGCAAAGGCCAGAAACGCGCCCCGTTCCTCGGCCAGGGCAATACTCTTTTTCATGCTATGATAGCGAATAAATTCCATAACCTGGCCAGCAAATTCCTGGCCTTCGGCGCTACCATAGCGGATGCCAAGCTGGTACATCATATCGCCCAAGCCCATAATCCCTAGACCAATGCGGCGAGCGCGGTAGGCCGCCTGCGCCACCTCTGGCACTACCGGCACATAGGCGTTGGCCGAGACGACATTATCTAAGAACTGCGTACTTTCCTCGACCGTACGTTGCAGCAGCACCCAATCGACGACACGGTCGCCCCCCTCATCCACGGTGACATGCTCATTAAGATTGATTGACCCTAAACAACAATTCTCGTAAGGCCCAAGCCATTGTTCCCCACAGTTATGAACTACAATTCCGTTAGCAATAAAAGAATGTGTCAAGGGTTCAGTCAAATCATAAACCGGTTCTAAACCTAACTCTACGACTGTAGTAACTGTTGCTACAAAATACTCAGTGTAAGGGCCACGACTTCCGTAGTTACTGATTGCCTGATTCAGTTTTTCGTTTTTCTGTGCTTGCAGAAAACCAATTTCAGTCTGGAATGTAAACAAGTTATTTTTCGAAATAACGAGTTCATGGCCTGCTTGGGCATAGTAGTTCTGTAGATTACCTTTGCCATCAGGCATTGCCTTATAACCAGCATTCTTACGGTTTAGATATATTTTGCACGCTATGCCAAAATTGAGCAACAAACGCTGAATATCCTTTAATGCTTCAGCGTTGGAAGACCACAAACGTACGCTGATTCCTTTATGAACATTATCAAGTACTGTTCCACCCGATGAGAATATCCCTTGTAAGAAGCCGCGTTGCATTTCTTCTGTGCCTGTAAAGATGACCGTAGGAATTCTGTCTTTGCTCTTAAAACCGAGCTCTAGCATATAATTCTTTAGTCGAGTTGATACTACACGCGTTTCATCTCGCTGTGTCAGTTTTTGTACCCCAACCTCGTAAGTTCTTGTGGGTACAAAAGGGTTGTTATGTTGGTCAATTCCGACAATATCATTGACATAAGTGGCAAACATAGGGGCAAGCGATTGCTCTTCACCAAAGAACATTAAGCCTGCACCTTCAGCAATATTCAGGGTTCCATCCCCCCAAAGCCACCCCATTGTTCTTCCCAATTCAAGCGTTCCTTCGCTGCCAAAACCACCTTTATGATTAAGGATATGAATTTTATCACCGACTTTTAGATCAGCTAATTCCACCCAGCCTTTCGGCGTCATGATGCGATGGTTAGTGGTGGCATCAATCTCATAACCTTCGCTCGTCTTTAGCCGACAAACTAACTTCTTCCCTGTATAATAGACAGGTGAAGCATTTGAGTAGGTGTATTCTTCGCCAAAGCGACTATCTATCACTACTTCTAACGGTAGTTTTAACTCGAACAATTGCTTTGCTGTATATAGACCTTTGCTTGTATAAATCAAAGTGTCGCCGGTGACACATGGGTTAGTCGCTTCCAAATCATATAGATGTGGCACCGGATTGCTCCGGTTGGCGGCATCGATAAAGAGTGCGCCCGGTTCCCCATTGTGATGGGCATATTGGACGATCTTGGCAAAAAGGTCGCGCGCCCGCACCGTCTTCCAGACCTTACCGTCGCGCGGGTTGCGCAGATCAAAGTCAGCATCTTGCTTGACGGCCTGCATAAACTCATCGGTAATCGCGACGGAAATATTAAAATTGGCTACCTTGCCTTCCTCCGCCTTGCAGGTGATAAATTCCTCAATATCTGGGTGGTCACAGCGCAAGACAGCCATATTGGCGCCACGGCGACTTCCCCCTTGCGCGATCTCGCCAAAAGCCTGATCATAGACGCGCAAAAAGCCGACGGGGCCGGTGGCGCGACCCGAAGAGGTGTGCACCACATCATCCTTGGGGCGCAGACGGCTAAAAGAAAAGCCATTGCCGCCGCCGGTCTGTTGGATTAAGGCGGCCACGCGCAGTGTGCTAAAGATGCCATCGCTGCTTTTGCCCATGTCGTCGGCAATCGGCAGCACAAAACAGGCTGCAAGCTGACCTAATGGTGTCCCGGCGCCGGTAAAGGTGGGGCTGTTGGGGAAGAAACGACGTTCGGTCAACAGCTCATAAAAGGTGCGGGTCATGGCCGCGGGGTCGCCGTCATGCTCCTTTTCCACCTGGGCGACATGATAGGCCACGCGATAGAACATGCCCGCTGGCGTTTCAAGCAACTTGCCATCGATATCGCGGCGCAGGTAGCGCTTTTCCAGCACTTTAATACTATTCTCGCTCAGTTGAATGGCGTCATCATTGACGTAGGGGGGAGGAATCAGGGGGGTGCGTTCGCCTTTCACCTTTTCTAGGACGGTGTATGCCGTCGATAAGCCTGATAATTCTTTATCATCAAATTGAACAGTAGCATCGTCAGGAGGACTATTACTGTCAAGTGCCTGGGTTAACATCGTGAGTCTCCTTTTGACATGAGGGAAGTTACTGAGTATAATTACTACAGTATTCCCATGTCCAAAGGAGACTAGAGCCAACTCTTTTGAGTTGACTCTAATCTTGGGCATGTTAGAATTATTGGGCTCACTACCGCGATTCTAACATTTGGGGACGATAGGCTTATGCCCCAGTGCATAAGCCTATTTTTTGTGCTTTGTCGCATCGACTAACACATACCCTTGTCCTGGCTTTGGCGTAGGTGGTAATGGTTTGCCTTGAATGGACGTAACTTCTGTTCCAACTATGCCACCACGTGGTCCCACTACGACATACTGACCTGATTTTGGTGTAGCGACACCGGGCTTTAATACTGTTGCTTTTTCCGCCATGCTTCTCACCTCCTTTCGTTTGAATTTGGAAGTTTCATCGCCTTCCACAACTGCCTACAAACGCTCTTGGCCAGTTTTATAGACAGTTGTAGACTGCGATGAAACTAGCTGATGTTTCGCCGCTATAAATGCTATTTCAATTAAAGCTTGTGATCTAATAACTGTAGACGGGTAAAGGCGTAATAAAGATGCGGCGCTAACGTCCCATCAGGCGGCTGATCTCAGCGTTGAGTTCATTTAGATCGTTCATATCCAGATAGACACTAGCGAAACGGATATAGGCAACCTGGTCGATCTGGGCCAGATGATCCAAGACCATGTTGCCGATGACAGTGCTGTGGACTTCATTTTTCCCAATGGCATGCAAAGACTCTAGAATCTGCGTAACAATATCCTCGATCATATCGCTGCTGATCGGCCGTTTGGTGGCGGCGATTTGGATGCCGGAAAGCAGCTTTTGTTTGTCAAAGGGCTCACGCCGGTTATCGCTTTTAATGACCAATAAATTGGCCGAGACATTTTCATAGGTCGTAAAGCGTTGGTTACATTGTTCACAATGGCGCCGGCGCCGGATTGCGTCCCCGGTATCGCGCGTATCAATGACTTTGTGTTGTGCATGGCCACAATGCGGACATTTCATAAGGTTGCCACTATTAATCGGTAGTAAATCCTAGATAAATGCTATATTAAACACTGGACTGCAATGCTACTGCTGTATACTTCGCTACAAACGTTTAGCTATATATCCAGCTACTATATATTGAGGTTTCCAGAAACAAAACTACTATATATGGAACAGTGAGACAAGTATAGCACAATTCTAAAGGGGCTGCAAATACCAAACGTGTGTTCTACCAGAGAGGTTTTTACCTTTGGTCAAACGGGGAGGCGAAAGGCGCAAAATTTTAAGTTAAGTCAAATGTAAGTGTATAGGTAGCGTGTGGTTAGGCCAGCAGGCCACGCTGACGCGCCACCGCCACCGCCTCGGTGCGATTGCTGGCGTCTAGCTTGCCCATGATGGAACTGACGTGGAATTTGACGGTGCGCTCGGTAATGACAAGCTGTTCGCCGATCTCCTTATTGGGCAGACCTTGAGCCATTAGCGCCAATACCTCCACCTCGCGCGCGGTCAGTGGCTCCGGCGTGACTTCCGGTTGTGTCAGTCGGTTGATGAGCTTAGAGGCAATCACCGGCTGGAGCAATGAACCGCCGCTATGTACAACCCGAATCGCATTAAAAAGCTCATCCCGAGGCGCGCCCTTGAGCAGATAGCCTTGGGCGCCGGCGCGCACAGCCTCGACAATACGGTCATCCGTGTCGAAAGCGGTAAAGATAATCGTGCGCACCGCACTGCCCTGCGCGGCCAGCCGGCGCAACGTTTCCACTCCATCGACCTCCGGCATCTCCAGATCCAAGAGCAGCAGATCAGGCTGTAAGGCCGCCACCTGTTGCAGCACGCGTTCCCCGTTGTCGGCCACCCCAACAACCTCAAAATCTGGCTGCGTACTGAGCACAGCCATCAAGCCGTCACGCACAATCGGATGATCATCAGCAATCAAAATATGAATGGGCATAGTGTTTGTTGTGAAAGATAATCAAAATTATAACGGGTGAATTGGTGTATGATGGATGATTGGGTGATTGGTAATTGCGCTCCCCAAGGTCCTTTGGATAAACACCAATCACCCAATCACCAATCACCCAATCACTAATCACCTGGTCACCCAATCAAAGCCCCACCGTAACCGAAATTTTTGTGCCAACCCCTGGTTCACTTTCCAGGTGGAAGAGGCCGCCCAGGAGCCGGACCCGTTCATTCATGCCGATGAGGCCGTAACGATTTTGGTTGACCTGCTTTGGGCTAAAGCCGCAGCCGTCATCCTCAATCAGCAACTGCACACTGTGAATCGTGCTGATCAGGTGCATGGTGACATGGGTGGCCTGGGCATGGGTGATGACATTGGTCAATGCTTCCTGGGCTACGCGATAGAGCCCTGCCTCGACGGCCACCGGTAGCGGGCGATGGCTACCGACACTCTTGAATTTTATAGACAGGTGCTGTTTGGCGCTGATCTCCTGCCGCAACGCTTCTAGCGCTTGGGCCAACGTGCGGCCTTCCAGCGGCGCTGCGCGCAGATCTAACACCGAACGACGCGCCTCTTCCAGGTTGGTGCGAGCCAGCGTCAACGCCTGTTGGATCATAGGTTGGATACGCGCTGCGGTGGCCGCCCCCTCGGCTAGCGCGTCGGCTGCTTCCAAATGGAGCGTAATCGCGGCCAGACCTTGGGCCAGGGTGTCGTGGATTTCACGGGCGAGGCGGTTGCGCTCCTCCACCGCACCCAACTCAAGGCTGCGGGCAAAGAGGCGCGCCCGCTCAATGGCAATGCTGAGCATATCGCCCACGGTGTAGAGCAGGCGCAGATCATCAGGGGATAATTCGCGCCAGTCGGTGCTGGCTACATTGAGCACCCCTAACTCCTTGCCATGCGCATAGAGCGGGATGCTGGCATGATAGCGCAGTCCATCGGTGCCATCGACCAGATTTTTGAGCCGGGTGCAGGTGATTACATTCACATTGGCCGCACCCGCCAGATCCCCTTCCTCAAAGGACTCCAGACAATAACACCACCCATCCATGCGCGCCGGGTTGTTGGCTAATGCCGGCGGCAGATTCTGGGCCGCTGCCAAATAAAACGCACCGGTGCTTTCATTGCGCAGCCAGATCCAGCCGGTCTGCAGATCGAGCAGCGCCGCAACCTGCGCCAAGGTAGCCTGCAACGCCTCGCCCAAATCGACGGAACGATTTAAGGACTGGGCAATCGTATTGAGAATGATAAGCTCACGGTCATTATGCATAGAAGCTAACTCTATCTGGCTTCAAGAGCCCCTGGACGAGATCTTGGCTATTGGCCTGAATTGCTTAATTGATTTCAAGGCTGCACCACTCTATCATAACGAGCATGGTGCGAACTGTCAATGTCGCCTGGCCTGGGGGTATTTCTGTTTTAGGGCAAATTGGCGCTGACCCTAAGGAAACATGCCGGGGACAGACCTCACGCAGCCCTATATACGCACCAGGTCTTGGTCCGTCGGCATGTTTCCCTAAAAGTGAAATGCACCCTAGTAAAGTGTTAAGTAGAATTTTGATCCTTGTCATGTCGAGCGGATGCGAGACATCTCGTCCCTATCCAGGAGATTTTTCGCTTCGCTCAAAATGACAATCTTCTACTGAACAGAGCACTAGCCTGGGAGTGCGATCTGTGGTATGGTGTTGGCTAATGTTACGCAATCAAACCAACCTGCAATCCCTTCCGCAACTCATTGCCACGCTGCGTGATCATCCGCTGGTAGTGGGCCTGGTGGAATATGGCGCTAACTCATCGACAACTTCCTTTACCGCCGGTGACTACGATCTCTTTGTAATCACCGCTGGCGCAACGGCAGCGGTCGAGAGTCTGCACTTCTATATCAACCAGATTCCGGTCGATCTCAATCTGCGCGAGCTGACCGCACTGCGCCAAGCCACACGGCTGACCGGCTTTGAGCAAGCGCTACTCACTGGGCGGCTGATCTATGACCGGGATGGCGCGGTAGCTGCTGAACTGGCGCGTCTCCGCCACGCCGAGCAGGATCACACGCGCACCCCACTGTCGCCCCATGATCGCGCCTTGATCCGGCACGGTCACCAGCATGTTTTGGATAAAGTACGTGGGCGGCTTGAGACCATGCCCTTGCTCTGTCATCTGCTGCTGCACACCAACATCTACTGGCTCATCCAAACCTACCATCATATCCACGGATTGGTGTATCGCGGCGAGAAGGCCGCGCTGGCGCACCTAGCCCAGCACGAGCCCACAATCTACAGTAAGATCGAGCAATTCTACACTGCGCCAACACTGCCAACCCAGGTTGCGCTGGCGCAAGAGCTTAGCGAGCTTGTGCTTCAACCCATTGGCGGCCTGTGGCAACAGGATGAAATTCTTGTCTTTGGCGCCGCCGACAATGAAACATTGCCACAAGCCGGCGCAGCATTGGCACAGCAATTGTTTGGCTAGTTTCCCCCATACTTTTGAGGGTTGGAATTTTACTATGGTACAATCGAACATAACTTAATTTTAAGCACAAAATTTTATATGAAAGAATTATGACCATTCGCATTGAAGTCCATTCTAAAGCACAGCGGAGTGACCAAGCCATCGTCGAACATGCGTTGGCGTTGGGCATTCAAGGCGTAACCGGCTGCCAGTCGTCGCGCCTCTATTTTCTTGCCGCCGACCCCGGCGCAGAACAGATCGAACAACTCTGCGCCATGTTGTTGGTCGATCCGGTGACCGAAACTGCAACCTGGCGCGCCTTGACCGCCGCCAGCCCCTCTATGGAGGCGACCTCAGAGGGACAATACATCATTGAAGTGGCTCTGCGCCCCGGTGTCACCGATGTACCGGCCCGTGAATTGGCGCGGGGCATGGTGGAAATTGGCCTGCCCGCCTGTGAAGTGGCCACGGCCACTCGTTACACCCTTAGCGGTGATCTGACCGCAGCAGATTTACATCAGTTAGCACGCGGCTTGCTCTGTAACGCAACAGTCGAACATTACAGCCTTGGTCCTATTGCTCCTCAATTTGGCCAAGAGGCAGCGGCCAGTGACCGGGTGGAACAGATTGCCTTGGCTGGGCTAGAGGCCGATGCGCTGCTGAAGCTCAGCCGCGACCGGCTCCTCTCGCTCGACCTGGCCGAAATGCAGACCATTCAGGAGTTCTATGAAGAACTCAACCGCGACCCCACCGATGTCGAATTGGAGACATTGGCCCAGACCTGGTCGGAACATTGTGTCCACAAGACCTTCCGCGCCCAGATCGACTTTACCTGGCAAGATGCCGCCGGCCAGGTCAAAGCGCAAACCCAAGTTGACGGACTGCTCAAACAATATATCCGTGCGGCAACGCAGGCGATCAACCCGCCGTGGCTCCATTCAGCCTTTGTCGACAATGCCGGCATTATCGCCTTTGATGATCAATATGACCTGGCCTTCAAAGTGGAGACCCACAATCATCCCTCGGCGCTGGAACCCTTTGGCGGCGCCAACACCGGGGTGGGCGGCGTCGTGCGCGACATCATCGGCGTCTCGGCGCGGCCGATTGCCACGACGGATGTGCTCTGTTTTGGGCCCCAAGATTATCCCTATGACCGCCTGCCTGCTGGTGTGCTTCACCCCGCACGGATTGCCGAGGGCGTCGTGGCCGGCATTGGTGATTATGGCAACAAGCTGGGGTTGCCCACTGTCAACGGCGCCATCCTCTATGATGAGGGCTATCTGGGCAACCCGCTGGTCTTCTGTGGCTGTGTGGGGCTGCTGCCTCACGGTCAACATCCCACGGCTGCGCAACCAGGGGATCTGGTAGTGGCGTTGGGCGGGCGCACCGGGCGCGATGGCATTCATGGCGCCACCTTTTCCTCCGCCGAGCTGACCCACGAGACCGGCGAGACAGCCGGCAGCGCGGTTCAAATCGGTGACCCGATTACGGAAAAGGGACTGATTGAACTGATCGAAGCGGCGCGCGATGAACAGCTCTACAGCGCCATTACTGACTGTGGCGCCGGCGGCTTCTCTTCGGCAGTGGGCGAAATGGCCAAGGAATTGGGCGCCGATGTGGAGCTGACCAGGGTTAAGCTCAAATATCCCGGTCTGACGCCGTGGGAGATCTGGCTCTCGGAGGCGCAGGAGCGTATCGTGATCGCGGTGCCGCCGCAGAAACTGGCGCGTCTGCAAATGTTAGCGGACTTATGGGATGTGGAAGTAAGCGTCCTGGGCGCCTTCACCGGCGACCACCAACTACGCGTGCGCTATAATGGTGCGCTTGTCGCCGACCTCCCCATGACCTTCCTCCATGACGGTCTGCCCCGCCGCCACCTTCAAGCCATCTACCAAGAACCGGCTACCCCAGCAGTCACAACGACCGATGACGCCACCCGCCCCTCGCCACCCGCCATCGATCTCCTCCTCGCGCTCCTGGCCCATCCCTCCATTGCCAGCAAAGAAGAGGTGATCCGTCGTTATGACCATGAGGTGCGCGGCGGTACATTGGTGCGCCCGCTGACCGGTCCCCAGATGGATGGCCCCAGCGACGCCGCCGTCCTCAAACCACTGGGCACCTGGGCCCATAGCAAAGCCTTTGCCCTGAGCGTGGGCATCAACCCGTTGCTGGGCAAGCGCGACCCCTATGCCATGGCCGTCAGCGCGATTGATGAAGCCTTCCGCAACTTGGTGGCCGTGGGCGCCGACCCCGATCAGATTGCCATCCTTGATAACTTTTGTTGGGGCAACCCAACCTTGCCTGACCGGCTGGGCGCACTGGTGCGCGCCTGCCAGGGCTGTTACGATGGCGCGCTGGCCTACCATGCGCCCTTTATCTCCGGCAAAGATAGCCTCTACAACGAGTTCAACGGCAAGCCCATTCCGGGGACGCTGCTCATTTCGGCCATTGGCATTGTGCCGGAGATGGAACGCTGTGTCACCGCCCATCTCAAGCAGCCGGGCAATCTGCTCTATTTGCTGGGCGAAACCAAACGGGAGTTGGGTGCTTCGCTGCTCCATCACCACTTGGCGATTGGCGACGGTGACGCACCATCCCTGCCGGCCAACCCGCTCCGGCGCTACTGCCTACTCCATCAGGCCATACGCCAGGGACTGGTGACCGCCTGTCATGATCTGAGTGAGGGAGGATTGGCCATTGCACTGGCCGAGATGTGTCTGGCCGGACGGTTGGGGGCAACCGTTGCACTGTGGAATGACGAGTTGACACTTATGGAGCTGTTGTTTAGCGAAAGCAACGGACGTTTACTGTTAGAAGTAAACCCAGAGGCCGCGACCACGTTGGAGGCACTGTTGGCGGATGAAGCGCTGGTACAGTTAGGCCAGGTCAGTGCAGAGCAACAACTGGTGATTGGGCATGAGCAGAGCGTGGTCATCAATGTGCCTGTGGCGGCGTTGGTCACAGCCTGGAAGGGGAATGCGGCATGAGCACAGCTGTGATGCAAAAACAGAAACCGTCGATCTTGGTTGTCCACGCGTCCGGTACCAACCGGGATGAAGAGGCGGCGCGCGCCTGCACCCTGGCCGGTGGCGCCCCGGAGGTTGTCCACATCAACCAACTGCGGCAGGGTGAACGCACAATGAGTGACTACCAGATGCTGCTCCTGCCGGGGGGCTTCTCCTATGGCGATGCGCTGGGCGCCGGCGCACGTATGGCGCTTGACCTACAGATCTTTTTTGCCGCCGAATTGCAAGCCTTTGTCGCCAGCGGCAAGCCTGTGCTGGGCATCTGTAATGGCTTTCAGGTGCTGGTCAAGGCTGGGGTGCTGCCTGGTGCGCCGCCGAAAGTCGGTAACGGCGCCCCAACACTGCAAAATTCCCAACCAGGGCAACGCACTGTCACCCTGACCCACAATGAACGCGGTCACTTTGAGTGCCGTTGGGTGCATCTGGCGGTCAACCGACAAGCGCGGGCCAATTTTCTCACGGCCATTGATGAGCTGATCTTTTGCCCTGTGGCCCATGGCGAGGGCAACTTGCAGGTGCAAGATCCCACAACCTTAGCCCAGTTGGAGCGCAACCATCTTATTGCCTTTCGCTATGTCGATGCCGACGGTCAACCGGTCAACGGCGGCTACCCCGGCAACCCCAATGGTTCGGTGGCGGATATTGCCGGCCTCTGCAACGCACAGGGCAATGTGGTGGGGTTGATGCCGCACCCGGAGGATCATATTCTGCCGATTCAAAATCCGCTGGGCAAGCGGGGACAGTTGGGGCTGGCGCTCTTTCACGCCATGATCGATACGCTATGAGCAATACATTGCGCTAGTGCGTTGGTAGTGTTGCAAATTTGCCCCTGGTGGGTTTATAGTATGATGTTAGCTGCGCCCCTCTTCTGTTGCAAAGTGGACAGGAGAGGGGCGTTTATATGGAATTTCAAACTATACGCAACGGTGCGTACAGAAAGGGCTCTATGGCTGAGGTCGATGTTGGTTTAACGTTGTTATGGATTGCTGTTATTTTGTTTACAGCACGAATTTCGCTGTTGATTGAACGGTGGGGGCAGCCGCCGGTGTTGGGCGAGTTGGTGGTCGGGGTGGTGCTGGGCAATTTATCCTTGCTGGGCATTACGATCTTGCAACCCATTTATACAAACCAGACCATTGAATTTCTGGCGCAAATGGGGGTTGTCATCCTCCTCTTCCAGGTGGGATTGGAATCAAACATTCGGGAAATGAGCCGGGTGGGCGTGCGCGCCTTTCTGGTCGCCTGTGTGGGGGTGATTGTCCCTTTTCTGCTGGGCATGTATGGGGTGGGGCCGTTGCTGTTACCGGGTCTTGCTTTCCACGCCTATCTCTTTCTCGGGGCCACACTGACCGCGACCTCGGTGGGAATTACCGCACGGGTCTTCCAGGACCTAAAAATCTTACGTTCCTCTGAAGCGCAAATTGTATTGGGTGCGGCGGTGATCGATGATGTGCTGGGGTTGATTATCCTGGCCGTCGTCTCGGCGATTATCACCGTTGGCAGCTTTAGCTTCCTCCAGGTGGGGTGGATTACCCTAAAAGCGGTGGCCTTTTTGGTTGGCGCCATCTTTATTGGGCAACTGGTTGCCCCCCTCCTCGGTCGCGGCCTATCGGCCATCCACACCGGGAAGGGCATGAAACTCACGTTGGCCCTTAGCTTTGGCTTTGTCTGCGCCTACCTCGCCGGCGTGATTGGGCTGGCGCCCATTGTCGGCGCCTTTGCCGCCGGCCTAGTGCTGGATCCGGTCCACTTCCGCCACTTCAAAGATCCGGAGATTGTTGATGAGCTACGCGCCCTGGAGACTAATGATGAAACACTGAAGTCCTCCCTGCTCCAGGTGATCGACCATCACGCCGAACGGCATCTCACCGACATTTTGGAGCCCATCGGCAATTTCCTCATCCCCATCTTTTTTGTGTTGACGGGCATGAATGTTCACCTGGATGCGCTCTTCGACCCGCAGATCGTCGTGGTGGCCTTGGGCATTACGGTGGTGGCTTTCCTGGGCAAGGCCGTCGCCGGTCTGGTGGCGGGCAATGTGCGCAAAGCCATTGTCGGCTGGGGCATGGTGCCGCGCGGCGAAGTGGGCCTCATCTTTGCCGCCACCGGCCAACGCATGGGCATTGTCTCCAACGAACTCTATGGCGTGATCATCATCGTGGTGATCCTGAGTACACTGCTCACGCCGCCCATTCTGACCTATGTGGTGCGGCGGTATGAGGGGGGGTAGCGGGTGGCGGGTTGTGAGTGGCGGGTTGGTGCTACCGGTCAGCACTATGCACACGTAAGGCCCATTCCTGCTAGCTTCTTATGGGCTGTGCTATACTGGTGAGATACAAACATTAGAAGGTACATTATCAGCAGACCGCAGCATCTTGCTCTGCGCCAGTCCGTGACTGGCGGCGGGTCACGGACCCGCCTAGAGCATATTGAGATCTACTGATTATTGATAAGCAAAAGGTGAAGTATGACAATGGCAGGTGATGCGCAAATTTATGATGTGGCCATTATTGGCTCAGGGATTGGCGGTTCGACCCTGGCCTCGGTGTTAGCGCGTCAGGGCTTGTCCGTCATTGTCTTTGAGGGGGGTGCCCATCCACGCTTTGCCATTGGCGAGTCCATGATCCTGGAAACGTCGGAAGCCATGCGCGCCCTGGCTGAGTTTTATGATGTGCCCGAATTGGCCTACTTTAGTTCGGAAAACTTCTATAGCGACATTGGGGTTACGCATGGCGTCAAGCGTCACTTTAGCTTTCTGCACCATACCGTGGGGCAGAAACAGGATGTGCGCCAGAGCTTGCAGGCGGTGATCCCAAAGTTACCCTACGGGCATGAGATCCACATCCACCGCCAGGACTCGGACTACCTGCTCACGTCGCTTGCCATCTCTTATGGTGCGACCGTGCTCCAGAACACTTTTATCCAAGATATTGCCATCGATCCCACTGGCGTCGAAATTGTCACCAGCAAAGGCGCCACCTATCGGGCTGAATATATTGTGGATGCCGGGGGCATGAAGTCGCTGCTGGCCAACAAATTTGCATGGCGTCATCGCAATCTGCTCTCCCACTCGCGCACCATCTTCACCCATATGATCGATGTGCCCTGCTTTAATAACGTGGGGCCAACCCAGGCCGACTATGGCTTCCCCTATCCTGTGTCGCAGGGGACGCTGCATCATGTCTTTAAAGGGGGCTGGCTCTGGATCATCCCCTTTAACAATCACCCAGACGCCGTCAATCCGCTCTGTAGCGTCGGTTTGCAGCTTGACCCGCGTATCTATCCGCAACGAAATGACCTCTCACCGGCCGAGGAGTTTCAAGCCTTTATCGACCAATTCCCGGATCTGCACGCCCATTTGGCCCACGCGCGTCCCGTGCGCGATTGGCTGCGCATCGACCGCCTGCAATATTCGGCCGAACATGTGGTGGGGGATCGCTGTGCGCTGCTGGCTCACGCTGCCGGCTTTGTCGATCCGCTCTATTCCAAGGGGCTCTATCTCACCCATATGAGCATCTTCTGGCTCGCCGATCTGCTCTTGCAAGCCAAACAGACGGGCGACTATTCGGCGGCGGCCTTTGCCCCGCTGGAAACAATGACGCTGGGTTATATGAACATGCATGACCGGCTAGTGGCCAGTTCGTTCAAAGCGTGGAGCCATCCCAAGCTCTGGCAGGTCTACGCCGTGTTGTGGCTCTTGGGCGCCTATCTGGAGTATGTGCGGCTAATTATCAACCGTTATCGCGCTCAGGATCGGGCCAGCTATCTGGCGCTCATGGGTCCTCATCGGCTGGCCGGTGGTGGCTTTGATCAATTTTTCGCACTACAAGAAGAAATTGACGCCTTGATCGATAAAGTGAATCCCGACGATGAAGCGGAGGTGGACCACACCGTAGCGCAGATCAAGGCGATCTTTGCTTCATTTCCCTGGCTCTCCACCGCTTTCCAGGATCTGCTCGACGGCAAAAATCATTTGCCCAACAACAAGCTGCGCCTCAACTTGCTCGACCGTCACCAAGGCTTTATGGGCGACGGCGCCTACCGCACCCATTTCTTCGGCGATAAACCCCTACACGAGTTGCTCCGCAAAGCGCTGGCCGACCAACTCCGTTACTCAACCCTCGGGGTAAAGTGGCAACGGCGGAGCCATGCCCGGTTGGCCGGACAGACGGAGAGCCGCGGATCCAGATAGCGCGGATTTCCCTCTGCCGGCAACAAATCCGCGCTATCGGATCCGCGGCTGTAGCTCTCCCTTTATTAATTACTGGACTCTGGCGAATTTTCTGAATGCAGGTGAAAAATTACCAATGGCGCACAACGCCCGCAAGCGAACACCTAATCACCAACCACCAGTGTATTTCATAAAAAACGCCAGACTCCAGTTAATTACTGCCGCGCTTAAACCGGTTCTCCATCCCAGGTTGCGCAAGTGAGTTGGCCAGCTTTGCAGGTGGCGCCGACTAAGAGACAGTTGCGCATCCCCCGCTGGCGGATAAAGGTGTGGTCGAGATTGGGCAAGACGAGCGGCAACATGTGGTAGAGCAGACTGCCGTGGCTGACCAACAAGAGGGCGGCGTCGGTGGTCTGGTGTTCTGCAATAAGTTGGTCGATGAAGGGGAGAAAGCGCGCCCGCATGTCGTTAAAACTTTCGCCGCCGGGAATGCGCTGATCGGTGTCGCCCTGGGCCCAAGCCGCAACCACCGCCTCGTGTGCCATCCACGCGGTATTGTCGCCGCGCCCTTCCATTTCACCGCAATCAAATTCGCGCAGCGCGGCGCGGGTAAAAACGGGCGCACCCAACTTTGGGGCGAGGATCTGCGCCGTCTCTTGGGCGCGCAAAATGGGGCTGGCGTAAATGGCAGTAATGGGCTGGTCGGCCAACGTTGCGGCCAGTTCCAAGGTTTGCGCCTGACCCTTGGCAGTCAACGAATGGGGCAAATTCCGGTTGGAAATAATTCGTTCCACGTTGGCCTGGCTCTCACCGTGGCGGGTAAAGAAGAGTTGCATCTCGATCTCCTTTAGGCGAGTAAATCGGTAGATAGGTAAATAGGTAAATCGGTAGATAAGGATTTCTTCTACGTCCTATCTACTTATCTACCTATCTACTTATCTACTATGTTCCTGATACCAGGCCAGCGCCACCTGTTCGGTCGCTTTGATCCAGCTATCTTTGGCGTTATTGTAGGCCATAATATCGGCCGGATGAAGGGCATAGGCCCGGCGCTTTACCTGTACATATTCGGCGCAGGCGGCCGGATGGTGGCGCAGATAGGCACAAAAGGCCAAGTGGCGCGTGACCTCTGGGTGATCTGCGGCGTAGATGTGGATGTTATGGGTACGCACATTGCCGTTGTCTTTGGTAAAATAGCGCCGCCCTGGCAGGCCATATTCGCCCCAAACCCGATAGCCGGCCGCCGTCATTGTCTCGTTGTACTGATCGATCCGTTCAATTTCATGCACCAGCGGCAGAAGGTCGATGATCGGCTTGGCCGGCAGCCCTGGCACCGAGGTGCTGCCCACATGATAGATGGTGACGATCTCTGGCTCCAGCAAGGTGCGCAGCCGCGTCGCTTCCTCGGCAAAGGCCAGCGGCCACTCTGGTGAATAGTCGGTAAAGGTATATAGACTAGGCATAGACATTTCCTCAGTCATATTCTTCCATCCGTTTATCAGGTAGTGTATACTCAGTAGTCCGCAGTCGCAAAGTCGCGTGGTCCCGAGTCGGTTAATCCAGCCTCTATTCCCATTGCGGTCTATTGGTACCATATCTAGTACAGTGTTAAATTGGACTTCGATACTTGTCATGTCGAGCGAATGCGAGACATCTCGTCCCCAAATCGGAGATTTTTCGCTTCGCTCAAAATGACAATCTTCTACTGAACAGAGCACTAGCCCGCAAGCAATTTTACCGAAGGAGCATTCACACCATGAGCAAGCAAACTCTTCTGCGCAATGTACGCCCAATGGGCGGCGCGGCCGTCGATCTGCTAATCGAAGGTGCGACGATCCGCCGCATTGCGTCGGCCATTGCCCCAACCGCCGAGATGACCGTTGTCGATGGACAGCATCAACTGCTGTTGCCCGGATTGGTCAACGCCCACGCCCACATCGACAAAAATCTTCTGGGCCGTCCCTGGCACCGCAACCAGACCCCCGAACCGCGACGGATCCGTGACTATGTGGATAATGAGCGGCGCTTACGCCGTGAATTGAATCTCTCCACCCGTGTTCAATCGGCGTTGGAGGCGCGCCAGGCTGTTGCCGCCGGTGTCACCCACATCCGCACCCACGTGGACATCGACACTGACGCCGGGTTAGCTCACTTTGCGGGGGTGTTGGGAACGCGCGAAGAACTGAGCGCAGCCCTCACCATGCAGGTGGTCGCCTTTCCCCAAAGCGGCATGTTGGTGCGTCCCGGTACAGTAGAACTGCTGGAAGAAGCGGTCAAGCAAGGGGCAGATTGTATCGGTGGTCTCGATCCCTCAACCGTGGACCGTGATCCCGCGCGCCATCTCGACACTGTCTTTGCCATTGCTGAGCGCCACGGGGTGGAATTGGATATCCATCTGCATGAACCGGGGATGTTGGGCGCCTTTGCTGTGGAACTGATCATCGAGCGGACGCGGGCCTTGGGCCTGCAAGGGCGGGTCACCATTAGCCATGTCTTCTGTCTGGGCATGATCGATGATGCCTACCTCCACCGGCTTCTTGAGCTGTTGGTGGAAAATCGCATCAATATTATGTCGTTGGGATCAGGGAATGGCAGCTTTCCACCACTCAAACGGCTGCATGACGCCGGCATCACCCTGTGCACTGGTAGCGACGGTGTGCGCGACACCTGGGGGCCCTATAACAACGTCGATCTGTTGGATCGGGTGAAATTTCTCGGCTATCGCTCTGGTTTCCGCAAAGATGAGGAGGTGGAATTCCTGCTCGATATTGCCACCCACGGTGGGGCTAAGGTTATGGGGCAGACGCGCTACGGGCTGACGGTTGGTTGCCAGGCGGATCTGGTGGTAGTTCCTGGAGATACACCCACAGAGGCCGTGATGACGCTGCCGCCGCGTAGCTATGTCTTCAAGGCCGGGCAGTTGGTGGCAACCGCAGGTCGTTGTTTGGTTTGACCATACGCCGGGTGGTGGTGGCCAATCGGCTTAACGGAACCCCGTGACTCGAACCAGCGTGAGTTAGGGTTGAATCCAGCTATTGTGCTAGGCGTTGACTGGCAAATCTAGCCGTTCATCAATCCACTCACGCAGAAGGGCCGCCATACTGATCCCACGTTGACCAGCAATTTGTAGAATCGCCGCCTTCACAGGGATAGTCAATGCAATCGATAGTTCGGCATTCAGGCTCGCTAGATCAGTGGGTTCTTCAAAGAGATCGGCGTCGTATAGATAATCTTCACCTGTATTATCAATGATGCGAATCATGCCCTGCGCTTCTGCCAGATCAGTAATCACTTGATAGTATTGACCCGGCGTAACTGATAGTGGATCCCCAGTTTTGGCAATACAGCGGACAAATCGTTCTGTTGTTGGCACTGTTATTGTCGTCATCTTCTTAACTCGTGTTTCACTTTCCATTTCACTGCACCAATACCATGTGCTTCATACCAATGAATTTCTGCACGCACAATACGTCCACTCTTTTTGTATTGGATCGTCGCAACACCTTTACGCTTTCTTCAATGTCCAACACCATACCGGCGATTCAAAAATTGTCGTTCACGAATGGAATGGTTGATTGCAATATTTTCGATCTCAACGATTTCATCTAGTATATCAAAATCTTCCGGCTGCATAGATAATTTGCCCAATAGATTATTAAATAAGTATATCATAGCATACCCATAGAAAATGAAAAATCCTACTCTTTAAAAGGGAGAGATTATATCCTAGACACATTTGACCCCGTCAACACAACCCGATAAAATGAAAACAAGAACGTTTGTTGCTATTCAGGACAGGTCAGCCAATGACGAATGACAAATGACCTGTTACAAGGAACAATCTCATGAACATTCAAGGATCAACTTTTCTCGTCACCGGCGGCAGTTCCGGCTTGGGCGCAGCTTGTGTACAGCGGCTGGCCAGGGGTGGCGCCAATCTGATCATTGCCGATTTGAACCAAGCCGCGGGCGAGGCGTTGGCCGACCAGGTAGGGACGGCGCGCTTTGCCAAAGTGGATGTGTGTAACGAGACCGATGTCAGCGCCGCGGTCCAGTTAGCGCTGGATGCTTTTGGCGGACTGCATGGGGTCATCAACTGTGCCGGCATTGCGATTGCGGTCAAGGTGCTCAGTTCACGCGGCCCCCACACCTTGGACAGCTTCCAGAAGGTGATCAATGTCAACCTGGTGGGCACCTTCAATGTGATCCGCCTGGCCGCAGAGGCCATGAGCAAGCAGGAGCCGACCGCCAGCGGCGAACGGGGCGTGATCATCAATACCGCCTCGGTCGCTGCCTTTGATGGCCAAATCGGTCAGGCGGCCTATGCGGCCTCCAAAGGGGGCGTCGTCGGCATGACCCTGCCCATCGCGCGCGAACTGGCGCGCCACGCTATCCGCGTGATAACCATTGCCCCCGGCATCTTCAAAACGCCGATGTTGGCCGGCCTGCCCGAAAAGGCTCAACAATCGCTGGCCCAGCAGGTTCCCTTTCCCGCGCGCCTGGGCGACCCGGATGAGTACGCCGCGTTGGCTCAACACATCATCGAAAATGAAATGCTCAACGGCGAGGTGATCCGGCTGGACGGCGCGATTCGTATGGCGGCTAGTTGAGGGGGAAGGTAGATAAGTAGATAGGTAAATAAGTAATAAGGTAACGTTGCAAAACCTATCTACCTATTTACCTATCTACTTATCTACTAAGAATAATACAGGACACACCATGAACTTTGACCTAACCGACGAACAACGCATGTTCCGTGATGTAGTGCGCGATTTTGTGCGCAAAGAGGTGGCGCCGCTTGCGCGGCACACCGATGAGACGGGGGAATTTAACTGGACTGCGGTCAAAAAAATGGGGCCGCTAGGGATGTTGGGGCTGCAGGTGCCGGAACAGTATGGCGGTGCGGATTTGGATACGATCTGCGCGTCGATTGCGATTGAAGAACTGGGCTGGGCCTGTGGCTCGACCGCGTTGGCCGTCTCTGCCCACAACAATCTGGGCATCGGGCCCATCTTGGCTTATGGCACAGACGCGCAGAAGGAGCAGTGGTTGCCGGGGCTGGCGACAGGCAGTGGCCAACTGGGTTGTCTCTGCCTGACCGAACCGGGGGCCGGCTCGGACTTGCAAGGCGGCGTGCGCACCAGCGCAACCCAGGATGGCAATGAATGGGTGATCAACGGCGCCAAGATGTGGGCCACCAACGCCTCCATTGCCGATGTGCTGGTCGTGCTCTGTCGCACGGATGCGAGTGGCGGCAGCCACAGCCTGAGCCAAATCCTCGTGCCGACCGATACACCGGGCGTCCTCATTGGCCCACCGGAGAAGAAGATGGGGCTCAACGGTTCGCCCACCCACGCCATTACCTTTGACCATGCCCGTGTGCCGTTGGAAAACCTGTTGGGTGAAGAGGGGTTAGGGCTGCAACAGACCCTGGCCATCCTGACCAAGGGACGCATTAGCATTGGTGCGCTGGCCTTGGGTTTGGCACAAGGGGCCTATGACCGGGCGCTTCAATATGCCAAGGAGCGGGAGACCTTTGGCAAGCCGATTGGCCAGCACCAGGCCATCCAATTCATGTTGGCCGACGCCGTCACCGAGATCCAGGCTGCGCGGCTGATGATCTACTGGGCCGCCTGGCTCAGGGACAATGACCGGCCCTATGCCAAGGAAGCGGGCATGGCCAAACTCATGGCCACCGAAGTGGCGGAACGGGTCTGCCGCAACGCCATCCAGATCCACGGCGGCTACGGCTACAGCCGCGAGTTTGAGGTCGAGCGCATCTACCGTGACGCCCGCCTCATGTCCATCGGCGAGGGGACGAGTGAGATCCTGCGCATGGTGATCGGGCGGGAGGTGATGAGTGAGTAGAGGTAAATGGCTACTCGTTCTACGCTCCGCGTGGAACCAGATTCGCTTACCTTAATGGTGGTGATTCCAACCTCGGGGTGCATTGCGATTTTAGGATAAACGAGGTGACTGTCACTGGGCGGAGTATGGGGTTACCTGTCCACCTTGGTCGTTGCCCAGTGACAGCCGCCGTTCGTCCTCCCGCCAGTCGCCTCTGGTCCCAACCCGTGGTACAATGGGCGTACGCTGGACAACCAAAACGGCAACAGAACTGTAACCCAACCTACCCAATGACGGAGGCACCCTTTTCGCTGACACCCGCCTCCGGGCTGGTCAAAGTGCCGCCGGAGGTCGGTCTCGATATTGCCGCGCTCGTGGGCTGTTCGGTGACGACGGGCTATGGCGCGGTTACTAATACGGCGAAGGTCGAGCCCGGCTCGACGGTGACGGTGATCGGCGCCGGCGGTGTCGGGCTCAACATCATCCACACGGCGCGGCTCGTTGGCGCGCGGCGGATCATTGCGGTCGATCTGGTGGAAGAGAAGCTGGATCTGGCCAAGGAATTTGGGGCCACGGACGCTGTCTATGCGGGCCGTGGTGATGCGGTGCAGCAGGTGCAGGAACTGACCGGGGGCGGTGTCGACTATGCCTTTGAGGCGATTGGGCTGAAACAGACCGCGCGCCAAGCCTACGACATGATCCGCCGTGGTGGGACTGCGGTCGTCGTGGGCATGGTGCCGCCCAACGACACCATTGAGGTGCCCGGCCTAATCTGGCGCGATGAGAAGACCTTGAAAGGCAGTTTCTATGGCTCAGCCCGCTTCCATGTGGACATGCCGCGCATCCTCGACCTCTATCGCCAGGGCAAGTTGGAGCTCGACCGGCTCGTGACCCGCCGATTCCCACTGGAGCAGATCAACGAGGCGTTCGATCTGCTCAAAAGCGGTGGCATGGCGCGTTCGGTGCTCGATATCAACCCCGAATAAAGGAGCGTTATGATGAGCGAACCGATCCTCGTCCCTCCCCACACTGTCTCCCCCGCATTGCGTGCCCTCTTTGACGAAGATCAGCCACTTGCCCTGCGCGGTTTTGCCGTGCTGGATGGTTCGATTCGCGGGCAGATCTGGACAGACGACCCGATCACGCCCACTTGGGGCGCGGCCCAGGAATGGGCTTGGGGCACCCTCTTTTTCGGTGGCGATCCACCCGTCAAGCTGGTACATGAACTGATTGCGCAACTGCAACGGGAGGGTGGTGTGGAACTCGGTCTGTGGCCGGATCATCGCTACAACCAACTGCTCCCACCCAATCCCGATGACGACACATGGGAATTGGAGTTCACCAATCGACAGCAAGGCACGGAGCCTACAGCGGGTCTTGCGGTACCTGCGGGTTGTGAACTCGTGCCACTCGATGCCACCTGGTTTGAACGCTGTCGCTATCGGGATGCCTACCTTGGCTATTTTGGCACTGCCGAACGCGCATTGGCGCAAGGATTTGGCTTCTGTCTGGTGAAGGGAGAGGAATTGTTGTGCGAGGCCTTTGCCGGTGAATCCGCGTTGGGCTTGATCGAAATTGGGGTTATCACCGGCGAAGCCTACTATCAACGGGGCTACGCAACGCTCTGCTGCGCCCGCTGCATCCAGGAAGCCGAAGCGCGCAGCTATCGCACCTATTGGAACTGTGCCAAAACGAACTTGGGCTCGGCTGCCCTGGCGCGCAAACTGGGCTATCAGACGGAGCGGGAATATCGGTTTGTCTACTGGGGTGCGCCTGAAGAGTAGGTGCCGCGTAACCAGTGGACAGTGGGCAGTAATCAGTGGGCAGTGGACAGTAGGTAGTGGATGGTGACCGATTGAATATCTTTGGCTATGCAGTCCGCCGTGCGAATGCGCAAATGGTTTATCTGGGTATGCGTGCTGCCGCGGCGTTTGCATTTTTATTGGTCATCACCTATGAACTGGTCTATCACACAGTGGTGGTCGGGCTAAACCCGTTGCAGCTTGTGACGGTGGGCGTGGTGTTGGAGTGCATGACCTTTTTCTTTGAAATTCCAACCGGTGTCGTGGCCGATCTCTACAGCCGCCGGCTCTCGGTGATTATCGGCTACTTTTTGTTTGGGTTAGGGTTTCTGGTGGAAGGTATGTTTGCCACGTTCTCGGCTGTGTTGGTTGCACAAGTGCTATGGGGCATCGGCTTTACCTTCTACAGCGGTGCTGGGGATGCGTGGATCGCCGATGAAATTGGGGAAGCACGCGCGGGGCCGATCTATTTACGCGGTGCGCAGGTGAGCCAAATCATGGCGTTGGCTGGCGTTGGGGCTGGTTCCTTGATCGTCGGCTATGGCTTGCACTGGCCGATCATCAGCGGCGCGGCCATCTATCTGGCGATGGTGCCGCTGATGCTCTGGTTCATGACGGAATCGGGCTTTCAACCCGTTGCCCACAATGATAAGCAGGGAATCCTCAAACGCATCATCGTGCCACTTCAGGAAAGCATCCAATTGGTCCGCATGCGGCCAATTCTGACGGCCATTCTGCTCGTCGGCGTTGTGATCGGCTTATGTATTGGTGGGTTTGACCGGCTCTACGCCGCGCATTTTACGGAAAACTTCACGCTGCCCCAACTGGGTACGCTGGAGCCGATTGCCTGGTTCAGCATCATGAGTGGGATCATCGGTGTGCTGTCGCTCATCAGCACCGAGTTTGTGCGCAAGCGACTCGATATCACCAGCAATGCGCTGGTGGCGAGGCTCTTGTCCGCGCTTTACAGCGGCATGATCGTCTGCATGTTGTTCTTTGCGTTGACCGGATCATACTATCTTGCGCTGATCTCGTTCTGCATCAGCCAAACTCTGCGCAATACCGGCAGACCGCTGCTGATCATCTGGATCAACCAAAATACGCGTCCGCAGGTTCGGGCAACCGTGATCTCAATGTATTGGCAATCGAATGCACTGGGGCAGATGGTGGGTAGCCCCATCATTGGCTGGATCGGCACACGGTTTTCGCTGCGTACGGCGTTGGCTGTAGGCGCGGTGATTTATAAGGCGGTCCTGCCCTTGCTGCGCTTTGCCGGCGCAAAGTCACAAATCCAAATACAGGACAGCCCCGCAAGCTGAAACATAGATCTGTACAAAAAATCAGAGGATGGCGTTTATGCGTAATCAGCCGCTGATTCAGACTGGCTATGCGCCGGTCAATGGCACCGAACTTTATTACGAAACACTTGGGGAAGGATCGCCATTGATCTTGATTCATGGTGGACAATTAGATCGGCGCATGTGGGATGAGCAGTTCCGTGTTTTCGCACAGTCGCACCGAGTTATTCGCTATGATGTACGCGACCACGGGCTTTCCAAGTGTCCCGCCGGCGCTTACGCGCATCATGAAGATTTACAGGGGTTGTTAGAACATCTCCAGATTGGGCAAGCGACCCTTATGGGGCTCTCCTTGGGCGCGCTCATTGCCATTGATTTTGCCCTCGTCCATCCCGACAAAGTTAATGCCCTGCTTCTGGTATCGCCTGGGTTAAGTGGCTACGCCGCACCAAGCGAGCAGGTACTTGCCAATCATGCACAGATGATCAAAGCTTGGGAAGCGGGCGATATGGAGAGCGTTGTTGAATATTTCCTGCGTTCGTGGGTCGATGGACCGCAGCGGACACAGGCACAAGTCGATGCACTGGTGCGGGAGCGCGTGCGCAGCATGGCCTTGGAACGCATCATACAAGGGCCGAGTGAAGGGGAACCGCAGCCGTTGACACCGCCCGCGTTGGATCGGCTCGGTGAGATTCATGTACCGACACTGGTCGTTGTCGGTGATCTGGATATGCCGGACATTTTGGCCATTGCCGAGATATTGGTTGGGGGAATTGCTACGGCGGAACGAACTGTGATGCCTGGTGTCGCACACATGGCAAATATGGAGCATCCCGCGGAATTCAATCAACTTGTACAAGATTTTCTGCGAAAGCAGAGGATGATAGCATGACCTGCCATTTTGTGGAACCAAACGAACAGTCGATGAAGAAAATGTGTTGATGAACAGGTATCCTGTACGCATAAAAGTTGCCGACTGCCAGCTAATCGAATCCCTGGGTGATACTGCACGCAATACCGCGGCAATCCTGGAATTTTCCAAAGAGGCTGACTTGCATGGTGTAGCCTTGATTTGCTTCCCCGAGTGTTTTTTGCAAGGGTACGTCGTTGATCCTCAAAAGAGCCGGGAGCTGGCCATCGCGTTGGATGGCAGCGAATTTGCCAATTTCTTGTCCCAACTTCGCACCGTGCGCGCGATGCTGATCTTCGGGTTAATCGAGATCCAGGAAGATGCGTTGTACAATACGGCTGTAGTTGTGGAACAGGGAAAGCTGCTTGGCGCCTATCGCAAGACGCAGCTATTGCCGGGCGAGAAGGGTATTTTTACGCCAGGCCGACAGTTTCCTACGTTCACCGTGGAAGGCATGCGATTCGGCATCAATATCTGCTACGACACAAACTTCAGTCAGTGCGTGGTGTCAGTTGCTGCGCAAGGTGCGCGGCTGCTGCTATGTCCTGCCAATAACATGATGAACATCGCCGCGGCGATTGCGTGGAAAGAAAAGCACAATGCCATCCGTGCACAACGGTGCAGGGAATCAGGGCTGTGGTTACTTTCGGCGGACGTAACCGGTGAAAGGGAGGGCCGCGTGTCCTACGGTCCTACCGCCGTCATCGATCCCTCTGGCCAGGTTGTCGCCCAAGCTGAACTTGGCAGACCTGGTCTGGTTATACACGAGATCCCGGTATAAAACATGGGGGACACCTCGTGTTGTATATATTGCGGCGCTCGCAAGGAGAGAAAAAGATCATGATCTCTATAACACCCACGCCTAATACTGTCTGCGAGGGCGAGCATGGCTGACCAATTATCTTCCACCATTCTACAGATGCTTCCGCAGGCGACAACGATTGTCGATCTGCAGTCGTACCGCCCCGGCTATTTGCCCTATCCAGCACGGGTAACGCTACAGACAAAAACCGGGAAAACGATGGTCTGTGTTCTCAAAACGAGTACTGACCGGGACCAGATTGTCTACGAAGCCCAGGTGTTGCAGGCGCTCGCCGATCTTGACCTGCCCGTGCCGACGGTGCTGGCTGGGCCGGTGACAATTTCGACTGAGCAAGAGCCGTTAACATTGCTGTTATTGAGCGAGTTGCCTGGCGAGCCGTTGCCCTGGATCGCCCTCAATGATCTGGATGCTGCCTATCGAACCTGTCAACTCGTGACGGAAGCGGTGGATGCATTGCATGTGCTCACCCCACACGTCTTGGCGCATCCAATCAGCGCGCTCATCCCAACGCGAACGCTCAAATCAGAATTGGAGATGATCCGTGCTCGTGAGGGTGCATGGTTTGCGACGCCACAATTTGCAGCGGCCTTTGCGCTCGTGGAGCGGGTGCTCCCACAGTTGGACTCTCCGCTCGTCTTCTCCAATGGGGATTACAATCCGCTCAACTTTCTCGTTGCGGATGACGCTCTGGTGGGATGGATCGATTTTGAACACGCCTGTTTTGAAGATCCCTACATTGGCTTTGCCAAATTTCTGTTGTGGGCCGATGATGCCTATGGTTGGGGAGCGGGGGCCAAGGCCGGCTTAGTCGAGCGCTACTTGTATGAGCACCAGATTGCGCCGACGGATTTCCTGGGACGATTGGTTTTACGCGGTCTGCGCCATGTGCAGGAAACCTCACCGGAGAATCCGCCCAACTACATGCTGCAAGTAATCGCAGGTGGGGTGCAGCGGCTAAAGTCGCTGCTTGATGAATAACATTAAACTTATGAAAAAGCTAAACTTCTACCAATTATCCTCCACCGGCTCCGACCGGGCAACCGGCTATAACATGAGCAACAAGATCATCCGCCACGATGGTCAACTTTTCGTGGGTTGGCTCGACGCACCATTGAACCCCGGAGAGCCCGCCCGCATTCAACTCGGCGTATGCAATGCCCAGGGTGTGCTACAACAGACGATTCAACTAGGCACTGGGATCGACAACCACTGTGGCCCGGCGCTGGCACTTGACGCAGCTGGTCGCTTACATGCCATCATCGGGGCTCACGGGGGCGATTTCCTCTATCGCTACGCCGATGACCCCACCGATCCCCACGCCTGGAGCGAAGCCGAGCCGCTTGGCCCTGCCGACACCTATCCCGCCCTGGCTGTCGACAAAGATGGCACGCTACACCTTGCTCACCGTGAAAAAGGTGAGCGCTGGCAACTCTGGTATCGCCGCAAACGGCCCGGTCGCACCTGGGAAACGCCCCGCGTCATGGCCGTGAGCCCTACGCCGGGCTACAACCACTTTATGCAATCGCTTTCCATTGGGCCGGCTGGCAGCGTGCATCTGCTCTTTCAATTTCACTACGCCGAATCGGGCCAAGCGATTGACTGTAAAGGCCGCGCTATTGTCCACCTACAATCGGATGATGGCGGTGAACATTGGTTCAATGAAGGGCGGCGCTGTGATGATTTGCCCATCACCATTGCGTCCATGCGCCCGATCTGTCACTTTCCTGAGGGTGAGGTACGGGTAGGCAACCATGTGGTCGATGGGGAGAACCAGCCCTGGTTTTACGCATCGACGCCAGGCAAATCGGGTGGCGGCTTGTGGCAGCGGACGGAAGTTGGTTGGCAGACGCGTGATTTGGCTGAGCTGGCGGCATCCTTGCTCCCCGAACAGGCCGCGCGCTTTGCGCAGCTTCATGTGGGGCATGGCCGTTCCAGTTCAATGAGCCGAGACAGCGCCGGGCGCATTCATTTGGTGTTGGCGACCAATCCCGACGGCCAAGCCGTGCGCTGGTATGACCCGAGTTTGGAACTCTTTTATTGGATTATTGCGCCAACTGGCAACCTGCTCTCGTTACAGCAGGTGAGCGCGACCGACCCTGCAACCGCCCACTGGTTGCCGGCCCTGGAACAGTGGAATTGGGCACAGCCGCCGCGCGCCTGGGTTGAGGCCCCTTGGCTGATGTACACCGCCGGTCTTAACTTGGGCGGCATTGGCGGGAATAATGCGAACGCGATGACAACTAGCGTCTTTTTGGGCCGTCACGACTTGCTACGCGCTGGGTAAGCAACCTATCGAAAGACCACCACAGTGCAGGCTTGCGGCAACGCTACGATAGATTTTCCAGAGATTGTTATTTTCAAGGTATAATCTCCAATGTGGCTCATCTTGTAATTTAGTTGGCTCTGTGGTTCCCACAACCGCCAACTAAAGACCGTGGCGGCAAAACCAACGTATAAAGTTTCAGTGGCCAGTAATCAGTGGCCAGTAATCAGTGGCCAGTGACTAGGGTACAGACGACTGGATACTGAACATTGAAAACTGATGACCCAAATTTGCATATTCCTTTTGCGGCTACTGACTAAAGATGCTACTGTATGCCACTGCTATGATTTATCAATCCTGGGATAGACTATCATGCTGCCAGCTGCTACCACCTATAATGAACTGGTCAATCAGTTTCAATGGACCATCCCCACCCATTACAATATGGGCGTCGATGTCTGTGACAAGTGGGCGATGCAAGAGCCGGACCGACTGGCGCTCATTCACAAGGGGCAGGACCATTCGATCACCGAGTACACCTTTGCCCAGCTCCGTGACCTTTCTAACCAAACGGCCAATCTGTTGCACGCCCACGGCGTGACCCGCGGCGACCGCGTGGGCGTGCTGCTGCCGCAAGCGCCAGAGACAGGCTATAGCCATGTGGCGATCTACAAACTGGGAGCTATTGCCGTGCCGCTCTTCACCCTCTTTGGCGTCGATGCGCTGGCCTATCGCCTGCGCAACAGTGGGGCCAAAGCGATTATCACCAACACGGTGGGCGCGGCAAAACTGGCGCAGGTGCGGGAAACATTGCCCGAACTTGAGGTGATCTTTACCATCGACGGGGCGCAGCCAGGCACGCTCGATTTTCATCGCGCACGGGAAGGTGCTAGTACTGCCTTTGCACCGGTCGAGACCAGCGCAGAAGAACCGGCAGTGATCATCTACACCTCCGGCACGACGGGGCCGCCCAAAGGGGCTTGTCACGCGCAACGGGTGTTGCTCGGCCACCTGCCCGGTGTCGAGATTTCCCATGATCTCTTCCCCCAACCCGGCGACCGCATCTGGACGCCGGCCGATTGGGCCTGGATCGGCGGCCTCTTTGATGTGCTCATGCCGGCGTGGCATCATGGCATCACCGTCGTCTCCCATCGCTTTGAAAAGTTTGACCCGGAAGCGGCCTTGCAACTGCTGGCCGACTTTGGCGTGCGCAACGCCTTTCTGCCGCCGACCGCGCTCAAGCTCATGCGCACGGTGCCAAACCCGCGCCAACGCTGGGATTATGATTTACGCACCGTGGCCAGTGGCGGTGAAACGCTGGGCGCAGAGTTATTGGAGTGGGGGCGCCAGACCTTTGGCCTCACCATCAACGAATTTTATGGCCAGACCGAGTGCAACATGATCGTTTCTTCATGCAGCACGCTCATGCTTGCCAAACCGGGCATTATGGGTCGTCCCGTGCCGGGCCATGAGCTGGCAATAATTGACGATAGAGGCCAGCGCGTGCCCAATGGCCAACTGGGGCATATCGCGGCCAAACGTCCCGACCCCGTCATGTTTCTTGAGTATTGGCGCAACCCCCAGGCCACCGCCGACAAGTTTAGCGGCGACTGGCTCATTACTGGCGATATGGGCGTCATGGATGATGAGGGCTACATCCGCTTTGTGGGGCGCAACGACGATGTGATCAACAGCGCCGGCTACCGCATTGGGCCCGGCGAGATCGAAGATTGCCTACTTGGCCATCCGGCAGTCAAGCTGGCGGCCGTGGTCGGTGTACCGGATGCACAGCGTAATGAGGTCGTCAAAGCCTTTATTGTGCTGGATGACGGCGTGACCGGCGATGCGGCGTTGATCCGTGACATTCAGAATCATGTCAAGGTGCGGCTGGCTGCCCACGAATACCCCCGCCAGATCGAATTTGTCACCGAACTGCCCATGACCACCACCGGCAAGATCATACGCCGGCTCTTACGGACATAGTAAGTGATTGGTGATTGGGTGATTGGTGATTTCGACAGGCTCAATCACCAATCACCCAATTACCAATTACCAATCACCAATAGCGCAAAGCGCCCGCTATGCGCACACCCAATCACCCAACCACCAATCACCACTCATCACACACAGGAGTCAACCATGCGTCTTCACCAACAAGTTGCTATCATCACCGGGGCCGGTTCCGGGATTGGGCAGGCAATTGCCCGTTGTTTTGCTGCAGAAGGGGCCAAGGTGGTCGTCGCCGATCGGGTGGCGACGCGGGCCGCGGCAACGGTCGAACAGATTCAGGCAGCCGGCGGCGAGGCGCTGGCCGCAACGGTCGATGTCACCGATGCCGCGGCCGTTAACGCCGTTGCCCAACAGACACTGACCGCCTATGGCCAGATCGATATTTTGGTCAACAACGCGGCCATTGCCCAGGGTGACGACATCCTCACCTTTGATGAGACCACCTGGGATTTGAACCTGGCTGTGGTCTTGAAGAGTGTCTTTCTCTGCTCGAAGGCGGTGCTGCCGGCAATGATCGAGCGCAAACAGGGGGCCATTGTCAACATTGCCTCGGTTAACGGGCTGACTGGCCTGGGCGAGGAAGCCTATAGCGCGGCCAAAGCCGGCGTGATCAACCTGACCCGCAACATGGCCATCAAATACGGCCAACACAACGTGCGCGTCAATGTCATCTGTCCTGGCACGATCCAGACACCCATCTGGCAGAGCAAGGTGGCAGAGGATCCACAGATCTTTGCCAAGCTGGCCCGCTGGTATCCGCTGGGCAGGGTGGGGCAGCCGGAAGATATTGCCAAGGCGGCGCTCTATCTCGCTTCGGACGATGCGGCCTGGGTGACCGGCACAACCTTGACGGTCGATGGCGGCCTCATGGCCGGCAGTTATGGCATGGCGCGGGCGCTGGAAGGCGGGGCCGACGCATGAGCCGTAACGCCACTGCTTTGCTCGATCCCCAGCGCACCATTGCCGAACTGCAGGAATTGCGCGCGCTGACCGGTGATGAACAGGGCGCGCAGCGCGTGGCCTGGACACCAACTTGGGCCAAGGCGCGCGCCTGGCTCCAGCAGAAATTGGCGGAACTGCCGGTGGAGGTGCATCAGGATGCCGCCGGCAATCTCTGGGCCACGTTGCCGGGCGAACGCGCCGAGGCCCTGTTGATTGGCGGCCATCTTGATTCTGTGCCCAATGGCGGGTGGCTTGATGGCTGTTTGAACACGCTGGCCGGGCTGGAGGTGTTGCGCCGCATCGCCGCGGCGGGGACGCCGCCGGTAACGGTGCGTCTGGTCGATTGGGCCGATGAGGAAGGGGCGCGCTTTGGCCACAGTCTGCTCGGTTCCAGCGCCGTGGCCGGGGTGCTCCAACCGGAGGCTGCCGCGGTCTTGCGCGACCGAGATGGCGTCACGCTGGCCGCGGCGCTCCGTGAGTATGGGGTGGCGATTGAAGACGCCTTGAGCGCAGGGCAAGAGTTGCAACAGGCTGCCGCCTATCTGGAACTGCACATTGAGCAAGGGCCGGTGCTGGAAAGTCTAGATCTGCCATTGGGTGTCGTAGTCGGTGCTTTTGGTGTAGAACGCCACAGCCTTACCTTTACCGGCCAGGCAGCCCATGCCGGCTCCACGCCCATGGATCAGCGCCATGACGCGTTGGGCGCGGCGGCGCGATTTGCGCTGGCCATTCGTGAGATCGGCAAACGGCATGGCGGCGTCTGCACCTGTGGCCGGATCACTGTGCAGCCCAACATTCCCACCGCGGTGGTGGGCGAGTGTGAAATCACCCTGGATCAACGGCATCGGGAAGCAGAGGCGCTGGCAACGATGCTCCGGGAAGCGCAAGCCGCCAGTGAGCAGATCGCCGTCGCAGAACAGGTCGGCCTGCGCTGGCGTCACCTCTGGCGCATTCACCCCATTCCCTTCCATCCTGAATTGATTGACCTGTGTGAAGCCGCCATCATTGAAACGTGTGGCCAGAGCCACCGCCTCTCCAGCGGTCCGCTGCACGACGCCGCATCGGTGGCGCTGGCCGGCATCCCCACGGTGATGCTCTTTGTGCAGAGCCTGCGCGGCCTTTCCCACGCCAAGGAAGAGGATACCAAGCTAGAGCACATCGCGCAGAGCGTCGTCGCCCTTGACAACCTGGCCAGCAAAACAATGGCATGGCTGGCGGGTTGAAGGGAGGACAAGATGAAGGGGTGACAAGATGAGTGAAACCCTGTTACCGCCTGAACAACGGTTGCCGGCGCTGCCTTGGGTAACTATCCCGGTGTGGCTGGCGGATCGTTTATGGTCGATCACCTGTGTACAGAGCCGGCGTGAATTGGCGGGCGACACGGTGCGGAGTGAGCGCGATCTCTATGGCTTTCTGCTCTGGGAGGCGGCGATTGGCTTGGCCGAAGAACTGGTGCAGCGGCGTGCGCAGATCGCTGGTACACAGGTGTTGGAATTGGGAGCGGGAGTGGGGCTGCCCGGTTTGGTGGCACAGAGCTTAGGCGCCAGGATGCACCAGACCGATTATCAGCCAGACGCGTTAGCCCTGGCACAATGGAATGCACAGCAAAATGACATTGTCGGCATCGAGACCTTGCTGGCCGACTGGCGCACCTGGCATCACCGGGAACGCTATGATTTTATCCTGGGGGCGGATATTCTTTATGAGGAGGCGCTCCATTTCTACCTGGAGGCAATCTTTCACCGCAATCTTGCCCCTGGCGGCGCCCTTTTGCTGGCCGATCCGGGGCGCCCCCAAGCGCTGGACTTTGCGGTCCAACTCGAAGCGCATGGCTGGCACATTGAATTGACAACGCGTAGTGTGCCTGCGGTCCAAGGGGGAGCCGAGAACGTTGAGGTCTCGATCCTAACGGCGCGTCTGGCCCGCTTTACGACTCTCGCCTCTTCCAAGAAGGGGGCCCAGCTCGAATAGATACTTGATGGTCAAAAATTATTGTTGTTTGTTGTCAGTGAGACATAGTAGGCTAGCCATGCTGATGGCGAATAAACGGGGATCGGTGAAGATCGGAAACCTTTCCCATCACGTGTTATGATGGCATCCAGATGAAATGAAATCGCACAAGCGATCTGTAAGTTGTCTTCAAAATCCTGTCCTACTAAGGCTACCGCCTGCTTGAGAACGTTACGATCGACATTGCAAATCGCAAACGTGTCTAAACATAAATCGACGGCTTGAAGAGCATTGGCGTCACCTTTGATATCTTTGGCAATAAAATAAATATCGGTGATGGCTGATGCACAAACATAGCCGGTGATTTCACCTCGGTCACATAACTTCCATATTGATCCACTATCATTTACCCAAGGGGATCGATTGAGCAAGACATCCAAAATAACGTTCGTGTCTAAAAGAAGATGTTTCATCCATACTTCTCCAACCGATGTTTACGCAATATTTGTTTTACCTCTTCATCTGTCGGGGGTAGGACATCCGGTGCCAATAGCCCCAATGCTTTACTGAAGGTCTTGCGCTGCTCGTATTGGATATTGTGTGGAGGTGACAAGGTTTGAAGCAGATCCTGTAAGATGGAGAAGCGTTCATTGACAGGCAATCGAATGAATATTTGCCGTATCATTTCCTTATCAGTGGTGACGCTCACTATTGTACCTCCCCAGATTGCTAAAAGCCCTAAATCATTTTAGGGCGCCCAGTTTATCCAAGTATATCCTTGTCAGTTCTGCCTGTCAATGAAGAAAAGTTGCGTTTGACTAAGTTTTTACGCGCAAATCAAACAAGTCAGGCAATGCATCACCGAGCACGTTGATTGAGAGAATGGTAACGTTGGATGAATTATAGAATTCTGTTGCTCTGCAACAGGCGCAATTCGGGTTCAAGGTATAGCTATTTGGCGGAGCGTTTTACAACTGCTGAAAGAGCGTCATCAATGCCTCCCGTAGCTGTACAGAATCGGGGCGCTCCTCGTAACCAAATTCAGCATAATAGCGCATGGTTACCGGATCCAGCATAAGCGAACTGAGGGGCGCACCGGGAATCTGCACTGGCGAGCGCTGGGCCACAAAGAGAGTATGGACAAAATAGTTAACCGTCAACACCTCCCCGGTGCCGAGCGCTAACACCGCAGCAATGGACCAGCGTCCGGGCGTAGGGCTGTTACATGCCTGCAAGGCCGCAGCATAATAGTCGATAATATCGGCGTCTGCCACGTGGGCATCCGCTTGATAGATACGCCTGACAAAGACCCCCGGCTGTTTCTCGGGTGGAAAGCCATCAATGGTCAGCGCAGCGTCAATCGCAAAGGCGGGTAGGTTGGCCGCGTCGGCATAGGCGCTGGCTTTCTTGACCGCATTCTCTTCCGCCGTCTGACCATCTTCAATGACCTCGATCTGCACGCCCAGTTGCTGCGGGCTGCGAATCATTACAGGCCAATCCACGGCCAAGGCGCGTATATGGTCGATCTTGGCCTGGTTAGCCGTACCAAAAAGAACTTGCGGCTTGTGCATGAGAGTTATTCAATCCATCAAATCTACACTCTGGCTTCTATTGTGGCGTGCAGACAATAATCTCTACATCATCCACATAGAGGCTGCTGGGCTGGTTGCCGTCGGTGGTGGCTTTGAAGCTGACCCAGAGACGTTGGCCCCCATAGTCGGCGGCGTTGGGCAGGTCGAGCGTCTGTTGCACCCAGGTGTTGCGTCCGGCGCTGGTGTTGTCGATCTGCTGCGGGGTGATGATCTGAATCCCTTTCTCCGTCTCCAAACTGGCGGTAAAGCGATCATAGACTCGGGTGCGGTCGGTCTCGGCGCTCTCCAGGTAGCGCCAGTAGCGGAGTTGCACGCTCTGCACCCCAGGCGGCAAGGTGATGGTCTGCACCAACTCATTCCAGACATTGTTGAGGTTGTCGGCGCCAAGCCAGGCGCCATACGTACCTGTGCGCGGGCGGCGGGTGTAGAGGGTGGGGTCGGCGTAGACTTTGCTCGATGTGTTGGCAATGGCCGCCCAGCCTACCCCAAGCCGGCCCGATTCAAAGCCGCCATCACGCGCCAGATTAGTACAGGTCAAATTGGCTGTGGCCGCTTGTGCACCGGCCGCGGGGGTCGCTGTCGGCACAAGGGTCACCATGGGCGCGGCAACGGCTTCCACCAACCGTTGCGCACCAGCGCCACAGGGCATACTCAGGGCAACATCATCAATGTAAAAGCTACTGACCAGCGTGCCATTGTTGTTGCCACGGAAGGCCAGGGTAATGCTGTCGGCCGTGATCTGGCTCAGATCAAGCGGCACAGTTACCAGGGCCCACTGGTTGCGCGGTGCGGCTGTGGTAATGGTGGCCACCACCTGTTCGTGGCCGGCGGCGTCAATGAGCAAGACTTGGAGCATGTCCTTGTCCGACCCGGTAGCCTCATTGGTGCGTACATAGCGCCAGAAACGGAGGGTGGCGCCGCGGCGGTCTGCCGGCAGGGTGACCGTCTGTTTGAGGGTATCGACATAGTTGAGAACATTGCCAAACCAGCCGCCATAGTTGCCCGTGCGCGCCGATGTGCGGTAGATCAGCGGGTCGTTGCGGTTCTGTGAATTGCTCGCCACCCAGGTGGTGGTCGGTAGGCCGGCCTCAAAGTCGCCATTGCGGATGTAGTCACAGCTTTGCGGTGCAGGTGTGGGCGTCGGTGTGGGTGTCATAGTTGGCGTTGGGGTGGGCGGCGTCACTGTTGGCGGCTGTGTCCCCGTTGGTGTGGGCGTCAAGGTGGGGGTCGGCGTGGGGCCGCCGGCCAAGTGGGCGCGGATAAAGGCGCTTGGTTCTGTGTAGCCCTTGCGCGGGTAAGGATAGTCATCCGGGTGGACGATATAGGTGTAGCCACGGCCGGGGTAAGCATAGGTACAGGCTGGGTAGTTATAGTTATAGGCATTCGTCCCCGGCACATAGATATTGGTCCCGTCGAGGAACCAGCGCATCTCAAAGTGGAGATGGGCATCGTTGCTGGGATGTTCGCTTGGTGTGCGCCCGGTATACCCCTGGTTGAGGACACTGGCGATCTGCTGGCCCAGCGTCACGGTCTGCCCTTCCACCACCCGTACATTGGTCACGTGGCCATACATGGAATAGATGTCGCGGCCATCGGTCAGCCGGTGGCGGATGATGACAACATTGCCAGGATAGCTGATGCCCGGGTTATGTTTCACCACCACACCATTAGCCACGGCGTAGACCGGTGCGCCTGCGGTGGAAACACCATCCAGACGATACCAATCTTCACCCGTGTGGATCATGCGCGACCAATCGACGCCATAGCATTTGACACCCCATTGATCCAGGTTGCGAATGCCATAGCCCAACCACTCCACCCGCGTGTCGGCTACCACCCGACCTACAGGAATGCCATAGTTCACCCCCTGGGCAGAGCGGAGCGGATAGGTAAAGCTATCCGTAGCGGTAAGGGTGGCCGGCGGAGCGACGTTGCGTTGGGCAGCGGGCTTGGGCTTGTGCGGCGCAGCCAACACTTGAAACGACTGCACAATCGCTTCATACTGGGTTACGGCAGCAGGCACAGGCTCAATCGCCCCACCCTTGCCGCCGCCAAAGAGATTAATCCGATAGAGGACGCCATCGCCCGCGATCAGGGTGGTCAACTTGTCCCCATCCCCCACAACGAAATCCCGCTCCAAGCGTAGAGACGCGCGGCCGTTGATCGTTGTCGGCGCTGTGGGACGAATGGCCTGTTGCGGATCGACGCCGGCGTCGGCATAAGCCTTGGCCACATATGCCTCCGGACTCAGATCACTTTCAATGACCAGAATCGAGACACCCTGATAGAGGGGCGAAGTCTCCCCCAATAGGCGGACAAAAAGAATCTTGTAGCGCAGCGCGGCGTCATCACTTTCGGTGATCTGGGCATCGGGCGGCAGTTGCACGGTATAGCCAGCATCGCTGCTGGTGTAGCTCTGCCAAGTTGCGTCCTGGGCGGCGAGTGGTGACAACGCTGCATTGGAGAGAGTGCAAAGAATAACCAGCAAGACGGCAAATGCAAAAGGAAAAAGCGCAGGCAGGGCGCGCTTTCCAGTCACAAATGGGATTTTCATAGCGGACCCTTTCTTGGAATCAACCTGTCATGGTCAACAGCAAAAGACGATATGTCAAATCAACTTTGTCAACACACAGACTGTTCCCCACCTAGAGCCGCTTAAGCGGACCCGCAATGCCGGTCAGTGGGTCATACGCTGCTTGACTGACAAACCTCATTTTTTGCCACGGAGAGACCAGAGATCACAGAGACCTCTGCGCGCTCTGAGTCCGCCGTGGCTTAGAGTAAATCTGTCCGCCAACCAGGAGTAATACGTTTATTCAATTCATTAGCACCGGCACTGAGTCAGCACGAACCTTGACTTCGGCCTCGATCTGTTGCGCCAGCTTGGCTTCTGCGACTTCTAAATCATAGCGCGCCTGTAAGCGCATCCATACATTGGCGCTCGTGCCAAAGTAGCGGGCTAATCGCAGTGCAGTATCAGCGGTGACTGCGCGCTTGCCATGTACAATTTGGTTAATACGCAGAGGAGGCACACCGATGTCATGGGCCAGCCGATATTGCGTCAATCCCAGCGGTTTCATAAAGTCTTCTAATAATACTTCGCCAGGATGGACCGGCGGCAACCGTTCTTCATCTTGCATAATGGACTCCTAATGATAATCTACGATCTCAACCCATTTGGCTCTGTTTGCTTCCCACTGAAAGCAGATACGCCACTGATCATTGATGCGGATGCTATATTGTCCAGCGCGATCGCCATACAATTGCTCCAAGCGATTACCAGGGGGAGAACGTAGATCTTGTAAATCTTCGGCATCGTCAAGATAGAGCAACTTCCGTCGTGCCGTTTTTTGAATGGCTATAGGTAGCCGTCGCGAACGTTGACCACGGAAGATCTTTTCAGTTTCGTCGTCTGCAAAAGATTCTATCATGACACGATATTATCACGAGGTGATATTGTTGTCAATAGTTTTGGCAATTTTAAAACAAATGTTATTTCTCGACTACACGCTTATGAATTTCCCACACTGGCTCCCACACTCCTTCAGAAAGGGTGGAAAGCAATACAACGCTAATGTCCTGCGCTGGGAAATAACGCAACATGCCGCTGACACCGGCGTTGATCCCTTCCTTCTGATAGCAGACAACCTTGCCCGTTGTATCTTTGTAGAAGACCAGGCCATAGCCATAGTCTACGGTCAGATCCTGACGTTGATGGTGATAGACCTGGGGGGTGAAGAAAGCAGCAGTCAGTTCCGGCGCGAGCAATTGTCCCCTTTGTACGGCGCGCAGGAAACGGTCTAAATCGCCGGCTGTCACATAAGCGCCACCGTCTGGTGAGCCGATAGGTGGATAGGCGTAGATATTCTTCCTCCAACCCACAATCTGGCCTTTGTCATCAGTAAGCGGTTCGCAGCCTTCGGCCACCTTCTCGTGCACCTGATCCTTGTGCAGAAAAGCCGAGTGGACCATGCCTGCCGGTGCAAAGATCCGCTCTTGCACATAGTCGCGATAGCCCATGCCGCTGATCTGCTCAATCAGCAGCCCCAGCAGGATGTAGCCACAGTTACAGTAGCGACAGCCCTGCCCTGGCGCAAAGTTAGCCGGCTTATAGGCAAATTGGGGCAGAAAATCAACCGTTTCGATGACAGAATAGTTGGCTTTGGTCTGCCAGATCTCCTCATAACTTTCGCCTGCCTCCTCGTCGGCGTCGTCGGCAATGCCGGAGGTGTGGGTGAGGAGGTGATAGACATTCACATCCCGAGAAATGGCTGTGCCTGCCAAGCCAAGGAAGTCAATCACGCCAGTGTCAAACGTCAACTGACCCTGCTCAATCAACTGCAAAATGGCCACCGCCGTAAAGAGCTTGGTAATCGAGGCCGTGTCAAAGCGCATCGCCAGCGTATTCGGCACGTGCCAGGCGCGGCTGGCATAGCCATAGGCGCCGGCAAAAAGTTGGGTGTCGCCCTGGGTGATCAGGACGACGCCGGAATATTGGTCTTGGGCTTCCCGTTCTTGAAAATAATCGGTCAATTCGTTCATTGATTTCATTAGTTACCTCACTAACTGTCGCCAACGTCAAGCAGGCTGTAAGCATAGGGTTCGCTTGTGGGCTACAGGCATTCCCGACAGAACTGGGGCATGGGTTGGTTCTCCTTATTGGAATCATGTGTCCATTGTAACATCCAAGAGCGCCATTGAGCGCTATCGACAATCACTACTGCATTTACCTCAATCCACCAACGCCTGATAGGCCAGATTGCGAAAGTCAACCACCACGGGATAGGTGTCACTGGGCATAAATTGCAGCATCAGAATGCCGACGAGCTGTTCCACGGGATCGATCCAGAAGTTGGTGTTGGCGGCTCCGCCCCACCCATAGTTGCCAACCGAGCCCAGTTGTTGCACCTTGCCCAGGTCTAGCAAGATACTGACGCCTAGCCCAAAACCGGCGCCGCGCGCCGGATCATTATTCAGATGGACACCGGTGGGCAAGCAGTTGGTGGTCATCAACTCGACGGTCTTCCGGCCCAGCAGCCGCACGCCATCTACCTCCCCTTTATTGAGCAACATTTGGCAGAAGCGCAGGTAATCCCCCGTTGTGGAAAGCAACCCGCCGCCACCGGAAGGGCGCTGGGTGGGCCGGGCAAAGCGGCTGGTTTGTGGTGCATCAATGACTTTCAGACCGCCACCCTCTTTGGGGCCATAGTTGACCGCAAAGCGATCCAACTTTGCCGGCGGCACGGTAAAGAAGGTGTCCACCATGCCCAGCGGAGCAAAGATCCGCTCCTGGAGGAACTCGGCAAAGGGCTGGCCAGAAACCACCTCGACCAGATAGCCCAATACGTCGGTGGCGAAGCTGTAGCGATAACGCGTGCCGGGGTGATAGGCCAACGGCAACTGTGCAATGGCCCCGATCCACTCGGCGAGGGTCAAATTGGCATTGGTGTCGGCCGGTCGCCAGACCTGTTGTCCATAAAGCTGATCCACATAGAAGCCCTCTTCGAAGCCATAGCTCAACCCGGCCGTGTGGGTCAGCAGATCGCAGATGGTCATGGGGCGCAGGGGATCGACCAGGCGCACCCCATTGCCATCTGTTTTATCCAGCACTTTCGTCGCCTTGAAGGCCGGCAGATAGTCGGCCACAGGGTCACTTAGCCGGAAGCAGCTCTCTTCCAGCAGCATGAGCACCGCCACACTGGTGATCGGCTTGGTCATGGAGTAGATGCGGAAGATGGTCTCTTCCGTCATCGGTTTGCCCGCCTCGATGTCGGCCATGCCAAAGTTGGCATAATGGACCACTTTACCGCGGCGGGCAATCAGGCTGCTAATCCCGGCCAGCTTCTGCTCATCCACATAGCGTTGCATTTTAGCGTTGATACGGGCCAGCCGCTGGCTGGAAAACCCCATGGTTTCTGGTTGTACGGTATTCATTTTGCCTTCCATTCACTGATTGTAAAAGCAGACTAAGCTTGGTATAATTATATTTGTATAGCTATCGACCTATAGCTTCATTAGGGTATAGTGAATCATGTACATTAGCAAGTTAGAATGGGATAATTATCGTATAGAGCATATTGCTCGTCATGATGTTGAACCCGATGAAGTGGAAGAAGTTTGTGACGATCCTTTGCATCGCGCTCGCCGGGAAGGACGCAATCGTTATCGTATTTATGGTCAAAGTGCTGCTGGTCGTTATTTATTTGTTGTCATAGAGCATATTCAAGGGAACGCTTATAAACCGATTACGGCACGCGATATGACGCCGGGTGAAAAGCATAATTTCAGGAAGTTACTAAAATGACACAATTCCAAGTACCTGAATTCCAGACTTACGAAGAAGAAGCGACCTTTTGGGATAATCTAGATACTGCCGACTGTATGGATGATGATGGTGAATGGTTTCACTTTGATACGCCTCACCAACGTGCTGTGCGCATTCCCATCTTGCCCAATATTGTAGAACTGCTACAAAAGCGCGCCCATGCTCAGGGGGTCTCTGTAGAAACATTGGTGAATGTCATCTTATTAGAAAGTGTTCAGGAAACGGCGGTTTCTGCCTAGTACCAGCAATCAAATATACTCACGAGCAGCGCAGGAAGTATCATTTTACTTCTGTACAAAATGATACTTCCTGGCGCTCGTTGGTATAACTCATCGCTTTAAAGTGATGGTTGAAACCATCACCTGATAGACCAAACCTGCTTAAGCAGGTTTTGGGTAACAGCCACCGAGTTTCTAACCGGTGGTGGCGGATTAGCCAGCAGTATCTTCCGAAACGCCGGTCACTTTTCGCCGACTTACAGATCTGTCGTATCCTGTTCGACTGCCTTGCCGAAGAGATAGGCATCGCCGATATATTTGAGAATCACCCGTCCGATCTTCACATCCTGCCGCTCCTGCACCGGCTTGACTACCACCCCTTCCCGTCCATGCTGGCCACCGAGCAGTGACGCGCCATCAGAGTGCGCTTTGATGGTGGCCAGGGCAAAGGGGCCGCGGTAGACCAACGGTGTAATCGCCACCTCATGTTGTTCGCACAGCGCAACAAAGTCGTCATAGCCCACAAATTTGCCGTCGATCATCAGGTCAAAGGCGCGAAAGGCCAGGGTGCGTTGGCCATAGGTGTAGGCTTGAATGCCCGACCCGAAGACCTCGCCATAGAGCACGGCCTGATCGTGACCCTCGGCAAAGAGCGTATCGAGCAAGCTTTGCACCCCAGGCAAGGTCATGGGGAACCAGTAGGTGTTGCTGCGCATGGCTTCCATGTCTGCCGGCTCTTTGCGGCGTAACCCCCGTGAACCGGCCATACGCACCATTTGTCGCACGCCATCGACCTGGTTAGTGACAAAACCGACGCGACAGTTAGTCCCGTGCACCTTTTCGGTCGCCACCACCTCCTCACCTGCCAGGAAGACATCCGGGTAGCTGCGCATATTTTCAATCTCGGTGTAGGCCGGAAAGCGGGGGTCGTTGGCCACCGAATCGCCGGCGGTGGTGCGCAATGGCGGCATGAACTTGGTGGCGCCGTAGTAGTCTGCCACATCCTGCCCCACCGTCATGCCCGGCTCCGGTGTCGTCACCAGGCCAAAGGAGGGCTCGCCACGCAGCCGCACGCCGCGAATGACCAGGACGCGGTCGCCGTCTATGTCGGTCTTTTCGGAGAGGTAGGAGGTGACGCCCAGGCGATCCGCCACCGCACGCGGCAACACAGTCCCTTGCTCAAAGTAGACAATGGGATTGCCATCGTGGTATTCGCCTTTCTTCACACACATCTGCCAGCCGCCCACCGTGGCCAGTTCCAGCGCATCGGCGTTGGGATGGGGACGGACGTCTTGAATGCGGGTCACTTCAACTTTTATGGTGCTCATTGGCAATCATTCTCCCGTCAACTGACCACTGGCGACCGCTTTTTGGCGCGCCTCTTCTAGCGCCAGCATAAAGACATCAACATCATGGGGCTCGCGCGTAAAACGTGTAAACGAATAGGTCATCGAGCCCCACACAGGACGCGGCAGCGCCGTCCACATTTGTTGGACAAGTTCATCGCTTTCCTGCACCAGGGTCAAGGCTTGCTGCTGATCAAAGCGTAGTTGCTCCGGCGCGACATCGACGCGCGCCGGAGCGTAGGTGATGTCAGAGAAGAGCCCCTCTTGGGCGATGATCGTCTGTGCCGCCGGCGTCCCCAAATGGGCCAGAAAGGCCAACGTTTGGGGAATGTGATCGGCGCCAACCGGCACCACATAGCCAAACGGATTCAAAGCTTCCACAACGGGTACGGACGGATCCAAAATGGGAAAACGGAAAAAGCCCAATTCATTCACAAAGAGCGCCGGCAGTTGGCTGACGCTGTAGGTGTCGGCCAGGACCATAACCGCCGGTTCACGGATCAACTCCTGCGCCTTCTCATTGCGCATCAGGGCCATGACCGCATTCAGTGCGCTCACTGTCTGTGGATTTTCCACATAATAGCCCTGGTCAAAGAGCGACTTCCAGCGTTCCAACACAGGGCGGATGCGTTCATCATCATAGTGCTCTTTGCCGGTGAGCAAGCCGCGATGAAAGTCGGGGCCATTGATGCGCAGGTTGAGATACTCAAACCAGGCATAGCTGACCCACGGTTCATCGCCGCTAAGCGAAAGCGGCGTTTCCCCCGCTGCGCGCAAGGTTGCACAGATTTGGATAAACTCATCCCAGCTTTGCGGCGGTTGCAGATTGTAATCAGCAGAGGAATTAGACGTAGGTGCGGTTTCCATACCGCACAGATCAGAAATCCCCCAGATTGGTCGATTGTGCGGTATGGAAACCGCACCTACGATCTATGTCTCTAATTTATCAGAACTTCCCCGACACTGCACTAGGAGGTAGGCAAAAGCGGGTGCATAGGTGTGTGTGGTTCCACGTTGCACAACCTTAAAAACTGCGAGCGTGCGGTATGGAAACACGCACCTACGATTTACCCGCTGGCCATACAAAAGCCTCCAATCGTTATTACCCTACTGACCAATCCTCACCATATTGCACCATGCCTAATTTGCGCGCCACCCCTTGTGACGCTACATTCTCCCAGCTTGTGCTATAGAGCGGTAGACAGCCCTGTTGATAGAGCGCTGCGGCCCACGCCGCGACCACCGCGGTCGCATAACCCCGCCGCCGAAAGTCGGAATGGGTTTCTAGACCGGCTTCGGTTGCTTGGCCGGGGATGCGTGAGCAAAAGCAGATGGAGACCGCACATCTGTCCACCAATGCTGCCACCACTGGGCTAGCGGATTGGCGCGCATCCAGCTCTAGTAACCAGGCAAAATAGGGACGTACCAGCGCGGCATTAGCTGCAGTGATGAGGGTGACATCGCTGGGCGATTGCACAGTTTTCGGAATCCAGTAGGCCGGTCCGCGATATTCAGCAGCGATGGGTGCGTGCTCCGCCAGCACCGCTTTGATTGCTGCATAATTTTGTGGCGGCTGACGTAAATCGGTGGTCACCGGCTCGGATTGGCAAAGCTGCTCTAGCTGTTCCACTAGCGTCGACGGCAGGTCATGGCGAAAGCGCCACTGATTGCCGCGCTGTGTACGACCCAGATAAAAGCGGGGTGCAGGCGGATTGCCCAGTTCGTTAATGGTCAGCAGCCGCGCCTGGGGATCACATACATAGAGGGTCTGTATATGCAATGCCATGATCTGTGCTGCGGATAAAGTTGTTGGTGAAATCATCGTGATTTCCTTGTCCCTACTAATTCTTTACACGCCCCACCAACTGCGGCAACTCGGTTTGTCCAAAGCCCACATTCATGCGTCCTTGGTAGGTCACCTGGTCGCCGTCAAAACGAAGAGTTGTTGTATTGCAGAAAGGCGTCTGGGTAAAGTAGCTCTTGATCACATAGGTGTCCGCCGCCGTCCATGCGCCGCTGACCGCCACCTCCTGTGGGCCGCGCTGATCCACCGTCATCACGCCACGCACCCATTCTCCATTGCCACAGCGCACCTGCTGCTCACCAAAGGCATTGTGCAGGGTGTAAGTCGCGCCGGCTGTGTCAAAGGTGAGCGAGAGGGCGCTGAACTGTGTGAGATCGTCGTTGTCGCCTTGTTGCTCTTCCAGGGCAAAGTGATAACAGCGACCATTTACCTGGGCTGCCCGCGCTGCTGTGGCGGCGCCGGCTTGGGTCGGCAGGGCCAGGTTGCTCAGCTTGGCTTGTAAGGCGTGGTAACCCGCACTATCAGCGGCCAACGGGGCTGCCTGCATGGCCGGCAGCAACTTCTCCCAGATCAGATCCAAAGGCGCCTGCATATTAGCCAAACCAGAGGTAATGGCGAGCACGGCGTCCTGTTCCGGCATGACGATGCAATATTGACCAAAGGCGCCGTCACCGCGGTAGCTGTTATGGCGACAGCGCCAGAATTGGTAACCGTAGCCCTGCGCCCAGTCCGACCAAGGCTGATCGCCGGGATGACGGTTGTCGATATGCTTGCGGGTCGCCTCTGCTACCCAAGCCGCCGGTACAATCTGTTTCCCCTGCCATTCACCCTCTTGCAAATAAAGCTGACCAAAGCGGGCAATATCCTCGGTCGTGACCTTGAGCCCAAAGCCGCCCGTGTTAATGCCGCGCGGACAACTTTCCCAGGTCGCCTCGCCAATGCCCAGTGGGTCAAAGAGGCGTGGGCGCAGATAGTCCAACAGCGTCTGGCCGGTCAATTTCTGAACAATGGCCGAGAGCATGTAGGTGGCGCCGGTGTTATAAAGAAAGTGAGTTCCAGGTTCTCGCTCCACTGGCCGCGCCAAAAAGGCCTTGGCCCAATTGCCGTCAGGGGCCATGCGCAGGTAACGCGTGGTATCTTCCGTGTGGCCGGTGGACATCGAAAGTAGATGGTGCACCTGCATCGCCGCCAGGTTGTCGCTGGCCGCCTCCGGTAAATCGGTCGGCAGATCCTCTGGGAAAAAGGAGGTGACTTTGTCCTGAACCGACAGCCGTCCTTCCGCCACGGCCAGACCGACGGCGGTAGAGGTAAAGCTTTTGCTCAGCGAAAAGAGCATGTGCAATGCTTCTGCTGCATAGGGCGCCCACCAGCCCTCGGCCACCACTTGTCCGTGGCGCAATAACATCAAGCTGTGGAAGGCGTCGATCTGTTGCTCCGCCGCCTCGATAAAGGCCAGAATGGCGGTGGAGGCAATGCCCTGGGCTTCAGGGGTGCTGCGTGGTAATTGATTGGTCATTGGTCATTGGTTCCTTGTTGATTTGAAAATGTTGATAAAACACATCAATCGGGCATTGAGGCCGCCGGATTTGATAGGGAAAACAATCACGCAGATTGCTCAGTTCATCCAGATTGTCTAACCGCTGCAGCACTTTTGTCGTCACGGCTAGCTGCGGTTGCCAGTTCCGATCAAAACATTGACCCCAGAGTGAAAGGTATTGAAATTCGTCCTCCGCTAAAATCGGCAGACGCGCCGTGTAGACTGGTGGATAGATGCGCCGATAGGCCGGCAGGTTATAGAGCCATGAATTGCCCAAGACGATCGCGGCTTGCGGTTCATGGTGCTGAATGAAGACAAACATCCGGCGCAATTCAGCTTGCCGGACAGCCAGCCGTTCCCGACCTAGTGGACGCAGCCCCGGTTGGTCATTTTGCAAAAAATGGGGGCGCGCCACCGTGCCTTGGCGCTTCAGCGTGTAGTAAAAGCAGCCAAAGAGCGGGCTATCGTAAAACAGGGTGGCATCCGGTGTCACATCGGGATCACGGTGGTTGAGATACCATTGATAGGTCCAATCTACAGGGTCCACAGCCTGTTGCAAGCCTGCCAAGTATTTAGCCCAATCCGTAGCGCCAAAGCTGACGGTAAAGGTCGTATAGTGGTAGAGCGCTTCGGGCAATGGGAATTGAAAGCGCGTGGCCAAGCGTTGGGCAAAGACCAACTGGAATTCAAAGAAGGCGCGGGAATAAGCCATTGCAGTCAACCGCCATCCTTCATAGCGGCCGTCCAATGTGCTTGCTGTTTTTCCGCCCGTTCCAGTGCTAGCTCTTTCCACCAATCGGCCAGCCCCACCATCTGCTGCATGGCTTGCGCATAGGCCAGATCAAAGTCCAGGTAGAGGCAGTGATTGATGGCCGGAATGGTTCCCATGGGATTGAAACGTTCCTGTAACTCCCAGACATCGCCAAGCTGTACCATCCCCGCTTCCAGCACGCTTATGTAGAAGCCGGTGCGATTTTCGCGAATGGTCAGCTTGACCCAATCGGTCCGCCCAATGCGCCGGGCCAGGTTGGCGCAGGGCACCCGTGGCCCAGTTACCTGCACCAGCGCGTGGCCCACCCGCACGATGTCACCAGCACAGATTTCCGCTTCGGTAATATTGTCCAGCGTAAAGTTTTCACCGACAAAACCGGGCTGCAGGTCCATCCCATAGTGATCGTTCCAGAAACGATAGTGATCGAGCAGATGGACGCAGATGTCGGCGTCGGGGCCACCGTGGTAGGGCTGCGTCACCTTATCGCCGACTAAACCGCCCGGTCGCGCTTCTACAGGGCCGGTGATGGGGTCACGGTAGATCGATGAGGTCCACGTACCGCGTGTGTCGGTGATGGTTTTAGGCTGGCCCACAAAGAGCGCGCAGAGAACCGGTGATACGTGCATAAAGATCCTCTCTCGGCAAAATAAAAACGATCATAGGTGCAAAACCCATGACCGTTTTTGCGTCTAGTGTCTCCTCCAGAGACGAGCACCAAACAATAAAAAAGCCACGGATTCAACACACCCGTGGCTGAGATTATGCTATGGCATTGGCGTCAGGCCAGCCCCATCCCCAGGTGCATTCTGTGCAAATCAGCTTGACAATCATGTTCAACTTGATTGATCCATGTTGTTTCCATCCGATGCCTCCTGTCTCTGGCTAAGAGCTGACAAAATAATATGAACAGTGTAGCAGAGCAGGCAGGGGCTGTCAAAACCAGTAAGCCGCAAGGGCGTAATTACTTGTGGCAAATCAACACCTGTTTTTTGGGGGGAACATGGCGCTGAAAACAACCAAACAGCCCCACCCATTGGGCCAAAGAAAGTTGCGTCGGCGTCGCTTCCAGGGGAAAGCCTAGATCGCACGCTAGTCGCTTCCACTGTTGATAGGTAAAGATCGCTTTGTAGCTCAAGCGCAGACTCCATTGCCACTGGCGGAAGCCATATTTAACAAAATGCCGGTAAGCGCGGGTCTCATGCGCGGCAATGAGCGGCTGCTTGCGACGGTTAACGGCCAAGAAGACTGAATTGACCTTGGGCGCAGGATGGAAATCAGTGCGGGCTAATTTACGCATGATCTGCAACTCAAACCATGGCTTGATCAGGAGCGAAAATTGGGTCTCGTGCGGGAGACCAGCAAATTTTCGCGCCGCCTCACTCTGTAGTACCAGGTAAGCACGCTGTGGTGGATTGATGGTATAGAACAGTTTGCGCATGATCGCCGCGCTCCTGTTAAATGGAATGTTGCCAAAGATGGTATAGTTGCGGGCGCGTACATGATGGAGCAGAAAATCCTCTTCCACGATCGTCACATTGTCCAGGTCTTGCAAGCGCCGGCGCAATGTGACCACCAGTTGGGGATCCTTCTCAATTGCCACCACCTGCTGAGCGACAGCGGCCAATTCACGCGTGATGATTCCTTCACCAGGACCGATCTCGTAGACTGTATCCATTGGGTTAATTGACGTGGCCGCAATCAACCCGCGCACCAGCCGCCGACTCTTGAAAAAGTTCTGCCCCAACGCCCTTTGTTTGTTTGGCATCTCTGCCATAGGTCACCTCCTGTTGTGATGGGAGGCAACGCGAAAACGGCGCAACCGTGGGTGATCACACACGCATGGCTGCGCCGTTATCAGCAAGATGCATTCGGAACGGCTGGATCAAAAAAGCCATGCACCGCGCGAACTTGCCGCAGACGCATGGCATAGAGGCTGAACTACATTGTACACAGATCTGATCTGAAACAGAAGGGGCGCTTAAAGCTTTATTGACCTGTGCACCGATTTATTGATACACCATATTGCGAACAAGCACGCCGGAAATCGTGGAGATCCCCACGAACTGTTCGCGTAATCGCATCGCCATAAGACGGTTTATATCCTTCAAAAACAATCAACAATAAAACACCACAAGGCCAGTATAGATAAGTATGAGGATTATGTCAAAACAGTGGCTTCCCTGATTCACCTGGATTATTTGGGCGGTCGTATATGCCAACCATCCTGGCTACAAGGAATGGCAAGACCCGGTACAAGTTATCTTGCAAAACATTTCCTACAGCACCCCGCGCTGCTGCAAATAGATCTGGAAAATTTCCTCAAAGAGACGTACATCGGTGCGCGTGTCTGTTACCGTGGCGCGGAAGGGTTCGCCTGTTTGCAGACAGTGGATAAAGGCTTCCGCCTCCCGCTTATAACTCCAACTCCAGGCTGGCTGCGGGACGGGGCGGCTGGTGACCTGCTTGTCGCCGGCCATGTAAATTTCCACCTCCGCCGGCACTTGTTTTAGCAGCAGCGGTGGCGCCCACGTTTGAATCCAGCCGTGACGAAAGTAGATCTGCGTGTGCTCATCCCAACGATAATGAGAGATGCGTCCCGTCTCTAATACCGTGCGCGTGCCGGCCATCTCGAGAATGACGATGCCCGTGTAGCCATCGTCATCCAGATCCACGGAGCGCACTTGCACCTGATCACCGGCCTCCAAAAACCAGCGCATGAGGTTGATGTTGTGGGTGTACTGTTGCAGATAGCCCAGATACTGATCGGTATAAGCCGGGGGCAGCCACGCCGGCAGCATTGGCGCAGCCGTCGGCATCGGTTCATCGCTGCGGTCCATGGGTGTATCCAGCCCGCAGATCCAGTCGCCACAAAAGCCGTGGTTGCGCACATAGGTGATGGGCCCCAGTTCGCCGCTGGCTTGAAACTCAGTCAGCTTGGCCTTGACCAACTCATTGCCGGCGTCGTGGCGCTTCATGTAGCCGACCATGAGCCGCCGTCCCGACTGTTTCTCCGCAGCCAGCATCGCATCGGCCTGGGTGAGTGAAACCGCCATGGGCTTTTCCATAAAGACATCTTTGCCCGCCAGCAGCGCATCCCGCGCAATATCGCCTTGCACGCTAAACGCGGCAGAGACGGCAACCGCGTCAATATCTGGGTCGGCCAACATGGCCTGATGGTCAGTATAGAGTTTGGGGATGCCCAGCCGTTGCTGGACGCGCTGACCCAGTTCCTGGCGCACCTCCGCCAGCGCCACCACCTCACAGGTGGGGATGGAGAGCAGGTTGGGTAGATGTACGCGCTGCGCCATAAAGCCACAGCCCACATAGCCGAGACGAATTTTGGACATAACCACCCCACTTCTTTCTGGACCTATTTCTTTCAGGCGCCTTATGCAGAGGCTTCATTTAGAATTTGTAACTGCGCCGCTGTCAGGTGCAGATCGACGGCGGCCAGACTGCCCTGTAACTGTTCGACCGCGTTGGCGCCAATGATTGGCGCCGTCACAAAGGGCTGAGCCAGCAACCAGGCCAGGGCCACCGCCGTCGGTGTGCTGTCGCTTTGCTTGGCCACCTGGCGCACCGCATCCATGACTCGCCAGCCGTGGTCATTAAAGTAGCGCTGCTGCACACTGCCGGCGCGGGCGCTGCTCACCGCACCATTCCGCTCATACTTGCCGGAGAGGAAACCATTGGCCAATGGGCTAACTAATATCCCCGTGGCCGCGCCAGAAGCGCCACACTTGCTTTTGTAGCGCACTGTGGGTGGTCAACTCAGGATCTTGGGCAAAGAGCTTTTGCGCGGCTTCACGGGCCAGCGCCAAGGTGGTAACATCGCTCAAATGGGCAATGCGCAACTCGGGCAGGCCACTCTGGCGCGTCCCCAAGAATTCGCCAGGGCCACGCAGTTCCAGATCCTTTTCCGCCAGTTCAAAGCCATTATTGGTCGCCTCCAGCGCACGCAGCCGCTCTTCAGCGTCGGCATTGTCCGCCTTGCTGATCAGAGCACAGTAGCTCTGCTGCTCTCCACGCCCAACTCGACCACGGAATTGGTGCAGTTGCGCCAGACCAAAGCGCTCGGCATCCTCGATCACAATGACCGAAGCGTTGGGCACATCAATGCCGACCTCGATCACGCTCGTGCTGACCAGCAGATCATAGTTGCCGGCGGCAAAAGCACTCATTACCTCATCTTTTTCCGTGCCGCTCATGCGACCATGGAGCAACGCCAGCCGCAGATCCGGGAAGACCTCCTCGCTCAGCCGTTTATGCTCTTCCACCGCTGAGCCCACATCCAGCTTTTCGCTCTCTTCCACCAAGGGATAGACAATAAAGCCCTGACGCCCAGCCTGCACCTCGCGCCGTAAAAAGCCATAGAGCCGTTCCCGCTCACGAGGGCGGAACCACTTGGTTTTGACCTCCATCCGTCCCGGCGGCATCTCATCAATGGCGCTCACATCCAGATCGCCGTAAACCGTCATGGCCAGGCTGCGTGGAATGGGCGTGGCACTCATGACCAGCAGGTGCGGCTGTTCGTCATTCTTGGTGCGCAGCGCCCCGCGCTGTTCCACGCCAAAGCGATGTTGCTCATCGACCACGGCAAAGCCCAGCTTTTGAAACTCCACCTGTTCCTGGATCAACGCCGTTGTGCCGACAATAATATCGATCTCCCCGCTTTGCAGCCCAGTTAAGACGCGGTCGCGCTCACTGCCGGTGACCCGCCCAGTCAGCAATGCCACGGTCAGCGGCGTCCCATCGGGACGGCTGAGCCCCTCCAGCAATCTGCTAATGCCGCGGTAATGTTGTTCGGCCAGGATTTGGGTGGGCGCCAACAGCGCGGATTGCAAGCCGTTGACCGCCGCGATCCACATAGCGCCGGCCGCGACCGCAGTTTTGCCACTTCCCACATCACCCTGCACCAGGCGCGTCATGGGAATGGCGCGCTGGAGGTCATGGCGGATCTCTTCCAAAACCCGCTGCTGGGCGCCGGTCAACTGAAAAGGCAGGCGCGCCGTAAATTGCTCCACGATGGCTGGATCACTTGATAATGCCGGCGCTTGATTCTGTTGCAGATCGCGCCGGCGCTGGAGAACGCCCAACTGAATATAGAAGAGTTCCTCAAAGGCGAGTCGCCGCCGGGCTGCAGCAAGCTGCTCCTGATTATCGGGGAAGTGGATCTGCTGCAGCGCCGTTGCCAATTCCGGCAGTTGATATTCCTCACGGAGCATGGCCGGCAGTGGGTCGGACATAAAATGGACAAACTCGTCGAGCACCTGGCGCACCAAATCGCGCACTCGTTTATGGCTTAAGCCTTCGGTCAAGCGATAGACGGGCGCAAGCCGCCCAGTGTCCACCATTTCGTCGTCCAATTCTTCAAAGATCGGGTTGTCAAGGGTCTTTTGGCCCATATAGAGGCCCACCTTGCCGCTAAAGCGCATGGTGCTGCCAGGGGTAAGTTGTTTGACAATATATTTGTTCCACCAGGTGGCGTGCAGCGTACCGGTGCCATCAGCCAGAATGCCCTGCACCATCTCACGTTTCATACTAATCTTGCGCGTCTTGAACTCCCACAGGTTGGCAATAATGGTGACCTGTTCGCCAGGCTGCAACTGGGAGATCGTGCGCATCTGGCTGTAATCTTCATGGCGGGTAGGCAAGTGCCAGAGCAGATCCACCACCTTGTGAATCCCCAGGCGCGCCAACTGTTCCGCCGTCACATCGCCCACACCGTTGAGCATGGTCGGCGCGGCCTGCAGATCATGGGGGCTGCGGTTAACCCGTTCCTGTTGCCGTTGTTGCTTGCGCAGGCGGGCGCGGGCCAAATGGGTTGCTTGTGGTGGTGCAAAGACGCTTTCAAAATCGTCATTGTCCAGCCACTCAGCGTCGGCTTCTATGACAAACTCATCATCGCCATTTTGCTCAGCCGCGGCCGATTCTTTCCCCCTGGTAGGGCGACCTTTTTGGGCCCCCTTTTTGTTTAGGTTCCTTTTCGTAGCACTGCTCTTGTCGCTGCTACTTTTGTCACCGCTGCCTTTGCTTGTGCTCTCTCTACTAGTGCTCTCTCTACTAGTGCTCTCTCTACTAGTGCTCTCTCTACTAGTGCTCTCTCTACTAGTGCTCTCTCTACTGGCGCTGCCTTTGTCGGCGTCAGGGGTGCGCGCGGGATGGGTAGTCTCGGCAACTTCTTCCTTGGCCAGAAATTGATCGAGCACCGTATCTAGATCTGCAATCTCGCCCGTGATAATGGCGCGCATCTGTTCGACCATTGTGGGGCGCACGTCCTGATCTGCCTGGTCATAGTGTGCCATGATGGCCATGACCGCCGCGATTTGCGTGGCGTCAACCTCTTCTGCGTGCGCCTCCTCTTGCCAGCGTTCGCCCATTGCCAGCAGCCCACCAATGACAGCGCGGTTGCGCCATCCTTGTTTTTCTTCTAAATCTAGGACACGCTGCAAGCGTGTAATGGCTGAAGTAGACACAAATATGCCCTTTACTTTATGTAGACATCGAGATCTTAAAAACTATAACTCGACAATGTCACATTCGTCCAGATGGTCGGGGGAGTGCGTTGCACAGGCAAAACGCTACACTGGATTACCAAGATGTTTCTCGCCTGTGCAACGCACTCCCGGTCGAAATATGACATTGTCGAAATAACTACATCATGCCTTCATTGACGACGACGCCAATCATATTCGGTCCTACATGGGTGGCCAGGCTGGCGGGATAGTTCAGTTGCTCGACCTCAATCTGCGGCAACGTCTCCTGTAACCGTGCCGTCAACTGTTCCGCGGTTTGGGCATAGGCATGTTGCATAATGCCGATGCGGTCGACGTGGGCGAACTCAATGATAAATTCATGCAACTTTTCCACCACTTCTTCACGCGTCTGCACCTTTTCCAGCGGCATCAATTTTCCCTCTTCCATCATCAACATCGCTTTGATGCCCAACATGGAGCCCAAAATACTCTGGGAGGGACCAAGCTGGGTGCTATGTTCCAGATAGTGCAGACTTTCGGCAAAGAGCGCCACATACAAATGTGGAATTGCGCCATTGACGATACGGGCCACCTCATGGATTGCCGCACCGGCTTCGGCGGCTTCCGCAGCTTTTTCCACCAACACACCCACACCAAAAGAGGTGCTGAGGCTATCAAAGACGCGAATCGTGTAGCGTCCCTTGAGCATCTCCGCGGCCCGGCGCGCTTGTTGCCACATGGGGCTGAGCTGGCTGCTGACATGAATGGAAACGATCTCTTCTGCGTCGTCGCTGAAGTTGGTGTAATAGTCCAGAATCATATTGACATCGGCTGCGGCAATATCAGGCAACCGATTGAAGCCGGTCTGCTGGGCCTCGCTTAGCTTGGTAAAAAGGCGATCGGCAGAAAAATCGGCATCTTCTTCATAGATCGAGCCCCCAATTTTGATGCGGTGGGGAATGACCTCTATTCCATATTTTTCTTTGATGCCAGGCGGCAAAAATGCGTTACTATCGGTAACGATGCGTACTTTTCCCATAATAACTCTTCATTTCTAGTTTGACAGCACGACAAGCCTGTGCTAGCATAAAAAGGTTGCGGAATAATTGCAAAATCTCGTGGCCTCAATCGGCTTTTATACAAGCTTTTGCTTAATGTAGGCGCTAAGCGCTATATCATATAAGTCACTTGCGCAGCAAAAAATTGCCGGACGCAAGCTTGTTCTTTCAGGGAGGATAGTATCATGGCCCAATGTCAGAAATGTGGGCGCGGCCCTCAATTTGGCAATAATCGTCCGTGGTCGCGCAAGGCGACACGACGGCGCTGGAATGTCAATGTGCAAAAAGTCAACATCGTTGAAAATGGCCGCTCGGTCTCGAAGCGTCTCTGCACCTCTTGCATTCGCACGCTCTCAAAGAGTGTCTAACGCCCTCGTGCCGGAGCCAACAACCCGGACAAACCGCTCTCTAAAAAAGGGCCTGACCTAAGTCAGGCCCTTTTTTATCACAATATGATCATCATGTGTTTAGGCTGCCACCGCACGCCGTAATTGGCCACAGCCGGCGTTGATCTCAATTCCTCGGCGCAACCGGACGGTAGCCGGCACACCATGGTCGCGTAAAATTTCCACAAAACGCTGCGTATTTTCATCACTGGTCGGCTGGTAAGGGCTGTCGGCCACCGGATTCAGCGGAATTACATTGACATGACAGAGCAACGGCTGCAACTTTGTCGCCAGTTCCGTGGCTAATTCGGGCGTATCGTTGATCCCCGCCATCAGCGCATATTCAAAGGTGACGCGGCGATGGGTCTTGTCAATATAATGTTGCACCGCCGCCAGCAGCTTATCGACATTGTGGGCCCGGTTGAGCGGCACCAATTGACCCCGCAGCTCATCATTGGGTGCATGCAGACTGACGGCCAAGTTAATTTGTAGCTTCTCCTCGGCCATGCGCTCGATCATCGGCGCCAGCCCCACCGTACTCAGGGTAATATTGCGCGCCCCCAGGCCAAAGGCGTCGGCATCGGTCAGACGCTGGAGCGCCGCCCAAACTTGTTTATAGTTGTGCAGCGGTTCGCCCATGCCCATCAGCACAATGTTGGTGACATGGGTAGGCCGTTCCACCGCCAGCATGGGCGCCTGTTCTGGTCGAGCCAGATAGCGGGCGAAGTAGAGCACCTGGGCCACAATTTCGCCCGCCGTCAGATTACGCGCCAGCCCCCCCTGCGCCGTGGCGCAGAAGGTGCAGCCCATCGCGCAGCCGGCTTGGCTGCTGATACAGAGCGTGCGCCGTTTGTCATAGAGCATCAGCACCGCTTCAATGGTCTGCCCGTCATGCAGCTGAAAGAGCACCTTGTGCGTGTCTTGCGCCTGCGAGACCATCTCGGCCACCGGCGTCAGCGGATCGATCACCGCCTCTGCGCTTAGCCGTGCGCGCAATGCTTGCGGCAGATTGGTCATTTCGGCAAAATCTGCCGCATAGCGTTTATAGATCCAATCCCACAGTTGGCGGGCGCGGAAAGAAGGCTGCCCTAACGCCGCGACATAGGCAGCAAGCTCCGGCAACGAGAGATCCAACAAAGGCCGGCGCCGGGCTACGGAGACCGCCGGTGTCAATGCAGCCGGTGTCAATGCAATCACAGTATTCATCCCACCATTGTAACGCACGCCCGCGCGCCGGTCAAAAAGTCACCCCTTCAGTCTCCAGTCTTCAGTCTCCCGTCTCCCGTCTCCCTACCCCCCATCCGCCTCACGGAAAAGCGCCAGCAACTCAGGCAAGCCAGGCAAGATGAAGGTGGGGGGCGGATCACCCTGTTCAAAACGTTCACGGGGGCTAATGCCTGTCAGCACGCCGGCTGTCACCAGCCCCATGCGGGCCGCGCCCACAATATCGGTCTCGTAGCGGTCGCCGACCATGAGTGTTTCTGATATTTCGGCGCCAAGGCGATGCATGGCCAATTCATACATGCCCGGATAGGGTTTGCCCACGATCTCCGGCTTGACGCTGGTAGCGGCCTCTAGCATGGCCAGGATACTGCCGGTGCCCGGCACCTGGCCCCGCTCTGAAGGATAGGTCGGATCAATGTTGGTGCCCACAAAGCGTGCACCATTGCGAATGGCCAGCGCCACATTGGCCACCACCTCGTAGGTTAGATGGAAGTTGATGCCAGCCACGGCAAATTCCGCATCAAAGGGATCCGTGACCAGGGTAAAGCCCTCGTTGAGCAGCGCACTCCGCAACCCTTCCATGCCCAACATGATGACCTTGCCCCGTTGTGGCGCCTGTTCGGCCAGCCAAGCCGCAGTCGCCTCCGCACTGCCCAAAATATGGGCCGGATCGGCTTTGATGTTCATCTTGGCCAACTTATCGGCAAACATCTGCGAGGTATTGCTGGCATTGTTGGTAATGCAGAGCCAGCGTCGGCCCGACCCATCCAGGTAATCAAGCATCTCCTGCACACCTGGCAGTGGCTGATTCCCAACATAGATCACGCCATCCATATCAAAGAGTACGGCGCGCACGCCGGCCAACTTGGCCACCTGTTCGGCTGAATATGACATTAGGGTTCCTTCCTTGGGTTTTTTACAGCTGTTGGAGTAATCGCTCTTGTAATCCTGTAAAGCGTTCGGTGATTTTATTATTCTGTACGGCAATGGCAATGGCTTTAGGCTGGCCAACCAGCACCACCAGCCGCCGCGCCCGTGTAATCGCAGTATACAACAGATTGCGTTGGAGCATCATGTAGTGGCTGGTCAAGATTGGAATCACAACCGCGGGAAACTCGCTGCCCTGGCTTTTGTGCACGCTAATCGCGTAGGCGTGCATCAACTCATCCAGCTCTAAAAAATCATAGGTAATTGCGCGCCCATCGATGCTTACGGTCGCTTGTTGCAATTCCAAGTCAATCGCTTGAATGATGCCCATATCGCCGTTATAGACATCTTTGTCATAGTTGTTACGGATTTGCATCACCCGGTCGCCTGCCCGATAGGCGCGGTTGCCAAAACGTCGTTCCGCTTTCTGGGCGGAGGGCGGATTGATGGCCTGTTGCAATGTCTCATTGAGGGCGCCGACGCCTACTACGCCCCGATGCATGGGGCTCAGCACCTGTATATCTTGGGTGGGAATGGCAAAACGGCGCGGGATGCGCGTCTGCACCAGCTCCACGCAAAGCTCAGCCGCGCGCGCCGGCTCTTCGGTGCGGAAGAGGAAAAAGTCCGTCGTCTCCTCATTTTCGATGGTCGGCATCTGTCCCTGGTTGATGCGATGGGCGTTGGTGATAATATAGCTGCCGGCAGCTTGGCGAAAGATGGTCTGCAAACGCACCACGGTGGCCCATTGGTTGCCTACGTTCGTTGGCGGCAAGGCGAATGCGATCTGCTTGCCGCCTGGGACGACTGCCGCCGGTGCACCCTGGAATGTGGCCGCTTCAATGGCGCCAATGATATCCTTGAGCACATTACCGGCGCCTACACTGGGCAACTGATCGACATCGCCCACCAGCAAGAGATGCATCCCCGGCGGCACGGCCTTGAGCAGATGGTTGGTGAGCACCAGATCAAGCATGGAGGCTTCATCTACAATCAGCAGCGCGCCCTCCAGCGGGTTTTCGCCGTTGCGCTGAAAAGAGATGCCCTCAGCCGGCTTGAACTCTAACAGACGGTGCAGTGTCTTGGCCTCGCACCCGGTCGTCTCGGCCAACCGTTTCGCGGCGCGGCCCGTGGGCGCCGCCAGCAGCACTCGGTAGTTAAATTGCTCGCAGATCTGGAGCAGTGTGCGCACCGTGGTGGTTTTGCCGGTGCCGGGACCGCCGGTTAAGACGGTCAGCCGATGGGTCAGCGCAGCCCGGATTGCACTTTGCTGTTGTGGCGCAAGTTGCAAGCCGCTCGTCTCGGCGCCGGCCGCAAAGACACGCGCCCAATCAAAGTAGCGGTCTTGAAAACGGGGCAGGAGACTCTCACCGCTGTGCATCAACCGCTGTAGCTGGCTTGCCACCCCTTGCTCACTGTAGTAGAGTGGTGTCAGGTAGATTGCCTGTTCTTCGCTGAGGAGGGCGCGTGCCTGGTCGGTGGTGACGGTGGCGTAAAGCTGCCCTTGCTCGGCCACCAGGCGCGGGATGCCGTCGGCGGGCAGCGGGGCAGGGGCAGGAATTAGCTCTGCACCGCCCGGTTGCGCAGCCACCTTGACCTGATCTTCATGCCAGAGACGGGTGATGCCAATGCCAATTTCATTGGGGCCAATGACCACCGCTGGCGCCGGATCAGCCGCCGCGGCAGTGGCCGTCGACGCGGGTGCGGTAAGCAACGCACTGGTCTGTTTCACCAATTCAGAGGTGGGCAGAAAGACATGCCCTTCTTCGGTTGCCTGGTTCAGGGCATAGGTCACCCCGGCGGCAATGCGCTGGGGCGAGTCGGGCGCCAGCCCTAAGGCTTGGGCCAGCCGGTCGGCTGTGAGAAAACCGATACCGTAAATGTCACGCGCCAGCCGATAGGGGTCATTGCGTACGGTGGCGATGGCCTCGTCGCCGTAAAATTTATAAATCTTGGTGGCTAGGCTGGTGCTGACGCCGTGGCTCTGGAGGAAGATCATCACTTCCTTGATGGCGCGCTGTTCTTGCCAAGCAGCAATGATCAGCTTAGTACGCTTACGCCCCACGCCGGGCACCTCGTTGAGTCGGTCGGGCGTCTCCTCGATGACATCGAGCGTTTCGACCCCAAAGTGGCGTACAATCCGCTTGGCGGTTACTGGGCCGACGCCCTTGATCAGTCCGCTGCCCAGATATTTTTCAATCCCGGCCACCGTGGCCGGCAGCACCGTGCGCATCTGCTCTATAGCAAATTGGCGGCCATACTCCGGGTGCACCGTCCAGCGTCCGGTCAGCTCCACCGACTCGCCCACGTGGATGCCCACCATGTTGCCGATGACCGTATATTCCCGTTCATGGCGCGCAAAAAGGGCCACCGCCCGTTCCGGCGTCAACTTGGCCACGGTGTAGCCATTTTCTTCATTGTGATAGGTAATGCGTTCAATTACGCCGCGCAAACTATCCATGACACAAGCGTAGCAGATTGGCGGCGGCAAAGCAAGAAAATGGTTCGCTCATATGGGCGAAGCAGTGAAATCATTCCAAATACCAGCAAGCAGGGAAACGATTTCACCCGCAGACTGCTACGAGCCAAATGGTTAATAGAGAACGGTGAATCTGGATGGCTGACTACTTGATCTGCTGACTACTTGATCTGTCGTCGCGCAAAGACGGAAACGCGCAAGGGCCAGTCGGCAAGACCGGCCCTCCGTCGTGAGTAGGGTTGCCAGGTAAGCGTCACAGGGTATTTGCGGCGACATCCCAGCGGTGTTGGTGTGCCAAGAGGCGTCGCATAGGCGCGCTCCTCGCATTTGTTAAAGGCGTTTGTGAAGGCAAGTGTCCACAGCGTTCGGGGTTTTGCTGGGTTCCTACCAGTTGTATGCTTCCTGTGCTCAGTATAGTTGATGGTGAACAGAAAAGCGATAGCACATTTCTATAGATTAAACGCAAAATTTTGTCATTTTTGCACATGAGCTTGTAGAAAAGTCGCCAATCTAAAAACCAAGGATTTTTCATCCTTGGTTTTTAGATTACAAATTGATCAGAAAAGCATCAGTGGATAGTCACTCTCATCTGTGGCGGCCATTTTATCTTTACTGGACTCGGAGAATTTGGAGACTACAGGTGAAAAATTACCAATGGCGCGCAGCGCCCGCAAGCGAGCAACTAATCACCAATCACTAGTGTAATCCCCAAAACCGCCAGACTCCAGATCTTTAATGGCCTTACGTGGCCATAAGTTCCTGACGCATCTCCTCGTATTGTTCTTTGGTAATCTCGCCCTTTGCATAGCGCGTCTGCAGGATCTGTAACGGCTGTGACGGCGTGACACTATTGCGCGACTCCACGGGCGGCGTACTGCCTTGGCCTATACGCCATAGGGCGCGGATGGCCACAATTAGCAACACCAAAACTAACCCCCAAAAGAGTAACATGCCTAAACCACCCCAGAAGAGCGAACCACTGTGCCATCCCCACTGTATCATCATCGAACTGCTCCTTTCAAAACGCTTTTTCCATATTTGTACTTATAGTATCGCGCCGATTTATGAAGAAGATGTGAAGACACCCTGGAGAAATTATGGATAACAATCCAACGCTGGCGGCACACAGTGGCCGAGTCAACGACAATCCAGTATAATAGCAACAATGACCGTGTACAGACGACAAAATGTCAGTGACCAATGACAAACGGTCAATGACAAAGGACAAGAGAGGACTAAATTGATGGAAACTCGCCCAAACTTACCCTGGTATCAAACAACTTACCGCTGGGGACAGACTAATATTACTGAAATCGACCCTACCCGCTATGACATCGACTGGTGGCGTGGCTACTGGCAACGCACGCGCGTCCAGGGCGTGATTATCAATGCCGGCGGCATCGTCGCCTACTACCCCAGCCGCTATCAACTCCACTATCGCGCCCACCATTTGGGTGAGCGCGATCTTTTTGGCGAGCTAGTGCGCGCGGCCCATGAGGATGGCCTGGTAGTCCTGGCGCGCATGGATTCCAACCGCGCCACCGTGGAACTCTTGCGTGAACATGGCGATTGGTTTACCCGTGACGCCAACGGCGATCCCTATCGCTCCGGTGACCGCTATGTCACCTGTATCAACAGCCCCTATTACAGCCGCTTTCTGCCCGACATCCTGCGCGAGATCGTGGTTAATTACCGTCCCGATGGCTTTACCGACAACAGTTGGAGCGGCTTGGGGCGTGATCAGATCTGCTACTGCACCAACTGTGACCTCAAATTCCATGAAGCTACCGGCTACGACCTGCCGGGAACGGTGGATTGGGAAGACCCGGTCTATCGCGCCTGGGTGCGCTGGAGCTACGATTGCCGGCTGGAAGTTTGGGATCTGAACAACGGTGTCACCCAAGCGGTGGGCGGCCATGACTGTCTCTGGCTCGGCATGAACTCGGGCAATATCCTGCACCAGAGCCAGCGGCTGCGCGACTATAAGGCCATCTGCGCTCGCTCGGAAATTCTCATGCTCGACCATCAGACCCGGGGCGGCGACACCGGCTTCTACAACAACGGCGATGCCGGTAAGCTGATCCACGGCCTGATGGGGTGGGATAAGCTGCTGCCAGAGAGCATGGCCCAATATCAAGGGCGCGTCCCCACCTTTCGCCTGGCCGCCAAGCCGGCGCCGGAAGTCCACCTGTGGATGGAGGAAGGCTTTGCCGCTGGCATCCAACCTTGGTGGCATTTTATCAGCGCCTATCACGAGGATCGGCGCCAATATCTGACCCCAGAGCCGCTGCTGCGCTGGCACGCGGCCAACGAACAATACCTGTTGCACCGCCGTCCGGTCGCCACGGTTGGCGTGCTCTGGTCACAGGAGAATGTCGATTTCTATGGCCGTAATCAGGGATATGAACGGGTCATGTTGCCCTACAACGGTATGGTGCAGGCGCTGATTCGGGCGCGTATCCCCTATTTGCCCATTCACGCCGACCATATTGCCCGTGAACAGGGGCCAATCCGCACGCTAATTTTGCCTAACCTGGCCGCTATGTCCGACGCCCAGGTGCAGGCCGTCCGCGACTTTGTGGCGGAAGGGGGCAACCTGATTGCCACCGGCGAAAGTTCGCGCTATAACGAGTGGGGCGAACAGCGGCCAGACTTTGCCCTGGCCGACCTCTTTGGCGCCCAGGTGCTAGATGAACAAGAGGGCAATATAGTGCCAACGCCCAACAGTTGGGAAGAATACCCAGGCCACTCCTACTTGCGCATTACGCCCGAGTTGCGCGCCCAGGTAGATGGCCCCCATACCGAAGATGAACCGCCGGTCACCGGAATGCGTCACCCCGTTTTGCAGGGCTTTGCCGCCACCGACATCCTCCCCTTTGGCGGGCGGCTGGAGGTGGTCGATCCGGCCTGGGATGCCGAGACGCCCCTGCACTGGATTCCGCCCTTCCCTATCTACCCGCCCGAATTCGCTTGGATGCGCGAGCAGGCGACACCCAACCCAGCGTTGATCCTGCGGACGCCGGAAGCCAATGCACAATTGGGGGGGCGCGTTGCCTACCTGCCGGCCGATCTCGACCGCTGCTTTGGGCGCTACAACCTGCCCGACCATGGTGATCTGTTGGCCAACATTGTCCGTTGGGTCACACGCGGTGATAGCCCATTGCAGGTGGAAGGACCGGGCTTGATCGACTGTCATCTCTATGAACAGCCAGGGCGGCTCATCTTGCATCTGGTCAATTTGAGCGCCACCGGCCACACACCGATCCATGAACATCTGCCGGTGGGACCACTCCAAGTGGCAATCCGCCTGCCGATAGACGTAGCAGGCACACAGGCCAAACTATTGGTGGCTGAAACCGAGCTTCCAACCCAGGTGGCTGATGGCTGGGTCCATTGCACAATTGCGAATGTGATTGATCACGAGGTATTGGTGGTTGAATAAACCAATACCTTATCAATGCGCTGACCATCCATGTCCGCTACCTCGAAGCGTAGACCGATCCGGTCAAAATGTTCGCCGGCCGTCGGCACATGACCCAGTTGCATCAACACAAAACCGCTGAGGGTCTGAAAGTTGCCGCTTTCTTCGCCGGGCAGGGTGGCCAGGTTGAGCAGCGCCTTAAACTCTTCGATGGGCAACATCCCATCAATAAACCAAGAGCCATCGTCCCGCATGACGGCGTCGGGTTCATCTGACTCATCGACCGCCGGCAGGGCGCCGACGATGGCGCCCAAAATATCATTGAGCGTCACCAGCCCCTGGACCGTCCCATGTTCGTCGATGACCAGCACGATGTGGGTGCGCGCCTGGCGCAGTGTCTCCAACAGTTTGAGCGCCGGCAACGTTTCCGGTACAAAGACCGGCGCATGTAAGATGCTTTCCAGCGCGAAGGGTTGACCAGTCAGCCCTTGGTTGAGTAGATCCTTGGCGCGCAAGATGCCCACCACAGCATCCAAATCACCGCGGCAGACGGGGATGCGCGAGTAGGCGCGATTGGCGAGAGTCTGCAAATTCTCATCGAGCGAGTCCTCCAGATCCAGCCAGACAATATCAGGACGGCGGGTCATCAGAGAACTGACGGTGCGATCCCCAAAGCGAAAGATACGCTCCACCATATCCTGTTCGGCAGGGGCAAAGACGCCCGACTCTGCACCCTGACCGATCATCACCTTGATCTCCTCTTCGGTCACCGTCTGTTCTTCTTCGCTATAGAGCCCGAGCATCCGCAGGAGCAGATCGGTGGACTGGCTGAGCAGGCTAACCACAGGACTGGCTAAGATCGAGAGCCGTTGCATGGGCCTGGCCACCAGGGTGGCAATCTGCTCCGGATTTTGGAGCGCAATCCGTTTGGGCGCCAATTCACCGACGATGAGCGACAGATAGGTGATGATCAGCACCACCAACCCCAGGCTGATCGAAGCGGCGTATGGGCCAATGCCAGGGATGACACGCAGATAGAGGGCGATTTCATTGGCTAAAGTAGCGCCGCCGAAAGCGCCGGCCAAAATGCCAATCAGTGTAATGCCCACCTGTACAGTGGACAAAAAGCGATTGGGGTCCTCCGCCAGCGTCAAAGCCAGGCGCGCATTGGGGTCACCTTCCTGTGCGCGCTGCTGTAGACGCGCCCTGCGTGACGCCACTACGGCTGCTTCCGACAGGGCAAAGAGCCCATTGGCAACAATCAAGAGCAAGATCAACAAAATTTCAATTGACAAAGCACCGTTACACTTTCTATAGGTTGAGCGCGGTTATTTTGAGTATAACTATTTTCATTGTAACGCAAAGTATGATTTTCGCAATTTGGGTCAGGCAAATGGGTGCATTGCTGTTTTAGGGCAAGTTTTTGGCGGTGTGGACCTTCGGGGCAAGGGGCGGTGCACACGCAGTTTGACACAATTCGCCTGCCCCCAGCCTGGAAGGCCGTTATACTCAACATAAAATGCACTCCAAGCAAATGAAGCTGTTGCGCTATTTCGTAGCAGTAGCGTAGGTTGACACAAATTCAAAAATAAATATGATTCTGGTTAACACTTTGTTTTCTAGTTAACTACCAACTAATTTTATCGCTCATAGGGTCGGCTTACTGAAACTGCACCATTTTCCAGAGAGAAAAGGTCAATTTCAGTCGCACACCTAGATGAGCCAATTTCAATTGCGCGATCAGGGGCCAAGCCGGTTTGGCTGGTCTTGTGTATGATGTCCGCATAAACCATGAAACTCACACCCCATGACTCTTCAGGTTGATCAAATCTTACAAGGGCGCTACCGTGTGCGCGAGCGTCTGGCACAGGGCGGAATGGGTACAGTCTATCTGGCAGATGATCTGAACCTAGCCGGCCGTTTGGTGGCGCTTAAGGAAAACAGAGAAGCTTCACCAGAAACGCAAGAACAGTTTCGCTATGAGGCCGTAATTCTGGCCCGTCTTGTACATCCTAACTTACCGCGTGTCACTGACCACTTTATTGAACCCTCGGGCTATCAATACCTGGTCATGGATTATGTGGAAGGGGACGATCTGCGACACATCTTACAAGAACGGGGCGCTTTAGAGGAAGATGTTGTTCTTGGCTGGATCGAGCAGGTGATGGATGCATTGGAATATATGCACAACTGGGTCGATCCTGTTACCCGCAAGCCGACATCCATCCTGCACCGCGATATTAAGCCAGGGAATATTAAGATCGCGCCTGATGGCCGGATTGTGTTGGTCGATTTCGGTCTGGCCAAGTATGAAAGCGGCATGACCACCATTGCCGGGGCGCGTGGCATTACACCTGGTTACTCGCCACTGGAACAATATACGGGTGGGACCAATATCCGTTCCGATGTTTATGCCCTTGGCGCCACCCTCTATGCCCTGCTCACTGGGCACAAACCGCCGGATTCACCTAACTTAGCCACCGGTGACTCTGAGCTTTTGCCGCGGCGGATTAACCCTAAGATCAGTCGCAGCACAGAGCGGGTGATTTTGCGTGCGATGCAAGTGCAATCCGGTGAACGCTACCAAAGCGTGGCTGAGATGCGCAAAGCGCTCCATGGCACCCGCACAAATCGCACGCGCACCCACCAATATTCGTGGCTTGCCGCAAAACAGAGAAATGCGGGCAACCGCCGTGTGGGGCTTTGGCTTGGCATGACCAGTGGCTTCATTGCCCTTGCCCTTGTGGTGGGCATTCTCGCTTTTACCACTGTCGCGCCGACTGAATGGGCTACATCGTTTGGTCTGCCATTCGACCTGTTTGGGGGCGCGTCGACAACTACAGGAACGCCGGCCCCCACGGCAACGAGTATGGTCGCCCAATTGCAAGTAACACCAACGGCAACCACAGCGCCGGCAATTGTGTCTACACCGCCGATCATAAGCACAGCCGACAGCGTCACACCCGAAAGTCTCGCCCCTGGCGCGGTGGCAACGAATAGCGCTACAACCGTTGCGGCGCCGCTTACTATAACATCTCCAGGCGCGGTTGAAGAGTCACCCACATCTGCACCATCTCTGTCGACGGACACGCCGACAGACACGCCGACGGTCACGCCCACGACAACACCGGCCACAACGCCGGATGATAGTGGCACACCAAATCACACAGCCACCGCAGCCGCGTTAGATGCACTGCAAGCCACCGTGCGCGCTGCATTCCTTACGGCACGAACGGCCGTCACGGCAACGCCTACCAGCACTGCGCTGCCTACCATACCCATAGCGTCGCCCACGCCGACATCCTTACCGACTGCCACTAGCACGGTCACCGCTAGTCCTACCCGTACGTCAACCCCAGTGCCGACCGGGACACCCACTACCGCGGCGACGGCTACCCCAGCGCCGACTTATACAGTAACGCCGACGCCAGCACCAACCTTGACGCCTGTGCCCACGGCGACAGCGACACCCACTGTGACCCAGACGCCAACGGCAGCGCCGACCCAAACTCCCACGGCGACGGCAACACCAGCGCCGACCTTGACGCCTATACCTACGGCGACGGCGACGCCAACTGTGACCCAGACAGCGACGGCAACCCAGACGCCAACCGCCACCCACACTCATACCGCCACCTGGACGCCCACAGTTGCGCCCACACCTACGGCAACGGCTACAGCTTTGCCGACCCAAACTCCGGCGCCCACCTGGACCCCGACCGCGTCCGATACGCCGACGCGGCTTTTGGCGCCCCCCACCAGCACACCGCTTCCGCTGCCAACGGCCACGCCGCAACCCACCAACACGCCGCAGCCCACTCTGCCGCCCACCCTGTCCCCTACGCCGCAGCCCACTCTGCCACCGTCTGGCTCGGTGACGCTGTTGGAGCCGTTAGAGGATTCATTGAGCGGTCGTCGCACCTTCCGGTGGAGCACCACGGTCACATTGGCCGAGAATCAATACTTTGAATTGGTCTTTTGGCAGCCGGGCGAAGATCCAATGGGGCCGAGTTTTAGCCCCGTCGGCGCCGGCAAAGAGAGTTCGTACACAGTTGATCTAGACAAAGCCTCTGAAATCTTGTCCGCCCTCTTAATCTCTGGGCGTGAATATGAGTGGGGCGTCTTACTGGTAGAGTTGAATCCATACCATCGGCTGCGCTATTTGGGGGGAGGCCATCGCTTCCTTTTCCAGCATACCGGCGGAGGCGGTGGCAGTTCGGGAGGAGGTCCTGCGCCAACAGCAACGCCACGCTAAGCACTCTGACACTCTGTATACTCCGCAGCAGTACATAAGTACATTTTTCACTCCTGAAAAGTGTAACTTTATGGCACTACTCAGTATAGCTTTCACCCCTATCCTTGCACCGAAGGGAGATGCTTATGGCAAGACGTTCGATTGTATGCTTTTTTCTCTTGGCAACGCTATTTATTGTTGTACAAACAGTTTTTGCGCAAAGCAGCAGCTATACCATTGCAACCTGGGGACTAGGCGGTGGCGGACAAAGCGCCGCTACCGATGGTCTGGCGGTTGCTGGTATCGTTGGCGCCGGCAATGACGGGCGCGCTTCTCAAAACGCAGATTATACACTCCAAAGTCATTTTTGGGCAGGCGTAGTGGCGCCACCAGCAGGGGCGCGTTCGCTCTATCTACCCCTCATCGTTCAAGACCCAACAGCTACGCCAACCGTAACACCCACCCCAAGCCTAACCCCAACTGCAACCCCCACCTCAACGCCAGGCGTATCGCCAACGTGGCAACGACTTGACACCGGTAATCTTCACACCAATGCACTGGCAATCCACAATCAGCAACTGTATGTTGGTGCACGCACTGAAGATGGACCACCCCGCCGCCAAGGCGGGCTTTATCGTCGAACGCTTGCCGGTTGTACAGTTGGCGCTCCTTTAGCGCGTGTAGAAGGCGCACTCGCCCCAGTAAGCACAGGGTTAGACATTGCATTTCAGGGGGCGCAGGGTGTTCTGGCCGCCTATGGTGACAAGGTCTTTTATACCAACGATGGCGGCGCAAATTGGACTCAGGTGAGCACCGATATGGACAGAGCCGTTACTGTCGCCGGTGCAGGGGGCGCAGCCTTCTATGTCGGTACGCAAAAGGACGAGGACATAGGCGCGGATAGCGGTGTCTATCGGAGTGGCGACGGCGGCGCTACCTGGACTTTTGTGCCCGGTGGTCCAGTGAATATCAATGCAATTAACCTGGATACAGCGGCGACTAATATTCTGCTCTGGATGGGTACGGAAGAAGAGGGCATCTATCAACTCAATGTCAATTTAGGCGACCGCTTTACTGCGATCAATGCTGGTTTGACTAGCGCCGAGAGCAAGCAAGTATGGGATGTGGCCTTTGACAATTCCGGCAAAGTTTATATTGCCACCTTTGATGGCGTCTATGTCTTTAACAATACCAGTGGCCAATGGACAGCCTTTGGGCGTCAAGGCGATAAAATCTACAGTATCGCAATCGTCGAGGATCAGATCTATGCCGGTTCTGTAAGTAACGGAATTTGGCGTCGCCCACTCAACAGTGGCGATTGGGTGAAAACCAGCCCACCAGCATTAGATGGGCATCGAGTGCGCGATCTACTCTATGATGACAACGAATGTCGCGGCCTGCTGGCGGCCACTGATGATGGTGTTTGGCTTTATCGTTAGGCGTACTTGTCGCTCTACCCAAAAAGGAAATCACTGATGAAAATCTATCGAACTACGGCGCTGTTGTCGAAATGGGTGTTGTTCCTGGGGATTGCCGTGCTTATCGCAGGGTTAATTTGGCTGGCTGGCGTGCGGCGCGCTCATTCACAACAGGCGGCTGTCGAAAGCCGTACAGCCGCCGAGTTGACTGGACTAACCACAACGATCACCTATCAAGGACGGCTGCAGAGTGGCACAACACCGGCCAACGGCACATACGATTTTGAGTTCACGCTCTATGATGTTGAGAGCGATGGCAAGGCCGTCGCCGCCCCAGTAGCCGCGAATGGCGTAACAGTCACCGATGGCGTCTTTAGCGTTCCCCTTGATTTTGGCAACGCTGCCTTTCCTGGCGAACCGCGTTGGCTGGAGATCAAGGTGCGCCCCAGCGGTAGCGGCAACTTTGGCCTGCTGACTCCACGCCAATTCATTGCCCCCGTTCCCTACGCCATTTACGCCACTGCCGCCGGTACGGCTGCTAGCGCAAGCCGCGCCACGACCGCCAATAGCGCTACCACAGCCGACACGGCGACCAAAGCCATGAGCGCCGAGAGCGCTGATGCGGTTGCCTGGAACAAAATTACGGGGATGCCGGCCGACTTTGCGGATGGTGTTGATAACACCACAGAGCTCATTCCTGGCACTGGCTTGACATTGGTTGATGGTAAACTAACGGTTGACTTCGGGGGCAGTGGCAATGCCGCCACGGTGGCACATAGTGATCATCTGCATGTCGGTCAAACATGGACGACAACAGCGAGCGGCTTGCAGGTGACTTCGAGTGGCGCCACTGAATTTAATCACTATGGCGTGGCCGGCTATACAAGTTCCCCCTTTGCCGGCGGCATCTATGGTCAAAACGATGCCGCCAATATTGTCAACACCTCTACCGCCAAAGGCTTTGCGCCCGCGCTCTTTGGGGTCAGCAATACCGCCAGCGGCAGAGGCGTCGAAGGACAGGCCGATGCCACCAGCGGCTCCGGCTATGGGGTAGCCGGCTTCAGCGGTTCTGCCGCCGGCAGCGGCGTCTATGGCGAAAATATGACCACAACCGGCAAGGGGGTGGAAGGCTTCGCCGGTCATCAAAGCGGGCTCAACGTTGGTGTCTATGGTCTCACCCGTTCGACGGTGGGCAGTGGTGTGGAAGGACATGCCACGGCGGCTAGTGGTTTAAATGCCGGTGTGGCCGGCTTTACGGCTTCCTCTGACGGCTATGCTATTTATGGTGAAAATAACGCAACAGATATTACCAACGGCTGTTGCGCGATTGGCGTTTTTGGGATTAGCAACGCCACCGATGGCACGGCCGTCCAAGGTGAGGCTAGAGCGACCTCCGGCGCCTCCTACGGTGTTTTGGGCTTTAGTAAGTCGGCCAAGGGGGTAGGAGTATATGGCCAGAACGATGCAAGGGCCAGTGGCGGTTATGCCGGTTACTTTTTGGGGCCTGTCCATGTCAACGGGACATTGACCAAAAGCTCCGGCGCTTTTAAGATTGATCATCCGCTGGATCCTGCCAATCAATATTTATCGCACTCATTTGTGGAATCGCCCGACATGATGAATATCTATAATGGCAATCTTATTTTGGATGATCTGGGCGAAGGGTGGGTGCAACTGCCTGACTATTTTGAAGCGCTCAACGTTGAGTTTCGCTATCAATTGACCCCAATCGGCGCACCTGGCCCCAATTTGTATGTTGCCCAGGAAATTGTGAACAACCAATTCAAGATCGCGGGCGGTCAGGCAGGGATGAAGGTCTCCTGGCAGGTGACGGGAATTCGGAATGATCCCTATGCACGCGCACATCCGATTGTGGTAGAGGAAGATAAGCCTGTGGGGGAGCAGGGCCTCTATCTCAACCCGGCAGAGTACGGCCAATCCGAAGCGCGCATGCTCAACTCGCAATCAGATCGCTTTGAGTCGCTTGAACGGCCGGCAGATTCCCCACCTCAAGCCACTGAAAGTCAAGCGTCACAGTCGCAACCAGGTCAATAAGCATCCATCCCCACCCCTTAATTATTTTCACTTTTCGCTCATATGGGCGACAAACTGAAATTGCACGATTCCTCAGAGAGAAAAATTGCAATTTCAGTCGCATACTTATATGAGCCTCACTTTTTGAGGCAACGTGCCACGGACGAGCGACGCCCCGTCTGGTTTGACCGTATCTTTTCACTCATCCCCGGCATGTTGCCTCACGGCCAGCGCCAGTTCGCCCTCAAAGAAATAGAAATATAATTCACGGGATAAAAGTATTGACATAGGTTATGATCGGTGCTATACTGCAACCATTACCCCCCCCTAGGGGGTAGGGTAAGGACGTGAGAATAAAATGATAGGGACGAAGAGGTGAAGCCATTACCCATATCATCCAAAATTCTACTCATGTCGTAGTGCGTTTGATGCTTATAGAGGCGCGTCCGTGAAATTATTGTAATGGCGCAGCACAGGCAAAGCACAAGTACCAGAGGGCAAGGAGCAGTTGTGCCCGGTGACCTCTATGAACCTTTTACCAGCGATAGGAGCACGATGGACGCAGAGATTCAAAAAACCGTAACACGCCGGTTGGCCAGCGCCGCCGGCCATATCAAAGGGATTGAACGCATGGTGAGCGAGGACGCCTACTGTATTGACGTCATCAAGCAGATCCAGGCTGTCCAGGCCGCCCTCAGCAAGGTCAGCGTGCTCATGCTCGACAACCATCTGCACACCTGTGTCACCACCGCGATCCAAGGTAACGACCCAGACGAGCGCGAGCGCATGTTACAGGAAGTGACGAGTGTGTTTACCGTTTCGAGTAAGAGTTGATTAGGTGATTGGTAATTGAACGCTGTGCACAATTCCCAATGGCGCATAGCGCCCGCAATGCGAACACCTAATTACCAATAACCAATAACAAAGGATAAAAATCTCATGACAACCAAAACTTTTACCGTACCCAATATTAGCTGTAGTCACTGCACCCATACCATTGAGATGGAGTTAGGCGATTTGGAGGGCGTGCAGCGTGTCAAGGCCGAGGAAGCGACCAAGCAGGTCACGGTGAGTTATGATGCGCCGGCGAATTGGGAAGCCATTAAAGAACTGCTGGTGGAGATCGACTATCCGCCGGCTGAAGCATAGGTGCAGGGATGTTAACCCAGACCCTGCTCCGTACGTTTTTAGCCTACAATCACCAGGCTAATGCCATACTCTTGTGCCACTTTGCGGCGCTCACCCCGGAACAGGGGCAGCGAGCAACCGCCATCAGTCACGGCACTGCGCTTGAACTGATTCGCCACATGGTAGACACATTATCAGAAGAAGCCTTAGCAGAGACCATTGATGTGGGAACTGCGCAGGGAGGATCGCCACGCTATGTACGGCGCTGGCAAATTTTTCTGCATCTCGTCAATCACAGCACACACCAACGGAGTGAACTGAGCCGCTATCTGGAAGCTTGTGGCCATCCGGTGGCAGAGCGCGATCTGGATTTTCTTAATTTTGTCGTCCGCATGGAGAGTACGGAATGTTAAATTTGTGGCTCTTGCTGGGCTTGGTGTTGGGTGCGCTCTTTGTGATCGCGGCACGGAGCCAAGGCGTACACAAAGAACGCGTCATTCTGGCTGTGGGTTTGCCAGTGGCAGCGCTCATCTATGTGGGCTTTGCAGCCATGTGGGGGGATCGCAGTTGGCTTGCGATTGAAGTCGTAGGTCTCTTGCTCTACAGCCTCTTTTTGTTCTTGGCCAGGCGCTATCATATGGTATGGTTGGCTGTGGGCTGGGGACTTCACCCCCTCTGGGATCTCGTGCTGCACTGGCTGGGGCCGGGCTACACGGTTGCGCCGGCGTGGTATGTTTTGGCATGCCTATCTTTTGATTTGCTCGTTGCGGGTTATCTCCTGGTCCGCCTGAACATTTGGAACGATTTACCCCGGATTGATTTCGGGAGGATTTGAAATGACAACGAAACAATTAACCGTCCCTGTGATTGGCATGACTTGTGCCAATTGCGTCAAGACAGTAGAGCGCAATGCTAAAAAAGTCAAAACGGTCAACGACGCGGCGGTGAACTTTGCCAGCGAAAAGTTGACCATTGACTATGACCCCGCCATCTCTAAGCCACAGGAAGTGCTGGCCGATGTGATCGCACGGGTCGAACAGGCCGGGTATCAGGTGCCGACCGATCACGCCGAGATCGCGCTGCTCGGCATGACCTGCACTAACTGCGCCAACACCATTCAACGTCGTCTGAACAAAGTCGAGGGCGTGATCAGCGCCGAAGTTAACTATGCCAATGAAAGGGCGTCGGTCGACTATGTGCCCGGTGTTGCGACCTATAGTGACCTGGTTGCGGCCGTACGCATGGCCGGCTATGAAGTCGTTGAAGCCGAAGCCGGCGCCGAACCGGAGGATGCTGAGGCCGCGGCACGGGAAGCGGAAGTGCGCCACCAGTGGCGGCGGTTGATTGTCGGTGTCGTTTTCTCGTTGCCCCTCTTCCTGCTGAGCATGGGCCGCGACTTTGGCTTGGTGGGCGCGTGGGCACAGGCGGCGTGGGTCAACTGGCTCTTCCTGGCCCTGGCCACACCGGTCCAATTTTACGTCGGTTGGGATTACTATGTCGGCGCGTACAAGAGCCTGCGTAACGGTTCTGCCAACATGGATGTGCTCGTGGCCATGGGATCGTCAGTGGCCTATGTGTACAGCATCGCTGTCTTGATTGCGCTCACACTAGGCAGCATGGCGTTGGGCCATCATGTCTACTTTGAGACCTCGGCGGTGATCATTACGCTGATCGTCATGGGCAAGCTGCTTGAGGTACGCGCCAAAGGACAAACCAGCGCCGCAATCAAGAAGCTCATCGGTTTACAGGCCAAAACGGCGCGCGTTGTGCGCAATGGTGAAGAGCGTGACATTCCCATTGCCGAAGTGGTCAGGAATGACATCGTCATCGTCCGCCCCGGTGAGAAAGTGCCGGTCGACGGCGTTGTCATCGAAGGCCACTCCGCGGTGGACGAAAGCATGATCACTGGCGAAAGTCTGCCCGTTGAGAAAACAGAAGGTGACGAGATCATCGGCGCCACGATCAACAAACAAGGCTTGCTCAAGTTCAAGGCGACCAAGGTCGGCAAAGAGACTGCGCTGGCCCAGATCATCAAACTCGTGGAACAGGCCCAAGGCAGTCGCGCCCCGATCCAACGGGTGGTCGATCAAGTGGCCGCTTACTTTGTGCCCTTTGTCATCGGCATGGCGGTACTCACCTTTATCGTTTGGCTCGTCATCGGCGGTGAATTTGTGCCCGCCCTCATCCGCCTGACCGCGGTGCTCGTCATTGCCTGTCCCTGTGCCATGGGCCTGGCCACGCCCACGTCGATTATGGTCGGCGTCGGCAAGGGGGCGGAGAATGGCATTCTCTTTAAAAATAGCGCTGCGCTGGAACAGGCGCACAAGTTGACTGCCATTGTGCTCGATAAGACGGGGACGATCACGAAGGGGCAGCCGTCGGTGACAGATGTGGTGATCAGTGAGACAGTGGACAGTGGGCAGTTTTCAGTTTTCAGTGGACAGTCAGACAGTCGGACGGTCGGGCAGTCACTGAACACTGACGCACTGATGACTGATTACTTGCTGCAATTAGCAGCCTCTGCCGAACGCGGTTCTGAACACCCACTCGGTGAGTCGATTGTGCGGTCGGCCAAGGAAAAAGGGTTAACGTTAAGCGAACCGAGTGGCTTTGAAGGGATTGCTGGGCATGGCATCGCAGCGACGGTTGACCGCCGCAAGGTGTTGCTGGGAAACCTGCGGCTGATGGAGCGGGAAGGGGTGCATCTCAATGGCCTCGGTCCCCAGGCGACCCAGTTGCAGGACGAAGCCAAGACCGCGATGTGGATGGCGGTTGATGGTCAGGCCAGTGCGCTGATCGGCGTGGCCGATACGATCAAGGATGGCTCCAAAGAGGCGGTTGCCGCGCTCCACAAGTTGGGCTTGACCGTCGTCATGATGACCGGTGACAACGAAGCGACCGCGCAGGCGATCGCCAAGGAAGTTGGTATTGAGCGTGTCTTCGCCGAAGTCTTGCCGGGTGATAAGGCTGGTTATGTCAAGCAACTGCAGGACGAAGGCTACAAAGTCGCCATGGTCGGTGACGGCATCAACGACGCCCCGGCGCTGGCGCAGGCCGATGTGGGTATCGCCATCGGCACCGGCACGGATGTCGCCATGGAGACCGCCGACGTGACGCTCATGCGCGGCGACCTGCGCAGCGTGCCGCAGGCGATTGCGCTCTCCAAGGCGACCATGCGCAACATCAAGCAGAACTTGGGTTGGGCCTTTGGCTATAACATCGCGTTGATCCCGATCGCCGCGGGGATTCTGGCCCCGTTTGTCTGGGCGCCGGATTTTTTGCGGCAGTTACACCCGATTCTCGCGGCCGGAGCCATGGCGTTCTCGAGTATTTCGGTGGTGGGGAATGCGTTGCGGTTGCGGGGAGTGAGGTTGGATTAGGCTAAGTTTCTACCGATACAACATATACCTTTTTTGCAAGAGACCGCTGTTTCTGTTTGTGTAGAAACAGCGGTCTCTTGATTGCGGGTGCCCAACCTTCATGGTACGATTGCATAAAATACGTAATTTGTGTATATTATGTATAAAAGGGATAGATACTTATGACAACTGTTAGTGCCTCTGAATTCCAAAAAAATTTTGGCCACTTCAAGGAGCTTGCCCAACGTGAACCGGTCATGGTGACCAGTAATGGGCGGGAGAGCGTTGTGCTCCTTTCCGCTGCAGAATATGCTGAATTAAAGAAATTGCGTTACGCCTATCGAGGCGAAGTCACAGAAGAATTCAAGCAAGATCTGGACCGCTTTATGGACCAACATGATGCCGTGCTTGAAGGTCTTGCGCAGTGACAGAGGTACTTCCTCCCAGATGGCTGAGTAAAGCGCAAGTTCTCTACATCCATGAGACTGCCATAAAGCGCTATGGCGGTAGTTTCGGCCTGCGCGATGAAGGGCTACTGGAATCGGCGCTTGCGCGTGCAGAAAATTATTATGCCTATGGTGAACTTGATCTGTTTCTGTTGGCTGCGACCTATGCGGAAGGGATCGCCCGCAATCATCCTTTTATTGATGGCAACAAACGTACGGCCTATACAGCGGCTGGTTTGTTTCTTCACGTCAATGGCTATACACTCCTGATCCCATCTGTCGCAGCACAAATCGTCCTGTTTGAAAACGTTGCCGCAGGTCAGGTAAGCCGAGAGGAGTTGACGAAATTTTTCCGCCAACATACTGGGCAGCGTTAGAACCTATCCTGAAACTCTCTGTAACGATCTCCCGGGTAGGAGTAGACCGAAGACCCACAACCGATTTTCAGGATAGGTTCTAATCCACCTTACAAAGCTCCCTTCAAGGCTCTGAAATCTTTGGCAAGCAGAATGCCCCCCGTCACCGAGCTTGCCACGGCGACAAAGATATTCAACATTGACAGCGCGACCGCGCCCGTGGCTTCAAAGCGCAGGAAGGAGCAGGTTCTGGAGACCGCAAAGAGCAGTTCATGGAGGACAGGGATGGCCGTTTCACCATCCAAGTTAGCATCATCGAACGTGGGGCTCAACTTGAATGATGCAAACATCATATCAAGCACGCCCAACATGCTGCTGAGGACAATCGTCACTTCGGTCTGCCGCTCAAGCCGCTGTGTATTGCGCGGATCCTGTGTCCAGCCAATGATTGTCAGCACCAAATCTAGCCCCAAGACAAAGGTTCGGTAGACCCAGAGGACGATTTCCGCGCCATCAGCGTCGCCAAATTTCCCCTCTTTGAGCAGGCCGGGAATCGTGGGGATCCAGATCAAGACGTCAAAGACCCATGTTGTTAGCTCCATCAGGCCAAAGAAGATGCTTTTCTCGTTCGCTTTATCCGCAGACTCAGCGGTCGCATCCAAAATTGGCTTGAGAATTGCCCCATTCACAAAATTGGCCACGAATGCGGTAACGCCCAATCCCAGCACCATGCCCTTGGTCGGCAGGGAGGTTGCCGCGGCAGTGGCGGACTGTCGTTTTCCATTGACTGCCAATGCCGCGGGCTGCGTTTCTGCTTGTAGCGAGAACGTTACGGGCGCACTATCCTGAAAGGGCCGCTCGTTGAAGGCGATCTTATGGACCACCGTAACAGGGATGGCAAGGAGCAGCGACGCTAGATTGAGGATGGTTAGCTTCCCCCCGCCAATCAGCGCAAAGAGGTCGGAAATAAATGGGATTTTGATCTCCGCGTTCAGCAGCTTTTGCAGCAGATCAACGACGATTTCCATCACGTCCAACAGGGCGAGCGCAACATTCTCGCCGGCATCCAACAGTTGGATAATGACATCGCGGAAGGCTTCAACAATCTCGGCTAGCGCCAGCTGTGGCTTCTTGGGATTCTTTAACAGGGGGGTAACGCTATCGCCAACCCCCTTGAGTACGCTCAGCCCGGCGCCAACCACGTCGGCAATCGCTTCGAGCAGATGGCGCACAAAGCTCTCCAGCGGTGTATCGCCATCCGGCGTTGTTCCATCGGCGCCTGCCCTGGCGCCCGACTGCTGGGATTTGCCAAAGAGCTTCGAGAGAAACCACTCCAAGGCTTCGGGTAGCGCATCGTCAGATTCTGGCGCCGCAGAGGGTGTGCCGCCCAACATGCGAATCAGCGAGTTCATCCCATCCTCGACCGACTCTTGCAGATTGAATACGGCTTGGCGTGTTGCTGTTTGCGTTGGTGCTGGCCTTCTTATGGACAATCACGGCCATCGTGCGCTTGATCGTGTTTTGGACAGCGGCGACTTCCGCTTTGCTGTGCGCGGTTTGATCAACAATCAAGTTGCCCTGCGCATCGGTTGCATTCCACAACGCATCATCTTCCATCTCCGCAATCTGCGTCTGCACTTCTTGATTCGGGAAGATGATCACACGTTCATTCGGCAGCATGTCACGGGTACGAATCTTCAAGCCTGGCGTGTCGAGGCCATCCGCCTCGGAGGTGATCATCAGTAGGTTCAGCGCGTTTGGGGTCAGGGTGACCGAACGGGCTTCATCGATTGTGTGCAGGACGCCATCCACTTCAATCGTTGTGAGATCGGCTGCAGAAACCTCCACTTCTCGGGTATCTGAGCTAGCACCTGGTTGGAAGCGCAAGATCGTACGATACGCGGAAAACTCCTCCAGCTTGCCATCGACCATGCGATAATCCTGACTCAACTTGCTGGTGATCGAGGTGAAGATCTCATCGGGCGAAACCGACTTGAAAATTTTCAGGGAGGAGAGTGCATCGTCACCGATCTGGCTCTCGCGCAAGTCGGGCACATTTTTAACAATATCCTCGATCTCCTCTTCCCGCTTGCGTTCGTCGCTGATGGTGAAGTTGTTGTGTCTGAAGAGTGTGGCTGCTGTATTTGGCCCCAGCCGGATGGATGAGGTGCTATCCTGGAGTTGCGCAAAGTTAGCCAACAGGGGGAAATCACCCTGCTGGTCATCGCCGGAGAGAATCCATGCCCGTCCGTGATAGGCTGGGTGTTCATGGTGAACAGCAGCGTGCTGCCATGCCCACCCTGACCAAATAGCCGGAGCACCTCTGCATAGTCTTCGTATCCGCTACGCCAGTGACCAGCATGCTGCGGGTCGAGAATCGTTTCCAGGTTATCCAAAACCAACAGGTGGCGCTCACGTCGCAGATGGCGGCGAATCTCGGCGATAGTTGTCGCTATATCGGTAGGCGGTGTGGACGCATTGCCCGAAACAAAGTTCAGATAATCATGGAGCACCATGTCGAGCGGTGGTGCATTGATCAGCGAGCGCCAGTAGACACCGGCAAAGCCCTCGGCATGGGTGCGGGCGATCTTAGCGGCCAGGGAGGTCTTGTCCTGGCCGCCGATGCCTAGAATCGCCACGAGATGCACAGCTTCAGCGTGAAGCCACTCGACTAACTGTGCAATCTCGGCTTCACGACCAAAGAACGTGTCAATCGTGGGTGCTTCGCCCCAGTGTTGATGGTCTGAAGTTTTGCGGGGCGACTGTTCCCGCGCGAGTGGCGCCCGGCTGGTGGCTTGAATTTGTTCATACAGCTCGACAGTCGCCGGCTCTGGTTCGACTGCCAACTCATCCCATAGCCGCCGGCAGAGGTGCGCATAATGCTCTTTGGCCGCCATCACCTGTCCATCTGCCGCCAGCAACCGCAAGAGCTGACGATGAACTTCTTCATCAAACTCGTCTAACGCCAGCCAGCGTCGAGCGACAGCAATGCCCTTGCCCCACTTTGCTTGCGCCGCATAGGCAGCACAGACACGACGATGTCCGTCGCTAACGCGCAAGCGCAAACGCACTCGTTCCAGTGCCAGCCATTCGCTAAAGCCGGTTGCTTCTTCCAAATAGAATCCCGCCAGCAACTCGCCGCGATAGAGACGCAGCGCTTGATCCAGTTGATCGAGGTTGTCATCATCAAGCTTATCACCGGCAAGCGCGGCTTCTAAGGCGTAAAGCTCAATCGTAATCTCTTCATCAATCGGATACGCAATCTGCTGGTGCGTCACGGCCAATCTGGGCAACAAGGGACGGATGCGGTAGAGCAACCTGCGCAGCGCGGCCAGCGTATCCCCGGTCGATGGGCCGTCCCACAACAGCGCCGCCAGGAACTCGCGCGTATGGGGTTGCCGCGTGACCAGGAGATAGGCGAGCAGTGCACTCCCCTTGGCCGACTTCATAAGCGCAGAAGGGCCGTCGTCATCTTCTATCACCAGATAGCCAGTCAAATCGATTTTCCGTATCACAACAGCTTCCTTCTACAAATCACCAACTCGTTCCACGCTCTGCAAGCAACTCGTTCCACGCTCTGCGTGGAATGCCGGTGCAGACGCTCCGCGTCGAACGGGGCGCAGAGCGCCAAGACTGTACATTCCACGCAGAGCGTGGAACGAGTGAGGGCTAGGGAGGGTGAGTAGATTCCAAACCCGCCCAGAAGCATCCTCTGGGCGTCTCATGGCAAGAGATGTCCACGGGACGGCTGAACACTATACTGATAACTATGAATGATCATGCTCACTATCAATCCTACCTTATTCGTTTTCAACGCGGGCAAGAGCAACGCTACTGGCGGGTCACCCTGCAAGAGACGCGATCAGCCGAGGTAATGCACTTTGCCACCGAACACGAATTTATGCGCTATTTGGTGAACGTATTGCAGGTGAGTGTCACAGAGGGTAACTCTTGCGATGATGGAACCAATGTGCTTGCTCACGTCCATCCCGAGCATTGAACCTGTTAGCTCGTCATATAGGTCCTCAGTAAGCAGTTTTCAGTGTGTTCGCTGGCCGGCCATCTGATTACTGTAGACTGAAAACTAGTAACTTAACGACATTGAGTGACAGCTCGTCTATGCCATGCAGTTATTGAAGTGGTCAACTGGGGAGCAGACAATCGTCGAGCGCTAGTACGATTTTATTGTATCACAATTTCGAGGGCAAAACCTATGAATCACAAACGACTCTATCCCATCTTCCTGCTGCTGATGGGCATTGCGCTGTTGGCGGGCGTCTTACTGATCCCCGCCGCGCAGGCCGCCGTGACGACTCCCTCGGCGCGCGCAAGCTTGCGCCAGGCGTGGCAGGTGACCAGCCAGAGCGACGGTTACCACTATCAGACCGAAATCTGGCAGACCGTCAATCCGACCGCGCGCCTGGAAAATGTCAGTCGATCTGCCCACACCGACCGCATCACGCTTGCGGGTGAAGTCGATAACACCGCCGCGCGCACGACCCTGCATTTGGCGACGGCCAACCAGCCACCGCTCGAAATCGAGATCGTCGACGGGCTGGCCAAAGGGCGGCTTGGTCCCGATGAACCGTGGCAAGAGATTGAGTTTGGCACCGATCTCTTTACGCCCGGCGGCGACCTCATGGGTTTTCTCGATGCCGCGGAGAATGTGCGTATCGTAGATGACCGGCATCTTAAAGATGCCGATCATTTGGCGGTGGCGGGTTCCTTCCCTGCTGACCTGCTGCCCGCCGAAATGAGCGCAGCGATCTCGCCATCATTGGTTCCGAGGGCAATCGCCTGATCGGGTTGCTGAACTTTGGCAAACTGGGCGTCGCGCCCGCCGGCAACCCGGTTACGTGGACCGATTCGCTCGCGGAACGCGGTGCCAAGCGCTGGTACCATCTGGCGATTGTCTTTGCGCGCGTTCCCGGCAGCAATACCGGCGCCTATAGCTTCTACATCAATGGCCAGCGCCTCGGTACCAGAGCCGGTGTGCCCATCGGCATTGGTGATAACGTCTACATCGGCAAGGCCGTCAGCGCTACCGGTGCGGATTACGCCTTCTTTGACGGCCTCATCGACGATCTGCGCATCTTCAAGCGGCCGCTGAGTACCGCCGAGATCCAGGCCATTGTGCGCCAGGCGCCGAGCCTCAATCTGCATCTGGATGAAGATCTGGCCAGCGGCAGCTTCAAAGATGACAGCCAGAACGCCTACACCGCCACCTGTGGTGCGACCGGCTCACCCAACGGTAGCGCCTGCCCCAAGGCGGGCGACAAAGGCCAAATGCGCGAGGCCGTCACCTTTGGCGGCAGCGACCTGCTGACCCTCGCCAATATGACCACGCTGGCGCAGCCCAACTTCAGCGTGGGGCTGTGGGTCAAGCCCACCAAGCGGACCAGCGGTGCGCAGCGGCTGATCACCAAGAGCGATGATAATCTTTTCAACGCCACATTCCGGCTGTGGCTGCTGGACAGCTCGATGACCGTGCGCTTCGACCGCCAGCATACCTGCGTCGGCAGCGAGGCCAACTGGGACACGGTGGATGCATCAACGCCGCTGCTGGAAGATCAATGGAATCACGTGGTGGCGGTCAACAACGCCAGCACGGGCGCGATGGCGATCTACATCAACGGCGCCCTGGCCGGTCGCAACCCCAATGCCGGCGACGCCGTCTGCATGGCCGCCAACCCCGTGCGCATTGGCCAAAGCTTCCACGGCGGCATCGATGAGGTGAGCATTACCGAGAGTGCACTCAGCGGCCCCCAAGTGGCCGCGGCCTACGCCTACCAGAGCGCCTGGTTCGACCTCATCAACCAGTACCAGCTCAAGCTGGACGCCGACAATCCCACCGTCGACCTCAGCACGCTCCCGCAAACCGTCTCACCGGCTGGCCAGCTTGTGGCGATTGCGGCCAGCGACGGCCCCAACCCACTGCCCCTGGACGCGGTCGAATATCGGATTGACGGCGGCGGCTGGCAGCAGCCATCGGCCAATGGCGCGGCCACCAAGGTTTGGATCTTCAACTTCAACGCGGCGGTCGGCAGCCATACGGTCGAAGTGCGCGCCACCGACTTTGTGGGCAACGCCTATGGCGGCCTGCTCGACGAACTGGCTGTCTACCCACAGCCGCTGGACGACGAGACCATCTATGACATTGCCAACCCGCTGGACGTCCCCATCAGCGAGGTGCAAGTGCGCTTCCGCTCCTATGCCGAGCGCGATATTGCACAGGACGCGGGAAGCTGGATCGCGGCCACGCTGGGGTCGACCAGCAGCAACTTCACCACCTGGGATGTCGCCATGCCCTCCCTGGCCGTCGGCATCTACAAGATCGATCTGTTGGTGACCGACGGCGTGGGCAACCAGAACTTCCTGGAAGGCGCTTGGGATGGTCAACTGGTGCTGCCCGACCTTTCGCTCAGCAAAACCAGCGACGCCGGTCTGGTCGATCCGGGTGACGCCATCAGCTACACCCTCAGCTACAGCAATACGGGCGCAGTTCCAGCACAAAATGTAGTGCCGAGTGAGATCGTCCCCACCGAGACCAGCTTTGACGCCGCGGCCAGCAGCACCGGCTGGCGCTGTCAGCCCGACGGCGCGGCCGGCAGTAACTGCTCGCTAGCGCTGGGCGACGTGGCGGTGGGCAGCGGCGGTACGGTGAGCTTCACGGCCACCGTCAACGACCCGCTGCCCGCCGGGACCAGTCGCTTTGACACCGCCGCCACCATCAGCAGCGACGGCGGTGACGCTGACCCCAGCGACAACGCCAGCACCATTTCCGTTTACACCGGTGTGGCGCCCGACCTGGCCGTCTCGATTGGGGACAATGCCGGCGGCTCGATTGGCGCGGCCCAGATCATCTCTTACACCGTCCATTACACCAACACCGGCTTGCAGGACGCCAACGCCACGCTGCGGCTGGTCGTCCCGCCACAGACGCGCTTCTTATCGCGCAGCCTGCGCTTCGACCCCAACGATCCCAAATGGAGCTGCCCCAATGGCAAGAGTGCTGGCGCCACCTGCACCTTCGACCTGGGCGTGGTGCCGGTCGGCAGCAGCGGGACCGAGCGCTTCTATCTGCAAGTCTCCCCCACGGCGCAGAATGATGATCTGGTTACGACGACAATTGAGATCACGGATCTAACCGTCAACGGCGCCGACCTGAATCTCAGCGACAACACCGATAGCGCCACCGTCAGCGTCATCCGCATCTTCATTACGGGCAATGACAACGACCTGGTCACGGCGCCGGAAGGGCAGACCATCACCAACACGGGCTACATCAACGTGCCTTTCGACGGCTATGAGTTCGCCACCTACCCGCCACCCACGTTGGGTTCGGCGCAGGTGGACCCCATTACCGGCCTGTGGAACTGGTCGTGGGACAGCAGCGACGGGCCGGAGGACAGTCAAAATGTAACGATCTTCTTCAGCAGCCCCGAAGGTTCGCAGATCAGCACGACCTTCGCCATCTCCATCACCGACGTCGCGCCGACCATTGATTTGACCGGTGCAGCGACGGCGGCGGTTGGCAGCAGCTACGCCCTCACCCTGGGCAGCGTCGTTGACCCCGGCAACGACACCGTCACCGCCTGCACCATCGACTGGGGTGACGGTAATAGCGATGACTGCTTCAGCGCCATCGGCGGCGGCACGCTCAACCACACCTACAGCACGGCGACGGCGGCTGGGGTTGCACCGCAGATCCGCGTCGAGCTGATTGATGAAGATGACACGCATGTGGCGGCCATCAAGCAGGTCCAGCTCACCAACCTGCCGGTCTACACCTTCAATGTCAACGTGGTGGGCCAGGGCAGCGTGACCGACGGCGGTGGCTCTGCCCATGCCGCCGGCTACGCGCTGGGCACCGTTGTCTCGCTGGTGGCCAACCCGGCGCAAGGCTGGGAACTGGCCAGCTGGAGCGGCGACGTGGTGACGACGAACAACTCGGTCACGTTGACCATTGCGGAGGACACCAGCGTCACCGCCACCTTCAACAAACTGCCGCCCACGCTCTACACACTGAGCACCAGCGTCCAGGGCAGCGGCTCGGTCACCCCGGCCAGCGGCGGCACGTACGAAGCGGGCACGACCGTGCCGCTCACGGCCACGGCAGCCGCGGGCTGGCAGTTCGTCAGTTGGAGCGGTGACGCCACGGGCGCAACGCCCGCCACCAGCATCACGATGAATGGCGACAAATCGGTCACCGCCACCTTCACCCAACTGCCGCCGGAGACGCACGCGTTGAGCCTCGTGGTTGTCGGCAATGGCCAAGTCACCAATGGCTCGGTTACCGGCAAACTGGGGGATTCGGTCAGCCAGGCATATTCAAGCGGCACGAATGTCTCGGTCAGCGCCACTCCGGCGCCGGGCTGGCGGTTCGTGGGCTGGAGCGGTGCTGCATCCGGCAGCGGCAGCACCAGCATCCTCGTGGACGGGGATAAGGCCGCCACCGCTACCTTCACCGAAACGCTTCACACCGTTAGCACGAATGTCACCGGCAGCGGCAGCGTCGTGCTCAATCCGGTGCGGGCGAGCTATCGCTATGGCGACGTGGTGTACGTGTCGGCGGTACCTGCGCCGGGCTGGGGCTTTGACGGCTGGCAGGGCAACCTGAGCGGTGACACCGGGGGCGAGAGCCTGACCATCGACGGCAACAAGGCGGTCACCGCGCGCTTCAGCCAGCGCACCTATGCGGTCAGTACCGAGGTCGTGGGCAGCGGCAACATCGTTGTCGAACCGGCCAAACCAAGCTACGCCTATGGCGAGGTGGTGACCGTGCTTGCCACGGCGACCCCGGACAGCCAGTGGGTCTTTGGCCAGTGGGGGCTGGATGCCGGCGGCAGCGCCATCAGCACAACGCTGACCATCGACGGCGATAAGTCGGTGCTGGCGCTCTTTGCCGAGGCGACCTATGGGTTAAACGCCGCCTGGATCGGCGACGGCACCGTCAGCGTGACGCCTGACCAGAGCACCTTCCCGGCGGGCGCAGCGGTCACCATCACCGCGCAAGCCGCGGCGGGTTCTCACTTCATCGGCTGGAACGGCGATATCACCAGCACGACGCCGACGCTTTCGCTGATCATGACCGACGATCTGGATATGGTTGCCAACTTTGATGTGGATGGCTATGTGCTGACAGTCAATGTAGTGGGCAATGGCGTGGTGACACCGACGGCCGGTGTCTACAACGTGCCGATGGGCGAAACCGTACCCTTCACTGCCACGCCCGATAGCGGCGCCAGCTTCCTCGGCTGGAGCGGCGCTCTGAGCGGCACAGCGCCGACCAACAGCCTGTTCATGGACAGCGCCAAGGTGGTGACCGCCACCTTCAGCGGTGGCTCTACGTCAACGTTCTACGACCTGACGGTCAATGTGGTGGGCAGCGGCGTGGTCTCACCCACGAGCGGCAGCTACATCTCCGGCACGGTGGTGCCCATCACGGCCACCGCCGCGGCGGGCTGGCGCTTCACCGGCTGGAGCGGCGACGCCAGCGGCGCAGATAACCCGCTGGTGCTGACGATGGCTGGCAACAAGGTCATCACTGCTACCTTCGACAACAGCATTCTCATCTTTGACTACACAGCCGATACCAACGGCGGTACGAACCGCTTCTTTGTCACCGCAGCGGGAGAGTACAAGATTGAGGGGGATGACGTAGACGGCACGGAAATCTACACAAACGTGGATGCGTGGCTAACACGCGCGGCGGCGCTCTACGGTGGCAGCGTCGTGTCGCTCGGTCGCGTCACTGGCCCCATCAAGGGCAACCAGGTGACTGCGCAGGGCAACGGCATCGCCAAGCTGGTGGGCAAGAATGTCAGCGGACAGTACCGCTTCGCCTTCGGCAGTCGTACGTTGGCCGAAGTGTTTGCCGATTTCCTGCGCACCGCCGCCACTGACGAAGATCAGATCCTGCTCCAGACGAGCACCTTCGCTGGCGACGTTGAGCAAAACCAGCAGCACAAACTCTATCTGCCGCTCATCAACAAAGATGGGCAAGCGGCACAGGGCAGTTCCGCCACGCAACCGACGTCGGAGGAGCCAATTTACAGAATATTGCTGCCGATCGTTGAGCGCCGGTAGTCACGATAATATCCTACCGCCCGACACCTCTTTCTCCTGGTGGTGTCTGCGGTGCGCAAGCCCTTTTGTCTAAAGGGCTTGCGCACGAAACCTATACTCTGCCCCAAATGATTAATGAAACACCGCTCCCACGTAACCGTCCCTTGGGTGAAATCACCCAAGGGACGGTCATGGGACGTTTGGTTGCTAAAGTGGTAGCCACTCGCCCTGAACGAGTAGAAGAAGAGGTCCCGCGTGGCCACTTGAATCTGATGACCAGCAGCGTTTGACGAGCTACTGCCGAGCCACTTTGATAACACAATCAATAGACTGGAACGGGAAGTGAGCATCCTTAGATGCGAACGGGATTGGCGTCTGAGGACGCCACGTACACGTTGCGGTCTACTGGCAATTGAAAAGGAGCGATCATGCTAAGGAAAAACTCAATGCAACTGGCGCTTTTCCGCATCAACGTCCCCGACAATCTTCTCGCGGGCATCACCGCCGGTCTCGTTGTGGGCATGATCCTGACCTTTCTCAATGTCTCCATGGCGGCCCTCATCTTCAAAGGGGCATTGACTCCCTATCTCGCCGACGGGATCAGCCTGGTCCTGTCGGGCACGGTGGTGTTGGTGTTGGTGACGGCCATGCTCAGTTCGCTGCCCAGCGTGGTCTGTGTGGTGCAGGAAGCGCCCGTCGGCATTTTGGCCGTGGTGGCCGCGGATATCGTCTATGCCATGCGTGGCTACAACCCGGATCAGATCTATGCCACGGTTTTGGGTGCCATTCTGGTTTCGACGGGCTTGACCGCGCTGACCTTCTGGCTGCTGGGGCGCTTTCAACTGGGGCAACTCGTTCGCTTCGTACCCTACCCCGTCATCGGCGGCTTTCTGGCCGGCACCGGTTGGCGGCTGGTCACGGGTGCGCTTCAGGTAATGACGGGGACGACGATAGCTGCCGCCCTGCTGGACCCGCTCCTCCTGCTCCGCTGGATTCCCGGCTTGCTCTTTGGCCTGCTCATCTTTTTTACGTTGCGCCGCACGGCTCACTTTCTGGCGCTACCCACCTTGGTCATGGGCGCAATCACCATCTTTTACCTGGCGCTGGTGGGGCTGGGGTATACGCCCGATGATGCCCTGGCCGCCGGCTGGCTGCTGGGTCCGTTACCTGCGGGCCAACTCTGGCAACCGGGGGCTCTGCTGGCTCTGCGCGGGGCGGCGTGGCCATTGATCTTGACGGAGCATGGGGCGAGCCTGGCCGCAATTCCGCTCATGAGCATACTGGCGCTGTTGCTCAATACGGGTGCGCTGGAAGTGGCGCTGGGGCGTGATGCCGATGTCAATCGGGAATTGCGGGCCGGCGGCATTGCCAACGTGCTGGCGCTGCTGGCCGGCAGCCCACCCGGCTTTGTCGCGGTGACAGAGTCGGCGTTGGGGCAACGGCTGGGGGGCGGTGGGCGGTTGCGCGGTGTGGTGATTGCGGCGGTCTCGGTGGCGACCCTGCTCTTTGGGGCGACCTTCCTGGCCTATATCCCGCGTCTGGTTGTCGGTGGCTTACTCGCGTTCCTGGGTTTTGTCTTTCTCTTTGAATGGCTCTACGATGCCTGGTTCAAATTAATGAAACTCGACAATCTGTTGATCTGGCTTATCACGATTGTCATCGCCCTCTTTGGCTTTCTAGCGGGCGTAGCAGTCGGCATTCTGGTGGCGATGGTGCTCTTTGTGATCAACTACAGCCGGGTCGATGCGCTGCGCCACTTTTACAGTCGCACCGACTACCCCAGCTATGTGAGCCGACCCAGGTGCATGAACAATGGCTGCACGACTGTGGCGAACGTATTGTGATTGCTGAGCTACAGGGCTACCTCTTCTTCGGCACGGCACACCGCCTGCTCTGTGGGCTGCATGCACGGTTGGCCGAGGGTGACATTCGCAGCATCGAGTTTGTGGTGCTGGACTTTCGCCTGGTCACCGGCATGGATTCAGCGGCAACTGCGAGCTTTCTCCGCTTTCTGCGTTATTTAGATGCCACCCAGACGCAACTGGTGTTGACCACCATGGCGCCACCCTTGCAGCACGTCTGGACACGGGAATTGGGCGCAGAAACAGCGGCAACGCAGTGCCAACTCTTCCCCACGCTCGATCAGGGGCTCGCCTGGTGTGAAGAGGCGTTGCTGATGGATGGTGAGACCGGGTGGGGTGTTGCTGCGCCTGATGTCGCGCCGCCGCCGCAACCGTCCGTTGCGACGTTTCTGGCAATGGTGCAGGCGTCGCTTGCCCAGAGTGCGACACTTGAGGCGCCATCAGACCTGGTGCCGTTGCAAACTAGGCTAACGCGGTTGACGGTCCACACGGGTGACTTGGTCGTCAAGGAAGGCGCACGATTGGATGGCATTTTCTACATTGAGGAGGGCGAGTTGATGGCGCAGACCAAAAGCACAGACGGCCGCAAGGTGGTCATGCGGCGCATGCAGCAGGGGGCTATCTTTGGAGAGATCAGCCTCTATACGACCGGCTATGCCAGCGCCGATGTCGTGGCGCGCCAATCCGGCACGCTTACGCACCTGAGTCGACAGGCGCTGCGCGAGTTGGAAGCCAGCGCGCCCCTCCCTGCAATTGCCATCCACCGCCTGGTGGCCCGCGATCTCAGCCGTAAGCTGATCCAGTCCACCCGTGGGCTGGGCATCTTGAAACGATAGCGCATGGCCACAGCCACACCATGTCGGCCCAAAATACTTGCGCACGTGCCTGCTGCTGATAACCACTTTGTACCAGTAATAGCCGCTGTCCACCAGCCATCAGCTACCAGCCAACCCTCTAGCACTTGTCCTGTTCCCATTCGCCTCGTAACGCAAAACGCGCTATCATATCGTGACTGCCCGCGATGACACAGCCTTCGCGTCAGTGGGGCTGTAGCTCATCATAAAGCAGGCATATTCACAAAGTATAAGCGAAAAAGGAGAACGATATGTTGGAGGGACTTGTCGCGATTGTCACTGGTGGGGCGCAGGGCATCGGTGGGGCAACGGTGCGCAGGCTGGCCGAGGCCGGCGCCAAGGTGGTGATTGCTGACTATGATGAAGAGAGCGCACAGGCCAATGCCGAACGGGTTCGCGCCGCCGGCGGCGCAGTGTCAGTGCTTCGCACCGATATTTCCCAGACCGAGCAGATTGAAGCGATGGTGGCCCACGCCGTCACCACCTGGGGACGGCTGGATCTGTTGGTCAACAATGCGTGGCGGATGAAAGAAACCGATGGCAGCGCGCTCACGCTGACGGAGAGCGCCTGGGACTATGCCATGAATGTAATGGTCAAGTCGCACTATTGGGCGGCGCGCCATGCCGCCCCCCACATGGCCAAACACGGCAAGGGGAGCATCGTCAACATTTCCTCGGTACACGGGCTGTTGATGGCAGAGCGCAAATTGGCCTATGAGGGCGCCAAGGCCGCGGTCATCGGCATTACCCGCCAGATGGCCTGCGACTTGGGGCCGCTGGGGATCCGGGTCAATGCCATCTGTCCCGGTCACATTATGACGGAGCGTATGCAAACGCGCTGGGAAAAGAACCCTTCCTTTTTCCCCTTCTTTGAACAGCAGTATCCCGTGCGCCGTGTGGGGCGGCCCGAGGACATTGCCAATGGCGTGGCCTTCCTCTGCTCCGAACAGGCGTCATTTATCACCGGCCATACCTTGGTCATCGACGGCGGGCTGACCATTCAACTGCAAGAGGATCTATCGGTGCGCTTGGCCCAATTCTATCGCGATAGTGAAGAGATGAAACTGCCGGATGAGGTGTGAGCTGGGGTTTGGGACGCTTTCAAAATTCCTGTGGTTGACAAGCGGTAAGTGGGGTTTCCATACCCATAGGCATCAAGCGAAGGAATCGTGGGGTACACAACACAACAACGGGGCCCAGTGGGTTCCCCGGCTGCAACGGATTTGTCCTGTCGTGAGACAAAATTTCCGGATAAATCGCTTACGATTCCTTAGGCGATCTTCATCATGTGCGATAATTTCACCAATCCGCTAGCAAATCCGTTGCCGCCTAATCAGTTGTTGTGGCTTACCTTGATGCGGGGACCCTTTGTTTGTAAATTCAGCCGCCATCATGGCCAGTTGGTCTATCAGTGATGACACCGCAATCTGCGCATGTTGACGCAGGGACCGCGCCAACCACTCTAACAAGTGCAGTTGCTCCGGTAGTGATGGAGCATCAAATTGAGCGTGTTGCGCCAGTCATGCGGGGGTGAACGCGCAACGCGGGGTGGGATAGCTACAACCATCCCATCCCGCGTCGACGAGTTCGTAAGTGTGGGTGAAATCGATCATTGGGGGTATATGGCGTTTCACCCGTTCCTTTGGTCAGTTGATGACCGGCGCATGACGCAGAATAAAGTACGAAGTGCTGTGAATCGTACCGTTGGCAAAGGGGGCGCTGCGGTCGGCGAAGATGGCTTCAGCAAAGATCTGGCGTCCGGTGTACTTCCACTGTTCGTTGCCCAGAATATAGATTGGCTCCGGCTGCCACAACTCTGGGTGTAACAGAATAAAAAAGGTATTCCATTCAAGATGAAAGGTAAGCGGCGGCGCAGGAGCAGGACAGCTAAAGGCGCCCGTCACCACGTCCATATAGGGAAACGCTTCCATGGCGATCTTGAAGGTATTATAATAGAGTTGCAACGCCGCCGAGCGCACCGTAAAGGCGCCATCGTTGGCCACCACAGTTTGTAAGGTACAGAGTGGCAGGCTCATCTCTACATTCAGGTGTTGGAGCAAACTGCTCGCAGAGCTCACCAACTTGCCCTCCACATCAAACTGGATAAAGGTCCCATCGCTGTGCACCTGGTCGACCCAAGTGGCTGTGGTGTTGCCATTGATGGTCGAGTCGAAGATCACTTCAAAGCGGGCGCACTTGGTAAAGTTGGCCTGCAAGCCATCCCACACTGCTTGGCTCATCAGGCTGCGCATCCGCGGCGTGTTGAGCTGACGGATAAAGTAAAAGGAGCGGTAGACCCGCTGTGGGTTGTGCGCCGCCCGGCACTGTAACAGACTCTGAAATAACTTGGCTGACAGTTCGTTGTAGGTATCCTCTTTGGACGGCGCCAGCGGCACCAGCAATTCATCGTCAAGTGTTTCAGGCACGCTGGGTGCACCATTGACAACGCCTTGGGCATCAAGGGGCACGGTCACCTGCTCCCCAGCCACCACCGCACTTTCTGCATCTGCTGCTTGTACCAACGCGCTCCCATTGCGCATGTTCACACTCATTGTAGCGCCGGCCTGCGCCTGGAGGAAAGCGGTCGACCCCAGAGTAATCCCCGCACCATTGACCTCAATGTTCAGCAACTCCTCATGTGTACTGTTCTGAATGATGAGGCCACTGGGCGCCGCCAGGGCTCCTGTTTGCACCGCTTGGCTGACAAAGCGCACCACCGGTACACCAGGGGCGACTTCGGTCGTGGTAAAGGGCTGCAGCGCGCTGATCGTCACGTTGCCTACGGCGAGCAGATCCAACGTCTGGGTTATGGTCTCATCTCCTGGCGCCTGTAAGCGAATCAATACCACGCTCCAGTCAGTAGGCGCTACTGTGGCAGAATGGACAGTCAGCGTGAATGGTTGCGAGAGTGTGCGTGTATCTCCGGTCTGGGCAAAGCCCTCAGCTGTGCCATTAGCCAGGCAGGCGTAGTTGGCCGTTGTATGCTGACACTGCGCGATGGCTGCGGTGAGCGTAGCCGCATAGGATAACGCGGTGCTTTCTGTACTCTGACCGAAGCTGACCAAAGGCAAGAACAGTTGGTTATTTGGTGTGGCGCTGGCTGGGTCTGGATCGGCCAGTGGGGCCGCGTAGCTATCCTCAAAAAAGCACTGTAGCGTCAACAGCAGCGTGAGGGCAACGATGACACTGATGACAAAGCGTTGAGTGGACAAGCCATTCCATTTCATTGCAGTTACTCCTGTAAATCAGATGTGATATTATCTTCATACCGCTGTCACCATTTAACCAGAAAACGACGATCGTTAACAGCACCAAGCGCGACACAAAGCGATACAAGAAGGTATACAAATGTCTGAATTTCCGGGAAGTTAATGGCTGCGCCGACCTTGTCTATGGAGGGGATGTTGGTTTGACCGGTACCGAGGGCAACACCGGCCAAACCGCACAATGTTGGGGCGCGGGGTGCAAGTCGCTACACCGCGTTGTACCCTATAAGTCAGGGATAACGCTAAAGTAGAGGATCGATCTGACGAGGCGTAAATCAGACGGGTCGCCGCGCCACCACCAGCATCGTGCCCGGCAAGCGTTGAACCTCTTCCAGTTTCTCGCCAAAGCGCCACTCAGCCTGGCTGGGATACTCGTGCAGCGCCTCGATCTGCAGGCCGGCCTTGACCAGCGCGGTGATAATGTCGCCCAGGGGCCAGAGAAATTCGGCCTTCTGCTCCGTGGCATTTTCGCCGCCGCTAAAGTGGCCCCAGCCCACATTCCATTCGGGGCGGGAGCGCCCAAAGTAATCGCTGGTGATCTCCACCTTGCCATCGACCGTCCACAGGCAGCCGGCAATGGGATGCTCTTCCCAGAGCAGGAAGCGTCCCCCCGGGCGCAACGCCGCCGCCACGATCTGGGCCCAGCGCACAATATCGGGCAGCCAGACCAACACGCCGCCGCCGGTGTAGACCAGGTCAAAGGTTTCCTGCTGCAACCCAGCCGGCAGGGCATAAAGATCGGCGGCGACAAAGGTTGCATTGAGACCGGCGGCCGCGGCTTGTGCGGCGGCAATCTCGATCTGGCGGTCGCTAATGTCGACGCCCGTCGACATGGCGCCCGCGACCGCCCAGGACAGCGTCTCCTCACCGGTGGCGCACTGGAGATGGAGCAACGTCTGCCCCTGCACATCGCCGGCCGCGGCCAACAGGTGTGTATCAATCAGCGTGCCGCCGTTGCGATAGAAGTCGGGTCCAGGCCACCCTTTGTTCTGAAAACGTACATCGGCAATCTCATTCCAAGCGCGCCGATTTTGTTGGGTGTAGTCAGTAACCGCTGCGTTCGGGGCTGAGTCAGACTGCAAGCGCTCTTCGTTCATCATGTCCTCCTTGTTTGTAATGTGTCGTAGGGGCATACCCTTGCGGTAGTCCCCACAAGGTTGCTAGCCATGCAAAGATCACTCGATTGGGCAGCGCCAGGTTGTTGACCTGACAGTGCGCTTCGCCTCCGTCCGCCGCGGTAAAGATGACCAATTTTTTCTGTGGATTGGGTAACTGGTCATAACATTCCCGTGCAATTTGTAAGGTGACGGCGGCTTCCCCTTCTCCCGCCAGCATGAGCGTGGGACAGAGAATCTGCCGTGGGTCTGCCTTGCCGTAAAAGAAGTAGTCATAGGCTTTGGCAAAACGGCGTGCAATGTCGCGGGGATTGAAGCTAATGCGCAACCCCATGCGCCAGACAATTTGGTCAAAGGCCGCGCGCGCCAGCGGATCGTGGCGGTTGTGCCCCTGTTGTTGGGCCAGCACTGCGCGGAAGACATTGGGCATGGCCGGGTTGGCGATCAAGGCTTTGATGCGCCGATCATGGACGCCCCCTTTGAAGACAATGTGACCCCCCCAGCTAAAGCCAAAGAGTGCCAACCGCGCCGGATCGACCTCTGGGCGACTGAGCGCATCGTCGATTACTGTACTGAGCGGTTGCTCCATCCTGGCGCCAAAGTACAACCCTTGATCGGGCGTCAGCCCCTGTCCCGGCAAGTCCACTGTCAGCACATTGTAGCCATGCACCGCACCGCTGGAACCGATCATAAAGTAGCAATCCTCGGCAAAGGTCTCAATGCCACCGATGACGAGCAGGGTTGGACGCGGTTTGTCATCGGCGACTGCCTTCTGCAGGTAGCCGGTTAGGCGGTGATTCTGGTAATTCACCTCAATCGGTTCAATCGGTGGTCGGCTGAGCGCTGCAGCTTCTTGAAAACAACCTTGCATCTGCTGGACCGTTGGGTGAAATGCCGGATCTTGGGCGCGCATCAAAAAGAGTGGGGCGCGGTAATAGGTGCAGGCACAGAAGAAACGTTTACGGGCCAATTCGCTTTGCCCCTGACGCAACGCCGCCTGTGCTTCTGCTTCCACCTGTTGGGCTAATGCCAGCCATTCCCGCTGCCAGCTTTGCCTATCCCCATCCGTAATGCGCTCCGCTACTGCCAAACACTCAGCCGCTCGGCTGCCTTCGTAAATTTCCCGCCCCATGATCCAGCCCAGATAGTAATCCATGTCTTTATGGTCAAAATGGATTTTCTGCAAGCTGCGCTGGGCAATTGCGCGCTGTTGTTTCTCCATAGCTCTTTTCTCCTCTCACCAGGCTCTATGCAGATTGAATAGAATTCAAAGGATTTACAGAATTTTGCATCCAGGCGGACGCACGCAAATCCTGTAAAGCTTGCCAACCTTGTCGAAATTCAAAGCTTTATACGCCAGACGGCCTACGCTCTAACCCCGTCTTCATAAAGGCAATCAGATCGTGCAACTGTTCTTCAACATTTTCAGACGTTTGGAGTCCGGCTGCTTCCACGGCATGGGTAAAGAGAAAGGTGACAATCGCTTTGACAAAGGTCAAGGGCAGATCGGTGCGCAATTCCCCTTGGACGTAGGCGCGTTCGATCAGTGCCTCCATCCCTGTATTGCCCTGAAAATTGAACTTTGCCAGCGTTTTTTCATAGATTGGCTTGCCTTGTTCGCGCATAAAACTTTCCGAGAAGCGACTGATGGCCGGGTGGCTTTGGGCAAAGGTTAATCCATGCTGGATCTGGCGCTGCAAAATCGTAAAGAGATCTTGTTGGAAATCTGCCGGCTGCATGACCGACGCTATGAATTCGCTTTTTTGTGCAATCAAAACCTCAACCAGCGCCAAATAGAGCCCCTCCTTGCTCTTAAAGTGATAGTAAAACTGCCCTTTACTCATCCCCGCTGTCTCCAGGATCCGATTGATTGAGGCCTGTTCGTACCCCTGACGCACAAATTCGTCAATTGCCGCATCAAACAATGCCTGATCGTGTTCAAATGAACTTTGAAAACTCACTACACACCGCTCCTCTTGGGTATTCAACCGATTGCATTTATAATGTAGACCAAAAAGTCTAGACTGTCAAGTCTAGGATTGAATTAAGTGCATTTTACTTTGAAAACAACGCTCATGTGGGCGGAGAACTGAAATTGCACCATTCTCCAGAGCGAGAAAGCGCAATTTCAGCCGCATCCCTAGTATGAGCTAATATCGTGTTCTCAAAATTCGTTGAACCTGCGCGCTGTCTGCGGTGTCCTAAAGAGTGTGAGTACCCAAATGCAACCATCCGACCAAACGCTGATCAGCCAAATTTGTGTACAGGACGCGGCCGCGTTCGAGGCTTTCTTTGCGCGCTACCTTGCCGCCATGCAGCGTCACATGCTCAACATTGTGCGGGATGAAGCCGCGACCGAGGATCTGGTGCAGGAACTTTTCTTGCGGGTGTGGACACGCGCCGAGCAGTGGGATGGACGCGGACCGGTCAAGGCGTGGCTCTATCGCATGGCCGGCAATCTGGCGCTCAACCACCTGCGCACGCTGCGCCGCCATCCGCAGGAGCCGTTGCCGACGACACCCAAAGCACTCCCCAAGGAGGATTGGAACGATGACGATGAGTTCGCCATCCCCGCCTGGATGATTGATGATGCCGCCATCCGGCCCGACGCATTCCTGGTGGAGGCAGAACGCCGACGCCGCTTCTGGCAGATGGTCGACACGCTACCGGCGGAGAAGCGCGATGTCCTTCAGTTAGTCTACAATGCAGAGATGGATCTGCACAGCGTGGCCAAGGAACTGGGCATCCCCGAAGGTACGGTGAAGTCGCGGCTCCACCATAGCAAACGCCAACTGGCCGAACGATGGGGACCGCATGATGCGGAGTGGTAGTTACTGATGAAGAATGGGAGAAAAAATGAATTTACAACAGGTGACCCCGGATTGGCACAAAAGATCCTATGACCATTTTTTGCAGGAGCGGCTGCCGCAACTGCTGGCCGACCGGCTGCCGCTAGCCGGCTATGAAGCCGCGGCGACCGCGGCTTACGTCTGTCGTATCACTGTTACCCTGGAAGGCGCGGCAGGCGGCACAACCGTTACCTTTGCCGATCTGCCTTATCCTGACAATGATGGGCTTTTCAACTTGCAGGGGGAGATGCGCACGGTGGTGCCGTGGGTGGCCCATAGCGACCTGGCTACGGCCCCGGTTAAATGTGTCGGGGATCTGCTCTATGAGTGGATCGCTGAGCAACTGGGCGAAGCGCCCGCCGACCTGCCCTGGGACGAGGCCCTCCTGCGCGCCTGGCTGCCGCTGGACAAGTGGCTGTATGAGTTTATGCAGACTCATCGCCACGCCCAACTGCTCGACGTCACCAACTGGCTGGCGCGCCAATGTCACGCGCGCCGCATTATTATTGACCAGCGGACTAGCCTTACCACCGCCAGCCAATTTGGCCGCGTCGATCCCTTTGAGATTCCGGAAGGGCCCAACATGGGGCGCATCTTTGCGCTGGCTCTGGGCGCCACGATTTGTGACGGGGCCATTGTGATCGAGGATGACCGCCCAGAAGCCATGCTCGGTGTCACCTCGTCCATGATCCCCTGTTTGGAACATGACGACCCCAACCGCCTGCTCATGGGCGCCAACATGATGCGCCAGTGGCTGCCCTATAGTGAACCGGAGCCGGCGTTGGTGCAGACGGGCAATGAACCCAATGCGCCCCACTTCTGGTGTGGACGCAACCTGCTCACGGCCTTCATCCCCTGGGGCGAGGATACCTTTGAGGATGCCATTGTGCTCAGCGCCTCCGCTGCCCGTCGGCTGAGCAATCTGCAACACACGCAGATCCCCTGGTTTGGCGCCGAACCCTTTGATCTCTATCATGAGGTCGAGCCGGGCGACAAGCTGAGCAACCGTCACGGCGCCAAAGGGGTCGTCAGTCGCATTGTGCCCGATGCGCAAATGCCTCATCTGGCCGACGGCACGCCGATAGAACTGATCGTTAGCAGTCTCCGCTTGCCGGGGCGCATGAATGTGGGGCAGTTGTGGGAAGCGGTGTTGGGGCGTCTGGCCCGCCATGAAGGCGCGCCCATCATCGCCCCACCTTTTCATGGCCCAGACGAAGCGACCATTCGCCAACGGCTCACCACGGCAGCGCTGCCTGAAGATGGCCTGGAGACCCTGCACAGTGGGCGCGGGAACCCGCTGTCTCATCCCAGCCTAGTCGGCTGGGTCTACTGGGGGCGGACCCACCATCTCTCGCGTGATAAGCTCTTTTACACAGTGGATCACGCTCAGCAGGGGCAGCGCATAGGTGATCTGGAGGTGAGCGCGCTGCGTAGCGTTGGCGCAGTGGAGACGCTGCGCGAACATTTTCTGACCCGCGCCACGCCGGCCGCGCCCGTTGCTGCGCCCCAGCCGTCATTGGTTGAGCAATTCGCCATTGGGCCGGTGGCGCAGGCAAGTGCACCCACCCCTTGCCTTGTCCAGCTTCAACAACGGTTGGCCGCGGCGGGAATTCAGGCTACGCTTGCCGCAAATAACCTGCGTTTTGCCTTTGCCCCGGTAGCTGGTGAAAGCATCCAGCTCGCGCAGCCCGTGCCCCATCCGTGGCTGCCGGAACAGCAGTTGACCGAACTGGGCGCATTGTCCGTGACTGAGGGCGATGATGACCCCGCTACACGCCAACTCATGCAAGCCTATGGCGCGCTGCAACAGGTTAACGCCAAGCTCGCGCGCCTCTTGGCAAGCCACGCGCCGGAGAGTCTAGTCCAGCAGGCGTATGGCCAGCTTGTCGAGAGTGTCCACCGCTATCTGAATGGCCTGCTGCTGCCGGGCGATCTGCGCTTGGCTGGTCGCGCCCTCTTTACTGGCCGCGCCGTGTTGGCGCCGGCTCCTGGCCTGGAGCACGATCGCATTGGTCTGCCCGAGGAGATGGCCTGGGCCTACTTTGGACCGCAGGCAGCGCGTACCCTGGATACAGAGGCCGTGGCCCAACGCACCGAGGAGGCTGCCGAACTGCTCGATGAGATCCTGGCTGATGCTTGGGTCGTCCTCCACTCTGCGCCGGCGACGGAACCGACCGCTTTCCTGGCCTTCCGTCCCCTGCGCATACCGGAGCGGGTGGTGCGGCTGCCCTCGCTGGCCTGCCCGCTGCTGGGCGCCGACTTTGACGGTGATCAGATAGCCATTCATGTGCCGATTACCGCGGCGGGGCAACAGGAAGCGGCAGAACGCCTTTCCCTTGCTGCGCACCTCTCCCGCGACCCCAGCCTGGTTGACCGGCTCACAAAGCAGGACGAAGCGATCTGGGGGTTGGCCTACCTCAGTTTGACCGAAGCGGGACGCGCCCAAATTGCGCAAGCGGCTGGGGTGGAGATTGCCATGCCCGCCGGCTTTCTGACTCGTCCGGCGCTGGTGCAGGCCATGCAGGCGCTGCTGGCGGAACAGGGGGCAGCGGCCACCCTCACCCACTTGCGCAATCTTGTGCAACTGGGCTTTGCCGTCGGCTCCGGCAGCGGCTTTTCCATGAGTCCCTTTGTGGGCGATAGCGTGGAACGGCTGCCCATAACAGAGGATACAGACCCTACCACGGCCGCGGTGGCGCAGACACAGTTGGCGGAACGAATTTTGGCTGCCACAGATTTTGGGCGCGATGTCGGCCCCTACGTGCTGGGCGTCAAGAGCGGCGCCAACCCGGAGGCCCATCTGCGCGCCCTGACCTACATCCTGGGCGTCAGTCGTGTGGTCAACGACGTGGAGAGCCAACCAACCATCGTACATAATGGCTTTCGGGCGGGTTTAACGCCGGCAGATTTTGTCAAGCTTGTCCCCGGTGCGCGGGCCGGCATGGGGCGGATTTGGCAGGAGTTGGAGCAAGCCAGCGCCATGAGCGGTGAGACACGGGCGGCGAAAAGTTTCACTGTCCTCGCCCGTGCCCGCCGCAGCTCACAGCCGGGCGTTGTCTTTGCCCAAGCCGCCGCCACCGGTGAGATCGACCCGCTGACGGATGCGGAGAGTCGGCTGTTTGTGGGGTTGTCTGGCTGAGTTGCTCAATCACCTTACCGATGGTCCGTTGCGTGCGGCCCGTGGTCGGCCACCTGAGCGTCAAACCAGGCGTGGATAGCATCGACCAGGGCAGTGTCGGTCGTGATATAGGTAATCTGCGCACCATCAGGGAGTTCGCTATAGGTAATGGTGATTTTTTCTGCGCCCATCATCAATGCATGGAGCCCGGCCATGTCCATGCCATGGATTTGCGCCGGATCGTGAAAATTGCCTTGCTGAAAACGCGCCGCTTCCTCGGTTAAATGAGTGCGGATCAAGGCGATCTGCGCGGTGTCATTTGGATCATCGGCAATGACTTGCTGAATGCCGCCTTCGGCGGTCTTCTCAAAGATATGGGTGGTAGCGTTCAGATCAAAGGGCATTACCTCTGTCCCGCGCTGCGCCACATCGGCTTGCCGTTCGTGCATAGCATGGTCACCTTGCGCATGTGATATAATAGGAAGGTGAGTAAAGGTGCAATCCGCTACAAGGATGGTGACTAAGGTGGCGGTGAACCACAGGAGCAGACGTTTGTACATTATAAGCTTCCTAATTTGTTGCGCCTGAAATGGTTCAGGCGGCGTAACAGATGCCTTCGGCAGTAAACATCGACAAAAAATTGTCGATGTTGTCGCTCTTAGCGCCTACTAGTTAACAAGTTGAAATGGAACGAAAGTGCAAACATACTGAAGTAGTATACTAAACATTTATGAAGAATTGATGAAGGGCAAAACGTGAAATACATCCTGTCAGATGACGACGCGAGCGTCTGACAGGATGTTATCAAGGAACAAGAAGCAGGAAAGGCTGATGAAATTTCAAGACCTTACCGCGCCCGCACGCAACAAAATCAACGGCAATGACTTTGATCGCATCGTCGAAAAGCATGAAGGGCCGGAGTCGTGGAGTTCCTTTGTGCGCTTTTACGATCTTGAGTTTCTAGAGATTGATCAGCGCGCCGTGCTGCTGCCGGTGGACCGCGAGCGCCACCCGAATATCACGGTCCTACGCTCGGTCATCGACGCAGCCGCGACCACCATGACCATCTTCCTGAAAGATACGACCTACGCCTCCGACCCGGAGATGGAGATGTTCGAGACCGGCTTTGTGACCATCTGCGAGAAAGTGCCTGGGGAAGCATTTTTTATCGCAGTGGTTTACCATGAATGGTTTATCCTCGCTACGTCACAGTGACGCTTGCAACGGCCACCGGCGCGCTGCGTTGAATATCAGGCGGAAGCCAAGTCTATCGCACACGGTGGGCGAGCCGCGTTCCACGCGTTCGACTTTGAGCAGCCGTTTAGCCGTGGTGCTTTCCAGATGATAACAGCAGTTAAGGCGTAAGTATAGTCCGGCGTTCCTTTCTGATTTGAATACGATAAGATCCCATCAAGCATTGACTACTGGGCATAGCTGGCAAAGACTGTCTGCTGACCGTCTTTACTGTAGGCGATCACATCAAACGGCTCTGCCGCATAACCCGGTGTCTCCATGCCGGGCGAACCAATGGGCATACCGGGGACGGCCAGGCCGGCAATGGCCGGACGTTCTGCCAGCAGTCGTTTGATCTCCGCCGCTGGAACATGACCCTCAATGATATAGCCATCCACGATGGCTGTATGGCAGGACTGGAGCGCAACAGGAATCTGGTAACGCGCTTTGACTGTGGCTAAGTCGGCAACATCTTCTGCCTGCACAGCAAAGCCATTTTCCTGGAGATGCGCTGTCGCTGGTGATTCAGGATCGCTCTTTTGACGCTAACAACCAATTGCTCTATATGGCGAATGGCATGGGTGGCATGATGACCCAAATGATGGGCTTCTTGGGCGAGCAAATTCTGGTCAACGGTCACCCTGACGCGCGTTTGCCGGTTGCGACCCGCGCCTATCGGCTGCGACTGTACAATGGGGCCAACTCACGGATTTACAAGTTGGCGTGGAGCAACGGCATGCCCATGACGGTGATTGCCACCGATTCAATGTGGATAGCAAGGATCAAAGGGGAAGAGAATTTTCAGATAAAGGGTTCAGTGAGTACTCTATAAGTCGACCAAGACAAAAGAGAGGATCACTGAACCCTGGTAATAAAGGTACAAGAACTCATCGACGATGGCAAATGCTATGAGACTATTCGCGAACTGAGATGGCCGGAGGGGTCCAATGCCCCCACTGTGGCTTTCACTGGGTCACAAAGCGGGGCTTTCACACGAAGCAACGAGTGCGTCAGCGCTACATCTGCCAGAGTTGCGAGCAGCAATTTGACGATTTATTCAAGACCCTGTCCAACCAGGCACGCTTATCTTTACTGATGAGTACAAGATCTATAGCCGGCTGCAAGAGTAGGGCTTTGACCATAAAACCGTCAACCATTCCCTCAGAGAGTTTGCCCGTGCCGAGGATGGTGACGGCTTCCATGAGATCCATACCAATACGATCGAAGGCGTTTGGTCTCTGCTTGCTATCCATATTGAGCTTTGAGGAATTAACCGCGCTGGTGGAGCAGCGTCAAGATAGCCTCTTGTACTGTCGGCCAGACTGTTGATTCTGGTGTAACGATTTCAAAGTGGCCAATCGCAGGCAAGACCGTAAGGGTTACACGATCGCCAAGCCGACGCGCTGCGGCCACATAGTTTTCATTGTGCACCAGTGGTACAGCCTGATCCCGTGTGCCGATGATCAGGTGTTGCGGTACACCGAGCGGCAAAAACGCACTAGGTGAAGCATCGCGGTAACGGAAGGGCACGTCTACTGCCGCACCGCCCAGTAATTCTGGCACAGCCCCGCGGCAGATGTTGCGTTCCGCCGCATCCACCAGATCAGGAATGCCGGCCAGGGCAACGGCCCCAGTTAGTGGCAGCGGTGCCGGCGTGGCGAGGGGCGAGGTGGCGGGTAGACGATGACGAGCCGCCAACCAAAGGGCTAGATGACCACCGGCGGAGTGACCGGCGGCGACCACACGATTCAGATCCAGGGAATACTCGCCGGCTAGCGTGCGCACATAGTCGACGCCAGCCGCAACATCCAGCAGGGTATTGGGCCAGCCGCCGCCGTTGCCCAACCGCCGATATTCTAGATTCCAAACGGCAACGCCCTGGTTGACCAAGGCCTCACAGAAACGTCCTAAGGGTTCCAGAGCATATTGCGCACGCCAACAGCCGCCATGGATCAGGACGATAACGGGGTGCTGCGCCCCTTGCGCCGGCACATAGAGATCGCCAAAGTGGGCCGGATCGGCGCCATAGGTGTAACGCGCAGTGGCCGGAACCGCCGGCCACTCGACATAATCATCAACGGTCAAAATGGTCGGTTCAGCCATGATTACTCCTCACTACGTGCTTGGCGCCAGGCGTTGTAGAAATCCTTTATGGTGGCAAACCGTTGATCACGATCGTCCTGGCAAGCTTGATGAATAACTGCATAAAGTGCATCACTGCCCCGGAAAGGTGACCGCCCCAATGTCCCATCTGACAAGAAGACGGCACCCGCGCGACCCATCGTGAAAATCGTGGTGCACAGGATCGCTGTACGCAATGTACTATGTATACAATTCCACCCCTGCCAACTCGCGCTCGCGCCGTTCGATGAACTCGCGTAGCTCCTGCTCAATGGCGACCTCAAGCGGCGGCGCTTCGAACTCTTCCAGCAGTTGCTTCCAGATCCGATTGGCCCGTTGCGCAGTGTCCAGGGCGCCATTCTGTTCCCAGGTTTCAAAATTTTGCCGGTCCCCTAAAAAGATGGGGTGAAACTCGGTTGCGTAGCGTTCCTGGGTGTGAGGGGTGCCAAAGTGGTGCCCCCCTGGCGGCACGGCGGCGATCATATCCAGTGCCAGCGTATCTTCACTAATGGTCAGACCATTCAAAAAGGTCTGGAACATGGCCAGACTTTCGGTATCGATAATAACCTTTTCAAAGGAGACCGTCAAGCCGCCGTCCAGCCAGCCCACGGCGTGCATGATAAAGTTGGTGTGGGCCATGATGGCTGGCCAGGTCGTCCACATGGTTTCATAGGAGGCCTGGGCGTCGGGCGTCTTTGCGGTGTTGAGGCTGCCGCTACCCCGATAAGGTAGGTTGTAGTGGCGCGCCAGTTGGGCGCCGATTACCATGGCCCAGGCGCCTTCCGGGGTGCCAAAGGCCGGAGCGCCACTTTTCATGTCAATGTTGGAGGTAAAGCCGCCATAGATGACCGGCGCGCCGGGGCGCAACAACTGCACCAACGCAATGCCGGCTAGCGCTTCTGCATTCTGCTGGGCAATGGCCGAGGCAATGGTAATGGGACTCATCGCGCCGGCCAACACAAAAGGCGTGATAATCAGCACCTGGCCGGCGCGGCCATAAGCGACCATGCCGCCCAACATGCGGTCATCATAGCGTAGTGGGCTGCTGGAGTTGATGATGCCGCCCAGCACCGGATCGGGCAATTTGCTTACATCAGTGCCAAAGACGATATTAGCCATCTGCACTGCATCGCCACCGATGATGCGGCCGTGGGGGGCCTCCATATAACATTTGTCGCTGAGGGTAATCGCGCCATAGGAACGGCGTAGGTGGCGATAGCTGACGCGCACATCATGCGGCACCACCAACTGATCGCCAGTAAAGTGCATCATCGGGTTAATTTGGGCCAGACGCTGAAAGTTGTAATAATCTTGCAACGTGCCGGGCCGCCGCCCCTGATCCAGATCTTGGGCAAAAATCACGCCGCCGTGGGGCGCAAAGTTAATGTGGTTGCCACCAATGATGCGGTCCCGTTCCGGGTTGCGCGCGCGCCAGCGAAATTGGGAGGGAGCCTTGGCTACCAATTGCATGACCAGACCGCGATCTAACCAGACATGCTGGCGCTGATGATCAACCCGCGCACCGGCCTTCTCCCAGAGGTCGAGCACTTCGGCATCCATAAACATCATGCCGGTCTCTTCCAGAATGCGCATCGAAGCCTCGTGCAACTGCGCAATCTGTTCGGGCGTCACCACTTCCATCGGGGCAAAAGGGTTTTGAAGCCGTCGAAAGGGGATCTGTGCAAAGGGTGACTGTGCTCGACGTTGGCGGCGAGCCGCTCGCCGCTCAGCCGAAGAAAGTGCGCTCATAGACTCCTCGTTGAATAATATGGGAGTAGGGAGACGGGAGTAGGAAGTGGAGAACCGAGCGCCAGCGTGCACTCCCTACTCCCGTCTCTCTACACCAATAATCGTTTTTCGGTTAATGCGGCGCGTGCGGTTTGGATGCCGGTGAGGAGAGCAGCGTGAAGATCAGGGTTGCCATTGGTGGCGACGAAGCCCGATTGGCCCGGCACCTGCCATTGTGAGCCTTGATAGTCGGTAACCAGGCCACCGGCTTCGCGCACCAGCAGCGCACCGCCTGTGCCATCCCAGGGACCCAGCCAGCCCTCCCAGAAAGCGGCCAGTGCGCCTTCTGCCACCAAAGCAATATCTAGCGCCGCGGCGCCCAAGCAACGGATCGCCTGGCAGCGTGGAATAAAGTAAGCTGTTTCGGCACTATTATTATCAGTGGATTCAGCCCGATGATAGGGGAAGCCTGTCGCCACAACGGCCCGGTTAAGCTGTGCGGCATGATTGACGTGCAGGCGTTGTTGGCTGCCATCTACCCTGCGCAAAAATGCGCCCTTCCCAACTGTGGCCCAGTAAATGGCGCCTGTCGGTACATGTAATGTAACGGCGAGGATGGCGTTGAACTCTTGACACAAGGCAAGGTTGACAGCGTAATAGGGGATGCCGTTGGCAAAATTGGTGGTGCCGTCGATAGGATCAACCAACCAATAATATTCTGTGGTGGGCTGTTGATTGCTTTCTTCGCCCCAGAAACCAACCTGGGGGTAGAGACGCTGCAATTCCTCGCGTAGCAACTTTTCGCTTGCCAAATCGGCTTCGGTGACCAGGTCGATTACAGCGGATTTACTTTGCACCCGCTGTAATCCTTCCTGTCGCATTCGCATCACTAACTGACCTGCTTTGCGGACAACAGAGATTATCGTTTCAGTGTCGAATGCGTGTATTGGCATACTGGGGCTCTTACATTTCTTCACGATAGCGGAGGCCGCGGCGGTCTTTTTCTTTGATCACAGCGTTGCGAATTTTCTCGCGCACCTCAATCGGATCCTTCACATTGTTTAGCACAAGTTCCGGTGTTGAAGGGTCGTTGCTGAGAATGGTAACGTCACCAATATCCAACATACGCTCGCCGACATGCTGTTTGACTTTTGTATCACGTACGCGCACTAATTCAACTTCTTCAATTTGATTGCCCAGAAGCCCTTTGATAACACGGACGCGCTGTGAGGTTAATTCGTAGACTGTCCCAATGGTCAAATAAGGGCGGCCACGCCATAGCTCCTGTTCGGGCGCATCTTCGATCATCTCTGAACCTCCTGTCATATTGGCTACACTACGGGCATAGGCAGGTGCGCCTACGTGCTCGTCTTCCATCGCGGCAATGGCGGCAAAGACGCCATCTGCCATTGCGTTGACAATCGCCTGTAACTGACCTTGCGGTAGGGCAGTAACTTGTGTGCCGCTGGCTGTAAGCGATTTTTGGAACTCGGTGCTAATAATTTGTCGAACTTCATCACGTTGCATTTTTTGAACTCCTTCATCTATAACTTAATCTTCGGGGCGCAGCGATGTAAGCTTGAATGTAAGACGTAATCATAACATTGCCGTCAGATCCATGCAACCAAACCTAGGTGTGTACTTCAAATGGCGCTTATAATAAGCTCTGAATGAAAACCGGCGTTTTGCTTCTGCCATTACGCTAGTAGAGAAACTCCGGTTTTCCTCACAACTGCAGTATAGCTGGAGATGGCACAGTGATAATTTGGCACTCCGGTTGAACCTGCGGTATATTTACCCAAACATATGTTCCGATCTTGCTAGGATCAAAAATATCCTCTCACGCACAATACGTTACAAGTTCGGATTTTGATGCAACTTTGCTAGGGAGTTTTTATGGATATTACATGGTATGGCTTATCCTGTTTTCGGATTCGCGAAGGTGGCGTCACAGTTATTTGTGATCCTTATGACAAGTCGATCGGTCTATCTCTGCCCAAAACGCGCGCGGATATTGTGACCATTAGCCATGATCAGCCGGGCCATAATGCCGTGGACCGTTTAAACAATGATGCGCTGGTCTTGAGCGGGCCAGGTGAGTATGAGGTCAGCAACATCTTTATTACAGGGGCAACGACCTACCATCACAAGAATTCACCGAATGCCAAGGAGCGCAATGTCATCTTCTTCTTTGACTTTGGCGATCTCGTTGTAGGGCATCTGGGGGATCTGGGCGAAGTGCCGACACAATCTGATGTGGAAGCACTTAACATCGGCGAACTGGATGTTCTCTTTGTCCCGGTGGGCGGTGGCGCGATCCTGGATGCAACCCATGCGGTCGAGGTAATTAGCGTCTTTGAACCCAAAATTGTCATTCCCATGCACTATCAACATGCAGGGCTGGCGCCGGCCTTGGCCCAACAGCTTGAGCCGGTGGAAAAGTTTTTTAAAGAATTTGGCGCCGGTGCACCAGAGGCACAGGATATGCTAAAGGTTTCCAAAAGTAGCCTGCCCGAAGAAACACAACTGATTCTCCTCACACCAACCGCATAGCAAAAGACGCTGTGTCCGCCTGCACAGCTCCTTCCCCCAAAGTTGGCTCTACGCAACATAGTGCACTTGCTTTATTGTGTGGCGGGTGGCGGGTGACGGGTTGCGTGTCACTCGCCACCCGCCACATTTAATTAGGTCAACCTGCAAACACGCGAAGAGCCAAAAGGATTGGTTCCCAACCCGGATAGTTCTTACTCATTGAGCAGCTTAAAGGGATTGGTTCGTCGCCGTAGCGTTACGCTATAAAGCTTCCGCACCCAGGCTTTCCAAAAGAGACGCTCTAATGCCTGCCAACTTTGCCTTAGTTCTTGTTCCTCTGCAGTTTGCCGGCTGGGATTGGCCCATTGCTGTGGCTGCTGTCGGCTGAAGCGATGTACTACATACCGTTGAATAATGCGTTGAATGGCTGTACGCCCCTGTGGCAGGGCGCGCACCAGGCGGCGACTATGTTCATAGGGGGTTTCATTAGCTGGCAAATATATGCCTAACCGGTCTGTCCACCGTTGAAGTCGGTCATAGAGGATGGGGGGTAGATCAGAGGTAAAGGTGCTCGGCCCCCAAACCGGACTACGGCGTAGTCCCCAGATGCCGGCGAGCAACAAAAGTGGCGTCAACAGGGCCCAGACCCACCACGGCCAGCCGAACAAGCCGCCGCGGTTGTTACCCCCTAAAGCTCCACCATCTAGCGGAAGGTCAGAAAAAGAGGGATTGAGTAGTTCATCCTCCATAGGATTGTCCAACGTTGACGCTTGATCAGCATAGGGATTCCCCGGATCCAAAAGGTCGTTCTCGCCTGGATTATAGTCAACCCCCGACGGTCTGCTGAGAACGCTCTCGCCGGCGGTAGGTTCAAATTCAATCCAACCATATTCTGGAAAATAGACCTCAACCCAGGTGTGGGCATCGGCCTCTGTCACAAAGAAGAGGCCGCTCTCTTCGTCATAGGAACCTTCTGCGTAGCCGCTAGCCGTTCGTGCCGGGATACCTAAAGAGCGCAACATCGTTGCCATTGCTGTTGCATAGTAGTCGCAGTAGCCGGCCTGTACATCAAACAGGAAATACTCGATTGGGTCTGTATTGGCCGGCGGCGCCGGAATTTTGTCGTCATAGGGAATGCCGCGTAAATAGGTTTCTAGCGCTTTAGCTTTGGCATAGGCCGTGGGTTGGCTTTCTGTCACACTGCGTGCCACTTCAGCCACACGCGCCGAATAGGTATCCGGCAATTGTAGATATTTGTCTCGGATCGCCTGCGGATAATCGTTGGATGACTCTTCCAGTTGTCGTACAGTCACTTCGGTTTGGCGACTAATGACCGTGTAGGTTGAATTCACGTCCAATGTGCGACGTGAACGGGCGTAAGTAAATTCAACAGCACGGTTGGCGGTTGGGTCAGGGTTCTGGGGGGACGCCAGAAGCGAATTGGCGGGTACATCTTCCACCTGTGCATCTAGCGGCACATCAGCCCAGGAAATGTCCGGTGCGCCAAAGATGACATCTCCCGTCGGCGCCAAGAGTTGAATCGTCTGGGTGATGGGGGTGCGCATCTGCCAATCGCCGATGGGCAGAGGGGTTTCAGCAGCAAATTGTTCTGATGCGTCACTCGTATTTTGCCATTGGCGGCCATCGAAATGGTCAAAAACAACCGCGCGCCAATAACGGCCGCGCGTGGTGCTGACTGTAAAAATAATATTTTGGCTCACATTTCTTTCGCCCCCCAGTGTGAGGGTGCGGCCAAAGGCTGCCGCCGATGGCCGCGTCTGGCGGATCAAGCTGGGATAGAGTTCATTTACTTTGGCATTCCAATCTTCATACCAGCTATTAATGGGGCGTAATATATCGCGCACGGGCGCACTTCGGTTTAACCCCGGCACCAGCCACGCTAGCGCCAATACGATCATTGTGTACATAAAGCCCGTGCGCAGAAAATCCAGCGAAATATCCTGGCTAAAGTAGGTGCGTTGAAAGCGCCAGCGTAATTGCTGCTCGGCCAGATTGGTACGCACCAGCAGCATTAACGCCAGAAAGGCGAAGACTACCAGAAAGCCGGTAACTGGTGAAGGCGCGTAGTAAGTGTTAATGAGCAGAACCACACCGGCGGGTGTGACGGCGCGCCAGGTATAGCCATGGCGGAAGATCGACCAAATGCCAAGATAGGTTAACCACCAGATCAGAAAACAGATCTCAAAAATAAACATGTAATTGTCGGCCGTTGCGCTGCCGTGCCAGGCAGATTCTGTCCAGGTTAACAAACGGAACAGAACAAAGTAGACCTTTGCTTGCAAAGGCGGAAAACCAAATTCAAGAAAGGACTTATTTTCCCCTTCCGTAACAAGGCCAGCCATTAGATAAAGGATCCAGGCTAACCCTGTAAACATTCCGTGCGAAAAGGCAAAAAAGCTATCAAAACGACTGTAGGCCATCAGGAGACTCATGGCAATTGCGCCTAGCGTTGTCGGATAGAGCAGTCCCATGTTCTTGATATAGCCGGCGCCGTCCAACGATGCTGCAATGAGCAGATAGAGGAGCGCGGCTAAAATGGCAGTAAAGAGTAAGCCATCTTGGAAATAGAGATTGTCTGTATAGCGGAAGGGCCGCACATAACGCGGTGAAGTCGTCGTTGTCATAAAGTGCTCCTAATACAATTGGACGTAAACACTTAGGCGCTACGTTGTTGCGCCTGCAATGGTTCAGGCGCAACAACGGCTACGTATTCAAGATCGACCCAAAGTTGTCGTTCATGAAGTGGGTGCCCTACACCATCTTGGCGTCCTTAGCGCCTATAGTAACCACCACAATGTGGCTGTAAGCAGTAACAAACCTACCAATGCCAACCCGACAATGCTCAAAAATATACCCAAAGCTGAGGGCGCGGTCTGGAGCACCAGTTCTTGCACAGGGGTAGACACGGTCAGAAGCGCGGTGCGGACCTGTTGTTGTAAGCCGGAAGGGGCTGCGAGTTGCAGCGCCACCCAACTTTCGTCTGCCAACTGGCGCCACTGATTCGCTGCCGTGCGATAATTGGCGGCTTGAATGTGCGCCCGCAGCGCATCTTCGGCGCCGTTCTCATCGCGTGAATTGAAGGAAGCTGCTTCGCGGTCAAATTGGAGCGCTTGCTTTTCCAACATGGTATGCATCGTCGACCACTGCTCTGCGGCGCCTTGCAAATCGAGGCGCTGCGTGAGTGTCCACTGCCGGCTTAACCACGCCGGTTCCACCTGGACAGAGGGCTGCACCTGTTCCAGTAAAGTACGGATGAGCGCCCAATCAGCTTTGGGCGGAATAACTGCCAGCAACGCATCGAGCCGGAGATCGACCGGCGTGCGAATGGTAAAATGAGGCGTCCACGGCGCGGCTGCATTGGCGTCACCTACCGTAGATCCAGGCTGGAATGTTACATCGATTCGATTGGATGCTGCCTGGCGCCATAAATCGACCAAGGTCGTCAACGCAGCTTGCGCCTCGTTCTGATATTCAACAATGGGTGTTCCCACCACATCGATTTCGATTTGTTGCGGGGTCACCGTTGTTGTCATTGTCCAGCGACTAAAAAGCGGATGCGCACTAGGTGGCGGTAGTAGCGCCGTGTCACGAATTTCATCACCAGCTAATGCCATTGCGGCGACGCGATGATCTTCTTCCAACAGCTGCAGCGCCTGTTGCACCACAAAGGAGCGCTTTGTTTTCTCTACCAGTGCAGGATCCGCCACCTCTGGTGGTAGAAGCGCCAACTGATCGGCGATTGCCAAGGCGCGCGTCCAATCCTGCTGCTGCTGGGCATCGGTGAGCATGAGTTGTAAGCCATCGGCCAACCACTGGGCTAACTCGCGCTGGCGCGGATCGTTCTCTGCCAGATGCGTGCGCGCCGCTTCTGCCGCATCGACCGTCGCCTGGGCATAGGTTACGGCCGTGGCAGCAGCGCTGTGGCTAATCTGGTTGCGATAAAGCGCGGCTACGGCCAGATAGAGTGTTGCGAGATCATTGGCAGATGCAGTTGCGGCAACTTTTTCAATACCCATTGTATAGGTGGCTAATGCTTGGGCATAGAAACGCTCACGCACCGCAGCGTGCTGAGCGTCCACGGGAGTTGATGCGAGTAACTGTTGATAGAGATCGCCTAATTGTAAAAAATTAACGGGCGTGGCGCTTTCCTGAACGGCTTGGGTTCGCTGTATAATTTGATTCCAAAGTGTTGGATGAATAAACTGAAATTCAAAAGGTTGAGTCGGCAGTTGCGCATCAAAAAGCCACTTAATGCCGGTTGCGGGATCGGTCGTATCACTGCTCAAGGTAGCGGCTTGAAAGTAGTGCCATCCATCCGGCCTGAGAGCTGACCAACTGGCAGATGGAATCGTCGCAGGGAGCGCGAGGGAGATCCGTACGCTGGGAGCGCCTTGCCACTGTCTTAGCGTGGACAATGCATAAGAGAGCGTTGGCAGTTGCGCCGCTTGCCAGTCATCAACGGTATAGCGTAGGGCAAGATCAACCTGGCCATCGGCGCCGATTGGAACTTGGGCAGTCGCTTGGGTGTTGGTCAGAGCCAAGGTCAGTGGCTGACCATTGGCTTGTAGGTCAACACTGTTGGCGAGGGCGCTCGATGAAGAAGGTTCCGCAGGCGCAATCGTCACGGCAATTAGCACCGAGTTATCGCTTGCGTTGTGTAATCGATAGAGGGCGTTGACATCTAACGCCAATGTGCCTGCTTGATAGGTGATCTGAAAATCCGCGGTATGCATTTGGAGCGTAACGTCGGTTGGCGTCGAGGGTGTAATCAGCAAGGGGGTAAAGGCGCCTTGGTCAGATTGCCGAGAGGTTGCATACACCGCCATAGGCGACACCGCAAAAGCCGGTGCGGCGGATAAGGGCGCTGGCTTTTGCAAAAGCGCCGCCAAAAAGACAGACGTTATAACCGTGAAGGCTATACCAATTCTATCGCAGTGCATTCTCAAGAGGGTGCGCCCCATAGGCACAGCAAAGCTGCCTACAGGGGCTTTACCGCGGTTACGGGATGCACCCACACCACCATAGTAAGTTGCATTTCCAGTCCGAGTTTGGTATCGTGGTCTAAAAGATAAATTTGTAATCGGACGGTTAAGTGTACTCTGTTGCATAAGAAAAAGTCATGAGAAAGGGAAAGTTAACCGTTATGTTAAAGTTGGTAATGCAATGGGACATCAAGATGGGCAGCGAGCAAGATTTCCACGAATTCATCGTGCGCGAATTTGCTCCCAGATTGATGCAACTTGGCATTGAACCGAGCGAGGTTTTATATACCATGTATGGCGAAGGGCCGCAAATGTTGACGATGGGTGTCGTCGAGAGTCGCGAGAAGTTGCTTGAGATCTTTCGGAGTAGCGGCTGGAAAAAGTTACACAATAAGTTACTGTCCTACGTGACAAACTACAGCCAAAAAGTCGTTGTAGATAACGGACACAACTTTCAACGCTGATTGCTTAGCCCTTATACTTAAGAGTCGCGGTGACTAATTATTGCTGCTGGCCTATCGGTAAGGTTGTTATACTCCACATTGATCTTTACGAGTTGAAAACGAACTTCCCTACCCACTAATCAGATAGAGAACGTATATAAATTGTCGATAACAAGTAAGTAAAATGTAAGTAAATCTGGTTGAATTAATTGAAAAAAACACTATAATAGAATTAGTCTGTATTTGGCAACCTGAGAAAGTAAGACTAATGCTCGCTCATAGACGCCCTTGACACAAAGAACCGAAAAAGAGATTTTATTATGATGTTGTACTGCCCAATTCGACAAAAAAATCGCCTTATGCGACAAGCGAAAAACCAAGGACCTTTTCACCGTTCTTACCATCATTCGCATTATCTTCACCCAAGTGATCAAAGACTAGTTGATCATACCACAGAAGAGCCTGTTGTACAGTATTTTACTGCTCTTCCCAGCAATTTGTGTTCACGCATTAATACATTGGCTGTACTGCGTCATCAGCAAAAGGGCAATTACTGTCCGCAGCAGGACTTTTCTGAAGATGTTGAGTATATACAACAAGGTTGGGGTGGCGAGAATGGCGCGGGAACAGTAGAACCGGCTGCACCACAGATTCATATTGCCTGGTTGCATGCAGCGGAGCAAGAACGGCCCAAGATCAATAGCTTAATTGCCCGAATGACTGACTACGGAATGCATGTAAAGGTGAGTATGATTGGAATGCAAAAGCCTTTACAATGCTTTGATTCAACGGCCTTTGATCTAATCTTTTTTGAGTGTGTGGAAACAGTAGAGCCAGAAATGTTAGATCAACTCTCTGCTGTGCGGCTTACAACCCAGGCGCCATTGGTTGTTTTAACCGACAATCACACCCTAGATTGGGGCTTAAATGCGCTACGTAGCGGCGCCGACGCAACTTTCACGCTGAACACTCCTGAAGAAGTAATTCTAGCGCGTTGCAATGCCCTGTTGCGGCGTTGGGTCTCTAGTCACGTCCCTTTTGACACATAACATCATTAACATAGCCTAATTGTATAGCCTATTTTAATCTAGTAAGATCACGGGAGCGTTCTTGCCGTTGCGTCATCTTCGTTGCTACTATTTGGCGCCACTAGCTTACATGTAGGAGCATTGCGCGTCTAAAGCGTAGAGGGATTGGCTTAATAAGGTGGCCATTCTCTCCGCTTTGTAAGTAAACAAACCGCTCGTTTCAGCAGAATCCACCTTAGAGAAGGTAACCATAAAGAGATTTAGTTTGTACCACGGTTGCAATGAAAATCGGGGGCTACAACTTATATCAGAGAAGCGCACTCCTTTCGCGCAGAGCAAAGTACTAGGACATATCAGGTAGTGTAGTAAGTTCTCCGATTGTGATCCCCTACTGAAAAGTTGTTAATGCATTGCTAATTAGTTGATCATTTATCCAATATGCAATAAAATATTATGCTGAATTACAGTGTGTTAACACCCTTGGCGTTGCATATCACTTGTATTGGCTTTCTGGAGTGTAGAGTATAAGTGTCTAGTAAAGTGGATAATCTGTTACTCGTTATCCTGACGCTAAACACGGCAGTACGAAAAGTTGTGTAAGTTTCAAGTTCTTTACAGCCAATAATGAGCGTTACACCCTTTAGGCTACAGCACCTTATGCCCCGAAGTTAGTCACTATCCAGTCGTCCAGGTAAGTTAAGTTGACATCTTTCACAAGGATAAACAAAAAGGGTTCTTGGCTTGCTGAAGCTTGTAAATCCGACAAGGACCATTTAAGTACATTACTTTGTGTATTTATTTGACAAACACCCTTCTTGTTTAGGATAATGTAAGTTATTATCAAACAATATAAATAGCATAAAAAATTCGCCTTCACAAGCCAGTAAGAGAATTAAAGGTAAGAGCGGCCTGATGAACCGCTATACCCAAAGAGCAGGTTCTCTGTAAGCGCGACTTACGCCGCAATGCAGGAATAAAACAAGAAGTAGAGATTTCCTGGCATTTATGGCGTAGAGAAGATAAGAGGAGATAGTACTGTAGTACTAAAACAATTAAGCCATTTTGGTGATCCTGTGTCAAATATTCGCTGATATACTGAATCAAAATTTGGGCACTGCTTTCCATTGCTGACTACAACTTCCCAAAATACTGATTCTGCCTGATAATCGCAAACCTATTACTTCTGCCTATTATTTTGAGCGATTCAGTTTTGAAATTGTCCTGTTTGTTTCATGTCACAGATACAAGCAGGTAGCGATTTTGGGGTAGATTCTAACAAGGACTTATCTGTAACATATCCGTAACAAAGAGGAGGATTTAAGTATGGCGCTTTATATTCAGAATCTCTCAGAGCAAGAAGTAAAGCAAATTGAGGCGCTGATCTGTGAACCGGAAGACGATTTACCAGTAAACCGCCTGTTGATTATTTTGCTTTCGGCAGAAGGCAAAAGTGTACCTGATATTAGCAAGGCTGTAAATCTCCACCCCATCAATGTGCGTAAGTGGATACACCGCTATTCTGCAAAGGGGATTAATGGCTTACGCAGCGGGAAATCACCGGGTCGTCCGCCACTCTTTACGACAAAACAGCGACGACAAATTTCCAAGATTGCCAGCACAAGCCCGCGCAATTTAGGGCTGAATTTCTCGCGTTGGTCACTACAACGCCTACGCCGTTACTTGATTGAACAGGGTGTTGTGGATCGGATTAGCATTGAGACTATCCGTCAAATTGTACAATCAACTGAAATGGCCAATGAAATCAGCTAAAGTCAAGCGCCAGTTGTACTGTAACGTCTGCAATGAATAGAAGCAATGTTGGCCGAATTACATTTATTAGACGTAACCAATGCTACACTTCGACTAGCTTGTGCCATAGTACTCCGCCAGCGTTAAAATGAGGGATAGGGAATGAGGGATAGGGAATGAGGGATAGGTATAGTGGGCATTCTCAAGTGCCCCGCTGCGCACCCTTCGATGGGGCAGTACACGTGATCCCGCAAAATTGCACTGGTCGAGTCTGGATTAGTAGTGATAGATTATGATCAACAAAGTACACAGCGTCTCTGGACGCTGTGTGCTTTTGTATAATCAGCACGATACGCTATTTTAGTATTTTACAAATATGTTTTACCTAAAAAGCAAGAAGTGGGTAGACAAGTAGATAAGTAAAGCGGGAATTCGTCGTCAACTCCCATTTACCTACCTACTGATCTACCTATTTACTTGGTTCTGGCTTTGTCAGGTTAGGGAGTAAGGGTCTATATTATGAAAAAACCTTTCCGGTTTAAGCAGGTCTGCCTCGTTCTGTTGCTTGGGGCCATTGTTGCGCTTATTCTTGTCACCAGCTGTACAACGCTGTTGATTACGCCACCCGCAGCAAGTTCGACACCCGCGGCAGATGCACAGTCAACCCCCACGCCAGCAGAAGCTAGCGCGGAAACGACTGCTCCTTCTGAACAACCTGTGGCAGAAGGAGAAGGCGCGACAGATGCAACTACGGAACAAACTGCGGCTGCGGCGCCGACGGATGCATCACCGCTAGTTGCCACTGACACCTTCAAGGGGATTCCGGTAGGTTTTACCGCAGAAGGCTTTCCTTTCCGCGGCGCTCCAGATGCGCCCATTGTTATGTATGAGTATAGTGACTTTCAATGCCCCTTCTGCAGCCGTTATTTTGTCCAAACTGAGCCTGCTGTGGATGAAAGCTATGTCCGTAATGGCAAAGTTCGGGTCGTATTTCGCGACTTTCCGCTTGCTGAGCTTCATCCTAATGCCCCGGCAGCGCACTATGCTTCACGTTGTGTAGCCGCGCAGGGCGCAGGTCTTTACTGGGAAATGAATGCACGCCTTTTCCAGACGCAGAGTGAGTGGAATCAGTCAACTGACGCGCCAACCTACTTTGCTGGATTGGCCGAAGATCTCGGTGTTGACATGACGGCATATAACGCCTGTATTGCCAGCGGTGAAACTAAGGATTTTGTCGATGCCGGCATTGCTGAAGCGCGTGCGCGTGGCTTTGGCGGCACACCTAGCTTTCAGTTTGTCCGCGCTGCTACGGATGAAGCGTTTCCGTTAGTTGGCGCCCAGCCTTTTGATCAGTTTGCTAGTTTGATTGATACTTTGGTTGCCGGTGGCACACCTGAGACAGCTCAAGAGCAACAGGACAACGGCGAGATTCCCTACTGGGCGACAGCTGAAGGTCTGACACCCGATCCCGCCACGCCAGGTAAGACCATGGCTGGTGATGAATATCGCGGTAATCCAGACGCCAAAGTGGTGGTGATTGAATTTTCTGATTTTCAATGCCCTTTCTGCCGCCGTCACACCTTAGAGACTCAACCGGCATTGGATGAGAAATTTGTGGATACAGGGGAAATTTTCTGGGTCTTTAAGCATTTCCCACTGAGCATTCATCCTCAGGCGCCGGCGGCCGGGCTGGCGGCCGAATGTGCCGCCGATCAGGGCAAATTCTGGGAAATGCATGGATTACTCTTTGATCATTCGGCCGAATGGTCCATCAGTGATCCAATGCCGGTCTTTGAAGAACTGGCCAAACAGTTAGACCTGAATGCCGAGCAATTTGCGGCCTGTTTGGGTGATGCGGAAGTTGCTCAGCGCGTCCAGGACGATTTGAATGCGGGGGCGCCCTTTGTGCGCGGCACACCAACCTTTATTGTGCTCTATAACGGTCAAGGCAGCATCATTCCCGGCGCTTTGCCCGAGCCACGTTTTAGCGAAATTTTGCAACAAGTGCTTGACGGCGCCGCCCAATAAGGGTCTGTCCGTAAATTCTGTGCCTAAGTCCACAACCGAATTTATGGACAGGGCCTTAAGCAAATATTCGAATAGGATGCGCTTCGCCTTTGCCACGGATGAAGCGCATCCCAACAGAAGTGAGGATCTGTTGTGTACAAATTTCTCTTGGCGACAGTGCTTGTTTTGCTTTCTGCTTGTACACAACCATCCTTGCCCGCTACACCCACACAGGCACAAGTAACCAGCCCCGCTGTACAAGAGCACTCAGCCGCCGACCTTCCCGCCATAACGCCGACCGCAGTGCCTACGGCAATCGCGGCCACAGAACCAACAGCCCTACTTGTGCCAACAGCCACCAATGCCGGCGTCGATTGGCTCGCAACGGTAACAGTTGAAGGTGACTACTATATTCTTGGCAATCCTGCTGCGCCTATCCGACTGATTGATTACTCCGATTTTCTTTGAAGCGCCTGCCGCGCGCACGTGTTGCGTGTTGAACCCGAGATTAAGGCCAATTATGTCGCCTATGGGACCGTCAGTTTAGCTTTTTCTCATGTGTTAGATCACGGTAATGCGTCACGTCTGGCCCATCGCGCCGCCGAGTGTGCGGCTGCTCAAAAGCCACATGCCTTTTGGCAAATGCATGATCTGCTCTTTGAACGACAGGATGCCTTATGGCGGACCGAGCCGGCGTTGTTGGTCGAATGGGCCACGGAGATTGGTTTAGAGGGTGCGACGCTGGCTGCTTGTCTGGATAATTCGGCTGTCATCGACAAAGTCGAGCGCATCGATCAGCGACGGCGCAGTCAGGGTATTCGCATTCGCCCCACTTTTGTCCTCAACGGTCAAATGATAGAAGGCGCCATTCCCTTTGTGCGTTTTGTAGAGTTGTTTGCCGCATCGGGCGTGGAATAAGGGTTGCTTAGCGCAGACGTTTTAGTACCACAACATCGCGTGCCTTGATGACACGGTCAACCCGGTGTGCCAGCGCATTATAAGGCGGTTCAGTGAATACAGGCGCACTGATTTCTGCCGGTACGTGACTCTCGAGTGTGGCAGTCATCTCGTCGCGCGTAAAACGGGTTGCATCCCAAGCCAGCGCCATCGCACCACCTATACGCAACATGTTGAGCCAGACCGGCAACGCTTCTTGGAGCAAGGCTAGCAGTTGCCCTTGATGCTGGATCCCATAAGGTAGATCGGCGACGACTAAATGAGGTTTAAAACCAGGGAGCAGCGCCTCACTTTCACGTGTGTCACCATTAGCCATTGTGCAGCGCAAAGGCTCCTTTTTCCCAATGGCAAAGCGCCAACGCAATCCTAACCGTTTGAGCCGCTCTGGCTGCATTTTGTGCGAAATTCGCTCATGCTGCAGGTACTGTTGCAAAAAAGTTGCGGTTGAACGCACATCCTGTTCGTTGAGTTCGACGCCGGCCACCTCAGCACCCAACATAAGGCCAGTGAAGAGCGTCGTGCCGCCTCCCATCAGCGGATCAAGCAACGCGAGTTTGGACCACGGCTGCGCGGCGAAATCACTGCTAAAACGGGCAACGTTACATAGAAAATGGGTGAAAAGCTCATTGGTTTTGCCCCGATAACGGCGCGTCGCAATGAGATCGGGCGACAGCGCCGGCTGGAAGCCGGTCGTAAGCGGCTGCAAAAAAGGACCAACCCTCTCGCCAATGCGATCATAACAGAGAAAAAAGGCGCTGGTCATGGCTAACGTGCCCAACTCGTGCTGTTGCCCAGGTGTCAGCGCGGCGGGTAATGTACAGCGAATATAACTCTGTTCGCCCAACGTCACCAGTCGCGCCTCCACACCTTGCTTGCCCGGCGTGCTCAGTTGCCACTCTGGGAGGGCAAGCGCATGGGCCAGATCGGTATATTGGGTGCTGCGCTGGGGCGCTAATTGTGCAAGTAAATCGGTCATGGGTGAAATACCGGTCGCTTAATCATTGCTGATCACAGGCAGAAGGGCGCGGAAAGAGCTTTGATATTGTATATGGAGATCTAGGTAATCGCCACTCCAGCCGCCAATCAGATGGATGGTCCCCTCCTCATTCGCTGCTCCAAAATTGCGCCATTCGCCTTGCAACGGCGAAGGGAAATTGCTCCAAACATTGGTGACAGGATCAAAACGTTCATGGGTATTGACCGGTTGGCTCCACCCACCCCCTAGGGCAAAGAGCGCCAGCCCATCATAGACGAGGCGCAAGCCGGCACGCGGTGTGGTGAGCGAGGGTAGCTCACGCCAAGTTGAGGTTGCCAGTGAGTAGACTGCGGCTGTGGCGAGTTCACTCTGTCCGTCAAAACCGCCAACAATATAGATCTCATCGTTAACCACGGTAGCTCCAAAAAACGCGCGCCCTGTAGGCAGATGACCGCTGAGCACCCAGCCCGACGGTGTTGCCTGCTCTTTCCCAGCAGAAGGTGCAAAGCGCCAGATCTCATCATGCATGATATGGCCGTCCCACCCGCCCAACAGATACAGGGCAGAGGAAGTAGCAACCAGTTCCGCTCCAGCCAAGGGATAGGGAAGTTGACCCCACTCCTCCCACGCATCTATTGCCGGGATGTAACGCCAAAACTGATTGTGCACCACCTCTTGATCGCTATCGTTGCTTTTGCTTGTTCCGCCAGCTACATAGATCGTGTTCTGGAAGGTGGCGGCCGCCAGATTCGATAATCCTTCGGGCAGGGCAGCCGCACTCTGCCATTCATTGACATGAAGGTCATAGGCGTCAACCTGGGCGGTTGCATGGCCGTCGCTAGTTTCACCACCGATAGCGTATAACTTATCCTCCAGACGCACCAAGGCCAGGCGACTGCGCGGCGTGTCAAGCGGGGTACGCGCTTCCCAGCGCGGTTGCAACTCTAACACAGGTTGGCCCAAGATGGTGCGGCGACTATCGCTGAGAAGATCACGCGCAGTTCGGTTAGGAATGCGGAGATTGGGCAGCACAAGCGCAGCACAACAAAGAAGAATTGCAGTCGCCAGATAGTAGCGTTGCCAACGGGCCAGTTGCAACGGGGCATCGGCCAGTGGTTCAGGTTCCGGCGCCGCTTTAACTACCTGAGACGGCGGCACACTAACGCTAGAAATCTCTACTCCGGGCAAGGTTAACCAATTGCGTTGTAACAGCAGCATGGAAGCCTCTGTCCGGCTGTTCACCTGTAACTTTTCAAAAATATTACGCAGGTGGACTTTGACGGTGTGGGGGCTAATTACCAATTCACGCGCAATTTCAATGTTAGTGGCGCCGGTCGCTAATAGGCGCGCGACTTCCATCTCCCGTTCGCTTAATGGATTTTCAGTAAGTTCGTCTGGCGCTATGGTATCTGCATCCACTACGGGTGTAGCAACTTTCTGCATGTGCTGTCGTTGTTTAGGCTACGGGGGCCACTTCGACGTCAGCCATCGCTTGTTCTTCGGCCAGTAGATCGGCCATTGTCTCTATATAGCAGATCACATCGGTGACACAGTTGCGGCGCGGGTAACGCATCTGAGGCTGTAGCCGCTGTAAAACGCGCTGATCTGAAAGGTTTTCCAGATGAATAACATCCCAGTAATCAAAGCCTACTTGTTGGAGTGTGAGGAAGATGTCATCCATTTTATGGCCGGTGCCTTCACAATAATCCCGGGCATGTTCGCTCCATTCCCCCAGAACAAAATCCGTTGACTGAACAATCTCGTAAGAGCTCATATTCGTCAAGGTTTGCACCAAGTGACCACAGTTGCAACGCCCCATGTGCCCCCATTCATACTGCGCTCCATCAGCAAGCCGCGCTGCCGTAGCCCGCAATGCGTCGATTAATTCAGGTGTACTTTTAGCCATACAATTCCCGCCTCATGCCAAATAACAGCCTTTTGTTGTTGGTTTGTCTATTATACCATTAAATGAGCCAACTCGAACAGTTTGCTTTCTCGCCAGTATCAGTGCAGCTTACGCACAAGCTACACTGTATGATGTACTTTCCAAATACCAGTTTGCATTTGCTCCACTTATAGGATACGATCTTAGAAAGATGATTCTCATACAAGGCTATACCAAAGAATAAATTGTACAGGAACAGAACCAACGGCTCGGCGCGTTCACGCAACACGTACTACGCAACACGCAGAATATTCTGACATTTATTTTTTTTGGAATGGCCTAATACTACAACGAGACTTCGCAAAGATGACTGTCACTGCCCACGAAAAGCCGGATAGCAATGATCTATCTCTGGGCAGTGACAGTCACCTCGAAGCTTCCGAAATCTCGTTGTTGTACTAACATACCAATAGGATAATATCAGGCATATCAATCAAGCTTGATGTTACCAACTACATTGCTAAAGCCAAAGGAGCAGAACAGTGAGTTCGCTACGCATTACAGTTTGGAATGAGTTTCAACATGAGAAGGTGCACGAGGCTGTGCAAAAGGTCTATCCTGAAGGTATCCATACGGTCATTGCAAATGGCTTAAAAGCGCACGGCTTTACCCAAGTCCGCACTGCAACCTTGGATGAGCCGGAGCATGGGCTCACCGAGGCCGTGCTAGCCGAGACGGACGTCTTGACCTGGTGGGGGCACATGGCACACAACAAAGTTGAAGACGCCATTGTTGACCGTGTCCACCAACGGGTGCTTGAAGGCATGGGGTTGATTGTACTCCACTCCGGTCATCATTCCAAAGTTTTCAAGAAATTGATGGGCACCACCTGTAGTTTACGGTGGCGCGAAGCCGGCGAAAATGAGCGCATTTGGGTCATTGAGCCCGGCCACCCGATAGCCGAAGGATTGGGTCCCTACATCGATATTCCCCAGGTAGAGATGTATGGTGAGCATTTTGACATTCCTGATCCTGACACATTGGTTTTTATCAGCTGGTTTAAGGGGGGCGAAGTCTTTCGCAGCGGCTGCTGTTTTCACCGTGGCCACGGCAAGATCTTTTACTTCCGCCCTGGCCATGAGACTCACCCCATCTACTACCAAGCCGAAGTACAGCGAGTGATTGCCAATGCCGCGCAATGGGCTAAGCCGACCAGCGGGCCTGCCTTTGCCTATGGCAACGGACGCGCCATCAATGTCAAAACACCGCTTGAATCTCTAGGCTAGCACGTTGATCAAGGCCGTTATTTTTGATATGGGTGGTGTGCTGGTGCGCACCACCGACCCATCCAAGCGCGCCGCGTGGGAAACGCATCTCGGTCTGGCGCCGGGGGCTGCGGAAAAGACTGTGCTCAACAGCGTTATGGGCCGACAGGCGCAACTGGGGACGATTACGACGGCGGCGCTTTGGGCGTGGGTACAGCAGGAACTGGCGCTGAATGATGCGGCGCTGGCTGCATTCCGCCATGACTTTTGGGCTGGCGATGTGCTGGATGAAGCATTGGTGGCCTATATTCGCGGTTTGCGTGGGCGCTATCAAACGGCGCTGCTCAGCAACTTTATGGACGAGTTGCTGACGGTAATCACCGAGCAGCACCCTATGGCCGACGTGTTTGACTTGGTGGTGGGCTCAGCGTATGAAAAGGTGATGAAGCCAGATGCACTCATCTTTGAGCGCACGCTGGCCCGCTTAGGGCGGAAGCCGGAGGAGAGTGTCTTCATTGACGACTTCCTCCACAATGTTGAGGGCGCCCGCCAGGTCGGCATGTACGCCATTCACTATACCCCCGGACTGGATTTACCGGTAGCCTTGGCGGAGTTGGGCGTTCAGGCCAAAATGTGAGCACTCGGCGAAGCAAATTTTAGCAGTAAAATTTTCATCATTATCAGTGCCGGGTGGGCATATGATCTGATGGGCGAATGTAAGAGTGTGCCACTTCGCCGTAAACTTCACGCATTTGGGCAACAATCGCGGGCCAACTATAGCGTTTGGCGTCAGCACGCGCCTGTTGGCCCAGTTGGATGCGGAGGGATTTATCGGTCAACAGTTGAAGAATTCGCGCGGCCAACGCTTCTGGGTCGCGCGAAGGGACATGGAAACCATTGACCCCATGTTTGACCAGATGCGCCAGGCCGCCTACCTCTGAAGCAATGACCGGCGTCCCCATGGCCATGGCTTCCAGCGCCACCATGCCAAAACTTTCATAATGTGAAGGCATGACAACCATTTCGGCGGCGGCATAATAGTAAGGCAGTATCTCCTGATCTTTGGCGCCCAGGAAGGTGACCAAATCATGGATGCCTAACTCAGCGCGCAGTTTTTGCAACCGTGCCATTTCCGTGTCTAGGTCATCAGTCCATGGGTCGCCGCCCACAATGGCCAGACAAGTATTCTTGATGGCCTCTGGATGGCGCTCTTGCAGGATAGACATGGCTAGCAACAGGGTGTCGATCCCTTTAAGTGGTTCTATACGACCGACAAAGAGAATGTTTGCGTCGCCACAGGGAATGCCCACCTTGTCTTTGGCCGTTTTCTTATCGAGCGGGCGGAAACGTCCTAAATCGACCCCAGGGGGGATGACGCGAATCTTGTCTGGGTCGGCGTGGTAATAATCGAGCAATTGCGCTTGTTCCGAGGGCGTTGCCGCAATCAGACGGTCTGCGATCTGCACAACATGAGCTTCTCCATTCAGCCGGTCCTGTGGGGCGCGCTCGCTGTCACTTTGGGCAATCTGATTTTTCATGTGACCAAGGGTGTGGAACATGTGGACGATCGGGGTGTTCCCCCACGCATGCTGAAGTTGTTCGGCGACCAAGCCGGAGAGCCAATAGTGACTGTGGATCAGATCATAGTAAATCTCTTCCTCCTCGGCAAAGGCCAAGACGCCTTCGACAAACTCGTCGAGATAATTGGCCACTTCGCCGACAGGAATGGGCTTTTCTGGCCCTGCTGGAATATGGATCACGCGTCCGCCGGGGCCTAATTCGTGTTTAACCCGGGGCTGGCAGTCGTCTTGGGAGCGGGTAAAGACATCCACTTCGATGCCAAAACAGCCGAGTTCACGGCCAAAATCGCGCACGTAAACATTCATGCCACCCGTTTTTTTGCCCCCCAACAAGGCCAGCGGACAGGTGTGAACGCTGAGCATAGCAATACGACGTACAGGAGATGCAAACATTGTCTCCATGATGATTTCCCCTCCATAAATTTGGTGATAGGTTGTGGCGGTTCCAACCGCGTTATTGTGTGGTTGCTTTGAAAACCATACTTTTTGCTGTGCAATAGTGTGTAAAAAATAGGATTTCCAAACAGAACCCATTTTGGGCGCCAGCCACAACGTGCGCTAGCATACCATACGACCACTTGTTCGGACTGTAAGCATAGAACACAATTTGTATGAAGAATTTCTACGATGCGATTTATCTCTCTCCCCATTTGGATGATGCCGCGCTTTCCTGTGGCGGGCAGATCTTTCAACAAAGCCAACAGGGCCAGCAAATTCTCATTGTCACCATTACCGCCGGCGACCCGCCGCCACAGGGCATTTCCACTTACGCCCAAAGTCTGCATACGCGCTGGGAATTGGTGACAGATGCCGTTGCTGCACGTCGCGCCGAAGACAGGACCGCTGCCCAAATTTTGGGCGCAGACGTTGCACATTGGGATGTGCCGGATTGTATTTACCGCTATCACCCTACAACTGGCGCACCATTCTATCTCTCTGACCCGGAAATTTTTGGCCCGGTGCACGAAGCGGAAGGCCCTTTGCTGGAACGTCTGCGCGTGCAACTGACCAGCCTGCCTGCCCACGAGCAGCTATATGTGCCTTTAACCGTTGGCCACCATGTCGATCACCAATTGACCCGCAGTGCAGCAGAAGATGCTTTCGATTCGGCCACATTACTCTATTATGAAGATTATCCCTACGCCCAAAAAGCTGACGCGGTGGCAACGGTCATTCCGCCTGCGTCGCAGAGGTGGCAAGCTGAAGTCATTCCCTTAACGGAGGCGGCAATTCAGGTCAAGTTGGCGGCCATTGCGGCCTATGCATCACAATTTAGCACCTTCTTTAAAGACTATGCCGATCTGGAAAGGCAGATCCGCAGCTTCACCGCGGCGGTGGGTGGCGAACGCATCTGGCGGCAATACGCAACACACAATACATGAAACGGCTACTTTTTATTGTGAACTAGCCTAAGTCAACAACTAGCAAAGAAAACGAGGAATCATGAGTACAACCAGTGAAAAGATCCGGGTTGGGGTCATTGGCGTTGGCCAGATCGGCAAGCGCCATGTCCAAAGTTATGGCGAGATCCCTGGCGCAGAGCTTGTGGCCATCGCCGATATTAACGAAGCCGAAGCAAACCGAGTGGCGGACCTCCACAAGATCCCCAATGTCTATGCCGACTTTCGTCAGTTGTTGGCACGGGATGACATCCAGGCGGTGGATGTCTGCCTGCACAATAATTTCCATGCGCCCATTACCATTGCGGCGCTAGAAGCCGGCAAAAATGTGTTCTGTGAAAAGCCCATGGCCGGCGCCTATCGCGACGCTGCGGCGATGTGGCAGGCAGCCCGTGACACGGGGCGTAAGCTGCACATTCAATGCGCCAATATCTTCTCGAAGGAAACCAAAGCAGTCAAGCTGTTGATTGACGGCGGCCATCTGGGCAAGCTCTACCATGCCCGTTCCGTGGGACATCGGCGACGGGGACGTCCTTATGTAGATGGCTATGGCAGCCCCACCTTTGTGCAGAAGCAGAATTCAGCCGGTGGCGCGCTCTATGATATGGGCGTCTATCACATTAACACCATCCTCTATCTGCTCGGCAACCCGCAGGTGGAGCGCATCTCTGGCAAGACCTATCAAGAGATGCCGATGGATGCCAAACGCCAAGCCGCCAGCGGCTATAACGTAGAAGAGCTAGGGTTAGGCTTTATACGTCTAGCCGGTGGCTTAACCTTGGATGTTTTGGAAGCCTGGGCGGTGCATATGGACAAATTTGACGGCTCCATGGTCTTTGGCAGCGAAGGGGGCGCACGTCTCGACCCCTTTGGCTTCTTCCGCAGCCTGGATGACCTGGATCTGGATTGCACCGCCAATCTTGATCGGATGGTCTGGCGCTTACATGCTGTCAAAGAGATTGGTGATATCTACGACAGTCCCCAGCACCACTGGATTGCCGCCCAGCAAGGGCGGGTCGATCTCATTCCAATGGACGACATTGCCCTCAACACCATGCTCATTTCTGAGGGCATCTATCTATCAGAGAAACTGGGCCGTGAGGTGACCGCCGACGAGGTCAAAGAGATGTCGGTCTCCTCGGCCATCAAGCTCTAATTAACAATTAATGGAGAACAATTAATAATTAACTGTTAACTGTTCTCTATTATTTCTTTGAAAACACCTAAAGCCAATTTCCAGAGATATGTTTAATCGGAGGGAGATGGTGCACCATTCCTCTACAGTTGGGAATCTAGGTTTCTTCACCGCTGGCCAGGCCAGGCCAGGTTAGGAATCGATCGTGAATCAAGAAGCTTTGCTAACATTCTTTGACTATAGCTATTGGGCCAACGACCGGATTTTGCATACAGCGGCGGCGCTCTCCACAGCCGATTTTGTGGCACCGCAGCCCTTTAGCCACGGCGGACTACGTGATACCCTGGTGCATGTGCTGGGGGCGGAGTGGGTCTGGCGTACACGCTGCCAGGAACGGCGTTTTCCCACGCACCTGCTCAATCCCACCGACTTTCCTACGTTGGATGAGCTGCGCCGACGTTGGCAGACGGAAGAACAGGCCATGCGCGGCTATCTGACTACACTGGATGATGACCAATTGCAACAGCCGCTTGCCTATCAAGACATGAGCGGTAATGCCTTTGCTCAGCCGCTCTGGCAGATTCTGCTGCATGTCGTCAACCACGGGACACAACACCGCGGTGAGGCGGCTGCCATCCTGACCGCTTTGGGCCATTCGCCGGGGGATATCGACCTGATCATCTATTTGCGTACACGTTAATTGCTGGTGGCTTTGTACCCAGTGTCCCATGAGCAGAGGAGGAAACTCATGCCTAAAATTGCTATTATCGGCGCCGGCAGCGTAGTCTTTGCCCGCCGCCTGATTACCGACTTTTTGACCTTGCCCTCACTCCAGGCGAGCCAAATTGCCTTAATGGATATTAACCCGGAAGCACTTAAGACCATTACCGCGTGGACGGAACAGGCGATCAGCCAGGCCGGTCTGCCCGCCACCGTCCAGGCTACCACGGACCGCCGCGCCGCGCTCAAGGATGCCGATTATGTGATTATTTCGATCCGGGTCGGCGGCTTTGACGCCGTCTTTGCGGATTTTCGTATTACCGGCAAGTATGGGGTTGACCATGCCGTGGGCGACACCATGGGGCCGGGCGGCGTCTTCTACTTTTTGCGCAATGGGGCGGAGATCGTGCGCATTGCGCAGGATATGGAGGAGCTTTGCCCCCACGCACTCATGCTCAACTATACCAACCCCATGGTCATGATCTGCTGGGCCGTGGATGAGTTGACCTCGATCCGCAGTGTGGGGTTGTGTCACAGTGTCCAGGGCACCGCCTTCCAACTGGCCGACTACATGGGCATTCCCCGTGATGAACTGCGCTACTGGACCGCCGGCATCAATCACATGGCCTGGTATCTCAAGCTGGAGTGGCAGGGCAAGGATGTCTACCCACTGCTCTATCAGGCCATGGAACAGCAAGAAATCTATGACCGCGACCCCATCCGCTTTGAGATTATGAAACATTTTGGCGCCTTTGTCACCGAGTCGTCGCGCCACATGTCCGAATATGTCCCCTATTTCCGCCGCCGCCCCGATCTGCTGGAACACTATCAACTGCCCTCTGCCCTCAACCGCGATTGGAGCGCACAACTGAGTCGCCGCGATGAGCGCTATGAGCAGATGGTGCAGGAAGTTAAGGAGAAGACGCCCTTAACGCTGGAGCGCTCCCACGAATATTGTTCCTATATTTTGGATGCGATTGAGACTAACACCCCCTTCCGCTTCAACGGCAACGTGCGTAATCATGCGGTCATTTCGAACTTGCCGGCCAACGCCGTCGTCGAAGTGCCAATCTTGACCGATGGCACCGGCTTGCATCCCTGCTATGTCGGCGATTTGCCACCGGAATTGGCCGCGCTCAATCGCACCAATCTCAACGTGCAAGAGGTCATTGTCGAAGCGCTCAAACGCAAAGATCGCGAATTGGTCTATCGCGCCGTGCAACTGGATCCATTAACCGCGGCGGTCTGCACGCTGGATGAGACACGGCAGATGGTCGATGAACTCTTGGCCGCGCATGAACAGTGGCTGCCGTTTTGAGTTTTTTTATTAAAATTTAGAAAGGAACCAATCATGATTCAAATTGCCGAGGTGCTGCCCCCGCGCCCTTCACCGTTGTGGAAAATGGTAAAGCAGTGTGGTGTCGACCATGTGGTCGGCGGTATGGATTTTAGCCCAGGTTGGGAGAGCCGCGATAAGGACAACCTGCCCTGGGGCTTTCTCTCCCTCATGCGCGTGAAGACCGCGTATGAAAATGGCGGTTTTAACTTTGATGTGCTGGAAAGCCGCCCGCCGCTCAACAAAGCCAAGTTGGGGCTGCCGGGGCGCGATGAAGAGATCGAAACGGCCTGCGAGTTGATCCGTAACATGGGCAAACTGGGCATTGGTGTCTGGTGTTATGAGTGGATGCCGGTGTTGAACTGGACGCGCACCTCCACCACCACCCCTGCCCGCGGCGGAGCCTTAGTCACCAGCTTTGACAATGAGATCTTCAAAAAGGCGCCGCTGACCGAATATGGCGAAGTGGGCGAAGAGAAGTTGTGGGAGAATCTCAAGTATTTTCTAGAGAAGGTGATCCCCGTAGCCGAAAAAGCTGGCGTCAAGCTCGCCATGCACCCCGATGATCCGCCGCTGTCGCCACTGCGTGGTCTTGGTCGCATTATGCGCAGCGTCGAGAACTACCAGCGGCTGCTCGACCTGGTGCCCAGTGAAGTCAATGGCATCACCCTCTGCCAGGGCAACTTTACCCTCATGACTGATGACCTGCCCAACGTTATTCGTCACTTTGGCAACCAGGGCAAGATCTTCTTTGTCCACTTCCGTGATGTACGGGGCACGCCGGAAAAATTTGAAGAGACCTTCCACGATAACGGCAAGACCAATATGCTGGAATGTCTGAAGGCGTATAAAGATATTGGCTTTGACGGGGTTCTGCGCCCCGATCATGTACCGACGATGGAGGGGGATGACAACAGCCACGCCGGCTATTCGTCAATCGGGCGACTCTTTGCGATCGGTTATATCAAGGGCCTGCGCCAAGCGGTTTATGCCGAAAGCTAAAGCTTGAGGCTAAATCACTCCTGGTTCAAGATTGGGTGAGTAAATTGCTGGGGTGCGTACCCACCCAGTCTTTCTAGTACTTATTCTTCAATGTCCAACACGCGCAGTGCATGTTGTTCATCAAGGATTTCAAACCAAACTGTAATGTCACCCGCGACTGTAACCCCATAAACGCTAGGGTCTAGGGGGTCACTACGGTAATCGACCTGATTAGGGTCTTCACATAAAAGGTCAATGATCTCCCAAACATTGACCACAAAACGCCGGTCGATTTGGCGTAACATCGCTGTGGCTAAGGGGGCAAAATAGAGCGAACGCTTCACGATAAGAGCCCATCTGCTTGGAGCATGGCTTCAACTTGTTCACGCGTGAAGTAACTGCCCGCATCCATTTCACGGCGGGCGCGTTCAATTCTGGCCATACGTTTGTAGTGTTTGATGTCTTCGACCATCTTGTTCCACGTATCAGGGTGAACTAAAACCCCAGCGCCGTGGCCTTGACGTGTAAGGAGAATTGGTGCTGTATGTAAGTTGTCAAAAATTTCTGGCTGTTTACTGCGTAGGTCAGTAACAGGTAATGCGGTCATTGCAGTCGAAGTCATGGCTTTCCCCTTAAAAATCAGTCTTGCTAACAGCAACATTGTAGTGACAATATAACGACGGTATAATGTCATTATACCGCGATTTAGGCATATCGTCAACCTCTACACAAAGATTGGATGCGTACCACAAATGGGGCGAAGCACCAGCAAGGCCAATTGGAGCTTCTCGTCTGTCGCCCCTAATTTGGGACGCACCCGCAAAGATTGGATGTATTTCCTCAATGGGACAAGGCGCTGGAAGGCCAGGGGTATTCTTGTCTATCATTTCCCATTGGGGAGACATCCGCACAGATCGGAGAAAACTATGTTTTTTGAATTACGCGAGTATCACTGTTGGCCCGGCAAACGGGACGAATGGGCTAAAGTCATGGAGACCGAGATTATTCCCTTCCAGATCTCAAAAGGCATGGTCATCGTTGGCTCATTTGTCGGCGAACAGGACGAAGACACCTACATCTGGATCCGCCGCTTTGAGAGTGAAGAAGAACGGGTGGCGCTCTATAAAGCTGTTTATGAGAGCGACTATTGGCAGAAAGAAATGTCACCACGTGTTGGGGAATTGCTGGATCGCTCTAAAATCAAGGTGACGCGCCTGAATGCAACGCCAAAGTCAGTGTTACAATAGAATTTTCATGGGTGGTACCCATCCGTTCCATAGATTGAGAGAATTCCATGCAACTTCTTGTCACCGGGGCTGATTGTGCGCTCGCACGCGCCGCGCTTGAATCATTATGCGCTGCGTTCCAGGTGCGCGCCGTTGATACACACTTTGCCACCCCCTTACCTAACCAAATCGAGCAACGCACCGGCGACTTGCGTGACGAAGCCTTTCTGGCCGCAATCATGACCGGTGTTGAAGCGGTACTACACTTTGCTCCCCTGAGTCTGAATCTGGCCACAGAGTTGGAAAATTTGGACCATACCCTACTCGGCTCCTATCGGCTGGCGCACGCTGCGCACAAGCAGCGCGTGGGGAGGATTGTGTTGGGGAGTTCAATGGCCCTCTTTGCGACCGCGCCCCAATCGTGGCCGATTACCGAAAATTGGCGGCCCCGACCCCAACCCCACCTGGCTGATCTCTGCGCCTGGCTGGGAGAGTGCTGCCTGCGCGAGGTGGCGCGTGATGGCGGTATCCCTACGGTCTGTATCCGCTTGGGGCCAGCCGATGCAAGCGTGAGCAACAGCGTCCAACAGGCATTTATCGCCCGCTGTCATGGCTGGCGTATTCTCCATGCCGTCACCCAAAGCCCCAGCCGTGCGCGCCTGGCGCCTACCGCAATCGCGCCCCGTCCGGTCAAGAAGATTGTGGTCTTTGGCGCTGGGGGCCCCATGGCTGCCGCAGCCGTCCAAGAGTTGGCGCCCCATTATCAGTTACGGGTCAGCGACGTAAAGCCTATCGCCGACATCATTGCCGCCGGCCCGCGCAAAGATCAACGGCCCGACGTGCCGATGCCTGTGCTGCTCGACGCACCCCACGATGAAATGGTCGTTGACATCACCAATGCCGAGCAAGTGCTGGCTGCCTGTGCCGACATGGACGCCATCATCAACTGTACCGTCATCCGCCATGATCTTGTGGGTTCATTTCGCGTTAACGCCAATGGCGTCTTTAATGTGATGCAGGCCGCGGTTGCCCATAACATTCAGCGCGTGGTGCATACCGGTCCTTTCCAACTGGGCATGGAGGGGCCCATTGGCTATAGCTGGGATGATTGGATTGTAGATGATGTGCCGCAGCGCCCGGGCCATGCCATGAACACCTATCTCCACACCAAATATCTAGGCCAAGAGATAGCGCGTATCTTTGCCGAACATTATGATCTGGTCGTGCCTTCGCTCTTTTTCTGTGACTTTGCCGACTTTGTCAATCCACGCCAGCCGCACGACCATGTTCATCCCTTTACCACCACCTGGACCGACACCGCGCGTGCGATTCGCGCCGCGGTTGCAACGACGGCTATGCCTTCGCCCTTTGAAATCCTCCATGTCAATTCCGATATGCCCCAAGGCGTCTTCCCCAATGCCAAGGCCAAGCGCATTTTGGGCTGGCAACCGCAGGACCCGACTGAGTCCTGGTGGAAACAGTAGTAGAAAGGATCGCGGATGTCAATCCCACAGGATTATACAGAACGCGTCTACGCCGGCGTCTTGGGTAAACTGATTGGCGTTTATCTAGGCCGCCCCTTTGAAGGCTGGACGTATGAACGCATCATGGCCGAGTTGGGCGAAATCAACTATTATGTCCATGACCATTTTCAGGTGCCGCTGATTGTCACCGATGACGACATCTCCGGCACCTTCACCTTCTTGCGCGCGCTGCCCGATTATGGCAATACGCTCGATCTGACGCCTGCCCAAATCGGCCAAAGCTGGCTCAACTACCTTATCGAACGGCGCACCATTCTCTGGTGGGGCGGTATGGGCAATTCCACCGAGCATACGGCCTTTTTGCGCTTGAAACAGGGCATTCCCGCACCACAGAGCGGTTCCATTGCACTCAACGGCAAGATAGTAGCCGAACAGATTGGCTCCCAGATTTTCATTGACGGGTGGGCCATGGTGGCGCCGGGTGACCCGGAACTGGCGGCAGAGCTGGCGCGCCGCGCCGCCAGTGTCAGCCATGATGGCGAAGCGATCTACGGTGCACAGGTGGTGGCGGCAATGGAAGCGCAAGCCTTTGTGGAAAGCGACATTCATAAACTGCTTGACACCGCGGTGGGGCTGGTTCCTAATAACTCGTTGATTTATCGCCTGATCAGCGACATCCGTGAGTGGCATGCCGGTGAAGCGGATTGGCGCAAGACCCGTGCCCAAATTGCCGCCCACTACGGCTACGATAGGTATGGTGGCAATTGTCATATGGTGCCCAACCACGCCCTGATTATCCACGCGTTACTCCACGGTGACGACGATTTCCAAAAGTCGCTCATGATTGTCAATACCTGTGGTTGGGATACTGACTGTAACTCCGGCAATGTCGGCTGTCTCATGGGGATTAAGAATGGTTTGGCCGGACTGGCCACCGGCCCGGACTTCCGCGGCCCCGTGGCGGACCGCATGTATCTGCCCACGGCGGATGGCGGCCGTGCCATCTCGGATGCGGTGACAGAAACCCTTCACGTCGTCAACATCGGACGTGCGCTGGCAGGAGCAGCCCCCTTAGCACCGAAGGCAGGCGCCTACTATCACTTTGAATTGCTAGGCTCCATACAGGGCTTTCAACCGGAGGAAAGCCCGGAAGTGCGCGGCACGGTGCAGGTAGAAAATGTGTTGGGCCACAGCGTAGCCGGGACACGCAGCCTAGCGCTGCGCTATCACGGTGTTGCGCCGGGACGCGCCGCACGGGTTGCCACTCCTGTCTTTGTGCCATCCAGAGCGGTGGCTGACTATTTTAGTCGCCGTGGCTATGCCTTGATGGCGTCGCCCAAACTCTATCCGGGCCAAACGGTCTATGCCGGTGTGGAAGCCGATGCCGCCAATCACCAGCCGATCACCTGTAATCTTTACATTCGCTTTTACGGCGCGAATGATGAGTTGTTGGTTCAGCGCAGCCCACAGGTGGTGTTACATGCCGGAAAGCAACACGAATTCGGTTGGCAGATCGGCGACCTCGGTGGCGCGCCCATTGCTGATGTGGGAATTGAAGTGAGTCACGCGCAACATGCCGACGGTGCGCTCTATCTGGATTACCTGACTTGGGATGGCGCCCCACAGGTGACGCTCAGACGGCCTGACTATGTCACATCGGCAGAGCGACGCACTGCATCCGGCTTGGCCAGTAACATGTGGCGACTGGCATGGGTGGATGGCATGGATCAATATGACTGGTGGTGGCCCGAAGCCTATCGACTGGTGCAAAATACCGGCCGCGGTCTGCTGATCCAAGGCACGCGTGAATGGCAGGACTATGAAGTTAGCTCTGAAATTACCATCCATCTGGCCTCGGCTGCCGGCTTGGCCGCACGGGTACAGGGGATGCGCCGTTATTACGCGTTATTGCTCTGTCACCCTGGAAAAGTGCGCCTGATCAAGGCATTGGATGGTGACCAGATTTTGGGCGAAGCTGACTTTGCCTGGCGTTTAGGCAAACCCTACCAATTCACGTTACGTGTCACTGGCACACGATTACAGGGCTTGATCGACGGGCAACGCATCTTTGATGTGGACGACGCCGCACGGCCGCTGACCGGCGGCGGCATAGCCTTCATCTGTGAGGAGGGGCGCATTATGAGCGAAGCTATGACAGTGCAGCCGATCAGTTAAGCAGTAGGACAGTATCTCAGTGGGACAGTCGGTCAGTCACTGACTATCTGTCTCACTGAACTATAGTTTTCCAGAAAAGTTTCGTACCGGATCCTCCGCTGCATGGATGGGACAAAACTATTCTGGAGATCTATCTGGCTTACTTCAGCCACAGTGTACTAGGCTGGTTGGGCAACCTGTGCTACGTCATGCAATTGTTGTTCGGCCAGTTCTGCCCCTTGTTGCAGCAACGTCTTGACTTGCGCCTCGCTGCGGCTTTCGGCGTAGATGCGCAACACCGGCTCTGTACCACTGGGACGAATCAGCAGCCAACTGTTGTCGGCCAGCGTATATTTTACACCATCGCGATCGCTGGCCGTGGCCAAGGCTTGGCCACCCAACGCGGTGGGTAATGCCTGCATCAGTCGTTTCACCAGCACCTTCTTGTCAAAGGGCTGCACCGTCTGATCAAGGCGGGCGTAGTGGAAGGGCCCTACATCGGGGGCGGCCATCAGTTCGTCCAACAAGATGCCCAAAGGTTTCCCCCGCTTGGCCACCATTTCGACCAACAGTAACCCCATCAACAGTCCATCGCCTTCGGGAATATGGCCCAACATGCTAATGCCGCCGCTCTCTTCGCCACCAAGAAGCACCTGCTCACTCATCATCAGATCACAGATGTGGTTAAAGCCTACCGGTGTTTCATGGATGGGGAGATCATAGCGGGCGGCCAGGCGATTAAGCATTTGGGTGGTGCTCACTGTTTTGACAATGCTGCCGCGTAGACCCCGATCATGCACTAGATATTCGACCAGCAACGCCATAATACAGTGAGGATCGATAAAGCGTCCACCTACGTCCACCGCGCCAATGCGGTCGGCATCGCCATCTGTGGCCAAGCCAAGTTGATATTTGCCAGTGGCCATCTCTAAAAAGAGCGGCTGTAGGTGACGGGCAATTGGCTCCGGATGGATGCCATTGAAGCCGGGATTCATCTCGTTGCGCAGTTCCGTCACGCGACAGCCGGCATCCTCCAGCAGCCGCCGTAGATAGACACGTCCAGCGCCATACATAGCGTCGACGGCCACACTGATGTTGGCTTTATGAATCGTGTCAAAGTCGACCAAATTGCGGACCTGCGTCTCATAGGCGGGCAGGGGATTAAAGCGTTGGACCAACCCTTGTGCAAGCGCCTCATCTAATGCCATTTGCCGTGGTGGCTTGCCCGTTGCATTGTTGTTTTGAATACGCTTTTCAATCTCTTTGCAATCCTCTGGGCTGGCAGAACCGCCATAATCGGCCTTCAGTTTGATGCCATTGTAGCGCGGCGGATTATGGCTGGCTGTGATCATAACACCGCCATCGGCTTGTTTGTCTACAATGGCATAGCTCACCATGGGGGTTGGTGCATCGCCACGTGCCAACCAAACAGCAATGCCATTGGCAGCCAATACTTCCGCCACCGCAATTGCATAACGATCAGAGAGGAAACGGGTGTCAAAACCCACGACCATAGTGGGTGCAGAAGATGATGATGTAGCGCCATTGTGGCTAGCATGGCCCGGCTGGTCGGCCAACATTTTATCGGCAATTGCTTGTGCGACTTTACGGACGTTTTCAAAGGTAAAATCTTCGCTGATGACGGCGCGCCAGCCGTCGGTGCCAAATTTAATCGACATACCTTGCTCCTCAAGAGATAAAGCCATGACTCCACCGAAAGTGTGGTTAGCTTTTACACCAAACTCACTCTCGTGTTCCACTAGTAAATCCCGGCATAAATAAGGCCAGAGCTATTTTGCCACTGTCCCAGTGGTCGTTAGCCTTATTTACCGCCGCCCCCAGAGGTTCCCGATTTACGCCATCATGTACTAGTTCATTACCAACGGCAGGTAGATGGGTGGGACTGGTTGTTTGACGAAAACAGCAGTGATTGTTTTATCGTTGTTAACGGTGATGGTTACAGGATTGGCAGAGCCAGTGTAATCTCCTTCCCAGCGCACAAAACGCCAGCCTACTTGAGGGCGGCCATAGATCGTGATGCGATCCCCATATGCGTAAGTCATTTGTTCCGGTGTGGTTGATACTGCGCCGCCCCCTGTCACGACCAAATTGATCTGATAGTCGATCTGTGCAAAGGTAGCTTTAACCGTCTTATCGCGATCCATAACAATTTGGACCGGATTCTCTGTGGACTCTAAATCTCGGCTCCAGGCTATGAAATGCCAGCCTGTTTGTGCCGTGGCCGTGATTGTAACGACCTCCCCTACTGCAAAAAGTGACCCTTTAGGATCAGAGTCAACCACACCTTCCCCGCTTTTCTGCAGAGCGAGAATGACCGGAATAGTCTTTCCGGGTAGAGATAAATTATTTGCCGCTACCTTGTCTTTGCCTGCAAAGAATAACAGGCTACATGCGACGACAAGGTATAAAATCCAATAGCGAAAACATGGCCTAATAAAATACATTATCTAAACAGTATACCAGACTTTTGACGTATACAGCTTGCAGAAACCTTACAACATTTGTGCAGGATGAAAAATAATGGACAACAAAGCCAAGTTATGCCCAAACGGGACGATAAGATGTAGTCTCAACACCCATCGTTACACTTTGTTCGATCTCCAGCCACGCCTGCTTTGCAATACTGTTGGGGAATTCAAGATCCGCAAAAGTCAGGAGTTGGCCTGGTTCAAGCGCATGTTTCACAACTGCACGCTGCAACAGTCCGATGGGAACATGGCCTGGATGTTCGGTAATGCGGACGGCGACGCCCCGTACATCAAAACTGCCAATGCCCCATTCAATGCGTTCACCCTGTTTGAGCGCCCGTTTTGCTCTGGCAGCGACGCTAAAACGTGGTGTTGCGCTGTTCGTGAGCAATACGCCGCCACCGTGGACCACACGACAAATCGTTTTGACCAAGTCCAAATGGGGCAAGCAGTAGCTGCGCCGTAATGTATAGTAAGGGCCATCACCAAGCTGGTAGTAACGCAGAAATTCCTGTTGGTGCTGCTCATGTTCGGCGGTGACGAAGATATCAGCGGGCAATTTATGGCCAATGCCGGCTGTTGGCACAAGACAATCCGCAAGGGGCGTTCCTTTCCCCTTGGCAAGTGCAGCCAACAGATTGGCCCCTTCCTCTAGCGTATCCGCTTGAAGATAAAGAAGGCCTGTTTTGGCAATGTCGGCGCCTAATCCGTTGGCGACGAGAACTTGTTCAAACTGCGTCTGTGTCCCATCTATCGCTGCCACGACGCGATTTAAACTAACGCCCTGCTTTTTTGCCATTGTGAGCATTACATCGGGATGTGGGTTCTTGTTTAAGCTGTTACTGCTGTTGCCGTAAACCAGCGGCTTGAAGCCCATTTGAATCACTTCTTCATGTAAGGCCGCAAGGGAACCGGGAGCATATCCTTCCGCTTCGGTGATAAAGCCCTTATCAACAAAATAGGAGCCAGTTGTCACCTGTAGGGTAGGATCAAGGGTAACGACCGGCAATTCAGCATCCATGACTGCAAGCAGCATTGCCGTGCCATGGAGCACATCCCCACTGCACTCAACGGCTAAATCACTGTGGTCAATCAGATCATGGATAGAGTTGGTCAACAAATTTTGTGCAGGAAAGTCAGAACGGGTGGTGGGCTCACAACGGGTAAGTACTTTCGAGATGGTGAGGTCAGTACGGCAGGCTAACAAAGTGATCAAGCCGCGTGCGATATAGCCCGATCCAATCAGCCCGATCCGAATTGGCCTTTTTGAAATCATAATTGCCTCCATAATTGTGGACTAATAGCGAATGATGAGTAATGGCCTGGGAATGGTGAGGAATGAATTGGGCTGTTGGGAACCATGAAAGCCATAGCACGCTTAACTTCATCCCTATATTCCACTGCAAAAAGCTGAGGTATTCTCTTGGGAGCCATTAAGAGAATACCTCACCTAACTATATAATGTTGTGAACAGGGTTATTATATACAAAATGCACAATTAACTAGCTTACACTTATTTACAAAATATTAATTTGAGCTGTTCTTGCTGAGGTTGACAATTCGTTTGTGGGCACTGTAGATGTTAAACCGATTGTCACGCAGAAATCCAACCAGGGTAATCCCAAAATGTTCGGCTAATTCCACGGCCAGGCTACTGGGGGCCGAAACCGCACAAAAGACCGACACGCCAGCGACGCGACATTTTTGCAACAGTTCATAGCTGGCGCGCCCGCTGACCAGAATGATCTTATCCTGAAAGGGCACTTGTTGATTGAGGAGACCCCAGCCGATTAATTTATCTAGGGCATTGTGACGACCTACATCCTCGCGTAAGGCAAGCAGGGCGCCGGAGGGATCAAAGAGGGCGGCGGCATGGAGACCGCCGGTGCTGGCAAAAAGAGATTGGGCTTGGCGTAACGCATCAGGCAGACGCAACAGCGTTTCGAGCGCAACTTGTGGTCCATCTGCAAGGGGCGGCAAGGCGCGTTGAGCCAATTCGTCCAACATGGTTCGCCCACAGACGCCACAGGCGCTGTTGACAAAGAAATGACGGTCAAGTTGTTCTAGGGCGGGCAAGGTTGGCCTAGCCAGCCCAATCCGTAGCACATTATACTCTTGCAAGTGCTGTTGGCCGTCCACACAATAGATCATCTGGGTGATCTCGTGCTTGTCCTGGATGATGCCCTCATTGTAGAGGAAGCCGGCGGCTAATTCGTAATCATTGCCGGGGGTGCGCATGGTGATGGCGATCGTGCGCTGTTCACTGCCTGCACTGAGTTGGAGTTCGAGAGGTTCCTCGGTGGCCAAATAGTCACTCTTACGGTGTAGCTGACCATGATCAACACTCCAAATACGCCGTTTGCTTTTGGTGAGGCGGCTCATACAACGTTTCCTTACCTTGCCAAGATTAGGCGTAGGTGCTTTATACTCTATAATGTCAACTTCAAGAACTATTATTGTAGCAACAGCCGATTGGCGCCAAAATCTACATTCCAGTTGTCAGGCAGCATAGGCGCCTGCCATTTTTGTTGTGGTTGCCACTTTTGCCATCCGACATTAAAAGGCCACTCGTTATGTTCAAAGCGTGTGATGAATTCTTGTCCTGCGGCGCGCACCGATGCCTGATGATCTGCCGAATCAATACCAACAGCAAGCCGACGGGCAAATTCTTCTTCGTCCTTCCACTGCCAGCGACCATCTGGATAAGCGATAACATCAAGTGCAAAATCACGCGTATCAATGCCTAGCGGTGTCCGAATAAAGGGGGCCTCAAGATTGCCATACCATGAGACAAATTCACCCTGCTGATCAAAGGTTAGGCCAACGGAGTAACCACGGTTGGGCAAATAGAGTCGAAGCGAATCATTTTGACAAACCAATTCGTGATGTTTACGTTGCGCAGATGGTGTGATAGAATCTACCGCCGCAGCTCGTTGTTCAGAAGAAACCAACCAATTATTCTTGTATTTTGTCCCTGCAGGAATGTATAGTGCGAGCAAATCATCGTCGGTAAGAACAACTGCCGGGATAGCAGTAGTTACAGTTCCGTCAGAGCGAGCAAGGTTGCGTACAACGATGCTCGCACCGAATTTCCAGCCATCGTTACTCATACTAACCAGCCGCCTCTACCAATGGCTCTACGCGCACCGGGCAAACCTTTAACTCCGCCGTCTGTGTCACAGGATCATAGCCGGACCCGGTCAGCACATTGACCGGCGTTTCGTTAAAGGCAAAGCTAGCAAAAACGGTGCCACGGGGGGAGCGTTCGGTCGCCTTGACCTTGACCTTGACTGCGCCACGCCGGCTAGCTAACCGCGCCCAGCCCCCATCGCGCAGCCCCCAGGCTTTGACATTATCCGGGTGCACTTCCAAGATCTCTTCCGGCACAAAATACTCAATGCCCTGGGCGCGGCCCGTCTGGGTGCGGGTGTGGTAGGTCTGCAAGCGCCGGCCGGTGGTCAGCCAGACCGGGTACTCATCATCTACCACCTCCGCCGGATCTCGGTAGCTGATCACTTTAAAGATCCCGCGGCCATTGACAAACTCATCTTCATGCAGCCGCAGAGTGCCAGGGTGACCTTTGTACGGAATGGGCCACTGATATCGGCCATCTGCCGCCAAATCCCAATCAATGCCGGCATAGATGGGTGACAGCGCGCATAACTCGTTAAAGACCTCTTTGGGTGAGTCATACTCAAAGCCGGGGATGCTCATACGGTTGGCCAATGCACTGATAATCCACCAATCCGGTTTTGCTACGCCGGGTGGGGTCACTGCTTGGCGAACTCGTTGAATACGCCGTTCGCTGTTGGTGAAATTGCCATCGGTTTCGGCCCAAGCTGTCGCCGGTAGAACCACATGCGCGAGTTCTGCCGTCTCCGTCAGAAAAATATCCATGACCACCAAATGTTCCAGGCTGCGCAGCGCATGTTCACCGTGGACGCGATCCGGGTCAGAGACGAGCGTGTTCTCGCCATCAATGAGCATTGCAAAGATACTTTTCCCACATTGCTCTAGCGCCGTCACTTTGGTGATGCCGCGTTCCAGGTCAATTTCCCGGCCATAGGCTGTACTAAATTTGGCCTGATTTTCCGACTTGTCCACCGGCTGGAAGCCTGGGTAATTGTTGGGAATTGCACCCGAGTCACCGGCGCCCTGGATGTTGTTCTGGCCGCGCATGGGGTTGATGCCACCACCCTCAATGCCAAGATTGCCGGTCATGAGCGCAAGATTGCAGAGACTTTGGACATTGTCCACGCCACAGATATGTTCGGTGATACCCAACGTGTAATAGATAGCTGCTTTATCCGCCGTGCCATACCAGATGGCCGCCGTCTCAATATCTTTGGCTGGCACACCGGTGATACCCGCCGCCCACTGGGGTGTAAACTGGCGAATATGCCCCAAAAACGCTTCACTGCCGGTAGTGCGCGTCTGCATGAATTCGTGGTCCACTAAGCCTTCGCGTGCAATCACATGGGCCATCCCCAGCAGTAGCGCGACATCAGAGCCAACGCGGATGGGCAGGTAGAGATCGGCCATTTCCGCCAACCGAATGCGGCGTGGGTCTGCCACAATGAGCTTGGCCCCGCGGGCAAGGGCCTTTTTCAAAAAGGTAGCCGCAACTGGATGGCACTCTGTCATATTGGTGCCAATACAAAAAGCGAGATCTGTCTTTGCCATATCCGTGTAGGGATTGGACATGGCGCCACGCCCAATAGTTGCCGCCAGACCGGCGACGGTGGGGGCGTGTCAAGCACGGCTACAATTATCAATATAGTTGGTGCCAAAGCCGGCGCGTATCCACTTCTGCATTAAGTAATCAGCTTCGCTGGGCGTGCGTCCGGAGGCAATGCCATAGACCGCGTAGCGTCCGTACTTCTCGACGACGCGCTGAAAGCCTTGTGCGGCTACATCTAACGCCTCGTCCCATGTCGTCTCATATAACTTGCCATCACCGCGCCGCACCAGGGGATGCTGAAGCCGGTCAGGATGGTGTACGTAGTCATAGGCAAATTGTCCCTTGACGCAGAGCGCACCATGATTGGATGGCCCGTCCATCGCCGGTTGGATGCCAATAATGCGGTCATCTTTGGTCATAATGTCCAGCGCACAGCCCACACCGCAATAACCACAGACCGAGCGAGTCTTTTGGATGCCGGATTTTTGTAAGGGAATCTGTTTTAGCTCAGTTAAAGTTGCCATGCCATTCTCCAGCAATCATTAACGGCAGTGAAAAAAGGTTGTGATGCAGGGTTGCAACCTTGGACACCCACCGTGAACCATTAATTATTTTCCATTAACCATTACGCAACGCTTTTTTATCGCCCAGAGCACCCGTGGGACAGGTCTGTACACATTGGCCACAAAAGGTGCAGGCGGACTCTTTAAGCAGGCCATCAAATTCAGTCGTGATCTGGGTATGAAAGCCGCGATTCATAACGCTGATGGCATAGTCGCCTTCTTGTTCCGCACAGACGCGCACACAGCGATAACAGGAGATGCAGAGATCATAATCGCGTAACAAAAAAGGATTGGTGTCATCCACGCGACTGTGACCGGAATGGGCGCCGCCAAAACGTCCTGTCTGCACGCCATAGTGCTCGACAAGCACAGACAACTCCTGCGAGGAATAGCTGCGCAGCGGATTGACCTCCACCCTGGGATTTTCGGAAGTGACCATTTCCAACAATGTTTTGCGGTAAAACTCCACCTTGGCGCTGGCCGTGCTTATTTCCATGCCCGCTACAGCAGGAGTCGTACAGGATGCCACGGGATTGCGCTGGCCTTTGACCTCCACGATACAGAGGCGACAGGCGCCAAAGGGCTGCAACCGTGCGTCGTAACAGAGGGTGGGAATAAATTTGTGATGGCGCGCGGCTACCTCATAAATGGTTTCGCCTTGCGTAAAGGTGACGCTGTCACCGTCGAGTGTCAATGTCATCATCACGGAGTCAGATGCAATACCCATAGGTCAATCAATTTCCCTAACCGTAAGCAATTGGTACAATATGTGCTCCAAGAGTATATAAACATAAGCTGCCTGCCCTGTCTGTAACCTCACTCTGAAAAGCAGATCGGAGAAATATTGCTAATTCTCTGGCTAGCTCTAGCCGTAAGAAAACCTCACGGAAAAAGCGATCATGGGGATTGGCAATCTCTGGCATCGTGGCTACTTTCGTTCTCAGGTGACTTTGGTGTTCGCCAATGGGTAATCCTGATAGCGCTTCTCGGTCACCACCTGCTTCATGCGCGCCACAGCCTGCTGAATCTCTTCAAATGTGGTGTAGAGCGGCGTAATCCCCAGCCGCAAATTATCCGGTTGGCGAAAGTCGGGCAGCACCTTCATCTCCTGAATCAGCGCCTGGTCAATCCGCCATGCCTCAGCGTGGCCTAACGCAAGATGAGAACCGCGCCAGGCCGCATCCCGTGGCGAGTTGAGGGTAAAGCCCAGGGGCGCCAATTCCTCTTCCCACAGCGCTAACAGGTACTCTGTCTGTTGCACAGACTTGGCGCGCAGCCGCGCCATCCCTGCCTCTAAAAGCAAATCAATGCCCGGTTCAATGGCCAGCGTCGACAACATGGGTGGTGTGCCGGTCAGAAAGCGCTGTAATCCTGGCCCGGCTGCATACTCAAGACCAAAGCCAAACATGTCCCGTTGCCCCATCCAGCCCTGAATGGGGTTAGCCAATTGCGCCTGCAAATCGCGGCGTACATACAAAAAGGCCGGCGCACCAGGACCGCCGTTGAGATACTTATAGGTGCACCCAACGGCCAGGTCCGCTTGGGCGCCGTTGAGATTGCAGATCACCGACCCGGCAGCGTGGCTCAAATCCCACAAAATATAGGCCCCTGCCTGGTGGGCCAACTGAGTTATAGCCGCCATGTCATAGGTATAGGCGCTCTTAAAGACAGTATGGCTCAGCGTGACGAGCGCCGTGTCGCGGTCAAGCGCGGCGGCTAATGCCTCCACGGGGCCATGGATACCATCACTGGAGGGCACAACCTCGACATGACAGGGGCGCTCCAAGAGTTGGCAGATGCCCTGCAATGCGTAGAGATCAGACGGAAAATTGAGATCATCCGTCACGATTTTGTGACGGTCAGGCTGCGCTTGCATGGCGGCTAACGCCAGCTTAAAAAGGTTAACCGTCGTCGCATCGGCAATGGTGATTTCGTCCGCTTGGGCGCCCACCAGTTGGGCAATCTTGCCGCCAATGCGCGCCGGCGTCTCGAGCCAGCCTTCATTCCAACTGCGGATCAGACGGGCGCCCCACTGCGTTGCGACGCTATTTTGCAGCAGCCCCGCCGTCGCTTTCGGTAAACGCCCCAAGGAGTTCCCATCCAGATAGATCAGGTCCGGATCGTCAATGACAAAACGGGAGCGAAAAGCAGCCAACGCATCCTGCTCATCGAGCGCCTGCGCATAGGCGCGGGTTGCAATCGTGCTGGTGGTCATCTTAGTCTGCCTTGAGATGGGCTTCCACTTGATCAGGGAAGAAGCGCACCAAACTTTCCGTCACCAAGGGCGCACCCATACCCAAGCCGCAGGCGCTGACCGCCTTCATGGTTTGCCCAATATCATTGACCTCGGCCAGCCATGCTGCATAATCGGTAGGACCCACGCCCGCTAACCGTTCCGTGAGGCGCTGGGTGCCGATGCGACAGGGGAAACATTTGCCGCACGATTCATGGGCAAAGAAGGCCATGGCATTGTGGGCTGCGGCGACCATATCGCGCCGGTCATCAAAGACGATCATGCCGGCTGCTCCCAGCATTGAGCCCTTGCTGCGGATGCTGGGCTCATCAATGGTGGCCGTTTCCAGCGCTTCGCCAGCCAAAAAGCCACCCGAAAGTCCCGCCATCGTAACCGCCTGAATCGTACGTCCACTGATGGGTCCACCGGCCCATTCATAGAGCAAGGTAATCAGCGGCAAGCCAAAGGGCACTTCATAGTTGCCCGGCCGTTGGATGTCACCGGAAAGGCTAATCACCTTGGTGCCGACGTGATCACCCAACCCCAGACCGTGATACCATTCAGGACTGTGGCGCATTATCTGCGGCACCGAGGCTAGCGTCTCTACGTTGTTGACCGCCGTCGGCAGGTTTTCAAAGCCGTGGGTAACTGGATAGGGCGGGCGGTTGCGCGGAAAGGGATGTTTGCCTTCCAGGCTGTTGAGCAGCGACCCTTCTTCGCCGCAAATATATGCACCCGCGCCCCGCCGAATGTAAAGCTCAAAGGAAAAGTCGCTGTTCAAAATATTTTGGCCTAGCAACTCAGCCTCGTAAGCCTGATCGAGCGCCCTCTCCAAAATCCGTAGCGTATGGGGATACTCATAGCGCAGGTAAAGAAAGCCGCGCGTGGCGCCGGTGGCATAGGCGGCAATGGTCATCCCCTCAATCACCGCGAAGGGGTCATGATCCAAAATCGCCCGATCTTTAAAACAGCCCGGCTCCCCCTCATCGGCATTGCAGACAATGGTCTTTGGCGCACCGGCGGCCTCTGCCACCGCTTGCCACTTAAGCCCGGTGGGAAAGCCGGCTCCGCCCCGTCCGGCTAGCTTACTGGCCCGAATATGCTCAATCACGGCTTGCGGTGTCATTTGCAATACAGCCTTGCTTAATGCCTGATAGCCACCGGTGGCGAAATAACCGTCAAGCGTGGCGCGACCCGGCGCGCGAATGGCAGCAAAGACACACTCTTCGCTGCCGCCTGGATTGGGCGCGGGCAAGGGAGTAGGCCGATCGACCAACATCCCACTCGGCTGTCCCACTAAGTAGCGATGCCCCTTGAGGACGGGCACCGGTTCATCACAACGTCCAGCGCAGGGCATCGCCGTAGCGCCCTGATCTTGGAGCGATGCCAGCAGTTCCTTGCCGCCGCGGAGCGAACAGACTGGTCCGGTACAGACCCGCGGCGCATGGAGACCGCCGGCTTCACGGGCAAAATGATGGTAAAAGGTGACTGTCCCATAGAGATCGGCCAATGGGATACGCAGTCCAGCCGCCACCGCACGTAGCGCAGTCTCGCTGAGATAGCCATCGCGATCATGAAAGGCATGAAGCAGGGGGAGCAGCGGCGCGGGTTCGTTACGCCAACGTTCGATGAGTTCTTGGTCGGTTGCAGCAGTCATCCTAAATTCCAAAAATTGAACTGAAATTTCACGAACAAATATTCTCAATGGACCGCACGTCTAGAGCGTGCTTGCTCCGCGTATGGCGGTCTGCTGATACTACGATTGTGGGGCAGGCATGGGCGCCTGCACAAAAACCCGCTCATCTTGAATCCGTACAGGAAAGCGTTCAAGCAGCGCGCCTGGCACTGTCAAACATTCGCCGGTTTCCACTTGATAGCACCAATTGTGCCAGGGACAGAGCAGAATACCCTCCGGGGTTAAGTAGCCGGCGTGAATGGGCAGTTCCTGGTGTAGACAGCGATTGCGAAATGCGGTTACCGCACCGTGCCAGTTCACCAGCACAATGCCGTCGGCCTCGTATTGGAGCAGATGCATCGCACCATCCGGCAGTTCCGCCAGGCGCGGACCAGCCAACCAAGGTGATTCTTCCGCATGATTGATGTTTTGCTCAGTCAATCTCGAATTCCTTCTAGCGTTAGCTCTTTGGCAAAGTGACAACTGGCATAGTGCCCCGGCTCCACTTCTTCCAACTGTGGCTCTGTCTCTTGGCAGATCCCCTTGGCATAACGGCAGCGTGGGTGAAAGACACAGCCGCTGGGCGGATTGGCTGGGCTAGGGACATCGCCTTCCAGGATCAGCCGTTGCATGTGGATATCGGGATCAGCCGGCGGCACTGCAGAGACTAGCGCTTCGGTGTAAGGGTGCAGCGGGTGGCGCAGCAGTGCTTCTGACGCCGCCAATTCTACCACTTTCCCCACATACATGACCGCGATACGGTCACAGATGTGCTCCACCACTGACAGATCGTGGGCAATGAAAATCATTGTCAGACCCAGTTGATCCTTAATGTCCTGCAAGAGGTTAAGGACCTGGGCCTGCACCGACACATCAAGCGCAGAGACCGGTTCATCGGCTACAATCAGCCGTGGGTTCAAGGAAAGTGTGCGCGCCAGACCAATGCGCTGACGTTGACCGCCGGAGAATTCATGGGGATAGCGACGCATGTAAGCTGGGTTGAGGCCGACTGAACTCATCAGTTGCGCCACCCGTTCTTCCAATTCACGCCCACGCGCCACGCGGTGGATCACCAACGGCTCACCAATAATATCCTTGACCGTCATGCGTGGATTGAGGGAGCTAAAGGGATCTTGGAAGATCATGCGCATTTCCCGGCGCAGCAGTTTCATCTCGTCCTGGCCGATCTTGGTAATGTCAACCCGTTCGCCGCTGGTCTTGCGATACCAAATTTCGCCGGCGGTCGGCTCATAGAGGCGCAGAATGGAGCGCCCGGTCGTCGTCTTGCCGCACCCACTTTCCCCTACAATCCCTAACACTTCTTGTTCGCGCAGCTTGAAGCTTACACCATCGACGGCCTTGGTGTAACCAACGACGCGCTGGAAAAAGCCGCTGTGGATGGGAAAGTGCTGTTTGAGATTATTGACTTCGAGAATATACGAATCGCCATTCTGGTTATTTTGCTCACTCCACCGAAAATCGACAGAGCCTCTAGGTTGTGTTTGCGTCATGAGAATCCTACTGATTGATCATTATGGTCTGCTGCGCCATGATAATATCTTGATCCGGCCACTTTTTCCACTCAATTACCTGTTGATAGGCTCGCCGGTAGATCAGCCGGATCTCAACCGTAGTACGCTTGACGGATGAAGCGCCAAATTGATAATGGCTGGTGCGGGTGGCCAATGCCGGAATGCGTGTATCTTCCACCAATTCAATTTCACGCCAATAAGCGCCGGTGGGCGCCTCGCCCGTCCACTTGTCGCGCAGCACTTTGGCATAGTAAGAGCCAGGCGCACCCGCATAATTTCCGGCCCACGCCGGCAACACTGGGCCACTTGCCAGGGGTAATACATTCCCCGTCGGATCAGTCGCGGTTACGACCAAGAGCAGATGGCGCAAGGGTGAGCCCGCCGGCACACTGTGACCGGCCTTAGCGTTGGTGATGGCGACGTCTACCTGTAGTTGTCCGTCAACCACGTTTGCCGTGCCGGTCATAGTGACGGCGCTCTGCAAAAATGCCTCATCATTGGTGCCCAACATCCGATGATTGCTGACCTGGTAGTTGCCCCGCACCTGTCCGCCTTTTGGCGGGAAGACAAAGTAATCCGTCTGGGCGGGCGGCATGTGACAATCTTGACAGCTCTTGCCGGTGGCAGGATCGCTGTAGGGGCTGGCCAGCCATTCGTCATAGGAACTGTAGACGAGCACGCCGCCGGTCACCTTCATGTTGGCCACCACGCCTCCTAACACGCCGTGATGACAGCCGGCGCAAAAGGCGCTCTGCTGCTGCAGTGGCAAGTAGCTATCACGTGGGTGCTCCAGTTCTGGGCGCACCACATCGTCAAGCGGACCAAAGAATACATCCTGGCCGGCTTCCGGCCGGTGCAACACAAGAGACAAAATGCCGGGCGCATCATCATAGGGTGTCTGTGTGGCTGGGTTTAGACGCACATCGCCAATTTTATGGCAAAACTCACAGGAAATACCCTCTTCGGCAGGGCCATAGAGATAGAGCGGACTGGCTCCCGGCGACACCTGATCGGAATAGGTGGCTGTGGTTGTGCCATGACAGCCGGACCAGCTACAACCGTCTGTGGTAGCCAACTTCGCAGCCATCGGGGTGTGGCAAACGGCGCAATTACCGGTTTTGTTGGGGGTGTCTAGCCGGAAGCCCGGCCCATAGTAGGGCTGACTCAAATCGGGCGGTGCAATTTTGCCCTCGCGCGTATAGCCGGTGAGCGGACTCTGCGTGTCATGGATGTCGGTGCCGGCGTACATGGTGACAAAACGATAGTTCGTGGCCGTTTGCGAGTGAGCATCCTGCTGCCACTCCGGATAGGCCGTGTGGCAAGCGCCACAGGCGGCTGACCCTTTTAGTCCATCTTGTTCAAACCAATTGTACTCCACATTATCGGTGGCATAGATGGAATTGAGCCGCAGTTGCACCGGCGTCTCCGTGCTGGTCACCCGTTGCCAGTTAATATAATAACCCGCCGCCCATACTGTCACCGTGAAAACATCCGCGGCCGGCAAATTGGTCAGTGTAAAAGAGCCATCGGCTGCGGTGGTTGCCTTCTGTTCACGGAGATGGAGCCGCACTGTAGCGCCTGCCACGGGCCCATCTCCATCCACCACCACACCATGAAGCGCTTTTTTTGTCTCATTCATAGGGGGAATCGTCCGGTTTGTGCTTTGGGACGCCGGCGCAGATGATAGGACCAGGGTGCAGGCCGTCATCACAACGCCGACGCCAACCAGCATTCCTATAAACCAGATCACACGTGCAAATTTTACCATAACTCAAATTTCTGTCGCCATCACTGCGCTACCATACTCACGAACAGCACAAACAGTAGCCTTGTTGCTATGCCGAAGACTGCTACTTAGTGCTCGTTGCTGTCTCCTGTGCGGGGCTATGGAGACGTGCGACGAATTCCTCTCCAATGAGGGTAAAGTCCGGCGCGGTGCCATTATGTTCACCCATTAGCCGAATCACCCGTGGTATACCCGTACCAAAATCGCGCATATAACCCAACCGACTAAGATACTGGACAATCAACGGATTGCGCGCCACATGATTGTAATAGCGCAAATGGGCGAGCGTCATACCATTTGGCAAACGCCCCGGACTATATAATTCCAAACGATGGTCAAACATGATCAAGCGAATCTGGGCCCCTTCCAAACTATAATCGCGGTGGGCAACGGCATTTACAATCAATTCCCGTAAGGCTGCCTGGGGATATTGTGGCGTTTCAATCTCGCGCGTCCCCGCAATGACGGCCTTGGTGGCTGCGTTACGCAGCGCAAAGCTAACGGCTCCATCAATCAATTGTGGCAATGGACCAAGCAATTCCTGTGTATCAGCCATCGTTTCACTGACATCATCACCCACAAAACGTAAGGCGGAAAGTCGGCTTTGATAGAGATAGCGTTGCGGGTTTTTGCCGAAACAGAGCAGGGCAGCCACGGTCAAACACAATTTGCCACCATATTCAGTCAGGATAAAGGCACCGCGCAATGTCTCGATCGCTGATAACTCGCTTGTGGTGACATCTTCACCCGTTACCGCGCGATAGTAGCGTGCAAAAAGCGTCCAGTCCAGATCAGCTTCGCTTGTGCCGGGAACTGGTGCTTCGTCATAACGATAGGCGCCGGCGCGCTGCGCCAGACGTAGCAATTCCTGTGGGCTGGCATCTTGTTTGGTCGAACCGACCCGTACATAATAGCGGCCGCCTTTGGTGCGATAAGGTTTGTGAACGCCGCGCACCTCTAGCTCAAGAATGATCTGCCCGTCAATGGTAACCGTCTCAATCAATGGAATGAGCGGTGGCAGAATGTTTTCCCGGCAGATCTGCGCCAGTTGCCTTTCAACGCGCGGCGGATCGGCCACACCGATCACGGCGCCAGAATCGGTCACACCGACAAACAAGCGGCCGCCGTCTGTATTGGCAAAGGCGACAATTTCACCGGCAACGCTCTCTGAATTATCCAGGCGCTCCTTGAATTCGGTGTAGCTATCTTCACCGGCATGTAGCTTTTGGCGGACTTCTTCTAAGCTCATCATCGCGCAACATCACTATCATGCTGGACATAGGGCCAGGCATCCCAGTTATTGAGATATTCACTGAAATCTCGACCTGAACAACGCACCTGTGTGTCTGTATAGGTTAAATAAAGTGAAAGCATGCCTTGCCGGTTGAGCGATCCTAATTGATACTGGTTGTATAAGGTATCAAGCGTCGGTCGCGAAATAACGAGAAATGATACCCATACTTTATCAAGACGGTTAGCAAAAACGTACCAGATTTCGGGAGCGCTCAATGTGAGTAATTGGTCCAATCGGAGCGCATATCGTGCACTGTAACCAGACCGCGTAGCGGTTACCAATGCTGTCTTGACCTGCACTCTTGAATACTCGCCATGACCATCACGAACAACAAAAATGTCATCGCCAATGTCAACTTCAGGTACAGCTACATTGTAACCACGCAAGAGAAATTCGGCCATGACTGCCATTTGCCCGCCGCGACCGACATAAAGATGGCTGCGTCTAGGCATAAGCAAGCGCAGAATGATAAATTTCTTGCTGAGTTACAGGATGGATAACAGAAAAACCGCCAACCTGCTCAATCTCTGTAGAAGATAATCCTGTTAGTAATTGTGAGATATGTTGCCATACTCCTTCATCGATTTGTTCAGGGGAACGCTGTTTATCATACCCAATGAGGAGGCTATCGACACGCCTTCGTTCCGGATAACGCTTTTGTAATGACAACAGAGTTAGCGGGTGCAAGCGAAACACAAAGCCATCTCTTTGTGTACTATAATGAATAATAATATTAGATTCTGCTAATGTCTTATCTGAAAACCCCGTTTTCATCTTGGCCTCTCCGGTATCTTCAACAGTTCACAAATGAAAATCCTCTTCTGAATCCTATTATATCATACAATCGAATAAGGATCCGCGGCATCGCGCAGGCCATCGCCCAGCAGGTTAAAGCCCAGCACAGCGACAATGATAAAGAGGGCCGGGAACATGATCCACGGGGTTTCGCCCAGGGTGCGTAGATTTTGAGCATCCTGCATTAAGAGGCCCCAACTGATCAGCGGACGTTGGATGCCTAGACCCAGAAAGCTCAAAAACGCCTCGGCCAGAATAATGCCGGGAATGGTCAGCGTCAGGATCACGATGATGTGACTGAGGGTGTTGGGTAACAGATGGACAAACATAATGCGCGCGTCGGATGCGCCCATCTCTTTGGCCGCCAAGACAAAATCGGTCTGGCGCAACGAAAGCACCTTGCTGCGCACCTCACGCGCCAGGGTGGTCCAGGAGAGGAGGGCAAAGATGAGCGAGATCACTAAGAAGATGCGAAAAGAGTCCCATGTGCGCGGCACGATCGCCACCAGGGATAGCCACAGGGCCAACTGCGGAAAAGCAGTGACAAATTCAACAAAGCGCTGAATGGCATTGTCGATCCAGCCACCATAATAGCCGGAGACAACGCCGACCAAGGAACCAACGATGACGCTGATGAAAGTGACAAGGAGGCTCAAACTCAAGGAAATGCGTCCTGCCTCGCATGCCTTGCTCCAGAGATCAGAGCCATATTGGTCCGTCCCCAGAATATAGATGCCTGCTTCTTCATCATCGACGCCAAAAAAATGGAGATCCGTTGGAATTAGTCCAAAGAGCTTGTACTCCCAACTGTGCACAAAAAAATGAATGGGAATGGGATGGCTCGTGTCCAACTCGAAGATCGTCAAAAAGGTAACCGGATCATAGGCCGGTTGTCCCGTTTTGGGGTCAATCTTTTCGGCCATTTTGTAGATAAAGGGGCGCAGATGAAAGTTGCCCTCCGCATCAATAAAATGGATGCGTGTCGGCGGGATCAACGAGATCTGCGAATTATATTTGTTCAACGGGTAGGGCGCAAAAAATTCGGCAAAGAAGGCTAACGCCAGCAACAGCACCACCAAAATTCCCCCAATGACCGCCGGTTTGCTCCGGCGAAAGCGCCGCCATACAAGCTGCCAATAACTTTCACTTTTACCACGAATGGTGCGCTCCTCTTCGACCACCAACGGAGCATCGAGTACTTCTTGAGCCATGGGTTTACGTCTCCCAGTTAAAATATCACTAACGTTTAGCCTGGTGCCGTGCTGCACTTGACGAGATGACAGGATGACAAGATGACAAGATGACCATCAATTTCTCAGCTAGCCAGCTTGCCGCAGGTGTACGAGACAGCCGATAGAACGAACGTGTTTACGTATAACGGATACGCGGGTCCAGCACCGCCAGGAAAATGTCGGCCAGCAAGTTGCCAAAGACAACCAGCGCGGCTGTCACCAATAGGGCGCCGCCGGATAGGTATATATCTTGCGAACGCAGCGCGGTCAGCAAAATCGGGCCCAACGTGGGCAACCCCATAACAATGGCCGCTTCCAATTCGCCTTGCACCATATAGGGCAAGACTGTGCCCTGGTAGCCAATGATGGGATGAAGCGCGTTGGGAACCGCGTGACGGTTCATCACCTTGCGTTCTTCCAAACCTTTGGCACGTGCGGTCGTCACAAATTGGGCATTCAAGACATCCAGCAAATTGCCACGCATGACGCGCATATTACGCGACACACCTCCAAGGCCGGCAATCAGCACCACCGGCCAGATATGCTTGACCAGATCCACAAACTTGGCCCAAGACCAATCGGCTACGGCATATTCGGGCGAGAAAAATGAAGTCACATGGTGTTGATCGAAGACAAAAACCAGCGCATACATAATTACCAACGCCATAAAAAAGCGCGGGACTGCGGTTAAGATAAAAGCAATAAAGCTCAAAATGTTATCGGCCCAGCCATATTGGCGGGGCGCCACATAGATTCCGGCCGCAAGACCTACAAATGTTGATGTAATGTGGGCCAATAAAGCCAACATCAAGGTTTTGGGGAGCCGGTCCAGAATAATTTCGCCGGCATCACGCCGATAGGCAAAGGAGTAGCCGAACTTGCCCTCCGTCACAATGCCCTTGATCCAGGTAAAGAATTGGACATAGACAGGCTGATCCAGACCATATTGCTGACGAAGCAACTGTGTCATCTCTTCCGCGCGATCTTCTGATAGATTTGCCGTTTGAATTAAAAATTGTTTGTAGGTGCTGGCAAAATCACCGGGTGGCAATTGGATCACAAAAAATGAAGTACCGGCAATCGCCAACAGCAAAAAGAAGGAGATGATCAAACGCCGTATAATGTAGTTGAGCATGAAATGGACCTTGGGTTAGGCAATAAGTACATAAGTAAATGGGTAAATAAGTAAATAGGTAAATAACCAGAGAGGTACATTGATGTACTAATCTACTTATTTCCCTATTTACTTATTTCCCTATCTATTTCAAGCGAAACTATTCACTCGCAGTATAGACCGGCACCGTATCCGGGCGCACCTGTTGCTTCTGCTCATCGGTTGGCGTCCAGAGGGTTTCCGACATGATGGCATCTTCCACCCACTGATAAAGGTGGGGCGGTAGGCCACCAGGAATGTTCTTGAAGCGTTTGGCCAGCGCCAAGCCTTTGCGACCAACAATGGTGCCAATGGCATAGTTGTGCAAGGTCCAGACGTAGTTCCAGTGGTTGATCAGATCTTTGCGCTCTGCAGAATCTTGTGAACTGCAATAGGCAGTAATCGTATCGGCCAGATCCTGTTCCCAATCACGCAGGACACGCTCACCTTCACCCTTACGGTTCCAGTTCGGCGTTAGGTTGGTCAGCGGCGCATAGTTGTTGCAGGCCGTAAAGATCAGCGAGTTGGTGTCGTTGCGGCTGATCTTCATATCCCATTCACCATTGGAGTTATTTTCTGTATGGGCCTGGCTATTGAGCGGGCGAGCATTGACCTTAATTCCAACAGCGCCCAACATGATCACAATCTGGTCACCAATCGCGCGGGTTTCCGCTTGATCTTCCGAGGTGAAGAGACTCAGCACCACATCTTGACCGGCGCCAGGGCCATCCGCCGGGAAGTTGCGCACACCATTGCCATCGGTGTCGGTCAAGCCTAGCTCATCCAACAGGGCATTGGCCTGCTCGACATCGTAACCATAATAGACCACTGAGGCGGGATCGAACTCGGGGGCGCCCGGTGCTAAACCGCCAGCCCAAGCGCGCAACAGCGGGCCACGAACAAGCGATTGGGCAATGCCGTCACGATCCAGCGCATGACTGACGGCTTGACGGAATTTATCCTCGCGGAAGAGGGCGCGCACAGCAACGTCGCGGTCATCCTGGATACCCAGACTCTCAGACTGATTAAGCGAGAGTTCAAAGGTTAGATCTTCCGGTCCCCAGTTCATCTGGAATTGGGCATCGGGCTCGGCGGCGCGCTTAAGGGTATCTACATATTCGCTAGAGGGATTTTCCACGTTGGTGTGGTCACAGCCACCGGCTAGCGTACAGAGCGTGCGACCGGCGCCAGTCGGGCCCTTCTGATAAACAGCTTCATCGATATAGGGCAGTTGATTGCCCTCTTCATCCACTTCCCAGAAATAGGGATTGCGGCGCATAACCAGCAGTTCATCGGTCTTGTACTCAACCGGCACCCATGGGCCCATCGTGGCAATTGGCAGTTTGTCAGGCGGCAGCGCATCTTGGAAGGATTTGTAATCCATTGCGCTGTTATACTTTGGATGGAGAGCCTTGAGGACATGGGCTGGAGAGACATTGAAATCGCCTTCATCCATTACATAGAAGAGTTGAAGGGGCTTCGGTGTGGCAAAGGTCCACTGGATTGTGTAATCATCGACCTTTTCCAGTACAGAGGGCTGTCCATCAAGATTGAAAGCATCGCCCTTGACGCCGTTGCGCAATACTTGCGGATCATTGATCAGATCTTCCCAAGTAAAGATCACATCATCAGCGGTAAAGGGTTCGCCATCGGACCACTTGGCGCCTTCGATCAGGTGCATGGTTAACTGTAACCCATCATCGCTCCACTCCCAACTTTTGGCCAGGTTGGGGAAGGGTTCAAGATCTTGATTAGCACGGTAGAGCGGGCCGGTCTTGACAAGCGCTTGATAATTGAATGACATTGATTCAATGCCAAACCAGCCAGAGGTAACGCCGGCGCCGTTGTTCCAGCCGGCGGTCGGGCAAGCCGAGAAGTCGCGCCAGACATCGCCATAGGTGCCAATGCCATCAGGCATGCCACTCTTGAGGATGACCTTGGGCTCAGCAGGCAAGCGCTCGGCAACGGGCGGCAGTGAGCCATCCGCCACCAGTTGATCCATCCAGGCGGGCTGATGATATTCCGGCAGCGCCTCATACGTGACGATCTGGTCAATCGGCAGTTTCTCAACGGTGGCGCCGCCGAGGTCCAACTCCGGCGGGAGGGGATAAGGGCTAGCATCGGCTGGCATTTCGCCATAAGCTCCCGCGGTGGTCGCGGCTTCTGCAGGGGCGGCTTCCGCGGCGGGGGCCTCTGCTGCGGCGGCTTCTGTCGGTGCAGCGGCTTCTTGTGCAGGCGCAGCTGCTTCTTCGGCAGGTGCAGCGGCCGGTTCTCCGCCACCACAGGCTGCCATTACGAAGAGCAACACAACCAGCGCAAAGATTGCTAACAATCTGGTTCGCATGTTTCCTCCATTGCAATAACTACGAGTGAAATTTTGAGCCTCATCAATGAACAAAGGACGCGATGTTTGCTTTATTTTCTGAGCGCAAGCTGCCCGCTTGTACGCAGAAAATACGCCCTGGACAAGTTCATGATGAATAACCTTTATATCTGAAACGTGGGTATAATAATCAATACCACGCCTCATTCATGTAACCAACAGGCGGCTTCATGCGCCGTCTCATGGGTGCGCAATGGGGGTTCCTGTTCACGGCAAATTTTCATGACGTGTGGACAACGGCCGGCAAAAGCGCATCCCTGAATCGCGTCTGATGGACTAGGCACCATCCCCTCAATCGGGATCAATTTTGCTGTTTTACGCCCCAGCACCGGGACTGATTTGAGCAAACCCATGGTGTATGGATGTAATGGATTGTGGAAGATGGCGTGGGTAGAGCCGTACTCAACGACCTTGCCTAAGTACATGACGGCGATCTGGTCCGCCATCTGGGAGACGACCCCTAAGTTGTGGGTAATGAGCATAATCGAGGAGTTAAACTCGGCCTGTAGCTCACGCATCAGGTCCAAAATCTGCGCCTGTACGGTGACATCTAGCGCCGTCGTCGGCTCATCGGCCAGGAGAATCAACGGATTACAGGAAAGCGCCATGGCGATCATAACCCGCTGCCGCATACCACCACTTAGCTGGTGGGGATACTCGCGCAAACGCTGCCGCGGGGCACTGATGTTAACCTTGTGTAACATTTCCTCGGCCCGTTCCAACGCGGCGCGGTCATTGACCGCCTGATGCAGTTTCACCGCTTCCGCAATCTGGTTGCCAATCGACTTCAACGGATTGAGCGAAGTCATTGGCTCTTGAAAGATCATCCCAATTTCGCCGCCACGAATGCTGCGAATCTCCGTACCTCTTGCATCCAATTGGGCAAGGTCAACCGACGGCCGGCCATCTGTGCGGTGTAATAGGATCTGGCCATCGACAATCTTTCCCGGCGGCCACTTCACCAGCCGCATCACCGACATGGCTGTGACACTTTTGCCACAACCACTTTCACCCACCACCCCCAGCGTTGCTTGTCGTTGCAGCGTCAGGTTGACACCGTTGACGGCTTTAATAATGCCTTTTTCCAGGAAGAAATAGGTGTGTAGGTTTTTGATCTCCAGGATCGGCTGCTCCGTCCCGGCGCGCTTGGATTGTGCGGCTTCTGCCGTTTGGTCAAGTTGGGTGGTTGGGATCATCACGCCACGCTATCTACTTCAAGTTGTGACCACAATCTTTCACACTGGAGCAATCCGCTAAAATCATAGTGCTACCACGAGATTGGGCACAACTTAGGTTATCTATAAAAATAATAATGATGGGCAGCCGGAAAACTTCCTAAGGCCGTTGCAAGGAATAGATTACCCCGCTGGGGTGACTGTCACTGGCCACCAAGTCTGGCGTATTCCTAGGTTGCCTAGGCCAGTGACAGTCACCTAAAAAAGGGATTCCATTTCTTGGATCAGCCTTATCTCTCTTTAGAAAGACTGAGATAAGCGACTGATTTAGGAACGCTATCGTTTGGTAACCCTTAATTTCGCAGGATAAATCCATTGGCATTACAGATATACTCACGAGCGCCAGGAAGTAACACTTGTTACACGAGTAATAGGTTACTGACTGTGCTGCTCGTGAGTATACGTTGCGTAGCAAAGACGCCGGGGAGATATTTTCTCTGCAAAACTTCCGAACAGTGTAAAATTTCAGAAAGGATCACCTAAGGGGGCGAAGCAATTCTGTTCGTTATTAGCTAAGGGCATTGTTCAATCATAGCGCATGGGCTGTGAGTCTGTCAATTTTGAGGGGTGTCCCAAACTAGAGGTGATGCTCAGCTTGCAAATTTGCTCTCCAATCATCTACCTTTCTTCTGGGACCCATCTCAATTTGGTGTTTGACAGAAACCTACTGCATGGTGTGTAATAGGATTTACACTTTACCTATACCGTGTTAATAGTCATTCAGTAACATCTTGTTATCTCTCCGACTATACCCCCCTTTGTTTTTGACTGAGGATCGCTGTTCATTCTCAACCCAATACAGTTCATTCTATAACAGGAGGATCGGTATGTCTTCGGAAAAACGTTTGAGTCGTCGTACCTTTCTCGGTGTGCTTGGCGCGACAGCAGGTGCAACTGCTTTAGCCGCTTGTACGCCTGCCGCCCAACCCGCTGCCCAACAAGGCGAAGGCGCCGCCCAAACAGCAGATGGTGAGGTGATTGAAATTGTCTATTGGCACGGTTGGAGTGGCCGCTTTGCTGACTGGCTTGACCGGGTCGGTGGCGAGTTCGAGAAAGCAAATCCGGATATCAAGGTCAGTTTTGTCCAGATCAGTTGGGATGAGTTGTACGCCAAACTCTTAACCGCGGTTGCCGCTGGCGATCCGCCGGACACCTACATTGCCGGCAATGAGAGCGGCCAACTCTATTCGCTAGCAGCTAACAAGGTGATCATTCCCTTGGAAGATATTGCCACTGGTGATGATCTGGCCAAGTTAAAGGACATTGTCTATCCCCAAATCTGGGAGTTGGGCACCTATGAAGGTAAGTTATGGGCGTTGCCCAAGTGGGCGCAGAGCTACGCGCTGCTGGTGAATAATGATCATCTCGCCGAAGCCGGTTTAGATCCCGCCACCCCGCCGGAAACGTTGGATGAACTAGATGCACTGGTCGAAAAGCTCTTTATCACTGCTGACGATGGCACGATTCAACGCATCGGCTTTGACCCAGGCAACTGGTATTTCAACTATTGGGGGCGCTTCAACGGCCAATATGTTAATGACAATGGCGAACCGACCGCCACGCACCAGAATAACATTGACTGCATCAAGTGGATGGTGAGCTACTCCGAAAAGTATGATCCCACCAAGGTTGCCCAATTTAACACCGCCGTCTCCGGCAGTGACGCCAACCAGCCCTTCTTGGTCGGCATGTACTCCATCTCCCAGGAAGGACCATGGCGACTAGGCGATATTTATGAATTCAAAAATGATATGCCCTACACCGTCTGGCGTATTCCACGTCCCGCTACAGTGGAAGGCTATGGCATGTCCACCGGCGGTGACATTCCGGTGATTCCGGTAGGCGTCAAACATCCCGATGCTTCCTTTAAGTGGGTGCGCTACATGACCGGTGTTGACAACCCGGAAGTCTACTCTACGCTCTGGACCATTGGTTTGCGTCCCCACATTCCCATTTCCGAGACGGTAGCGCGCTCCTCTGCCTTCGACAAAGTCTATGAAATGTTCCCCGGCTTTGATGTCTATATCGATGACTTCTTTAGTGGTTGGCTGACGCCGCCAGGTAAGTTACCGGTGGCTGAGTTCTATTCGGACCGGCTCAATTCCAATGTAGAACAGGCGCGTTTGCTCCAGGTGACGCCCGAACAGGCGCTTGAGACAACGCAGAGCGAAGTGATGGACGAATTGGGTAAGTGGCAGGCTGCGCATCAGTAGAATCGTTTAGAAGTTCGACTTCTTCGAGAAGTCGAACTTCTTGCTCTTAATAGAGGAGCATGCAATGGCTAATGAAGTGTCGCGCTTGTCGCCGGTGGTGACGGCAACACCATCACGGCGGCATGGGCTCGATCAGTGGCGAGGAACATGGCTTTGGCGGCTGGGGATTGCACTTTCCCGGCATCTCCTTTTGCTGCCGTTGACCATTATCTTTCTCTTTCCGTGGTTTTGGATGATCACTACTTCGCTCAAGACGTCGGACCAGATTTTGCAATTTCCGCCCAAGTGGATTCCTAACCCTATCACCTTGCAGGCATATCCTGAGGCTTTCTTTGACGCATCAATGTTGCTTTATGGGCGCAACACACTGATTCTCTGCACCTTTAATGTCATCGGTGCGGTGATTTCCAACTGCTTGGTGGCCTATGGCTTTGCGCGCATTCGCTGGCCTGGGCGCGATGTTGTGTTTTTGGGGGTGCTCGCCACCATGATGTTGCCCTATCAGGTAAGCATGATTCCGCTCTATATCATCTTCAACCGGATGAATTGGGTGAACACCTATCTGCCGCTTATTGTCCCTACCTATTTTGCTGCGCCCTTCTTCATCTTTATGCTGCGCCAATTTTTCCGCACCATTCCCGATGATTTTACCGACGCCGCGCGCATTGATGGGGCCACGGAATTGCGCATTTTATGGAGTGTCTTTATCCCGCTGGTCAAGCCGGCCATTGCAGTGGTGGCGCTCTTTGAGTTCATCGGCAATTGGAACAGTTTCTTGGGCCCGTTGATCTACCTGACCGATGAAAAACTTTGGACCCTTACCCTGGGCATTATGGGACTGCGTATGCACTATGGGCTCTCCAACTATGCAGTCATCATGGCGGCAATCTTTATCTCCCTAATTCCTGTGGTGGTGCTCTTTTTCCTAACCCAGCGCACCTTCATCGAAGGCATCACGCTGACCGGGTTAAAAGGGTAGGGTTGAGCGAAAGGAACGGACATGATAAATTCATTGCCCATGCGCAACCGGTGGACCAAGCGCACTTGGCGCTCGCTTATTCTGGGCTTGCTCTTTATTTCGCCCTGGCTGGTCAATATGGGGTGGCTCATCTTGTACCCCTTCTTTGCCTCCATGTACTACAGTCTGACCTACTACAACGTCTTTCAGGCGCCCAATTTCATTGGCCTTGAAAATTATCGGATGCTCTTTACCGAAGATAAACTCTTCTGGATTTCGCTTTACAATACCGCCTATTTTACGGTTTTTGCCATTGGCGGCGGTACGGTGCTGGCTATTATCATTGCCATGATGCTCAACATGTCGGTGCAATTCCGCCCCCTCTACCGTACCATCTACTATTTGCCCACGGTAACGCCGGCGGTCGCCAACGCGGTGCTCTGGCTCTGGCTCTTCAACCCCCTCTATGGCCCCATCAATGCGGTTTTAAAAATGGTGGGTCTCTCGGCGCCTGGCTGGTTGGGTGATCCTGCATGGGCCAAGCCGGCGCTCATCCTGATGAGCTTTTGGGGGTTGGGCCAGGCGATCATCATCTACCTGGCCAGCTTGCAGGATGTACCGCGCGAACTGATGGAAGCGTCTGAATTAGATGGCGCCAACTGGTTCCAGCGCACGGCCAACATCACCCTGCCCTTGATCAGCCCGGTGATCTTTTTTAATGTCGTTACTGGCCTCATCGGCTCCTTTCAGTACTTTACCGAAGCCTACGTCATGACCCAAGGCGGGCCGGGGGATGCCACCCTTTTCTATGGCCTCTATCTCTATAATTCGGCCTTCCGTTACTTCAAAATGGGCTATGCGTCGGCGCTGGCCTGGATTCTTTTCTTGGTCATTCTGGTGATTACCCTGCTCACCTTCCGTGTCTCACGGCGCCATGTGCACTATATGGGCGGCTGAACAATATGTTATTTGTCATTGGTCATAAGTCATTTGTTTTCTGTGTGATGAAAAATGTTAGCCCCCTAACTTGACAAAGGGCTAATGCCAAGGAACTAACGACAAAGGACTTTTATCTGAAAGGTTGAACTATGCAGCGACGTAACATTGTCCTCATCGGCGCCGGCAGTGCTTCGTTTACGCGCGGGCTGGTGGCAGATCTGATTTTGACGGGGAAACCGTGGCACATTGGGTTGGTCGATATTGATCCCCAAGCGTTAGAAACAGCTCATGGTCTCGCCCAACAGATGATTGAGCGCCGACAGGCCAATGTCACCCTGGCTGCGGCCACCGACCGACGTGATCTGCTGCCCAATGCTGATGTCGTTGTCACCACCATTAGTGTCGGTGGCCGGCGGGCATGGGAGGCGGATGTCTTTATTCCACGGCAGTATGGCATCTTTCAACCGGTAGGAGATACGGTAATGCCGGGTGGCATTTCGCGGGCGCTACGCATGGTCCCCGCCCTGGTGGCGATTGCGCAGGACATCAAGCAGCTCTGTCCCCATGCGCTCTTTATCAACTATTCCAACCCCATGACCGTCAATTGTTGGGCCATTCGCCAGGCTACCGGTGTGGAGGTGGTGGGGCTCTGTCATGGCGTCTTTCATGTCATTCGCGAATTGGCTGATTTTATCGGAGCGCTGCCCAATGAGGTGACCGGCATGGGCGCCGGCGTCAACCACTTCACCTGGATCTATGACCTACGCCGGCAAGGGGAGGATGCCTGGCCCCAGGTGCGGGCGCGCCTGGCAGAACTACGGCAGCAGGATGCGCCGTTGGATGATCCTTTTTCCTGGTCGCTATTTGATGCTTATGGCGCGTACCCGGCCGTGAATGACCGCCACGTCAGTGAATTTTTCCCCGAACGTTTTCCCAATGGTCGTTATTATGGCAAGCAGTTAGGGGTGGATGCCTTTTCTTTTGAAGGGACGATTGCCCGTGGTGACGGCGGCTATGCCCGTATGCGCGCCCAGGCGTTGGGCGAAGAACCGCTAGATGAGCGGGTCTTTCAGCGCGCCGAAGGAGAACATGAACAGTTGGTGGATATGCTCGCTTCCATTGAAACCGATGCTCGTCGCATTTACTCGGTCAACTTGCCTAACCGGGGCGCGATCCCTGGGTTGCCCGCTGAAGCGGTGGTGGAGCTATCGGCTGCGGCGACAGCACGCGGCTTTGCTGCGCTCCAGGTGCTTGATCTGCCCGCTATCCTTCTGTCGCCACTGATGCGCAAGGTGAGTGCCCATGCCTTGACGGTGGAAGCGGCGCTGACCGGCAACCGCCGTATCTTTGTCGAAGCGCTGCTCGCCGATGGCGCCGTCACCGAACAGGCCACCGCGGAAAAATTAGCCGATGACCTGCTGCGCACCCAGCAACGCTATTTGCCACAGTTTGGTTAATAACAAATATTCCAGGATTAGGTCAGCAGATCCAGCAATCGTAAGAGTGCTCTTGACCTAATCCCGGAATATTGCTCCTTTCCGCTATTTTACCGGCGGAAATCAGGGAAATCCACTGGCCGGCTGCGGTTTGCTACCGACAGTTCCGACAGCGGCCCCGGCACGCTCCACTCCACGGCATCATAAACATCAATGTCGGGCGGCAAGCCAGCATGGAAGGTCTGGAGTAGGCGATAGATCATGATGAAATCCATGCCGCCATGACCACCCCGGTTGCGCGCCAACTCACCCAGGTTGGTCCACAGCGGATCTTCCCAGCGTACTTTGTACTCTTCCAGCGGCAGCCAGGCTTCATGCTCGCTGACGCCATCCAGGTAAAGGCGGGGCGGGTAATCGCGGAAGAGTCCCTTGGTCCCGCCGATAAGGAAGCCCCGCTCATAAGGGCGCGGGGTGTGAGAATCATGTTGCAATAAGATGGTGCGTCCCTGCACCGTGCGAATGAGGCTGCTATTCATATCGCCATTGGCATAACGCTCCTGTCGTTTGGGGTTATCCACCGGCAAATGGGCATCGCGATATTCACTCAACCCCGCTTCCCTGCTACTCATAGAAATCAGATAATCAAAGCGGTCGCTTGCGCCAATCCCCAGAATCTTCGCCACGGGTCCCAGGCCATGGGTTGGGTAGAGGTTGCCATTGCGTTCGATATGGCCTTGTCGTCGCCAGAGCCCTTCACTGCGATCTTCGAGCAACATGCTGCGCAAATCATGAATATAGGCACACTCGGCGTGGGTGATCATGCCCAGCAATCCCGCATCCACCATGCGCTTGACGAGCGTTTCCCAATAGTCATAACAGCAATTTTCGAGCATGATACAGTGGCGCCGGGTGCGCTCGGAGGTCTCCACCAACTGCCAACACTCTTCAACCGTCACCGCCACGGGGACTTCAACCGCCACATGTTTGCCTGCTTCCATGACGGCCACTGCGTAGGGGGTGTGGGTTTTCCAGGGCGTGGCCACAATCACCAGATCCAGGTCAAGCGCCAACAACTGCTGCCAGCCCGTATCACCCGCAAAGGTCTGGGGCGCCGGTTGCTGTGCGCCGGTAATGCGCTCCACCGCTTTCGCTAAAGAAGCGTCGCTGATATCAGCCAATGCGACGATTTCTACACCGTCACAGGCCACCATCTCACGCAGTAAACTCCGTCCGCGTGAGCCGGCGCCAATCATCCCAACACGGACAACCTCACAGCGTTCAAGGGGGATGTTATGCATTGTCGCCATAGATTAAATATCCATACTATCATTAATGTCACGCTGGTAGTCGTCCAACGCTTCGTTGAGCACTTCGTCCAGGGTCACCAGGCGACCGGCAAGGCCCGACTCCAGGATGGAGTAGGAGACCGCCACCGAGCGCGTTCCCTGGTAGAGATCAACTTCTACTGGCCGTTCACCGAGAATGCCACGGGCAAAGTCATCGTATTCGACGGCAAGCAGCTTGCGGTCGATATGCTCAAAGGGAAACTCATATTTCCAGAGACGGTCGCCGCCAAAGAGCGTGGCCGTGGCCGTATCCAGATGGAAATCAGGGACAAGATCGAGGATGCGACCGTCGTCAATCGTCGCATGGCCCAGGCGATGGAGTACGATGTTACGACCGCTGCGGTCATTGGGCAGGTCCATAGAACCTTGGGAGCCATGAATTTCACGACACCAGATACCCTTGCCATGCCCGGCATGATTTTCGAGATATTGCCCCACGGCGCCGCTGGCAAAGTTGATGGTGGCGTAACAGGCATCTTCAGCCGTCGCCTCAAAGTCAGCCGGCATCTGCTTCTGAAACTTGGCATAGATGGGGTTGGGCGCCGATTGGGGCGCCTCGCCGGCGCCGGCGGGGTTATGGCGAATCTTTTCGTAGAGGCGGGTCTGGGCATAGATACTCGCAATCGGCCCCATAAAGTACTCCATCATATCGGCGAAATGGACACCCACATCAAGCAGGACACCGCTCTGATCCTTCTGATGGCGCCAGACCGAGATGAGCATTTGGTTGCCCTGGGCGCCGACGGAACTGTGGAGCATAAAGCGCGGTTGTCCGATAATGCCGCCGTTGATCAATGCCTTGGCCAGCCGGTTGATCGGGTCGCGGCGATAGTTTTCGGCCACGCTCAGCACTAGTTGTTTGGCCTCGGCGGCCTTACGGATGATGTTGCTGGCGCGCACGGTCAGGCCGACCGGCTTTTCGATCATGGCGTGGAAGCCGTTGTGCACCGCCTGCACGGCCAGTGAATGGTGAAAACGCGGCGTGGTGGTAATGTCCACCGCCTTCACCCCCAACGCCACCAGGTCATCCATCTTGCCGACCACCGTGGGGCGCGTGCCAAAGTGTTCGGCCGCCTGCTCAGCCAGCGACTCCGCATTTTCCAACACAGGGTCACAGGCGCCAATAAGCTCAAATTGGGAGAGGCCGGCGCGGTGCAACTCGGCCAATCCATACATGTGACGGTGGCCCATACCGCCACAGCCGACAATAGCTAAGGGAATTTTGGACATTATGATTTTACCCTTCTGGTATGTTAAAATTATTGGTATAGGAAAGTTTCTCACAAACTATCGGTAGTACTGTCATGGATATCGCTTTTTCTATCAACAACATACCCATTCGACTGACTGCTGAACGGTGGTTACACATTGTTGAAAATCATGACGATGTAGCCGGTTATTATGAAGATGTGCTGGCCGTTGTTGAAAGTCCAGAGTTACTCCTCCCTGGTCACAAAGGTTCATTATACCGACGAGCGCCAGGAAGTATCATTTTGTACAGGAGTAAAATGGTACTTCCTGTGCTGCTCGTGAGTATAATTGCCGTGCGTAATTATGGACATCGAAGATATTTGCTTGTCATTTATCGGGAAATTTCAGCGGAGGATGGATTTATCGTAACAGCATTTTTTACAAACGAAATTGATCGAAAGAAAGCAATATGGAAGCTACAATAGCGCCTGAAGTTTCCGAATCAATTCTACATGCTATACCTATGTTGATTCAATTCCCCAAACAGCGTTTTTGGGTGGATTACGATGAGGAAGCTGATGTACTGTATATTAGCTTTCAGCGTCCACAAAAAGCAACAAATACTGTCATGACAGAGAATGGTCTTCTCTTGCGCTACAGAGAAGACCATCTTGTGGGCATTACAATTTTAGATGCATCCACGCACGCTCATTCTACCTAATTGCTCAGCTAGTTCCACCCGTCGCCCGTAATAATGTCTCTTGCACCAGCAACTCATGGGCATAGCTTCGGTCGGGCGGCTGTTCGCCCCGCAAGGTGGCCACAAAGGCTTGCAACTCCAGATCATACATCTGTTGCCGCGTCTGGTATTCTACGGGGATCATATGGACGCCCTGATCATAGCCGCCGCCCGCCTCTTCCAGACAGAGGCGCAGCGTGTGGGCCGGCTCAAAGGGCTCGACAATGATGGCGCTGCCCTTGCTGCCATAGACCTCAAAGCGCCGCGCCATGGGGCGTGCTTCCATCGCCGCGATGTCAATAAAGGCAATGGCGTTGTTAAATTCAAAGACGCCCAAGGTGTTATCCTGAAAGGCCGGGACAATGCCGCTGTCGTTGCGCAAAAAGGCGGTTACCTGGGTAGGGCGCCCCAGCAGCCAGACCACCTGATCGAGCATGTGCCCGCCCAGATCATAGAAGATGCCGCCATCGTGGGTGCTGATGACTTCCCGTTGGGCCGCGGTCAAGTTGGTGGACATGTGGGCGCGCACCGAAAAAACATCACCCAAGACACCGTGCTTGACCCACTCGGCAATCTGGCGAAAGCCGTGGTGATAGCGAAACATATAGCCCATTTGCAGGAGTAAACCCTTAGCTTCCGCCGTTTGTACAACCGCTTGCCACTGCGCCCAGTTATCGCCGGCCGGTTTGTCATACCAGATATGTTTGCCGGCCTCGACAATTTGCTCGGTCTGCACCAGGCTTTCCGCGTTGAGCCCTTCCGAGGCAATCGCGGTAATCGAAGCATCACCGAGCATCTCTTCCGCGGTGGCAAACCAGATCGTATCCCGAAAGACCGAGTCGGATTGGTGCAACTCGCGCCGCCGTTGCACATCCGGTTCATAGACGCCTACGACCTCTACATCGGGGTTGTTGAGCATTGACAGATATTTGCCCCCGGCGTGTCCATGTTTTGTGCCGTATTGGGCCATGCGTACCTTTGACATTCGGATTCCTTCTCTTTGATGTCGGGTTATGCGCAAACTGGATTTTCCGTGCTCCAGCGGTTGAACTTGCCCATACCTTCGGTGGCCAGCTTGTAGCGTGCATCCGCCCACAATTGATCCCAGGCAGCAGGCTCATGGAGTTCGGTCTCGGGATGTTGCCGGCTGCGCGCAATAAAACCAGGGAAAGCGCTACGCCCAGTCGGCTCACCAATCGGGTTATAGCGCAAGTCAAAGCTCCAGCGGATATTTTCGCTGTGGTTGGCATGAGAAGCATGTACCGTGAGTTTGGTGAGGAAGAGGGCGCTACCGCGCTTCATCGGCATCGAAACAGCCTTGCCGTGCAGCAATTTGCCGGGAATCTTCAACCCAATGTCACTGGGGCAATGGTCGAGCAAACCCTGACGATGGCTGCCGGGCCAGACACAGAGACAGCCATTCTCGACTGTCGCATCCCACAGTGGGAACCAAACGGTGAGGATGTTGCTGTTGTCCCCTTCTTCGGTGACGACGCCATTGTCCTGATGAACCGGCGTCTTGCCCAACTGCACTAGCCCTTTCTCATTTTTGGGACAAAGATGTTCCGGTGGTTTCAGCCGTACATGTTGCACAGGGTTGGAGTAGATTTCCCCGCCAATGATCGATTCCACGGCGTCGAGCAGCTTTTCATTGCGCAACATGCGAAAGACCGCAGGGCCAGCCCAATAGGGCGTATCGACTTTTACATTGGCCTGGGGTAGGGAGAAATCAAAATATTGGGCGTGGACTTTGCCGCTCTCTTTGTAAATTTCGATCAAGCGCTCGCCAAAGGGCAGTTCAGCATAGGTGGACGAGATTTCACCATTGGCGTAGAGCTCATCCGCCAGCCGATCCAATACACCTTTGTACTCTTCAATAATCGGGTCAATGTCGGTCACGGGATCAAAGAGATCCTCCACAATCAGATACCCATCACGGTGAAACTGTTCTACCTGTGCTTCAGTCAAATGTGCCATCTTCTTCCTCCTATATGATTCATCGTCAATCAAAAACTTCATTCAATGGTAGCCTGATGCCCAATGGCTCATCGATTACTTCCTGGCCGCTAAAAGTTTCCCATTCATCAGTGGCTGCATAAACAGTTATCGTACGCACTGCCGGGTCTACCAGCCAACAGGAGGTTACACCGAGTTCAAAGTAAACCTTAAACTTTTCAAGAATGTCATAGCTACCCTGTTTGGGCGAGAGAATTTCAATTGCCAACAAGGGCATCTCCTTCATCCGCAAAATATCGCGCGGCTGGCTGCGTCCACGTTTGGGATAGAGACAAATGTCGGGCTTGATCTCCTCTTTGGTGCGCAAATCGAACTTGCTCAGATCGACGCCCCGAATATCAAGGCTCAACTCAGTAATCGGTGTATAATTTTCCAGCTTATCTAACAAAACAATCAGACGCGTCTGTGTATAGCCATGATTGAATGAACCCATGTCGGCAAATTCCTCGAATTCCTCTTCTTCTGTGGGTAACACCAACGTGTCTTCATATAAGCTCACGTGACACCTCTTTCGTCAGCTTTCCGACTATAAACTCTCATCAAACCATGCCGTCTATGAATTATCACTCGTCATCCGCTCACCACGCAACAGGAACGCCCGAATATCATACCGACCTGGGCGTTCGGGCGTCAAATGGCCCGATTCCACCATGAGATCCAGCGGGTTGAGGCGGGTGCGCACGGGCATGACCACCTTCTCGTGCATGCGCGCCGATTCGTAGACGGCATGGATCATCTGTAACGCCTTGTAGCCATTGAGGCCCTGGCCGCGGTGGACCACTTTATCTTCGATCCAGTCGGCCAGTTCATCCGCTTGGGCCGCGCCCCCTTCATCCCATTCAAAACGCGCGCCCTTCTCTTTGACTTTAAAGAATTTGCCGTCGGGCTCATGCAACTCCCACTTGCCGCCCGTATCCTTGTTCATGAGCAGCACCTGTTCGGTGGTCATGTCGATCATGCCTTCGCTGCCAAAGATCTTTGCACCTTGATAATGATTGGGGATGAGATCGCTGAGCAGCAGGGCGCGCGGTCCGCTCTTGAATTGGAAGACGCCCAGGGCGCAATCTTCAATGCGCGTGTTGCGCTCATACTGGTCGGTCTTGCGCTCAATGTTGCCCATCACCCACTCACATTCATCATCGCTGAGCAGGTAGCGGTACATATCGGTCTGGTGCGAGCTATAATTGGGCAACCCATCGCCGCCAAAGCTCTGGATCAGGTGCACTTCGCCAATCGCACCTTGGGCCAGCAAATCTTTGACCAAGGTGTAGGCCGGCAGGAAACGGCGCTGGTGGGCAATCGCCAGCTTGACGCCATTGCGCCGGCACGCCACCAACATCTGTTCCGCCGCGCCGAGGGTGTCAGCCATGGGCTTTTCACAGAGAATCGCCTTGGGTTTATGGGACGCAGCAGCAATGGTCCAGGGTGCATGGCCGCTGTGCCAGGTGCAGACCGAGACGACATCCAGCTTTTCCTGTGCCAACATCTCCCGTGCATCGGTGTAGTGCGTGGTCTTGAGGCTAAAGCGTTCGTCCATATCGGCCATTGCGCTTTCGTTGAGGTCGGCCAGCGCCACGACATCGTAACGACCACAGTTGAGATAGCCATTGACATGGTTGCGGCTCATGCCGCCACAACCCAGAATGCCAACACGATATTTGTCTGCCATAAGGTTTCCTATCTATTAGTGTAAAAGGGAATGTTTTTGATTAACCAATACACGCTATTATACCATCGAGTGTAATGGCACGCTACCCGCGTTTTATGTCCAAAATTAGACCAGATCCGCCACCGCGCTCAGCGCCGCTTGCACCTCATTTATCGCCTTGTCGGTGAGCGGTGGCTGCGGCGGCACTGGATCACCCACCGGAAAGCCTTGCAGGGTTAGCGCAGCTTTGATGCAGGCCGCCAACGCATACTTGGCAAAGATCTGGTTGATGCGCCAGAGTGCACGTTGCAGCGTCATAGCCTCCTCCCACCGTTGGGCGACGGCCAACTCATAGAGCCGCACACTCTGGCGCGGAATGACACAGGCCGGCCCGGCCATCCAGCCCACACCGCCAATCAATATGACCGCCGCGGGGATATGCGACGAGGCGCTAAAGACCTTCAGCTTGTCGCCCACTGCATTGAGGATACTCAACAACCGTCCGGTGTTGGTCGATGCATCTTTGATGTACTGGATATTGGAAACTTCCGCCAGTTGCACAATGGCAGGTAGGCTTAGATCGGAGCGTTGAAAGGTGGGATTGGTGTAGATCACCAGTGGACAGGTAACCGCATTGGCCATAGCTGTAAAGTAATCGACGACACCGGCGTCGGGAATGGGAAAGTAGCTCTCCATAATGGCCAGAATGCCGGCGACGCCCATGCGCTCCAAGGTACGTGCTTGCTGCAAAGCATCGGCCGTGGCCGTAGCGGCCACCCCAGCCACAACCGGCACGCGCCCAGCATTTGCCTCTAAGACCACTTCGACCACACGTTGTCGCTGTGCCCAGGAAAGGTAGGCAAATTCGCCGGTGCTGCCCAGCGGGGTCAGACCGTGGACGCCACAATCGATCAGGTGCTCGACCAGGCGCCCCAACACATCCGCCATGACATTGCCATCGGCATCAATGGGGGAAACGAGATAAGGAAAGACGCCATGCAAAGATTGATTGGGTTGTGCCATGCTGTCACCCTTCCTGCGGGCGGATTTCCCACAGCTCCACCACCATTTCCGCTGGAAAGCCGGTGGGATCAAAATCGTCGGTCTCGCGCGCCGTGTAGCCAATCCGATCAAAGAGTTCTTCAATGGTGCGCGACGAATGGTGCTGCGCCTCGCCCACGGTGTGATAGAGATAGACAGCCGAAGGTAAGATAGCTGGATAGCCCATTTCATAGAGCGCATAGGCCATGCCATTGTGCCGTAGATGGGGCAGAAAATCGGCTTCATCCTGGTCAATCCGCTGCCCGCCATGCGTGACGTGGACGGTAAAGGGAAAGCCAAAATGATCGCGCAAGTAGCCTTCCCGCTGCAAGAACTCCCCCACCTGACAGATGGCCTTTTGTAAAGCAGCAAAGTCTGCCGGTCTCTCCAGCGTGGCCGGCAACTGCGGCTGGATGTACTCATGCACCTGATCGTAAAAGCGCTTGCCGACCCGTTTGGTAAAGAGCCGCCGTTCCCGCGCCAAAGGTTCAGCGTAATAATCAGCCTGGGCTGTGAGGAAGTCAAACGCAGCATGGTAAAACGCATAGGAGAGGGCGTCAAATTCACCCGATTGCAGCGGCGTGCGCCACGCTTTGTCCACGAAATCCATTACCAACTCCGGACGCATTGCCCGCTGGTAAACGGTGGACAGATAGTGCTGAACATAATGCGTAACGGCTGTCAGATCCCCGGTGTTGCCGACAAGCGCGGCCCATTCACCGACGATGGCATTCGCCATAAACGCCGTAAAATGCTCGCCCATAGGCCACCACGCGCCAAACTCTGGAAAGGGCTTGGCCGCGACAGCTTGGGCCAACGTTTTCTCTGCATTGGTCATTATCAAACTCCGTATTTGTGGTATACACCCAATTGTCGAATTGTCACGAGGTCGCGTAGTCGCAGGTCAAGTCGTCATTTGATCGCGTTGACGGTGCGGCACGACCCCGCGACTCTACACAATTTTCACAGCAGATTCCTTGGTATCACACCTTGCGAGCAGGTGTGATACCAAGGAATCTGTGAGTGGCGTGGAACGAGTAGCCTTAATATTTCATTCCTTCCACCAACCCCCGAATAATATAGCGATTCAGAATAAAGACCAGCAGCACCGGCGGAATCAAAGTCAGCATCCCCGCCGCGGCCACCAGCGAGTTATCGGAGTGAAAAGTGGTGCTCACATAGGAAGAGAGGCGCACGGTGACCGGCACGGCCACATTGGTCGAGAGGATCAGGCCAAAGAGAAATTCATTCCAGGCGCCGATAAAGGCAAAGATCGCAGTGGCGACAATGCCCGGCGCCGTGACGGGGATCAGCACCCGCACCAGTGCGCCCAGGCGTGAACAGCCATCCATGCGCGCCGCTGCCTCCAGTGCATAGGGCACCTGCTCAAAGAAATTCTTCAACATCCAGATCACATAGGGGAGGAGAAAGGTGGTGTAGACGATCACCAACCCCAGGTATTTGTCCAGGAGGTGGAAGTTGCGCAGGAGCAGAAACATGGGAATGATCAGCACCATGGCCGGCACCATGCGCGTCACCACGCTCAGCACCAAAAAGAGATTCTTGCGCGGGATCTGCAAGCGCGCCAACGGATAGGCCGCCAGCGATCCAAAGAAAAGACAGAAGAGCATGGTCGTGGTGGCCACAATCGTGCTGGCCTTGAGCGCGTTGAGAAAATCGGTGTCGGCCAACATCGCGCCATACCAACGCAGACTGACATCGGCAACATTGAGTTGCGGTGGCACGGTCACATAATTAATCTCTGGTTGTACGCTCATCACCGCAATCCAGATGACCGGCGCCACGGTCCACAGGAGAAAGAAGAGCACGGCGACATAGAAAAAGGTGGGGCGCAGCCAGGCCCGGTTGGGAAACAAACTTGTCATAACGGTTGCCTCAACTTTGCTGCCGTCGCGCTTGGACGGACAAGAGCGACAGGCTGCCCATAACCATGATCAACAGCGCCAGCAAGAGTGCCAACGCCGACGCCTTGCCCAGGCTGAGGCGCTCAAAGGCGTTGACATAGACCAAAAAGCTGAGCACCACCGTCCCCTGGCCAGGACCGCCGCGGGTTAGGGTAAAGATCAGGTCAAAGGTCTGGAGCGAGACAATGATCTGCAGCACCACGGCAAAGATCAGGATGTTGCGCAGGTGGGGCAAGGTGACGTAGCGAAAGCGCGCCCACAGCCCGGCGCCATCCATGCGCGCGGCGCGGAAAAGCGCTTCGGGAATGCCTTGGAGCGCGGCCAGCATAATGAGCGTCAGAAAAGGGATGGTCTTCCAAGCGGTGGCAATGGCGGCAATGCTCAGCGCTAAGGTAGGTTTATCAAGCCAGACGACATAATTCTTAATAATGCCCAGTTGATAGAGCAGTGCATTAAACAGCCCATAGTTGCTCTGAAACATATAGCGCCAGAGGACGCCACTCACCACCGGCGCCACCGCCCAGGGCAACATCACCAGCACACGCACCGGACGCCGGCCTCGGAACTGTTCATTGAGGATGAGCGCTAGGGTCAGCGCCAGCGCCGTGCTGAGCAGAATGGTCAGCGCGGCGAAATAGAAGGTGCGCCCCAGCGAGTCGTGCACCGCCCGCTCCGTGAGCACCTCGCCATAATTATCCAGCCCCACCCACGGCCGGTCTGGCGAGATGGTCAGTTCGATCTGCTGGAAGCTCATGAACAGCGCGTAGAGAATCGGAATGCCCAAAAAGATGAGCAGGATGATCAGCGTAGGCGAGAGCATGAGCAGCCCAAAGCGCACCTCATCCATACGATGAAAACGCTGCCAAAAGGTGGCGCGCCGTTCCGGGGCAGCAACGGTGGGCGCGAGTGAAGAGTCCATGGATACTCCTGAAAAGTTGCAGAGAGATGAAGGGCTGACCGGCTGACAAGATGACCGCCGAAATCATCTTGTCATCTCTTCATCTTGTCATCCCTTCATCCTGTCAGCCAGCCTTGGCCCAGTAGTCATCAATGATCTGCTGCGCTTCGCCCTGGATGGTGCTGACGGCCTCTTCCGGGGTCATGTTGCCGTCCATCATGGTCAGCATGTGTTCGACAAAGACGGCGCCCACGTCGAAGTAGAAGGGGGAGCCATAGCGGGGCGATGGGTAGCCGCCCTGTTCCTTGACCGAGGCGAATTGGGGCGACTTTTCCGCAACCGCCGGATCATCAAAGGTGGTGGTTAAGGCAGGCGGGCGACCCCAGTTAAGCGCCACCAGGCTCTGCACCTCTGGGGAGATAATGTGCTCCAACCAAGCCAGCGCCAGCTCTTTGTTGGGCGAGAAGCGGTTGATGGCATAGCCCTCGAAGCCGTTTACCGAGCCGCTGCGCAAGGTCAGGCCAGGGATGATGCCGGTCTGCACTTTATCCACCACCTGTGACTGTTCCGGATCTTGCGCCAAGGTGTAGTGGTTGGGGAAGGCGTAGTAATGAGCCATGTTGCCGGCGCGGAAGATCTTGCCCTGTTCAATCGAACTGGCTACGGTCACCCCCGCCGGATCGGCGATAGCGTCGGTGACAAAGGCGTCATAGAGGGACTGCATGGCAAGCAAGCCCTCGTCGGTCTCCAGTTGGAGTTTGGTCAGATCGTCGCTAAAGAGTTGACCGCCGGTGGAGTTAAAGAGGGAGACATAGGAGACAAAGCCGGAGTTGGCGTCGCCCATGGTAAAGAGCGTCGCGTACTTGCCGTCGCCGGTGGTCGGCTTGCTATACTCGATAAATTCCGCCCAACTTTCCGGCGCTTTCTCTGGATCGAGCCCCGCCGCTGCGTAGATCTCTTTGTTCCACATAAAGATTGCCATGTTGCTGTCAAAGGGCACGCCATATTGCTTGCCGAGAAAATTGAGCGCCTTGCGCGGGGCGGCCACCAACCCATCCATCAAGGCCGGGTCCATCTGCTCCGTGATGTCCTCCATCAAGGTGCGCCCATATTTGGCATTCAAGGTCTCCCAGGTGTACATGGTATCGACCGAGCTGTCCTGCGAAGCCACAAAGACCGCGTACTTGGCGTCCACATCACCGCCGCCCACCTCGATCCAATTGACCGTGGCGCCGGTCTTCTCTTCGAACATCGGCACCCACAACCCCTTGACATTTTCATTGTGGTGTTGCGCCGAGAAGATGTTCAACACTTGATCGGCAAAGGGCAGACCACTGGCCGCCGACTCGGCTGCTTCACCCCCGGTAGAAGCGGCGGGTGCGGCTGGCGTGACGGTGCAGGCGCTCAGGGCGCCACCGGCGATGGTCATGCCGGCCAAGGTCAAAAAGTGACGGCGGGATAAGCCCGGTTTGGATTGTTGCTCTGACATGAATTGCTCCTTATGTGATTGATACTGATTTGTGCCTAATGGTCTGTTCATCAGAGGATGTCAGCTTCACAAACAGTTATACCGGGCCCTGCCATAGATGCCGCAAAACGGCATCTATGGCAAGGCGGTATAGCAAAAAGGGGGAATACATAGCCGTGGCTATGTCGTCAGCGGAAGAGGTAGAGGGATCCTAGCATGAGATCAAAAACCTGTCAAAGCACTTTTTTGTCGCCACTTTTCCCAGCAGCCAACATGTCTATGGACACCAATAACAATGAAAATAACGCTGCCAGCAGCCAACAGCCAGCAGCTAGCCGCAAACAGCAGCAACTCAGTAGTGCGTCGGTACAAACATTTCCGGCGGCAGCACTTTGCGCTCATAGTCTTCGTGATAGATTCGCTCCGGCAGCACAATGGTTTCGTGCTCGACCTCCTCATAGGGGATCTGTTGGAGCAGGTGATGGATGCAGTTGAGCCGCGCTCGTTTTTTGTCATTCCCTTCCACAATAAACCAGGGCGCTTCTGGAATGTTGGTGCGCGCAAACATCTCCTCTTTGGCTTTGGTGTACTCTTCCCAACGCACGCGCGACTGCAGGTCCATGGGGCTCAGTTTCCACTGCTTGAGTGGGTCGTGAATGCGCATGAGGAAGCGCAACTGCTGCTCTTCATCGGTGATCGAGAACCAATATTTGATCAGCCGAATCCCCGACCGCACCAACATCCGCTCAAACTCGGGCACATCCTGAAAAAACTGTTCGACCTGATCAGGCTTGGCAAAGCCCATTACCCGTTCCACCCCGGCGCGGTTGTACCACGAGCGGTCAAAGAGCACAATCTCCCCACCGGCCGGCAAGTGGGGCACATAGCGCTGGAAGTACCACTGTGTTAGTTCCCGGTCGCTGGGCCTGGCCAAAGCAACCACGCGACAGACACGGGGGTTGAGCCGCTGGGTGATGCGCTTGATTACGCCCCCTTTGCCAGCCGAATCGCGTCCTTCAAAGAGCACGACAATTTTCTCGCCCTTAGCCTCTACCCAATCTTGCAACTTGATCAGCTCAGCTTGCAGCTTTAATAACTCCCGAAAATAGACCGTACGATCCAGGGTGGCAGGGTGCTCCTTCCTATAAATCCGTCGTAGCTCCAGCGAAAGCGCCGGCTCGGATAGCTCCAACTCATAATCTTCATCCAGTGTATCGGCCAGCTCGGCCTCTAACCAGTCCATGCTGTCAAAATTTGTAGTGTAAGCATTATCTGCGCTGTGGTTCATAGCTTTCTTCCCAAACATAACTCATCTAGGTCTGCGGGTGAAATCGCTCAATTTCTCTCTGGTGCTTGCGGCGATTTCACCGCTTCGCTCATATGAGCACCAAACATTAGCCCTTATTCCGATTTAATTCTTTACTCAAGTAGTCATTAGGCGCCAAAGGTGTACCGCCAGCGGTGAAAATTAAATCGGAATAAATACTATTATCGGCGTTGCTGTTCTGCCTCACTCCATATACCGCGAGCAGCCTATATACTTCGCGGCAGCACATCATCACATTTTTCACTCCTGAAAAAGTATTATAGTATGGCGCTATTCAGTATCATAAAAGAAGGTCATCAACGCGTCAAGGTATTTTGACAGAGGAATGTTAACGTTATAATAAGACCATTTTACAGACAATAAGTGGCCAAGCTATGCCAAGGCAAAACCGTGTTACACCCTTTGGGGAGATCATTGCCACCCCCGCCCGTGGCACACTTATGGGCAACCGCGGTTGCCTGCATGACAGCCAGGGCGTAATCCGACGCAGCCACCAAGGCCGACGCTGGATCATCTGTTTGTTGGCGTTTAAGGGGCGGCAGCGCACGCTCATGACCCCCGGCCAGTACACCGAGTTGTTTTTTCTTGATGAAGCGACCGCGCTGGCGGCGGGCCATCGGCCCTGTGCTGAGTGCCAACGGGCGCGCTTCAACCAATTCCGCACGGCCTGGGTGACGGCCAATCCCCACCTCACCAACACGCCGACGCCTGCCGTTGCCGTCATTGACAATGTGTTACACCAGGAGCGGCTGCCCCCAACACAACGCCCGCGCCTGCTGCTCCACCACTGTGCGTACCTGCCTGATGGCAGCTTTGTCGCGCCGGTGGGCGAGCAAACCGCGTATTTGGTTGTCCAAGGTCAGCTACTCCGTTGGAGTCCCTTGGGGTACACCCCACTCAATTCCCCGCTTGCGGCAACCACGATTCGGCTGCTGACCCCACCGTCCGTGGTGCGGACGCTGGCACAGGGCTACGTGGCGGGGTTGCATCCGTCAGCGGGGCGCTAGCCTGCCTATTCAGCACAGCACCCTTCCGCTTGGCGACAGAAGCACGAGGCATGGATCGGCACGTCTGCCCGCGCCAGGGCCAGATCGAGCCGAGGTTGGATGGCTGCAACGTCGGCGTGCCGCTCCAGCCGGCGCAGACATTCCACATAGCCGTGCAGACTCCAGACATTTTCCGGGTGTTGCGAGGGGCGAGTGAGGGTGTTGTCCAGCCCCAGGTCGGCGCGGTAGATGGCCAGCGCTTCTTCTATATGTCCCTGTTCGAGCAGCAGCGCGCCCAAGGCATGACGTGTCGGCTGCATCCACCCCCACGGTTCGGCATAGGCGAGGTTGTCGTCCAGCGCGACCGAGCGCCGCAGATGGGCAAAGGCGCGGTCATAGTTCGCTTTGCGGTACTCAATTTCACCGGCTAACATCTCGGCAGCCACGGCCAACACGTCGGCACAGGTGTTGTTGAAATGGTTGCGGCTCTTCGGCACACGTGCTTGGGCAGCGCGAAAACGTGCTTGCTCCATTTCCGCTTCAGCAATATTCCCCAGCGCGGCATGGGCAATCCCCTTGGCATAGTGCAAGATGGCCGTCGTGTGGCAGTAGAGTGCCTGGTCCACCGGCAGCGGCTCGTCGAGAATCGTCTGCCACTGGCCAAAGCGGATGAGCACATGTTGGCGCATGGAGATCAGACATTCCAAGATGTCGGCCAAGGGCGGCTCTTCCACCCGCAACACTGCCGCGGGCAAGGCTGCAATCAGTTGATCCGCCGTCGCCAGCGCGGTCTTTAATTGGCCCAGGAACATGGCGGCATAGATCTTGAAGTGAAAGTTGTGACAGCGATACATGGTGTAGACATTGAGCGGGCCCGCTTGGGCCAGATAGCGGTCATCGACCACAGTGGCGCGGCTGTTGGCCACCACGGCATTGTAGTAGTGGCCACAGAGGATGTCAATGTGCGAAGGCATGTGGAGCAGATGGCCGGCGTCGGGGATGAGATCACGCAGACTGTCTGCCGAACGCAGCGCCCGCTCTGGATGGGGCGACATCTCCAGGGTATGGATGTGCAAATGGAGCAGGCCGGCATGGGGTGGCTCGCCGCGCTCCTCTCCCAGTTGCAACGCCTGCTCCAGCACCGCCAGCGCCTCCAGCGTGTCGGCGCCCGCCGCGGGTTCACCGGTGGTAATATCCCAAAGCTGCCAGGGCGTGCGGCAGAGCAGCGCTTCGACAAAGAGCGAACTGACATCAAGATCCTCAGGATAGGCGCGGTAAACCTGGCGCATAGCCGCGGCGTAGGCATCATTCCAGTGGCCAAACTGCGCTTCGTCAGCAAAATGGTCTGCCTGGTAACGGTGAGGCAAGGCCCTGATCAACGCCTGTTCCACCGGCGTGGCGCCCTCCAACCGCGCCAATGCAGCTTGGGTGGCCGTATAGCAGCGGGCGGCCACCGCTTGCGCGCCTGGCCACCCCAGATCCTCCCAGGTCAAGTTATAGTTGGGGCCGGCGGCATAGGCAATGCCCCAGTAGGCCATGGCACAGGCCGGATCGAGCGTTGCGGCCTGTTCAAAACAACGCACTGCCTCTTCAAAGTTAAAGCCATAGCACCAGAGCAGCCCCCGATCAAACCAGCATTGGGCCGCGGGCGAAGCCGTCGTTATGGGGCGGGAATAAGGGCCTAGGTCAAAATAGGTGTCAGCAGAATCAGTCATGGTGGGAATTCCTCCAAAGTTGTGGCGAGTGGCGGGTGGCGAGTGGCGGGTAGAGGACCCCTCGCCACCCGCCACTCGCTACAGCCTTCAATTGCCGCGGTACAGGCGCACTGCTTCCGTGACCCGCTCCACCGCCGTCAAGCTATAGGGGGTCGGATTGATAATCAGATGGGCGGCGCCGGCCTGTTCATAGCCATCAAAGGCGTCGGCCAACTCTGCGGCGGAACCAGTCAGCGGTTCACGAGCCAGAGAGTTAGTTTTGCCCAGATCGGGAAAGGCAACCTGGACGCCCACGGTGATGGCCAGCGTCGCGGGATCACGGCCCATGTCAGCACAGGCGGCCTGGATGCGCGTCAGCCGTTCGGGCAAGGCAGTCGGTGTGCCAAGCCAGGCTGTGTTCCACTGGTCGGCATAGCGCGCCACCAACCGCAACATGCGGGGCTGGCCTGCGCCCACCAGGAGCGGAATGCCGGCGGGACGCGGCCCCAGCGGCGTGATGACACAGTTTTGCACCTGATAATGGTCGCCCTGAAAATCGACCCGTTCCCCATGCAGCAGCGGCTTGACAATCTGCAGCGCCTCCTCGAAGCGATCCACGCGGTGGCTGAAATCATAGCCAAAGGCGTCAAACTCCGGTTGGTGCCAGCCCGCGCCCATGCCCAGGATGACACGCCCGCCGCTCACCTCGTCCAGGGTGTGGGCCATTTTGGCCAGCAGGGCCGGGTTGCGGAAGGGGTTGCAGAGCACCAGCGTGCCCAATTCCACCCGGTTGGTCGCCTCGGCCAGGGCGGAGAGCAGCGTCCAACACTCCCAAATGCCGACCGTGGCTGCCGGAGATGTGTCGGCGGTATAGCGGAAGAGCAGGTGGTCAAAAAGCCAGATCGAATCGATGCCACCGGCTTCGGAGGCTTGGGCCACCTGGCGCATCTCGGCATAACTGGGGGGTGCGCCGGTTGCGGGATTGGCCATGTGGTTGATAACGACGCCGATTTTCATGGGGTTTATTTCCTTTCGTTATGGCGTGTTGCGTGTTACGTGTTGCGTCACAGTACAGGATGATGGTTTTGTGTAAGGATCAAAAAGTGCTTTAGTTATACCGCACGTAGGCTATTCTGTCCAAAGACTGTGGGGAAGGTGGCGCCGGTGGCCACGGCGTGCGTGGCCGCGTCCATATAGGCGACGCTGAGGGCGCGGCGGGGGATGGCAGTGCGGTTGATGCCGGAGCGGTGCAGCAGAAAATTGTGGAGCAGGACCGCTTCGCCGGCGGCTACCGGTAGATCGACCACATCCGCCTCCTGCGTGTAGCGCGCTTGATCGGCCTCGGTAACAAAGTGGCCGGGGTTGAGGACGCCCAACTTGTGGCTCCCCGGCACGATCTGCATACAGCCGTTGGCCACGGTGGCGTCATCAAGCGCAGTCCAGATGGTGATAATCGGGTTGCGGTCCAGCCCCCAGCCCACGCCCACATCCTGGTGCCAGGGTAACACGGTGCCATGTTCAGCCGGTTTGTTCATAAACATGGCACGAAAGATGGAGACCCCGTCGCCAATGTAACGCTGGGTAATGGCCCGGATCAGCGGATGCTGGATATAGGCCAGAAAGAGCGGATCCTGCTCCAGCCCGGTAATGCGCCGGTAGGCCAGCGTCGCGCCCTTGTGTCCCGGCGTATCGGGCGGTAGATTGCGATATTCACCGGTCGCACCGTCCAGTTGAAAGGACATGGTTGGGTAGGGGATTTCGCCCAGCATAATTGCGTCGATGCGCTGCTGCAGGGCTGCCAGCGTCGCGTCGTCGAGCAGCCGACCTAGGCGTAGATAGCCTTGGCGCTGGAAAGTTTGGTGTTGTTCGTCGGTAAAGGTTTGAGTTGGGTTGGTCATGATCTGCTCCAGGGATGGAAAGCAAGCGAATAATGAATGAAAAATGAAGAATACTTAAGGTTTAATTGGTCCTGTTTCCTGGGTTAGTATTTGTTGTCCAGGTGACGGTCACTGCCCGACGAATAGTTTCGATTACCGGATTGCGTGTGGGCAGTGACTCTCACCTAGTGCAAGGTCGCTCAACAGGATCAGGTCAACCGATAGAAGTGAACTGCATTGTCGTGAAACAACTGGTGTAGTTCCGTGGCGGAGCAGCCGCTGACGGCGTTTTGCAGTGTTTCGACCCAGCGCGGGTAGTCGGTGGCCTGGTAGGCAACGGGCCAGTCACCGCCATAGAGGGTGCGCCCAAAGCCAAAGCAGTCAAGCACGTGGTCGATGTAGGGCTGTAGATCGGCTGGGGTCCACTGCTGGTGGTCAGCCTCGGTGACCAGGCCCGACATCTTGCACCAGACATTGGGGAAGCCGGCCAGGGTTTTTAACTCACTCCGCCAGGGGTCCAGCCGGTGATTTTTGATGTGCGGCTTGCCGATATGGTCGAGGATAAATTGGACGTTGGGACATTGGGCGACGAATTTAATCGTGTTGGCCAGTTGGTGATGGGAGATGCAGATGTCAAAGCTCAGCCCGTAGTCAGCTAGCAATTGTACACCGCGGATAAATTGGGGCTGGAGGCAGAATTCAATATCGGGCTCAAATTGGATAATGCGGCGGATGCCCTTGAGCAGCGGGTTGGCCGCCAATAGTTGCTCCACATCCGCGCGGGCCGCTTCGCCTTTCTCTAGCGGCGCCCAGGCGACAATGCCCGCAATGCGCGAGTCCTGGGCGGCCAGGCTGGTGATCCAGGCCGCCTCCTGCTGGAAATAGGAGGTGTCCACTTCACACTGCAAAAAGACCATCTTCTCCACCTGCACCGCTCCGCAGTGGCGGTTGTAATCGGCCAACAGATAGGGCTGGTTCAGCAGCGAATTCTCATCCAGCCACGAATAGCGCAAATAACCAGGATCCCAGAGATGCAGGTGTGTATCAACAAGCGGAAATGAAAGCATGATCTTCTCCTTAGTTTTGGGTCGCGGGACTGTTGGGGGTATTATCGAGGGTTTGGCAGGTTGTGTCAAGCGGCTGGAAGGTGGTGGGATGATGTGCAGGGCGTGCAACAGCTTCTTGACAGGGAAACAGAAGATTGTACCAAGTTGCGCCAGCTTGGTATAATGGCAATTAAACATAATGAGGAGCATTGGTGGATGGTTGAGGAAACAGCGGAAGAGCGGCAGGAGATTGATCCAGTCTTCAAGCAGATTGTCGAAGACGCGTTTGTTGGGTACAAAGCGCTTTGTCAAACACAGTATGAGGTTGGTCGTCTCCCGCGCACCATTGACGCCCTAGTGACAATTGATGATCAGGCTGAGCAGAGGAAAATTCGTGCTGAGACCCTGTTCTTTTACTTTGTGCAAAACAATCAGCTCGAATTTAAGGGGCGCAATGATCGATTGACAAAAAAGGGCTATCACACCATTCGGGGACGGATGGAATTTTTACTGCGTGAAGGGGATGTCTCGCCCTTTGACATGACGGTAACGATCATCAGCGCCGGCAGACCACGTGCTGTTTTGACGTATGCCGATGAGCTACAGCGTCCCTTTGTGGCACTGGCGCAAACAGGTTACTACAAGAGCGAAGAATATCCGCCCATCTATTTGATTGTAATCAATGAGTTGCCGATCGTTCCAAAGAATTACCCATTGCTGGTCTTTGCGGCGAGTGAGCAAAAGTTTCGTGAGTTTTTGGAGCAGGTGATTACGGTTGGTGAATACACCTATATCCGCTATGCGTATGAAGTGCGTCCACAGCTTACCAAGGAGGCTTTGATTATGGCCGGAGTAGCATCAAGGTTATCACGTAAAGATTTGGAGTTCATGGCGGAGGATATTGGTCCTGAAATCATTGCGGTGATGGACACAGAATTGCTTTTAAAAGGCATGAACGCCGAAAAGCGGCAAGCATTGCTTTCGCAGATGCTTGATACCGCAAATATGGAGGAGCTAGTCAGCAAGATGAGCCCGCTCCAACGAAAACGTCTGACTGAATTGGTCTTGAAGATGTTAGCGGCTGATCTGACCACTGACACTGAGCAAAGCAGCAATGGCAAGGACTAAATTACACAGCCTTCGCACCTGCTGGCGATAAATCGTCATGTTTTTTTTGCAAACGCCCTATAATCCGCAACCAAACGTTTACGCTACCCAGAATGCACAAGACAACACGGTGATGACAACCGGTGATTGGTTTGTGACACAGTTAATCTTAGCTATCCCCTTGGTCAACATTATCATGCTGTTGGTGTGGGGCTTTAGCAGCTCCGGCAATCTCAACCGGCGTAATTTTTGCCGGGCCACCTTAATTTGGGCAGCCATCGCGCTTGGCTTGTATGTTCTCTTTTTCTTAGTGATCATCGCCGGCAGTCGTTAATGTTATACTAAGCTGCGCCATACAGTAACCGGTAGACAGTAATCAGGGTACAGACGACTGGATACTGAGCGCTGAAAACTGGATACTGATTACTGTCTACTGAACACTGGCTCCCCATATTGGTATGTTCCTTTTGCCGCTACTGATTTGTTATCATTGTGAACCAAGGGATGGGCAGTCCAAAGGTTGTGCGAACCAACGATTCTTAGCAAATCATCAGAAGACATTCATGCTGTCTTCGATGCTTTTCCAACAGAGCATAAAGGGCGGCGCGTTCCGGCGTCATCGGCAGAGATGGGCGGTTCTTGCGATGCGCGGCGACCAGCTTATGATAATATATTCCATAAGGGCTTGTTGCTACAGGGGTGAAAGTAACGGGATCGCCTGGCTACTCCACGCCCACTCGAATATCAGTCAGGTGGATCTGGTTGTCGGTGACGTTGCCGGCCTCATCCAGGATGGGCAGGCGGTCGAAGGTCTCTTCGATGTACATGCCGGTGTACAAGGGGTAGAGGCCATCGGGAGCGTCCTCTTGGACCGGGATCTCATACTCGTCGGTAATCAGTTCGCCGGGGTCCCAGCGCCAAGTTTCCCGCGTCTCACAGACCGGGTAGCCATCCTGTTGCGCGATCATGGTGCCGTTGCCGTAGTAGGATTGGTTAAAGACCTTATACGAGGCGGGAATGGGCTGCTGACCCCGCCAGTAGAGGGTCAGGTGCAGCATATCCCCGGGGCGCAAGGGCTGCGGATAGTCGAGCCGGTAGCCCTCCAACCAGATCAGGTTGTTGAGGTTGACATGCATAGGGTGGGCAATGGGCGCCTCCACCTCTGGGTAGGTCAAGGGGAATTGGGCCTGCGCCAGTTGGTCAAAGGTGGGCGCGTAGTCGTCCAACGGAAAGACGGTCAGGTTGTCATTCGGCGTCTGGGTCGGAAAGTCATTGTGAACGCCGGTCCGTTTGTAGATGATCATGCGGTCGGCGCCATTGATTTCCACCTTGCCCCACTTTGCAAAGCCCTGGCGCAAGAAGTGCTCCATTGCCAGCCGATCCCCTTCATCAAAGGGCTCCAGATTTTCGATCTGGAAAAACCATTGGGCCGAGCGCTCACAGCGGCGCTGCCCCCGCGTATACCACGCCGGCACCCACGCCTCCTTTTCGCTGGTTTCATAATCTCCCTGGAGCGTCCCATTGGCATAGAGCGCACCCACCACTTTCCAGCCATTGGCCAGCGGGAAACCAAAGATCGCCTTTTTATCGGGCTCGGTGTAGGGGGTCCAGTAGCCGGCCGGGTGATACTGATCCCAGGTGCGCAGAATCTCGGTCTGGGTGTGCACAAAGTACCAGTAGGCGTAGCTGCCAAAGACCACCGTCGCGGCTACCGTGGCGACAGTGCCCAGCCCCACTGCCGTGCGGGCGCCCAAGCGGGTGCGCCACTGCTGCCAGCCTTGCGCCACCACCATACCCGCCAACAGGGCCCAGGCCGTAAAGAAGATGTAGATATGGGTGCGCGGTTTGACGGTAAAGAAGAAGGCCACCAACAACGGCGCGCCAAACCAGAGCCATAGCGCGCGCTCCTCCAGCGCCAGGCGGGGCAGCAGCCACAGCACCACCAGCAAGAAAGCAAAGGGCAACACAATCAGATCGGTGGCGCCAAAGGCCAACCAATCGACGCGCCAGAAGGTCAGCGCCAACACCAGCAGCGTGAGCGCGATCAAGAGTGTGCGCCAGGGCTGTTTGAGGCGATCCCGATAGGCCACCAGCGCCGCCACCACCACCAACCCGATCATGAGCAGCACATAGTAGGAACTGTTGTAGACCATGCTGCGCAAGAGGAAGTCGGCCAGGTTGTTGTAGGGGAAAGCGTCGCCGACGCGCCGATCGACGAGATAGACATAGGTCGCGGCAAAGTGGGGATGGCGCAGGAAGGGTACGTAAAAGCTGGCCAACAACGCACCGCCCACCACGGTCGCCGGCACACAGGCCAGCAGCAACTTGCCCCGCACTTCCGGTCGTTTCCAGAAGAGGGCCACCAGCAAGATCACAATGGGCACGGCCGCTTGGGCCGCTTCATAGTGAGAGAGCAGACCGGTGGCCAGCAAGATGGCCGCCAACAACAGATAGCGCGTCAACGCCACGGGCCGGCACCACAGGCGGTAGGCGATCATGACCGCGAGCGCCGAGACCAAAATGACAATACTCTGGTATTGAACAATCTGAGAGAAGCCAATCAAGTACCCGTCGAAGGCGAGCAAAAAGGCCGCCACCCAGCCCGCCAGTGGTCCCAGCAGCCGCCAGCCCAGCAGCCAAATGGCAAAGAGCGCGATGAGGTTGGCTACGGCAAAGGGGAGGCGCGCGGTCGTTTCGTTTAAGTGGCCGGTCAGTGAGTAGATGACCGTCGGCAGGAGGATTTCCGTCGGTCCTTTTTTGTGGATGAAGAGCACATCCTCGTAGCCCTGGATCACGGCGGCCGCGCGCAAGGTGGCGCGCGCTTCATCCCCTTGAAACTCGGAATAGCCCAGGCTGGCAAAGCGGAAATAGCTTCCCACCAGCAGCAGCACCACGGCGCCGACAATGACCCAGCCCTTGGCTAGCGAGATCGGGCGCGCAGCAAGGGGTGTTGCTGCATCCTGCTCAGTGGGCGCAAGCCTCTTGGCCGAGAGCGCAAAGAGCAGCGCCCAGAGCACCCCAAAGAGTGCATCAAAGGCAAGCAGCGTCTGTGTCTGCGTCACCCCGCCCGGCAGATAGCTGAGAAAGAGCATGACGACCACCTGATTGGCGTAACCGGCGCCAACCGTATAGAGCAGATATTCCGCCCAGGTTGGGCGCGCCTGACTGCGCCCAACCAGCAACTCCACCCAGAGCAACCCAGGCAGCAAGCCGGTAAAGAGCAGCACGCTCGCAGCCTGGAACGCCAACGTTGGCGTCCACAGCAAAGGGAGATGAGCCAGCAGAAATAGGAGAAGAAGAGCACTCAGAATTTTTCGATTCAGCATAAGACTTTATTGACTAGCTACTTGAAATGCACCGATCGCAGCAAAATCACCTTGCGCCGCGCCATCCCGCTGCACCGGCAACCGACCTTGTTCCACCGTATAGAGACCTATGCGCACGGTATAGCTGCCGGCTAGGGCATCAGCCGGCAAGGTAACTTGGTAATGATCCAACACCGTCAACCCAGGATCCCAGAGCGAGGTGGGGGCAAAGCCCCCCAGCGGCGGCTGATCTTGCTGCGCCACCAACGCCCCATCGGGGCCGACGATATGGACAAAGACGGTATAATTGGTTTGTACAGGGGCCAGCCCCTGCCAGCGCAGCGTTAACGGCACCGTCGCACCGGTAGGCACAGTCGCCGGTAGCGCCACCCCGGTCAAAACCAGTGCATCGCCAAAGCGCCACTCCTGCGCCACCAACCCCGCCGGCGTAACCGGCTTGCCCACTTGGAGCAGCGACAACCCTAATTCATTGCCCGGCAACGGCTGCGTCTGATTGGGCCATGTCACCGGTAGCGGCGCTAATGTGGCCGGATCATAGAGTGCGAGCGTCAATTTGTAAAGCCCAAGCCGCACCTCCGACCCAATTGTCAGGGTGTGCGTATCGGGGCGAATCGTGCGCACTGGCCAGCCGGTGGTGGGTGCGCCCCACGGCCAGCCATCGTCCCGCCATATCTCTGTCCCGTCCGCTCCAACCAGGCGCACCAGCAGATTGTAATTTTGCGTAACAGGCGCCAGCCCTTGCAGATAGAGCGTGAGTGGGATCTCGCTGCCCGGCTCCACCGGTTGCGCTGCAATCCGATAGGCCACCAGCCGGATTTGGCCGCCAAAGTCCGCCGCCCGTGCATGGTCGATCGCAACAAAATCAGGCAGCAAAGTATCGCGCATGTCATAAATCCGCGCCAATTCCAGCCCCCCCAATCGCACAACGTGGACTGGTTCATGGGGGAGAAAGTGCTGTAGCGCGGCGGCGTCGGGCAAATTACGCTGCCACTGATTGGCGTAGATCACCACATAGTCAGTGTCCAGCCACGCCAGCGGCGCCAGGTAGGACCAATCACCGGTCTCGCCTTTAAAGAAATAGGAAAAAGGGCTATAGGGATACCACGAGACCACGCGCAATTGCTCGGCGTCTGGCTGCTGATTGAGCCAGCGCGCCGCTTCATCCAGCCCTTCGCCCCAGCCAATGAGCAGCCATTGCTGGGCTACCCGCGCTCCCCCCACCAACGGGTTGTAATAGGTAAAATAGTAGGGATAGGTCATTGCGCTCAAAGCGCCCTGACCACAGACGCCGCCGGCCAACAGCGCGGGCGCTATCCACTTGACGCCAGCCACCTTGGCCCAACGCGCCGCGAGCAGGCGCACCAAGCTCACCCACCCGACCGCCGCCAGCAGATCCAACATGAGCAAGACCGGCGCGACATAACGGTCAAATTTCTTGGCGCCGGTGGTCATGACTCCCAGGAAGATCAGCGCAAAGAGTAAAAACGCGCCGCAGCCGACCCACTGCCCTGGTTGGATCTGTTGGCGTTGCCACCAAAGCGGCAGCCAGGCCACCAACCCCATACACGCCACCGGCGTCAGGCGAAAGAGCAGCACCGTGGGGTAGAAGAACGGTCCAGGGTCGGCCACAATTTGCCCGTGAAAAAAGTTCGGGTTCACATGACCGCCGGCATAGGTGCGCATCTCCGCCACAATGCGCTGGGCGACGCCAATGGCATCCAGCCACAGCGCCGGCCACAGCACAAAAGCCGTAATGCCGGCTACGCCTCCCCAGAGCAGCAAGGCGCCGGCCAACGTTGACCACGGGGGTGCGCTGGCCCGCTCCGGTTGCCGGCGACTGCGCAGCCAGACAATCCCAACCAGCAAAAGCGCTACGGGCGCCAGCACGCCGGTCGGCACCTTGGTGATCCAGGCCAGGCCGGTGACAAAGGCAGAAAGCAGTAAATAGCGCCATGGGTAACCGCCATAAAGCCAGGCTGCGAAAAGCGCCAGTGCCAGAAAGACCAGGGCCGGGGCTAGGCCATCGGGGTGTAGTTGGCGGGCGAGCGCCAACAGGAAGGGATCCCACCCCACCAGCAGCACCGCGACCACTGCGGTGCTGCTCCCCCAGAGGCGCCGCAACGGGAAGAAGCCGCAGGTGAGTACCAACGCCCCCCACAAGATCAGCCACCAGCGCCCTTCAACCAGCAGATCCAAGGGGGTAATGGTTGTGTTGGCGGCCAGCCACTGCTCCAGTTCATCGGTTAGACGGCTGAAGTAGGGCTGCGGCGTCGGTGCGAGGGCAGCCCGTTCTGTCCATAAGGCTAACGCACCGGCCCACATCACCGGCACTCCCGGATGCTCGATCTGGAAGCTCTGATCCAACTCGCCGGTGGCCAGGGCATGATAGAAGTTGGCCGAAAAGGTCAGCCAATCGTGCTCATCGGCGGTGGCAAAGGCATCCAGCGCCAGGGTGCGCGGCAGCCAGATGGCCAGGAAGAGCGCCATGACAATGACGAGGGTGCGCAGCGAGCCACTCATCATTACGGGCGATCCTCCACTGCGATGCGAGCCAACTCCACCATCTCCTGGCCATTGGCGCCCGGGAAGGGGGCCAGCGTCGCCGGATCATAGACGACCGCAGCCAGGGTGTAGGGGCCGAGCGCGGTGGTCGGTGGCGCCAGCAGCACGACGCGTAGCTGCGGCAGCAGGGTTGTGTCGGCCTGCGCGACCACCGTGCCGGCTGGATCGACCAGGCGCAGCGAGATTTGGCGCGAACCGTCCACCATACCGGTGGCGCTGATCGCAACGGGTAGCAGGTGGCCGCGCGGTAAGGGAGTCACGGTTTGCAATGCGGTTATCTGCAGGTCGGCCCACGCGCCAGTGACCGGCGCTGGGGTCAGCGGCTGATCATTGCGACCAAAGATGGCCAGACGGAATTCGCCATCACCCACTTCGCGCACAAAGTCACTGGTGGCGCGCAAATAATCCTGGACCGGCCCTGTATCATAGCGGGTTACGGCAAAGATAAGGCCGTGGGCGTCAGCCAACAAACTCTCTGCCGAATCGGCCGCACTTTGCGGCACAAGGACGCGATCGGCCACCAGATCATGGATGCCGACCCAGGTGGCCACATCCAGGTTGGAAAAGAAAAGCGTGGCGCCCTTGCTCCACCACTGGTTGATGGCGTCGGCGATCTGGGAGGTCTCAATCAGCAGCACCGGGAAATCCTGCGGGCGCGCCGGCCCCACGGTGCGATGATAGAGAATGGCCTCTTCATGGTGGGGCAAGGGGTAGCGCTTCACTGGCTGATAGAGCAGCGGAAAGAGCGGGTCCCCCGCTTGCAGCCGCTGCAAGAGCGCCTGGCCCGGCGTGGCGACGGCCCCGTTGTCGCCATCTTTGAGCAGAATCCACTGATTGGTGACCAAATCGCTCCAGCCGCGGCTGTCGGCTTCGGTCAGCGCGTTTAAGTCAATGGGCAACTGCTGTTCGGCGATGAGATAACGAAAGGCGCCGCGGTGGATCTCCCAACTGTCGATCAACATGCCCAGGGTGGCCGGTTTGCCCTCTGGCGTGCCCGCTTGCGCGATGGTGGCGAGGACATCGGGCGCAATCCAGTAGGCCGGGTCGGTGACACCGCTGGCCGGCTGGACCAGATATTCGCTGCTCGCCCACAGCGCCGCGCTCTGTTGGTAGAAGGGCGTGAAGCGGTCAAAGGTAAAGAGCATCCACTGGCTGGCCAGCACCACCACCCAGAGCACGCCGATGCCCACGGCCAGACGCGGCGGATAAGCGCGCAACGCGTCGGCAAAAAGAATGGCCAGCAAGGGCAAGATGGGCACAAGGTTACGTTCGGTGGCCTGGGCCAGAAAGCTGAGAAAGAGGTACATGGAGAGGAGGCTGCTCCAGAGCAGAACCACCTGAGGCCGCGCCATGCGCCACTGCCGCAGCCGACCCAGCCAGGGCAGCAGCCCCGCCGGCAAAATGAGCAGCGCCGCCAGCCACCCCAAATGCTGCTCGATCAAAAAGGTAAAATAGCGGGTGTAGTTGGAGAGGCGCAGCGGGTCATAGGCGGCCTGGTTGCCCCGGTCGGTGCCAAAGGCGACATCGTTGAGCCGATTGAGGAAGTCGATGCGGGGGAAGTACCAGAGGCTCGCCAGCGCTAGCCCTAACCAAAGCGCGGTTAAAAAATTGGCCATGGGCGTGGGCTTTTGTAAATAGGTGTAGCCCAAGAGCGCCAGCACCAGCACCCAGCCCACCGCAATCCAATCGCCCAGTAGAAACTCTGCCATCGCCGCCCGATTGGGCCAATACCAGAGCAACGTCAACAGTAACGCGCCGACAGTAACACCCAATAAGCGCACCCAGGCCAGTTCATATACATTCCTGGCCGCTATCACGGTATGGCGCAAGGTGGCGGCAACGCCATCTTTGACCTGAAATTGGCGCCAGAGCACCCACAGCGTAGGCAAGAGCAGATAGATCGGCGCCGTCCACTTGACCAACAGCGCCAGCCCCAGAGACGCACCCCAGAGCAGCGACCACCCGCGGCGGGTAAAGCCGGCACAGTTCAGGAGGGCCAGCAGGTTGAGCAGCAGCATGGTGGTCAGCAGATTTTCCATGTAGAAGAGGCGGGACATGGCCATCAACATGGGCCAAAAGGCGGTGAGCGCCACGGCCAGCAGCGCCAGCGGCGGAGTAACGACCTTGCGCGCCAGCCGGTAGGTCAGCAGCAGAATCGCCACCATGAACGCCACATTGACCAGTTGCGCCGCGTCCATCGTCTGGCCGAAGCCCTGGTAAAAGGGCTGGGCCGCCAGATAGAGTGCGGGCGGCCGGTAATCATGATAGGTGAGCGCTGTAAAGAGACTCTGGGGCGTCAGGCGGGAGAGCACCTCGGCGATCTTGGCTGTGCGCTCCAGGTGTCCGCTGGCATCGCGCCCGATCAGGACGACATTGTGGACGAGCCAGGAGAGATTGCCCGCCAAGGTAATGACAATCAGGAGCAACAACGCCCCCGACGCCCGCCAGGCGCCTTTACCCACGATGCTGCCCTGTGATGGTGCGTACAATGTAGATCGGCTTGTTTTGGCTCTCGTGATAGGTGCGGATGGTCATCTCGCCCAATAGCCCCATGGTGATCAACTGGACGCCAATCACCACCAGCAGCACCGCCAGCAGTAACATGGGCCGTCCGCCAATGTTTTCATGCAGCAAGAATTTGATAACGGTGAGGTAGAGGCCAATCAGCACGCCAATGCCGGCGGACAGGAGCCCCATCGAGCCAAAGACATGGATGGGCCGGGTGGAATAGCTGCCGAGAAACCAGACCAGGATCAGATCGAGCATGACGCGAATGGTGCGGCTAATGCCATATTTGGAGCGGCCATATTGGCGGGCGCGGTGATTAACCGCCACTTCGGCTACGGTGCCGCCCACTTGGCTGGCCAGCGCCGGGATAAAGCGATGGAGTTCGCCATAGAGCTTGACATGTTGCAACACATCGCGCCGGTACGCTTTGAGCGAACAGCCATAGTCGTGCAATTGCACATCGGTCACGTTGGAGATGAGGCGATTAGCGATCATGGAGGGCAGCTTGCGGTCTAGGAAGCGATCCTGGCGGTTAAGCCGCCAGCCACTGACAATGTCATAGCCTTCATCGATCTTGGCCATCAGCTTGGGTACATCCGCCGGGTCATTCTGCAGATCGGCATCCATGGTAATGACGACCTCGCCGCGGGCGTGGTCAAAGCCCGCGGAGAAGGCCGCGGTCTGGCCAAAGTTGCGCCGCAGCCGGATCACCGTCAGATGGGCATCTTCCTCTGCCCACGTTTGGAGCAGTTGGTAGCTGCGATCCTTAGAGCCGTCATCCACAATCAGAATTTCGTAGTCGTCACCATAGTGACCCAGGGCAGTGGTCAGCGCAGTGCGCAAATGGGGGATGCTTTCTTCCTCATTATAGAGCGGGATCACCACCGAGAGGCGCGGCGCCTTCAAAGTGATTGTCTGCATATCGTCACCTGCGGCATAGTCGAACGTCGATTGCGTCATAGTATCCTTTTTAGAACAAAGTATAAATAAACGGTCCCACCACCGAGGCTTGGGCAATGACCAGCAGGCCGCCAAACAAGAGTAGGATGAGCAGCACCGGCAACAAAATAAATTGGCGGCGCTGCACCATATAGTACACCAATTCATAGACAGTACCCAACGCCACCCCCATCTGGCGCAGCCAAATCACCGGTCCATTTTTGTAAACACTCCAGAGCAGCGAGACGCCGAGCAGCCCAACGATAATCCAGAGCAGCCATTCCCGCACGGCCCGTGTATGACGCCACGTGAGCGGCGGCAGCGGCGATGAGAGCGGCAGCCAGTTTTGCTCCACCACAAACTGGGCCGTTGCCATCCCCGCCAGTTGGTGGCCGGTGCGCGTCCAGTGGCCATCGTCAGCCAGGTGTAACTGCACGCCATCCGCCGTAGCCTGGCGAAAAAGGGGCAAGAGATCGAGCGTGGGAATCTTGGCCGCGGCAAGTAGCGCCAGCGCCCGTTGGGTGGGCCCGTCCAAAGCCCATGTTTCCTGTTGCATGGCAGGATATTGGGCCAACGTGCGCGGCCACCGTTCCGGGTCAACCTGTTCGGGCGCGGTAAGCAAGACCGCACCCATCTTGGCGCCTATGTCTTGGACCTCATCGCGCAGGGCTGTTAATAGTCTGCCGGTGAGGGTAAAGGCTGCTTCCCATTCGGCGCTTGGCGGCTGGTGATAGACGCCATAGGTGACCGGGATATGGGCCGGCCCGTGGGTAGCGTCGCTGCTTTCTTGGCCGGCCTCCAGCAGCCCCCAGCGGACCAAGCGCCGTGCAGCCCGAGGCATGACTACACGCAATCTCGGGTCCAAATAACGATAGAGGGCGCTACGGCCTTTGAGCCAGTGGCCCACAGGCTGTAAGGGCCTAACCGCGGCTTCGTCCGTAGTTGTATTGGCCGGGCGCGCTTGTTCACGGCGCAGGCGCCGTGCGGTGTCACGCGCTTGCGCGGGGTCAAAGGGGAAATCATGGAGTTGCAGCACACCCTTGTCCAGCGCAAACCAGGGTTTGCGCACGCTGCCAAAGTTGGAAAACTCCAGCGGCATATAATTATTCATAAAGTCATTGCCGGGGTAAAAGGCCAGGAGGACCAGATCGGGCTGATAGCTGGCCCCTTCCGCCCGCAGCCAGAGCAACTGCTGGTCGGTGCCCCAGCCGGAGACGCCGGCGCTGATCACTTCCACCTTGACATTAGCGTCCAGATGTTGCGTCAACTCTTGGGCCAGTTGTTGGGGAAAGGTCTCCGCCAGGGGCGTCTGCAATCCCTCCACATAGGAGTCGCCCAGCGTCAGCACGCGGTAGACACCTGGCGCTTTGACGTAGTCGATGGCTGGGCTACGCAGGCCCAATGCGTTGATGGTCACCGGCACATCATATTCATACATCGGGTTGAACCAGCGACCCTCGGCATTGGGCTCCAGCGCCCAGCCGGTTTGCGGATCTGGTGCATGCCAAAAGAAACCGGGCGCGGCGGCGGGCGGTGCTAAACGAAAGAGCCGCACCCAACCTTCGGCAGCAACGGTAAACAACAGCAAATAGAAGAGCACGAGCCCTGTATAGACTGTCACTTTTTTCATAGCTATATGATAACGCGTGGAAGGAGATTCTTCCAAGCGCCGAGGGGTGAGACGATGCATTCGCTTTATCAGTTATATAAATTGGATCTTGACAGGAAAAATAGATGAATATCTAATTAGATTTATAAATATCTAATTAGATTTTCAGGATTTGAAATTAATCTGTTGTTTCTGTTCCCAGTAACGTCCTATAGAGAACAAATTCCGTTGCATCCCAAATCTGTTGTTGTGTTCACAAAGGTATCACTCATGATCGATCTTATGACCTTTCTCAAAGCAGTGGCCGACCCCACCCGGCTCAACATTCTGGGGCTGGTGGCGCAAGGGCCGCGCAGCGTCGATGAGTTGGCGGCCATCCTCAACCTGAGCGCGCCCACCATCTCGCATCACCTGGCGCGGCTGAACAAAGTGGGGCTGGTGGTTGCCAGAGCGGAGCAATATTACAATTTTTATACGCTGGAGGCGGAGACCTTTCAACGCTATGTCACACAACTGACGCCGGAACAGCTTGCCCAGCGGGTGCAGCGTGATGAACTGGTGGAGGCTACAGCTTACCAAGATCAGATTCTGGCGCGGTGGGTCAAAGATGAGCGGCTGCAAGGCTTGCCCACGCAGGTGCAACAGCGTCGGGTTGTCTTGGCCTGGCTGGCGGAGAAATTTGCACTTGATCGGCGCTATGCACCACAGCAGGTTGATGATCTGCTGGCGTACTGGGCCAATTGGCCGGCGACTGACCAACTGGACAGCACCACCTTGCGCCGGGCGCTGGTGGACGCCAGCCTGCTGGCGCGCACACGCGATGGCCGCTGGTATTGGCGCGCCGCTGCGCTGTTGGCCCAAGGCGCAGACTTTACACCGGATATGCTGCCGGTGGCCGACACCACGAGGCTCCATGTTCCCTTTTCCATCACATCCCATATGGCGCTGGTGCGGATTGCGATTGGTATAAAAGCCGGCAAAGCTTACACTATGGCAGAGATCGATGCCATGATTCAAAGTCGGCGCAAGGACGAGGGGAATGATCCGGCGCCGATCCGCAACGCCTTAGTCGCAGCCAGTTTGCTGGAATTACAAGAAGATGGCGCCTATGTGCGTCCCGCGTTAACGCCCGATCATCCCGCAATGGTCGAGTTACGCAACGAGGCGCTTGCGCGCCATGAGGCTCTGCGCGAATAGCACACCTGAAAATGGAGATCAATGTGTCACAGCTAGAATTGCAACAGGCACTTGCGCGCATCCTCTGGATCGGTGGCGCACCTGACAGTGGGAAAACCTCAGTGGCAGAGGCGCTGGCGACAAAGTATGGGCTACAGCTTTATAGTTTTGATGAACATGCAGAATCCTATTGGCTTAACCACTTTAGTAAGGACCCTTCATCACATGGCTATGGCTGGATGGCAAAGAGTTGGGATGAACGGTGGGTCTTGCAGAGCCCAGAAAGTATGATAGCGGAAGGTCTGCAAATTGCGCAGGAATGTTTTCCTGTAGTCCTCGCGGATCTGTTAGCTATGGCCAAGGATGCGCCGGTTATTGCCGAAGGCTTTGAACTGTTGCCCGATCTTGTGGCGCCGGTTCTAGCAAGCAAGGGGCAAGCCATTGGGTTTTTGCCCACCGAAGCTTTTCAGTATGATTCCTTTGTACGTCGTGGTAAACCGACCTTTCACGGGAAAGCAACTGACCCAACGCGGGCCGCGCGCAACCATTTTGCACGGGATCGGTTATGGGCGTACTATATTCGCCAGCAGGTGTTAAGGCACAAGTTGCGCTTGCTTGAAATCGATGGCTCACTTGCCCTTGATGAAGTGATCACGTATACTAAAGACTATTTCAACCTGTTTGGGTAACAATTATGTCTACTACCATCATCGCCGCAGCTGAGCAGTTGCTCACCAATCGTTATAATGTGCCCATTCGCCTGATCGACGTGGACCAGATCAGTGAAGAAGAACGGCGCAATCGTCTGCTACGCGCCACTGTCGAAAATCCACCGCCGCTGCTGCCGTCAAGCCTGATTATCAAACAGGTTGTCGCGGAGCAGTATAATCCGGATGATAGCACTTCTTGGGACACCAGACGCTTCTTCCAGGATTGGGCGGGGGCACAATTTTTGAGCGGCTTGCCGGGTGACCCAGGGCATGGCCCCCATTTTTATGGCGGCGATCGCGCCTTGGGCTTTATCATCCTCGAAGATTTGGGGCGCGACCATCGTAGCCTGGTTGAGCCCCTTTTGCATGAAGACGCCGCGAGTGCTGAGCGCGCGCTGCTCAAATATATCACTCGATTGGGGCAACTTCATGCCGACACGATTGGACGGGCGGCAGAGTTTCAACAACTGCTTCATGCCGCCAATCCCGCCCTTGCCGCCACCTCCCTCCACCCCTCTGCAGAATCGCTGATCCAGCAATTTATAGAGAGGCTGGAGAGCCTGGGCATTCAGCAGGATGATACTTTACTGGCCGAACTTCAGGCAGTGTTTGCGCAGATGGAGCAGCCAGGCGACTTTACGGCCTACATCCATGCCGACCCTTGTCCTGATAACATTTTTTACACCGGGGAGACGTTACGGCTGATTGACTTTGAGTTTGGCCGCTTTGGTCATGCCTTGATCGATGCGAACTATGGACGCTTTCCTTTTCCCACCTGTTGGTGCTGCAACCGTCTACCCAATACGCTGGTGACAAAACTGGAAAATAGCTACCGAGCCGCGTTGGTCGTTGGCTGCCCCGCGGCGGCGGATGACGCGCAATTCTACCGCGCCCTGACCGCAGTTTCAGCCTATAGTCTGATCATTTCCTTCTCCTGGCTCCTCACCAATGCTTTGGAAAAAGATAGCACTTGGGGCATTGCTTCGGTGCGGGCGCGGATTCTAACTTGGCTAGAGATCTTTACAGCTACGGCGACAACCCACAATGAACTGCCGGCGACACGCGGCGCGGCTGGCCGCCTGCTCGATCTTTTGCAGGCGCACTGGCCAGAAACCGATCCGCTGCCCCTTTATCCCGCATTTCGGTAAGGCTGTCCTCCTTTGGCGCTTGCAGTCCAGGGCGCAGGGCAGGACCTTTGACCATTGGCTTACACCTGCCCTGCACGCTGGATCATCCGTCACGCAAGGGTTGGCGCCTTGGCCACTGCCTCCTCGATAGCGCCAATGTAGCTAAAGGCTTCTTCCGGCAGCGCATCATGAGCGCCGTTGAGAATGGCCTGACAGCCGGCAAGGGTTGCGGCCAGGGGCACTACCTGGCCGATGATGCCACTCCATGGCTCGGCGCAATGGAAGGGTTGGGTAAGAAAGCGGTCTAGCCGGCGGGCGCGCTTGATATCCGTTGCGAGATTGGGATCATCTTCAACATACCAGAGCGCATCGCTATCCAACTTATACTGTTCCATGGGCGGGCGCAGGTCAGCATAACGTTGGAGCAACTGTCTGGTTGCCTGGGCTACTTGTTGGTGGATGGGTGCAACCAGACCACGCTGGAACAAGGTTGAATCTGAGCGCACGGGGTCGAGCGCTGGGTAGAGCCGGTGGATGGCGCGAGTGTAGTCAAAGGTGAGCACCGTATCCAACCCCGCATAAGCCGCCGGCAATACGCCCACCGTATGATGACCATGCACTAAGGTGGTAATCGTCGCGTTGGGCGCAACACTTGTGTTGGCGCGCAGAAAGTTCAACACCCCCTCCACTTCGGCCAGGCGGCTGTCCAGCAGCAACAGCACCTCGTTGCCGCTAGCCCGTAGTTGTTCGGCTACGGAGAGACCGCTCTTGATTGTCTGCCAATGGGTCTCCGCTGTGTCCTGGCTGTTGCCGGCTACGGTGACGATCTGCTGATCGACGCCCAACTCGCGCCAGTTTAGTTGATGCTCATCGGCCTGCAAAATCTCACTTTCCACCATCAGCCAAACGGTATAGCCACCGTGGAGTCGCTTCATATTATCGATTAGCTGGCCAATCACGACCATCAAGCCCACACCGGAGAGGGGCGTGAAGATACCATTCTGGCCACCGCGCGCCAGGGGCGCCAGCAGATCAATAAACTTGATGCCAGTCTGTAAAATCGGTGACGCCCCTAAATCTACCCAGTTCTTCGTGGCCGGCGTTGGCGCCGCAGTGTGTGGTTTGGGTCTCTCTCGCACCGCGCCGCTGCTGGTCAATATGGCGCCTAACAGTTGGGTGGCATCAAAGGGCGTGACCGTCTGCTTCTGTTCCGGCTTGGCCGGCGCAACGGCAAAATCGGCTGGTCGTTCGGCGCCATACTTAGCCAAGATCTCGACCATCTGCTCGTTCTGGCGGACGACGGCCCAATCCATAGCGGTGCGCCCTTGGGCGTCTTGCAAGGTCGGGTCAGCCCCACGTTGGAGCAGCAGTTCCGCAATGGCCAGGTTGTTGCGCAGGACGGCCTGGTGTAGGGGTGTCTGTCCGCTGGCGGAGAGCGGATTGCTGGCGACGCCGTGATCCAGTAGGAGTTGGACCGCAGTCTTTTGCCCCATCGTTGCCGCAATATGCAGCGGGGTCATGCCGGAGCGATTTTTCGCTTCGGCGTCAACCGGCTGGGTGAGCAGATAGGCAAGCAGTTCCTGACGGCCGGCGCCGGCCACCAGATGTAAAGCGGTGGAGCCGATGGGCCAGTAGTTGAGCCCCAAAGCCATCTGCCATTCGACTTGGGCGGTTAATAGCGCTTGATTTTGTTGCACCAGGCGTTGCACCGTCGCCAGATCCTGGTCAAGTAGCGCCAGAAAAAACTGGACGGTCTGGGCGAAGGTTGCGTCCTGTGACGGCTTATGTTGTTGTAATTTATCCTGTACCATGTGAATCATCCTTCCTTTTAACTTGCGGCGGGCGTCAAAGAGCCGTTTCTTGACCGTGGAGATGGGTGCTTCCAGAAAGTCCGCGATCTCCTGATAAGAGTAGCCCTCAATGTAGAAGAGCACGATGGCCAGCCGTTGTGCTTCCGGCAATGTGTTCAGCGCCTGGGCAACATCCTGTTGCAGTTGCATGCTATCAATCTGGGCGCCGGGGTCGTTAGCGGTCGTATAGAGTGGGTCGGCGTTCTCCAATGGCACGAGCAGAGCCGGCTGGCGGCGTAAGGTGCGATGGGTGCAACCCTGGACAATGCGTCGAAACCAGCCTGGGAAAGCGGCCGGCTCGCGCAGCTTATCCAGGTTGCGATACGCCTCCCAAAAAGCCTCTTGCGCCGTATCTTGCGCACTTTGCACATCGCCCAACCGCGCATACGCACCGGCAAAGGCCATATCCTGAAAATGGATCACGATCTGGCCAAATGCCTCACGGTCGCCCTGTTGGGCAGCTTCGACTAAACGCACTAATTCGGTCATCATACACTCACAGATAATGGGGCTGGACTCTCATGCCCGCCGGAACGATCGTCAGCAGTGTATCGCATTTGGCAAGCTGCTGAACCAAAAGTGTGAAGGCCTTCACTACTAAGTGCCAAACCCTGTCGGAAAAGTTACCATCTTACGGGTGCGTGATCAAATCGTGGTGTGGTTGACAGCTCTGCGGCGTATGATCGTCCAGTTTGACGAGGTTGAGGAAGGTGGCGCCAAAATAATCCTGGATTCTTTGGAGAATCCGGGATTATTTTGGCTTGCGTGATTGCAAGTTACTGGGAGTGTTTAACAACCGGTGCACAATCTGTGACTTTACCCACCGGTTCTTATTAGAACATTTCGCCAGCCTGACCGATGAGGAGGTCGAACGCCTGGCAGCTTCCGTCGAGCAAGACTAGCGTAGGGGAAACGTGGGGGAAACGTAGCTTGCCTTTGTCCGCTATTTTTGCTATACTTGGCATCAAGTCAGTCACAGCGTGCGGCTCAGCCGCTTCGGGGGAACGCTGTGACTGACTTTTTTTGTGGCTGGATTCCGGCAAATTTAGCGACAACCGGGAAAATCACCTAATCACTAATTACCAATACCCAATGGCATAAAGCGCCCGCGCTGCAAATACCCAATCCATCACCTCAAACCCCACCCAATCCCTTCTGCGTCTGTCCGCTCTGCCCGCCAGCCTCGGGCTCTTTGTCGGCATAAATCTCAGGATTGCGACCGTAGACCAAGGTGGTCTCGTGCAGGCGCGTTTCGACCCATTGGTTCAATTGCTCAGCCGTAAAGCGCCAACTCCAGTTGCCGCTGGCGTGACCCGGGAAATTCATGCGCGCGGCCGTGTCCAGGCTCAGCAGATCCTGGAGGGGGGCAATGGCCATGGCCGCAACGCTGCGCCAGGCCGCGTCCAACATACTCCACGCCGGATCGTGGCCATCGGTGCGCAGATAGCGGCGGAAATGGTCCCGTTCGTGCTCGGTGGCGCTGTGGCGATACCAGCCCACCGTCGTGTCATTGTCATGAGTGCCGGTGTAAACCACAAAGTTGGGCTTGTAGTTGTGGGGCAGAAATTTGTCGCTGGCGTCGGTGCTAAAGGCAAACTGCAGAATTTTCATGCCGGGCAGTTGAAAGTGGTCGCGCAGTTCAATGACATCGGGCGTAATCTCGCCCAAATCTTCGGCAATAATCGGCAATTCACCCAGTTCCTCTTTGACGACCGTAAAAAATCTCTTGCCTGGCCCGGTGACCCACTGGCCGTTAATGGCCGTCTCTTCCCCGGCCGGAATCTCCCAATAGGCGGCAAAGCCCCGGAAATGGTCAATACGTACAATGTCATAGAGCGCCAGCGCAGCCTTGATGCGGCGCAGCCACCACTGATAGCCATTCGCCTGCATCTGTTCCCAGCGATAGAGCGGGTTGCCCCAAAGCTGACCGGTGGCGCTAAAGTAGTCCGGCGGCACCCCGGCGACGACGCTGGGCTGGAAGCGCGCATCGAGGAAAAATTCACGGGGATTGGTCCAGGTGTCGGCGCTGTCCATGGCCACGAAGATGGGAATATCGCCAATGATCTGAATTTCCTTGGCATTGGCATACGCTTTGAGACGCTGCCACTGGCGATAGAAGAGCCACTGATTGAATTTGTGATTGTGGATCGCATCGGCATGGCTTTGGCGGGCTGCGGCGAGCGCGGTGGCGTCACGCCCGCGCAAGGGCAAATCCCACTGATTCCACGCCGCACCGCCGTGGGCATCCTTGAGCGCCATAAAGAGCGCAAAGTCGTCGAGCCAACCGGCATGGGTGGCGCAGAACGCCGCGTACTCTTCCTTTTGCGCCGGGGTGGCGCGATGGGGAAAGGCATGGGCCACCTGTTGGAGTAGCGGCAGTTTCCACTGATAGATGGCGCCGAAATCTACCTGATCGGCTGCGAACTTGGGCGCATGATCAAGCATGATCGCTTCCAACAGACCTTCTTCCACCAATTCTTCCAGACTGATCAGATAGGGATTGCCGGCAAAGGAGCTGAAGCTCTGGTAGGGACTGTCGCCATAGCCGGTTGGCCCCAGGGGCAACACCTGCCAGAGACTTTGGCGAGTCCTGTGTAAAAAGTCTACCCAATCATAGGCAGCCTGATTTAAAGTGCCAATGCCATAGAGACCGGGCAGCGAGGTGGGATGGAGCAGAATGCCGCTGGTGCGTTGGTATTCCATAATGTTATCCTAGTAGATTGTTTGTAATCATTTGAATACTGAACCAAAGAAGCGCAATATGGCCGATAATCCAGAGCGCTTCTGTGGTGGTGCGCTGCTCTTCCGCCAGCGGCTGACGCCCGAGTTGAATGATGCTGGGCGCCGCATAGACAGGGATTAAGCCATAGCCGATGATGGCGCCGCCAATGAGGCCGCCCATGTGGCCCCAATTGTCGATGCCAGGACTGCTCAGGCCCAGGAATAGATTAATGGCAATCACGATTACCATATTCTGCACGATGGCCCGGCCGCGGGCGCCAAAGTTTTCCCGATAGCGCAAAAAATAGACCGTTGTGGCGCCGACCAGCCCAAAAATGGCGCCTGAGGCGCCGGCAGAGAGAGCCGGGGAAAAGGCATAGCTGGCAACGCTGCCCCATAAGCCGCCAATCACATAGATAAAGAGAAAGCGGCGATGGCCAAAGAAGCCCTCTACCAAGGGGCCTAATATGTTGAGCGCATAGAGATTGAAGAGCAGATGGATCACGCCGATATGGATGAACATGGCCGTAAAGAGGCGCCAGACCTCACCGGCGGCCACGAGCTGATTGACCTTGGCGCCAAAAAAGATCAAAACATAAGGATTTTCTGTTCCGTTCCAATCTTGATAGACCACGAAGCCATAAATGATCATGGCCACAAAGACAGCAATGTTGCAGCCTAATAAAATGCGGGTCCACGTCGGCGGCACCCGGGCAATATAAAACTGTGGCCGTTCCGGGAAGGGTGGTGTTGTCACCGTCCCCTCCGGTGGGCGCCCCGACGGCAAGTCCGCTGATTGCTGATATTCACTCATCTGCTAGCTCCCAATTTGTTTTACCCTCATAACGTAGAGGCTCATCTAAAGCACACTCAAGAAAATAAGTAGCCACTGAAGCGTGTTGCGTGTTGCGTGAAGTCAAGAGACTTTTCTCGAAACATTGGATACTTAGGCTCATATAGGTCTCCGGGTGAAAGCGTTCATTTCTTCGCTGGGATCGCCACGGTTTCACCTCTTCGCCCATAGGATCGGAATACTTATTCCTTTAAAAACATCTAAGAAAATTGTTGAACTTATAATTCAACCGGCGACCAATCAACGCGATTTTTTTCGGCTGAAATGATGCTCAGTACCTGCTCGGCGGTCTTGTCCTGGGCGTCGGTCCGGTTGACCACAACATAGTCAAATTCGCCAATGCGTTTGAGTTCTTGCCGCGCGGTGGCAATGCGCATCTTAAGCTTGTCCGATTCTTCCGTCTTGCGTTCATAGAGCCGCCGCACCAATTCTTCTTCATTTTCGGCGGTCAAGAAGATCGTAACGGCATTGGGCACCAACTTGCGGATGGTGGCCGCGCCTTGGACGTCGATCCGCATAATGACATCTAAGCCGCTGGCCAGGGCTTGCCGCACATGTTGCTTCGGAATCCCTTTATAATCGCCATAGACGACGGCATATTCGAGCAACTCGCCCGCCGTAATCATTTCAGCAAAATCACCGACCGAAATAAAATGGTAGTCAACCCCGTCGATCTCGGTTGGCCGTTTGGGGCGGGTGGTTGCCGTTACAACAAAATAAAAGGGGTGGTTGCTCTGCTTAAGCAAATTGATGGTCGCATCTTTGCCCACGCCACTGGGGCCCGAGATCACCACCAGTAACGGCCGTGGGTTGTTGATCTGTGTATAGATTTCCTCAACATCTGTGTCCTGATCGGACCTTTCATGCCCTAAGGTTACCTCGGAATGTGAGAGCGGCATGCTCGTTTACTCCTATACTTTGCCCTCGATGAAACCACAGTATCACTACTTTTGCTGCTCACTAATAGTATGCGTATAATTCATTGTAATTTACCGTTCAGCTTTATTATGCAGCCACTCTTCTTAAAAGCGTCCGGCGGTATGCTAAATCGCGTGTTTGTTAATTAAAGAGTTATGACCAGTATATGCGCATCCGGCTGGGAGCGAAAATCTTCATCTCTTTTGTGACAGATCTGGAGGTATGATTGTTATGCCAATTTATGAGTATTATTGTTTGGATTGTCGTAAACGCGTCAATGTCTTTTTTCGGACCATGAGCGCTGCAACCACAACCGAGCCGCGCTGTCCGAGCTGCGCCGGGGCGCGTTTGCATCGGTTGGTGAGTCGGGTGGCTGTGCTCAAATCGGAAGAGAGCCGTTTGGAGACGATGGCCGATTCATCACTGATGGCCGGTTTAGAGAATGAGGACCCGCGCGCGCTGGCCTCCTTTATGCGCCAAATGAGCAATGAGACGGGCGAGCCGTTGGATGCAGAGATGAACGAAGTGATTGGGCGGCTGGAGGCAGGCGAAAGCCCGGAGTCGATCGAGCAATCAATACCGGGTTTGGCCGATGGTGGCGAAATGGGCGGCTTTGATAGCGGCGTAGGCGGGCTAGATGATTAGATGCATGATAAAAGATCTACTGCAACTAGATCCGCTCGAAGTGCTCAACTGGGAAGACAAAAATGGTAGCGCCGCCCACATGCTTTTCGACCGGACGCGGAATGTTGACTTCACCCGGTTCCATCACTGGGGGCAGCGGCGTGACATATTGAATGCGGGTAGGGCAGCTTTCCCGAATGACATCAAGCACATCAACTACCTTTTCATCCTCTACACCACAGAGCAAGGTTGTGTTGCCCACCCGCAAAAAACCGCCAGAAGAGTTGAGCATAGTAACCGAGAAACCACGGCGTGAAAGCCGGTCTATTACATTGCGACTATCTTCATTATTGATAATGGCCATCACCATCTTCATGGTCACTGCTCCGCTGGCTTGATTGTATACTAAGCTGCGCCATAAAGTAACATTTTGCACACGAGTGAAAATGTTACTATGTGCTGCGGCGGAGTATAACTATAGAGAGTTTTATTGTACGGATCTCGGGCTGACGCGCCAAATTTAGCGCGCGGCTTCATGCTGCAAGGCTTGTAGGACGCGGGTGCGAATGGCCTCATGGACAAGGGCGATGGGCTGACCGGCATCGACAATCAGCCAGCGCGCCGGCTCTTGGGCTGCCAAGCTTAAAAAGCCGCGGCGCACCCGTTGATGAAACGCCAATTGCTCGGCTTCCATGCGATTCCATTCTGCGCCGGCCGATTGGCTTTTACGGCGCAGGCCCTCTTCCGGTGTAATGTCCAGAAAAATCGTGAGGTGGGGTCGGACGCCTTTGGTTGCAAATGCAATCAGTTGGGCGAGGTCGGTTAGCGCGAGGTTCCGACCATAGCCTTGGTAGGCCAGCGTACTGTCGGCAAAACGATCACAGAGGACAACCTGTTTTGCGTCCAAGGCCGGTTGGAGCACCTCATCCACAAGCTGGGCGCGCGCGGCATTAAAGAGCAACGCTTCTGCCCGTGGCGACATGGCTGTGTGGGTGGCATCCAACAAAAGGGCGCGAATGGCATTGCCGATAGCCGTACCGCCCGGTTCACGTGTCACTAAAACAGAATGGCCTGCCGCCAACAACGCCTGTTGGAGCAGACCAATCTGTGTCGTTTTACCGCCCCCTTCGGGGCCTTCAAAGGTAATCAGCAAACTCACGGTAGGTGCTATATCTAGTCTTTGCCGAAGATTCGCACCCGACGATAGGGCTCGCGACCGTAGCTGTGGCTAATCAAATTTGCGGCCCGCACCAGTTGATGTTGCTGGCTACGAATTGCCGCCGAGCGCGGCTCAAGTTCAATGGTGTTGGCGCCACTCAGGATCTGTTGGATTCCTTCCTGCGTTTCGCGCATGGCTTCGGTAAAGACATCGACTGGGTCCGTTGGAATCTGGAAGATGTCCACCAGACATTGTTCCATCTGGGTTACGGTGTTGCTACGCAGCACATAGATGGGAATGTTGCGCCGTTCCGCATCAGCCAGCGGCTGGGGCTGTTGGCGATAATAATTTTTCAGCGTCATGACCACATCGGCATGGCTTAGGTTATCGACAATCTGAATCGGCACATTGAGTGTGCTGGCCGCCGAACGCAGCCGGTTCTGGCCAATACCATAGGGGAAAATGCGCATAACGCGTGGTGGCTGGTCTTCTTGCCCTTGACTATCGCCTGCTGAAGTGGCACTCACCTGATCCATGGGTTGGTCCCACTTGGTGGAGCCACTTGCCATTTCATTCATCGTATGGCCATTGCTACCACTGTTCCAATTGGCGCCATTATTGCGCGGGCGGCGGTGTTTGCCAACCTTGCCGTTTGGGCTACTGTTGTCCGAGGTTTGGTCCGTCCCTTCATCGATATGCAATTGGCCATCTTCATCAACATAGCGTAGTTCCGGCTTCATGGGGCGGCCACGCAACAGCGCATCAACCGCTGCGCCCACATCGTGGTGCACAACCATGCGCTGGCGGTCTTGAATCTCAATCAGCACATCAAAGGTGGGGGGCGCCTTGCGCTCCAGCACACTTTTTTGGGTGCCACGACGGCGCGCTTCTTCATCAGACAAAGTAACCGATTCGATGCCGCCCACCAGGTCGCTCAGGGTGGGGTTCATCAACAAATTTTCCAGTGCATTGCCGTGCGCAGTGCCGATCAGCTGCACGCCGCGTTCGGCAATGGTGCGCGCCGCCACCGCCTCTTGCTCTCGCCCGATCTCGTCAATGATAATCACTTCGGGCATATGGTTTTCCACGGCTTCGATCATCACTTCATGTTGGAGCGCCGGTTCCGGCACCTGCATCCGGCGGGAGCGCCCAATGGCTGGGTGCGGGATATCGCCATCACCGGCAATCTCATTGCTGGTGTCGACGATGACGACACGGCGACTTTCACCCCGTACCCGTGCTGCTTCGCGGAGCAGCGTGGTCTTACCGACGCCAGGCCGCCCTAGCAAGAGGATGCTCTTGTCGCTCATGACAATATCTTTAATCAGTTCCAGCGTACCATAAACGGCGCGCCCAACGCGACAGGTGAGTCCGATAATTCTACCTTTGCGGTTACGAATGGCAGAGATACGATGAAGCGTACGCTCAATGCCAGCGCGATTGTCAGAGCCAAAATCACCGATCTGCTCAATAACCGTTTGCAGATCGTCGGACGTCACCTCCTGATCGCTCAAATACATTTCGCTGTTAATAAAACGGGCCTCCGGCAAACGTCCTAAATCCATAATCACTTCGATCAGGTCTGACGAGCGATTGGCCTGCTCCAAAGCACTGCGGATTTGGGGCGGTAAAATTGCCAAGAGAAGCTCTAAATCATCTGTAATCTGTAGCGTCTTCATATCAGTGGGATTAGGAAAGGAACCTGTTGGTTGCGTTGATTCAATAGTGGATTCACGAGTTAGTTCAATCGGTGATTCAATAAGTGTTGGTGTATATTGAGAAGTCACTAGCATTCCTCAAGATCTATACTTTGTGCAAAATGCAAATAGGATGGGCATTGGGCGCGAACGCCACTTTGTCTCACATGACTTGTACCGTATATAGTCTATACAGTAGAGCGACGGTCGCATTTTATCCACGTTACAAATGCAAACAGCTTCTTTCGGGAATCAAACGGTTCAACAATGCTGTGTGTTCCAAATAAGCATGCTCATGTTGCACCAACTGGCACAACGGCAAAAGCCACAACGGTTTGATTCGTAAAAATTTGGCTCATATAGGTCTACGGATGAAATCGCTTTATTTCTCTCTGGAGCCTGTTGCAATTTCACCTCTTCACCCATAGAGCGAAAAATTTTCTACTACCTTCTACTCCAGTTTCCTCTTCATGAGAATCTACTCCCTTCTTGCTTTTTGGGCAAGAACCTATGCTTATACGCTGTTACACCTTGACGGGTAAACCAGTGCGATGCTGCGCTTTGCGTACAGAACGAAAGCTGGCCGCTTAACGGCTGGGTAAGCATCCATCAACGTTGTTGTATTGACATTTTATCATGAAACTTGCTCACCGCTTCTGGCGCCATAAAAGGTGTCACAACCACCTCCGGCACTCCTTCTAGCACCGGCGGTAAGATAGGCACTGTACTTGGCACCCACTGTACAAGCTGTTTCACCATTTTGGCCCGATCCGTAAAAGGAGCAAACCCATAACCAGCTAAGACCGCGCCCACACCACCATGATAATCACGGACACCAATATAGATGGGCAGCCGCAATCCCTGACGCCGAATGACCGTGAGCGCATGGCGGATCAGCTGATGGCTGAAAAATCCATTGGGTTGCTGGGTGTCGGTCCAGAGTTGTAGCCAGATACCACGTCGGCCATAGCCAATCCGAATGCACCCTTGCAACTCGCCCGCCTCTTCCAAAACATAACTGTAGCGCATGAAAGGTTGCCACCAATCCAGAATCGGCGGTTCAAGCTCGCGGTTAGCTTGTAAGCCCTCTGCCTGCTGCACTGGTTGGGGTGTAACTTGTGCATAGAGGCGACGCAGAGCCCAATTATCTTCTTCGCGCCGTGGCCGGATATGGGTTGATATTTGATCGGCAAAGGATTCCACACTGTGAGGAGGCAAGCGCCAAATAGTCTGCCGCGTGAACGTCTTAAAGCCAACGTGCATAAACGTGCTTACCGGCAAAGGTTGGTCGGGCACGTCCGTATAAATGCGTACAATTTGTTGCTTGGTCGCTGCCGTAATGTAGTGAGATAACAGCTTTTCCCAAATCGCTGGATGACCACGGACGGTGTCTAGCGCGGGCGCTAGGCGCAAAATGTCACTTTCCGGTCGCCCGGGACGTTTTTGAACTTGGAGAAAGCCACTACGCGCAAGATCATGTCTACGCTGCTGAAGTACATAGGTAGTAACTTTGGCTTCATTCCACGGAATGAGTGCAGTCAGCGCTGCTCCGAGGATTGAATAAGGTTGCAATAAGGCCTGGATCGTGTTTAACTTGGTAGACTGTCGACTCAGGCTATTGATAAGAAAAATATCGCCAAATTGAAAAGGTCGGATCACCTAGGCGAATGCTCCTTTAATAGAAGGAACAGAGACGTCACTGATATATTCCCTACTGATATATTCCCTAAGAGTATATTTCCTGACAGCACATAGGTGCATTCTTACTCCAATATTCTTACTCCAATTATTTTCACTCTAACATAAGAGCCTGACTTAATCCTACAACGAAATTGCGGTGAGGCCCAAGTGACAGTCACTGCCCGAAAAATTGCTTGAATTCCCAGGCTATTCGTGTGCAGTGAGTGTCACCTGGGCAGAGTCGCGTTGTAGTGCTAAGAGTATTGAGCAAAATGCGCCTTGGTGGTGTCACTCTTTATATCTCTTATTGTACTCGATCTCGACTGATATGACAAGTAGTAATTGATACAAATGCCGCCCAAAACTCTCTATAAGCATAAAACTCGCGCCTTAAACATGACTCCCCGTCTCCAAAATTTCGACATCTTCTGCGATTGGCCCCTGCTCATTCTCGCCATAGATGAAGCTGACCAAATCATCAGGGGCCAATCTACCCTTATGCACCGCCGCCCGATGCACATAAATATCGGGCTGGCCATAGCGCGTAATAAAGCCATAACCCTTACGCCGGTGATACCATTTCACCAGTCCACGCGCTCTGCCGGATTGTGGCAACAAGTGACGACAGCCAGGACAATACTGGGGCGGCCTACCTGTCCGTAAATCGTCAGCTCCTATTTGTTGCTCTGTTTGCTGTTGTTCTGCTTGATGTTGTTCCTCTGCGGACCACAGAAATGAAATGCCGCAATTGGCGCAGTAACAAGTTTCATCCGTGGTTGAGTATTCGCGTCTACGCATAATTGCTCCATGCCCCATTTTTGATAACACCTATACTACATTGCAATTTGACAATTTTGCCATCCATTGATACTATTCTACCAGCAAAGACAAAATTTTGCAGGAAATGTACCACAAACCAAAATTTATGCTCATGTGGGCGGCAAACTGAAATTGCACCCTTTCCTAGAGAAAAATGACAATTTCAGCCGTATACCTATATGTGCCCAATTTTATGAATAACCCTAAGGCGACGTGGCCAAGTGGTAAGGCAGGGGTCTGCAAAACCCCGATCGCCGGTTCAAATCCGGCCGTCGCCTCCAAATGTTGATTGTTATAGGATCTCGGTCGAGATCTGGCGTAAAGGGCTAACCACATCAGTGTGGTTAGCCCTTTACGTTTTCCCGTGCATGAACCATTAGACCTTTTTGTTTTCTGGGCGCGACAGCCCGCTCTGTATCCCGTTTTGTACCTAAACCCAGCCCATAGGATATGTTTTTGTTGCTGCAAATGTGGTAGCTTTAGACGCTACACTATATAATTTAGGGATAATTAGGGATAATTTAGGGAATGACAATTTGGAGGAACATTGAATTGCATGTAACTTCAATTTTCATCGTTAGTTAAGTGTGCAATTTACACAGTTTGTGGTATACCCCTCAATTTGGGTAGTACAGCATAAATTGTATAAAAGACACTTTTTTGCCGGATAAAGGTTGAGGTTATATACAATTAGACGTACCACCCAATTCTGGGAACAGAATAGAATTACCAAGCGTCTTTTTTGTGTTACGCACACCTTGTCTAGTAAACTCGACTAATTTTTACGCCCATAGGGCAGTAAACTGGAATTGCGGCCTTCCTAGTAAAAAAGACCGCAATTTTAGCCACGTACTGATATGCGCCAGTTTTTAAATGCTATGCTCTTTTCTACTATCCATGCCAGATTAAAACTTTTGCTTTTGCTCATTGTGCTATGGTGCTGCGCATCTGGCTGTATGCAACCCTTCACGTCATTGGTTAACATTGTCGATCAGACTGCCGATCTTCAATTTGAGCTATATAAGGGTCATTATTTAGCGCGCTATACATTGGTCCCACGCCCTGCATTAACGCCACAAGCTGCGGTTGAAGCTTATATGCAGACCTATCAACCGGGCCCGCTGCCCAGGGTCTTTCAACATAGCACCCTCTATGATCGCAACGGAGTCTGGTTGGCTGACTTTGTGGATGAGGGACGACGACAGTGGGTGCCGCTGGCAGTCATTTCACCACACCTGCGCAATGCACTAATCGCCACCGAGGATGCTACTTTTTATACAAATGATGGGATTGACGCCAGGCGCTTGGTTGGCGCCATTATTCAAAATGCGCAACAAGGGAGCATTGTCTCCGGTGCAAGCACCATCACGATGCAACTGGCGCGCCAACTCTTTTTTACGCCAGACGAGCGCTTTGACCAAACCCTCGAACGCAAAATTAACGAAGTTTTTTTAGCCCAGGACCTAACCAAGCTTTTTACGAAGGGCGAGATCTTGGAAATGTATCTGAATCTCACCTACTTTGGTCACCGCGCCTACGGCCCCGAAGCCGCGGCACAGGTCTATTTTGGTAAGTCTGCCTCCATGCTCTCCTTGGCCGAAGCCTCCTTGCTGGCAGGGCTGCCCCAACAACCTGCCGACTATGATCTCTTTCTCAATTTTGAAAGCGCCAAAGCGCGCCAGCGAGTTGTGCTGACCCTGATGGCACGGCGCGGCTATATCACGGCGGCGCGTGCAGATGCAGTCTATGCACAGCCGGTGACATTGCGGAGCGACCCGGATCGACAGGTCGTGCCGGCTCCCCATTTTGCTTTCTATGTGGCTGAACAGGTGCGCGCTGCATATCCTACGCTGAATCTGCAACGGGCGGGCTTGCAAATTCAGACCACCCTCGATCTGCGCATGCAACAGTTGGCGCAAAGCACGGTTGCCAAAACTGTCCAAAGCCTGCGCGGGCGCTATAATCTCTCCAATGGCGCATTGGTAGCGCTGAAAGGGGGCACGGCTGAAATATTAGCTATGGTCGGCAGTGCTAATTATGCCGATGCATCGATTAATGGACAAGTCAATGTGGCGCTTAGCCCACGCCAACCCGGCAGCGCTCTCAAACCTGTCCTCTATGCGACAGCCTTTGACGAAAATCTAATCAGCCCCGTAAGTGTGCTGTGGGATTTGCCGGTGCGCTATCAAATCAATCCGGTGCAAGTTTATCAGCCGCGCAATTATGACAGCAAATTTCACGGTCCCCTCACTGCTCGCTCAGCATTGGCCAATAGCTATAATGTGCCGGCCGTCAAGTTGCTTGACCGTGTGGGGATTGACCAGATGCGCACCAATGCCATTGACATGGGGATTGCTAGCTTCCGCCGTGATGGGCTTTACGGTCTGGGCATGACGCTGGGCAGCAATGAGGTTACCCTGCTCGAATTGACCACCGCATACCATACACTTGCCAATGCGGGGGTGGCGCAGCCATCCACCGCAATCCGCTTGATCACCGATAATACCGGCGCTGTGCTTTCGCCAACCCAACCGGATTTGCCACGCCAGATTGTTTCCTCACAAGCGGCTTATTTGGTCACAGATATTTTAAGTGATAACGAGGCGCGCACCCCTGCCTTTGGCGCCAATAATCGCTTGCAACTGAGCCGCCCAGCCGCAGCCAAGACCGGCACATCCACCAGTTGGCGCGATAATTGGACGTTGGGCTACACACGCTATTTTGTGGCCGGCGTCTGGGCTGGCAACAGTAACGGTCAGCCTATGTACAATGTTGCCGGGGTGACGGGCGCCGGACCTATGTGGCATGACTTTATGGAAGCCGTGATTGCCGATCCGGCCTTGTTGGCTATGTTGGATGCACCGGAAGAGGCCGCCGCTTGGGCCTTCCCCGTGCCGACTGGCATTTACCGGCGAACAGTTACCTGTCCTGCGCCATTGCGGTGCAATGAGAAGGGTGAACCCTTTACCCAAGCCTGGTTACAAAAGTATGGCGCGGCGAATGTACAGAATGACAGTTTTGTGACCGCCGCCATGGCAACTGTTTATCTAAATCGTTCAGGAGGCTTGCAACTGGTGGGGCGTTGTGCCCAGCCAGGCGGGACGTTGATGACTGCACTCCGTCTGCCCGAAGCCATTGGCGATTTTGCCCAGCCTGTGCTGCTCGCAGCGGCGCCCTTCTTGGGCGCAGGCAATGCCCCACCCCTGCCACAGCTGTTGGCGCCACCGAGTCTTACCGGACTGACCAGTGGACGCGCGCCTGGCACTGACTTTAGCCAGGGGCCAGAACGTCTACACAAAGAACAGCAGGATGTGTTGGCCTGGAGTTATCGCGCTGCTTCGCCGCTCTATTTGGGGCGCTGTGAAGAAATTGAGGGTGCGATCAAGGCGCTGTTTGGGAACAGTGTCCGCGCCGTCACATTGGATTCGCCGGCTGGACGCCAGACCATTAGCCTGGTACCCACACCGACACCCCAGCCAACCGCCACGGCGACACCAACAGCCACGGCGACACCAACAGCCACGGCGACACCAAGCCCAACGGCCACACCAACTACAACATCGACAGCTGTGCCGACAGCGACGGCGACCCCAACGTCCCCCATAGCCCCGCTTGGTCAAGGGCTCACGGCGGCACCCATCACGCCTACGCCGCCGTCGCCGCCTCTCTTCACCGCAACAACCAGTCCACCACCTGCGAGCCCGACCCCGCCGCCGGTTGCTACGCCGCTGCCGCAGCCGCTACCAACCAAGGCGCTTACAGCTTACCGTCTATTGGGCATTGCCCATGACCGTCTCTGCCCTGGAGATTACATCGTCGGTCAGGTGCTTGACGCCCAGGGCGCGCCCGTAGCAGGCGTACGCATTGCCTCTGTAGATCAATGGGGAAATCGGGCTGAAGCGACAACAAAGAGTGGTGCGCTTGACTATGGCAGCTACGACTTTCCCATTGGTGCAACATCACGTGATTTCTACGTTACTGTGGTGGATGCAGTGGGCAACCCCTTGAGTGAGACTGTCCTCGTTCAGCACAAAAAAGAGACCGGTGGTGATGCACCCTGCCATCATGTGGTCTGGATTGCAGCAGAGTAAAGGTGCTGGTGTTCTTTAGATGTTATTGCGATTTATTTTTCACTCGTGTGACAAGATGACAGCGCCCAGAGGGCTCCCGCAAGATGACCATGACGATTTCGTCCTGTCCTCTTGTCATCTTATCCCTGCATTGTGTTGAAAAGGCGGTTGTGCCCGCAATGGCTTAAGTATTTCCCACCCCGTACTTTCTTGAGGAGTTTATGACGCACCGTCGTTTTTGTACACGTTTAGGTCTACGTTCATTCAGTGGCCTGATCTTGAGCCTGGCGCTTTTGCTCAATGGCTGTCGGTCCACCTCGTCAACACCGCCCCCGGCGGAAGCATTGGCCACACGCGCCGGCGCCGATCCAGCCAATGCCGTTGAAACGTATCTGGAACAGTATCAGCCCGGCCCCCTGCCTCGTTTATTTCAGACAACCCGCATCTATGACCGCAATGGTGTGCTCCTGGCGGAATTGATGAATGAAGGGCTGCGGCGTTGGGTGGCCATTGATCAAGTTTCCCCCCATCTGATCAACGCCACTATCTCAACGGAGGATGCAACGTTTTATGCCAATTCGGGGATCGACCCGCTCCGTATAGCTCGTGCGGCTTTGCGTACTGTCCAGGATGGGCAGATTACATCGGGCGCTAGCACCATCACCATGCAGTTAGCTCGCAACCTCTTTATGGGGCCAGAACAACGCTATGACCAATCGGTTGACCGCAAGTTGCTGGAGGCCGGCTTGGCGCAGGAGTTGACTCAACTCTATAGTAAGGGCGAGTTGCTGGAGATGTACCTCAATCTGCTCAACTATGGTAACCTGGCCTATGGCCCCGAGGCGGCGGCGCAACTCTATTTTGGCAAATCGGCAGCCGATTTGACTTTGGCCGAAGCATCTTTGCTGGCCGGCATTCCCCAACAGCCAGCTAATTTGGACCCCTATCGCAATATCGAAGCGACCAAGCGACGTCAGCGCATTGTCCTGGATCTCATGGTGCGTCACAATTATCTAACTGCTGCCGCCGCAGACGCCGCTTTTGCTGAGCCATTAAATTTTCAGGAGCGCCATCCCCTGGCGCCCAACCTGGCGCCCCACTTTGTCCAATATGTGATCGAGACACTTGACCACCAGTTTGGCGCCGGCTACACCCGTCGTGCTGGGCTCAACATTTATACGACGCTGGATCTGAGGATGCAGAAGCTGGCCCAGCAGTTGGTGGCGCGCAAGGTTGCCGAATTCAAGGAGCCCTACGATTTGAGCAATGCGGCGTTGGTTGCTATGCGCCCCAACAGTGGTGAGATTTTGGCTATGGTCGGCAGCGCCGACTTTACGGATCCTGCCATTGCCGGCCAGGTGAATGTGGCGCTGAGTTTGCGTCAGCCGGGCAGCGCAATTAAACCGGTGCTCTACGCCACTGCCTTGGATGAAAATTTGATCAGTCCGGCGACTGTGTTATGGGACACGCCGGTGACCTATACTGTCGGCGTGGACCAGAGTTACGCACCGATCAACTATGATGGTCAATTTCATGGGCCGGTGACGGTGCGCACTGCGTTAGCTAACAGCTATAATGTGCCTACCGTCAAGTTATTGGATAGTTTGGGGGTGGAACGCATGTTGGCCGGCGCCCGGGCAATGGGGCTACACACTTTGGTCCAACCGGCGGGGTGGTATGGCTTGAGTCTGACATTGGGCGGCGGCGAGGTCACGCTGCTGGACTTGGCCACAGCCTTTCATACCCTGGCGAGTGGCGGCCAAAATTGGCCGGCGACGCCACTACTCTCCCTGACCGATAGCCAGGCGCGTCCGCTCTACGTGGAAGCACAAGCCGCACCTGTCCAAGCCATCAAAGCGGAAACAGCCTTTCTGGTGACGGACATCCTAAGTGATAATCTGGCGCGTACGCCGGCCTTTGGCAGCGCTAGCCCCTTGGCGATCAGTCGCCCCGCCGCAGTGAAGACGGGGACGACCACGGATTGGCGTGACAATTGGACGGTGGGTTATACGCGCTACTTGGTGGCCGGTGTTTGGGCCGGCAACAGTGACGGGCACCCCATGCAGCACACCAGCGGCGTAACCGGCGCGGCGCCGATCTGGCATGATTTTATGGAGATGGTGCTCGGTGATCCTGAACTGCTGGCAATGTTGGGCGCATCCACCGATGTGGCTGCCTGGGAGTTTCCAGCGCCAGCCACAGTTGAACGCCTGCCCGTGTGTCCGCCTAGTGTACAATGCCGCTCCGAGGGTGAATACTTTACCGAGGCATGGCTGGACGCTACCGGTCGGGATGATGTGCTGGCCGATAGTGTGGCTGAGGTCAAAGCTGCGCCGGTCTATGTACGCCAAGGTGAAAGTGGACGCCAGGTTGGCTTTTGTACGCTAGATGAAGCGCTGCCCCGCACCGTGTTGCGCATGCCAACCCAGCAGGTGGGATTGGCTGCGGGGCCAGGACCTGCCTCCGTGGTCGCAACCGCTGGGGAAACATCCTCAGACATTGTGCCAGTAGCCTTTATGACCGCTACCGTCTCCAGTGAAGTGTCTGTCACGACCACCCTGACCGCACCGCAACTCCAGACAATTGCTTGGACTTTGCAGCACGCCAGTGCGCTAAATTTAGGGGCCTGTGATAAACTAAAAGAGGTTGTCACCCAAGCCTTGCAACTTGGGCCGCCGGCTGCGGATGGGAGCCTGCAGGTGCTGGTCGATCTGGCTGCGGCCAATCGTCCTGATCTGCCACCTTTGGCTGGTGATGGCGCCGTTGACATTGCACAAATCAGCAACGCTGTTGATATCGGCGCCGGGGTGATGGGCGGAAGTTATATGCTGGCCGGCCCCATTGTCCATGACAACGATTGTCCCGGACAGTATATTATGGGACGAATTTTGAATCGTGAAGGCGCCCCTGTGGCCGGCGTCCATGTGAAGATGCGGGATCAGTGGGGCAACGAGGCGAATGCTGTGTCCAAAAGCGGTGCGGTCGATTATGGAATGTTTGACTTTCCCATTCCGTCTGGTGCACCCAATGAGCTTTGGGTGACAGTGTTGGATGGAGCCGGCAACGCGGCTAGCGCGCCTTTCCGCATTCCGCACCGCATGGAAGAAGCGGGGGATGCGTCGTGTCATCATATTGTTTTACAAGGTCGCTAATATAAACAAGTGTGGTTATTGCAAGTATGAAGAAGATGGGTTCGTTTTTGCAAGCGAGCAAGCGGATGCACAGCTGGCGCTGGCTAATTTTGCTAACCTTGGTTGGCCTGACCCTTTGGCAGAGCACACGCCATTCTGCAACGACATTGGCGCAGGAGATACCGACCAATACGCCGACCAAAGTCATTCGGCTTGTGGCAGAGATTATTTACCCCTCTCAGGGTGATGTGATCGCCGGCGTAACGCCCATTATCGGCACCGCTGTCATTGAGAATTTCGTGCGCTATGATATTCACATTGCTAAGGCCGATAGCGAAGATTGGCGTTGGGTGGGTTCAGGTCAGAGCTTCGTCAGCGAAGGTGACCTCTATCTGCTCGATACGACCCAATTTCCAGATGGGTTTTATGATCTGCGGCTGCGCGCGGTGCGGGCTGACGGCAATTACTACGAAGACATTGTCCGTGGCATTGAAATTCGCAATACGAATCCACCGACCCCGACGCCACTGCTTGATGCGGCAGGCACACCACTCCCGCGCCCGACCGTAACTGCAACCCCGACGCCAACCCCAGAATTTATTAGCTATATCCCCAATGGCCCCGGGATCTTTGAACCCAAAAATGGCGATATTTTGCGCGGTGTCACTGCGGTGGTGGCGACAGCCAATGGTCTGCCGCAGCGTGCCTTTTTGCGCTTTGAATTAGCCATTTCACCCACCGGCTATGCAGAATGGCAGTTGCTTAAGGTGAGCGAGGAGCAATATTGGCAGAACACCATCTATGAACTTGATACGCGACAGTGGCCCGACGGCCTCTATGATCTGCGTCTACGTATTATCTATGCAGACAGCAACTATAACGAATTTGAGGCGCGCAACCTCTATATTGCTAACTATACCCCCGTCCGGATCCCAACTGCGACCCCGACCCCAGTTCAAGTCGCGATTTTACGCCCCCAACCCAATGCAAATATCAGCGGCATCGTTGACTTTGTGGGCGCGGCGAATACACCTAACTTTGCCCAATGGTCACTTTATTGGCGGCCCAGCGGCGCAGAAGTGTGGACATTGCTGGTGACCAGCGATACACCTGTGCCGGCCTTTGGCTTGCTAGCCAGATTGGATCTGGCCCAGCTTCCGGTCGGCGCGTATGATTTTCGCCTGGAAGTTGTTGATCAAGACGGACACGCGACGAGTTTCATTATTCCACAATTGCGGGTACTCCGCCAGCCGCCGCTAGCGACGCCGACGCCATTACCGGCTGGTTGATCGTAGATTCTTATTCAAGAGTACGGATTGTAAGCATTTTTTGCTCGCCGTGGCGTAACACAGTATAATGTGTAACTTATGTTTGTTTTATGAGAATCCAACTGAGCTTTGTTGTAAAACTAGAGTTCGTTATTCTGGCGAGACCGTTGAGAGTACTATATACTTCGACAATGTTACATTTCACTGGTAGGTGCTGCTTATGGTGGCACAGACTCGGCAACTTTAGCCCGTGCCGCTATAAGCAGCACCTACGCTACACCCGAGATCAGGCAAATGTGACACTGTTGAAATATTCAAGCTGTAGTTCAAAAAGAAGGTTGCTTATCAAACGAAATACATTTTTCATAGATGAGCCAAAGAAGGTCTTTCAAAAGCAAGAAGCATATGATTCAGATCATTACGTTTATTGGAGGTTACTGATGCAAAATTTACGTTTGCACAAGATGTTTGCCGCAGTGGTGATTGCTCTGTTATTGATGACAGCCTTTGCCAGCCTTGTGGGTGCGGCAAGCAAAGCTGCCCCGCTGGTTCAGCAAGTGCGCACCAAGGAAGTCCGTGGCACTATTCCTGGCGGTCAATCGGCGCAAATCTGGCTTGGGCTAGAACCAGAGACCTCTGGTGCGCAAGTCACAGTTTTGAGCGAGTGGGATCGCGCAAACCCGGCTGGCAATGGACTCAATTTCTTCATCCTCGATGAGCAAGGTGTAAACCGGGTAGGTGAAGATCGCCTAAGCGCCATTGCGATTGGGGCAGGCAGCCCCAATTTCTTGCTCAATGGTCCAAACAATGTACTTGGCGCATCCTTTAACGCCATTGGCTTTGCCAAATACACGATTGTCGTCGTGAATGACTCGGACCAGGACGCTAATTTCACGTTACGGGCGACCAATGGCTTCATTCTGGATGACTCCAACAATGTGAGCGATCCCAATGCGGCTCCCGCCGAAACTGCAACTGATGAAGCCGCTGAGGGCAGTGATACAACTCCAGCCAGCGAAGAAGCGGCCCCTGCCGAAAGTGCACCGGCTGCAACGACGGCTGTGACTGCAACCACTGCAACGACGACAACAGCCGGTGTTGAAAGTGTTGCGACACCGACGCCGGCGGCACCAGCGCCGGCTACGTCATCGACCGGCGGTGAGGTGCGCGCCACCCAATTGAGTGGTGAGTTGCCCAATCAGAATGACCAACATTTCATTGGCCTGATTCCCGATGGTCGTGATGTTCAGGTTACATTGCGCCTGACCTTTGATCCGCAGGATAACAGTGAACTGGCACGCCGTCTCAACTTCTGGGTTCTGGATGAGGCCGGCTTCAAACAATTTCTAGAAGGCGCCGATCCAAGCGACGTTGCCATTGCTGCCGGCAATCGAGTTTTCCGTGGCCAGGCCAATGAGCGTGTCGCCAGCTTCCGTGCGTTAGGGCCCGGCAACTTTACCGTGATCGTCTATAACAATGCCACGGTTCCCGGCAGTTATCAGTTAAGTGTCGAAAATGGTTTGTTGGTCGATGACAGCGGCCAGACCAATGAAAGCCAGTCGGCTACTTCGCCAGTTGCCGGCACGGGCACTGTAACCGGGACGACAACCTCTACCACGACCGCAACGACCGCTGCTCCCGTAGCTGCTTCAACGACATCTACCACCACTGCGGCGACGCGACAGGGCACGCTGGGTGGGAGCTACACCGTCCAATCTGGCGATACGTTGGCCCTAATTGCGCGTGACATTTATGGCGATTTTCGCCTCTATGAACAGCTCTGCGCCTTTAATAAGATTGCCAATTGTAACGTGATTGAGGTGGGTGATGTCATTCAATTGCCAACCCGTGAACAGCTTAACAGCGGGGCAACCGCGCCGGCGGCGACACCAACCCGCACCCCAGCAGCAGCCGCAGCGGCCACGCCCAGTACGCCAACGAATACCGGCGCCGCCACGCCAGTGACCTCGACAACGGCGGTAACCTCTACGACACCGGTTACAACCACCACTACACAGACGACAACGAGTGAGTCTGCCGCCGGGTCTACGGCAACCGGGACGATCTATGAAACTTTGGTGAGCAACGGCAATTTCCGTTCATTGGTTGCCGCACTCCAGGCTACAGGGTTGGATCAAACCCTTGATGCGGCCGATGCAAGTTATACCTTGTTTGCCCCTACCGATGCCGCCTTCACCACGTTACGCAATACCTATAAGTTGACTGAAGCGCAATTGCTCGCCTTGCCGGAGTTGCCGGATGTGTTGAAATATCATGTGCTCAGCGGCGCCGTCATGGCTGACGCATTGACGGATGGTCTACAGGTGACCACACTTGAAGGTAAGCCGATTACCATTAATGTTGAAGGTTCTGCCATTACCGTGAATGGTGTCGCCTCAGTGATTGCGCGTGATGTAGAAGCGTCGAATGGTGTCATTCATGTGATTGATGTGGTGGTTCTGCCTCCAGCAGAATAGAAGTTGTGGTAATTACTCAGCCGACGTGCCGGGACAGACCAAGCGAACTTGGGTTGACCAAAATTTTTCTGGTCTGTCCCCGGCACGTCGAGATGGCCTAAGTAGTTACAAATTGAGCTGAGTCCACAATCGCATACTTTATTGAGTAGGCGCTAGTTGTAGCGGCATAGGTTTTCTACAACCTACGCCGCTACAACCAGCGCCTATTTTGTTCGTGTTGCCTGCAATCACTTAGTGGGCGCCAAGTAGGGCTGCCAGTTGTTCATCATACGCGGCGGCGACTGGGGGCCAATCATAGTGGGCCTCTATATGGGCTTGAAGCGATGGAGGCGCTGGTCGCGGCAGTTGCAGCCGTTGGCGGGCTTTTTGGAAAAGATCTTCTTCATCATCGTAGAGACAAGCCGGATGGAGTGTACGCGGAATGAGTTCTGGGTAACTTAACCGGTTGGGCAAAAGGGGAAACGCGCCGGCCATAATTGCTTCTAAAATGCTAATCCCAAAAAATTCATGATCGGCGGTGCTGATCACCAACGCCGCCTGGCTTAGGAGTTGCAGATAGGCTGGATAGGTGGGAAGATAGCCCCACTGGACGATGCAGTCTGCCAGGCGCTGCTGTGCTTCATCAAATTCTGTGGGCGTGTTCCGGAAATTTTCGCCGGCAACGGCAAGTTGAAAGGGCACGCCTGTAGTGCGGAGGCGATAAAGTAAATTGAAAAAGCGATCCGGGCGCTTATCATATTCCCACCGTTGATTCCAAACAATAAGGGGGGGCGCGGTGCGCTCTTCGCTGGGGTCAACTGCGCTGATCTGCTGTGCAATGCGTTGGCAGGCAATGCCGACCGGCAAAACAAAACTTTTTTGCAACACGTCATCGACCAGTGATAGATGATTATAATCAGGAAAATGTTTGAGCAGCCGTGGCAGCGCCTCGAACCAACTGTCGGCGTGATAGTGGCTGTTAAAAGCAACCCTGGTCGCAGCCAACTGGCTTAACCAGTTGATCATTGCGTAGGCCAGATCCTGACGTTCACCAGGACGCCAGGGATAGGTCAACTGATTCTCATGCATGTAATGTAGAATGGGAATATTGGTCGGCAACGTCTGTCGCAGCAATCCCAACCAGGCCGGTAAGTTGACCATATCGGTCGTGATGATGGCTGATGGTGCACCTGTTGTGGCTAACTGTGCGTGCGCCTGGGCCGCTAATGCAACCGCCCCACCTTGCATCCGCCACTTCCAAAAACGTCCTGCCATTGTCAACAACTGAACTTGATAGCGACTGTGACTAGCGTAGCCATTAGCCCATGCTTGATGGCTACCCGTATGATAGGGAGAAAGGAGCCAAATTCGTTTTTCTGTCATTATGCTACATCCTCAGATCCACATTCTCAGATCCACTTATGATTTGTAGTTCCGTTCGCTTGCCATCTCGGCCATCCCTATGTTAAACTACACGGTGGTTTGCAACGAGGGTATCGGTTCACATCGGTCCCTCGTTCTTTCTGTTCACAGGATGGTCCTGTGGGCATCTCCATAGAAAGAAAAAGGAGTTACATTGTGAGTAGTACACCCGTTAATGAATACGAACTGGTCTATATTGTGCAACCGGGGCTGGATGATGAAGCCCTCAATACATTCAATGGCCGGTTCACCCAAACCGTCGTCAACAACGGCGGCGAAATTGTTAGCACAGAGCCCTGGGGCCGCCGCACTCTGGCTTACCCAATTAAAAAGCACTTTGAAGGGCACTATGTGTTACAGCGCTTCCACATGCCCACCAGTGGCGCCGCCGAACTCGATCGCTTTCTACGCCTCAATGAAGATGTCATCCGTTATATGTTAATCCGTATAGATGAATGACCTCTTAGAAAGACAACACTTTTGTAGGCGGCAAACTGAAATTGCACCACTGCTCAGCAAGCAGAGTAGCAATTTTAGCTGCATACCTACATGAGTCAAAGATAAAGTATTTTATTACTATAAGGGAATCTATAATGACTGAGCAAAATCCAACCGCCGGAACGCCAAAAACAAGCAATCAGCCGGCCGCGACGCCGGCCAAAAACACGCCGCAGGCTGCGCCAGGGCCAAGACGGCAGCAAGAACAACGACCGCGCCCTGCGCCCCCCGTTGTTCCGGACGATGAAGAAAATGAAGATGAGGAAATTGAAATTCCTGATGAATTTTCTCTAGAATCCGTGGGTCGTCCACGCCGTGTGGGCACTAGTGTCCGTCTCGGCGACATCGACTACAAAAACATTCCGGTGCTGGCACGTTTCTTGGATGGCCGTGGCCGGATTCTGTCGCGACGTAAAACGCGTGTGAGCGCCAAAGTTCAACGTCGTATTGTCAAAGCCATTAAACGCGCCCGCCATCTAGCCTTGTTGCCCTACACCGCTGATCAAAGTCGTATTGTGCGAAAGCGCAGGTAATTTATGGCCAAACGGAAGAAACGTGGAGAAGAACCTGAGCGCGAGTTAACCCGTAAGGAGACCCGTTTACAGGCGCGCGAGCGGGAGCGCCACCGCAAGCTCTATCTTGGGGTTGGCAGCGCATTGGCGCTGGCGCTTGTAATTGTCGTAGCCGGCTTAGTCTATTCGTTTGCCTATGTACCCAATTCAACGTTAGCCACAGTTGGTGGCGAGCCCATTATCACTAAAGATTTTTGGCAACGCATGCGTCTTGATCGCAGTCGGCTGCAAGGCCAACTGGTCAATATGATGCAACTGCAGCAGCAATTTGGTCAGCAATTCTTTGCCTCGCAGATCAATCAAATTCAGGCCCAGTTGCAGAGCCCCTTTGCTCTGGGGGTACAAGTGCTCGATGAGATGATTGATGAAAAGATTGTCGCGCGGGAAGCGGCCAAGCGGGGCATTACGGTCAGTGATGACGAAGTGGAAGAGGCGCTGCGTGAAGAGATCGCCCAAGGGCGTAACGCTGTGACCGGCCCCCAGGCCACTTCCACGGCAGAGGCTGGGGTCAATGCTACGGCGACGGCCGCGGAATGGACGCCCACCGCGACACCCACCATCGACGCCAGTTTGGCGCTGACGGCGACGGCCACACCCATGCCCACACCTGAACCACCCGCGGCGCGGCCCATTCTGTCGGATACCGGCTACACCGAGGGTCTGACACAATTAGAAGAGACCCTTTCGTCGCTCAATACCGTTAACCTGGCACAGTACAAAGAGGTGATCCGGGCGCGCCTGTTGGCCGACAAGCTGCAAAAGGCCATCGGTGAAGAAAAGGTGCAACCGACCGAGGAGCAGGTTCATGCACGGCATATCCTCATTTCGGTGATGACGCCAACGGTGGGTATCTCTGACACCGCGGCCATTACCGCGCCGGTTACAGTGACCAATACAACGACAAACACGACGACAAATACGACGACAAATACGACGGGGACGCCAACTGAGACGAGCGCTGTCACCGCCACTAATGGAGTCAGCGCGACGACGACGGTAACGGCAACGGCTCCTGTGACCTCCAGTGCACCGAGTGCCACTGAAGCCGTGACGGTGACAAGCCCCGTAACTAATGAAGTCGCGGCTGCCCCTGAAGTACTGACCGTGACAGCCCCGGTAACGACGGCCAGTGAAATTTCTGGAACTGGAGAAATCACAACCTCTAATGCTGTCACATCGACCAACGCGCTAACCGCTACAACTGTGTTGACGGAAAGCACGCCACCTGCCCATGAGACAGTGGAACGGACTGATGCGGAAGCCAAAGCCTTTGCGGAGGAGCTGCGGCAGCGCATTCTGAATGGTGAGGACTTTGCTACTCTAGCCAAAGAATATAGTGATGATCCCGGCTCCGGTGCGCAAGGCGGCGATTTGGGTTGGTTTGGCCACGGCAAGATGGTCACCGAGTTTGATGCAGTAGCTTTCTCGTTGCCGATTGGCGAGATCAGTGAGCCAATCAAGACGCAATTTGGCTATCACATTATCGAAGTGCTGGAAAAAGATGAAAATAAGCCCAAAGATCCAAATCAGCTTCAGCAAGAAGAGAGCCAGGCCTATACAACGTGGTTGCAAGAGCAAAAAACCGCTACGGAAATTACCCGGCCAGACGATCTGACCGCACGATTGCCGCGTGATCTGCGCCAAGTTCCGGCTATTCCCAATTAGCATCTTACTCAAATTCTTGCCCAAAAAGCAAGAAATGGGTAGATGGAGCTTCTCTCACTTCAGCGGCTAAATATCGGTGAGGAGGTGTGTGCGTTCTGTTGTCTCAGCAGATCGTGCACACCTTCTTATTTTTTACTGAACGCAAGTGAGTAGGACGCAAATAGTGGGACAGTGAAACAGTAAGACAGTATATAAGACTGACTTACTGCCCTACTGATTTACTGTCTCACTTAAACATGCGTCTACTCATTTCTGCTGAACATACTTTGGATTGGACTATGGCTAGAAAAATCATTATCGACACCGATCCTGGCATTGACGATGCAATGGCAATTCTCTTTGCGCTCTGTTCACCTGGGGTGGAGGTGGTTGGTCTTACAACTATCTTTGGCAATGTGACTACACCTTTGGCCACGCGCAATGCCCTTTGGCTGCTGGAGTTTGCCGGCCATGCCCATCTACCGGTGGCGCACGGCGCTGAGCGGCCTCTTGTCTTGCCATTTCGCGGTCCGGCCGCTTTTGTCCACGGGGAAGATGGATTGGGCGCGACCAACCCACCAACACCGGTTGGACAGGCCATTGCAGTCTCCGCCGCGCAATATATTGTCGATACAGTCATGGCCAACCCCGGCGCCATCACCCTCGTTCCCGTCGGACCACTCACCAATCTGGCATTAGCACTGCTGCTGGAACCGCGCATTGTAGAGCATGTCGCTGAAGTGGTTATCATGGGGGGAGCTGCGCTGGTGAATGGCAATGTCAATCCGGCGGCAGAGGCGAACATCTACAATGATCCCCACGCGGCCGACCTGGTCTTTACCGCCGGCTGGCCGATTACGATGGTCGGACTCGATGTGACCACGAAGGTGGTGATGGATGAGCCCTATCTGGCCGGACTTTGCCAACCCGGACGGAAAACGGGCGCTTACATCTACGACATCTGTCGCTTCTACCTCGACTTTCATCAACGGGTCCATCATGTCTATGCGGCCCATACCCATGATCCGTCGGCCATCGCCTATTGTATTGATCCCACGCTGTTTCGCACCCTTCAGGGCTCTATGCGTGTTGTCACCGAAGGGATTGCCCAGGGGCAGACCTTGCTGGATCGACGGGGCGACTGGTCACGTCCCAATGATTGGACCCCCTATCGGCCCGTCAATGTATGTGTGGATGTCGATGCGCCGGGATTGCTGGCGCTCTATCAAAGCTCCATTCTTGCTGCTGAATGATTGACTACCAGCCTACGCTTGTATGACGTGTCGAAGGAGATTGGAACTGCTGAAAATCGCTTAACGTTCTCTACCCCAGAAAACTAGCCAGATCCCAGGAGACTGTACAGTTGCGGCCGCTGTGGGGCTAGCTCCTTATTCTTGTAATGATATTGGCAAACATGGGAGGGTAGACGACTGATGGGTGCACTGATGATTCTTGCGATCTTAGGGACGATTTCTGGTGGTGTCGGCGGCGCACTGACAAATGGTGTTGATGGATTGGTTCTCGGCGGTAGCGCAGGGTTTGTACTTGGCGTTCTCGCCTGGATGACCGATAATATGACAGGACGCCGTACGCACGAACTGGCGTCGGACCAAATTTTGGAAGAGCTAAGCCGATCAATGGCCGCAGCGCAAGAACAACATGCGGCTGTACAAACTACATCTTACGAGCATCCGCTGGGCAAACAAAAGCGTGGGCCATAGCGGATGGTTGACCCAATGACAGGAGTGCCCATCCATGCCGGAAAAGCAGTTGCCAACCTTTAACGACATCTTACTGGCGCAAAAAACGATTCGCCCTTATCTTGCGCCCACACCTCTGCACCATTATCCCTCTCTCGATAAGTTGCTTGATGCCCAAGTCTATATCAAACATGAAAATTATCAACCCATCGGCGCCTTTAAAGTGCGTGGGGGGATTAATTTGATGGCCCATCTGCCTTCAGCCTTACGCGAGCGCGGGGTTGTCACTGCCTCGACGGGCAATCATGGTCAGTCGATTGCCTATGCAGCCCAACAATTTGGTGTGCGGGCTGTGATTGTCGTGCCAGAAGGGGCGAATCCAGTGAAAGTGGAAGCCATGCGCAGCTATGGCGCCGAAGTCGTCTTTCACGGCGCCGATTTTGAAGCTAGCAAGCGTCACTGTGTAACGTTGGAAGCCGAAGCGGGCCTACGCTTTATCAATTCGGGCGATGAGCCATTGCTCATTGCCGGAGTTGGCACCCATACGCTAGAGATCTTTGAAGCCGAACCCGCGATTGATGTCGTGATTGTGCCATTGGGCGGCGGTAGCGGCGCTGCAGGCGCTTGTATTGCTGCTAAAGCCATGAGCCCCCATGCCCAGGTCATTGCCGTGCAGGCAAGCGGCGCACCCGCCGGCTATCTAACCTGGCAAGCGCAGGCACGCCGCACTGCCGAAATCCACACCTTTGCTGGCGGCCTGGCCACGGGTGAACCCTTTATGATGCCGCAGCAAATCCTTTGGAGCCTCTTAGACGATTTTGTCCTGGTCAGCGACGATGAGATGCGCCGTGCCATTTTGCTCTATCTAGAGAAAGCCAAAACGTTGGCCGAGCCGGCCGGCGCTGCGCCCTTGGCCGCAGCCCTTCAACTCCGCAACCGTTTGCAAGGGAAAAAGATTGCGCTGATTTTGAGCGGCGGTAATATCTCGCCCTCTGAGTTAAGCCAATGCCTCGCCCTCAACAGCTAAGTTAAAATCCTATGGCTTTGCCTTCAACCCCGCCCAAAACGCCAACCGGCTCTGCGGCTGGTCAATATCGCTGGCCGCTGCGCATTATCGGTTTGTTGCTCCTGATCCAAGCGTCCAGTGTGTTAGCGCTCAGCCTTTTCTTCTCGCGCCAGATTGATTGGCAGCGTGAGTTGGCTGACTCTATCCTTTCGATTGCGGCACTGGATATTATCGCCTGGGATATTGTCGTTGCGCCGCTCATCATTCTTTTGATCATCACCGCCATCGGCTTTTTCTTTCAACGCGCCTTTGCCTGGCTCTTTGCCATGACTCTGCAAGGGGTGATGCTGCTTGGCTGCCTTTCTATCTATTTTCTGACCAACTCTTATCTGCGCAACTCGCATTTTATCTACCTCACGATGGTCTATTGCATTATGATGGTGCTTTATCTGAACAGTAGTGATGTGCGAATTGCTTTTCAAGTGAAGAAACGGACGCGGGAATAAACGCTGTGGATGAAATGACCTTGCTCCGGCGTTTTGAGCCGGTCTTATGGTTTACGCGGGGAGAGCGTTTTTTCCCCATGAATGTCGAGACCTATGTAAAAAACAGTAGTTTATGGGTGCAACGTCCTAATGCCGAACCAGAACAACTGGTGAGCCAGGGCCGGCTGAATCTGGAGCGGCTGGCCTACCCTCACCCAGATGAGTTTGGCACAGTCCATTACCTAAAATTTGCCGACCCACTCGGCGCGGCGGAGATGGCAGCCCATACCCTGCGCCAGGTGCAAATGCGCGGCGAAGAGAACATCTTTCATGCCGGTCGCGGGCGGCTGGCGCGCGTCGGTTACCTCTCTCGTATTATTGATGCTCTCTTTTCACTTTCGTTGTTGGCACGGGGGCGGGTGCCCGGTGATGCGGCTGCAGCGGCCGCGATTGAGTATCAGCGTTTGCTGACGGCCAAGGAAGAATATGTCTATCACGGCCGGGTTGTGCGCCAGAATCAGTGGCTCGTTCTTCAATATTGGTTCTTTTATCCGTTCAACAATTGGCGTTCCGGCTTCTTTGGCGCCAATGATCATGAAGCTGATTGGGAAATGATTGCGCTCTACCTCTCTGAAGATGTAGCCACAGGCGAAGTGCAGCCAGAGTGGATTGCCTATGCCTCGCATGACTATCACGGTGATGATCTGCGCCGCCATTGGCATGATCCTGAAGTGGAAAAGGTGGGCGAGCATCCTGTTGTCTATGCCGGCGCCGGCTCGCATGCCAGCTACTTTCAGCGCGGGGAATATCTGACCGAACTTGAACTTGCGCTCTTTTCGCCCCTGACACGGCTATCCGAACAGGTGCGCAGCTTCTGGCGAAAACGGCTGCGCCAGTATGAAGGCGACCCCTTGCAAGCAGATCACGAGAATGGATCTACAATTTTCCGAATTCCCTTTGTGGACTATGCGCGCGGCGACGGTTTGGCCATTGGGCCAGGACAGGCAACTGGCTGGCATGAGCCGCATCTGCTCAACCCCACACCACCTTGGGTAGCCTTCTATCGCGGTCTGTGGGGGCTTTACACCAACGACCCCTTTGCAGGGGAAGATGCGCCAGCTGGCCCCATGTACAATCGCGATGGGAGTGTGCGCCGATCATGGTATGACCCGGTGGGGTGGGCTGGCCTAGACAAAGTGATCCCCCCTTACCAGCTTGCCGAGAGTGTCATCCATGAAGAAGCGCGTCTGCGCGACCAACAGCAGACTATGCAGACGCAGGTTGAGGAAATGGCCAGCGAATTGCAACGGCTGGGCCTGCAAGCGGCGGCAATGCGCACCCAGCCCCATCTCTATAAGCTCTATGTGGCGCATCAGCACCAGATCGAGACGTTGAGCCAGGAAGTGAATGAACTGCGCGCCAAAGTCGCCGCCGACAAAGCGCTCTTGGAAGCGTTAGGGTACTATGCCGTCCAATTGCAACGGGGCGCCGAACCTGAGCCTTTACGCGGTCATATCCACCGTGCGCACCGTCCCGCTTCTGATGCACGCTTGCGGGCCAGCCGTCTGGCAGAGTTTTGGGCGGCTACGAGTGTTGGCCTTTTGCTCATGATCTTTGTGATCTTGGTCACCGTAGGGCGGCGCTATCTCTTGGTCGGTCTGGTGACGATGATTGCGCTCTTTACCTTTATTGAGGCGGGCTTTCGGGGGCGGCTGATCCGCTTTGTCACCAGTGTCACCATCAGTACAGCCATTATCGCCGCGCTCGTGGTGATCTACGAATATTTTTGGGCGCTGGTCGAAATCGCGGTGCTGATCACCGGGATCTATATCTTGTGGGAGAACTTACGTGAACTTTGGCGTTAGTGAACAGCAGGGACGGATGTGATGAGTGGCTTAGAAAAGACGCTGGTTATCTGGTGGCGCTTTGGTAAGGAGCATGGTGAAGACGACGGTTTACGTGTGAATCCTGAAGCTGTCATTGCGCACCATTTGGATGCAAAGGCTGCGCGTTCACGCGCTCTGCCTGCCGGTCAGTGGCGGGGCGCCGGCAACGTGATTGTAGAACGGCCACCATTAAGCAGCCACTATGGATTGGAGACTCGTATCTACTACTTGGTAGAACGCGGGTTGACCGTCATTGAAGGAATCCAATTACCGCCCCCGCGCGAGCAGTGGTATTGGTATCTCCACGTGGCAGATATCTTCTATGATCAGCAACGGCTCTGTTGGGTCAGCCAAGATCTCTTCTGTGACATCGTGCTGGATCCCGCCGGTCAGCGCTATCACCTCATGGATTTGGGGGATCTGGGTGAAGCGCTAACCATTGGGCTGATTGATCAGCCATGGGCGGTCAACATCCTCAAGCGCACCGACCAAACGCTGCAAGCGATTAACGAAGAGGGCTTTCCGTTCCCAGAGATTGAACAGGCGCGTTTGCTTTGCCGGCAAGTTGGTTGGTAAGTCTATTGCTTTTAAACACTTCATCTGCGCATCCCAGAGTAGCTCTTCACTCACCACTGCGGACCACCGTTGGTTATGATACTCTATCTCTAGCTGCGTTCCTGGCTCGGCATAGGCCGCCGCCAAGGCAGTCCATTGGGCCTTCAGATCCGCCCAAACGCTTTTTCCAGCTCTCCAGCCGAAAGTTGGATCATGGTCGGGCGACCATGGGGACAAGTGCGCGGGGATTGGCAGGCTTCCAATTGACGGACCAATTCCTGCATCTCCAGTCCGCTGAGCAATTGGCCACCTTTAATGGAGGCGCGTTTGCAGATCATTTTGACCATACGCGCTTCTAGTTCTTCACCGACCAAATTGCGCCGTCCCGCCAACGAGGTCACAATTTCCTCTAGCACCCGCAGTGGATCCTGACCGGAAAGGACGCTGGGCACGGCGCGCACCAAAAAGGTGTCACCGCCAAAGGGTTCAATGGCAAAGCCGACGCTGATCAACTGCTCCAAATGTTGGGAAACGAGACCCGTTAGTTCATGGCCTATGTGCAATGTCAACGGTTCCAGCAGATGTTGTTGCGGTACGGCGCCGGCGACCGTACCATAGCGCTGGGCCATATACTTTTCATAGAGGATGCGCTCATGGGCCGCGTGTTGATCGATCAAATACATGCCCTCTGGTCCTTCGGCCACAATATACATGGCCCCCACCTGGCCTACCACACGCAAGGGCGGCAATTGCGCGGGGTGAGGGGTGACCTCCACTTCACGTTGGGCAATGGCAGGGTTGCCTTGCGACGCAGCACTAGGCAGCGACACCGGCTCATCAGTCGCGGTGGTGGTTGTCGTCGCGGCGGCAGCGGCGGGCAACGCGGGCGAGGGTACATACATGTCAAATTGACGTTGGCCGGCGTTGAGCAACTGGCGGCGTCGTTCGGACCAGCCGGCTAGATCACCTGTTGTCTCAACCCGACTTTCGCCCGTGGTACTGGCAGCGCCGGGTGTGAGTGCACCCTGCCATAGACCCGGTGAGGACGCTTCACCGCTCCTCTCTGTGCCAGGGAGCACAAAGTCAGGGACGGGCGCGGCTGTAACCACCGCCTGGCGCACGACTTTCTGGACGGCGCCAAAGACGGCTCGCTCATCCACAAAGCGCACCTGCACCTTCTGTGGGTGGACATTCACATCAACCTCTTCCGGCGCGATCTCTACAAAGATCACGGCCAGTGGGAAGCGTCCGCCCGGCAAGAGCGTATGGTAGGCCTGGACCACAGCATGGGTAAGGCTGCGATCTTCCACATAGCGCCGGTTGACGAAGAGATCAATATTGCTGCGATTGGCGCGGGTGAGGGTGGGCAGGCTCACATAGCCATAGACCTGGATGGGACGCTGGCCTGTCGGTGCGGATGGAGTGGCCGTCGTGGCCGGAGCAGCCATAAAGTCGACATCCTCCGCCAGGTCGTCAAAACGTTGGGCAGCCATTGCCGCCTTGCGCTCCGCCCCCACGCCGACCATCTGTTTGGCGTTATCCAATCCATAGACCTTTACCAGGACATCAAAGAGATCACCACTGCCGGTGGATTGGAAGACGAGCTTGCCATCGTTGACAAAGCTGAAGCGCCGTTCGGGATAGGCGAGAGCATAGTGTTGCACCACGGCGCTAATCTGGCCGGCCTCGGTGGCGGCTTTGCGCAGAAATTTTTTGCGCGCCGGCACATTGTAGAAGAGCTGCTCAACGCTCACAATGGTTCCCACCGGCGCGCCGGCCCGCTGCTGTGCAACAATCTCGCCGCCTTCTACACGTAATTGTAGACCAAAAGGCTCCTGGGCGTGCCGCGTGGTTAGCAGCACCTGGCTCACTGCAGCAATGCTATAGAGTGCTTCGCCCCGAAAGCCAAAGGTGACAATGTGGTTGAGATCGTCGGCGGTGTGTAACTTGCTGGTGGCATGGCGGAGCAAGGCCAACGGCGCTTCATCACCGGTCATACCGTGGCCATTATCGATGACGCGCAGCAGCCGTTGCCCGCCTTCGCGGATCTCCACGCGAATTTCTGTGGCGCCGGCGTCCAGGCTATTTTCCAGCAATTCTTTGGCAACATTGGCCGGCCGTTCGACAACTTCACCGGCGGCAATTTTCGCGGCAACATCTGGCGCAAGCAGTTGAATCGTCATGACATAATTATAGCACTACACCTGTCACGCAAAAAACTTTCTCATTACCGTTATCTTTTGCTAACAATCAGCGTATACGTAATAGGCCCCGTATAGTTTGGCGTAAATAATCCGACAGAAACAGTTAGATGTTACTGTCGCGGAGTACAGGTTCGTGGAGAAAGGAAACCAAAGCATGCATCCCACTGCACTATATCGCTCAGCCGTACTACGTCGCGTACTCTATGGCATACTATTTGTTGTTATCCTGGGACTCTCTAGTTGGCACATGCTGGCCACCAGAACAACGGCTAACGCAGCGTCCAATGAGACCTTACCGGGCGGCACCATTCCTCCAGGCGGCACACTGCCCGAACCACCGCCGGCCAATCCCCAAGCAGGGCTGGTGCGTGTGATCCATCTTGCGCCTTTTGCCACCGAAGTCAGTGCAACCGCAGTTGATATCTGCGATGGGGGAGCTCCTGTCGCTGGCTTGACCGGACTGGTCTACCTGGAACAAAGCGGATACGTTACACTGGCGCCTAATACCTATACATGGACAGTTGCCACCCCTGGCTGTACAGCTACCCAATTGACATTACCGCCCTTTACGCTGCGCGCAGGAACGATTCTGACGTTGCTCATCGTGGGTGGCGGCAATCAGCCGCTCACCAGTGTTTTGACCGTGGATGAGGCGGGGCAAGCTTCCTTTGTCTACTTGCCCTTTATCGCAGTACAGTAGCGTACAGGTCAGTGCATTAAATGCACAACGGAGACAACAGAGGGGCGGACGACAAATATCGTCCGCCCCTCTGTTTGTGTGCGCGCTAACAACACGGTTGCCTACACAAGCCATTCACCCCTATCGATTTATGGTTGCTACCCACCGCTCATGGCAGGAATAAAGTGAATTTCGCTTGGTGTAGTTAACCGTTGGCGCAACCCTTTACGGGTCACTTCCCCATCGACAGAGACAGCAATATAAGGGCGGATCTGCCCATCTTCGCAAAGGCGCGCCTCAATACCAGGGAAACGCGCCTCCAGTTGGGCTACGACTTCGCCAACTGTATCACCCCCGACGGTGACAACTTCCGCCCCAGCCGTCAGATCACGGTGAAGCGAAGGAATCCAAACATTATGTTGCATGAGCCTTAGTTTGCCGTTGTTTCCATTTCAATGCTATCGGCAGCATCTAATACAGCACGTACAATTTTGTCATATCCGGTACAGCGGCAGAGATTACCAGCCAACCACAGCCGCACCTCGGCTTCGGTGGGATCGGGATTTTTATCCAACAGCGCCTTGGACGAGACCAAGAAACCAGGGGTGCAGATACCGCACTGAAGCGCGGCATGTTCAAGGAACTTTTGTTGCAGCGGATGCAGATTCTCCCTTGAGGCTAACCCCTCCACTGTCGTAATGGTGGCGCCGTTGGCTTCCACCCCAAGCACCAGACAAGAATTGACCAGCACTCCATTCAGTATCACGTTACAGGCGCCACAGTTGCCATTGTTGCAGCCTTCTTTCGCACCCGTCAAGAGCAACTCATCACGCAACACCTCAAGGAGGCTCTGACGTGGTTCACATAAAAATGTACGTGGCTCACCATTTATGGTGGCCTCAATTACGACCTTACTGGACATTGCTATTATTCTCCATGCTTGATTATTGTCATGCGTTTCTATCGGCTGCCAATCCCGTTTAGCTTGCCTTGGCGCGCTCAATGGCTTTGCGCAATACCCGACGTGTCAACACGGCAGATAGATGTTTGCGATATTCAGCCGTGCCGCGCATATCAGAAATTGGCGTAGCCGCAGCCTGAGCAATACGCGCAGCTTCTTCAATCGCCTCATCACTAACCGTCTTACCGGCCAAAGCGGCGCCGGCCTCGGCCACATAAAGCGGCTTAGGCGCCACCGCCCCCAAGGCAATGCGGGCAGAGACAATCTTCGTGCGGCTCTCATCCAACTGCACCGCGGCACCTGCACCGACCACCGCAATATCCATTTCGTTACGTGGAATAAAGCGGAGATAGGCCGCGCCAAAACCAGCCTTGGGCGCAGGAATCTCTAGGGAAAGCAAGAACTCCCCACTGGCCAACGCAGTCCGCCCCGGCGCGACGCAGAACTCCTCCACCGGCAACTGACGCCGGCCATTCGGGCCGACAATATTACAGACGGCGCTATGCGCAATAAGCGAAGGAATTGAATCGGCAGCCGGCGAGGCATTGCACAAGTTGCCCCCCATACTGGCGCGGCCTTGCACCTGTACACCCCCGATTAGGCTGGCGGAATCAATCAAACCGGGATAGGCGGCGGCAACGGCTTTGTCATCATACATGCGATGGCAAGGCACGGTTGCACCCAAGGTTAATCCTTTTTGCGCATCAAAAGTCATCGTCGAGGTCTCCGGCAACCCTTTGACATCAATGACCAATTCAGCTTTACGACGCCCTTCACGCAATGCGACGAGTAGATCCGTCCCACCACTCAAAACACGGGCCATTTCGCCCTTTTCTGCTAATAGACTTACCACCTCATCAACACTTTTGGCGGTAACATAATCAAAAGCTTGCAAGGCTACACCTCCTCAATGGTTGGTTAGCATTCATGATGTTATAGGTTTTTGCATGTGAAATTCAGGCGGTCTTGAAACTACTACCCGTTTCGGTTTGGCTCATAAAGGATGCGGCTGAAATTGCGCTTTTTCTCTCTAAAAGATTGTGCAATTTCAGTTCGCCGCCCATATGCGCGTTCGGTCTAATCACAAAACCAGATGAATCATCAGGTATAGATATAGTGTACAGCAAATCGGTAGAAAACGTCAAAACATTATTTCGTAGGGGTGCATAGTCGGGCGTTACAGTAGTATCTTTAGTTGGCGGTTGTGGGAACCCCAAAGCCAACAAATTACAAGGGTCTGCCCCACGTTTAACTTGGAGACGAAGTTAGGTCCGCGCAGGGAGACATACCAGGGACGGGCGAGCAACGGGTCGGTAGGCAACGCTGCTCCCCCCGTCCCCGGCGCGTCTCCGCCAAAGTAAAATGCACCTTACAACTTTTGACTCTTGTCAGCACTTCTCGCCAGTGAGTATCATTGCATCGATTTATCGACTAATTTTGACAATGGTTACTATTCAGGATGTCGCCGTGGGTAACAGAAAAACCTTGTCTGTACTATGATTTTTATGATTTTATGAGGGCTATGATTCCGCCGACAGAGATTTCTTGTCATTTCTTTCTCCCTATCCGCAATACGAAATCATAGCTCATCACCTAATCATTTGCATCATAGTTTAGACGCCAAATACTGTTACTATTCAGGATGTCGCCGTGGGTAACAGAAAAACCTTGTCTGTACTATGATTTTTATGATTTTATGAGGGCTATGATTCCGCCGACAGAGATTTCTTGTCATTTCCTTTTCCCTGTCCGTAACACCAAAGCATAGCCCATCACCTAATCATTTGCAGCGTCGAACTAATTCATCATACGACCAATTCATCATGCATCTACTCTATCTTGCCCTTGCCTATTTAATCGGTATTGCACTAGGCCAAAGCTTTTGGCAATGGCAGTGGCTGGGTTGTCACACTCCCGATTGGCTGTGGCTTCTTCCGCTCATCCTTTTACCGGTGACGCCCCAACTAAACCATTGGCCACCCTACCGCACGAGCACGCCCCTGCGTTGGCCGGTGGCAGCCGGTTTTACCGCACCGCGTCCACAACCTACGCCGGCATTGCTGGCCGCAATCGCCCTCTGCCTGGTGACGGGCGTATTGCGCTACGCAGCCCAACCGCTTACCCCTTGTTGGCAAGCGCAAGATTTGGCCTTTTATAACCTGCCCGCAGCCCAAGCCTTTGCCAAAGATGCGCCCACGGTCACGGTCATGGGCTATATTAGCAGCTATCCCCTCCGCCAGGAGACGCGTCAACGCTTTGATGTCACCGTCAAACAATTGATAACCAATAGCGAAAGCCGCCAAGTGCAAGGCAGTGTGCGGTTGACTACGAGCTTGAGCCGGCGCTATCACTATGGTGAGGCGGTACGGCTGGAAGGGCGCCTGGTAACCCCGCCGGATTTTGAAGATTTCTCCTACCGTGAATACCTGGCGCGCAAAGGGGTAAACAGTCTCTTCTACCCTAATCATATCGATGTCTTAGCCGCCTCACCACAGGGATCGAGCCTTTTGCAAAGCCTCTATGCCTTGCGCGCTCGGGGTGAGGCGCTGCTTAACGCCTTGCTGCCGGAGCCCTATGCCGCACTGGCCAATGGGATGTTACTGGGAATTGAGGCCGGCATTCCCGACTCACTCTACGAACAGTTTAACCTGACCGGCAGCAGCCACGTCATTGTCATATCAGGCAGCAATGTCGCGCTGATCGCCGGTGTCATCATGGCATTGGGGCAACGGCTCTTGGGCCAACGGCGCGCCATCTGGTTGACCCTGACGGGGATTGGCTGTTATGCACTGCTCGTTGGCGGTGATGCCGCGGTCCTACGCGCGGCGTTGATGGGTGGACTTTATGCACTGGCTACGGCCCTGGAACGGCGTAGCACCGCGCTGGTCAGCTTGGCCTTTGCCTGTTGGGTGATGACGCTAGCCAATCCGCTCACACTGTGGGATGTAGGTTTTCAACTGAGCAGCGCGGCTACGGCTGGACTGATCGTCTTTGCACCTGGCGTCACCACAACCTTTCACAAGCTTTGGACGGGAATCACCCAGACTTTGCCCCAAGGCGGTGACTGGACGAACCATCCGCATGTTGCATACAGCCGTGCGCTAGCCGCCGGCTTGTTACAGGACGGCTTTCTGCTGACCATTGCGGCCAATATCAGCACACTGCCGCTCATCCTTTACTACTTTGGGCGGTTAAGTGTGGTTAGTCTCTTAACAAATTTAGCGATAGCGCCAGTGCAGCCTTACATCATGCTCTGGGGAGGCGCGGCTCTGTTGGTGGGGGTGGCGGGTTCAGCATTGGCGGCACAACTTTTGCTTTGGGTGCCTTGGCTCTGTCTGCTCTGGACCGTCAAAGTCGTTCAATGGAGCGCAGCTTTGCCTGGCGCCAGTGTGGAGATTAGCAATTTCGGGTTGGGTCAACTGACCGCCACGTATCTGTTAATTGCGCTTTGGTATAGCTGGGGGCAGTGGGCTTCTAGCTGGCGGCGAGCGCAGGCCCGGCTTACCCTCCGCTGGCAGCGCGGGCTGAGTACAGTGGCCCTGAGTGGCTTGGCAATCAGCACCATCCTCATCTGGTCGGCGGTGCGGGTGCAGCCGGACGGGCGGCTCCACCTCTATTTTCTCAATATTGGCCAGGGAGATGGCATCTTGATCCAAACTCCGTCGGGCCGACAGCTACTCATTGACGGTGGTGCGGAACCGCAGCGCTTGCAGCAGGAGCTAGGGGCGGTGCTGCCCTTTTGGGATCGCACGCTTGACCTCATCCTCATGACCCACCCCGACAGCGACCACATGGGGGCGCAAGTCTATGTGCCGGAACGCTTTCAACTGACAACCGCGCTGGAGAGTCCCACCAGCCAGGTCAATTCAGACGCCGGCCAGTGGCACGCGGCGATGGCTACAGCCAGCGTGGATCTACAGGTGCAGTATCAAGGCGGCTGGTTGGATCTGGGTGACGGCGTTGCGCTGTGGGTGCTCTGGCCGACGGCGGCAGGCTATCAAGGCGAGGATGCAGATAATCAAAATTCGCTGGTGACCAAATTAGTCTACGGTGACTTTAGTGTTCTGCTCACAGGCGATGCCGGCATTCCCAGCGAAGAGATACTCCTGCAAGAGGCGGCGCCGCTAACTTCAACCGTGCTGAAAGTCGGGCATCACGGCAGCAAAAGCGGCAGCAGCAGCGCCTTTGTTGAGGCGGTCAATCCACAAATTGCGGTAATCCAGGTGGGCGCCGACAACCGCTATGGCCATCCCCACCAGGAGGTGCTAGACCATCTGGCCGGGCGCATGGTGTTGCGCAATGACCGCGATGGACGGATTCACCTCTACAGTGATGGACATCAACTGTGGATGGAAACAGAGACCGGGGCCGCTTTCTGAAGCGCCACCAACGACACAAATTCATAGACCAGATTCGCCGCCAGCAGGCAGGTCGTTCCACCTACATCATAGGCTGGCATCACTTCCACCAGATCATAGCCCACAAAGTTGAGCCCCGCCAGGCCACGAATGAGTTTTTGACTCTGCGCGCTGGTAAAGCCGCCCACTTCAGGCGTGCCGGTGCCGGGAGCAAAGGTTGGGTCAACAAAGTCAATGTCAAAGGAAAGATAGGCCGGTCCCGCGCCGATCCGGTCCCGCACACGATTGATCGCAGCGTCAGCACCAATCCGGTGCAATTCCGGCCCGTCAATCAACAGCATCCCCGCTGCCGCGGTCATCTGATAATCTTCTGGCCCATAGAGCGGCCCCCGCAACCCCACCTGGCTTGAACGCGCCGTGTCGATCAACCCCTCTTCTAGCGCACGCCGAAAGGGAGTGCCGTGGGTGTCTTTGCCGTCAAAGTATCCATGCCAGAGATCGCTGTGAGAGTCAAAGTGGACCAAGGCTACCGGGCCATATTGTTGTGCAACCGCGCGCAGAAGCGGCAATGAGACAGAATGATCGCCGCCCAGAAAAATGGGTGTGGCACCGCTCTGCAAGACTCTAGCAGCACCTTCCGCAATGAGCCGATGTGATTCGGGCAAATAGCCGGGGACAGTAGCCAAATCACCATAATCGACGCCAGAGCAGTGGTCAAAGATGTTGACGCGCAGCGCCGGGTTATAGGGACGCAACAGCACCGACTGATCGCGAATGCCTGCGGGGCCGAAGCGTGCACCGACACGGTAGGTGCCGCCCGTGTCAAAAGGAACGCCGACAATGGCAAAATCGACGCCGGTTAGGTCGGTGACATAGGGGAGCCGCATAAAAGTGCGGATGCCTGAATAGCGCGGATAGACCATGGCATCAAGTGGTTGGTAGTGAGTTGCATTGGACATAGACACCTCATTTCAGACAGGCAGTTAGTTTACTGGCTAGTTGACCGTTCGTCCGTAGGACAGTGCAATGTTATACTGCGTATGATAACAATTTGTGGTTGCGTCACAAAGTACATCCACTTGTATTATCTCAATAGTATACCCAATAAGATAGCGGGAGTTCCAGCCATGTATCAAAGGTTAGCAACCGTTACATTAAAGAACGGTGAATCAGTCGAAGCAGGCGTTGTGCGGGGGCCTGAGCCAGGGTGGGCCCAACGCCTAGTTAGGTTGCTCTGGCATAAAGGCGATCCCTGGAATTGGCAAAATGCGCAGGTATTGGAACGGACGCTAGGGATTGACGCCTTTTTCTATATCCTACACCGCGACGGCGCACCCTTGGCCAATATCATGACAATCGAGCTAGAGGGGGTGGGTCTCTTTGGTCACGTTTGGACCAATCCGGAAGATCGCCAAAAGGGGGCCAGCGGCAGTCTGCTTCAACTGTTGATGGCTGATTTTGCCGCGCGCAATGGCCGGGCGCTCTACCTTGGCACCGGCTATGATTCTGTTCCCTATCACCTTTATGCCAAACATGGCTTTCAAGGCATTGCGCCGGCAAGCGGCTATATGGCCTACTATCGCGCGGCGCAAGCAGACTTTGATGCAGCTTATTTTGCACCAGGCGAAGCAGTCATTGAGCCACTGGATTGGCGCCACTGGCCAGCCGCCGCCCCGCTCTTTATCGGTGATTTCCCCGGACTGGTTCGCTGCGCCCCCTTGCAGTTGATTGGCCGTGAATCACCCGAAGGTCCCTTTCTACCCGCTTTGCTCAAAGCCGAAGAACGGGCACAACGTGGCCGTACACCAACCACCTTTGCGCTGCGCCATGCGGTAACCAATGCTGTAGTCGGCCTGGCAACCTGTGATTGGCATCCGCTGTGGCCGGAGACGCGTCTGCTCGATCTCTACTGTCATCCCAATTTCTGGCACTATGCCCCCGCCCTATTAGAGGCGCTTCCCTTTACTGCCGATCAGCGCCTGATTGCCTATGCCGACCAGGGCTGTCCGGCCAAGCTGCAAACCTTGGCTGCCGTCGGCTTCAAGACCACGGCAACGCTACCCCAATGGATTGCGACTGATGCGCTGCAGAGCAACTGGGCAGATGTGTTGGTCCTGACCAAGCAATGATTCGCCGACCCATGAACTCACGGCCAATTGACCTAGCAGAGCCACAACTAAGGCATCTGCCAAATATACGATTATCATACGAAAAACCGATGATTTTTAGCAGAAGGATCTTGAGCGGAACGCTATAGGCAATTATAGCGTTTGTCACTATTTGTACAATTCCGTTCAGGGGGCGCCGGTGGCGACAATTTGAAAGCCGGGGGGTGTACCATCTTCCTGATAAGCAACAGGCAGGGCAAGTTGAATTCCTTGTTGGCGCAGTTCATTCTGTACAATACGCAATTGCTCACCAATTTCAGCGGCGTGATCTGCTGGATAGAACCCTAACTCCAGTTGGCTTGCCAGCCAGGTGATTGCAAAGAAACGCTGTGTTAGCTGTTCCTTTAAGGTCGGTTGGGATTGGGCTAATGTAAGCAGGGCCTGATGTAAGTTGGCCGTGGTGGTAGCAAGCTCTTGCGTGATTGCAACTTGGTCTTTTTCCCACTCTGGAACCAAAGAGAGCCCATAAAGTTGTTGCGCCACACTGAGCTTAAGGATCAACCAATCTCGCTGCTGCTGCAACGATAAGAACTGTAGTGAAAATGTAAGGTTCTGTGAGGCGGAAATCTGGTTAAAATAGAGAGTACGTTGTTGATCTTCGCTGCGCAAGATTTGAGCAAGAGCAAAGTGCTCGGCGCGCGCTTCAACAAGTTGTACTTGGGAAAGTCGTTCAGCCAATTGACGCGCCAGCCGTTGGCGTTCTGCGGTTAGAGCCAGTAAGGTTGCGTCTGGTTCTGGATCTTCATCCAAAGCGGGCCATCGTCCGGTTACTAGCGCAGTTGACGGCGTCAAATAAGGATTGCGCACCAATTCAGCCAGCGTCTGGGTAAAGTCTGTATCATTAAGTTGTGGGGCAATCGTATGTAAATCGTCAAAAAGCTGTTGACGCTGGGCCGGTAAGAGATCGGGCGTCTGTTGGCCAATCAGTTCAATCTGGCGGGCAACTTCTAGGGCAGCTGGGGCGCGATCCAGATGCAAGAGCCCTGTGGCCGAACGTAGCAAAGCTTCGCTGCGTTCCAGGGGGCTTAAGGATAGATCAAGTACGGCAATGGCGCGCGCTTGCTGATAGAGAGCTGCCGCGACGACAGGTTGTTGTGCTTGGGCATACCGTTGTGCCAGTTGCAAGGTCAATGCGAGGCGGGTTGGCGAGAAAGCATCGAGGTGAAGCAACAGACTACGGCTTGTTTCGAGTTCACTGGCATTTAACGCTTGATAAGCCAGTGCATCAGTCGGATCGCCAGCGAGTTGCATTAACGCTAACTGAGGCACAATCCGTTCAACAGCAAGCGTGGGCGAATTTTCATTGGCAAGGGCTGGCGCATCATAAAGCCACCAAAGAGCGCCCAGCGCCAGGGCACTGACCAGAAGACAAATGATAAAGCCAAGCAGCAATAGAGATTGCAGCCAAAAGTGGCGCCGCACCGGACGCGCAGATTGATGCGGCAGTGGAGGAAGCGTTTGATTGTTTCTTGATGAAAAAGATGGTTCGACTTGCATAAGAAAAGTATACCACAGGTGGAATTTGTAGACCACGCCAGCGCGACATGAGAGCATTGATTAAATCAACCTTCATGATGCGCACAACGATTTTTGCAGCTTTACGCGAATGTGCTAAGATATTGCGGATTTCAATGAATGATTACATACCCAAAGTAAGGCCTTATTAGACTTGCGCACCAGACAAGAAAAAGTTAGCACTACAACTTTTCGCACTACATTTTATTTTAGCATTACATACTAGTACTACAACATATGGCGTAAAAAGTATTGTGTTAGAATCCGCGTCATAAGTAACATTTTCGCTCATATGGGCGGCAGACTGAAATTGCATGATCGCCTAGAGAGAAAAAGCGCAATTTCAGCCACATCCCTAGATGAGCCAATATCTTTGATGTGTCATACCGATAGGGACTGTAGAGGATAGAACGTAACTTTGACGCATAGCCACCCATACATAGGCCCGTACTTAGGACAGGTGATTGTCCTAGCCGACTGGATTGGGTGGTCAACTGAAGCCAAGCCTTTACATAGCTCATAGGTATAAGGAGAATCATTGTTATGCAGAATACGCAATTGGACCGGCGAGCACAGAATACACAACTGGATCGGCGTGTGCGCTACGCCCAGTTTGAAGATCGCCCATCTCGCTGGGGGGGATTTGGCTGGTTTGTTGAAGGGCCCGCCACTTGGCTATTATCGTTTTTGCTGATCCCCTGCCTAATCGCTGTTGCACTTTTATTACCACCGATTAACCTCTGGGAACGACTCCAGATGTTTGCGTATACAAGAATTACCACCGCTGGTGGTCTGTTGCGCGATGCCGATGGCACCTTGGTGAGTTTTCCGCCGGAGGGCGTCCAGAATAACTTTTATGCGGCTTTTACCAGCATCCCACGCATTGATTTCATCCAGGGTGAAGCTGGTCGCCAATTTTATGACGCAGCTGTCAATCTCCCCGATTATTTGATTCCCAAAAGTCCAATTTATAGCTTGGAAGTCAGTGGAAGTTCACCTAACCAGGTCATTTTAGATATTCCCATTCCTAACGATAGCCTGCCCTATGAAACGCTTAGCCTTTACTCGTGGACAGGGAGTGAATGGCAACATCTGCCCAGCAAGGTGCTTGTCACCGAAGAGCAGATCGAAGCACAACTCGATCATAGCCCGGCCAACTTTATGGTGATGCAAACCAGCCCGGGAATTCCAGAAGTGACAGCCAATTTGGGCATCAATGGGCAACTTCCTGAAGGGGTGCGCGTTGCAAATGAAGTGCGCGGTGGCATGTACTTACGCGGTGATGGCGATCTTTCCGGTGAAGCGCCCACCAGCAGCGGTAACACCCTATTGCTCATTAGCAATGTAGAAGACAGTGGCCCACGCACCGATTTAATTAACAACCTCTTATTAGATCCCGGACAACAAGACAACCAAGTCAACGCCGTTGATTCGGTGGTTAATGAGAAAAACTTTCGCGGCGTCATCTTTGATTACCGTGAAGTTGACGCCCTACCTAGTGCACGTGCTGATTTCGTCTTTTTGATGACGCGCATTGCCGAACGCCTTCACACCAATAATAAAGAGTTACTGGTGCGGGTTGCTTCTCCTGTCCAGATCTCAGCTGACGATTGGAATACATTAGGCTATGATTGGGTTGCGCTAAGTCGTGTAGTCGATAAGATCATTGTGCCAGCATCAGATGATCCGCGCGCCTATGAGCCCAATGGCGAGATGGAAGCGATGCTGGAATGGGCGACAAGTACGGTGGAACGTCGCAAGTTACAGATTGAGTTGCCAGTGCAGTCTGTTGAAACTGTAGGAAATTATCGCTTTATAAAAGGGTATCAGGAGGCGTTAAAGCCCCTGTTGGGCAGTATCCAGGCAGAGGTAGGCGGCGATAACGAGATCACCTTGTCCTTGGATAACCCACGCATTGCCGAGCAACTGCACAAGGATGATCAAACAGGTGTTCAATATTATACTTACACCGACGACCAGGGCGTTCAGCGCACCGTCTATGTGGAAGATGCCGCCAGTCTTAGCTATAAGCTAAACTTACTGCGCAAATACAATCTCGTGGATGTCACGCTACAACCCCCCCCCTCGGGCGATGTTGATCCCAACATCTGGAGCGTCCTGTTACAGTTCCAGACTGGCGTTACCTTGGGCGTTGAGCCGCAGCAGATCTCGGTAGCCTATACCGTGTATGGCAGTGACAACCAGGTTGTCACCACAAATGTACGACCTTTGGATGACGCGCGTCTAAGTTTTGGGTCGCCGGTGGCTTTTGATCAGCTACGAGTTGAAACACAGCTAGTGGGCAGCCGTGGACAAGCCCTTAGCGCACCGCTCTCTATGCCATTGGTGGCAGCCAAAGCCGCGGCGCCGGCAGCAGCCGCAGCAAGCAGCGCGGCGGAAAATACAGCTGCGCCCGAAGAAAAAATTGCAATTGTCGAATCGAAGGCAGCACTGCCCCGCATTAATGCAACGACCATCGTCAATGTACGTGAAGGGCCAGGCACGAACTATAACGTGTTAGGTCAAATTGCCCCTGAAAATAGTTATCAAGCACTCAGTAAAGATGATAGTGGTCAGTGGTGGGAAATTGATATTGGTGGGGGGAAGTCAGGCTGGATTGTTGATGAGTATGTAAAGCAGCCAGTAGATGGTGTACAACTGGCCGATGCCGGCAGTACAGTCAGCACTTCGGCAGAGAATGCCGGCGAACAAAAAGTAGCCGCGGCCGCTGTTCCAGACTATCCCAGTGTCACTAGCAACCAGATTGTCAACCTGCGTGGTGGACCTGGTACGAATTACCCAGTCTTAGGCCAATTGAATCCAGGCGCTAATTTCCGCGTCATTGGCAAAAATGAAGGCGGTGATTGGTGGCAAGTGGAGATGAGTGATGGTCAGCCAGCCTGGATTATTGATCAATTGGTCAATACCCTTGGCGATTTGCAGGCGGTTGCCGTAGCACAGGATATTCCCGAACCGCCGGCGCCAGCAGAACAACCGGCAGTGCCCAATAACCAACCGGGGGCGCCGGCGCCAGTCGCGATTTCCGGCGGTGGCCCTGGCTTTGGTTATGGCGTCCAAGCCCATTTGGTCCAGAGCGGTCAGGAAGACAAGGTAATGTCAATGGTGGTCGGCATGGGCTTCGGTTGGGTGAAATCACAGGTTGAATGGAGAATTTTTGAGCCGAGTCAGGGACAACGGGATTTTGGGGCATTGGATACAATTATCAACTCAGCGAATGCTTCCGGCCTCAGTGTGCTTTTTAGTGTGGTCAATGCGCCACCATGGTCGCGTGAACCAGGCTATGACAGCAGTGTCGGTGGTCCACCACAGAATCCACAAACCTATGGTGACTTTGTAGGGGCGCTGGCCGGCAAGTATTGTGGCACGGCGCTGAAAGCGATCGAAGTGTGGAATGAACAAAATTTGCACTACGAATGGGGCAATAAACCGCTGAATGCCGGTGAGTATGTCCAGTTGTTGGCGGCTGCCTACAATTCGATCAAAGCGGCCTGCCCCTCCATGACGGTGGTGAGCGGCGCGTTAACCCCAGCCGGCAATAATGGCGGCTTGGCCGTCGACGACTTTGCCTATCTGGAGCAGATGTTCCAGGCGGGCGCCAATAACTATTTGGATGCCGTCGGCGCTCATCCCAGTGGCTATAATGTACCGCCGTGGGCAACTGCCGACAATGCCTGTGCCGAAATTCAAAAGAGCGGGAACAGCTTTAATGGCGCTTGCGATTCGCCCCACCACTCATGGAGCTTCCAAAGCACCATGTTGGGCTACCGCAACATTGCCAATGTCTATGGTGCGGGTGGTAAACGCATTTGGCCGACAGAGTTTGGCTGGGCCGCCGGTGGCGCCTTTAACCCCGCTTATGCCTATGCCAATGACAATGATTTTAATGAACAAGCCGAATGGACCGTTCAGGCTTATCAAATGATGAAGAACTGGGGCTGGGTGGGGCCGGCCTTCCTTTGGAATTTGAATTTCCGTGTTGTGGCCAATGGGACGGAAAAGGCGCAGTGGGGCATTGTCAACCCCGATTGGTCGCCATTGCCGGCCTATAATGCACTCGCAGCTATGGCCAAGTAGCAGAACAGAGCATCACCAGTGCTTAAAACCAGGGGTATCTTTTACCCCTGGTTTTTTATTCATCTTCACCCGATCATAATCAGTAGATCGCAGCCAACCCCATTCGCATTGGAGAGTGCTCACTACTCGTTGCAGTTTGCTGATTATAGGCTACACCTAAAAATAAACTGCACCTGAGCAGAACAAACGGCTTGGCGAGTTCACGCAACACGCACAAAGCTACTACTGTTTTGTCCCCAAATTTGTCAGAACTCCCGGTCATGCTTTAATCTATGGGGCGGAGGACTTCCTAATGAACTTCTTAATAAAAAATGTAAGCCCAATGTTCTTATCCAACAGGGCGCGTAACTTTGCGTGCCTCATCCTACTCACTTTTTTACTGCTCTTTCCCCCTCAATCTTTGTGGGCGCGTAACTTGAATGCGCCGCAGGCACAGTCGGCTATCAAGTTCACGGTGGAGATTACCGCCAACCGTCTGAATGTACGGAATGGGCCAAGTCTAGAAAATTCAGTCATTGCGAAGCTGACACGCGCTTCACTTGTCGATGTCATTGGACAAGACGATGCCGAGGAGTGGTATCTGGTGCAACTGGAAGACGGCCAGGAAGGCTGGATTGCGGCGGCGTACACGCTGCGCCACGCTGAATCTGCGTCACCGGCGGCCTCTGCACCACTGCTAATCCCCACAGCCACCGCGGTTGCGGCAAAAGCTGTCCTAAGTTCATCACCCATTACCGACACCACGCCAGCGCCTACAGCCACAGTTACTGCTACAGTTACAGTACCGGCGCCTGTGGTCACTGTCACAACGCCAACCGCCTACACCACGCCGCCGCGCATGAATATCCGCCGCGGCCCCGGCACAAACTATCCTGTGGCGACCGCGGTCGATTCCGGCACTGCATTAGAAATTTTGGCGCTGAACCCTGGCGGTGATTGGTATCAAGTGCGCTTGGCGGGGGAAGCTGACCCGGTTTGGGTCTATGCCGCGTTGACAACAACGGCCGGGCCAATGGACACCTTGACGCGCCTGTCGGAAGAGGAGATCCCGCCCGCGCCTGCGCCAGCACCGGTAGCCGCGCCTGTAGCAGCCGCGCCGGCGATCGTCAATGCACCGCCACCTTCCGGCGGCGGCTTCTTTGCCTATGGCATTCAAGTTAACGCCTGGCAGGGTGACAAAGGTGGTTCTGCGGCCTTGGTCAATGAAATCGGCTTTACTTGGGCAAAACAACAGTTACGCTGGGAATTTGCAGAAAACGAACCAGGTGCGATCAACTGGTCGGAGGCAGATCAGATTATTGACGTCATGCAGGGACACAACATCCAGGTGCTCTTCAGTGTTGTGACAGCGCCCCAGTGGAGCCGGCCGGATAAGCCGGGCACCGGTGGTCCGCCCAATGATTTCAACCTTTTTGCCAACTTTGTTGGTCAGCTTGCAGGTCGCTATTGTGGACGGCTAGGCGCAATTGAGGTTTGGAATGAGCAAAATCTGCAACGGGAGTGGGAGGGCTTTCCCCTAGATCCTGGTATGTATATGGATCTGTTGCGGCGTTCCTATGGGGCGATTAAAGGCGCTTGTCCTTCTGTGCTTGTCATTAGCGGCGCACCTACACCGACTGGTGACAGTCCGGTGGCCATTGATGACATTACCTATTTGCGCGGGATGTACGCCAATGGATTGGCGCGTTATAGTGACGGGGTCGGCGTTCACCCCAGTGGGTATGGCAACCCGGCCACGGTTACCTTTCAAGATTGGCAAGCTGGCCGCTACAATGCTGCTTCCCATGTCAATCATCGCAGCTTCTATTTCCGCAGTACGATGGAAGAATCGCGCCAGGTGATGGTGGCCTATGGCGATGTTAACAAACGGCTATGGCCGACAGAATTTGGATGGGCTTCAACCGTCTCCCCCTATCCTGGCTACGAATATGCGGCTTACAATTCACCCAGCCAACAGGCGCAGTATATTGTAGATGCCTACCAGATGATGCGCAATTGGGGCTATGTAGCCGTTCCCTTTCTCTGGAATTTGAACTATAACAGCGGTGAGATGGCCCAATTTAGTATAATGGGAAAACCGGCTTTTGAAGCCTTAAAAGGGCTGCCGCGCTAGTCACCCAAAAGTAGAGAGTCGTTAAGGAAGTTCCTATGAAAAAGCTGATTGTCTGTTGTACTTTGTTTGTGTTGCTCTTATTCGCTGCTGCCTGCGGTGGTGAAACAGAAGCAACGCCAACCCCCACCAAGACACCGGAAGCCCAGGTTGGCGAGGCGCAGGCGTCCACCGCTACGCCTGTTAGCGCCACCACGACAAATAACTCCGCACCGCCACCCACGCCAGCGCAATCTGTCCAACCTACTTCTGCGCCTGAGCCAGCGGTTGCGGCGGTTGCGGTTGTGAATACCGAACTCTTAAATATTCGCAGCGGGCCCAGCACCAACGACGCCATTGTACGGGCCGCGAGCGCGGGCCAACGTTTTACCGTTGTCGGCCGTAGCCAAGATGGCAATTGGGTGCAAGTCAGCGAAAATGGTCAAGCACTAGGCTGGGTGGCGACCGAATTTGTTACAATACAAGAGGGGGGAGAAGCAACTTCTTCCCAACCGACAACAACGCAACCCGAAGCCGCGCCTGTCGCCAATGCACCTGCTTTATCGAGCGAGATGCTCAGCCCTGACTTTGGTTCGCAAGCCTTTCTCTGGTGGAAAGAAGAGGTGGCAGACCGCGATCTAGAACTTCTCAACGTTGGTGGCTTTAACTGGGTAAAACAGACCTTTGCCTGGGAAACGATTGAAAACCCCGGTAAGGGCCAGTTTGATTGGGCGCGCGCCGACCGTGTGGTCCAACAGGTGCGCCAACATGACTTAAAATTGTTGGCCCGCCTCAGCAGCGATCCCGATTTAAAGAATTTCTGGGCCGGCGCGCCGCCCCAAAACATTGATAATTTTGCCGACTTTGCCTTTGCCGTGGCCTCGCGCTACAATTGTACGCCGCAAGCGGTAGGCTGTATTCAAGCCTATCAAATTTGGAATGAACCCAACCTCGGGCGCGAGTGGGGCAACAATCGCCCCAATCCCCCCCAATATGTAGAGATGTTGCGCAAAACCTACGCCGCCATCAAACGGGCCAATCCGAATGCGATTGTCATTAACGCCGGAATGGCGCCGACGGGCGATAATAACAATATTGCCATGCCCGATGACATTTTCTATGAAGAGATGTATAAGGCAATGGGCAGCAGCAACGGCTACTTTGATATGCTTGGCGTCCACGGCGCCGGCTTTGCAGCGCCGCCGGAACTTGACCCAGCCGAAGCCGCGGCGAATCAAAAGTATGGCGGCTATCGGTTCTTTGCTTTCCGCCATGTCGAGGACATTCGTAATATTATGGTGCGCTATGGCGATAGCGGTAAACGAGTTGTGCTGCTGGAGTTCGGCTGGACCTTTGACCCGGTGAACCCCGCCTACAAGTGGCATGGCGCCGACGCGGGCATTGACCAATTTGTCCAGGCGGACTACCTCAAACGCGCCTATATCTATGCTGCTGAAAATTGGCAGCCCTGGATCGGGCTTATGAATCTGCTGACCATGCCCAACATTGACTGGCTGCAAGACAACAATCCGCAAGATGAAGAACAGTTCTGGTGGGCGATTATGGATCCGGGCTATCCCGATCTGAAATTCCGCGCCGCCTATATCGTACTGTGTATTTACTTTAACCAAGAGCGCGGCCAACTCTGCCCCTACGACCCCAATCGTTAGCCTCGTTAACCATGCAGTCCAGTGTGAGGGAGACGATAAATGGTCGCCCTCACACTGGATTATATGTTCGCTTGTTGCCAGGCAAGCTGCGCCCTGAGTCCGTCCAACACCGTGGTGCGTGGATCATAGCCAAGCAGGCGGCGTGCTTTGGTAATGTCGGCCACAGTACGCCGTTGATCGCCGGCGCGGGCTGGGCCATGCGTAACCCGTGGTTTGATGCCGCTCAACTCCTCAAGCATCGCCAATACCTCTAAGACATTTACTTCTTCACCACCGCCAATGTTAAAGGTTTCGCCGGCGCTTTTTTCACGCTGCTCAAAGGCCAAAACCAACCCCTGTACACAATCGGTGACAAAGGTGTTGCTGCGGCTATCGGTGCCATCACCGTCAATGGTGATCAGTTCATTGTGTAACATGGCGTGGATAAAAATGTTATAGCCCATATCCGGTCGCTGGCGTGGCCCATAGACGGAAAAAAGGCGACAGATGGTGACTGGCAGTTGGTAGTTGCGTTCGTAGGCGCGACAGAGCTGTTCGGCAGCTAATTTGGTGATGCCATAGGGCGAGACCGGTTCCACCGGCGACTCTTCGTTACCAGTGGCAAACCGGCCATAGACGGATGAAGTCGAGATGTTGATAAAGTGCTCTACATCGGTTTGCACGGCGGCTTCAAGCAATCGTTGCGTAGCCTGGATATTGCAGGTCATGTAGCTGTCAAACTCGCTCCAACTACGCCGCAGACCAGCCATAGCCGCCAGATGAAAGATGACATCGACACCTTGTGCCAGCTTCTTTAAATCATCACTGCGCAGATCGACTTCATGAAAGTGAAAGCCTGACTGCTCGCGCAGATTTTCCAAATTTTTTTCTTTTAGCGGGCGCGGATAATAGGGAATAAACGCATCAAGACCATGGACTGTATGACCCTGACTCAATAGTTTCTCACACAGATGTGAACCAACAAAGCCGGCAGCGCCGGTTACCAAACAAGTAGTCACGGGTTTCCCTTTCACTAGTATTTCGTGTCGGCTCATCTAGGTCTCCAAGTGAAATCGTTCCCTTCTTCTCTGGGTATTGCAACGGTTTCACCTCTTCGCCCCTATGAGCGATTTGTGTTTATGGCGATTGAATTCCCACCATTGGTAGCACATGATTGACTCATCAGTGAGACATGAGTAAAGAATTAGCCTTCCGTCCATTATATGGCTAATTTGTTGACATTTTACTTTACTTTTTGTTTACATTTTCAAAACGCGCCTGGGACCCCACCAAGCGTTCATCATCTTGTTTTACTCGCCAGTTACAACGTCAGGGTATAAATTTGGCGCGTGGCCAGATCAGCCACACGCACACTATGGTTGTTGGTGTCGGCAATATAGATACGTCCATTTGCAACCGCCAACCCTTCCGGTTCGTAGAGTTGTGCTTCCGCAAAATCGCCATCAACGAGGCCAGCGACACCTGTTCCAATCAGGGTTGTGACAGCGCCGGTGGTTGGATCCAATGTCTTGATTTTGTGGTTATAGCTGTCTGCAACATAGAGAATCCCATGATCGATAGCTAACCCTGTGGGGTGTTGTAGACGCACTGCCGTGCCTGTGCCGTCAACATCACCAAAATCAAAAAGCCCTTGCCCTACCAATGTCATTACGCTGGCGTCTTGGTCCAAACCAATGGCGCGAATTGCGCTGGCCTCGGCATCCGCGACAAAGAGATGGCCCATAGCCAACCCCAGGTCACTCGGTTGGTTAAAGCTGGCCTCCGCTCGTGGTCCATCAACCAACGCTTCACGCCCGTTGCCGGCAAAGACCCCCAATTGAGCGCCATTCACCAGCACCCAGATCTGATGGGAACCGGCCATGGCAATGAACAACACCTGGTCGGCGCTGACCAACGCCCAAGGCGAACGCAATGCCATCGTAGTAGGCGTGTTGCCAGTGCGCTCCAGCCCCTGCGCCTTTTGCCCCGTGCCGGCAATCGTGCGAACTTGCTCACGCACCAGATCGATAGCACGCAGCGCATGATTTTCCGTGTCGGCCACATAAAGGGTCGAACCTTGTAACGCCAGTCCATGGGGATCATGAAATTGCGCCTGCTGAATAGGACCATCCTGCAACCCTGCCTGGCCACTGCCAAAGCTCCGCACAATTTCGCCTTGCCGCCCATCCAGGCTCAGTTGCACCTCCACCACACGATGATGACCGGTGTCGGCGACAAAGAGACGGTCACCCGTGGCGTAGAGTAATTTGGAGGGGTGTTGGAGCACCCGCGCCGGTTCATGCTCAATCTCTGGTTGCAGGCCAGGCACGGGGTGTCGATCCAGAAGATCAGCGGCAGCGAAAGCCGCAATCATTTCATCCAAAATGGGCATCAAGACAGTCGCCTCAATCTCGCCAGATTGTTGCCCCACCACCTTGCCGGCCGGATCCACCAAGACGACAGTAGGCCAGGCGCGCACACCATATTGGCTCCAAATGGCGAAATCGGCATCATTGACGACAGGGTGGTGGATGCCATGCCGCATGACTGCGCCGCGGATATTTTCTGTAAGCTTTTCTGCTGGGAATTTGGCCGAATGGACGCCGATGACAACCAGTTCATCGAGATAGCGGGCCCGAAGTTGACGCAACTGCGCAACATTGTGATGGCAGTTAATTCAACAAAAGGTCCAAAACTCCAACAGCACGATCTTGCCACGCAGCTCCGCCATGCGCAAGGGCTGTGCCGTGTTGAGCCAATCCACCCCAAGGGGGAATTCAGGAGCATTCACCTTACCGCGATATGGTTGCATGAAGCGTTCCTTTGGTAGACTTATTTTTATGCTTGCTAGCGATTTCCATAGAGTGCACCAGAGTATAACATGGAAAATGTCTGGCTTTCAATATATTGCAACCGAGATTGTGTCGATCTCCAAACTTGCCATAGATGCAAGTTAATGATTTCATTAAAGCAGCTCTAGTACTGTGTAATGAGAGTAGTGAGAAAGTTTATTAACTTACAATGAAATTTCTGCGTACTATATTTCAACCCCAAGCGCCGGCTGAAGTACGGCGCGTTTTTATGCATCTTTATGGCGATATTGCCTGGTTTGGCATTCTTTCGGGCAGCACCCTTTCGTTCCTCTCGATCTACGCCACACGCCTGGGCGCAGATGCTTTTCAGATTGGGCTGTTGAGCGCCGGTCCGGCTGTGGTCGGTTTGCTCTTTACGCTGCCCGCCGGGCGTTGGTTGCAAAGCCGGCCCGTTGGCGGTGCGGTCTTTTGGTCAGCGGTCTTGGCGCGCATGGGCTATCTCTGTTTTGCCGCGTTGCCGCTTCTGTTGTCGCCCGACTATCAAATTCTTACGCTCATTCTGCTGGTCTTGTTGATGACCATTCCCGGCACCATCCTGGCGATTGGGTTTAACGCACTCTATGCATCGGCGGTGGCGCCGGAATGGCGTGGCCATGTGGTGGGCATTCGCAATGCCATGCTGGCGCTGGTCTTTGTGATCACCTCGTTGGTCTGTGGCTGGGTGTTGAACAGCCTCCCCTTTGTAACCGGTTATATAGTGATCTTTGGCCTTGGCTTTGTGGGCGCAGCCATGAGTACCCTGCATCTCTGGTTTTTGCGCCACATTACAGGAGAAACTGTGCCTGGTCCGCCCCAAATTCGTGGCGTCATTGGCGACTTGGCGCGTCCCGGCGATATTCGCATTTTGGGGATCACACTGCGCACAACCATTGGCTTGCGCGCCTTTACCCGCGGTGTGAATCTGCTGCGCGTCGAAGTGCTGCGCGGCGTCTATGGCCAGATCTTGGCGACCTTGCTGCTCTTCCACATTGCGCTCTATCTGCCAATTCCGCTCTTTCCCCTTTATTGGGTGGAGCGGTTACACTTTACCGACGGTGACATTAGCTTAGGCACGGCCATTTTTCATTGTGCGGTTCTGCTGGGCTCACTGCGTGTTGGTCGCCTTGGCGAACGCTTTGGCAATCAACGGCTGACCGTGATCGGTGGCTTGCTGCTGAGCCTCTACCCGTTGCTTACCGGCTTTATGACCAACTTGGGGGTCTATCTCCTTGTATCCGCGCTTGGCGGGTTGGCATGGTCGCTTGTGGGCGGCGCTATCGGCAACTATTTATTGGAAAATGTACCCGCCACCGATCGTCCGGCGTATCTGGCCTGGTATAACCTCGCACTCAACCTGGCGATCCTGTTGGGCTCATTGGCGGGGCCGTTGTTAGCCGAGCAGATCGGCCTGGTCGCGGCGTTAGTCGTAAGCTTTATCGCACGTGCACTAGGGGCGCTAGCCATTGGCCTTGTGCGCCAGACGCCCCTGCTTGAGGCGAGTAGCTTTAACGCTGCCCCCGTGAACACCACCCATAGTACCAAGGTGACATTGTCACAACAGCGCTAGTACCCTGCCAATGTTCTTTTGCGGGATAAGAAACCAGGTTTCTCGGAGAAACCTGGTTTCTAGCATCCGTCAATCTCAGTTTGGGAAAGTGAAAAATTCGTTACCGAACCAATTGCCAACAGATGTTATGATTGTCTTATGAACGTTCCCGCCTTAATGGCCACCTACCAATTACGCCAGCGTGAGTATCTGCTGCGCATTACGCGCGCTATGACATCGCGGCTGGATTTGCCCAGCCTGTTAAGCCTGATCCTCAGCAGTGCGGCTGAACTGGTTGGCTGTCGCGCCGGGCTGATTGTGCTGGAAGAAGAGATTGGCTTTGGTCAGTTGCGCACAGTCACCCAATACCAGATTCGCGCCCATCACGGCATTGCTGCCCAATATTTGCCGGCTTTTGAACCACTGCTCGATGTTGTTCCCTTGCTGCAGAGTGATTACGACGAAACGGTTGCCCAGTTTGATAACCACACGCTTGAATTGCAGACGCGTGTGCGCTCGGTCGAGGCCAAATTGGGCTTTACGTTGGGCCAGGTAGTAGGGCTGCCCTTGCTCTTTGAAGATGAACTGCTCGGCATGATCTATCTCTTCCGCACGGAATATGCCTTTACGCAGTTGGATTGGCAGTTCTTGCAAGGGTTTGCCCACCAGGCCGCTATCGCTGTGCGCAATGCTCGTCTTTATCATCAGCGAGAAACCGAACGGAGCCGGCTGGCGACTATTGTGGAAAATAGTGCGCATGGGATCTTGATTCTTGACGCCGAGCGACGGGTTTTGGTCATCAACCAGGCATTGGCCGCGATGCTGGACATGAAAACCGAAGATGCGATTGCGCGCCCATGCCAGGAAGTGCTGACGTTACAAGATGTTGAAGGGGATGACGTTTGCCAGGGCGAAGACTTTGCAGCTTTTCCCAGCCAGACGAGTATACACTGTGAAGGGGACTTGCAACGCCCTGGCGGTGGCCGGCTCACTGTCTCCGTGACCTACACACCGCTCTATGATGAGGAGAAGCGTCTAGTCAACATCATTGTCAATGTCCATGATATTACCCGTTTCCGTGAAGAAGAAGAGATTAAGTCCACCTTTACCTCGATTATCAGCCATGAGCTAAAGACACCCGTGGCGCTGATCAAGGGCTACGCACAGACGCTAGCACGTCCTGATGCGACCTGGGATGCCGAAACCGCACGTCAGAGCCTGGAGGTGATTGAGGAGGAAGCAGATCGGCTCGAAGCATTGATTAATAACTTGCTGGACGCCAGCCGTATTCAGGCGAGCGGTTTGCGTCTGGATTATGCCGATGTCAACCTAGAACGCCTGGCTAATAAAGTAGCAGCGGCGTACCACACGCAGACCAATGAACACCAGATTGAGGTGGATTTCCCAACTGAACTGCCGTTAGTGTGGGGGGATGAAGAGCGGCTACGCCAGGTGTTGACCAACCTCATGAGCAATGCGATTAAATATTCGCCCCAAGGTGGGGTGATTCGGATTGGCGGCTGGGTGGAAAAGAGCAGCAACGGCCAGCCAAAACAACGCGTGGTGCTCTATGTCGCCGATCAAGGCATTGGCATCCCACCCCATGAACTGCCCAAGATCTTTGATCGCTTCTATCGGATTGACAGTACACTCCGGCGCGGCACAGCCGGCGCCGGCCTTGGCCTCTACCTGTCCAAAGCCATTATTGAGGCGCACGGCGGACAGATCTGGGCGCGCAGTGAAGCCGGTAAAGGGACAACCTTTTTCATTGCCCTGCCATTGGAACAGAGCAGTGAGAAAGAGGTGGGGGAGTAAATTGGTAGATAGGTAGATAGGTAGATAGGTAAATAAGTAAATCGGTTCCAGTATTGTACCGATCTACCTATCTACTTATCTACTAATGTACAATGCTATGCGCTTAAGGGCGACCTTCTAGTTCCGGTAGCCACAGGGTAAAGGTGCTGCCCTGCTGCGGTACGCTCTCGACAGTAATGCGGCCATTGTGGGCTTGGGCAATCCACTGCACAATGCTCAGCCCCAAACCACTGCCGCCCAGCTCACGGCTACGGGCTTTATCAGTCCGATAAAAACGCTCAAAGATCTGGGCTTGATGATCAGGATGGATGCCAATTCCAGTATCGCTGACGGCAATTTTAACCCAATGTTCTTCATTGCTGAGAGCCAACGTCACCACCCCGCCTTCCGGCGTATATTTGACTGCGTTGTCAGTCAAATTTAGCATGATTTGCCGCAGTCGCTCGCGATCGCCCCAGACCAACGCTTGATCTTCATGGCCTAATCGAATCTCCAGCGCATTGACGCCTTTACGCAATTCAGCAATCCGCTTTGTCTGGCGATAGACCTCTAATAGCAGCGTATCCATTTCAACCGGCGCCCATTGTAACTGTATCGCGCCGCTATCGGCTTGGGCCAAGAGCAACAGATCATTGATCATTTTGCTCATCCGGTCGGTTTCATGTTGAACCTCGCCCAGAGTCTCTTGCAAAAGGCCCTGAGCCTGTTGGCTATGGCCATTCGTAACGGCGTTGCTGGTGACCATCCGCTCCAACAGTTCAACGTTACCTTGAATGGTGGTCAACGGCGTGCGCAATTCATGGCTTACATCGGCAATGAGCCGATCTTGGGTTTCAAAGAGCTTTTGAATCCGATCCAACATGTCGTTAAAGGTAGCGGCCAGCAGCCCCACCTCGCTCGACTGGTCGCTAATTTGGAGCCGGCGCCCTAGATCGCGGGTACGGGTAATGCTGCCGGCAGTCTCTGTGATTGCACCAATCGGCGCCAAAGCGCGGTGGGCCAGCAATGCGCCGACAATTGCGGCCAGCACGAGGCTAAGGGCTGTGCCCAAGATCAGATAGCGGCTGACCTGATTGAGCGTATTACGCACCGAGTCTATGGGTTGAACAATTTGTACGGCCCCCCATATATATTTATTGACAACTAGCGGTTCACTGTAGACAAGAAAGGGCACATGCTCAGCATTTTCGGTGTAGTAGATGTGGTCCAAACCCCGCCGAATGTTGGGGAGCGCTTGCCGATAATCAGGCACGCTCATGCCGCCCAAATTTTCACTGCGCAAATAGACGGCGCCATCATTGTTGATCACTTGGGCGCCGGCGCCGCTGGTAAAGAGATCCAGTTCGGGAAAGCCAAAACCGCTGTCGCGAATCACAATCAACTGTTGGGTGCGCAGTAACTGTTGGGTCAGGAGATCAACGATCTCATCAGCCTGTCGCACGGCGTTCTGGCGCATTTGGGTCCACAGATTAGCCGCCAGCAACCCGTAAACCAGGACGCTAAATAAGATTAAAGTTGCGCCAAGCAGCGCCGTATACCACAAGGTTAGTCGAAGTCGAATGGTCATAACAAAGATCGGCATAGCGACGATTATGCAAGCGTCAGCTAAATGCCAGATGAACTATATTTGAGAACGTGCTTAATGTAGGGTGCGTACCACAAATGGGGCGAAGCACTGGCGAGACCAATTTGAGCGTCTCGTCTATCGCCCCTAATTGGGGACGCATCCCTCAGTGTACAGGCAAAGCAAGCTCTGCCTGTACTTTGCATACTTTGGCTATGCTCAACTTTCGCGTAAAGCATAACCGACGCCGCGGACAGTCTGGATCAGGCGCGGCTTATCATTGGCTTCCAGTTTTGTCCGTAAATAGCGCACGTAAACCTCAATAATATTGCTTTCCCCGCCAAAATCATATTCCCACACATGCTCAAAAATCTGTTCGCGTGTTAACACCTGATTGGGATGACGCAAAAAGAGTTCGAGCAGATCAAACTCCTTAGCCGTAAGTTGGATCTCCTCTTGACCGCGAAAGACCTGACGTGTACGGCGGTCTAGGGAAAGATCGGCATAATGGTACTTTTCCGGCGTAGCCTCAATCCGATGGCGGCGCAGTAGCGCACGCAAACGTGCCAACAGTTCATCAAAGGCAAAGGGTTTAACCATATAGTCATCAGCGCCGGCATCAAGCCCTGTAACCCGATCCGGCACCGTATCGCGCGCTGTCAAGATCAAGATCGGAACGTTAGAAGCATTCCGCAGACGACGACAGATCTCTAACCCATCCAACCCAGGCAGCATTAGATCTAAAATGACCACATCCGGCATCTGCTCGCGCGCTTTACGCAGCGCATTTTCGCCATCCTCTGCAGTCTCAACAATATATCCTTCAAAGATCAAGCCGCGGCGCAATAGATCACGAATGCGGCGATCATCTTCCACAACAAGAATTTGTTCGGCCATAATGATTTTTCAGTGATTACAGATGCGCCTCGCTCGACAACGATAGACGGCCCTGAAGTTAGCTTTCTGGCGTTGTATCCCATTTGTAATGCGCATCTGTGATTATAGAACTATAGGTGTTAAGCTCGGTCGTATCGACAAAAAGTTCATCAGTATATAATGATTGTAGGCAAGGCCGGAACTTGTGTCAAGTGTTCAACAGATCCAATGCGAACATTCATTTGTTTGCCAAACGTGCAATCCCTCTAAATGGGTGATAGAATGACGCTCATATGGACGGTACACGGAAATTGCATGACTGTCCGGAGAGGAAAAGCGCAATTTCAGCTGCATACCTGTATGAGCCTAGAATGAAATAAAAGTAATTTACCATCATCAACATATCAAGAACTGTCCACTAAGGAGTTTATTTGATCATGTCAGAACAATCTTATCGCATCGAACGAGATAGCCTGGGCGAGGTAAAGGTGCCGGCAGAGGCTCTTTATGGCGCCCAAACACAACGCGCCGTAGATAACTTTCCGATTAGCGACCTGCGCTTTCCACGTACCTTTGTTAAAGCGCTTGGTATGATCAAAGGGGCGGCTGCCCGCGCCAATGTTGATTTAGGTCTAATGGAGCCGGAGATGGCGGCCGCGATTGTCGCTGCCGCCCAAGAAGTGGCTGATGGCTTGCACGATCAGCACTTCCCGCTGGATATTTTTCAAACCGGCTCTGGCACTAGCACCAACATGAACGCCAATGAAGTGTTAGCAACACTGGCCAGTAAGCGGCTGGGGCGCAAAGTTCATCCCAATGATCACATTAACATGAGTCAAAGCAGCAATGATGTGATTCCCACTGCAATTCACGTTAGCGCCTATCTTGCCATTCATGAGGAGCTGCTGCCGGCCTTACAACATCTACATCAAACCTTGATTGACAAAGCCGCCACTGTCGATCATGTGGTGACAACTGGGCGCACCCATTTGATGGATGCGATGCCGGTGCGACTGGGGCAAGAGCTAGGCGGCTGGGCTAGCCAGATTGCCCACGGCTACCAACGGATTGAAGCCACCCTCCCGCGTCTTGCCGAGCTAGCCCAAGGGGGAACGGCGGTGGGCACAGGGATCAATGCGCATCCGGCGTTTGGCAAGGGCATTGCAGCCAAATTAGCAGAGATGAGCGGTCTGCCGATGGTCACCAGCAGCAACTACTTTGAAAGCCTGAGCACCCAAGATGCCGCGGTGGAAGTCAGTGGTCAATTGAAGGTGGTGGCCGTGAGCCTCATGAAGATTGCGAACGATCTGCGTTGGATGAATAGTGGTCCGATTGCCGGTTTTGGTGAGATTGCCCTGCCTGCGCTGCAACCGGGCAGCAGTATTATGCCCGGGAAAATTAACCCTGTCATTCCCGAAGCAGTCACCATGGTCTGCGCTCAGGTTATGGGCAATGACGTGACGATTACAATCGGTGGGCAAGCAGGCAATTTCCAACTAAATGTGATGTTGCCAGTTATCGCCTATAATTTGTTACAGAGCATTTCCCTGCTGGCAAATGCCAGCAGAGTTCTGGCGGATCAGGCAATCGCCGGCTTTACGGTAAACGAAGAGCGAATTGCAAGCCTGGTTGGGCGCAATCCCATTTTGGTAACGGCGTTGAATCCAGTCATTGGTTACGAATTGGGCGCTAAGATAGCAAAGCAAGCCTATGCTGAGGGGCGTTCGCTCAAAGATGTAGCACTAGAGCAAACATCCCTAAGCGCAGAAGAATTGGATCGTCTGCTAGATCCACGGCAACTGACGGAAGGGGGTATCCAGGAAGCGTAAACAGTCATCGAAAGTGACGAACTATAAGTAAGCGCCGATGTCTTACGTTGATTGAGAATAAAAAGGAGGGGTGGGAAATCCACCCCTCCTTTTTCGATTATGTTTGTAATTACGGCAGATAGCTCTGCGGATTACGGCGGATGCCTTGATAGCGAATCTCAAAGTGCAGATGGGGTCCTGTACTGTTGCCTGTGTTGCCGACCGTGCCGATCTGCTGACCTTTAGCCACATTTTCGCCTGGGCTTACAAAAATGCTATTGAGGTGGGCGTAAACAGTTGTGTACCCATTGCCATGATCAATAATCACATGGTTTCCATAGCCGGAATTCCAACCACGCCCAGCGACAATCACGTAACCGCCATCAGAGGCTTTTACCGGCGCGCCCGTCCAGGCGCCAATATCGATGGCAGCGTGACCGTTCCAATATTTTTGTGTAATTGTCCCACTGGTTGGCCAGACAAAGGCGCCGGAACCTCTAGCGGCGTTGGCCGGCACAGGGCCACCATAGGCCACCACTTGCTGTGCAACCACGGGTTTTTGGCCACCAGGAACAATAACCTCTGTACCCACAACAAGTGCAGCATTTGCATCAGCCAAATTGTTACCGGCATAAGCGACAATATCATTGGCTGTTACTTTATATTTGCTGGCAATAGAGGAGAGTGTATCGCCTGGCTTAACCACATGCAGCACACCATTTATAGGCAAAATCTTGAGTGTATCGCCAATACTAATCCGATCTGGATTTTGTTCCAACTGACTATTGGCCCACAACACAGTTTCCGGTTGCAACCCATATTGAGCCGCAATGCCTAAGACCGTGTCACCAGACTGTACAGTATAAACCTCCACCTCTTCCCGCGGGCGTTCTGGGACAATGGTAAAAGGCAGAGCAACGCGCTGCAAAGATTCAAAATTACCTGAATCGCCGTTTAATTCATTGGTCAATAAGCGGGCGACAGGCGCATTGCCGTTGCCTTGAAGTTGACCAGCCAAAACGTTGTTGGGCAGTGAATCCAGGGCAAGATTCCACTCGGGCAGATGTACTTGGCTTAGAAGAAGGATAATTGCAGCTACGACTAAAACCGAAAGATGGCCAGCCAACCGCAACGGTGTGATTTGGTCAGCGAGCAGCCGCTGGACTTGCGCCTGTAACTTGCTGAACAGGGGGGTAACAACATCTGTCGATAATGAAGCTGCCTCTTGCGTCGTCGGTTGAGAAAGTGCAGGGTATCGAGAGGGAAAGGAAACAGTGTCAGAGCGATTAACTGAAGACAAGTTTTCTTTTAAGGGAGTCGAAGAAATCTCCGGTAACAGTGGCTGCTGTGATAAAAGCCTGGGATTCGCTTGTATAGGTGGCCGAATAAAACTTGCCGCAGTTGAACCAAACTCGTCGCGAAGTGCAGAGTGAGCATCCGCTGACATATGTGTCATTCTCCGTTTATGGCGCTTTCGACTCTGATAACGTTTACCAAATGAGCAAAAGGCATATCTTACCAGCAAGAAGTGTAATTCAGATCACAATTTAGGGATCATAAACTTACTTTATTCAACCTTGCTGCTTTAAGTTTTACTATCAAGCTCTCTTTGTGATAAATATTTTCGTCAAAAGCGAAATTAGAATGGATAGTAATAATTTGGGCGTCGATGACCATTCAACGTGTACTGCTCGCGGATTATAGCATGAGTGGCTCTATTGTCAAACCCCGCAACAACCTTCTGATAGGCTAATCGACCTTTTAACAGGCTATTAAGATAAAATCGTTGACTCTGCGTAGGATTAACGTATAAAATATTTTGGAATATCGCGCAACATCCAAAACCTAACGTGGAACCAAGTAAATGGGTTATTTCTCTGAGCAACAGACTACTTCCCCTAATAATCCCGGTGACCATTGTTTGTCCTTTTTTTTCGTTTATCCTACGATTTGCCGACAAGTGACAGATGATCCCCTCAAAGTGAACAATATTTTTAGGGGTGGGCCCAAAATATGTCCCGTATATAGGGGCGAAGCGGTGAAATCGTTGCAATTGCCAGAGCAGAATGAAACGATTTCACCAAGGGATCTAGATGAGCCAATATGTTCAATGAAGAAAACTGGATAGGACCACTGCTTTCTTTTCGCACTCTATCTTACCTCAAGATCCCTCGTCTGTGCGTTACAGTTTACTGTCAAACATATATTACATTAACAAATAGATAGAAAAAACTATCAAAACTGCAAGTTTACTCCAATGCTACTTCTTGGTGAGCGTATCTAAAAATTCCTGATTATTGCGGGTACGGCTTAATCGTTCAATAATGGGAAGAATTGCATCGTGGCCCCCACCCATTGCATCTATCATACGCCGTAACGTGTAGACCTTAGCCAAAGTTTCACTGTCCAATAGTTTTTCTTCCGCACGCGTCCCGCTGCGCTCAATATCAAAAGCAGGGAAGATCCGTCTTTCCGCCAATTTTCGACTTAAGACGAGTTCCATATTGCCTGTACCTTTAAACTCCTCATAAATCATATCATCCATGCGGCTGCCGGTATCGACCAAACATGTCGCCAGAATGGTTAGGCTGCCTCCTTCTTCTACATTACGCGCCGCGCCAAAGAAATGTTTAGGCGGATAGAGGGCAGCAGGGTCAATACCACCAGACAACGTACGACCGGAGGGTGGCACCGTCAGGTTATAGGCGCGCGAGAGACGAGTGATGCTATCGAGCAAGATGATTACATCCTTTTCGCTCTCTACAAGCCGCTTCGCACGTTCCAGTGCCATCTCTGCCACCCGTACATGATTTTGCACAGGCTCGTCAAAAGTGCTGCTGACGACCTCGGCTTCAACTGAACGATCCATATCGGTGACTTCTTCAGGGCGTTCGCCGATGAGCACAATCATCAGATGAATGTCGGTGTAATTGCTGGTAATGCCATTGGCAATACGCTTGAGCACGGTTGTTTTACCGGCCTTGGGCGGGCTCACAATCAAGCCTCTCTGTCCACGTCCAATGGGCCCCAACATATCAATCATGCGGGTTGAAATGACATTGGGTTTTGTCTCTAAGATAATTTGCTCATTAGGAAAGATTGGCGTCAGTTTTTCAAAAACGGGCCGGCGCTTGGCTTCCTCAGGATCTAAACCGTTAACAGCTTCCACTTTCAGCAGCCCATGATACTTCTCCGTATCTTTGGGAGGGCGCACCTGCCCAATCACCAAGTCGCCAGTCCGCAACCCAAAACGGCGGATTTGACTTTGACTAACGTAGACATCTTCTGGGCCGGGTAAAAGGTGATCACTGCGCAAAAAGCCAATGCCATCCTGTACAATCTCTAAAATACCACCACCAAAAATGTAGCCCTGGCGTTCGGCGTTGGCGCGCAAGAGACGCATGACTAGGTCATACTTCTTTAGACGCGTATAGCCTGTGACACCATTGGAACGGGCAACCTCACGCAACTCATCCAGGGTGAGCACCTCTAGCTGAGAAATGCTCATGCTTGCTAATTCTAATGTAGTCATCTTTTACCTCAATCAGATTTAACTTTGTTTTCAATCACTGGGATTAATTTAATTTCGTTGATATACTTAGCTCGCACATGCGATGGTAGTCAAGCACATACCTTGGGCCGCTTCTCCGGCGTCACATGTACTATAGGTGAGAAGAGAAAAAGAGTAAACGTTCATGGAAGCAATTTCTACAGAATCACTGTTGTCCGTTCAGCCACGTAGCCAGAAAACAGCTTACTAACTGTGTTGTGTTATGGGGTGGGGTGCTATATGAAATCGACACAAATCGATAATTTATCAAACTGTTGTGAATACTTTCGGTGTATGCGCTTTTTGTCAAGCCAAATTGAATCTAATGCGGGATAGAGTCAATATTCGACCTTGCGTTCCTCAGAACAGGATACGAGGAGCCTCGAGGAGTAACGGTACCGTTAAGGGTCTTTATGGGCTTCAATTGCAACTACATATGCTTACAGTTACTATAAATTGCCACTACGCTAAATTGTCGATGCGACCGCGCTTAGCGCCTAAAGGGTGTTTAATTGTAAATACCAGAATAGACTTTCAATATAAACTAAACTATAAACAAACTAAACTATAAGGAAAGCACTTGCTCTGCAAGCAATCCTGCAAACGTTACTATGTTGGGAAACAACTTGGATAACTAATCCAAGGGGATTTGTTATTATAACACGCTGTTGTAATGCATGCTGCTGTAGTACACTGTTGTAACACTTTGAGGACACTCTACCAACGTAGCGATTATTATAACAACAGTTTTGGACAAAGTCAATAGGCGAAATGACAGAATTTTTAAATGTAAGTAATCCGTACCCTAAGAGTCTGAATATCACAACTAAGTGGAGTCCCAGCAGGTGACTACTCTTGTTTCTTTACAATGGTCCGTATTTTCTCCAGTAGCCTTACTCTGCACAAGCCTCGCTTATACAAGCAATACAAGGCACCGGACCGCCGTCTCGGCACCTTGTACAAAACTTGTACGACGTCGCCCTATAAAGTATAGGGCAAAGATTTTACGTTACTCCCAAAGACCAGCAATATCACGTAGAATTTCTTGATCAACTAAGGTAATGCGTCGATAGCCTAGTTCTACCAATCCTTGCCGTTTGAAATCGCGTAAGATCGCGCTCACTGTTTCCCGATAGGTCCCAAGATGATCCGCAAGCGACTGATGGCTCACGCCTTTGATCACATGCGTCTTTTCATCCACCAAATCAATTAACAGAGCAGCCAATCTTTCCGGCAACTTCTTGTAGGCAACATTTTCTAGACTATTTTCAACTTGCAGCAAGCGCGCCCCATAGGTCTGTAACAATCCCCAGCCTAAGATTGGATACTGCATGGTTAAATTGCGTGCTTCTCCTGCCGGCACAACCCAAGCCGACACTGACTCAGCAGCTTCGGCAAAGACATTGGGATCGCCAGGATTATCCAATGCGCCCTCACCAAAGACCGAACCAGTATCTAACGTCGCAATGACAAGACGGCGTCCTTCATTATTTGTACACACCATATTGACTTTGCCATGCATCACAACATACATCTTCTTGGCTAAATCGTCTGATGTTGCAATTAACTGTCCCCGCTCATAATGCTCGGCGTGAACCATGCTGCTAAAGATGGGATCCTCAGCGTGCAACATATTTAGCGTCTGTGTAAGGTTATGATAGTTCTGAGTTGCAACAGCAGAATTATGATTGGTAGTGTATGTTGAAGGGTGCATGCTCAATTTCATGATTGACCCGCTTTCTGTGAGTGCTACTTAAAAAGATTAAGTATTCAAAAGATAAGAAATAGACAACATTGATGGACAAAAACAAGACAAAATATCTACAACTCTATTAAACCATACTTCTTGATACTTGTCTAGTGTCCAAAATAAAAATTTACTTAAATTCCGCCTGTGATGTCACTTATGATGTTCAACAAATGTACAGCTTTTTTGAGGATGAATCGCCACACTATCGTTCAGCTTTTGTAGAAGGATGAGCAATGGCTTGAACCCCATTTGTCTCTAAGTAAGCCTTTGTGACCAGATCCAAGCGTTTATATACTTTAGCAGATAAATGTATATTTAAGATTAGAGAAACATTGGTGTTTCGTTAATCTTGCCATTTTACTCTTGTCGTAGACTTTGATAGTGAACTCTGCTTAAAAACGGTAGTCACTCTTCTCTGGTGAGCCATCTAGGCAACAGCTGTTTTCCCCATAGTTTCACCTTAGCCACTATTATTACGCTGCAAGCACTCTTCTGATCAGTGACAAGGTACAGACTATGGGTATAACCTCTGCTCCATTCCCAGACAGGTGCGTCCCGTTTTGGGGGACTGGTCAAGCAACTAAATTTCGTTAACCAGAGTATCCCCTCCAAGGTGGTACGCACCCTTCCCAGACGAACTCTATTGGAAAGTGATAGCTTCTTTTGGTAGTCAACAAAGAAAAAACTATCACTTTCAAGCTAACCGCCCTTTAGGCTACATCTCTCCTATCTCTGGCGCACACCGTTTGTGATACACATCTTTATTTTACCATGACCTGACACAACTTGCATCAGGCAGTGGCATAAACAATCCATAGCCAATGGAACAGACCGACTCCTAGTCATCAGACCAGTAGCTAATGTGCCGAACGAGAAGTCACGATAACGTATAAGGTATACGAAATCTATAAAAATAAGTCGCGAAGCGCGAAGAGAAACAAAAAAATCTTAGCGCTCTTGTGACCTTTGCAGTAAAATTCTTGTCTTTTAGCCCTTATTCCGATTTAATTCTTTACTCAAGTAGTCATTAGGCGCCAAAGGTGTACCGCCAGCGGCGGAGATTAAACCGGAATAAATACTTTTGTTGGCGCTGTGCGCCCGCAATACGAACAAGCTTTCACTCGTTATACGGCTTTACTCAAGAAGCAAACTCCGGTTTTCATTCAGAGCAAAGTATAGATGCTAAAGCCGGGGCGGGAGGGTCGGCAGCGCGCGGCTTGGACGAGTTGATAGGTCCGGCTTAGGGATTGGCGCGGTAGCCAAGAGTTGCTGAATCTCACTGACAGCCCTTTCCAACTGTGGATCTTTCCCCTGCCGATAATCCTGCGGCGTAATATCAACTTCAATATCCGGCTCGGCGCCATAGTTCTCGACATTCCAGCCCACATCTTTAAACCAGAAGCTGTACTCCGGCTGTGTCGTGACTGTCCCATCCACCAGAGTATGGCGCGGCGAAATACCAACCACACCGCCCCAGGTTCGCTTTCCAATGAGCGGCCCTAAATTCATCAGCTTAAAGCTGTGACAAAAAATATCACCATCGCTGCCGGCATGCTCATTGGTAATCGCAACCAGCGGCCCGGCGACTGAATCAGCCGGATAGGGAGAGAGTCCGCCCCACCGCGAGAGGTCATACCCTAGCCGCCGCCGCGCCAACTTTTCCAGCAACAGTTGACTCACGTGGCCGCCGCCATTGTAGCGCACATCAATGATCAGTGCATCGCGATCAACCTCGGCCAAATAGCCGCGATGGAACTCAGCATAGCCCGCTGCGCCCATGTCAGGGATATGGACATAGCCCACACGACCGCCGGTCATGTTGTGGACATAACGACGGTTGCTTTCGACCCAAGCCCGGTAGCGTGCCGGCGCTTCGCTTGCAATGACACGCACCACCACGGAGCGCAGATCCGTCTTGCTCGGTTCACTGATTTGTGGCAAGGGTATGGGCTCCTCTTGCGCAGGCTCGACCTTGTCTGCTTTTGTTGCTTCAGTCTCTTCTGGTTGCGCGCTTTGGGCTATAGCAGGTTCTGCCGTTGCCTCTTCTGGCGCCGACTTGTCCACCGTTTGTAGACGAAAAGTCAACAATACCTCCTGCCCGGCCTGGCTGACCAACAGTTGCGCCGGCCCCGTGCTTTCATCAAGCCATTGACCATTGATTGCGACCAGAAGGTCGCCGGAATTGATATCCACACCCGGCGCCGCTAATGGTGAACTGTTTTGCGTGTCCCACGCATCACCAATCACCAGGTCATCAACGCGATAGCCCTGCGCTTCCCCGTCCCACTGGTAGCTTGCCCCCAAAAAACCCTGACTATAGTAAGGTCGTGGTCGGTAATCGCCGCCATATTCGTAGGCGTGGCTGGTGCCAAGCTCGCCCTGCATCTCCCACATCAGATCACTAAACTCGCTGCGGGAACTGACCCGTTCAATGAGCGGATAGTAGCGCTGGTAAACCTTTTGCCAATCCACTTCGGACATATCCTCGGTCCAGAAATGGTCGCGCTGTAACCGCCATGCCTCGCGGAACATTTGCTCCCATTCGCGTTGCGGCTCCACCGACACTTTGATTCGGTTGAGATCAACCCAACCGGTGCGCCGACCAGGGCCATTCTCCGTTACAGGCTTTTCCCCAGCATTGATGACACGCAGACGATTGCGTCCTGCATAGAGCAACTTGCGGCGGTTACGGGAAAGTTGAAACCAATCCACATCATCAGCTAACGTTTCACTGCGATACTCTTTAAAGCTATAAGCGCGCAATAAGCCTAGCTCCGCCTCATCCCCCTCTTCAATCCCGCCGTGATCGAGTGCACCATGGACTGGAAAAACTGTGAAAATTGCTTTGTTGGCAACACCGTCAATTTGACCATAACGGCCATCCGGCACGGGAAAGGCCAAGATACGCCGCTCAATACCATCCAGATCAATACGGATGGCTTTGGCCTCTGCTTTCGTATTTTTCTGGACTTTGGCGCTTGTCTTCCCGCTTCCATTACTCGCCGCAGAAGCTGTCTGTGACGAGGGAGGCTGCTCGCTACTGGCTTCGCCGGTCTCCACACCTTTTTGCCGCAGGTTCGCCGCCAATGATCTCCACCTTAAGGGACGCACCGCTTCATCAGGCCAGGCGCCATCCTCCTCTTCGTCATCCATATCCAGGTTAGGATTGCTCTCCTCACCTTCATCCTCGTCCGCGACAGGGCCATCCTCGTCTGCTGTCTCATCCTCTTCTGCGCCTTCCTCTTCTTCGCTCTCGGCGCCATCATCGCCATCGTCATCATCGTCATCATCCCATTCCGGCTGTGGGATAAACGGGTTGGGCAACTCAACTTGCAAGGTGACCAGGTAGGGGCGCATTCCCCAGGGAAAGCCAAGCTCAAAATGGAGACCGTCATAAACAGGATTAAACTCGCGCTGGCTCAGGAAATAGAGATACTTCCCGTCCGGGTCAAAGGCGGGCTCAATGTCATGCAGAACCGGTTGCGTTACAGTATAAACGGCACTACTGCGCAAATTTTCATCTTCAGCTTCGGGATTGGTCAGCCGATAGAGCCGGATCGCCGTTGTTTTTGGGGTGGCGCCATAGCCATAAGCCAGCCAACGACCGTCGGGCGACCAGGCAAAGCCGGCAATACCGCGATAGGGGCTGCGATCCACCACCGTCACGGTTGCATGTTCAAGATCGACCAGTAAGAGTTCATTCCGATGGTTGGTCAGCGCCATTCGATCGTGTGTGGGGGACATCTTCACATCCACCGCACGGCCGATATCCAAGTCGGCTAGCTGCCGTGGTTCCAGCTGAGGGTCAGAAGGATAGATTTCAATGACCTCTTCGCCGGGCTCATCACTAATGAGTACCAAATTTCCTTTGTTATGGGTCCATTCGGGCAGACGATAGCGCACGCCATCCCGTTTGCCATGCTGCAACACCGGCCCTTCATGGTTGAAAAAGGCAAAGGCTTTGCCGCGCGTGGTCAACGCCATTGCCTTGCCCGATGGGTGCAACTGTACATCATCCAGATAAGACGCAGCCTGGACAAAACGGCGGTTACGCTGAACGCGCGGGCTATGATAGCGAATCTCCACCTTCTGATCCTGGTCAGTGGCCAGGTCGTAGCAGTAGAGATCACCGCCAGCGTGATAGACAATATGCTGCCCATCTGTCGTCGGGTTACGCACGTAGAAATCAGTATGGTCGGTGTGACGCCGCAGCGCTGTGCCTGTCGGCGTGCAACTGTAAAGATTGCCGATGCCCTCATGATCGCTAATAAAAAAGATACGATCCTGGAGTCCGTCAACCATCGGTTGCAAATGATCCGGTTCAGCCGCGGTTTCCCCATTCGTTGAGGTGGTTGTCGCTGGCAGGGTGAACCACATTGGGGCCGCGATATTCCCCTGCAAATGGTCTAAAAAGCGCGTGAACTCACCGGAACCGGTGCGATCAATCCAGAGATGACCAGTGGTGCCGCCACGGTAGCGTTTCCAACGGGCCGGATCCTGGGTATTGCGTCCAATCACAATCTGCCCAGCCGGACCATAGGCAATCGTATGCGCGGGTCCATAGGGCAGTGCGGTGATTGCGCCATTGGTCGTGGCCGCGTTGACAGTAAATAACCCATATGCACTGCTCACGATTTGACCATAGTTGCTGCAAAAGATAATCTGTGTCCCGTCGGACGTCCAGCCGACGATGCGACAGTTGCTGCTCAAATAGGTCAAGCGCCGCGCACTTCCCCCTACCGCGGGCATTACATAGACTTCGCTGGCCCCTTCTTCCCGCCCGACAAAAGCCAGCCATGCTCCATCCGGCGATAGAACAGGGTAAGTGACTTCACCTAAATTGCTGGTCAAACGCCATGCGGCGCCCCCGTGGCGCGGCACTTGCCAAAGATCATCTTCAGCCACAAAAACAATGGTATCATTATGAATGGTCGGAAATCGATAGTAGCCAGCTGTCATGAAAGAACTTTTCCCTAAAACATCATTAAATCAACAATTTTACTTAACAAAAACTTACTGAAAAAGTTTGCTCGCGATCTGTATAAGTATAGCCAGAATGTAGAAAAAACAAGAATCTGGATCCGCTTCAACACATCTATATTTCTCCGCAGATAAAAACAATTTCACCGCTTTGCCCATACGCTCATAGCAAATTCCGCTTTTCATCACACCCGCAGGATACCTCTTTCGCCAATCTGTTACCTTACCATGTATACTGGGTCGCATACCAGAGGTGGTCACCTAGGTCTTCCTGGAAGGGGGCGGCTGATGGTGAAATACAGGAGGGTGCGGCGCCCCCTTCTAGGAAGACGGACGCCGGATCGCCTTCGTTAGCTAGTTTCTGTTGCGAAACTCGGGGGAAGGTGACAGTCACTTACAATGTCCAGTGTAAGCTGATACGCAAAGTGGTCGGAAGTGACTGTCACCTATTCTTTCGCAACAAGTACTAGCTAAACTAGCATAATCTTGTTGACAGCGTACGAGGAGGTACACCATCCATGTCCGTCATTCCCCGACTTTTTTGCCCAGCTTTACAGGGCAATGGGCCAGGACGCGCAGTGTCACTGGCGTGCCTTTGTCTGCTGCTCGCTTTGACAGCCTGCGCACCAACGCCAGAGGCCAATGTGATCGGCTATCTGATCGCCGAACGGCTGGGCAGTTTAGAGCCAGCAGAACCGGCAACCCCGCGCGGTGCGCTGACCGGCCAGGTCCTACATGATGGTCAACCGGTCCCCCATGCCACCGTCATTGTCGCCGAACGCACCGGTTTGCCCCACGTAGCCCAGACCGATGAACAAGGACGCTATACGCTTACCCACATCCCTCGCGGTCAATATGTGCCTGCGGCGGTGGCGCCGGGCTTTGTGGAGAGCACTTTGCGCGACCGCTGGGGGCAGCCGAACTTGGTCACGATTCGCGCAGGTAGCACAACGGTTGCGCCACCGCTTATTCTCCAGCGCCACGTTGTGTCCCCCTTGCCGGTAAACCTGGCCCAGCGTGTGGATTTGCATCTTACCGCGCGCACCGAAATTACCGCCGCGTTCCCAGCCAATGCCCGCGCCAAGGAAGAAGCCTTTCGTTTTGTTTATGCCGGCGCCACCGTAGACACGTTGCGCCTTTATCGCACACCCGCGGCACAGCCCACTACAACGTCCGCCGCAGCCGATCTTCCCCTGCTTTTCATGGTCTACCCCACGCACGTTGATCTGTGGCAATCCGTCAGTGTTGCGTTGGCCGCAGAAGGGTTCACGGTGGTGGCGATTTCTCCCCTAACGGTGCGTGGTGTAGACATTGACGCCCATGCGGCTGATGCCCGGGTGGCCTTGGCCTTGGCCCAACAGGGTGCGCTCGATCCTGCGTTACAGGGACGGCGTGCAGTTGCTCTGGGTGGCAGCTTTAGCAGCGCCATTTTGCATCGCCTGATCCAACAGGTGGACGGGGACATTGTGGGCTGGGTGACCGTGGGCGGCATCAGCAACGCCTTTACGGGGGCGGCAGAATTTTATGCCGGCAAGCTTGCCATTCCCCCCCAGTATAAGTATCTCATTCCTGCGCTAGGCTCGCCCAGTCTCTACCCCCTGGCCTTTCTGCGCTTTTCTCCGGTCTACACCGCTGCCCAACTGCCGCCCACCATGATCATCCACACTGCCGCCGACCATGTCATTCCCATCGCTCAAGCCTATGAACTGGAAGATGCGCTCAAAGCCGCGGGCGTGCCGGTGCAGGTCTTCTACTACGCAGATGTCAGTCACTATCTACAGATCGACGACCAAATGACCGACGCCGGCCGTGAGATGTTCTATCGCATTGTGGACTTTGCGCGGGAATGGTAAGTGATTAGTGATTGGGTGATTAGTGATTGGGTGACTGATGATGCCTTAGTCGCTGAGGCGGCTTCTCGGTGTCAGCAAGGAATTTTAATTCCCCCGCATCATTTTATCCCAGTGCCAGGCCGATCTCTTCACGCACCCAATCATCGTTTTCCTGGGGCAATGCTGTGCGCAGCATCGTGGCGGCGTGGGGAGATAGGTGCCGACGCAGCACCTCGCCCAACGCCCACGCGGCATGACCGCGCACCAGCGGTGCGGGATCATGGAGTGCTAGCGTTAATGGCTCAATGATCATGGGGTAGGCCCAATTGCCCAGGGCAACACAGACATTGCGCAACATGCCGTGGCGCTTTGCCCGTTTGATCGGTGAACGGCGAAAGTGGTCGCTAAAGGCAGTCGCATCCAGCCAATAGGGGGTGGCGGGCTGGAAGCCATCCAACAGCGCTGGCGCCATGCGTTCGGCTTGGGCCAACAGCCCATCCAACAGCGGTGTGCGTTCAGTTAGATGATAATTCCAGGGACAAACCTCCTGGCAGATGTCACAGCCAAAGATTCGATTGCCAAAGTGGGGCCGAAGGGTGCGGGGAATTGGCCCTTTGGCCTCAATGGTCCAATAGGAGATACAGCGCTGCGGGTCCAGATGATAAGGCCCGACAAAGGCGTCGGTCGGGCAGGCCGTGAGACAACGGGTGCAGCGCCCACAGGTAGCAGACTTCAGGAACTCCCGATTAGTGGGAAAATGCCAGGCGCCGTAGGCTTCCCTAGGCGGGAGGCCGTGGAGGACTAACTCCGACATCGGCTCCGCTTGCGTCGGTCGGGGCGGCGGATCATAAGCGACAACCTCAGGGATGAGGATGGTGGCCAACAGCAACCAACTGCCCGACTGCGGGCGAATCAGGCAACAGTTTTTGCCAATAAAACCCAGCCCGCTCTGGTGCGCCCAATCCCGCTCCAGCACCGGTCCTGTGTCAACCAGACATTTGCCCTGGCTTTGCCGTCCGCTCTGGCTGCAAATAAATCCATCCAATGCATAAAGCAAAGGGCGAATGATCTCATGATAGTCATCACCCCAGGCATAGGAGGCGATCACGCCACGGCTGGGATCATCGCGCAGGGCCGGCGGCAGGGCAAATTGAAAATGGTTGACAGCCAGCACCACCATCGACCGCAACTCCGGCTGTCCTGCTTCGGCTAAAAGCTGCGGATCGCGGCGTTTGGCCTGATTGCGCGCCAGATAGGTCATTTCACCGCTGCGCCCAGCCGCCACCCATTGCTCGAAAAAAGCAGCATGTGGCGCCGTGGTCATGGGCAGCAGCGCGCAGTGATCAAAACCAAGGCGGCGCGCCTCCTGCTTGATCAGATGACTGAGCTGGACCGGTGACGGTGTCATCTCAGCCCACACCTTGCCGCACACTGCGCACTTTGGCGGCAACCACGCTCAGCCCCTGTGTCTCTACATAGCCGAGCAGCTTATCGATCAGCTTCGCCAGCGGCGCCTCTGTCGGCGCCAAATCGGCCAGAGCAAAGAGTGTCGCACAATATTCCTCCACCAGGCTGCGTTCGCCGGCAAAATGCAGCGCCCGCTGCAGGTGCTGCATTGCTTCAGCTTGCCGACCTTCCGTAACGGCCAAGCGGGCCAAGCCCAGCAGCGCCTGGACATGGGTGTAGGGGTAAAGCGTGGTCGCATCGGCCAACGCTTGTTGCAGTAGTTGTGCAGCGGAAGACAACTCCCCACGCGCCAACGCCACCAGACCGAGCCCAATCTGTGTGCTATTTTGGTAGTTGCGATAGGAATCCTGGCTATCCAGAAAAGCAGCCACCTGGCGCAGTCGCCGTTCCGCTTCAGCCGTCTGCCCTCGTTGCAAGGCAAGAAAAGCACTGCCGATACGCGGCCACATGCTGGCCAACTCCGCCGGCGTCCCCACCAGCTTGCGATGGATAGCCAGACTCTCTTCATTGAGGGCATGGGCTGCGTCCGTCTCGCCCTGCATACGCGCCACCACTGCCAACTGATGATAGGCCAGGCCGGCGCTCAGCCACTGTCCGGTTGTTTTGGCCAATTCGACCACAGCTTGCAGACAGTGCGTCGCTTCACGCAGTTGGCCCTGCATCAGTAAAATACACCCATAGTCTAAAAGCGGCAACACCGCGTAGGTCGGCGCCAATCTCTGCAAAATCTCTGCCACCGGTTCCGTCACGGCTGGCGGGGGTGGGGTATAGGCTGCCCACCCATCAGGCGCCGGCGTTGCATCCGGGCGATAGATGAGCCGGCGTCGCTCAAAGAGATCGACCAGCACCTTGGACTGCACAGCGTCCGTGGCGGCCAGCGTTTCGATCACTTCCAACAGCAATTCATTGCTCTCCCGTTGTTGGCCCAACAAGCCCAAGATGGAAGCCAGCCGGCCATGTGCGCTCAACAAGAGTTGGCGATCCCCTTGCGCCCGCGCCCACTGTTGCAGGCGGCGATAGCTGGCCATGACCCCGGCGGGATCGAAGAGACTTTCATAGGCGAGGCCACGCCCCTGCAAGGCCCTACGCACCCATTCCGGCTCCCGATCTGGCTGATTTTCCAATACAGTCAACGCTGCATCAAACGCGTCGATCGCCTGCCGAAAACCAAAGGTGCGCAGCAACCGCTCGCCGGCCAGAATGCTATAGTGCGCAAAGTGCTGGTCGGCGCCGGCCTGACGATAGTGGAAGGCAATCTCCGCAGGTAAGGCATTGACGCGGTGCACTTGCGCCAATGCATCGGCCACCCGGCGATGAAAGCGGCGCCGGTGGAGCAATGAGAGCTTATCATAGGCCACTTCGCGCACAATCTGATGGCTAAAGTCCAGCCGCTGGTCAGGACGCTCCACCAAAAACTTGCGCTGAAGCAGCATCTCCAGATCGGCAAGCGGATCTTGTGGGGCGACCTGTTCGAGCAAATCAAGACTAAAATCACGACCAATGACGGCGCAGAGTTGGAGCAACGCGCGCGCCGTTGGCGTGAGCCGCTGGATTCGCTCCAAAATGACCTCTTGCACGCGCGGATTGCCGCGGAGATCCAGCGGCGAGGGCTGACTTGTCTGCCACTGCTGTAACAACGGCGCCCAGTCCGTCGGCGTGGCGCCGGTGGCAGCCTGCCGTTCCAGCAGATCGCGCACAGCTTCCGTCACGAAGAGCGCATTCCCCTGGGTTGTGGCATAAAGGAAGCGGGTCAATGTCTCACGTTCTGCAGGGCGCGCTTGGGTCATATGATGGATATAGGTGTTCACTTCGGATTGGGTTAGCCGCGCCAGTGTAAGGGTCACCTGTTGATTGGTCCGCCTGAGGGTGTGCAACAGCAGTTGCAATGGTTCATTCTCGGCCAGATCATCGGTGCGATAAGCCAGCAATAGGAGAAGGGGCAGTTGTGGCAAGCGTTGCGCCAGCCGGCTTAAGAGAACTAACGTGTCGGCATCGGCCCACTGCAGATCATCCAGAAAGAGGATCAAGGGGCGCGCCCGCGCCAACGTTGCCAACAGCGCCAGCACACCGTCCACCAACCGTTGCCGATTTTCTTCGCCGGCCAGCAGATCACTCGCTGGGAGCGGCAGATCAGGCAGACGATCCTGCAAGCTGGGGATAAGCTGCACCAGTTGAGCCAAGCTGGCCATTGGTAACTGATTCAGCACCGTGTCGGACAATCCTTGCAAATAGCGAGCCAAACTGTCGGCCAAAGGGGCAAAGGGCAAGTGGCGCTCCAGTGGTTGGCAAGTAGCACTGACTACAGTCGCGCCCTCCGTGGCGGCCCAGTGCAGCGCCTGGTAGGCCAAGCGGGTCTTCCCCACCCCTGCCTCGCCGGCCAACAGCAGAATGTCTCCCTGGCCGGCCAGCGCCGCCTCTAATCGGGCTGTGATCTGCTCTAATTCGGCGGTGCGTCCCACAAAAAGCTGGTCGGCGTGCTCATCCAGCACCGGCAACAGCACACGTTGGGGCAAAACAATGGCGCTCGAATGGTTCGGCGTCGGCTGTGTATCGACCATGCGCGGTTCAACAGGTGCACGCCATGTAGGCGCATCCGCGAAGGGAATATTCTGTGGCCCAACCTCCCCCTTGAGGATCCGCTGATGCCAGGCCTGGGTGAGCGGACTGGGGTCAGCGCCCAACTCCTCAGCCAACAGGGAGCGGCAGCGTTCGTAGGTAAGCAGGGCGGCGGCGCTGTCACCAGCCTCGGCCTGATAGCGCATGAGCGCTTGATAGGCGCTTTCCCGTACAGGGTCGCGGGCCAGGATCCGGCGGCAGGTGGCAATCGCTTTGGTCTGGTCACCTGCGGCGGCTTGCAACGCGGCCAGTTGGAGCAGGGCGGCAAAGTCGCGCTCGCGCAGCCGCTCGCGCTCGCCTTGGGCCCAATCGGCATAAGGATCACTGGTGAGGTAATCATCTTGATAGAGTTCGACGGCGTCGCACAAGTGTTGCATTTGATCCACCGCATCGACGGCGCGCTCTGCCGCGTGGAGCGCCGCCTCAAAGGCATCGACATCAAGCCAGATATCGGCATGGCCGGGAAAGACATAGCCCGGCGTTTTGGTCAAAATGTAGCGCGAGGGCTTGCGGCTCGCGCGCTGAGGCTCCAACACATTGCGCAAGGCATTGACGGTGCTGCGCAGCGTCGTGGCCGCGGCGGCGGGCGCACTGGTCGGCCACAGTAACTCGATCAGGCGATCCGTAGCGACAGGGCGCGGGCGTTCGGTGATCAAGATCTTTAAAAGCTGGCGCGCCTGGCGGGTGTGCCAATCACTTTCGGTCACTACATAGCCAGCGCGGATGACCTGCAAGGCGCCAAAGGTACAGATTTGGATCTGGGCTGGAGCCGCGCTATGCTCTCCATTCAGTACAGACGGTTGCGCGTCATCCATTGGGTTGCGCTGGCTTGCCTTTATGCTTGCGCCCATGGGGTCATCCGTTTTACAGCCTGACATTAACGCCCCACTCGTAGACTAACTTGCCGCCAATCCAGCCACTGACGACGATGAGCAAAATGCCGATCAGGAACAACAAGGTCAGTTGCCAGCGCGCCGGCGGGTAGTCCAGCAGATCAAGCGCCACCGTGCCAGCTTTCAAACGCGCTTGTCGCCGCTGCTTGCCTTGATGGATCCAGCGCCAATAGAGTAACAAGCCATAGAGCGCCCACAACAGCAGCCCTGTCGTAATGTGCCAATTGAGAATTGCACGATAGGGCGCTTGGGGGGGCAAGCCGCTCTGCGCCAACAAGCCGGTCAGCAGCGCCACGGGCACGCTCAACCAGCCCAGCACCATGGGCCACCAGGTCAGCGTGCGTAAAGATTCGGTGGCGCGCCAGTAGAGATAGAGCAAACCAGCGCCATTGGCCAACAAGAGTAGGGCAATGGGGAAATGGACGGTGGCCGGATGCAAATTGACCATAGCTGTATAATTACTCACACCATTCACTTTTGTTTATGTATATAATCACTTCCACCGCTTAATTTTCTTGTAATATTATGGTAACACAAAATTTAGAAGCCCCTGATAAAGTAAAAACCATCCAATACGTCCTTAAAATACGTTTCCAATAGGGAACGACAAGGACTATTCAACCATAATTTTCCTGAATGCATTGTGATCGTTCTAACGAAACGCCGCGCAGGTTATTGAGTTTTAGCCGTAGGAGGCACTATGTTAAAGATTCGCTCTTCCGAGATTACACCGGAACACATTTATCTCTCACGTCGCAAGTTTATGATTGGCATCGGCTCCGCCGCCGTGGGCGCCTTGGCGTTGGCGGCCTGTGATGGCATGCCAGGCGCGCCGGCGGCCTCGGCGGCAGAGCCCGTGGAGCTTGCCACGGCCAAACTGCCGGATCTGCCGGCTGTGCTCAATCACAGCGAGCCTACCGCCGGCGCCACGACGGATGAGTTGGGCGATGGGTTGAACACCTTTGAGCAGATCACCCATTACAATAACTACTATGAGTTTTCTGTCGACAAGGAGTCAGTCGCACCTTTATCGCAAGGCTTCAACACCTTGCCCTGGAACATTGAGGTGACTGGCTTGGTGAATCAGCCCAAGACCTTTGCCTTTGAGGACATTTTAAAGCAATTCACCCAGGAGGAGCGCATCTATCGCCTGCGCTGTGTCGAGGCGTGGTCCATGGTGATTCCGTGGGTGGGCTTCTCGGTCGGCGATCTGCTCAAGCAAGTGGAGCCCAAAGCCGAGGCCAAATATGTCCAGTTCACCTCGGTCATGCGCCCAGAGGAGATGCCTGGCCAGAGCGGACGCAGCTTTATTGAGTGGCCCTATGTAGAAGGGTTGCGTATTGATGAAGCCATGAACCCGCTGGCCACCTTTGCCACCGGCATGTATGGCAAGCCGCTAGAGCCGGCCAATGGCGCGCCTTTTCGCCTGGTGACGCCCTGGAAATATGGCTTTAAGAGCATTAAGGGTATTGTCAAAATCGAACTGACCGACACCATGCCGGAGTCCACCTGGATGAAGGCTGCGCCCAATGAATATGGCTTTTACGCCAATGTGAACCCAGAGGTCAACCATCCCCGATGGTCACAGGCGACGGAGCGACGGATTGGGGAGCTTGGCCGGCGCGACACGCTGAAGTTTAACGGCTATGAGGAAGAAGTCGCCAGCCTCTATGCCGGCATGGATTTACGGGAGAATTTCTAATGCAACAGGTGCAGCACTATTTACGGAAACATTGGTTTTGGATTGTCGCCAATCTAGGTGGGCTGACGCCCCTTTTCTTGCTCATTTGGGCTTTCTGGAGCGGGAACATTGGCGTCGATCCGGTTAGCGCCATTACTGCCCGCACCGGCACGGCGGCGTTGTTGATGCTGGTGCTTTCCCTGGCTTGTACACCGGTCAATACCCTCTTTGGCTTGCGCCCAGCCCTGACCGCGCGCAAGCCGCTGGGGCTCTATGCCTTTTTCTATGCTGCGCTGCACCTGCTCAACTTCATCGGTCTGGATTATGGCTTTAGCCTCCACGCCTTTCTGGCCGACGCCTTGCTCCAGAAGCGCTTTATGATCGTGGGCTTTTCCGCCTTTCTGATCCTGCTGCCCCTGGCGATTACCTCGACCAAGGGCTGGATCAAGTACCTGGGGCGCAACTGGAAGCGCTTGCATCAACTGGTCTACATCGCCGGTGTGTTGGCGGTGCTCCACTATCTCTGGCTGGTCAAGATCGATATTACCAAGCCCCTGATCTATGGCGGTGTGCTCGCCCTACTCTTGCTCCTGCGCCTACCGCCCATCCGCCGCAAGGTCAGCAGTTGGCGCCCCTTTAAGCGCCCACAACCCGCCCGGACACCCAAGACGATGCAGGCGTCGATGACATAAAATGGTTGCGTCGAGCATGTTCAGTTGACAAAGTTGCCACAGAGTACCGCGTCCCGTAGGAACGCTTGAATTTAGGCAAAACGAAACATGAACTTGCGCCTAAATTCAGCCGTCCCTGCGGGACGCAATGTTATGCTCGATAGACCGCACCGTGTAGTGAGCATTCTCAAATGCGAACAGGGTGGCATGTGCATACAAATCATAGCGATACAAGCAGTGTGAGTTGAAGTAGAGAATGCCCCACGACAGAATATCAGTTACAGTCATTGGATGACAACTTATCAATCGCCTCGCCATAACGCCGCTTGATCTCAGCCAATTGATGGGTCAGCCCTGCACGTCTAATCAGGCGAAGAGTTGTTCCCATTACCTCCTGCCATGTCTGGTGATCACCAGCAACCCATAACGCTTCCGCGTAGGTCTTCAGAAATGCAACCCGGTGCAGTACACCTACCACCGGCAACTGATCAACTTCGTTGCCTAATCGTTGCAACAGTTCAAGCGCCGGCTGAAGCTTGCCATAACGCAAATAGGCTTGGGCAAGCGAACGGTCCAGCATAAAAGCCCACAGCGGTGCTTGCTCATCTACCACTTGATCACAAAACTCTTTGCCCTGCCGCGCCCACTGTTCTGCCGCGCGAATAGAAAAGCGGGGCAGTTCACTATACGCATTAATTTTGTCTCGATAGAGATGAGGCAACCAGACAGCCGGACGCCGCTTGACTTCGGGCAGATCTTCGCCGACGCAGCAGAGTTCATAGGCGGTGCGGGCGACCTTCAAGTTGTGATAAGCCACTGCTTCTAGCCGCAAGGCCGTGAAGGAGAGATCATCAAAGCGTGGACGCTGGGCAGGATCAAAATCGCACCGCACAAAGTTGCTCAATACGGCACGCGCCTGTTTGGCATGATAGATCGCATTGACATGGAAATTACAGGCGCTTTCAACCCCATGCAACCAGATGCAGAGCTGGGCATAGTCGAGCGGATGCGTGGCTGGGGAGATTTGTTGGAGCAGGAGAGTGCCGGTCGTGCGCACCACTTGCTGTTGGGCGTGGGCTTGCTGGGGGTCGGTGGCAAAGGTTGCGGTGGTGTGCGCCTGGCGAATGAGCGTGAGCTGTGTGGCGATATCGGCTTGGGGTAACGCCTGGTCCAGGGCGCGCTTGGCTTGCAGGCGGCGTACGTTGGACAACAGCAAATGGTCGAGCAGATGGTCACGTTCTACGGCGTCGAGCGGCAGGGCATCCACCATTTTGCGCGCCAGATCTGGGCCGGGTGTGCGGTCAAACGGGTTGAGTAGATAGCTCAAATATTGTGGTGTAATGCCGACACTTTGAGCAAAGTGCCGTTTGGCGGCGGTGGTTTGTAATAGACCATTGAGGACAGCGATGTAGGCTTCACGGTGAAGCTGGGCTTCGTGGGCAAGTTCCAGGTAGTGCATGGGGGGCTCCGAAACTCACATGAAATTAAACAAAAAATTACGCTTTTGTTAGTATAATAGGCGGTAGACACATTGTCAAATTTTCATTACTGCTTCGCTACCTCATTTTTTCTTAATCTTTTCATCGCATGAGATGTCGGTGTGCCTATTGCCTCGTACAAACATTTAGACGAAGATGACGTGGGTAACTAGATATGAACCAGAAATACACCAATGCCATTCTTGCTATCTTCTCTACTATTGCCTTATTGACGATCTACCATTCCACACTTGCTCAAACACCAACTGCTGACACTTCCTCAGTTGTCTCTTTAGCTGTGGCCTCTAATAGCCATATAAATCAATTTACTTGTGCCGATATAAACGAGATTCCACCATCTGAATGTGAAGCATTAGTCGCCTTATACGCGTCCACTGCTGGAACAAACTGGCGCAACCAGGCAGGCTGGTTGGTGAATACATCACCTTGTTCCTGGAATGGTGTAGATTGTGAAGATAGTGGTCACGTTATTTATTTGTTTTTGAATTCTAATAATCTATCAGGCATGCTTCCTCCTGATTTAAGGAAGTTAACTCAACTTCGTGAAGTCGGTTTGTCATCAAATCAACTGACGGGAACGCTCCCTATACAACTCTCTGATTTGAAAAATTTAACAGTGCTCGATTTGAGAGCAAATCAATTAAGTGGCGCAATTCCTGTTTCGCTACTTCTGCAATTACCTAACCTTACTTATTTAGATTTAGCACAAAATAGGTTTACAGGTCGTATTCCTAAGGATCTGTCGTCACATAGCGCCCTTCAAGGCATTGCGCTGTATGATAATCAGCTTGAAGGGGAAGTTCCTGCCGAATTTGGTAACTTTGCAAAGTTGACCAGCCTAGAACTTCAGTTTAACAAGCTCTCAGGGTCGCTTCCTAGCCAACTGGGTCAGTTAACCCATTTGGCTTATTTGGATTTGCGTGGGAACCAATTTACTGGCACCCTGCCTACACAACTGGGTAATCTAACTGAGCTAACGCGTTTGCTATTAAGCAACAATCAATTTACCGGTGAAATTCCTGTATCACTGGCTAACTTAGTTAACTTAGAATGGCTCGATCTAAGCCAGAATCAATTGTCTGGTTCACTGCCTGCCGGCCTGGGCGACCTGACCAATCTAGAGTCCCTAAAAGTTGATCATAACCAACTCTCTGGTGCAATTCCACCTCAATTAGGTAATGCACATGCTCTTGGAACGCTATCTTTGAGTCAGAACTTATTTGAAGGTGCGCTGCCGGGTAGTTTGGTCCATCTTAAAAGACTGGGAGGGTTTCATTTTGATGAGACAGATCTTTGTGAGCTAAGCGATAGCGCCTTTCAAGCTTGGCTGGCGTCAATCGGCATTTTAAAGAAGAGTGGTAAAGTTTGTTTAGAGACAACATTTTCCATTACAGGCACCGTCCATGATGTAAGGAATAAGCCAATAAGAACAGTTGTGATTGACAATGGCTTAGGGGAAGTGGATGTTTCTGGCTTTGATGGAAAGTTTGCCTTTGCCGGTCTTCCTGCCGGCGTTTACACACTTACTGCAACATTTCAAGAGCAACCACTTCGACCGGCAACCTATGTGGCAAAGATTCCGCCTGATCTGTCCGATGTGGCTTTCCAGTTAGATCCAGAACCTCCTACTGGTGGTATCGCAAATATTCAACAGTTCATAGACCAATGTCCACAAAATGACCCCATATATACCCAACTGCGCAGTGACTTTATACTCCGTCGTAATGGTTCAATAATTGGCGATATCCCGTGTAACGAACCCATTTCTGCAATGTCACCAGAAGACTACACAATTGATTTATCCTATCTGCAAGCATTGCGCTCAATTTATTACATGGATAATAGACAACCAGGTTCTTTGCCTTGGACATCATTATCGCTCTATGAATGGTTAAAGTCAAGGGTGCGTGGCATTAACTTCCGTGATGATATCGAGTATCAACAATGTTGTCAACTCATTGACGGACAACGGTACATTATGATCATCAACCACGATCAGGATAGTACCAATATATTTTATCTTTTAATTGAAGTAGCGGTTCTCTTTCATGAAGCACGCCATGCTGATGGGTTTCCCCATAACAGTGCATGTGGTGTACCAGACGGATGTGACGAAACCTACGACGAAAGCAATTTATCACCTTATGGAATGCAATATTGGTTATCTAAACAATGGCTATTAGGCAAAGTATACTTAGGATTACCATGCTTATCTGATTCCGAATTCAACAGAGTTATTGAGAACCTAATAAGTTTTAACGAAGATTGGGTTGAGCGTTTTGTAGCTGAAGAGCCAGACAGTTTCATTCTAGCTAATCCCGCAGGTGGAATCTGCTCCCCTTATATCGCCTCGCCGGTTTACCTGGATCTAGGTACGATGACAGAATCTAACCCATCAGCAGAAGGCTTCTTTCGTATCCAACAGGCAGGTACTCAACCACGCACATGGACGATTAACGCTAACGTCGAATGGATAACCGTTGAACCTGCATCTGGCAGCGGTAGTTCAATGATCCATGTCACGGCTAATAGCAGCTCATTAGAAAACGGCAGTTATACAGGGCAACTAACAGTCCAAACAAGTGACCCTACTGTTCCGCCTCAAGCTATTACCGTGAAGGTAAATGCGGGCACATCTTCACTCTATCTTCCTATCATTAGTCAGTAAGGTTAATTACGACTACTGGTTGATGCAACGGCTCATATAGGTCTACGGGTGAAATTGATCAATCTCTCCTGGTATTTGTTGCGATTTCACCTCTTCGCCTATATGAGCTTAGTACAATAAAGTGGCATTAGTTATATAAGTAAAATGTTCTTATTAGTTGCTGTGAGGACTACAAATCGAAATAAGATTTAACAGATGGTGAACTCCTCGTGCAGTTCCTAAAAACTCTTAAGGCAAGAAATATGCGATCTACCTACAATAATTATACTTTCAACATTGTACAAAGACAGATATGGGTTGTTAACGTTATATGTTTAATTTTTGCTCAGATTACCCCTATACTATCCATTCCTTTGAAAAGTTTAAATACTTTCCCTGATTCAATTTCTGTTGAGATCGAAAATATTCCATCTGTTTTAGTAGTTGATCTTGAGTCCGAGACACCTATACCAGATCAGGGGGTTACAGGGGTTATTAAACTTCGTAATCCCTTCAATGTATTTTATATGTCTTTTGATGTTGCAGTACCTCCATCCGCCCGATTCGAACCAGCAGATCCATTTACATTGGTGTCAAATAAATTTGGAATAATTGCACCTCGAGATACACTAGAGTATAACGCGGCTTTTGCGTCAACAGCACAAAATATAACTATTGATGCAAAATTTACATCAAAATCTGTGACTTTTACTCTAGTAATGTTCTTAATCGATCTTGTACTCGATAAATTCCCTGCACTAGCAGGAAAAACAAACAGCGAAATAATGAATGTTGTTGGAGATTTGATTTACATAATCGATGGTTCCAAAGAGCTAAATGAGGTAGTTAATGCATTATCCGAAATCAACCAAGATCCCTGGAGCCTCCAAACAGGACAAAGAATGCTAGATATTGCTGATGGTTTATCAAAATTTATTACGTCAGATTCAGGTAAGGAGTTTTTCACGGCAGTTTTCTTTGAATTAGGAGCAGTTAATAGTGAAGAAATTCTTTCTTATTTAGAAGATTGGTCCGCAACATATAAAGCAGCCAAATACTTTGTTGACATTGTGTTATATTTAGGGATTAGCTGGTCATATCGAGAAATGACGAGTCGCATTTCAATTATGCCCAAAACATTTCATGAAGGGATGCCACCACCCGCTCCAGGATTAAAGTCACCACTTGATTTTATCGAAACTACACGTCCTACATTTTATTGGAATCGTTCGAATAGAGCAGCGGAATACCTTTTAGACATTAGTACAGATACAGCTTTCGCCGATATAATTTACTCAGCATCAGTTAATAATACATCTCACCAAATAACTTATGATCTATCTTATAATGTAACATATTATTGGCGAGTACGCGCACGTTCAGCGTATGGTAATATTAGTGATGCATATCTAGGAATGTTTCATGTTGGGGGTATGGTATATTCAACAGCAGCACCTAACCTTAACTCTGTTATTAGTGATTCTAAATTCCTGGCTATTGAATCTCCTGCCGACAACACCGTCGTCGCCCCCAACCAACCCATCCACAAAACCTGGCGTGTCAAAAACACTGGCAACCGCATTTGGGGGGCTGACTACAAATTGGTCTTTATCGGCGGCGACCAGATGAGCGCGCCCAACGAGGTCAACATTCCGTTGACCGAACCGGGCGGGGTTGCCGACCTCAGCATCGACATTACCGCGCCAGCTACAAGCGGCACGCACCGCGGCGAGTGGCGGCTACGCAACCCGCAGGGGACCTTCTTTGGCGATAAGCTGTGGGTGCAGATTGTGGTGCCGGAGACAAATAATCCCCAGCCGCCCGATACATCGACTATGCGATTGAATTGCATCAACGATTGTCCTACCACTGTGGCACCAGGGCAAAGCTTTCGTCCTACAGTACGGGTCAGTGGCAGTGTGCCATTGCTGCAATCACGGGGTGACATGTTGCGCAACACCGATGGCAACCTTTATGGCGCACATGAACTGGTGGCCGTCGCTGGCACGGTCAACCAGGGACAGGATTATGATTTTACCTTTTATGAGCAAAATCCCATTACTGCGCCCAACAATGAAAGCGTCTATGAAAGCAAGTGGCGCATTTGGCAAAATGGCGGTTGGGTTGGGCCAGAGTTGACCATTCGCTTTGAAGTCAAGGTAGGTAGCGGCGCCAATCATCCCCCCAACGCCCCAACGCTAACCAGCCCTGGCGATTGGGCTGTCTACACCGGTAACAGCGGTATTACCCTACAAGCGCAACAGAATGGTGATCCAGACGGCGACGCGATAACGCATTACTACTTTGAAATCTTTGAAAGTGCGCAGACGCCCAACAGTGGTTGGATCACCAGTAGCAGTTGGTCCCCTTCCGGCTTAGGCAATTACGGCTTTCAGTGGCACGCAAAAGTGCGTGATGCCCGCGGCGCGGAGAGTGGCTGGAGTGAAGTGCGCCACTTTAACATTAACGACCCCAATCCGCAGATCCAAAGTTTTACTTGGACCTGGTGTCATGAGCCGTGGGGCGCGCCGGATAAAATCTGCTTCTGTGCCAAAACAACAGGCGGCGGGTTGGAATTGAAGCTTAACAGTGCCAATGACGGCTCTGATCGTGGCGCCTGGAAAGTGATCGGCCACGGCGATACCAATCTAAACTGTGACAACGACAATGATCGCCCACCGAACTGGGGGCAACTGGAAGTGGAGGCCGGCAGCTATCGCGTCCGCCTCTTTGCCCAGCCCAAAGGCGCAGGCGGCTGGCCGGCTGCCGCAACCGCGGATGTGGTCGTGTCCCTGCCATCGAATCAAAAACCCGGTTCGCCCTTTGGGATCGCACCGGCGTATGACGAATATGTGAATACCAAAACGGTCACGCTTGATTGGCAGCACAGCTATCGCACGACCGATTATCAGCTTCAAGTATCACTTGACCCTAATTTCGGTACGCTACTGGTGGATACCCATCTGCCACCCAATGTCTCTGAGTATACCCACACCTTTGCCGACGAACACGCGACAGTTTACTGGCAAGTGCTGGCAACCGGCCCCTATGGGACGAATGACTCGGGGCGTAAGCCATTTCATATTGACCTCACCCCACCCTCTTCGGCCATCAGCGCCCTACCCATGGTGACGACTGACACCAAATTCAATGTGAACTGGAGTGGTGCGGATGCACGCGCCGGCTTGCGCTGGTATCATATTCAGGTACGGGACGGCAAGCGGGCCGATAGTCAATGGTCGGACTGGCTGGTCAACACGACCAAAACCGCGGAACTCTTTGTCGGTCAACCGGGCCATACCTACTATTTCAGAGTCCGCGCCATGGATAACCTGGGCACATGGGAGGAATGGCCAGCCGGTGATGGGGATACTTATACACTGGTTGATCCTTCCGCGCTGCCGCCCACAACCTGGTGGAATAACAGCTATAGCACGAAGCGCAACTTGATTATTCTCAACAACGACAGTGACTCCATCCCTGCGCAGCAACCGCTTCGTCTCCACTTTGACAACACGACCAGCCCTACCGCGGCAGAAATTTATAACGCTTCGCTGAGCGCCACCAAAGGCGATGACCTGCGCATTGTCTACAATAATCAAACGGAGGTGGCGCGCTACATTGTGCGCTTTACCGCCAGCGCCATCGATCTTTGGTTCCCGTACCAAATTGGGCTAGGCGGCGGCCAGACGGATAATGGCAGCCATCAACTTTACTATGGCAACGCGCAGGCAAATAACCCACCGGCTGACGTCAATACTGTTTTCCTGCCCAAAGCCGACGGCAACACAATGGGGCTGTGGCATTTCCAAGAAGGGAGTGGCAGCACTGTCTATGACGCCTCCGGACGCGCCCATCATGGTAATTTTATCAACAGTGGCTGGGCTGATGGTTATTGGGGACGCGCCGGTAGCTTTAACGGCAGCAATGCTTATGTCGAAATCGGCCATTCCGATGACTTTAAGCCCGGCGCAATCACGCTAGAAGCCTGGATCTATCTGACCGGTTCAACTGGCGAGTACCCGATGATTTTCAACAAGGATCGCTACTGGTTCCGTCTAACTGGGGGTGGTGAACCCCAATTTCTGATCAAGGCCGATGGCGGTGATCGGACAATTACAGGGCAAAGCAAGTTGACACAGAACAAATGGTATCATTTGGCGGCGACCTACGATGGCGGACAAGTTATGCGCCTCTTTGTCAACGGCAAGCTTGATCGAGAACAGACGGATGGCGCACCACCGGTGTTGTGGAACACCCAACCCCTCCGCATCGGTCGTTCTGACTATAACGCTGCTTCTTACTTCCCAGGCTATATCCAACACGCACGCGTCTCGAATGTAGCGCGCACAGATTTTGCCTATGGCGCTATTGACGTTGCCCCTGCGGTTGAGGTTGGTTCGATGATTGCCCCGCCTGTGCCAGGTACGCCGGATCTGACGGTGCTTGGGCTAAATACCTATCTAAACCCTGCTGGCGGCGTCATTGTGGAAGCCTTGGTGCAGAACCAAGGCAATCGTGAGACGCAGAATGGCTTCTACACCGATTTATATGTTGACCATGTCCCTACTGGCGCCGGCGACTATACGGGCAGCGTACAATTCTGGGTCAATAGCCCGATTGCGGCCGGTGCAACCATCACGTTAACGACGGTGTTGACTGATTTCAACAGCAATGCTATTGTCGCCGCGCAGAGCCAAGCCCTTGGCGCCGAAATTACCCACATGCTCTACATGCAGACCGATTCTGCCGGCGTCGTTCCTGATGCCGACAAAGCCAACAATATCTTGGCGTCTGGTGTGGAGGTATGCCTGGCGAATCCTGATGCCTTTGAGGAAGATAATGAAGTGACGCAGGCACACACCCTCTCCATCAATCAAATGCAAAGCCATAACTTGAGTAGCGCCGGTGATCAGGATTGGGTGAAATTTAACGCCGAAGCTGGTAAAGAATATATTTTTAGCACACGCAACTTGGGTTCTGCAGCAGATACCTATTTATACCTGTATAACACAGATGGGACAACGCTGCTAATAGCCAACGATGATAGCAATGACACCCTTGCCTCAGAAATTCATTGGACTGCACCCAAATCGGCCACCTATTATCTGCTGGTTCGTCACTGGAACCCTAATGTTGCCGGCTGTGGCGCCAACTATGAGTTGCTTGCAGAAGTTGCCGCAGCAGCGGCGCCAACACCCACGGTTACACCGACGGCCACAGCTACGCCCATGCCCATTATCACACCAACGCCAACAGCCACCCCAACACCTACTTCAATCAAACCACAAACTGGTGCAACGTATGCTATTTATCTGCCCAGCATTCAAAGAAATAGCAATGGTTCTGCGCCCATTGATGCTGTAACAGTAACACCGATACCTAGCGCTGCCTTATTGAGCAACACCCTTGTTGCTACCTGCCAATGGGCCATTCAGATGGGTCTGACCGGCTTCACACCTAATAGTCAGGTAACGGTTAGCTCAACCTATAGTGAAGTAACTTGCCCCAACGGAGAGCAAATCACCTCCTCCTGGTCACAAATTTATCATACCCTTACCGATGCTAATGGCGCTTTGGTGGTTGCCTACCTACATCAAGGCACAGGCAGCTATACCTATACCTTTACTGACCAAATGGGAAAATCTGCCACTTTGTCCTTTAACACACTAACTGGCAAAGTTACGGCAACACAATCGCCAACAATAACACCAGTAAATACATCTACACCTACACCCACCAGTACATCAACGCCTACACAGCCAGCAACCGTAACAGCCACGGCTTCTGCCACGTCAACTCCTGTTCCAACGACAACACCAACAGGAACGGCAACTGCCACGTTAACCCCTGTAACGGCTGTCATCAATTGGCGTCGGTTAAATTCCGCCACAAAACCGTCACCCCGTGGCGGCGCTGCTTTTGCCTACGATGCAACGCATCATAAGCTTTTACTCTTTGGTGGCACTTGTGCCGGTTATGCTTGTAGCGATACTTGGGAATATAGCAACGCAGATTGGCAATCGAACAATGTAATTGGTCCCTCGGCCCGGGAAGAGGCAGTTATGGTATATGATAGCGTCCGACAACGCTCCGTTTTGTTTGGTGGTCATATTTGGGCTGACGGCTATCTAGCTGACACCTGGGAATATGATGGCAGCAATTGGCTGTTGGTGCAGACGACCAATGCACCTATTGATCGGGCCACGCAGGGGATGGCTTATGATGAAGTTCGCGGCAAAGTTGTGCTTTACGGCGGTTGGCGTGGGGACCACCTGGGAGTCAATATTCTTGGTGATACCTGGGAATATGATGGCAATAATTGGACACAAATGACACCGCCTACCACCCCTGGCCAACGCACCGGCGTAAAGTTGGTTTATAACCCCGAATTAGGCAAAGTCATATTGTTTGGCGGCCTCTTTCGTTCCGGTGACCAAAGTTCCTACCCAAACGATACATGGATGTATGATGGGCAGACATGGAGTGAGATCGTAACAAACAGTGCCCCACCAGGACGGTATGATCATCAAATGACTTACGACCCTGTGCGTAAGGTGATTGTTCTTTTTGGCGGATATCGAGCAGATACTGGTTCACTAAGTGATACCTGGGAATTTGATGGCGCTAACTGGCGAACTGTTACGCCCTTAACTACACCACCTCCTACTTGGGTCGCCAGTATGTTTTATTATCCACCCTTATCTGGAATTGTCATGTTTGGCGGTCATAGCCCGAATCAGGGCAATCTTCAGAACACAATGTGGTTTTACGGTCCCGAAAATTGACTTATAGATTTCGCTAGGCTTGATTTTTGCATAATCAATTACCAAATGACGAAACAGCCTGACACCTGCCAAGCCAGGCTGTTTTTACTTTCTTGAAAAGAGGTCGCTAAATTGAACATGTGGTAGAATAAGGCCAATGAGTTCGTTTGTGTCGCTAACCAAGGGAAATTGCCATGCTAACCTTTGTTCGCCGGCCTCAAATGCCGGAGCGCATCAAATCCAATGAAATCTATTACCCGGAAACGGATGGCAAGCCGATGGCTGAATCAGATCTGCATCGTGACATTATGGTCTATATCATTCATCTATTGCAGCGTTTTTTTGCCGGGCGCCAGGTCTATGTGAGTGGAAATCTGCTGATTTATTTTGAGCAAGGCAACCCGCGTAAATCAGTTGCGCCTGACTGTTTTGTGGTGCGTGGGGTGGCCCCCCATCTGCGCAAGACTTACAAAATTTGGGAAGAAGGCAAGACGCCGGAAGTGGTCTTTGAGGTGACCTCCAAGAGCACACAGAGCGAAGATCTGGGCAAAAAGATGCAACTCTATGCCCAATTAGGCGTGCAAGAGTATTACCTCTATGACCCAACCGCCGAATATCTGCAACCGTCCTTACGCGCCTTTACGTTGAGTGGCGGCGGCTATGTGCCAATGCCACCAGTACGCGCAGAAGTGAATCTAGGCGAATTGGCGCTTATCGCTAGCCCAAGTGAACCGCCCGAGTTTGTCAGTCAATTACTGGGTTTACGCATTACCTTGGACGAAGCAAACCAGATTCAGTTTTATGATATAACTACCGATCAGCGTCTCCTTTCTGATGAGGAAGCGCGCCGCGAGGCAGAAATATTGGCTCAGCACGCTATACAACACGCCGAACAGGAAGCCCAACGCGCCGAGCAAGAAGCGCAACGCGCCCAAATGGCTTCAGCCCGCGCCGCGCGGGCTGAAGCGGAAAATGCGCGTCTACGGGCTGAATTAGCCAAGTTACGCGGTGGGCAGTAAGTTACTGCATGATCTGAAATCTAACTCAAATCCCTATTTCAGCTACGTCACTCCTCGACCTCCAGTGACGTGATCAGCAGATCTTTTCCTTGTGTAACCTCAATCGCATAGGCGCCGCAGCGTGGACAGCAGAGTTCCGCCGTGGCGTCTAACTCGCTCTCCACCCCACATGCCGGACAGTAAATCCTGGCTGGCACTTCTTCAATCTCTAGCCGTGCGCCGGCCAGGGGTGTGTCCAACGCGGCAATTTCAAAGCCAAAGGCCAGTTCAGCGCTGGATAGTCCCGCCAGGCGCCCTAAACGCGCTTGTACCTTGGTAACCGGTCCGCTATGAGCCGGCAGCGCGGCGCAGGCAGTATCGATTAAGCGTTGCGCAATGGCTAATTCGTGCATAAAAGTGACTCTCCAAGAATTGACCAATAGATTATGGAATGAAACACTGTTCCAGTTGCCGGGCCAGTGTCGTCAGCTCGGACAGATGCTTGCAGGTCGTCTCACTAAAGCCCTCGCCCAGTTCAAAGTCGCTGCCGGGAATGGTCACCAACCAGGCCGGCGGGCAGGTGTGGTAAAGCTGTTGGGCGTAGAGCAAGAGCGCCGACGGAATGAGGTGGTGTCCCAGCACAGGAGTGGTATTGTTCTGGCAAAGCATATGGATCTGCACGCCCTTGGCCAGTTCGGCTTGGGCGGTATCAAAAAAGCAGACTGCATCCACCGCGGGATCGGCAACAGCCAAGGCCAGTTCAGGCATTAGCTGCTGTACTGCAATCAGTTGCACTTGATGACCGCGGGCACACAGCAGGGACTGTAAGCCCTCCGCGAGCGCCAGCCCTGCACCATCATCACGGCGCAAGGTGTTGCCATAGGCAATAAAGAGAAGTTGATGGGTAGAGGATGCGAGCGGTGTGGCGGGTAAGGCGCGTCCGAAACAAGCCTCACCGTGCAATAGTGTCATTTGATCGCCTCGTCGATGATTTTGCCGTTGTGATTGATCAAGTGAACCTGCAAGGGCATTTGCCCCATAGCGTGGGTGGAACAGCTCAGACAGGGGTCAAAGGCGCGAATGCCGTGTTCAATGCGGTTGAGAATGCCCTCGTTCAAACGTCCACCTTGCACATAACTGTGCGCGATTTGGCGCACGGTGCGATTCATGGCCAGGTTGTTTTGTCCCGTCGCGATAATTAGATTGACCCGCTGTAACAGGCCATTTTCATCTACCTGGTATTCATGAAAGAGCGTGCCGCGCGGGGCCTCACTGACACCGACGCCAACGCGCTGGTTGACACCGGCGCGGCTGCGCACCTGGGTGTCGGTCAGGGTTGGGTCATCCAGTGTGGCCGCCATCTTTTCCAGCGCAAAGAGAATCTCAATCAGGCGCGCGTAGTGATAGTGAAAGCTGCTGGTCACCACTCCATTGCCGCGGGAGGACAAGCGCCGGAACTCCTGCAATTCAGCATCGGCGCGCGGCGTACCGGCATGGGTGCAGACATTTAAACGCGCCAAGGGTCCCACGCGGTAGATGCCACGCTCATAGCTGCTGCCGGCGTCCGATCCATTGCTGTTGGTCGCCAAGGGTTTGTAATAGGGAAATTTGAGATAACTCCAAGGCTCTACGGCTTCACCGACGATGGTGCGGAATTGCGCCGGCGGCAAACCAGGCTCCAACACATGGCCATCGCTATCGACTACGCGCAGAAGACCATCGTAGTGCTCCAGACCGCCGGTCGGGGTGACGAGCCCCATAAAGAGCGTGGGAAAGTCACCATAAGTTTGAATTTCCGCGGCAAACCGCGGCAGCGCATCCTTTAACAACTGCAAGGCCAGGTCAAGACCACTAAATGCTGCGGGCAACATGGCCTGGATCTCATTGCGCTTTTCTTCACTCAGTGGCTCACGCACGCCACCTGGGGTTGTCCAGGCGGGATGGACGCTCTTGCCCCCCAAAATGCGGATTACCTCCTGGCCAAATTGACGCAGGTTGATCCCCTTACGCGCAATCTCCGGATAGCGCTGGATCAGCCCCACCAGGTTGCGCTGCGCCGGGTCACTCTCCATGCCCAACAGGAGATCAGGACCACTCAAGTGAAAGAAACTCAAGGCATGGCTCTGCACGATCTGCGCCCAATTCATGAGCCGCCGCAGCTTTTCCGCCGTGGGAGGAATCTGAACCCCCAGGATCGCGTCCCCCGCTTTGGCAGAGGCCAGCAAATGGCTGACCGGGCAGATGCCACAGATGCGCGCGGTAATGCCGGGCATCTCGCTAAAGCTGCGCCCTTCGCAGAACTTTTCAAAGCCGCGAAATTCGGTAACATGAAAACGCGCATCGGCAACCCGATTCTGGTCATCCAAATGGATGGTGATCTTGGCATGTCCTTCAATGCGGGTAACGGGGTCAATGGTAATCGTGCGTGACATAAGCGCCTCTTGAACGGTAATGGGTGATTGGTAATTGGTGATTGCGCGCGCCGGGGGCTCCCATGCAATGGCTCGGAGCGCCCGCTTTGCGAACAGCCAATCACCTAATTACCCAATGACTAATCACCAATTATTTAACCAAACTTACGCATCTCCGGCGGCAGCGCCACCGCTTCATGGTGGAGCAGGGCGGTAAGTGCAGCCCAAATGCGCGCCGGGTCGGGGGGACAGCCAGGGACGTAGGCATCGACGGCAATCACCTGGTGCAGGGGTAGCACCCTGGGCAGTAAGGCGGGCATTACATCGTCGCTCTGCTGGGCTGCCGGTGCTTGACCAGGGCCTTCATGATAGACCTGCGTCAGCAGATCGGCCACAGGCAGATAGTTGCGCAAGCTGGTCACATTGCCGGTGACGGCACAATCCCCAAAGCTGACCACCAACTTGCTACGCCGGCGAATCTCTTGGGCCAACCGCAGATGATCGTAATTGGCCACCGCCCCCTCGACCAGCGTCACATCCACCGCGGTGGGGAATTCTTTAATGTCAGCCAGTGGGCTATAGACCAAATCGGCTTGCCCAAGCAAATCGAGCAGCCGCTCGCCCAGGTCGAGAAAGCTCATGTGGCAACCGGAACAGCCGCCCAGCCAGGCGGTGGCAAGGCGTATTTTTTGGTTCATCGCATTATCCTTTCCACATACGTTTCCGGTGCAGCCGGGTGCGTCCCAAATTAGATCTGCTGGCGCTTTGCCCCCTTTGTGGTACGCACCCAGTTTAGCATTACGTCTTGCTCCACCGGTTGTGTTCGCGCCCATCTAAGATCCAGCGGAGGAAGTCATGCTGTTTCTGCATTTCGGCCACCGTAGACCCTTTCGTAAAGAGCGCGCCGGTGGGGCAGACCTGCACGCATTTGCCGCAACTGGTGCAGCTTTCACTGCTACCCCAGGGCTGGTGTAAATCGGAAATCACCAAACTGTTGACACCCCGCCCCATGACATCCCACGTATGCGCGCCCTCAACCTCATCACAGACGCGTACACAGCGTGTACACAAGATACAGCGGTTGTGGTCCAACACAAAGCGGTCATGGCTGGCGTCCATGGTCAGGTGTGGCTGGAGATAGTCATAGCGTACATGATCCATCCCCTGCTGCGCCGCCCGCGCCTGTAACTCACAGTTGCCATTCATGACACAGACCGCACAGACATGGTTACGTTCCGCAAAGAGCATCTCCAGGATCATCTTGCGATAGTTGACCAGCCGCGCAGTATCGGTGCGGACTACCATGCCTTCCTGGACAACCGTGGTGCAGGCGGCTTGCAGCTTGTTGCTGCCCTCGAGTTCTACCAAACAGAGCCGACAGCCACCGCGTTCACTCAGTCCATCCAAATGGCAGAGCGTCGGCAGGTCAATCTCTAGTTCGCGTATGACCGCCAGCAGCGTCTCCCCCTCCTGCGCACTGACCAACGCCCCATTGACGGTCAAGGTGACAACAGACATAACTTGCATTCCTCTCTTTAGGGATTGGTGATTGGGTGATTGGTGATTAACGCTGTACCCCCATAATTGCCCAGCACTAATCACCCAATCACCAATCAACCACTGGCAACTCATCCAACTTACAGACACCGGCGCGGCAGCGACGGTCTTGAATATGTGCTTCATATTCGTCGCTAAAGTAGCGCAGGGTGCTCAGCACTGGGTTTGGCGCTGATTGCCCCAGACCACAGAGGCTGGTCTCCTGCACCATGACACAAAGCTCCTTGAGGGTGGCCAGGTCATGAGGAGTGGCGCTGCCGCTGGTAATGCGTTCCAGGATGCGGTACATCTGTACAGTGCCAACCCGGCAGGGAACACACTTGCCACAGCTTTCGTCCCGGCAGAAATCCATAAAATACTTGGCCACATCGACCATGCAACTGCGTTCATCCATGACAATCAGGCCACCCGAGCCCATAATCGAGCCTAGCGCCTTCAAACTTTCGTAATCCATGGGCGTGTCCAGATATTGGGCAGGGATGCAACCACCGCTGGGGCCGCCGGTCTGAGCGGCCTTAAAGGCCAAGCCATCAGGAGGGCCGCCGCCAATATCAAAGATGATCTCACGCAGCGTGATACCCATCGGCACCTCAATCAGCCCAGTGTTTTTGACCTTGCCGGCCAAGGCGAAGATCTTGGTGCCCTTGCTCTTTTCCGTGCCGATGCCGGCAAACCAGTCGGCGCCGTGGCCGATAATGGCGGCAATGTTGCCAAAGGTCTCCACATTGTTGATCAGTGTCGGTTTGCCCCACAGCCCACTTTGGGCCGGATAGGGTGGGCGGGGCGAGGGTTGGCCACGGCGCCCCATAATCGAGGCCATCAGCGCCGTCTCTTCACCACAGACAAAGGCGCCGGCGCCAATGCGCACATCAATGCGAAAGTTAAAGTTGCTGTCCAGGATCCGGCTGCCCAGCAGCCCCCGCCGCTCGGCCTGGCGAATGGCCTTTTCCAGCCGTTGCGCCGCCACCGGATATTCACCGCGCACATAGAGAAACCCTTGGTCTGCGCCGACAGCATAGCCGGCCAGCGCCATGCCCTCCAACACACGATGGGGATCCGATTCCATCAATGCGCGATCCATGTAAGCGCCCGGATCCCCTTCATCCCCATTGGCCACCACATATTTTTTGTCACTGGGCGCCTTCCGCACCAGATTCCATTTTAAGCCGGTGGGATAACCTGCGCCGCCACGACCGCGCAGACCGCTGCGCACAATCTCATTGCAGACCTCTTCCGGCGTCAGCTCCCGCAGCGCATGGTCAAGTGCATGGTAGCCCCCATGCGCGACCGCATCCTCAAGGCGCTCCGGGTCAATCTGGCCGCTATTGGCCAGGACAACCTTATGCTGTTTGGCCAGGAAAGGCAGCGCAGCCGACAACGCCTGGGGTGTCTCCACGGGCGCTTGCGCCCCATGCTGGGCCACAATCTGCTCGGCCAGGGCAGGGGGCATGCCTTCATAGAGCACATCAGGTTGGCCCGGCTTCTGCACCGTTATCATGGGGCCGCGGCTACAGGGGCCCATACAGCCGGTGGTCACGACCTGCACTTGACCCTTGAGTTGACGTTGGGCAATGGCCTTTTCCAAGGCTGCCTGCACGCCAGCCCCGCCGGCGGAAAGACAAGGCGTGCTGCCGCAGCAGAGTATCCGGCAGCGAAAGGCGCCTTGTTTATCCTGTTCCTGTTGGGCCATTGTGGCCAGTTCAAGACTATTCACGGTTTGCCTCCCCTGTCTCTTCGCCTTCGTCGCCTTTGCCCGTTTTGCCCGCGATTTGCACCTTTGTGTACACATGCGCCAACGCCGCCTCGGGCGTTTGGCGGCCCAACACTTCGCCATCGAGCAAGAGGACGGGCGCTAGGCCACAACTGCCCAGACAGCGCGCCGTGTTCAAGCTGAGCCGGTGGTCAGCGGTCATTTGGCCGGGGGTGATCCCATAGGTGCGCTGCAATGTGGCCAAAATGTCGGCGGCCTGTTTCACATAGCAGGCTGTGCCAAGACAGACAATGCAGTTATGGTCCCCTTGCGGTTTGAGCGAAAAGAAGTGATAGAAGGTGGCCACGCCATAGACCCAACTGAGGGGGAGTTTGAGTTGATGCGCCACATAGATCAGCAGATCCTCGGACAAAAAGCCAAAACTCTCTTGCGCAGTGTGCAGCACCTCAATCAGCGCATCCTGTTGGTATTGAAAACGCTTTAAGGTGCGGTCGATCAACTTAAAGCGCGGATCGCCGCTGGGATGTTCGCTTTGGTTACGCTGGGAGGTTGGACGCGGCCGGGTGACAGTGGCAGTGGTTGGCATAGCATTCCTCAACAATGGTCGACATGATCAGACAACAAACGAATTCTATGCCTCAGTATAGCGGGGAGTACAGTGCGTCAAAACACCCGCAAGACGAGTCCCTGACCTGGCCAGGCGACCAGGTTGCTTCTCAAAAGTTGCGGGACATATAAGTCGAAGTACAGCAATGCGCAAATATCGTGAAAATCATCGTTTCCGGCGATAGCTGCCAATAACGCACCTGTGTCTAATAAAGCACTCATTCATCAAGACTCCAACCTTCGCGTTGATCAATTTCACGTTCCAGGATGATTTCAGCATCTACAGATGCCTTTGGGTTGCGTGTGTGACCGCTGCCAATGAATGAAAATCGGCGCTGCCGACTCATGACCTGTTCGCCATTGTTGGGCTTTGTCGCGACCGGTGCAGGCGCGGACACAGTTTGCGACCTGACAAGAATGTATTCATCGGCTACCACAATTTCTAGATTTTGGGTCTCTTTTAGATAAATCTTTGGAATCAAGATGCCTTCATCGGTTACTTGAATGGGAATCATATGCATTGTTGCCTCCTTGGGCTGATTATATCACAAAAGCAATTTCCGTAAGACCTTTTAAGGATGCCTTGTTGATAAAACTGTTGCCCTGGTATCAAGCTAGAGTGAAGCTAGAGTTCAGGCATTAATCACTTTTCATGACAATAATAATCTGTGACCCCCTACCCAAAAAATTACTTTGACAGCCTGCGCAGCTTGGCGTAGAATCGAGGCAACCGAGAATTTTAGGTTAGTAAATACAGGATGGATAATAAGCGGGCGCCCGCAAGGGGACGCCCCTACTTATTGCTTTGAATATTCCTTAACACGCCAGGACCATATGTCAAACTATACTTTACAGCAACTCAGCCCCCACGTCTACTGGCTGCCGGCCGACGCAACGACCGATCGTCCCATTCTGGGCGTGGTGGTGGGTGCGCGCAGTGTGCTGGTGATCGATGCCGGCAACTCGCCGGCTCACGTGCACTTGCTACGGACAGAGATGGCGCGCCAGGGCTTGCCCGACCCGACCTATGTCGCTCTGACGCACTGGCATTGGGATCATGTCTTTGGCACGGCGGCACTGCCCCTGCCCACCTTTGCCTCACAGGAGACTGCCCGCATTGTTACCGAAATGGCCCACCTTGATTGGAGCGACGCCGCGCTGGATCAGCGGGTGGCGGCGGGCGCGGAGATCGCATTCTGCCGTGATATGATCAAAGCGGAATTGCCCGACCGCGCTCAACTTGTCATTCGCCCGCCGGAAATTGCCTTTGCCACGGCGATGACGCTCGACCTGGGCGGCATTACCTGCGAACTGGCGCATGTGGGCGGTGATCACGCCGCGGATTCCAGCATCATCTATGTGCGGGAAGCGCAAATCCTCTTCCTCGGCGATTGCACCTATGATGATCTCTATCATGGCCCCCGGCGGTTGACGACGGCCAAACTCTTTCCCTTGCTGACGCGGCTCAGCGCCTACCCCGCCGCCTATTACATCGCTGCCCATCACGACGCTCCCCTTACTCGTGCCGAGTTTCTGACAGAAGCGAGCCTGTTGACTCGGATTGGGCAAGCGGTCACCGACTTGGGCCCAGACCGTGACGCGCTCTTCGCCCACCTGCCACAGATCTTAAGTGAGCCACTAACGGAAGACCATTGCGACATTGCGGACGCCTTTCTGGCCGGTCTGGGCCAGTAATACCGGTTGTTATCACCTGGTCAAAGTCTTGTTGTAGTACAATAAACCTGCAAATCCTCGCCCCGAAAAGGTGCATCAACCGCGCCCCGTTGACCATGACCGACTGCCCAATGCGCCGGCCAGGTCAAGCGTTCGGCGCCCCAGGCCGAGGCGCCGGTTAGCGAAGACCAGGGCCGGTCCTCATGCCAACGCCAGAGGATGCCTCCTGGCCCCATACCCTGGTGCAACGCAACCTGAATGGCAAAGGGCCCAGTAGCCGGCAGGGCGGGTCCATACCAGAGATGGGGGCTGCGACCGGCTTGGGGGCTAAGCAAGACAGCCAGCCGGCGTTCGCGTCCCTGCACCCCGATCCAGAGCGGCGCCAGTGCGCTCCCCGGATTCGAGCCACTTAACAACGTCTGGGGTGCGCCACTCTCGTCAGCCGCAACGCGTCCGGTAAAACGCCAGGCGACCATTACTTCCTCCTCCTGTAGGGGAAGAGCCGGTTGTTCACCCAAAGGTAACGACTGCCACTCTGCTTGTGGCGGCAGCGCCAATGGCCAGCTTAACCTTTCCCGCACGGCGCCGGTGGTGTCGAGCACCTGATAGCGCAACCCTTCTGCATCCAATGCAAGCTGCACACAGTGCAGATATTCAATCTCTTCGGGCATCCGATGGGCAGTGCCGGCCCCGGCGGTAAGTAGTTGGAGGACACCTTGATGCACCTGGACATCAAAGGCCAAGATGTGGCTGCAACAGTAAGCCAATACGCTATGTTGCATCAGCAGCGCCCAAAATTGCGCGCCATCCTCTGGCGCCAGTTCCCGCTGATAGGCGCCGGCAAAGCCATTGACCGGAAAGACCGGATGATGACCAAAGACCAATTTATAGCGGGCATCCGCGTGGGCAGCCAATGTGGTCGCCAGCCAGGCCGTCTCCACCCGCCCTTCGCCACCCCGTTCCGCCGCCAATGTGTTGACAAAGACAAGTAGGAGATCATCGCGCCGGACAAAGTAGCTCAACCCTGCCTGATCGGGCGGTCCATTCTTGGGCAGGTGATCCATCACCGCCTGAAAGACGCGGGTGCTGGCGGCGTCATAGGTTGTGTGGTTGCCGGTGGTGTGGTAGAGCGGAATTTGCGCTCGATCCAGCCAAGCCATCTCCTGCGTAAACCAGTGCTCCCACTGGCGACGCAATGCGCTTTCGTCTGCGGTCAATCCAATGATTTCATCGCCAGGGAAGCAGATAAATTCCGGCGGGGGCGCTAGCGCCGCCACCACCTGGTTGACCGCAGCAAAAGTGCGCTCATGCAAGGCGCCCGGCACGCCCGAACAACTGTCGGCATAACAGACAAATTGATGACCAGGCCCGCACGGGGTCAGAGCCGGAACAGAAGTTATTTGTGTCAAGGGTATGAATCCTATCGGAATGATTCATTGTGGTTACCGTTAACTCTACCCTTTTGCTTCGCCGCGCGCAACAACCTCCACTTCGGCCAGAGAGGCGACCTGTCAACCTTCAAAGGTACCGGCCACAGGGAACCGATCTGTTCGTTGCGCTGGTGGTCAATAAAAAAGCGCATCCTCCCAGACGCGCCGACCGGCATAGCGCGGACAATGTTGGTGTCCACCGGCCAATTAATCTCCACTTACGGCACATAACAGATCTGTTCCGCGGCCAGGGCCGGATGGTTATAGCCAAAGTGATCGGTAATCTGCCAGAGGGTGCTGTTGTCGTTAAAGATCGGTTGCACTTTGGTGCAGGCGACAGTCGCATCGCCCTCACTTTCGTAGCTGTCCAGCCAGGTCTCGGCGGCTTTGGTGTACCCACTCTCCGGCTGGCTCTGGCTCAGGCTCTGCATCACCTGGCCGGCTGCGACAAAATCGCCGGCCAGAGCTTGGGCCTGGATGAGACGGAAGTTCGCCAGCCCCCGGAGCAGGGGCAATTCTTCTGCATTCGCAAGGTTAAAGATGCTGCACGCCTTTAAGGCCGGATCCAGGCTTTGGGTATAGAGGTCAATGGCCGGTTGATACCCCAGCACTGAGGCTGCTTGCAACACCACATCCGCCTCCACTAGCCGCAACCCCAGACAATCGGAGCCATCCACCGTGCGGTCATAGGTCCAGCGGATCCGTTGAAAAGGCTTGTGGTCAATGCTCTGCCAGATTTCGGTATGCGGAACAGCCAGACCGCCATCCGGTTCATTGCTGACACCGCCGGTTAAGACCAGTTGCTTACCCTGGCCCGGGTCGGTGCTGTCAATGGCTGTGAAGTGAGCTTCCCCTTGGGTAATGGTGGCGCCGGGCAGAATAGTCGATGTATAGACACCATTGGCCCACTCTACAATCTGCACTTCCAACACGCAGAAGGTCGAACAGCCGGTTACCGTCCAGGCAATATCCGCTTTGCCGTCGGCGTTGAGATCTTCAGCAGTTAACAGTTGGGGCTGGCCATAGACCTCGGGGCTAGCCGCCAATGTGTAAACCCCATCAGCAGCTTGATGATAGATCAGGATCGCGCCTTGTGCGCCATTGGGGCCGAAGCCCAGATCACTCACAATGGTTGGCAGGAAGATGGCATCCTGGAGCCCATCGCCATTGAGATCTGTAAGCTTGAACGAGCCCCGTTCATCATCCAATGCGTCACAGGAACGCAGCCAACTTTCGATCTTGGCCCCGTCCTGGTCTGCGAGGGTTAAGAGCGTCGGCAAGGTCTCAGCATAGCCTGCAAGGTCGGCGGGGCAGGCGGGCAGTTCGACGCTGCTACTTGCGTCACCATCGGTTGCGGCAATTTCTTCGGCTGCTGCTTCCTGTGTATTAGTAGCAGTGGTGGCGTCTGTACTCTCGATGTTGGCCGCACTGCTGGCCACCACTTCACTGCCGGCGGCGCTACTTTCATCCGTGTTGTCTTCACTTGTGTTATCGCCACTGGTATCACTGGCGGTGGGTGTTGGCGCCGGTGTCGGCGGTGGCGGGATCTCTGCGTCCAGTACGGGGCAGACTTCGGCGGCGCTAAAGGAGGGGTTGGCATAGCCAAAGCTATTCAAAAGATCCACGGCCGCCGGGTTATCTTCCGCAAATTGGGTGGCCACGGCACAGGCTGCCGGTAGGTCATAATCTTGGCGATAGCGCGCCAACCAGGCTGCGCCCAATTCACTATAAGGGCTAGTGGGGTAGGTGGCGGCAATGCTTTCGATAAAATCACCGGCTACATCCGGTTGCCCTTCATAGGCCGCCACCAACGCCAGGCGGTAGAGGCCAAAGCTCCGCAGTTCGTCCAACTCATTTTCCCTAGTGCCACAGGCCACCAAAGCATTGTCCGAGATGGCCTTGGTGTAAAGCTCCTCGGCTTTGGCAAACTCGTCGGCGCCGCCGTTGAGAAAGGCGGTATTGGCATCCAGGATCAGATGATAGAGACAGGTGCTGTCGGCATAGGTGGTTTGCAACAATATATAGGGCGCGCCATCTACACTGCCCCAATTTTCAACCCGATCACGTTGCCGACCGGCGCCGTCGCTGTTAATCTGCCCGCCACTGAGGATTACTTCAAACCCCTGGCCCTCTGCCAACACATCTTTTAGCTCCACCGAGGCATTCGCCATTGTGATCTTTTCGGCAGTCCAGTTGCGCCAGGTTGTGCCATCCCAACTGTAGATCTGCACCGTATCAAAACAGGAACTGGCGCCACAGGTGCGTTCAAGCCAGGCGACATCACTTTGGCCATCACTGTTGAGATCCACCAGAGCCAATAAGTTGACTTCGCTCTCGGCGCGCGCCTGGTGGCCAATCGTGTAGCCGCTAGCGGAGCTATCAAGAATGAGCAGATCCATAACCGGTTGCGGCGATTGCGTTGCACTATTTTGGTAGATGACAACCAGGTCATCGACGCCATCGCCGGTCAGATCCTGGGCTGTAACCGATGTAGCCGTAGTCGCGCCGCAGGTGTCAAGAAATGCGGTGAGATCATCCACGTTGGCCGCAGTAGAAGCATTGACTAACTGAAGAATGGCAAGCGGATAATCAGCAAAATCGGCCGGACAGGCCGGGGCCGGCGCCGCGGCTACCGTGGTGGTTTCGGTATCCGTACTTTCAAGCGCGCCAGCCTCTGTCGCTGTTGTTGCAGTGGGCGACGCGGCTTGGTCGGCGCTGGCTTCAGGAGTGGCTGGTGTTGGTGTCGCTTCTTCCTCTTCATTGGCCGGTGTCGCCGTCTCTGCCACGGTGGCTTGCGGCGTTGCCGCCGCGGAAGTTGCTGTTGCAGGGCTTGCCTCGCCCGCCGTTTCTTCAGCTGCGGTTGCCTCTATCGCGGCTTCTCCAGCGGTGGTTGTTGGGGTTGCTGCTGTGGCTGTCGTATCGGCTGGTTCCGCCGTAATGCCCATTGCCGCGGCTGTCTCTTCCGTTAATGGAATGGTCAGTACATCCCCTCGGTAAAGCACATCACCCGCCCGTACATACCGTGAATTTAGCGCTTTGAGTAGGGCAGTTTTAATGCCATGTTCTTTGGCAATAACGCTCCACGAGTCGCCGGCTTGGACGGTGTAATTAATAAAGGTCAGCGGTTTTGACGCAGGAATAAAAAGCTTCTCTCCTGTGATCAACCAACCACTATAGCGGATTGAGTCCGGATTCGCTTCCTTTAATTCTGCTACCGTAACCCCGGTCCGCGCGGCAACGCTGGCCCAATTATCACCCCGTTGTACGGTATACTCATAGCCTGTGGGCTCTTGCCCACTATCGTCTTGGGCGTAAAGAGTGCGCACACTCTGGCCTGCCAAGATAGCGGTGCAAAGCAAAGCGATGAGGACCGTTATGACACCTTTGCCATTCATCAATTGTCTCCTTCGGTTCATGCATGATCACTCTTAATAACGGATTTCGGTCAGATCCCGTACAACTTGGATCCAGCTTTGGCCAGGCTTAAGCTGGACCAGCACATCGCCTGGTCCAAGCCAACGGGGGGGATTTTCCGGGTCGGCGCGCCAGGTGCCCTCATAGACTTGGCCATCGCGGAAAATGCGAAAGTCGCCAAAGCCATAGAGCGCAATATCGACACCTTTGGTCCCCAGGCTATCTTCGACAATATCGGTTAACTCATGTGCTGCGCTAATGACAATCACATTTTGGGCCAGGATCGGTCGTCCAGTGGCGGGATCGCTTTGAGGCTCACCGCCTTGCCAACGCAAGTAGCCCCCTTGCGCACTATCATAGCGCCATTCTACACTGTTGCCGCCCGGATAGGTAATGGCAATGTCGGTGGAGGAGCTGGCGGCGTTGAGCGGCGGCTCTGGGCTGAATGCAAAGCCGGGGCGGCTCCACTCTTTGGTCAACCCTTTGTCGGCCAGCCAACGGCGCACACCCTCGGTGCTGGTTTGCATGCGCGTGCGGTAGTCTGTTCCAATACTGGAAAAGTAAACATTGTTAGATGGATCATCGATGTCTGCGTCCAGATAGGGAAAGCCGACTTCATTTTTGAGCAGATAACGAATTGCATCGCTGCCGCCGGAACAGGCCAAGACGCCGTCATACATAAAAGTCATCCAAATATTAGGATAGCGGGCAGAACGCACTGGTCCTATCCGTGCGGCGTCATGGCTTTGGTAGATCGCCGTCAATCGGGTAATCGTAAAGCCATCGACGATATACTCGTAGACCAGATCTGCCTGGCTTAATCCGTAGTGCGCGCTGCGGCCAACCGGATCATTGTTGATGCAGACCATGACGGGCCGTTGCCGTAATGTGGCGGGATTGTCGGCCGGCAACCCCGTGTAAGGAGCAATATTGCCCGGCAAAGAAGTCGGCGTCGCCGTGGGGTCAACCGGTGCGACGCTGTTCGCAATGGGTTGCGCTTCGACCGGCGCCAGCGTCGCGGTCGGTGCGGCCGGAGCTACGACGGGCGTCGCAGTTGATGCTTCCGCTGCCGGCATGGGGGTTTTGGTTGGTGTTGCGGTGGGTGCAGGCGCGGCGCCTGCACAGGCGCTCAGCCCGAGCAAGAACAAGAGCCCAGGAAGAAAAAGTCGGAAAAAAGTGGGACGATGCATAATGCAAACTTACCTGTTTTCATGAAGTATACCCGCCACGGCGACAGCGCATTGACGATCCCCTGTCCGTCTGTCCGGCGGTTGAGGGCCTGTGGCCAGATGGCTGCGCACAGTTGTAGGTATAGTTGACAACGATCCGATGCAATTAGTATACCATAATCCGATTTGTGGTAGAATATAGCAGCTTTCTAGCTTGCATTTGTTGGTCACCGTAACGACTCAGCCACCGTGCCGTGGACAGACCAGGCGCTGATTGGTCAATGAACCTAGGTTTGGTCTGTCCACGGCACGGTGCTGCTGCTTGAGTATTTACGGCTCATCCAAACAAACTGTGACATTGTCAAACTAATCGGGATGGAATTGTCAGATGAAACTGTCGGTTGCGAAACAAGAACGAGAATTGCGCCAACCTTGGGCAATCCCGCTACTTTTATTTGTCCATAGCTATCGACCGCTTGTCTTTGTCGTAGGACAGTTGCTCTATGCTATTGCGCCCATGGCAGAACTTTTAGGCTTCTCTCTGGTTGCACAATCGGCGGAATTGCTGAGTGGACATGCGGTAGAGGATAAGACGCAACAGGATCCACGAAATGTTGATACGTACAACCGCTAAGCCACTGCTGACAGGCTGGCAGGCACAAGTGGATGCCAGTCTTGAAGCGGGTAAGCAGCCGCTCCTCGAACTGGGCATTAACCAGCGTATCATGGACGATATTCTAACCATCGCTGCGTTCGCACGTTTAGCAGCCACGCGCCAAGATCCGGCTACATCCTGGATTTTAGCCGGAGGTGAAGGCGTAACCTGGACGGCAACCCTCTTGTATGATGATGAATATGGCGCAGTTGCCCGCCCTTGGCCAGGCGCGCTGCCGGTGCTGGTTGGCTATGGTGGCCCCGAACTGGTGACCTATATGGCAACGTTGACGACATTGCGTCTAAGCTCACAGCCGCCGGTGCTGCCGCCGGCTATGGGTCCCTGGTTACAACCGTTAGCGCATCCTGGTGTGGCGCCGGGGTGGAATGCGTTACCCTTGGCGGTAGCACAGCAGGAGCAAGGGACAGTAATGATGGTTGATGCGCCTGCACAAGATGAGTGGTTGCTCTGGCTCGTCAGTGTTGTGGTGGGCGCCTTGATTATTTTGGCTCTATTTGTATAAGTTGAACGATTCCATGAAATCTGCACCACGTCCCGTTTATCCAAATTCTCTGACACTTTTCATCATTGCCGGCTGCTTTATTCTGATTGCGCTCGACCGCACCGGGGTTACCACATGGTTACGACCGCTGGTGCTGCAACTCTACCAAAACCTGTTCTTTTTGTCTGCCTTTGCGCTGTTATTGGGGATGGTCAGTGTCCTCACCATTCATCTACGCCGTATTCTGGCCGGTGAACGGGAATGGACCTACAGCTTGGCGTTGGTGGCCAGTTGTAGTGCGCTCTTTGTGGCTGGAATTTTGCAGCCAACCGGCGTCGCCAGCCCTACCGTTGCCTGGTTTTTTGACTATGTGATTGCCCCCGGACAGGCGACTCTTTACGCAGTTGTCTTCTTCTTTATGCTTACTGCTGTCTATCGCTATCTGCAGCTTACTACGCCTGCCGGACGCTGGATGACAGTTGGGGCGGTGTTGGTTTTGCTCACCCAAATGCCGACTACGCATACACTTTGGGGCGCAACGTTAGGTGAGGGAATGAACTGGTTATTGGAAACGCCGGTCATGGCAACCCTGCGCGGCGCGCTTTTGGGCAGCGTCTTGGCAGGGATCGTGGTTGGGGTGCGCTTTCTCCTGGGACGCGCGCTATGAGTTTGATCCATTGTCCCCACTGTGGTACGGCTAACCGCGCTGGCTCTAATTACTGTAATCGCTGCGGCGCCGATTTGCGTGATATGGCGTCGACGCAGAATACTCCGGACCCCGCGTCTCCGCCTTCTAGCGCAAACTCGTCTGAGGAAGCGACCTCGGTGCAAGAGACGTCAGCGCAACTGCACATAAGCACAGCGGATGACGACGGCGAAGCGCAGGATGTGGCTGATCTTGAGGCTGCTGAAGTTGATACTACTGAACCCGCAGCCGCTAACCCAGCTCGTCCTGTTGCCTTTACCAACGCGGATGCCGAAGATCAAATCGATGACGAATTCATCGATTATGCCGGCATGAATAACCGCTCTGGTCCACGCCGGCTAATCACTGGGGTGCAGGGGCTTTTAACGCCCCTACGTTTGACCAGTGTGCTGGTGGATGATGACGAATTTTCACAACCCCTCGTTGCCCCCCCCTTACAATTAGAGGCTGAGCAGTGGCGCCGCTTGCGCACCCAATTGGCTGAGGATCCGGTGCTGCTTGATCTGACGGCTATGACGACCGCCGGCGCGCCAGCGCCATTAGCGCCAATGGCATGGCTGATGTTCATGGTTGGACTCATCATCGCACTGCCGATCTTTGTCGGCCTTCCTACCCCCGTTGGCACGCCGCAACAGTGGCCGGGCGTCACCGCGGCCCATGCCGCCATTGATGCGCTGCCGGCAGAGGCAGAGGTTTGGATCTACTGGGCCTATGATCCGGCCACCGCCGGCGAAATGGATCTACTGGCGCTGCCGCTAGCCCGTCATCTGCTTGAACGTCAGACCCATCCTATCCTTATCAGTCCATTGCCTGGCGGACCAGCCGTTGCCCAACGGCTCTTTGACCGTGCAATTAGCGACCTACGCACCGAAAATAGCTTAGAGCCTCTGGCAGGGCGCGCGCTTTATTGGAATGGCGGCTATTTACCCGGCGGCGCCGCAGTTTTGGCCTGGTTGGCGCAATCCCCCGCGGCGGCGCTCTATGGCCATACACAACCCTTCCCAATGGCCTGGAGCCCTACCCAACAGCCCCAATCGACACCCGCGCTGACCGTTGTGGTAGCCGCCACGGCTGAAGCTGTCCAGCAGTGGTTGGAACAGGTGCAGCCGTTGCTCTACCGACCGGTCGTTGCCTTTACTACCGCCAGTGCGGATCCGCTCTTGCGTCCCTATCTGGACAGCGGACAATTAAGCGGGTTAGTGAGCGGTTTTGACGGCGCCGCTTTCTATACGCAGTTGCAAAACCGTCCCCTGCCTTACGCGGAAGAGCAATTGGGGCGTGAACAGTTAATCTTCCAAAATTGGGGCCATCTGGCCTTATTGGGTGTGATTGTGTTGGGTAACCTGGCTGTAATACTGAGGAGACGGTCTGGTGGATAGTTTCACTCCCCCCCTTTTCGGTGCAACAGCAGGGCTTTGGGTCAGCTTTTTCTTCTCACTGATGATCTTTAGCCTCATTGCCGGCGATCGCAGCTTGGCGCGTCTGGCTCAATATATTCTGGTTGGAGTTACCTTAGGCTATCTGGGAGCGCTTGTCTGGCGACAGGTGTTAGTGCCCCGTCTGTTCCAACCGCTGTTTAGTGCACCCCTGGCCACGCCTGGCCTGTGGCTCACGTTGATTCTGGGGCTTTTGCTGTGGATTGCCGGCCTGGAACGGATCTGGCTGCGCGGCCTACTGCCACCGCGCAAACACCGAGCGTGGCGTACTTTTCTCCGTGTCGCTGGTGGGATTCCTGTAGCGTTGATGCTGGGCATCACCCTCTCTGCTGTTCTGATTGGATTGCTGCAAGGGACGCTTTGGCCCCAATTCTGGCAAGCCGCGCACACAGGTCTTATCTGGTCTGCGCCACCGTTAACAGCACTGGCTAGCCTCCTGGTGCTCTTGCTTACCACGGCAACCTTGCTGTATTGGACTTTGCCTATACCGCAAGTAGCGGCAACGCAACCTAAATGGGTTCGCCGGCTGCTGTTAGCCTGGCAGGGGGTGGGGCAACGCGCCTTATGGTTTGCAGCCGGCGTACTTTTTGCGCGCCTACTGGCTGCGCAGTTGAGTGTGGTGATCGAACGGATGCAATTTTTTTCGGCCCGTTTGAGTGCAACTTTCCTTTGGCAATGGGCGATGACCATTTGGCAGGTGCTAATAGGAGGTGGCCGCTGATGCAACCGGCAATCCAACCGCAGGATCTTACGCAACCTGTCCACAGTGAAGGCACACTCCTCGCGTTAGGCGTTACGCTGGATACAACAACGGCTTGTTTGCTGGAAAACGTGAGCGGGCTCTACCGCCTGGTCGGCTGGGAAACATTACACCGGCGGATTGATGCGTCGATCCCAAGCCAATGTGCCGCGACGTGTCGTCAGTTAGGTGACAAATTGGGGCGTCCGTTATGGGATGATGAACAGAATCGGCCGTGGCTGCAAGGAGAAGATCCTATCGGGCAGCCGCCTTTGGCTTATGTTACGGCCGGCATCACCCCGCGGCCCCGACTGCGTGTCTGGCTAGTGGGATTGACCAAAGGCGGCAGCCTGGCTGCGGCGCGACAGGCATTGGCCAGCGCACCTTTAGAATTAGTGGGCATGACCACGCTGACGACTGACCTTCAGAGCGGGCATTGGGCGACAAAGCTCATTGACGCCCAGCCTGAAGTGTTGGTGGTGGTTGGCGGTCATGACGACGCGGATGCCGAGGTGCAGCAGTGGTTAAATCAAATGGGGCGTATTACCGGGCGTGCTTTGGAACGGATGCCACCAGGACAGCGTCCTACTGTGTTTTATGCCGGCAACCGTTGGGCTGCGGAGCAAATGCAACAACTGTTAAGCGTAGGCGAGGGGCCTTTGCGTTTTGTGACGCTGGGCAATGTTCTGCCCGCGCCGATGGTGGTGCAATCCACCGAACTGGCCGTCGCCTTGAGCCGTCACTACTGGCGTTTAGCCCAACGCATTCCTGGTGTCGAACAGTTGAGCAGTTGGATAACATCGCCGGGACGCTTGGTGAATCTGGAAGCAAGCTTCGCTCAGTTAGTGCAGCTTTGGATGGACTATCAACAGTTACCTGTTTTGCACGGTCTCTACTGTACACCCCACTGGTGGTTGCACGTTTGGGCCGTTCAGGCGCAACAGGGCGTTGTTTTGCGCTTCGTAAAACCGAATTTTTGTCCGCCAGAGTTGCTTACATGGCCGCCGGTACAGGTGGTTAGTGGGGCATGGCCCATGGCATTGTGGCCGCCGCCGCAGCGTGGTTGGTGGGACCGCAGCGGGATGGCGCCATTAGTGACGACGGTCGGCCAGGTTGCGCCCATGGCATTGTTGCAGGTGCTGGAAAATGATTTGCTTGAACCACGCCATCGGCGTCAAGCAAACATAAATATAGAGTGATGTGGAAAGGATAAACTTTGACTGAAACAACACAACGGGCCGGCTATTCGCAAAGACCCTTGGCGGCCAAGTTGGGCATCAAAGCTCACGATCGCTGCGCCGTATTACAGACACCCTCGAATTATAGGGACTTGATAGCGCCGCTGCCCGAGCCGCTCTTTCTGGTTACAGCATTGGTGCAAAATTTGAATTTTGTGCACTTTTTCACCACCGCGCGCGCTGAATTGATGGCGCAGTTTCCCCACTTGAAAGCTGCCATTCTTAAGGATGGCATGATCTGGATCTCCTGGCCCAAGCGTAGCGCCAAAGCAGTTACCGACTTGGATGAAACTGTTGTCCGTACTATTGGGCTTGAGCAAGGGCTAGTTGATGTCAAGGTGGCGGCCATTGACCACTTTTGGTCTGGACTTAAATTTGTCTATCGCAAAGCAGATCGTTAAAATGGCGCGTTTACAGACTATACAGAAATGGCTAGCTAGGCTTGATTGGTATCTGATCTTGCTGCTGGCCTTGACCCTCTTGGCGCTGACACCCCTAACCACGCCCGGTTATTTCTATGAGGCCCATGACGGACGGCATAGCGTTTTCTATTTAGAACAATTTGATGCTTCTCTGCGCAGTGGCGCCCTTTGGCCGCGTTGGGCTATGCATCATATCCAAGGTTATGGCTATCCGACTTTTCTGATCCAGGCGCCCATAGGATTTTATCTTGGCTCTCTGTTTGTGGCGTTGGGCGCCGGCTACACATTGGCAGTCAAAGGGGTTTGGGCGACAGGGTTTCTGGTAGGCGCTTGGGGGCTCTACCAGTTGGTGCGCACCTGGCTTGAAGAAGAAAGAACTGTAGCGGACAAGAGACCTCCAGCAGTGGTTGGTCTCGATCCGCTCCGCCTCTGCGCCGTGATTGCCGGCCTACTTTATGTCTTCCTGCCCTATCATTTTGTCGATATTTATGTACGCGCCGCACTTAATGACACCTTACTCCTGGCCTGGTTTCCGTGGGTTTTCCTGCTGTTCGACCGCTTGATCATACTGGGCGGAGCCGCCGGCTGGACGCGACGCCTGGCATTGGCAATGTTGGCATTGGCCGGAACCTTATTGACCCATACCTTTGCTTTGATCTCCTTTGCCCCGTTGCTGGTCACCTTTGTCATTTTTTTGCTCTTTTATGGCTGGCGACACTTTCGCCCCAGAAAACGTGGTGTGCTAGGACGCGTTGTGCTCGCGGGTGTAGCCGGTAGCGGTGCGCTGCTGCTTACCATGATTTTTCTTTTGCCATTGCTGGTCGAAGGCCGTTATTTGGATCAACAGGTCTATGTGACGAACACCTATGATTTTCGTCGCCATTTTGTCCAGTTTGGCCAATTCTTCAGCCCATTTTGGGGCTTTGGCTATTCCGACGATCCGGTGGGCGCGAATGACGGCATGAGCTTTCAGGTGGGCGTAATGGCGCTGCTCTTGCTCATCATGACACCGTGGCTGACCTGGTCCTACACCAGGTTACGCTGGCGTGTGGGTTATCTGTGGGGGGGGACGCTCGCCCTGCTCTGGTTGATGACCCCTTGGGCCTCACCGCTGTGGGAGGCACTGCCGCCATTAGCGGTCATTCAGTTTCCGTGGCGTCTACTGGCTCTGGTCATCCTATTGCTCAGTGCGCTGGGCGGCCTGGTGCTCTACCAATTGCTAGCGCAGGTGGACCTTGTTACAGAAGCAGAGCTGCAAGAAAAGGCGGTGGGTTTGCTGTTGGTGGTCATCCTGGTGGTATGGGGAAGCGCCAGCTATATTGATGCTCATTACCAGCCGGTGGAGCCATGGCGTGAAGATGGTCGGGCGGTCTATCAGTTTGAGCAGGAACACCCTGACATGATCGCTTATACAGAGTGGGTGCAGGAACGGCCTTTTACCACGTCACCCATGAGCGACGACTATGCCGATCCCGATTACACGGAAGTACACGGTGCAACCACTGACCTGACGCGTTTGAGCATCACGCGCGGCGTGGGCGAGGTTTTGCGTAATGATAGCCGCGGTTCAAGCTTTGGGGGTGTCGTGGAAATTGAGCGGCCGGCCACGGTGCGCGTCAATCTCTATTACTTCCCCGGCTGGCAAGTAACGGTTGACGGCGTGCCGGCGCTCTATCGCATTGCTGAACCCTATGGGCTAATCGAGGTGGATGTGCCGGTCGGGGAGCATTACATTGCGGTGCGTATGGGAACAACACCCATTCGACAGGTTGGTGCATTTATCTCTGGCGGTCTATTGCTGGTTGGGCTAATCTTGTTGTTCTGGCCTGTGCGTAGGAACTCAACTGCCTGAGGCAGACCAAAGCGTATAGCAGCCTTTGCCGCGATTTTTGGCCTGATACATAGCGCGGTCGGCGCAGCGTAGCAACTCATCGGGGGTCGCAATGTCGCTGGTATAGAGCGCTATGCCTAAGCTGCCACGTGTCCACAGCTTTTTGTTTTCAACGAAAACCGGCTCGGCAAAGGTGTGGAGGATGCGTTGCGCCACCTTGATGGCATCTGTTGGTGTACCGATATTGCGTAAGAGAACGGCAAATTCGTCGCCACCTAGGCGCGCCACCAGATCGTCCTTGCGCACGCAGTGACGGATGCGCTGCCCCACAGCCATGAGCAGCTGATCGCCTATACTGTGACCGTAGGTATCATTGATCTGTTTAAAGCTGTCGAGATCCAACATAAAGACGGCAATGCCGTTGCCGGTGCTTTCTACTGCCGCAAAGGTCTGCACCAACTGCTGCTGAAAGAGGGTGCGGTTAGCGACATTGGTCAGCGGGTCGTGATAGGCAAGGTGGCACAACTGCTCTTCAAAGCGTTTGCGTTCGCTAATATCACGATAGTTGGCGACGATGCCGCTTACATTGGGATCGGTGAGCAAATTGGTGAGATGGACTTCAACCCAGAGCCAAGTGCCGTTAGCGTGGCGCATGCGTACTTCCAAGCCGCGTACACTGCCGGTAGCTTGTAGAAAAATACTGCGACTCTTCTGTAGCTTCTCCACATCATCTGGATGAATATAGCTACGGAAGTTGCTCTTGAGACGGGTATCAAGGCGGTAGCCAAGAATAACGTCGACAGCAGGGCTTTCATAGAGAATGGCGCCATCTTCGGCTAAAACGGTAATAATATCCGACGTATTTTGCACCAGCGAACGAAAGCGCGCCTCACTGCGCTTTAGCTCTTCCGTGAGCATCGTGCTGGCGCGTAACAGCTTCGCATTTTCGCGTAAAACCAGGATTTGACGGGCGCTGACCAGGACAGTGAGCAGAACAGTGCCAATGATCAGCCCTTCAATTACATTGAGATCATGCATCATAATGCCGAAGATCAGGATCACATAGCCGGCAATGATCGCCAAATAGGGGAGAACGCCATAGGGAAGTTCTTTGTCTTGTGCCCTTGCTGGTATGCTACGACTTTCTGTCTGCGTAGCCTGTTTGAACTGCAACTGTGCACTTAAGGCGACCAGCCATTTGCTGGTATAGGCTGCCCCATAGACCCAACTGGAAATCGCTTGATTGTCGTGCAAGAGTTGTACAGAGAACGCAAGGTCAGAGACAAGCATCAGTACACTCCCTATCAGCAACATCTGAAAGGGTTGGCGCGAGTACTGCTTAGGCTGGCGCAAAAATATAATAACGACTGCACCGACCAGCGCCGTATCAAGCGCAGGATATAAGAGCGCAATGCCAGCGTCCCAAGGGTTGCCGTGGAACTTGGCATAGATGGGGTAGAGAACAAAATACCAATCAACCATTAAAGCGCCGACAAAGACTGTGCTGGCATCCAACCACAGTCGGACGCGCGGCAAATGCGATTGTGGCGCGGGAGGGTGAGCCAATACAGCAAGCCCGATAAAACAGTAGCCAGCCAGATATAGGATGTCCGCAGGCGAAGTCAACGGCATTGCATTCCAAGTGAGTTCGTAGTAGATCCAGATTAGATCAGCAACACCGGCGCATGTGAACCCAACAGCCAGGAACAGCCAGAAAAAGCGGAGCCGTTTGGAAAGCTGTTTTTGGCGGCAAGTACGAAACAGCAGTGTGACCAGCGTCCAGTTGATCGCCATCTCACAAGTGGAAGAGAGTGCAAGGAGTTGGCTGTGTGTAAAGCCCGAAAGTATAATGGTCCAAAGTAAGAAGAGCCATACGCCGGTGACGCAGATGAGTGTGCTGCCCCAATCGTATAGCCAACTGCGTGTAACGCTATAAATATGTTGCCATGAAAGCGACGCCTGTAGCCATTGCCGTAAAGTCTCCTCCCCTACATTCGCAACTGGAGCAGTTATGATCCAGCCAGTTGGAGCCTCTATCAATTGATGTGTCCGTTTCATAGAAGAATTTAGCTACGTGAATAATCTATACGCTATGCATACGCTAGGTAGACAAATACTACACGATTGTTGATGAACTGTAAGATCAGGGTAACAGATTGCCTATAAATTCTTCATCATGCTTTTGTTTTATTTCACCTGTACTTTGCGGCTAAACAAGCTTAGCGAACACACATAGTGTAAGTTTGGGCGAGGAATCTACGCGGGTAAAGGCTCACTTTGCCAATCGATAATATTGCGCTTCTCCTTATCAAAGGCAATACCCAACAAAACAATCGTTTTACCAGACCCCTGATAGTTTTCTGCATAGCCTTGATCACGGATCTGTTGGATGGCAACAGCCGCGGTACTCATTTTAAATTCAAGAATATAGACCAGATTGTCCAATTCCAATACCGCGTCAATGCGCCCAACGTTGGTCAATTTTTCCGCGTCGATCTGAAAATTCAGCAGGCGCAGGACCAGATAGACAACCGAGTGATAATAAGCTTCAGCCTCCAGAAAAAGGGTGTAGGGGATGCCGGCGAAGATCGATTGCAACAATTTGATAAATCGTACAACGTCCTGACCACTCAACGCGGTTTGCAACTCCGTTAATAAGGCAAGATGTGGTTGGCCTGTGTCACCAGTCAAGTAATCGGCCAGGAGATATTGGCTAAAGGCTTCGGCCACCTCGCGATTGGGATAGCCCAGAATATATTTCTCACCGGCAAATGATGGCTGCGCCTGTTTGATGGTCAAATAGCCGGTCTGGAAGAGCAAAGCATAGGGATCGATGGCGTCAACGTTCGCACTATCTAACAACGTATCGGTCGCTGTCAACCGCTCCAACGTATAGGCAGGAATCCGCTGCTGTCGCAACAGCTTAATCAGAAACGTTGGCGTGGCTGTGGCAAACCAATGGTTGGCAAAGCGTTGTTGGGCCAAGAAGACCAGGGTGGAAAATGGCACGTAGACCCGTTGCACGCCATCCCATGAATAGCCATCATACCAGCGTTGGATCTGCGTTAAAACGGTTGCTCGATCGGCGTGATAAGTGACGGCCAGGCGATCAATGTACGCCGCAAAATAGTGCTCCAACTCCTCCTGTGTATAGCCCAGCAAGGTAGCGAAGCGGCGGTCCAATGTGAGATCAAGCAGATTATTTAGATCGGAAAAAACGGAAATTTTACCATATTTCGAAACACCGGTCAGAAAGACAAAATGCAGGTGGACTGCTGCCGGTGCTTTGAGCACTGAGTAAAAATTTTTCAACGTATCAATGTGCTCTTGGACTTTCTGTTCATTTTCCAGCAGATCGGTAATCGGTTTGTCATATTCATCCACCAACAGCACGACGCGCGATGGCCCTAGCCCTTGTTCAACGCCTTGTTGGGCAAGCAGCACAATTAGCTCTTGAAACTTTTCTTTATAGTTTTGTCCATGCAAGGTGAGTTTAGATTGGGCTGCCAGCGTATCCAGGTAATGCGCTAGCGCAGTGGCTAACGGTTGCTCACGGTAATCCATCCCATTGAAGTTGATTACAATGACAGGATGCGGTTGCCAATCAATCTTATCTTCGATCCAAAGCCCTTGAAAGAGCGCACGGTTGCCCCGGTATATCTCTTCGAGGGTGGTAATCAGCAATGACTTGCCAAAACGGCGCGGGCGCGATAAAAACAAGAATCGTCCTGCATTCATTAACTCCCAGATTTGGTGTGTCTTATCGACATAGATCTCATTGCGCGCTCGCAACAGCGCAAATTCCTGTTCACCGATCGGTAATTTCTGCATATTGCTGCTTGCCTTTGCCAAAGTTATCATGTAGCACTTCCTTGATCTTAGTCACTTTTGATAAAGTTGCAAATCCCAACAATCCCGCCTATACCAAAGAGCGCCAGGAGGTATCATTTTATACAGGAGTAAAATGATACCTCCTGTGCTGCTCATGAATGTACGTTGTCGATTTGGACAAGAGCTTGTATACTATCCCAAAGTTTGCTCGCTCTCAGCATCAACTCACCAACAGAAAGAACCGCATGAACTTCATCATCTTCCAACCTGACGAGCTACGCGCCGAAAGTGTGGGCTGCTATGGCCACCCCTTAGCGCCGACGCCCAACATTGACGCCCTGGCCGCGCAGGGCACGCGCTTTGACCAATGCCACGTTCAACACACCGTTTGCACGCCCTCCCGTTGTAGTATGATGACCGGCTGGCATCCCCATGTGCGCGGCCATCGCACCCTCTGGCATTTGCTGCGCCCCCATGAACCAAATCTGCTCAAGTATCTTAAAGCAGCGGGCTACACGGTGCTCATGTATGGCAAAAATGATCTGCTGGCCACCGCCTCTTTTGCCGACAGCGTGACGGAGGCGCGTTCGTATGGCAAGGGCAAATTTGGCCGCAATCCTTATGCCTTTGATGACCCGCGCTACTACAGCTTTCTCTTTGAACCCTATGATGCACCGCTGGAAGAGCACGGCGACTATGCCAATGTCCAGGCCGCCATCAATTTTCTCCAGGGCAAACCCAAGGAACCCTTCTGCATCTTCCTGCCGTTGACCTACCCCCACTGCCCCTACTCAGCGCCCCAACCCTGGCATGACCTGATCAACCCCGATGACTTGCCACCCTTGCGCCCAGCCGATCTGCCCGACCGGCCCGATTTTCATGCGCTGATTCGCCGTTATCGTCGCCTGGATCAACTGGCGCCGGCGGCACAGGATCAACTCTTGCGCAAGATTCAGGCGGTCTACCTGGGCATGACCGGTTTTATCGACCACTTGCTGGGCCAACTGCTCAACACGTTGGAAGAAAGTGGCCTGGCCGACAATACCACCGTCACCTTCACCTCGGATCATGGCGACTACGCGGGGGACTACGGGTTGGTGGAAAAGTGGCCCAGCGCGGCGGAGGATGTGGTGACCCGTGTGCCGCTCATTGTGCGCACCCCCGGCGGCAAGGCCGGCCATGTGGTCAATGAGCCGGTGGAGCTGTTTGATCTCATGGCGACGACATTGGAACAGGCCGGGCCAGAACAAGCGGGTATCGAGCCGCAGCACACCCACTTTGCCCGCAGCTACACGGCCCAACTCCAAGGCGCGGCCGGCGACCCCACACGGATTGCTTTTACTGAGGGAGGCTATGCGCGCCATGAACCCCACTGTTTTGAAGGACGGCCCGATCGCGATCCATTTGCCCGGGATGAGCGCAACATCTACTACCCCAAAGGACAACAGCAACAGGATTATCCCGACAGTGTGGGGCGCACAGTGGCCCTGCGCAGCGCCCAGCATCGCCTGGTCTACCGGCCAACTGGTCAATGTGAGTTATATGACCTTGCCAGCGACCCCCAAGAGTTGTACAATCAATATGGCAACGCCGCGTATACCGACGTGCAGCGCCAACTGGAGCAAGCACTGTTGGCCTGGTCTGTACAAACCAGTGATGTGACACCGGTCGAGACGGATCCGCGGGGGTATGTTTAGGCAGCACTACTATGGCTAAACGAACTGAACATGGCGCAGATCACCATGAACAAGGTGACCGCCCAACCCGTGAAGCGTTGCGCGATCGACAGAATCTGCAGGAAGTCTATAGGATAAGCAATGGCCAAATTACTTTCTGAACGGGACGTTGTTAGTGCGCGTCTGCTGACATTGGAAATTAGTGAAGACGAGTTGGCACTTTATGTTGCCGCACTTAATTATTTACTCGAAAACGCAAGCGATGAGCTAGTCGACGAAGTTGCTGGCGCCTATCCTGATGAAGTTATGGCAATACGCGACGATTTGAACGATTTGCTTGATCTAGATATGCTTAAAAATAGAGATGAACAATTGATCCAAGAACCACTCTAAGAGGAGTCTCACTCATGCCCTATGCCGTTGAACTGCGCCTGGGCGCGCAGATACCCATGCGTGACGGTGTCCCCCTCTCTGCCGACATTTATCTGCCCAAGGCGCATGGTCCCTTTCCCACCGTATTGGTGCGCACGCCCTACAGCAATAATAGTGAACCCGCCGTGAATCGGGCACGGGCACTAGCCAATCAAGGCTATGCTTGTGTGTTGCAAGACACCCGTGGCCGCTGGGATTCGGGCGGCGACTACTATCCGCTACAAGGCGAAGGGATCGACGGCTATGACACCCAAGAATGGATTGGTCAACAGCCGTGGAGCAACGGCAAGATTGCCACATCAGGTGGTTCCTATCTGGGACACGTTCAGATCCAGAGCGCGCCCTATCGCAGCCAATATTTGACAGCCATGACGCCGAGGGTCATTACACCCAACTTTTTCAAGGCATTGCGGCAGGGCGGTGCGCTGCAACTCAACCTTTGCGCGACGTGGGGTGCGGCGCATAGTGAACATGTTGGCCAATTGATCGATCATTATCACTGGACTGAACTTTTTCGTGTCTTGCCCCTCACCGAACTAGACCGCACGGTCGGGCGTACAATGCCTTTTTGGCAGGATCTGTTATTGCACCCCGCCTATGACGACTATTGGGCGGCGATGAATCTGGAAGATAAGTGGGGTGAGATCACGGTCCCGGCTTTCAACATGGGCGGCTGGTATGACATCTTTGCCGAAGGCTCCTTTGCCTGTTTCAAGGGGCTGCGCGAACAGGGTGGCTCGCCGGTGGCGCGCCAGAGCAAATTGATTGTGGGACCGTGGGTCCATTCGCTGAGCATCTCGCCCAAAGTGGGGGATATTGACTTTGGCTTCCATTCCATGCAGGATCTGGATGCGCTGGAATTCCGTTGGCTGGAGCAGTGGCTCAAGGGCGTCCACACCGGCATCCTTGATGAAGCGCCGCTGCGCCTCTTCATTATGGGCATCAACGAGTGGCGCGACGAATATGAATGGCCGCTGGCGCGCACGGAATGGCAACATTGGTATCTGCACAGTGGTGGCAACGCCAATACCTTGCTGGGCGACGGCGGGCTGGCCCCGCTTGCACCGGCAGCTGAACCGACCGATCACTTCATCTATGACCCGCGCTTTCCTGTGCAAAGTAACGGCGGCAACCACTGCTGCGCACCCCAGATTACGCCGTGGGGGCCCTATGACCAACGCGGTGTCGAGATGCGCAGCGATGTGCTCTGCTACACCAGCGAACCACTGACCGCCGACCTGGAAGTGACGGGGCCGATTACCCTGGTGCTCTATGCCGCCACCGATGGGTTAGACACCGACTGGACGGCCAAGTTGGTCGATGTCGCGCCCTCCGGCTATGCCAAAAATCTCTGTGACAGCATTGTCCGCACCCGCTATCGTGAGAGCCTGACTACGCCAACGCTATTGACCCCCAACCAGGTCTATGAGTATGCGATCGAAATTGGCGTCACCGGCAATGTCTTTCGCAAGGGCCATCAACTGCGGCTGGAGATTTCATCGTCCAACTTCCCTCGCTTTGATCGGAACCTCAATACCGGTGCGGATATGGGGGCATCCATGGAAATGCGAGCAGCCCAACAGACAATTCACCATGACCGGGCTTATCCCTCTCATCTGGTGCTGCCGGTGATTCCCAGTACGATATAGTGGAGAGTTAACAAATGCAATGGACAGGAGAAACAGAAATCCGTTTTGGTGAATTGCGGCAAAAGGAGTTGGCCGGTGTGCTGAGTGCAGAGGAAAAAGACGAGCTAGCCCAACTATTTGCCATGATTGAAGCTGATGAAAGGCAATATTTGGCCGGTGCGATTACACGCATGCGTGAAGAACAGGCTGCAATCCAAGCACAAATCGAAACGGTTCACCAGGAGAATACTCAATTAGCACAAATTATTAGCCAACAGGAACAACTAATTGCTGATGGTCAACGGTGGATTAACGTGGTTGGTTTCACATCAATTGGTTGCATTTAAATCGGCCCCAACTCACTGAGTTACGGCGCTTGCGTTCTCAACGTGATGCCCCCACCATGTCTTTACAACGCCTTGAAGCCGCTAATTTCCGACTCCGCCAACGGATAACTGAATTGGAACAGGAAATTATCCGGTTACAATCCATCATTCAGCAGTTACTCAGGCGGAACTAAAAATTAATACTTCATCTTTCACAATGAAAACAAGGGAGTAACCATGAAACTCGTAACTTTCAAACCCCGCGCCGGCGGCGCCCAGTTGGGCGCCATCGTGGATGACAAAGTGGTCAATCTGGCTGAACTCTCCGGCGGGGCGCTGCCCAACGAGATGCGCGTCTTCCTGGAAATGGGCGAAGATGGGCTGAAAGTCGCCCGCCGCGTCGCCACCAAAAAGGCAGCCAAAGAGAGCGGTGTCGCCGTCAGCGATGTCAAGCTGCTGGCGCCCATCACCAACCCGAACAAGGTGATCGCCATTGGCCTGAACTACCTGGATCACATCCGCGAGAGCAACGCCCAAACGCCCAAGATTCCGATCATGTTCACCAAATACACAACATCGATTATCGGCAACGGCGACACCATCCACTGGGATCCCAATGAGACAGCCAAGGTGGACTGGGAAGTGGAACTGGCAGTCGTCATCGGCAAACGCGCCTATCGCATCAGCGAAGAGAATGTCTTTGACTACATCGTCGGCTACACGGTCTGTAACGATGTGAGCGCGCGCGACCTGCAAAGCGAACGGGGTGACCAGTGGATTCGCGGCAAGTCATTAGACACCTTCTGCCCGCTGGGCCCGTGCATTGTCACCAAAGATGAAATTGCCGACCCGCACAATCTCAAGTTGCGTACCCTTGTCAACGGTAAGACGATGCAGGATTCCAATACCAGCGAATTGCTCTTTAAGGTGCCCCACCTGGTTTCCTATCTCAGCCGCGCCTTTACCATGCTGCCCGGCGACGTGATCATCACTGGCACGCCTCCTGGCGTTGGCATGGGCATGAAACCGCCCGTCTTTTTAAAAGACGGCGACGTGGTGACGGTCGAAATCGACGGCATCGGTTCATTGACCAATCCGTGCAAGGAAGATAAGTAGGGAGGAGTAGGGAGTAGGGAGTAAGAAGTAAGGGGGAGCACCTCTCCCTACTTCCGACTCCCTACTTCTTACTCCCTTACTAGGGAGCAATCATGTCCAACGAAACTTTTATGATTACCGGCTCGATGGGCTGTATCGGCTCGTGGGTAATGCACAATTTGGTGCAGGAGGGGGTCACGGTGGTGGCTACCGACCTGGCCACAGAACCAGTGCGGCCGCGCCAGGTTATGAGTGAAGAGGAACTAGCCAAGGTCACCTTCGTCAAGCTCGATGTCACCGATTTAAAAGCAGTACGCGCCGTAGTAGAGAATCACGGCGTTACCCATATTGTCCACCTGGCCGGGCTGCAGGTGCCCTTCTGTCGCGCCAACCCGTCGTTGGGCGCGGCGGTTAATGTGGTGGGCACTGTTAACATTTTTGAGGCCGCGCGCCACAATTGGGGACAGGTCCAGGGCTTGTCCTATGCCAGTTCGCTGGCTGTGCTGGGGCCGGCGGAGGATTACCCCGAAGGCCGCGTCGAAGATGATGTGCCGCTGTTGCCGCGCACCCTCTATGGCGTCTACAAGGTGGCCAACGAAGGCACTGCCCGCATTTATTGGCAGGATTGGCAGATCGGCAGTGTCGGCCTGCGCCCCTACATTGTCTATGGTGTCGGTCGTGACCAGGGCATGACCAGTGATCTGGCCAAGGCGATTCTAGCTGCCGCGGCAGGTCGCCCCTTTCACATTCGCTTTGACGGCCCGGTCGGGCTGCAACATGCCAATGATGTGGCCAAGATGTTTATCGGCACGGCGCGGGCAAGCTATCAGGGCGCAGCCGGCTGTAACCTGCGTAATGATATTGTCGAGGTGAGCGAGTTTGTGCGTCTGCTCAAAGCCGAGGCGCCCGACGCGCAGATCACCTATGCCCACAACAATCCGCTCCCCTTCCCCTGGGATCTGGATGACGGTGGCCTGCGTCAGATTCTGGGCGGCATGCCCTGGACGCCACTGGCCGACGCGATCCGCAGCGACTTGGCGCAATTTCGGCAGCTGTTAGACGCTGGGCTGATTGATTTGAAGCAGTTAGATGGATAATTCGTTACCGTTCAACCCTTGCCCGTTCAAGCGAATAGTTGCGGTGAGTGGGTGCGGATAGAGGAATTGTTTTATGACGGTACTAACCTTGGAATTACCGGATGAGTTGTCATCCCGCATTGAACCGATGCGTTCTTGGTTGCCAACTATCTTAGAATTAAGTCTGCTGGGTCTTAGAACTCCGGCTGTTGTTACAGCGACCGAGATCGTTGAGTTTCTATCAGGTGATCCATCACAGCAAGAGGTAATGAACTATGCAGTTACAGAGCGAGGGCAGGCTCGTCTACAGCGTCTGCTCGCGCTCAATGATTCTGAATTACTAAGCATGGACGAAGAGCATGAACTAGATGAGTTGGCAAAAATTGAGCGCATCATGGTCATGTTGAAAGCACAGGTCGCAGCTACATTACAACATGGGAAGAGCACTTTAGCCGCCAAGGGGCGACAATAGTTCCGTTAACACCTGAAGCACGGGTGACTATAAAAATTCTACGTCTCAATGATGAAGTTAGTTTGCGTGAACGTCAACGGTTGATAAAGCTTAACCTTTACTGATGCAACTCTTGTATAACAGAGGAATCCCTATCTATGCCCGCAATTTCCACTGTCCCACTAGGGAACAAAAATTCGTTACAAGTCACTAATTTCGGCCTGGGCACGGCCCCCATCGGCCATGTCACCGCGGTGCCCGACGCCGATGCCGACGCCACCATCCAGCGCGCCTATGCGTTGGGTGTACGCCTTTTTGACTCGGCGCCACTCTATGGCCGGGGTGAAAGCGAGATCCGGCTGGGGCGCGCGCTCAAGGGCATCCCGCGCGATAGCTATGTGATCTCCACCAAGATTGGCCGCGTGCTCAACGCTGACCGCAGCGCCTTTGTCTATGATTACTCCTATGACGGGGTCATGCGCAGCCTGGAGGGCAGCCTCCAGCGGCTCAACACCGACCACGTGGAGATTGTGCTGGTGCATGACCCCGATGCCGACAAGGTCGATCATGAGCAGGATGCGTTGGCGGGGGCCTTCCCGACCTTGCAAGAGCTGCGTCGCCAGGGGGTAATCAAAGCGGTGGGCGCGGGGATGAATCAATGGCAAATGGAGCAGCGCTTTGCCGAACAGGCCGATCCCGATGTTTTTCTGTTGGCCGGTCGTTACACCCTGCTGGAGCAGACCTCGCTCGGCTTTCTCAAGCTCTGCCAAGAGAAAGGTATCGGCATCTTCCTGGGTGGCGTCTACAACAGCGGTATCCTGGCCACGGGTCCCAAGACGGACGCTCAATACAATTACAACAACGCACCAGCTGCGATCCTGGAAAAGGCGCGCCAGATCAACGCCGTCTGTGAACGGCATGGCGTTCCGCTCAATGTGGCGGCGCTGCACTTTGCCCGCGCCCATCCGACGATTACGTCATTGGTCGTCGGTGCGGTGAAACCGGCTGAGGTCGAAGCGAATGTGGCGGCGCTGGCGACTTCCGTGCCAGGAGAATTGTGGCAGGAGTTACGGGCTGCGGGTCTAATTGAGGCTGATGCGCCGACGCCCAAGTAGGTATTATGGACGAACACGATAATTTACAGGCGACCAACATTTCCAATGCCCAGACTTTGGCGGAAATTAGTGAATATTGGGATACGCACAGTCTGGCGGATCATTGGGATGAAACGCATGAGGTCGAGTTTGTAGTCCGCGCCAAGCGGCGACATCGCGTAACCATTGAACCAGATCTGTATGATTTGGTTGAGACCCAAGCCAAACAGCGTGGCGTTTAATCGGAAACGTTGATTAATTTCTGGATCAGCGAACGCATTCAAACACAATTATCAGTCCTGAAACATTGCTCAATGTTTGGCTGCGTCATCAGGTCGCTCAATTAGCTTTACATGAACAAGCTTAGAAATGAGAATTTCCGTCTGCGTCTTATCCTTGTTCTCCGCTACTTTAAGGAACAAAATTCATGACCAAACCCCACAATGAAGCTGTGTCCGTGCAAGAACAGTACCGTACCAGCGCCAACCTAGACGCCCGCATCCGCCTGCATATCGAGTTTAGCACCAATCCCTATCGTTGGCCGCTTTGGGTCTTTGATCAATTTGACTTGCCAGATGGGGCGCAGTTACTGGAGGTCGGCTGTGGGCCGGGCAGTTTGTGGGCGGAGAACCGTGACCGCATCCCTTCCAGTTGGCAGATCACGCTGACCGATCAATCGGCGGGGATGATTGATCAAGCACAGGCCAATCTGGCTGCGGTTCCTCATGTTTTTCGCTTTGAGCAAGCCGATGCCCAGTCCTTGCCCTTTGCCGCCGCCAGCTTTGACGCCGTGATCGCCAACCACATGCTCTATCATGTCCCGGATCTACCCCAGGCGTTACATGAGATCCGGCGGGTGTTGAAACCAGGTGGCCGGCTCTATGCCGCCACGAATGGACAGAATCATCTGGTCGAACTGCGGACGCTCATTCGGGAGTTTGACCCGGCGCTGGATTATCGGGCTGCGGTGTCACCGGATCGGTACTTTTCGTTGGAAAATGGTGAAGCCAAATTGGCGACAACATTTGAACAGATTGAGTTGCGTCGCTATGAGGATGGGCTCGTCGTCACGGAAGTTGATGCACTGGCGGATTATGTCTTCTCCATGCTGAGCTTTACCGCCGCGCGCGCTGCCGACCCAATAACCGCACGCACTGCTTTTACAGCGTATGCGGCTGCGCAGATGGCGCAGCAAGGGGGCCACTTTGTCATCCAAAAAGAGACTGGTTTGTTCATTGCAGCGGTCAACTCATAAATTCTCTATCACCCCTACGACTCGGAAAGGTGTATCCACCAGCGATGCTTGAACAAGCCGATCTGACCTTATCCCTCTCGAAAAAAGCATACCAGCAGATTGTCCCTCTGCAAATGGAGCGTCTGCTGGAATTGGAACGCTTGATCTATGCCCAGAAAGCACCTGTGATCATTGTCTTTGAGGGGTGGGATGCCGCCGGCAAGGGCACGACCATCCGCAAATTGGCCGAACGGCTCGACCCGCGCGGCTTCAAGGTGTTGCCCACCAATGCCCCGCGCACCCACGAGCGGCAGAAGCCCTGGCTCTGGCGTTTCTGGATGCAGATCCCGCGGCATGGTCAGATCGCGATCTTTGACCGCAGTTGGTATGGGCGCGTTCTCATTGAACGCGTGGAAGGCTTGACGCCCATGCCGGAATGGATCCGGGCCTACGAGGAGATCAACGCCTTTGAGCGCACGCTAGCCGCGGACCAGACCATCTTCATCAAGTTTTGGCTGCACATTAGCAAAGCGGAACAACTACGCCGCTTTCTTTTGCTCTCGCAACAGGCAGAGACAGCCTGGCAGGTGGCAGCCGAGGATTGGGAACATCATCGCAAATACGAAGAATATCAGGCTGCAGTGAGCGACATGCTCACCAATACCAGCACCACAGTTGCACCGTGGACCGTTGTCCCGGCCACCGATGCCAACTATCGCACCTATCAGGTTTTTCGCACGCTTATTGAGCGTCTGGAGCAAGCGCTAGCCGTCGAACCTATGCGTTGGCCACCTTTAGCGGAGCTAGAGACAGAAGCGGCTGGCGGCAAACAGAAACGGAAAAAAGAAAAAACCCAGAAAGGCACCAAAGATCTCAAGCCTCCTAAAGCCCAAAAGGTCAAAAAAGAGGATAAGGCCAAAGAGGCGCCGGAGGACAAAACCAAATGGGTGAAAACTAGCCAAAGGAACGCGAAAAAAAGTGTCACGGCAGAGGGCGTGAGCCATGCTTGAGATTGTTGATTTGGCGCAAAGCTTGCCCAAAGCCGAGTACAAACGTCAGCTTGACGCTTACCAAACCCAACTGCGCATTTTGGGGTATTACTTACACCAACGTCGGCGGCCGGCCATTGTTGTCTTTGAAGGCTGGGATGCCGCGGGTAAAGGGGGCGCCATCAACCGGCTGACCGAACGGATGGACCCGCGCGGCTACATCGTTCATCCGATCGCGGCGCCCAAAGGTGACGATGCCGAGAAGCACTATCTCTGGCGCTTTTGGCGACGCTTGCCGGAACAGGGCGTCATGGCGATCTTTGACCGGAGTTGGTATGGCCGCGTCCTGGTGGAACGGGTGGAAGGCTTTTGCAGCACCGCGGAGTGGCAGCGCGCTTATGAAGAGATCCAGGAATTTGAACAGCAATTGGTCGACTTCGGCGCCATTGTGATCAAGTTTTGGATGCACGTCAGCAAAGAGGAGCAGTTGCACCGCTTTGAGCGCCGGGAAAATATCCCCACCAAAAGCTGGAAGTTGACCGATGAAGATTGGCGCAACCGCGAAAAGTGGGATCTCTATGAGCAGGCGGTCGAAGAAATGTTGATCAAGACGACGACCGCCCAAGCGCCGTGGACGGTCATTGCCGGGAATGATAAACGCTTTGCCCGGGTCCAGGTGCTCAAGACCGTGGCCGAACGCCTGAGCCATGAACTGCAAGTGGACGCTTCATCGGAACATCGCCACGAATTACCGCCGCTTGCCGCCACCATCCCCATCCCTGATTGGGCAAAAGTCGAAGCCAAAGCGTTGGGTGTCAAAGTATAGTGAGAGAGAAAATGAGTGTAAAAACGGAACGTACCCCCCAAGTAATATCCCCTTCGCCCAAAGCGGCCAAAAGCGGTTGGCTGTCCAATCGACGCGATTTGCAGACCAACCTGGCGTTGACCACCATGGCGTTGCCGGGGGTGATCTTGCTCTTGATCTTCGCCTACTTACCCATGGTCGGGCTCATCATTGCCTTTAAGGACTATAAATTTGCCGAGGGCATCTTTGGCAGCGCATGGGCGGGGCTCGATAATTTTCGCTTTCTCTTTGGCACCGACCAGGCGTGGCGCATTACACGCAACACCTTGGTAATGAACAGCATTTTTATCACGACCGGCACCGTAGCCTCCCTGACCATCGCCATCCTCATGAATGAAATCTATACCAATTTCATGAGCAAGTATTACCAGACCATGCTCTTTTTCCCCCACTTTATTTCCTGGGTCATTGTGAGCTACTTCGTCTTCGGCTTTCTCAACGGCGACACCGGTATTATTAACAAGGTGTTGAAGACGGTTGGCATTGATACGATTGCCTGGTACCGCGAACCCCAATATTGGCCCGCCATCCTCACCGCGGCCAACCTTTGGAATGGGGTCGGCTTTGGCAGCATTGTCTACCTGGCCGGCATTTTGGGGATCGACACGCAACTTTTTGAGGCGGCCAAGATCGATGGCGCCACCAAGTGGCAGCAGATCCGCTATGTCATGTTGCCCATGCTCCTGCCACTGGTGATTATTCTGGTGTTGCTCTCAATTGGGCGCATCTTTAACGCCGACTTTGGCCTCTTCTACTTTGTTCCCCGCGATACGCCCATGCTCTACAGCACCACCGATGTGATCGACACCTTTGTCTACCGTTCACTGGTGGAACTGGGCAACATTAGCATGGCCGCTGCGGCCGGCTTCTACCAATCGGTCGTCGGCTTTCTCATGGTAGTGCTGGCCAACTGGGTGGTGCGGCGGGTTAACCAGGATTATTCGCTCTTTTAGGGAAGAACAAACTTTGCATTGGTGAGTTTGCTGCGGTCAGCACATTACTGACTTGGGCCACCAACCTCATCGCTTATACCGCGGTTGTGATGAAAACCGAAGTTTTTTCCACAGAGTTTTAGGAAGAAGCAAAACTCCGGTTTTCATTCAGAGCGAGGTATAGTAGCAATCTGTGCTTTGGCAATACCGAACACTTCTTCATCGGAATTGCCCGCTAAGATGGCCTCTACCTGCGTAACGGTCAGTCCGGTAACATCAGCAATAACGGCAATGTCAAAGTTTTTGACAAACATGGCCTGAACAGTCTGCCGCTTGGCTAAAGCGATTCCTTGTTCAAGCCCTTGTTCAAGCCCCTGTTCAAGTATATGTTGTTTGTAAGTGGGGATGTAGGTGTCCAATTCTTCGGATGCCATACTCTGTAAGAGCACTTTTTTCCATGTTTCGCCAATCTCCATTACCCGCTCCGGTGTAAGAATCTCGTTCATTTCTGCTCCTTCCGGCAACGACCAGATAGCTCGTAGACCCTGTAAAAAGGTGACTAATCTGGCTGATAGACCACTAAAACTGTCAAGCAGTCCAAATGCCTTGCGTTTTTCAGCTTGACGACTAGCAAAGGTCTTCACAAATGCATTGTGTGGTGTATCCTGCAATTGATTCAAGATCAACAGTGTGACATGGCGCACATAAATATTATCGCCTTAATATTATCGCCTTGCATCACACCGGGTTGTTCGGTTTTGACAAAACCCAGTTCAGCAAGTCTTGCCGCATGGGGCGTCTTGGCGCTCAGAATAAAAAGGCGCACAGTGGTTTGGGCCAAACGACGGCTGGTGCGAAAAAAGTGCTCATAACCCAATGCCTGCCAGAAAATATCTAGCGTCAGCGATTCGGTATATTTGAATTCAAGCAAATTATAAGCGGCTGTTGATTCACGCACACCATCCGGTAAGCGGGCCTGTTGCGCCTCAGTCCATCGTTCGCCTCTCTGACGCAACAGCAAAAGATCAACCTTGGGTGGGTCTGTCATAGCTGGAAACTCAGTTTCCACGCCAACCCCCACCGGTGTCAAAGCCAAATCCTGTTCAAGCGCAAAGAGCCGATGCCACTCTGTTTTCTCTGGTTGTTCTTCGCTTGTTTCCATCATGTCATCAGTATAGAAAATCTAATGGTGGGTGTCAAGTGTCAGCGAGTCCAAAAGGGGTGCGGCCCAAAGTAGAGGCGATGGGCGAGAAGCTCCAATTGACCTGGCTGGTGCTTCGCCCCGTTTGTGGTACGCACCCTCCAAAAGTTGATGCTGTTAATCGTGCGCAGGTAGTGTATAATAGCTGGAATCCCAGCAATGGGTTGGCTTGAAATGCAACCACGATAGAAAAGGGGAACAATGTCAACAACTTTTACACCAACCACCAAAAGCGTACGCACCTTCCGGCGGCGCCGACCGTTCGCTTGGGGCAAGTGGCTGGTCCATCTGGTATTGGGCCTCATTGGGTTGGCCTGTGTCATCCCCATGATCCTGGTCATCTCCATTTCGCTCTCCGATGAGAAAGCGGTGGCGCGTCAGGGCTATAGTCTGTGGCCGGTTGGCTTTACCACCTTTGCCTACGATTACATCTTGCAGCAGCCCACACAGATCATTCAAGCTTATGGCGTAACGATCTTTGTCACCGCGATTGGCACAGTGGTGGGGTTGTTGCTCTGTGCTATGTTGGGTTATGCCATCTCGCGCAAAGACTATAAATTGCGGGGCATCCTCTCTTTCTATGTCTTCTTTACGTTGCTCTTTAACGGCGGCATGGTGCCCTTTTATATCTTGGTAACGCGCTATCTTGGGCTCAAGGACAACATTCTGGTCTTGATTCTGCCCTATCTGGTGACGGCCTGGTATGTGCTGATTCTGCGCACTTCTTTTGCCCAGTTGCCTACCGAATTGTTGGACGCCGCCCGCATTGACGGCGCCGGCGAGTGGCGGGTCTTTTTTCAGATTGTGCTGCCGCTGAGCAAGCCGGTGTTGGCCACCATTGGCCTCTTTTTTATCCTCCGTTACTGGAACGACTGGTTCCTGGCGCTGCTCTTTATCAACACAGCCACCCTCTATCCGCTCCAATACCTGCTCTATGTACTCATGGCCAATATCAACTTCCTGGCCTCCAACCCCCAGACCACCGGTGTACCGATCCCTGTTCAATCCGCGCGTATGGCCATGGCCGTCCTAGCCTTTGGGCCAGCGCTCTTTAGCTTTCTGTTGCTGCAAAAGTACTTTGTGCGCGGGATCACCATTGGCGGGTTAAAAGGCTAAGCGCAGTGTGGAAGCTGTAATGTGCGCTGGCCCTAATGCATTGGTTTTGTTCCTGGGCGCAAGCTATCTCCAGGGGGTCTATCTTCTCCGTATCTACGTCGTCGACGCCGTGGCCGTCACCTTTGGGCGTTTTCAGGGTGGACGTTCTATTCTCCTGCCATCGGGTGATTACCTCTACATTGGCTCAGCTTTAGGGCAGCGGGGTGCGACCTGTCTGGCCGGCCGTCTGCTACGTCATGCCACTCGCTGCGGCGACTCGCCGCCCCAAATCATCCGCACCGCCCTGCTCGCCCAGTTGCAAAACGCAGGCATGATCGAAGATAATCCCTATTGGTCGCGCTCCAAACGCTGCTTTTGGCACATTGACTACCTGCTGGATCAACCAACCGCAACCTTAACCCAGATCATCGCGCTGCGTACTTCTCAGCGCTGGGAAGCAGCACTAGCGCGCTACTTAATGGCAGAACCGGTGACCTCCATCATTGCGCCGGGGTTAGGCGCCAGTGACGACCGCCGGGCTACCCATCTGTTGCGGGTGGACGCGCCCGCCTCTTGGTGGGATCGCCTGCCATCCAAAATCGAACTTTTTATCAGTCCGTCTTTACATTCGGTCACTACCAAAAGTGACTGTCACTGACCAGAAACAGTTTGCCGAACAGTCTGCCTGTGGTCAGTGACAGTTATCTCGGCCAATATCAATCGAACTGGACTCTGGCGAATTTGGAGGCTACAGGTGAAAAATTACCAATGGCGCATAGCGCCCGCAAGCGAACAACTAATCACCAATCACCAGTGTAACCAATAAAAAACGCCAGAGTCCAGAATAGAGTTTAGCAAACGAGGAAGCTCATGACCACCTTACCACGCATTCGTGTCAGTGATAATCAACGCTTTCTGGTGACGGAGAGCGGCGCGCCCTTCTTCTGGTTGGGGGATACAGCCTGGGAACTCTTTCATCGACTAACCCGTGAGGAAGCGCGTTTCTACTTTGCCGCCCGTCAACGCCAACGCTTTACTGTGATCCAGGCGGTGGCGCTGGCCGAGTTTGATGGCCTCAACCGTCCCAATGTCTATGGCGACCGGCCGCTGATCGACAATGACCCGGCGCGTCCCAATCCAGCCTACTTTGCCTATGTCGATGAACTGATTGCCCTGGCTGCCGAACACGACCTCTATATCGGGCTGCTGCCGACTTGGGGTGACAAGGTCAATCGTCGCCAGTGGGGTGTCGGGCCGCAGGTCTTTACGCCAGAGAATGCACAAGTCTATGGCCGTTTCTTGGGCGAACGCTATGGTGATCAGAGCAACGTGCTTTGGATCCTGGGCGGCGACCGGCCGGCTGTTTTCGAGAATGATGACTACCGTCCGCTCTGGCGCGCCATGGCCGCCGGGCTCGATGAAGGGGCGGGGCAACGCCTGCTCAAAACTTATCATCCGCCGGGACGCCATTCGACTTCGGCCTGGCTGCAAGGCGAAGAGTGGCTTGATTTTAACATGATGCAGTCCGGGCATGGCTCCGGGCGCGACAGCGCGGTCTGGGAGATGATCACCCACGATTACCAGCTTACGCCCGCCAAGCCGACCCTGGATGGTGAGCCCAACTATGAAGACCATCCCATCTCGCCCTGGCCCAAGTGGGATCCAGCCAATGGCCATTTTCGAGCCTATGATGTGCGCAAGCAACTCTATCGCTCAGTCTTTGCCGGCGGCTGTGGCGTCACCTACGGCCACCATTCGATCTGGCAATTTTGCGGCCCACGCGAGCCGGCCATCAACCACGCCGACCGCACCTGGCTCGAAGCGCTCCATCGCCCTGGCGCCGAGCAGGTGCAATATTTGCGCGCATTGATGGAGTCACGCCCCTTTTTGACCCGCATCCCGGATCAAGGTATCTTGGCCGTGGATGCCGGCAGTGGCAGTGAACATATCCGCGCCACCCGTGACAGCAATGGCGCCTACCTCATGCTCTACCTACCCACCACCCGACCGGTTACGGTTCACCTGGACACATTAACCGGTGAGCAGGCGCGTGGCTGGTGGTACGCACCGCAGAGCGGTCAACTCGCCCACATCGGCACAGTAGCCACCCACGGCACAGCGACCTTTACGCCGCCCCAGCCTGGACCGGACTGGGTGCTGGTGCTCGATGATGCCACACAATTTCCGTTGCCGCCGGGAGTGGTTGAGTAATTTGGGACCAAGATGACCGGCACTTGGCAAGTGCCGGTCATCTTAACGGAACAAGATTACAGACGCGCCGCCAATTTGGAGTAAACTGAATCTATCTTCTACACAAGAGGTTTACTATCCTGATTAAAAAAACGACGCTCATAGGGGCGGTACACTGAAATTGCAAGATTTACCCGAGAGAAAAAGCGCAATTTCAGCCGCATATCTATATGAGCCCAAAATGATTGGAATAACCAATGACGAATCAATTCTATGTCCCCAAACGCGCCATGGCGATCATGGCCCACCCTGACGACATTGAGTTTGGCTGTGCCGGCACTGTGGCGCGCTGGGTGCAGGCTGGCGCCGAGGTCTGCTATGTGCTGGTGACCAGTGGTGACGTCGGTATTGCTGATCTGTCGCTCACGCGTGAACAGGCGGCCGAAATTCGCGAAGCGGAACAGCGCGCGGCGGCCGCGGCGGTGGGGGTGCATGAGCTGGTCTTTCTGCGCGAGCCCGACGGCATGGTGGAAAATACGATGGCGCTGCGCAAACAACTGGTGCGCGAGATTCGGCGCTATAAACCAGAGGCGGTCATCACCACCGACCCGACCTTGCTCTGGGCCGGCGACGGCTATATCAACCACCCCGATCATCGCGCGGTGGCCGCGGCTGCAATTGATGCCATCTTCCCCGCTGCGGGCCAACCCCACCTCTTCCAAGATTTGGGGCTGGAGGCTCACAAGGTGCGCAAGGTCTTTGCCATGAATTGGGGCGATGGCGGCAAAGAGAATATCTATGTCAACATCTCCGACACAATTGACCTGAAGATCAAGGCGCTCAAAGAGCATGTCAGCCAGGTCGGTCAGTGGGATCCCGAACCCATGATCCGACAGTGGTCGGCCGAGGCGGCCAAAGGCAAAGAGATGGCCCATGCCGAAGCCTTTCGGGTGGTGACGCTAGTCAGCGACGAGGATTGGGAAAAGTTGCAGAATCCAGCGGAGAAGCAAGCCTAATGGGCTGGCGGCGTTTTGGCAGCTATACGCTCTTGCTAAGCCTGCTTTGGCTGAGCCTGCTGCCGCCAGCCAGTAGGGTTACTAAGGCGGCGGACGAGCAGGAGCGCTACACGGCAACGCTGACCCAATCGACCGCTGCCCTGGAACTCTGGACCGCACCCCCCAGCCGACGCATTTTTAAAGATGACCCGCTGCCAACGGTTGCTGACCTCGACGCAACCGCTGCCGAGGTCAAGGTCTACGCCGCCCAAAATGAATTTGAACCCTTCCAGATCATCGTCAAGCCCACGAGTAACGGTTCCGTTACGGTCAGCAGCGGGGACTTTGGCAGTGGCATTACTGTCGAACTCTATCAGGTGGCCTATGTGAACCTGGCGCAGGCCACCGACAGCTTGGGGCGCACCGGCGACTATCCCGACCCGCTCTGGCCCCTGGCCAGTGGCGCCACGGTTGACCTGACGGCGGGTGAGAACACGGCCTTCTGGTTTACCGTGGCTGTCGCCGAGAGCACGCCCGCCGGCGATTACAACACCCAAGTACAGATTGGCGGCGTGGCCATTCCGGTGCGGCTGCATGTTTTTGCTTTCGCTATCCCCGATGCGTTGCATGTCAAGTCGCAGATGAACTTCTCGCATGAGACCATCCTCAACGCGTATGGGGTCAACGGCACCGGCGCTGACTATTGGTTCTATGTAGACAAGATCAAGCAATTCTTTATCGATCATCGCCTGACCCCCAAGGCGCCGCTCTGGTCCGGCGGCTTGACCAGCAACGGCGGCGCCCCCTACATTGACTATAACTGCACCACGCACACCTTCACCGACCCCTATGGCATCTGGGGCTTTGAAGCGCCGGCGCGCAAATATCTGGCCGGTGAGGGCTTTAATGACGGCGTCGGCTTTCCCTCTTTTATGGCCGCCACCTTTCGCAACAATGACGCGTCGGCGGACCAACGCCCCAACACCTTCTGCGGCGAAACGCGCGGCAGCGGCGACTGGTACACCGCCAACAACCCCAACACGCCCTATAACCAGCAGTGGTTCGCCTACATGACCGCCATACAAAGCTATCTGGAGACGCTCGGTTACCTGGATCAAGCCTACTATTACTTTGCCAATGAGCCCCAAAATCAGGCCGACTACGATGCCGTGGCGTGGTATGCACAAGAGCTAAAAAAAGCCGCGCCCAAGCTCAAGCTCATGGTCTCGGAAGAGGCCAAGCCGGAGATTTACGCCCATCCCACCTACACTGGCGCCAAGATTGACATTTGGCTGCCGGTCTTTAATCAATATGACCCGACGGTGGCCCATGCCCGCGACTTTGGCGAAGAGAGCTGGATCTATTTTCTCTATGGCACCCGACCGCCCTATTTTAATCCGATTACACTGGATCATCCCGGCATTGAGAGCAAGCTGACCGGTTGGCTGCTCTGGAAATATCGCATCCGCGGCCTGGCCTACTACTCGCTCAACGACTGGAGCCGCAACCCGTGGACTGACCCCATGACCTCCGGCCAGAACGGCGACACCTTTATGCTCTATCCACCCTCCCGCCAAAATACGCCGATTGCCTACGGCGCCAACGGCCATCGCTTTGTGCCGTCAATTCGTTTTGAACTCATGCGCGACAGCCTGGAAGATTACGAATATTTCTATGTCCTCAACCAGGGCCAGGCTGAGATCGATGTGGCCAACGCGGCCGATGCTCAGGTGGATAAAATCATAACCGGCCTGACCAGCTATACCCGTGATGATGAGTTTCTCTACAATCTACGCCGGCTGATCGGCCTGAAAAATGGCGGTGAAATTGCAACCATTCCCGACATCCAGCCGCCACCCACCCATCCTCGCGCCGAAGGCCCGCCGGGCAACTATTACATCAACTTTCAAGATCCTGCCGGCGCGCCTACAGCTGATCCCTTGATCATAGAGGGCAAAACGTACCTCAAGATTGGCTGGAATGAGTATGAAGCCGACCGTGCGCTGGGCTACGGTTGGTATGGTGACATGGCCCATGTCATGTATCAATATTTGAACGACGGTCCCAACGAATTGCAAAAGAGTGTGATCTACGATGATTGGGGACGACAGAAAACCTTTGAGTTTGACTTGCCCAATGGCCGCTATAATGTGACAGTCTCAGTTGGCTGGCAAGGCAAGCTCTATGCCCACAACCAGGTTATGGTTGAAGGCGTGCCCTTGATCACCGACGAGACGAGCGATCCCTATCTGGTGCGCACCAAAACGGTGACCATTGCCGACAACAAATTGACGCTGGCCATGGGCATCTTTGACGAATATACCATGCTCAACTATCTGGACATTGAGGCAGTGGAGACACCCGCCGCGGTCACCGATCTCCACATCGGCCAAAGCGCCGTGGCCACCGACACCATCACCTTGACCTTGCAATGGACACCGCCGACCACCGCCGTGACCACAACATTGCGCTATGCGACCACACCCATCACCGAGGCAACTTGGGCAGACGCCACCACCCTCACCGCCGACCTGCCCGGCGCCACGGCCAGCTACACCGCAACCTTGCCATATTCGGGCAACGCTTACTTTTTCGCGCTTAAAACCCAAAGCCGCACCGGCGCATGGTCACCCCTCTCCAATTTGAGCTTCTGGCCCCAGTCCTCTCTCTATCTGCCGGTAGTGCGTCAGGAGTAGCCTGCTACATTGCCGGAGAAGTGAGCTAGTTGGCCGATAAAAGGCATTCCCAGATAGGTTTCGTTGATGCAGAACCGCATCTGAGGATGCTTCTCACACGACTTTGGATTTGGAATTACTGCATTTGGGCTGGCATACCGGTCGAGGGGGCGGGTGGGGTAGATTCCCACGCTTTGGTACACTTACCTTTGCCAGCGATCTGGACAGTGCCCGTGAGGCTGCTCAGCTAGAACTGGAAGAACTCGCAAGTTAAAAACTGTAGTGCTTCCCCCTGTCTACGAGCGGTCGCGTTGATGGGCGCTACAGCCGGCGACGGCAATAATTTGTCCATCAGCCAATCTAGTCCTACCGAGAACAAACCCGTTGCTTCCGGGTTGCCCGCTGGGCCTCGCTGTTGTTTATTGGGCACCGACATCGTTCTCCTGCGCGCTAGGCGTGGTTATCTCTCCAGACTTCGCCCGTAACAGCGCCTGCACCTGGGCCACGGTCAAGCCGGTGATGTCGGCAATCACGGCCAGGTCAAAGCCTTTGGCGGCCATGGCTAACACAATGTCGCGGCTCTTTTGTTCGATGCCGCGTTCGATGCCGCGTTCGATGCCGCGTTCGATACCTTGGTTGATCAACTGTTGCTTGTACTCGGGGGAAAGCAGTTCATTGAGTTGATCGGGAGAGGTGTGTTGGAGTAGAATGCGTTTCCATTCCTCGCCAATCTCCAGCACCCGCTCTGGGGTCAAGAATTCATCCATCATCGTTCCTTCCGGTAAGGACCAAATCGCACCCAACACGTCAAAATAGGTCACCAACGCATCGGACAGATTTGATTGCGTACGAATCGTGGCCAACGCCTTGGCCTTCTGCGCCGGACGGCTGGCAAAGGCTTTGACAAAGGCGTTGTGCGGGGCATCGCTCAAGTCGTTGAGTGCCAAGAGCGGAATGTGGCCGGTCAGTTCCTGGTTGCTGGCATAAACGCCGGTCCACTGGGTGTCTTCATAGCCAAAGCTCTGCAAGCGTTCGGGCTGGGGCGTCTTGGCGCAAAGAATAAACATCTTCACCTCGTCCGGCTTCAGATCATTGGCCATGCGGTAGAAATACTCATAGCTCACCGCCTGACGCAGGGCATCCACCGTCAGCGACTCCGTATACTTGAATTCAATCAGCACATGGCTGGCGTTACAGTCGCGAATGCCATCGGGCAACAACGCCAACTGTTCCGGCGTCCAGGTCGCCGAAGCGCGGCGCAGCAGCAAAATGTCCACCTTGGGCGGATTCTGGGTCACCTCGATTTCAGCAAAGACCTGCACCCCTGTCTGTCCCACCGAGAGTTCAAAGCCCTTGGCCAAAAAGCGATGCCACTGGCGCTGTGGGCGTTTCCTATGTCGTCTGGTCATAGCCGCAGTATAGACAAGCCGCGCCGCTTTGTCAAGCTTTATCGCGGGAGCACAGGGTGTGAGTTAGCACAACGTCTAGCCACTGCCAGCGGAGCCCCGAAGATCGGTTTCTGCAGCTATGTGTACGATCCGCTAACCGGCTGATGAGTGTCAGCGGCGGTGCGACCGCCAGCGCGTCAAAGGCACCGCAGGCGGCGTGACTACGGCCAAACCACCCAGGGTTCAAACCCCAGTCTGCTAGCCCAAGTCGGCTGAAGCCTGACTGGTTGGTGCGTACTAGTGCGCCTTGCGCAGACTTGGGCTGGCACGCGGACAATTCATTGCTCACTTACGCCCAAGACATGACCTCGATAATAATCCGCCCAAACACCTTGGTCCAACAAGCTATTCGCCAACATATTTTATCTCTTGTATAATTGGATCGGGCTTGCAATCTATTTTTGCTAATACCGAAGGAGATTCTCATGGCAACACCGATTAAAATTGGCGTGGTTGGCGCTGGCAGCGCCACCTTTTCGCTCGGTCTGGTCAAAGACCTTTGTCTCACCCCCAACCTGGCCGGCAGCATGGTCCACTTTATGGATATTGACGCCGACCGCCTCGATATGATAACCAAATTGGCCCGGCGTTACAGCGATGAACTGGGATCCAATCTGCAGATCGAACATACCCTGGATCTGCGCACCGCCTTGACCGATGCCGACTTTGTCATCAACACCGCGTCGGCCATCAGCCACTATCACCAGCGCGACATGCGTGAGTTGACCGCCAAGTATGGTTACTATTATGGCCGCGTCAACCTGGGCGCCTATATGAATTTGCGCCTCATGTTGGATGTGGCCTATGAAATGGAAGAGACCTGCCCCGACGCCTGGCTAATTCAGTCCGGCAACCCGGTCTATGAGGGCTGCACGCTCATGACGCGCGAGACCGATATCAAGGTCTGTGGTCTCTGCCACGGTCACTATGGCGTCTATGGCATTGCCCGCGTCTTGGGTTTGGATGTGCAGGAGATGTCCGACCTCACCTGGGAAGCGCCAGGGCTAAATCACAATATCTGGCTGACCCACTTCTACTACAAGGGCGAGGATATGTACCCGCTGCTCGACCAGTGGATCGAGGAAAAGGGCGAGGAGTATTGGCGCACCCATGTGGCGGAACGCACCCATGACATCCAGATGTCGCGCGGGACGATCCACCAATATCACATGTTTGGCCTCATGCCGATTGGCGACACGCCGCGGCGGGGCGGTTGGTGGTATCACACTGACATTGAGACCAAAAAACATTGGTTTGGCGAGCCATGGGGTGGGCCAGACACCGAATTGGCGCGCCCCTTCTATGTGGAAAATCTGGAAAAGAAGATGGCGCAGATCCATCAGGTGGCCAATGATCCCAAATCCAGCGTTGTCGAGGTCTTTGGCTCGCAAAAGACGCGCGAGCAGCAGGTGCCCATTATTGATGGCCTGGTCAACAACAACGAGGGCTACTTCCAGGTCAACGTGCCCAACTATGGTGCGCTGCCCGGCGTCCCCGATAATGTGGTGGTGGAAGTGCCGGCGCTGGTCAACAAGAAGGGCATCCAACCCATTCGCGTCGAGCCATTGCCGGAAAAGATTATGTACGAACAGATCCTGCCCGAATGGCTCGACATGGAGCGTGAACTGCTCGCCTTCCACACCGGTGACCGCACCATGTTGCTCTGGAATGTGCTTGAAAGCCATCAGACCAAGAGCTATGAGCAGGCAGTGGGCGTGCTGGAAGAACTACTGGCCATGCCCAGCCATGCGGACATGAGCGCCCACTACCACTACCCGGACAAGCACATTTTGCTGGAGGCGGTCCGGCAGCAGGTAATGGGCTAAGGGTTGTTGTAACGAGGAAAAATGACCGGCACTTGACAAGTGCCGGTCAGCTTGCCACACGGGTTATAAAATTCCTCAATAGACCAACATGCTGATGGGGTCGGGGCGCCAGGATTGCAACATCTTGATGTAGTTGGCGCGTACATAGGCATCGGCGTCGGCTACATTGATCTGGCTCATACTGCCACGCATCTGCTCCACCGATTCATAGTCGTGGTCTTCCATCCAACTGATCAGGTCGGCCCGAATTTCACTCAGACGTGAAACGCCATTGCGCAACAGTTCAGAAGCTAACATGGTCACGGTGGCGCCGGCCATGAGCCCTTTTAGGACATCAATATGGCTATGCACACCGCTGGTGATTGCCATGTCGGCCTGGATATGACCATAGAGAATGGCGACCCAGCGCAAGGGGAGGCGCATTTCGTGGGCGCTGCTCAAGACCAGGTTGGGAACCACTTCCAGATTTTCCAAATCCAGGTCAGGTTGGTAGAAGCGGTTAAAGAGCACCAATGCATCCGCACCGGCGCTACAGAGGCGGGAGGCCATATTGGCAAAGGCGCTAAAGTAGGGGCCCACCTTGACTCCAATCGGAATGGAAACACTGGCCCGGACACTGCGCACAATGTCTAGATAGGTCTGCTCCACCGTCGCGCTGCCCACCGCCGGATCCACCGGGATGTAGTAGATGTTCAGCTCCAGACCATCGGCCCCAGCCTCTTCCATCAACTTGGCATATTCTGTCCAACCGCCCGGCGAGACGCCGTTGATGCTGGCAATAATGGGAACATCCACCGCGGCTTTGGCGTCACTAATCAAATTGAGATAGTGAGTGGGCCCGACATTGTAGTGCTGCATTTCCGGAAAATAGTCGAGCGCTTCGGCAAAGCTCTCTGTGCCGTAGCTCATATAGTGGTCCAGAATATGACTCTCCCCTTCGATCTGCTCTTCGAAGAGGGAGTGCATCACCACCGCGGCGGCCCCAGCATCTTCCAGGCGTCGAATCCCATCCAGTGTATAGGAAAGGGGCGAGGCCGATGGCACCAGTGGATGCGCCAACGGCAGCCCCATATATGTTGTTGTCAAATCCATTGCTTCGCTCCTCTTTATTAACCGTTCAGCATTAACCATTCAGCATTAACCGTTCAGCATTAACCATTACTGGACCGGTTCCGCCGCCATTGCCTCTAACTTTTTCCAATGTTCATTCACATATTGCTGCGCTTTAGCAAGTAACTCGGCAGCGGCGGTCGGATCACTTTGGGTCAAAACCGTGTAGCGATTCTCGTGATAGATATAGTCGCGCAGTGGGATCTGTGGCGCCTTGCTGTCCAGTTGCAGCGGATTCTTGGGCGCGACGCCTTCGTCTTGCGGATGCGCCCGGCGCGGGTCATAGCGGTAGAGCGGCCAGTGGCCGGACTTGGTGGCCAATGCCTGCTGTTCCATCCCTTTGGCCATATTGATGCCGTGGGCAATACAGTGGCTGTAGGCAATGATTAGTGAAACGCCGGGATAGGCAGCAGCCTCTTGGATGGCACGTAGCGTCTGTGTATCACTGGCCCCCATCGCAATCTGCGCCACGTAGACATTGCCATAACTCATGGCCAATAGGCCCAGATCTTTCTTACCACTGGGCTTGCCGCCCGCTGCAAATTTGGCGACGGCGGCCAAGGGGGTGGCTTTTGAGGATTGCCCACCGGTATTGGAATAGACCTCGGTGTCCATGACCAAAATATTGACATTGCGACCACTGGCCAGCACATGATCCAGACCGCCATAGCCAATGTCATAGGCCCAGCCATCGCCGCCCACAATCCAGACAATGCGATCGACCAGCACATCGGCCAGACTTGTTAGATCCTGGGCCGCGGGATCGGTGTGACCCGCCAACTTGCTTTTCAGGGTGGCAACCCGTTGGCGTTGCGCTTCAATGCCGGCGCTATCGCTCTGGTCGGCAGCTAGCAGCGCGTCGGCCAACTCATCGCCCATAGTGGGGCGCAGGCGAGTCACCAACTCTTCGGCATAGCCGCGTTGCTTATCGAGCGCCAGCCGCATGCCCAATCCAAACTCAGCGTTATCTTCAAAAAGCGAGTTGCTCCACGCCGGACCGCGTCCGTCCCGGTTTTTGGCCCACGGCGTCGTCGGCAGATTGCCGCCATAGATGCTGGAACAGCCCGTGGCATTGGCCACAATCGCCCGGTCACCATAAAGCTGGCTAATCAACTTGAGGTAGGGCGTCTCACCACAGCCGGCGCACGCGCCGGAAAATTCAAAGAGCGGCTGCAAGAGCTGCACATTTTTGACATTGTTGTAATGGAGCGGAATCTCTTCCGCACCATTGCCATTGGCTCCGGTATGGCCCAGCCCAGGTGCAGACCGCTGCGGCAGTTCGGGCAGTTGGAGGAAGAAATCCCACCACTGGCGGCCGCTTTCCAGTTGGGGCGCTTGGGGCTCCATATTAATGGCTTTACGCCCAACGGCGCGCTTATTTTTCGCGGGGCAGACTTCAACACAGAGACTACAGCCGGTACAATCTTCCAGCGCTACCTGCAAGGTATATTGGAGGCCAGAGAGTTCGCGCCAACGGGCATCGCTATGGAGGAAACTTTCCGGCGCGTTGGCCAGCTCACTTTCATCTACAACTTTGCTGCGAATCACGGCATGAGGGCAGACCAACACACATTTTCCGCATTGGATACAGACCTCTGGATCCCAAACGGGAACTTCCAACGCGATGTTGCGCTTCTCCCACTGCGTCGTCCCCGTTGGGTAGCTACCATCGACCGGCAGGGCGCTGACCGGCAAGAGATCACCATCGCCGGCGATCATCTTGGCCGTCACACTTTGGACAAATTCCGGCGCCGCAGCCGAGACAACCGGCGGCAGTTGCAGTGTACTGCTCACTTGATCCGGCACAGGCACGGCATGGAGATGTAGCAGCGCCGCGTCGACCGCCGCGAAGTTGCGGCGCACCACCGCTTCGCCCCGCTTGCCATAGCTTTTACGGATGGCCGCTTTGATCTTTTCAATGGCCGTTTCACTGGTCAGACGATTGCTACTCTCAGCTGCGCCATTGCTGCCAGCTGCCTTGGGCAAAAGGTGATTGAGCAGACCAAAGAAACAGGTCTGCATAATCGTGTTGATGCGTCCGCCCATACCCACTTCTTGGGCGACTTGATAACCATCAATGACATAGAAGCGTAGGCGCTTGTCGATAATCGTCTGCTGTACTGTCGCCGGCAGTTGCGCCCATACCTCGTCCGGCGCATAGGGGGCGTTGAGCAAAAAGATGGCGCCCTCCTTGGCTTCCCGCAACACATCGTAACGCTGGAGAAAACCAAACTGATGGACCGCCACCAGATTTGCCTGGCGAATCAAGTAGGTGCTGTGAATGGGCTCTGGGCCAAAGCGCAGATGAGAGACCGTGCGCGCGCCCGACTTTTTGGAATCGTAGACAAAATAACCCTGGGCGTAGTTGTCTGTTTCCTCGCCAATGATCTTGATCGAGTTCTTATTGGCGCTAACCGTACCGTCGGAGCCCAAACCCCAGAAGATGGCGCGCACCGTTGCTTCCGGTTCAATATCAAAGGTCGGATCAAAGTCCAGATGGGTGTGAGTCACGTCGTCGTTGATGCCCACTGTAAAGTGGTTCTTGGGCTTGGCCTTGGCGAGTTCGGCAAAGATGCCGTTGATCAGGGCCGGCGTAAATTCTTTGGACGAGAGACCATAACGCCCGCCGATGACGCGGGGCATGGCGGCAAAGGGTGCATTGCCGGCGGCGACACCTTCACTGAGGGCGGTGACCACATCCTGGTAGAGTGGTTCACCCGCGCTACCAGGCTCTTTGGTGCGGTCAAGCACGGCTACGGCGCGTGTGGTGGCCGGCAGCGCTGCCAGAAACTGTTCGGCGGCAAAAGGCCGGTAGAGACGCACCTTGAGCGCGCCAACCTTTTCCCCGCGGGCCACCCAATAGTTGACCGTCTCTTCCACCGCTTCCGCGCCCGAACCCATCAGGACAAGCACCCGTTCGGCATCGGGCGCGCCGATGTAATCAAAGAGGTGGTAGTGGCGTCCGGTCAACCCAGCCAATTTGTCCATCATCTCCTGGACAATGGCTGGTGTCGCTAGATAGTAGGGATTGGACGCTTCGCGGGCCTGAAAGTAAATATCAGGGTTTTGGGCGGTGCCGCGCATGATTGGATGGTCGGGCGAAAGGCCGCGCGCACGATGGGCCTGCACCAACTGATCATCGATCAGGGTGCGAATATCTTCGTCGGTCAGCTTTTCAATCTTGCTGATCTCGTGGGAGGTGCGAAAGCCATCAAAGATATGCAAGAAGGGGACGCGTGCTGCCAGGGCGCTGGCATGAGCAATCAGGGCGAAGTCCATCACTTCTTGGACGGAATTGGCAAAGAGCATGGCCCAACCGGCGCCACGGGCCGCCATGACATCGCTATGGTCGCCAAAGATGGAAAGCCCTTGCGCGGCCAGGGAACGGGAGGCAATGTGAAAGACGGTGCTGGTCAGCTCGCCGGCGATTTTGTACATGTTGGGGATCATCAGCAAGAGGCCCTGGCTGGCGGTAAAGGTGGTGGTCAGCGCGCCTGTTTGGAGTGAACCGTGCACGGCCCCCGCGGCGCCGCCTTCCGATTGCATTTCAATTACCTGGGGTGTTGAGCCCCAGATATTTTTATCGTCATGTACACTCCACAGATCGGCTAACTCACCCATCGGCGAAGCCGGCGTAATCGGGTAGATGGCGATGACTTCATTTGTTTTATAGGCAATGTAAGCCGCGGCTTCGTTGCCATCAATCGTGACGACCTCGCGAATCGATTGGGCGGTCATCTTCAGTTCCTTTCCAGATACTTTCTGTCCTTAGTTGGTGGTCACCAAATATTCCCAGGCGCTAATGGCAGCTTTGACCCCTTCGCCAATCGCTACCGTAATCTGTTCAGCATAGACATCGGTGACATCGCCTGCGGCTAAGAGCCCGGGCAGGCTTGTCTCACACCGTTGGTTGACGAGGATATGGCCGGTTTCGGGGTCGAGCTGGACCAAATCGCGCACAAATTCAATGTTGGGAATAAGGCCCAACTCGACAAAAACGCCATCAACTGTCAACTGGCGTGTGGCATAATCCGTGGCAATCTCGACGGCAGTGACACAATCACCGCCGAGAATGTGTTGGAGTTCCCAATCAAAGAGCGGGGTTACTTTGGGATGCCCTTGCAGACGTTGGAGCCGCTCCGTTGTGGCGGCTTGGGTGGTGGTCGAGAGCCAATAGACATGGTTGGCAACGGTGGCCAACTTCAGAATGGCGACTTGGGTGCGCACACCATTGCCTACCACCACCACATCCCGTCCCCGAAAGAGCGGTGCATGGCTGAGAGCGGAAAAGCTCACGCCGCGGCCAAAGTAATCCTGTTCCCCAGGCACATAGAGCCGTTGCGGTTTGGCCCCCGTGGCCACAATGACCGAACGCACGTCGAGCACGGTGTCAGACGCGAGGGCAACTTGAAACGCGCCGTTGGCATCATGGGTTACTTTGCTCACTTCATCGGTTAAATGCAGGATCGGCTGGCTGCGCACATGTTTTTCAAATGCCTGAACACTCTCTAAGCCCCAAATCGGCGTGGGATAATGCTGGCCATTCAGCTTGAATTCGTAGCTGGCCTTGCCGCCCAACATGGGCGCAATTAAGACTGTTTTGAGCTGAAAACCTGCGCTGTAGGCCGCCGCGGCCAAGCCGGAAGGGCCGCCCCCAATAATCGCAACATCGTAGGCTGACATGTAGACTCCTTGTCCTGTTTTGTTCGTAAACTTGTCACGCTTCACCCAGCTTGCGTATGGGTGCCTTGGACAGTTACATTCCCGTTAAATCACCATTTCCGTCCACGACCGGACCACGAGCCGGAAGATGTCCGACTCGGTCAGGATGCCGACGACGCGGCCTTCTTCTATTACCGGCAGACCGCTAACCTGGTACTCCAGCATCAGCTCCGCTGCGTCTTGCACTGTGTCATCCGGGCTAATCGTAATCGGATCGGTAGACATAACCTGATTTACTTTTTGATCATTCAACAGCAGATCCGTTGCCAAATCTTCCTGTTGAAAGAACAAGGGGACTGTCCGCTGAATATCACTCATGGTGAGGATGCCAAGCAAAGCGCTATGGTGATCCACCACCGGAACACGGCGAATGTCATTTTCGGTCATATAGTGATAGGCATCCAGCAACGTCGTCTGCGGTGAGACGACCAAGGCTGGCGCTGTCATCCAATTGCGCACTTCTGATTCATGGCGGTTCATACGCTACCTCTTCATTCTCAACGGCATCTCTCCCATAACCTCAATCTTTGGGAAACTTCCTCCTGTGACGGGATTGATGTAGAATGTTCTATGTTTTCTTGGTTACAGCGTAGCAGGGAGTGATGTGTACGGTATCAGTCGCCTAGGGGGAGTTCCGGCTGGTTAGATGGTGGGTTAGTAGACTAGCCAGGTGACCAGTGCGCGCGGCAGGTACAGGAAGGCAGTGAGATTCTCTCATCATCCTGCTCGAAAGGATGATACCAGGGCTTCCTGCAACATGGTAGCTGGCGTCTGTTCGGGAAAGGATGGGTCTACGCATGTGAGTGGATCGAAACAGAGTAAGGTGGCAGGTTCGCGACTCGCCACCCGCGGGAGTTCTCTGGGCGCGCCACCTTACTTGTCAAGTACACTTTGTCGCAAAGAGCCGAAAGGATTTGCTCGCGATGTCATCTTCTGCACAATTCCCCATGGGGGCGAGTGTTACGCTGGCCGACCTTGAAGGCGATCTCCATCCGCTGCTGCATCAGCTACGCCTTCTCGAGCCGGTCTCCTGGCTGCCGGCGCTCAATGGCTGGCTTGTCACCCGCCGCGATCTGGCAATCGCCGTCATGCGCGATGCCAAAAGCTACACGGTGGATCATCCGGGCTTTTCTACGGCACAGGTGGTGGGGCCAAGCATGTTATCGCTGGATGGTCATGAACATCTGCGTCATCGTACCCCCTTTGAACGTCCTTTTCGGTTAGATGCAGTGCAAGCACGTTTTCACCAACCGGTTGCCGAACTGATCAAGATCCTTTTGGCGACTTTAATCGCCACCGGACAGGCTGAGTTGCGGCGCACCTATGCCGCACCGATTGCAGTGCAGACTATGATTTATGCGCTGGGCTTGAGCCAAACGCCAGTCGCGACTGTGTTGGGGTGGTATGATGCGATCGTGGATGCGGTCACGCGCGTGACGGCTGGGGAGCCGGTCAGCGCCGAAGGTCGCGCCGCCTTTGCTATGCTGCACGACCATCTGCTGCCGGCTTTGCGGGCAGCGCCAGCGGCAAATCTGCTGGCAATGGCCAAGGCGATGACCAAGGCAATGGCAAATAGCCAAGACGAAGCTTTGTCAGAGGAACAGATTGTGGCCAATGCGGCGGTGCTGCTCTTTGGGGGCATTGAGACGACGGAAGGGATGATCGCCAACGCTTTTTACTTTTTGCTGACCAATCCGCCCATGCTTGACCAGGTGCGGGCCGACCCGACCTTGATTCCGGCGGTGGTCGAAGAGACGCTGCGCCTGGAGCCGGCCGCGGCAGTGGTGGATCGTTATGCGGTGCATGATGTAAAGCTGGGTGAGGTCTTGATCAGAGCGGGTGACCTGGTGCGGGTGTCGCTCACCGCGGCCAACCGCGATCCCGCCACCTTTCCCGCTCCCGACCGCTTTGACCCGTGGCGCGCCAACCTGCGCAGCCATGTCACCTTTGCCCAGGGACCTCATGTGTGTCTGGGTCTACACCTGGCAAGAGTAGAGGCGCAGCTTGCCCTGGCACAGGCGCTCAGCACTCTGTCCGATCTGCACTTAGCGCCGACCGCCCTGGCCAGCCAAGCCGCGCAACCGCGTGGCCTGGTCTTTCGAAAACCAGAGGCGTTATATGTCCGTTGGCGTGGCGGATGACGCCAGCAACAGTGTCTGTAGTTTGGTCATAAAGTAAGATTTTTCCCACACACTTTTCCTAGCGCTCCATGCGCACTTTCGCTTCACGTGCAACATTTTCTCATGTACTGCTTATGGCCCCATTGCCATGCCCGGCGTCTCGCCCTGTCCTTTGGATCAGGCACATTCTGGACCTCGGCACGTTGCCATGCATGCGCTGTTCGCCTATACTGTAGAGAAAATTTGCCGTCTGTTCACTAGTGTTTATTCCGATTTAATTTCCACCACTGGTGACGTACCATTGACCAAACGGTGATTACACGAGTGAAAAATTAAATTGAAATAAGGTCTACTATAGGTGGAGTAAATCATGACCAATCCGACAGAACAAACGACCGTGTTGCCCGGGCAACCAGCTTCTGCCCTCGATCTTGACGCTTACTTTGCGCGCATTGGCTACACCGGCCCGCGCACGCCCACGTTGGCAACATTGCAGGCGATCATAACCCACCATACCCAAACCATTCCGTTTGAAAATCTCAATCCCTATTTCCGCCTGCCGGTTAAGCTGGACATTGCCGCGCTGCAAAACAAAATGGTCCACAGCCAACGCGGCGGCTTCTGCTTTGAGCAGAATGGCTTATTGCGCCAGGTGCTCTTGGCGTTAGGTTACCAAAGCAAACCGCTTGGGGCGCGGGTCATGTGGGGGCGTCCGCCGAGTTACATGCCACCGCGGACGCACATGGTGCAACTATTGACCCTTGAGGGCCAGCCCTATATGGTTGATGTGGGCTTTGGTGGAATGACGCCGACCGGCGTGCTGCGTCTGGAGCCCAATACGGTGCAAGCGACACCCCATGAACCTTTTCGCTTTATCCCCGAGGACGAGGAGTATATCCTCGAAGCGTTGGTGGGCGCAAGCTGGCGGGCGCTCTATCGCTTTGACCTGACCGAACAGCAGCCAGTTGACTACGAACTGAGCAACTTTTGGGTCTGTCATCATCCCGACTCTCACTTTATCAGCGGGATCAGTGCGGCGCGGGTGGAACCGGGGCGACGCTACGCGCTGCGCGACAACCAGTTCACCATTCACCACACCGGCGGCAGTAGCGAAGAGCGCAGATTAACCACTGTCGCCGAGTTGTGTGAAGTGTTGGACACGACTTTTCACATCACCTTGCCTGCCGAGGTCGATACGGATCAGGCGTTGCAGTCGCTGATTGGATAGGGAATGGTCGACTTTAGCGCCCACCATAGGTGATACGCAGCAAGCGTGTTGCCGTCACCATGCCCGCGGCTTCGAGGGTGCGTTTGGAGAGCGTGTTGCCATAACCGCAACCGGCCAATGGGCGGATGCCTTGTGCTTCACAGACGCTGCGCAGATAGCGGATCATACGGATGCCAATGCCGCGTTGGCGATAGGCCGGTGCGACCATCATGCCGATGCTGGCGCAGTCGATGAGTAGCCGTCCTTGTTCAATCACGCCCAAGGCGACCAGCACACCCTCTAATTCACCCACATAGATTTCGCCATGGGCAACCCGTCGCTCCAGATCGTCGATAAAATCTTGGTTGAGGGCGGCAATGGCTTCCACCTCATCCGGCATGGCTTGGCGAAAGTTCAACCCTGCTCTATCATTCCACGGCTCTAGCGATGCACCGGCGACAAAAAAGTACGCCTGCTTGTGCAACTCGGTATAATGGTCCAGCGCATGGCTGAGAAAGAACTCGTCACAGGTGGGGACCAACGCCTCTGTAATGGAAAGACGCTGCAACACGGCGCGGTAGATGGGTTGACTCCAGCGTCTTGCCCACGGCTGGAGATAAAATTGCGTCAGGCGCGAACCGTCGTGGATCGCGATGTGGCCAATCTGTTCCCCGGTTTCTGCACTGAGAATTGCGTTGAATTCAGACGCAAGAATGTGATCTTCCAAGAAGGAATCAATCGGGGCAGAGAGCGCCGCCATGGCTGCATTCAGTGTTGCAATCTGATCGACGGGTTGATTTTGGAATTGGAAAAGAGCATCGAGCTGGCGCGTGGCAAGGCGATCGGTCGCCGCAATGATCGCCTCTGTCATACCGGGGTCGCGTGATGTATGGCCGGCGCCTTGGACCAGCACCAGCTCCCCAGCCGGCCACGCTTGGGCCAACTCCCAGGCCGTCACCAACGGCCCGCCCAGATCGAGTCGCCCCTGCACCATCACGCCGGGAATGCCGGCCAGTTTGTGGGCATTGCGCAACAGCAGGCCCTCTTCCAGCCAAGCGTTGTGCCGGAAATAGTGGGTGACAATGCGGGCAAAGGCCATCTCGCGTGCTGCTTCCATCCGCTCCGGCTTGTAGTCTGGGTCCACTGAGAGGAGTGAATCCTCCCAGGCGCACCACTCCTCCGCCGCCTTGGCACACACAGTGGGGTCCGGGTGATTCAGCAGGTGATAGTAGGCTTCGACCAGATCGCCGTCCCGTTCTGCGGCGGGCGCACCGGCGCGAAAGCGCTCCCACTGGGCCGGGAAGAGGGGCGCCACCCCATGATAGAGCCAGTCGATCTCTGACCGCCGCGTCATGGTCACACCGACCAAGATCAGTTCTGTGACCCGTTCCGGGTGGCGCTCAGCATAGGCCAGTCCCAACGTCGAGCCCCACGAACTGCCCAAGACCAGCCACTGTTCGATACCCAGCTGTTGGCGCAACTGCTCTATGTCGGCCAGCAGATGTGCCGTCGTATTGGTAGCGAGATCGGTGCCGGTGTCGCCGGCATGGGGGGTGCTGCGGCCACAGTTGCGCTGGTCAAAGAGCACGATACGGTAGGCGTTGGGATCAAAGTAACGCCGCATACGCAGTGAACAGCCGGAGCCGGGCCCGCCATGTAGAACCACCGCCGGCTTGCCCTGGGGATTGCCGCAACATTCCCAGTAGATCTGGTGGCCATCACCCACATCAAGCAGGCCGTGGGTGTAGGGTTCGATGTCTGGATAAAGGGTTGTCACTTTCGTTGCTCCACCTGCTGCCTAAAAGAATCAGCGTCACTAATAATTTGCGGAAAAGAAAATCACTGTAAATTGAGGGCTAATCCCATAGCCACACTCCCCCTATTCCGCCACAACGCTATCGGTAATTAGCGTATCAATGTTGATGCCGTCAATCATGGTTGGTGTAGACATAGTGTTTTGTAAAATAAGTAATGATAGGTGGTAGGCGCCTAGAAGGCAACCGACCCTTGCGGTCGCCCCAGGACACCGGCAAGCGGATGCCCCTACCACCTATCATTACCTATCTGACAAAATAATAGTGCTCTTCCTGTAAAATTCTAAAGCGTTAACCACAGATAGGTCGTCTATCATCCTTTGACCGCCCCTAAGGTTAATCCCTTGATCAAGTTTCGCTGCACCAACATCACAAGGAGCGTCGGGGGCACGATCGCAATCACAGATGTCGCCATAATTTCACCCCACTCAACATTGCGTTCCCCAATAAAGCCAGACAGAAAAACCGGCAATGTCGTTGTACTGGGGCCACCCAAGAGCAGCGCAAAAAGAAACTCGTTCCAGGCTAGCAGCGCAGCAAAGACTGCGGTGGCCGCCAACCCAGGCGCAATCAGCGGCAAGATCACCCGGGCCAACGCCTGTAGCCGTGAGGCGCCGTCAATCCAAGCCGCCTCTTCCAACTCAATCGGAACCTCTTCAAAAAAACTTTTCAGCATCCATACTGTGAAAGGCAGGTTAAAGACCGTAAAAATCATAATCAAGCCGATGTGGGTATTGCGTAATTTGAGTGTATTGAACAGCAGATAGATGGGCACAATAAACACAATGGGCGGCATCATGCGGGCAATGATCAGGGAAAAGCTCATCGCCAGCGAACCCTTGAAACGAAAACGGGCAAAGGCATAGGCTGCCCACGCGCCAAAAAAGAGCGAACAGAAGACAGTTACGCCTGTGATAATTAGGCTGTTCTGCACCACTTTCATAAACTTGGGGTCAGAAAAGCTGCTGAGATAATACTGGAACGTCGGTGCAAAGATCCATTTGGGTGGAATTGAAAATGTGTCCACTCGCGTTTTGAAGGACGACGTCACCATCCAATAGATAGGGAAAAAATAGAAGATCCAAACGGCAGTCACCAGCAAAAACATAGCGGTTCTGCGCAGCCATTTGAAGAAGCGGATACGGTCAACGGGTTGCATGATACGGCTTTACTCCTTGCTAAGTTGGACCTCAGCCTGACGGACCACAAGCATGCGTAGATAGAAGATGCAGATGATCAGCGTTGCCAGCAACAAAAGTACTGATGCCGCCGAGGTAAAGCCCAACTTAAAGTGACGAAACCCCCAGCGATAGATAAACATGCTGATCACTTCGGTTGTTGTGCCGGGGCCACCTGCAGTCAATAGGAAAATCAGGTCAAACGTACGCAAGGCATCCACCGTGCGAAAGAGCAAGGCCACAATGATCACCGGCATGATAAAGGGCAGGGTGATTAGGCGAAAGACCTGCCACGTATTGGCTCCATCGACTTCAGCGGCCTCAAGTGTTTCCTGTGGTTGCGCCTGTAGCGCAGCCAGCAATACCAATACCATAAAAGGGCTAGCCCGCCACACCTCGGTAGCCACCACAGCATAGAGCGCATAATGGGGGTCACCCAAAAAGATAGGTGGATTGCCACCCAAGATGCGTATCAGGTGCGGGATAACGCCAAACTCATCGTCATACATGATGCGCCAAACTAGACCTGATGCCAATGGGGGCACCATCAACGGGATCAATAAGCCGACGCGTAACCATGTGCGCCCGAGGAATTCACGGTTGAGCACCAGCGCCAGACCAAGCCCGATGACAAACTCACAAAATACACCGACCACGGCAAAGCGCAACGTAACCAAAACAGAGTCCCACATTTCGCTATCTGCCGCCAAAAGATCAACATAGTTTTCCAGCCCCACCCATTTAAAGGGAACTGAGCCAGTGAGGATCTTATTGGAGAAACTAAGGCCGATGGCGTAGCCCAGTGGATAAACGAGCAACCCAAAGACGATTAAAAAAGTGGGGGCAATCAATACGTAATGAAGAGGTAGGCCAAAGAGTCTGTTATATTGGCCGGCGCGAGCAGTCTGGGCCGGCGCTGGTTGGGATAGCTCAACGGATGCCATCAATACCTTTCTTTCGTTGTCGCTTCATGTGCTTGTCCACGGGAAGGGAATGACAGGATGACAAGATGCATGAACCATTCCTGTCATCCTGTCATCTTGTCATCCTATCTGCCTATCAACCAATATACCCCCGCTCCTTGCGCAGCTCAAAGATCTCGGCATTCATCATCTGCGTTGCTTCCGCGGGCGCTTCCCCGCCGGTGATCGCGCCATTGATGTGCTTGATCATGATGTCAAAGACTTCGTTGCTCTCTTCGGTGCGCGGCCAGCTCAGACCGATCGCCATGGCTTCGCCCATCGTTTTCAAATAGGGATTGATCGCTTGGATCTCAGGATCTTCAAAGAGTGCGGTCAGCGTAATGGCATAGCCTTCACCCACATATTGGCGTTGAATCTCAGGTGAAACCAGATAGTGGCTCAGCAGATACGCGGCATCTTTGTTCTGCGAATAGTTAGAGACCCCAATTCCGTGGCCACCCAAGGGTGTGCCGCCTGGAGGGGTGGCAAAGCCCATCTGTCCCAATACCGGCGAATCTTCCACAATCAAGCCGTTCAAAATGCCCGGCCACTGGATCTCCATGGAGCAAGAGCCCTGCGCCACCGCCTCGGAAGCTTGCAGAATGTCCCAGGTGACCGCGGCGGGCGGCGAGATCTCCGGCAGTTTCACCGCGATGATCTCCATGGCTTCTAAACCCTCATCGCTATCAAACTGGGGCTCACCGGCATCATTGTAGAAACCCTTATTCGCCAACCCAAAGAAGATGGCGGCATAGGTGCACATGGCCTGAATCTGCCGGCCCCCCATGAGTGAGAAGCCATATTGATCGTCGTGCGTCAGTTCTTTGCCAAATTCATGCACTTCATTCCACGTGGCCGGCGCCGTATCGGGATCCAGGCCAGCCGCTTCAAAGTGCGTGCGGTTGTAGGGGAAGATCATGGCATCCCCCAGCCAGGGCAGGCCATAGAGACCACCTTCCCACTTGGCATAGACCTCCAAGACTGCGGGGATGAAGGCATCGAGGTCAATCGGCGGAAACGCGGGGCTACTCACGTAATCTTCAAGCCGCAAGAGACCATCCGTGGCAATAAATTGACCGAACCAGGCAAAGTTCAAGTCAAGAATATCATAGGTGCCGCCTTGGGAACCGAGATCCAAGAAGGTCTTATCATAGACCTGATCATAGGCGTTGTTTTCCCATTCGGTTTCGATGCCGGTTAACTCTGTAAACCGCTCCGAGGCGCGTCGATTGATGGCAAAGTGGCCTTCCTCACCACCGCCCACGGGGCAGCGCAAGGTAATGCCTTCCCACTGCCGCCCAATCTCTTCATAGGCGGCTTCAAAATCATTATTCGCAACTGAGGCACGCGCGACACCTGCCGCTTGGGGTCCGGTGGCGCCCTCACTGGGGGATGCAGCGGGAGTACAAGCAATGGCTGAAAGTCCTGCCACTGTGAATGCAGTTGCGTGCAAGAACGCGCGTCGACTCAAACGTCGTGGAAGCTTTTTGTTCATGATTCGGTTCTCCTATGTGCAAAATGTGTGGTGCAGGGGAGATGGGTGATGAGCATCCAGGACATTATACTGTTTACTGTAGCATAAATCAAATGTACTTTGGAGCACGGGTGCGTACCACCAATGGGGCGAAGCACCAGAAAGGCCAATTTAAGCTTCTCATCTGTCGCCCCTAATTTGGGACGCACCCTTGGAGCACCAGGGAAGTTCAGGTCAGGGGAAAAGTTGGGTCTAGGGGAGACGTGCTGGGGACATTATGCAGCACCACCACCAGTTTGTCGTGGGGATTACCCCAGCACTCCCTTCCACAGGGAATGGTGGTTTACCTTCAAAAGCACGTTTGCTTTCCTACACCAAAGCCGCTATGATTTGCGAGAGAATATATCGATACCGACGAGCGCCAGGAAATATCATCTTTACAGGAGCAAAATGGTACTTCCTGTGCTGCTCGTGAGTCTATTTACGCCAAGAGCTACGCTTACCATCGTAAAGGATCGCTATGTCAAACGACAAAAACAACTCGCCACGCAAGGTAAAAATTGCCATTGCTGGGCTCTCCCACGGTCATGTCAACTGGATTTTACGCAAATTAGAGCGCCCCGATCTGGAAGTTGTGGGCTTTTACGAACCTGACGCCGATCTAGCCCAGCGCTGCGCCGACCGCTTTGGCTTCCCGCTTACTCAAGTTTATGGCGACCTGAGCGCCATGTTAGATGCCGTGCAGCCGGAGGCCGTTGCGGCCTTTGGCTCAATCTTTGCTCATCTGGAGGTGGTCGAAGCCTGTGCCCCGCGGCAGATCCATGTGATGGTGGAAAAGCCGTTAGCGGTCAATATGGAACATGCCGCACGTATGGCGGCGCTGGCGCGAGAGCACGGCATCCACCTGATCACCAACTACGAGACAACCTGGTATGCCAGCACCTACGCCGCCTATGATCATACAGTAACCCAAGCCACCCTGGGAGCGCTGCGCAAAATCGTCGTCCATGACGGCCATGGTGGCCCGGTGGAGATCGGTTGCAATGCCGACTTTCTGCAGTGGCTGACCGATCCGGTCCTAAATGGCGGTGGGGCAGTGGTGGACTTTGGCTGTTATGGCGCCAACCTGATCACCTGGCTCATGGGGGGGCAGGCGCCATTGTCCGTCACCGGCATTCTACAAACTCTCAAGCCCGACGTCTATCCCAAGGTGGATGATGAAGCGACCATTGTGCTAACTTATCCCCATGCCCAGGGCATTATCCAAGGCTCGTGGAACTGGCCAATTGGGCGCAAAGATCTGGAAATTTACGGCCAATCCGGCTACTTCGTGGCCGTTAATGAACTGACCGTGCGCACACGCAGCCAGGGCCAGGCCGAGGAAACCGTTACCCAACTTGCGCCAGCCCCAGAACGTGTACGCGACCCCTTTGCCTATTTTGCGGCCGTAGTGCGTGGCGAGGAAACAGTCACGCCGGGCAATCTTTGGTCACTGGAAAATAACCTGACGGTTGTGCGTATTTTGGACGCCGCCCGTGAATCAGCGCGCACCCATAAGACCGTTTATCTCTAAAGCACAGAGGATAAATAACGCTTGAAGCGGGATCTAAGGATTAGGGGCTCTTTGCGACATAATGTACTGGAGCAATTCGGTGGCAAGTAGCAGGCCACTCGCAACATCGCCTCCCGCCACTTGCCACGAACTCGCAAAGAGCCGAATTAGGCAATCGCTTCCTGCACCAACGGCAACAACCGTGAATCTTCCAGCGCGGCAATGCGGTGGCCCATGCCGGCGAGGTAGGCTTCGTTGGTAGAAAAGGCCAGAAAATCGGCCAGGCTGCGTTGGCGTACAAGCAGCGCCGCATCCCAACGCTCGTCGGCAGGTCCGATCAAAAACGGACCGCCGTTGCCCAAAAAGATGACCTCACCGCCGCTGGCATGCAGATGGGGGTAGGTGTGGTCCATATAACGCTGGTAAGCCTCCGCGCCACTGATAGGTTCCTCCGGGGCTAACTCGGGGTGCGCGCTGTAGTCGGCCACTGCGCGAAAACGCAGCAAATTGAGCGTGACCACGGGACCTTCAATGCCCCGCAGGAAAAGCGCTCTGCCTGCTTCCTGCGTTACTTCCAGATATGGGGTTGTTGGGCGATTTTCGGCAGTCATCAAATTCTCCTTTTTGCCTACTTTGGTAAACGCCGCTGTGCCCCCAGGCGCTCGACCTGGGGGCGCAGCACACGCCGGTTCTGTTGTGGATTGGCCACTGACGGATCAGGGACCCAGTCGAGCAGACCACTGTCAATTGCGCGCACGATCTTCATGCGGTTGGCCTGATTATTTTCACCAAAAGCCAACGCCGCCGCGTTGCTGATCGTAATCAGATCATCGGCAGAGAGCCACCAGCGCACGCGCGAAACCAATACGCCCAGGTCACTTTGCCAGAAATCGGCGCGCCACGGCGTCTTGGCGTGGAATGGATTGCCTAAGAGGATGTCAAGTACATAATCCAACGCCACTTCCACCTGTTGCACCGTCTGTGGCGTTGAGTTGCCGCGCGTCACTTCGCCATTGGCGACCCTGAGCAGTAGCTGCAATCGCTGTTGCAACGGGCCAGATTCAGATGGGGGTGGCACGCTTTGTGACGCCGTTAGTTCTCCCAACGCCATCCCTAATTCTTGCTGCCACGTGGCGACCATGCCGGTCATCTCTTGCACAAATGCCTTGCCGAAGAGAGCCATTGATCTTCTCTTTCTGTCACTGTGAATTGCTGCCATCTTCAAACACAGAAGATACTAACACAACTAACGTTAGTTGTCAATTCGTCAAACGATAGAGTGCGTTGCAATTGTGGGGCAACGCATCGACAAGGCATGTCCGGTAACAAGCGACGGCCAGGCCGGTCGTCCCCGGCGCGTTACTATGTGGGCGTAGCTGGCCAAAATTCTATAGTAGAAATTGTGAAGGTTTGGGGAAGATGTGATGTAGCAGACAAAAATCATTAGACAGCCCATTTCGCCATTGCGCAGCGTGGAGTCTAATGATTTCTGTCTGATGATTTATGCCAAGCTGTTCTAATCAACCCTCTGCTTTCGTCAGCCAGATCTCCATCCCGATCCCGTCTTCGCGGATCTCGCATTGGTCAAAATGGGTTTGGGCGACAAAGTTGCGGATCTGGACTGGCGTATAGGCATTTTTGAGCAGGGTCTGGCGAAAGACAAACTTTGTAAAGAGACGGTTGATCCAGTTCAGGCCCATCCCGGCGATATGCGCGTCGATTGCGGCCAACGAGGCATCATGGCGCAGGTCGTTGATCAGCGCCTGGCCACCTGGCTTCAAGACGCGTTCCATCTCACGGATAGCCTGTACCGGTTCGCTAAAATTTTTAAAGGCTGCACAGCAGATAATGAAATCAAAGGTCTCAGCCGCAAAGGGCATGGCAGAGCCATTGCCATGCTGAAACTCCACGGCAACGCCTGCTGCTCTGGCAGTGGCTTGGGCGATTTCAACAAAGGCTTTGCTAATGTCCAACCCCACGACTGTATAGCCACGTTGGGCGAGTTCGACCGCCAAATAGCCTGGCCCCGGCGCAACCTCGAGAATGTGGCTGCCGGCAGGGAGGAACGCGCTCACATGGCTGGCTAAGGCCACGAATTCGCGGCCTTGCTTGGTGTTTTTGGCATACCAGGTGGCAGTTCTGCCCTCCATAGCCATCCCTTTATAGAGTTTGGCAGCTTTGGTTGTAGGTTGAGCCGCTTGAAGTCCCTCTATTGCCATTGTCTGATCCTCCAGAGAAATACGATTACGCTCCTATGGGCGAAGTGGTGAAATCGTTGCAACTACCAGAGCAGAATGGGACGATTTTACCGGAGACCTCTATGAGCCATACGATTATAGGCAACTGCCTAATGCTGGTTGTCACATTCCTTGATACACAAGCAGGCTTATTCGAGTGGGTCTGGTTCATCCGCGCTGGCCAGTTGGGCCGCGATCTCTGCCTTCCGCACCTCGCTCCGCCTCCCTGTCTGTAGGTCAACCTGAATCTGGGCTCACACTCCCTGTCACACCGGGTGCAACACATGATGTAAGCCAGCCACAGTCAGCGGCATAACTTTGTGATATAATGTGAACAATTCATGCAGTACATAATACGAATCAAAAATCACGAATCACCTATTACGGAGATGCACCCAGTGAGCGACCTATCCATCACCATTCAACATGGGTTTAGTCACTACTTTCGCGACTTTCTACACCGCGTGCAGACCCTGACCAGCGATCTGTCCGAAGAAGAATTTTGGCACAATCCCCACCCCTACGGCAATAGCATCGGCCACCTGGTGCTGCACATTACCGGCAACCTCAACTATTACATTGGCGCCCAACTGGCCGCCACCGGCTATGTCCGGGATCGGACGCGCGAATTTACCGAAAGCACCCCACCGACTAAGGCGGAAGCGCTCACGCAGTTAGCCGGTACCATTACAACGGTCATCGCCGTGCTGGAACAACAACAAGCGACGGACTGGTCCGCGTCCTATAGCGCCGATGGGGTTGATGATGTCCATGATCGCTTCAACATTTTTCTGCGTTGCGCCGTTCATTTCCACCAACATATCGGCCACATGAGTTATACCAAAGATGAACTGCGCCGGCAGCTCACCCAGCCTGTTCAGCCACAGCCTCGAATCGTCATGTTGAGCGAGAAAAAATTGATTGGCCAGCGCATGGTCATGTCGCTGGCCAACAACAAGACCGGCGAATTATGGCGCAGTTTCATACCACGGCGCCGAGAAATTCGGCACAATGTGACGGCTGACCTGCTTTCGCTGCAAGTTTACGACCAACCAGTCGATTGGCATAATCTTCAGCAGGAGTTTGAAAAATGGGCCGCCGTTGAAGTCTCGACTTGCGATACAATGCCGGATGGTATGGCGGCGTTCACCTTGCCGGGTGGGCTGTATGCCGTTTTCCCTTATAAAGGTTCAAGTACCGACACGCAAATATTCCAATATATTTTCGGAACGTGGCTCCCAAACTCCGATTACATGTTAGACAACAGACCCCATTTTGAAGTATTGGGTGAGAAGTACAAGAATGCCGACCCCAATTCTGAGGAAGATATTTGGATCCCAATCACACCCAAAAGCAGGCGATAAGAATCATGAATTCACCATATCAACTCCTGGCCATCTCCGGCAGCCTGCGGGCGGCGTCATCAAACACAACCGTGTTACAGGCGCTGGCCAGTCTGGCGCCGGCCGGCACGACAATCACGCTCTATACCCAATTGGCGGATCTGCCCCACTTCAACCCCGATTGGGAAAGCGACGACACAACATTGCCAGCCGTGGTGCGCGCCTTACGCACCCAGATCGGCCAGGTTGACGGAGTCTTGATCTCCAGCCCGGAATATGCCCACGGCGTGCCGGGCGTATTGAAAAACGCGTTGGATTGGCTGGTAGGCAGCGTTGAGTTCCCCTACAAACCGGTGGCGCTGATCAACATCTCGCCCCGTTCTGTCCACGCCCATGCGTCGTTGGTCGAAATCCTTACCACCATGTCGGCCAAGCTCATCAACGATCCAGCGCTGACCATCGATCTGCCGCGCAAGGGGTTGGATATGGCGGGGATGCTGGGGGAACCAGCCATCAGAGCGGCGCTACAAGCGGCCCTTTCCACCTTTATGCAAGCGCTACAGGAATGATCATGTCCACTATCGCCAATCTTGTTAGCACACTTGATCGCGTTCTGATGGCAGACAATCTCTCATCCATTACTGCGTAACAACGCCCATTGCCAGTTCAGCGCCCAAACTCTGCACCTCAGCGAGACCAGCTTGGGCCGCTCTAACCAAGGCCGACCCCACGATGACCCCATCCGCGCTTTGGGCAACGGCAGCGGCTTGTTGGCGGTTGCCAATGCCAAAACCAACCGCAATGGGCAACGTGGTCTCGTTGCGCACGCGGGCAATGAGTTGTTTGAGGTCGGTCGGCACTTCGGTGCGCATCCCCGTAGTCCCCAACACGCTCACCAGGTAGATAAATCCTGTCGCGTGTTGGGCGATCAACTTGATGCGGGCAGTGGTGCTGGTGGGCGCGATCATGTAGATCATAGCCAATCCAGCCCGTTTTGTGGCGGCTTCCAGCTCATCCGCCTCTTCCGGCGGTAGATCGGGAACGATTAAGCCGTCGATGCCGGCGGCCGCAGCATCGACTACAAACCGTGTTAAGCCATAGGCAAGCAGGGGATTGTAATAGCTCATGGCGCAAAACGGCTGCGTCATCCCGACGGTGCGCAACTCGCGTGTCATTGCCAGACAATCTGTTACCGTAGCGCCTTGTTGGATAGCCGTGTAAGTCGCCGTCTGGACGACTGGCCCATCGGCCAAAGGGTCACTATGGGGAATGCCAATTTCAAAGAGTTCGGCGCCCGCTTCGCCCAATGCCTGAATCATGGACAGCGTTTGGGCGCGATCCGGGTAGCCCATGGCGTGATAGGGCATGAAAACCGCGCGCCGGGCCGCTTTGGCCCCGGCAAAAACCGCTTGGATACGTTCTACCCCTGTCATCTTGCTTCCTCCTGAGCCTTACTGCTCATGTTCAGTTCTTGCATGATTGTCCCCAAATCTTTGTCCCCTCTGCCGCTCAAATTGACCAAAATCACCTGATCCTTGCGCATCTGGGGCGCCAGTTTTTGGAGATGAGCAACGGCATGGGCGCTCTCCAATGCCGGGATAATCCCTTCCAGTTGCGCCAACAAGCGCACCGCCGCCAGCGCTTCGTCATCCGTAGCATAGTCATATTCGGTGCGACCGATTTCGCGCAGCCAGGCATGTTCCGGGCTGACGGCGGCATAGTCCAGACCGGCGCTAATGCTGTGGGTCAAGGCAATCTGGCCGTCATCGTCCTGCAAAACATAGCTCTTTGTCCCTTGTAAGGCGCCCACGCGGCCCTTGTGCGGATCAGCAAAACGGGCGGCATGGGCCCCACTGGCAATGCCACGGCCGCCAGCTTCCACCCCGATCAAACGCACCTGGTCATATTGGAGGAAAGGATGAAAAATACCGATCGAATTACTGCCGCCGCCAACACAGGCGACCACGGCATCGGGCAGGCGTCCCGGCCCTGTGGTGCGGTCAAGCATCTGCTTGATGCATTCATGGCCGATCACGCTTTGAAAGTCACGCACCATGACCGGATAGGGATGCGGCCCTAGCGCACTCCCCAGTAGATAGTGGGTAGTGCGCACGTTGGTGACCCAATCGCGAATCGCCGCATTGATGGCCTCTTTGAGCGTCTTGCTGCCATGTTCGACCGGGCGAACCTCGGCGCCGAGCAGTTGCATGCGATAGACATTGGGTTGCTGCCGAGCCATATCCACTGTACCCATGTAGACAATACATTCTAAGCCCAACATGGCACAGACTGTCGCGGTCGCTACGCCATGTTGACCCGCGCCCGTCTCCGCAACGACCCGCTGTTTATTCAGCTTGCGTTTGAGCAGCAGCGCCTGGCCCAGCGCATTGTTGATCTTATGGGCGCCCGTGTGCGCCAAGTCCTCGCGCTTGATATAGATTTGGGCGCCGCCAAAATAGTCAGTTAAGCGGCGCGCATAGGTAATTGGCGTGGCGCGCCCAATGAACGTCTGGCGCAAATCATCCAGTTCAGCCTGAAATGCCTGATCGTGGCGGCAGGCGAGATAGCATGTTTCCAACTTGTCCAAAGCGGGCATCAACGTTTCTGGGACAAACTTGCCGCCATAGACGCCAAAATAGCCGTTTTCGTCGGGAAAGGCGGCATAATCGATCTTGGGTTTTAACATCAGTCCCTCCTATGTGCATGATGAATATTGCGATACTACGAACCAATGATGCGAAATTATTTGTATCGCAGCATGGTCAAAACCCGCGGCTGATAGTGAGAAGCGCCCGCAGGCGCTTGCAACCGAGTGCCTGCGGGCGCTTCTCGGTGTTAGCAGCCGAATTTATTCGGACTACGGTCAATTTCGCATCATTGGTTAAGCGTTATCAGGTACATTGATCATCGCTTCAAGCGGCACGAGTATAATGCCTTCGACGGCGGCGATAGCCATGACTTCGGGCGTGAAGCCTGCTTTTGAAAACAAGGCGTAGGTAATCCGTTGCCACTCGCGATGGCGGTTAAGCAAGGCAGTTTTATGACGCAACCGGTTTAACAAAGGTAGATCAGCCGCCTGATCGCGCCAGTTGCATTCACCGACCAGCAGCGCTTGCTCCGCCTCATTGAGGGCCACCACAGGGACAGCGGTGCGCTCCTGCCACCAGCGCCCAATCCGTTCAGGGCGAAAGGGCAACTGCCCCGCTTGCGCCATAAGCGCAAGGTGGTGATGGGCGGCGTCCACAAAGGCCGCGGCGACAAAGTGATCAAATTGCGGTTTGACCCGTTGCATTAAAATTTCCTCGTCCAAATCCAGGCTCAAGGTGCGCAAGTTTGGGTGAACAAAACGAAACCAGAAGCGCAAAAAGGCATCGGTAATCCGATAAAGCCCCTTGCGATTTTTGTCCGGCCGGCGGTCGGTGACCGTAACCTCACGCTGCACCAGGCCCAGTTGGCGCAACACGTCCAGATATTTGCCGGTGGTGCTGTTGTTGCCGACGCCGGCGGCTTGGCTAATTTCACTCAATTTGTGCTGATCGGCGGCAATGGCGCGCAGGATCGAAAAATAGTTACGTGGGTCATGGAGTTCTTCTAACAGTAACAGTTGCGGTTCGCTATAGAGGGCGCCACGCCGATGTAAAATCTGCTGCTGAATATTTTCAAAAACGGAGAGCTGATCGCGAAAAACGGGCAAGTAATAGGGCATTCCCCCTAACACCGCCCATGTTTCCAATTGCTGAACGGGTGAATAGTTCGGGAAATAGCGGGCGGTGGCGGGCAACGGGAGGGGGTGCAAATGGACAATGCCGGTATAGCGGCCATGGAGCGGTGTATGCTCTGCCAAAAGTTCGCGTTCAATCGTGGCCACATAGGAGCCGGAAAGCAGAAGAAAAAGCTTTGCCGCTTGCAGTTGCGCATCCCAGACCTGTTGCAAGGTGGATAAGAGGCTACGGTTGCCATCCAGCAAATAGGTAATCTCGTTCAGGATCACAACGGGTCGATTGGGTAATACGGCTAACGCGGCAAAGGCGGCCTCCCACGAGGGAAAGGTAAAATCGGCCACTTCCTGGCCATGTAAATGCCGCCAGATCTGTTGCGAAAATGCCGCCAGTTGGTCGGCATCCGAACTGAGCGTTGCAATAAAAAAGCAATGAGGCTTATCGGCCACAAAAGCGCGCAGCAATTCGGTCTTACCAACCCGGCGGTGTCCATAGAGGACAAATAGCTGGGCTTGGTCAGCATAATAGGATTGATTCAATTGGGCCAAAACGGCTTCATGCGTGGGTAACATTGATATTGCATCCATGTTTGAATACTTTTTAGTAGTAAGTTTCATATAATATACCCAAAAGTATATAAACTCAAAATTACATGGCAGCGCGATGGCAATAGGGGTAAAGCTGCTATGCGCCTTGATGTGCCGGATTTGATAAATTGGACAGCATTCAGCCTCTGCTGATAGAGTATCAAACTACAGCAAAAGGCGAAATCCCGATCTGGGTGAGGTTGAGGTGGTTTTGAAAGCTAAAGGGAAAGTGGTCGTGAGGTCGCGTGGTCCAGACGATGTGACTACGCTACTCCTTTTCCCATCAGACATTTCACCCGCCGTTGATGAAATGCAAACCGCCATTGAGGGCAATAACCTCCAAACGCCTTTGTACAAGAGGGGTGCGTTGACTTCTGTTGCTGACCGCAAACTCGCAGCAAATGGTCAGGAACTAGAAGTCTTACAGCGCTACCTGCGCCCCGACGGCAGTGAGTTAACGATCTTGCAGTTCTATACCAAAAGAGAGGATTAGCCACGCTTTATGATTGCTGTTATCTTTGAAGTCTGGCCTCATGAGGGTTGCCGCGATGATTATTTGCAGCTTGCCGCCACGCTCCGCCCGCTGCTGGCCGAGATCGACGGCTTTATCTCAGTGGAGCGTTTTCAGAGTATCACCGATCCGGGCAAGCTGCTTTCGCTCTCGATCTGGCGTGACGAAGCGGCAGTGGAACGCTGGCGGCAGGTAGAGCTGCACCGTGCCGCCCAGCGCGATGGACGGGAATGGATTTTTAAGGACTATCGGCTGCGTGTGGCCGGGATCATTCGTGATTATGGCATGGTTGAACGCCAGCAGGCGCCCGTCGATAGCCAGGGCGTTCACCAGAAGTGATTAGGTGTCCCGTAGGTGCGGTTTGCAACCGCATTGTTCTCGGTGGACAAGTGCGGTTTGTAACCCATAGGCATCAAGCAAAGGAATCGTGGGGTGCACAACACAACAACGGGGCCCAGTGGGCTCCCCGGTTGCAACGGATTTGTTCCGTCGTGAGACAAAATTTCCCGATAAATCGCTCACGCGTCCTTAAGCAATCTTCATCATGTGCGACAATTTCACCCATCCGCTAGCAAATCCGTTGCCGCCTAAATCAGTTGTTGTGGCTTACCTTGATGCCTATGGGTTGCAAACCGCACCTATAGGACGTCTGGTTATGCAGCCCAAAAAGCAATTTCCGTTTCCCACTTCTGCGGGTCAGGTTCTTCTGCCGGGTCGGTGATAGAAAATTCGATATTGACGCCCCAGACCTTGCCGTTATCGGCGGTTTGCCAGGTAATACCGTTCGCTTTGCCCCAAGCCATGAGCGCCATATGGGCGCCCATTAGATCGTCAAAAGGTCCGGTGTTGAGAATAACGCCATAGCGACCGCCCGGCAGCATACCGCCAATCATCCCCCATCCACGCACATAGAGCACCCGCAGATCGGGCAGGGTGCGGATTTCGGGTTGGGGTGGCCGTTGGGCGGCAGAAGGTGGCAAGGGTTGTTGGATCAATAGAGCATAAGCTGTCTGCCGCTCCATTGCGCGAAAGGTGGTAGGCGACACGCCAAAGCGCAGCCGAAAGGCTTTGGCAAAGGCCGACGGGGTCTTGTAGCCCGCTGCCAGCCCAATCTCGGTGACCGGCTCGCTCGTATGCAGCAAGCGTTGCGCAACCATTGCCATGCGGATGCGCTGTACATACTCGGCGACCGTCTTGCCCATAATGGCGGTAAAGATGCGATGAAAATGGAAGGGTGAAAAGCCCGCCTGCACCGCCAAATCGTCTAGCCGTAGATCATCCTCAATGTGGCTTTGGATATAGGAAGTCACCATGTCGATGGCGGCCCGATAGTCTACCAGGGTGGTGTCCATTACGTTGTTTTGTGTCACTATATTTTATTATCACTGTGTTTTGTGTCACTGGCGCCGTCGTTTTCATACCACCAATGGTAGCACAGATGTTCAGTCGGTGCTGTTCCAAAGTTGCGAAGCTGATAACCCATCGGTAGAGTGACGTTACCAATCTTAGGTCCAATGCTTATGACCATCGGCCTCTGACAAAAAGGGCCGTCTTGGCAATCGTCACCGCCGCATGGGGGCTGTGGTTCGTGTGCGGTGCCGGATGAGGATGTAAAGCAGTTTGTAGAGAGGGGCTTACAGACGCCAGCATATTGTCAACACGCTGGCGTCTTTTTGATTGACGCAACAGGGCAATATTTTGCAATACAAACCCAATTTCTGCATGGTACAATAGGGAACGAACGATAGCCGGTTTATCTACATAGCCGATTTGACGGGAGTACAATCTTTTTTGACAACAAAGCAAATCAACAGGCGCAAAGAATGGTCGCAAAGCTGGCACAACGCACAACTTGATGTACGGTCGCTGCACGCGTTTTATATTTATCATGCCTATGCCCGTCACACGCACGATTACTATGTGCTCTGTGTGATTGAACAAGGCCATCAATCGTTTACCCATCAAGGGAGCCAACAGCGGACGCCGCCCGGCGGTTTGATTCTGATTAACCCCGATGAAGTACACACAGGGGAAGCGGTCGATGGGAACGGCTTTCAAATGCGTTCATTGTACCCAACGGCAGCCCACATGAGCGCCGCCGTGCGTGAATTGACGGGACGAGAGCACCCCTTGCCCTTTTTCAAGCAAGTACGGGTGGATGAAGCATGGGCGAGCGCCGCCCTGGTAGCTGCCCACAAAGCCCTTGCCCAGCCCGAAAGCGCACTGGAAGCGGAATCGTATTTTCTCTGGGCGCTCGTTCAATTGGTGGAACACTATGCCGATCAGCGGGTGAGTGAACAACGTTTGGGCCAAGAACCGGTCGCGATCAGGCGAGCACGGCACCATATTGATGAATGCTTTGACCAGGGCGTTACCTTAACCCAATTAGCAGAACAGGTGGCGCTTAGCCCATACTATCTCCTGCGCGCCTTCCGGGCTGAAATCGGGATGCCGCCCCATGCCTACCTGGAAAGTGTGCGCGTCCGCCATGCTCAGCGGCTGATTGAAAGTGGCATCCCCTTGGCCCAAGTCGCCGCCGATGTGGGCTTTAGCAGCCAAAGCCATTTCACCAATCGCTTTAAGCAATTTATTGGTGTCACCCCAGGTCAATATGCTCAGGGGTGCTGCTGAAGCCATTGCTCGTCCCTACTATCTAAATCATTGATGAGGAACAACCGCCGATCGCCACCCGCGACCGAGCCATCTCGGCACGCGCCATGCGTTCCTACTAAATGACCGGCACTTTGCAAGTGCCGGTCATTTAGTAGGAACGCGATTACCATTACCACACTTTTACGTTAGGGAGATCTATAAGTTATGGCGATCAATTTCCTGCCGCTGCTATCCTATGTTTTTATTTGTACCTTTACACCCGGGCCGAGCAACATTACCAGCACTTCGCTGGCCCTCTTGCATGGTTACAGAAATACTTTGTGGTATCAAGGCGGGTTGGCAGTGGGTGTCTTTATTTTTATGTGGCTCACTGGTCTGGTGTCTGCGGCGCTCTTGCAACTTTTCCCCGTCCTTGAGCCGTTCTTGCGCTATGTGGGCGCCGCCTACATTCTATATCTGGCCTATCATGTCGCTAGAGCCACCTATGTCTTTGCCGACCAAGAGGGGGGCAAGCCATTAGGCTTTACCCACGGCTTTCTGCTCCAAATCTTAAACCCCAAATTGTTCTTCTACGCCTTGACCCTCTTTGCCACCTTTTTGGCGCCGATCACCGGTAACATGATATGGTTAACGCTGGCCGCCTTCTTGTTGGCCGCGGTTTCCTTTGGCGCCACGTCGGTCTGGGCGCTCTTTGGCACGACAATTAAGCGTTACCTCCACGTGCCCCGTCTCCAGTTTGTGATCAACCTTATCCTGGCCTTGTCATTGCTCTATGCCGCCCTGGCGTTGATTGAGCTTGTGTAAATCTGGGCAAAGGCTGATGTCAACAACACCTGCTCCAGTTCAGCGGCGGTGACGGCTAGTTGGTGTTCCATAAGTTGATTTATCCAAAGTTCAAATGGGGCGCGGGCTTGTCGCGCTGAGTGAGAGTCAGGCGTCAGTATTTGCTTATTCAGAAAATCAGTTCCCAATAGGCCACATCGATCCGTTGATTAAATTTCCAGCCCACCTGTTTGAAGTGCGCCACTTTCACAAAACCAAATTTTTCATGTAAAGCCACACTGGCCGCATTGGGCAGTGCCACGCCGCCGATTAGGCAATGAAGTGAGCGGTCGCGCAGGTCCGCAATGAGATGTTCATATAGGCGCGAGCCAAAGCCTTGGCCAGTCGCCGTGGGCGCCAGATAGATCGTCAATTCAGCCGCATAGCGGTAGGCGCTGCGCGTCTTCCAGCGGCTCGCATAGGCATAGCCAGCAATTTCTCCTGCGTTTTCAAGGACAACCCAAGGAAAAATGGGCACAGTCGCGCGAATGCGTTGCGCCATTTCGTCAGGGGCGACCGGCTCTTCTTCAAAGGTGACAAAGGTATTACACACGTAGTAATTATAAATATGACAAATCGCTTGGGCATCCGCTTCATCGACAAGACGAATCATTGGCTAGCAACTCCTTTTAGGCCATTTCAAGAAAATAGAGTTGTTCCCAAATAAAATCTGCATCAAGATGACCGGCACCGCGCAGGTGCCGGCCCTCTGAAGTCGCTATCCCTTTTGCAGTGAGTCGCTTAAAAAGGAACAACTCCAATAAATATCCGTTCGCATGTGTTGCGCACCCACGGGGCGCCCAGCGTGAACCGGTCATGAAGATTTGTGTAGCATTGGACATTTATCTCTTTGAAAAAGCCTAGGTTGATTGTCCAATCTTTATCGGTTTAGTATATACTCTCCTCAGTAGCAAATCCATAGCAGATTGAAGGAGAATCGACGAGAATGCCTAAAGATTTAAGGGAAAAGCAACGGTTGACCTACAAACCGGCTGTCATGGTTGCTGATCCCGTAAATTTGCGCATTTTGCAAGAGCTGACCCAAAATCCGCGGCTCACCATGAGCGAATTAGGACGGCGTGTAGCGCTCTCGGCGCCCGCAGTGACGGAGCGCGTGCGCCGCTTGGAAGAAAGCGGCGTCATCCGTGGCTATCGCACCGACATTGACCCGGCGGCGCTGGGCCTACCCCTTGCGGCCTATGTGCGCGTGCGGGCCAACCCGGGGCAAGTCGCCAAAATTGCCGAAGTGGCCCAAGGCATTCCAGAAATTGTCGAGTGCCATTGCGTGATTGGCGAGGATTCTTTCATCCTAAAGGTTCATCTGCCCGATCTTGCACAACTTGACCGTGTGCTGAACCACTTTCTGCTGTACGGCACAACTACGACGGCGCTGATCCAGTCATCCCCAGTCCAATCACGCGCGCTGCCGCTGCCAGATGCTTTATAGCTGAGTCTACGCTGTAGTTTTGGAGAGGATTGATGGACTATCAAACACAACCACTGACCATGTGGTTTGATCGCCGCCTTGTGCTGCGCTCATCGCCGATTCATGGTATCGGCACCTTTGCCACGCACAATATCGAGACGGGCGCATTGCTCATGTTGGTAACAGGTGGTCTCATTGTCCAGCCAGGCGCGCCAGAAGCGGCGCAACTGCAACTGGCAGCAGAACTGTATAATCAAGCTACTGTCATTGATGGGGTGTTGATTGTGACACCCAAGCTCTTTCATTACTATATCAACCACTCGTGCGACCCCAACGCCATTGATGTCACGCGCCATACGACCTCGACCCAATACGTTGCCTTGCGCCCCATCCAGGCCCATGAGGAAATCACCGCCGACTATTATAACGAAACCACGCTGGAGGTCTGTACCTGTCAATCCCCACGTTGCCGATGGAAACAGCAGGAATCATGAACAGAACAACACCCATCACGATTGTGAACGTTGGCTATCGCTCCACCCACTATTGGGTGATCAGCGCTGGTAGATTACGCCTGCTGGTCGATATTGGCTGGCCAGGAATGTTGGGAACGATGAAGGCGAACCTCAAAAAAATGGACATTCCCCTGCATGAGATCCGCTATGCCCTCGCCACCCACTATCACATCGACCATGCCGGGCTGGGCGAGGAACTGAAGCGGGAAGGGGTTCCGCTGCTGGTGCTGGATGTGCAGGTCGCCGCCATCCCGCTCATGAAGCAGTGGACCAAACCGGCGGACAACTATCTGGAGATTACGCCCAAGGGCAACGTGGTCATCACCTTTGCCGAAAGCCGCCAACTCCTCAGCCTGATCGGCATCGCCGGCGAAATCCTACACACGCCTGGTCATACCGAGCATTGCGTTTCGTTGCTCCTGGATGACGGCTCCCTCTTCACGGGCGATCTGCCGGCGGAACCCTATGCATTCGGCGACCCCACGATTCTGGCAACCTGGCAAATGTTACGCACCCGTGGCGCCAAGCGCATCTACCCAGCCTACGGCCCGCTCTGGTCGCTTGATGAACCAGAAGAAGCAGAGGCGCGCAACCCTGATGAACATTGAAGTTGCCAAGGTTGAGGACTAGATGGGCGATTTGTCGAACAAGCGATCCATTTGGCTGCGTTCATTCATGCTTCCCATCTTCCTTCCGTAGCGTCTCATGCACCAAGGCGCGCTGCAAACGCTGGATCGTGGTCGCCAGTTCGTGGGGCGCAAAGGGGAATTGTCCTTCCAGCGCGCCGTGCAACACCCAGAGATAGACACCAGTGATCGACTGCGCCAGGATCGGAACGGGAATGGTGCTTTCCGCTTCAACCAACAACTGCCGCAGTTGTTCTTCGATAGCATTATGTAGAAGTTGACTGGTCTGGCGGAGCAGATAATCGGCATCGTCGCCCAACCTCGTCAGTGAAACAGGCAGCGCGCCAGCCTGCTTGAACAGCTCCAACATGCGCACCAGACCAGGGGGCGGCAAGTTGGGAGCTTCTGGGTTAGTTGCCAACAGGCCAAGTTCAGCTCGCGCAAACAGTTCTTTGTGCATCTCGACCAGCACATCGGCTTTGGATTGAAAGTGACGATAAAAGGTGCTGCGCCCCAGATTGGCGTGCGCCGCAATCTGGTCTATGGTGATGTCTCTATAAGGGGTCTGGCGTAACAACGCCACCAAGGCCGTGATAAAGGCTTGTTTACTACGCTGCACCTGTCGTTGACCGCGCTCCATCCTTGTCTTCTTCTTTCCACTGGGACAATTCCGCCAATTTGTCTAAGGTTGCACAAGCACGAGCTTCTGTGGCTTGTTTTGGCCGCGCTAACTCGCTATGATGAGTCTGCGTTTGTGCAAGATGAATTATTGAGCAATTTCGGGCAGAAAGGAAATCAATGGGTGCGCTGATTCTAACCTGGCTAATGCGTTTATCTCTGGTATCAGAAGCGATTTCACCTCTTCGTCCCTATGAGCGGGAAACAAAAAATAAGTTGGCGCTTAAGCTCACAGCACTTGCCTTCCTGCACTTTTAGCCCCACTGACTCTTGACAAATTTTCTATCATAATGGATAATATTTCCATTATGATAGAATACGCGAGACAAGACGAGCCAACAGATTCCGTCGATCAAGATATTAACGGCCGCATTGCGCGTCGTGTCCATGCACTGCGCGCCGAGCTGGGGTTGACCCTTGATGCCCTTGCCGCCCAGTGCGATGTCAGCCGCTCCATGCTCTCGTTAATTGAGCGGGGCGAAAGTAACCCCACAGCAGTTGTATTGGAGAAAATTGCGGCGGGCCTCGGCGTTTCGTTGGCGTCGCTCTTCGACGATGAGCGCGCTCCACCCAACCCAGTTGCGCGCCGCGCCGATCGCACAAGCTGGCGTGATCCGCAATCCGGCTATGTGCGGCGCAATATCTCGCCAGCCAACTTTCCCTCGCCCATTCAGCTTGTCGAGGTTGTGCTGCCGGCGGGCGCCAGTGTGGCCTATGAAACCGGCGCCCGCGCAGTGACGGTTCATCAGCAGATTTGGGTGCAGGAGGGGCGTATCGAGTTGACCTTGGGCAAGGTTACCTATCACCTCGCCACCGATGATTGCCTGGCCATGCAACTCAACGCACCGACAACCTTTCACAACTCCACCGACCTGCCGGCGCGCTATCTTGTGGTCATTGTCACCGAGCATGGACGGGTGGTGAGAAGGTGACAAGGTGACAAGGTGACAAGATGACAAGATGGAGGAAATACAATGAATACCTTGTTATCTATATATGGAATTTTCTTGAAAAGGGGCAGCAATGGCAGAGAAGATTCAGATTCGGTCGCTACAAACCATCGGTGTGCGAGAGATCGCGGGGCTGAGCGATGTATTGATTGACTGTGTGGAAGGGGGCGCCTCGGTTAGCTTTATGTTGCCCATGACACGCACCAAGGCGGAGGTATTCTGGCGTGGCGCCGCGGAGAGCGTGGCACGGGGCGAGCGCATTGTCCTTGCCGCCGAGGATGCCACAGGCGTCATCGTTGGCACCGTTACCGTCATTGTGCAGCAGCCGGAGAATCAGCCCCACCGCGGTGACATCGCCAAGATGCTCGTCCATCGCCGCGCCCGGCGGCAGGGCGTTGGCGCCGCGCTGTTGACGGCTGCTGAGCGGAGTGCGTTGGACGCCGGCAAGACGCTGCTGGTGCTCGACACGGCCAGCGCAGAGGCTGCGCGCCTCTATGTGCGCCAAGGCTGGCAACAGTGCGGCGTCATCCCCGATTACGCCCTGCTGCCCGACGGCCCGCCCTGTGCAACGACGATTTATTACAAGTTTCTGTGTGCTTAAGGGACATATTCACATGAAGCTTGATCAACATTACATTGAGCCGCCTTTGGTGGATCTGTACGACATTGAGAACCCAAGAGGCGCCGACACCGACTTTTATCTTGGCTCATATCGGTATGCGACTGAAATTGCCCACCTTAGCTTGAGGGCAAGCAGTGCAATTTTAGTGAGTCGCCCATATGAGCGTTTATCTTTGTCTTGCCGCAGAGCTCAATGCCCGTACAATTCTCGACCTGGGCTGCGGAACTGGGCTACTGACGCGGGAACTGGCGGTCGATGACCGCCGTGTGATCGGCGTTGACCCCTCTTCCGCCATGCTGACCTATGCCCGCCGTCAGCCGGGCGCCAAGAGAGTGCAATGGCTCGAAGGCGATGCCAGCGCGCTGGGAAGATCCGAAGCCGACTTGGTAATCATGACCGGCAATGTGGCCCAGGTCTTTCTCGACGACGTCGAATGGGCCGCCACACTGCGCGCCATCCACGACGCCCTGCGCCCCGGCGGCTACCTCGTCTTTGAGAGCCGCAACCCCGACGACCGGGCGTGGGAACGCTGGAACCGCGCGGATACTTACGAACAGATCGACTCGTCCCACGGGCCGATGGAATGTTGGTTAGAGTTGGTCAGTGTGGGCAAAGATCGAGTCCACTTCGTGGGCCATAACGTTTTCACTACCACCGGTGAGGATGTAGTCGTGAATAGCGAATTGCGCTTTCGTAGCCTGAGCGAATTGACAGCTTCCTTGGTCAATGCCGATTTTACTGTCGCGCATGTGTATGGCGATTGGAATCGTGGTCCGGTTACTGACACCAGCCGGATTATGGCGTTTATTGCCCGTCGCAACTGAGCCGGTGATGGCAGAAATTGTGACAAGATTGTACGCATGTGGTTGATAAGGTGATTGCGCTCAGCTATCTGCGCAAAAGTCCTTACCCCAGGCGAAACATGATGATTAGGAGATACCAAATATGCGTGTCTATGAGCAGATTTGGGCCATCTTCTGGCTGCTGACCAGCCTTGGACTCATAAATTCCTGCCAAGCGCGCCCAGTGGTGAAACCATTCGCCACCGGGCTCAACCAGCCGCGCGGGATGGCTTTCGACGCAGCAGGGAATCTCTATGTGGCCGAAACCGGTGCGCCCGACCCCACCGACCCCGGAAATGTGCAGCCGGAGATCAACCACAGTGCGCGCATCTTACGCATTGACCGAACCGGCAAGAGTACAACAGTTATCACTGGACTCCCCTACACACACTATATTTCCGCTGGTGATAGTGGCGCAACCGATGTCGCCATCATCAATAATGACCTTTATGTACTGACGGGTGAAGGGTATGACGACCAGTGGTCGCGGTCGGTGTTACGCATTGCTCCCGATGAGGCTGGCCAACCATCAGTACAACCTGTTGCCAATCTGTTGACCTTTGCCCAGGCGTATCTGGACATTGCTTCGCAAATGAGTGTTGCCGCGAGCAATCCCTATGCCATGATCACCACACCCGACGGCAGTGCGTTCTATGTCACTGATGGTGCGTCCGGGCGCGTGCTACGGGTTGCGTTGGGTGGCGCGGTGCAACTGTTGGCCGAATTGCTCAATCAGCCGCCATTGACCGGCTTGACCATCGGGCCAGACAGTGCACTCTACTTTGCCATGTTTAGCCCATCACCCCACAACGCCGGCAGCGGTTCCATTTGGCGTGTCAATGGTACGGGCGAAGTGACGCTGGCGGTGGCTGGGCTCACCATGCCCATTGACGTCGGCTTTGCCCCAAGCGATTTGGGCCAGGCGCAGACGCTCTATGTGCTTGAGTTTAGTCAGGCACAGCCGACTGGGTTCCCTTATGTAGCTAACACAGGGCGGCTGTTGCGCATCCACCCCAACGGCGCACATACCGTAATCCTCGACCACCTGAACTACCCAACGGCCATGCTCTTTGATGCTACCGGTGACCTCTATCTCGCGGTGGGAGGCGCCTTTGTCGCCCCCGGCAAAGGCGCGATCTTGCGCGTGCCTTGCACTCTTTTACGCGCGTCATGTTGACTTCAGCCCCGGGCCGCTACGCCACTCGCCCAAAACATGAAGTGCACCCCCCTGCTTCGGAGTATCTCACTTGGGGGCAAAGAGAGTGCGTTGCACTGGCCAAAACTACTATCGCTAGAGCAATCGCTTGTGGCCGGTGCAACGCACTCTCCAGTCACGCCAAACTCGCCCTCAGACTGAAATGTATTCCCCCTGCTTTTTGGCGGTTTGACAGCGCCAAAGAGATCGCTTATACTGTATATGCACTAGTGTAATCGATTACATGAGAGTGTTACCGTTTTCCTAAATTTATGTGTTCTCAATTGAATAAGGTAGGTCTGTGGCAACAGTGAAAGATGTCGCCGCGCGGGCGGGTGTTTCCGTGGCGACGGTGAGCCGGGTTCTTTCTGGCTATCCACGGGTAAACCCGTTGACACGCGAGCGGGTTGTATCAGCAGTTGAAGCATTAAATTATCGCCCCGACCCGGTGGCAAGGTCACTCCGGCGTCGGCAGAGCAACCTGCTGGGGCTGGTGGTTTCGACCATTGAAAATGTCTTTTTTACCGAGGTGGCGCGCGCTGCCGAACAAGCAGCTCATGCCCACGGCTATCATCTGATTCTGTGCAATACGGATGAAAATCCCCAACTGGAAGCGACCTATCTGCGCATCCTAGATGATCAGTTGATTGCCGGAATCATTTTAGCGCCGGCGCCGGGCAATGCGCACCACCTTTTGCCTTATCTCAAGCATAGTTTACCGATTGTTTTAATCAACCGGCGTTTAGCTGAGTTACCGTTGCCTTCCATTACATCGAATGACGCTGAGGCGGCTTTTGAATGTGTGCAACAGTTGATCCAGCAGCAACATCAGCGTATTGCCGCAATTACAGGATTGCCGGCGGTGTTTACCACCCGCGAACGGTTACGGGGCTATCGCCGTGCGCTGGTGGAAGCGCAACTGCCGGTCTATGCGGCGCAAGAAGTTTGTGGTTGGGCGAGCCTGCAAGGTGGCTATGACGCAACCATTCAGCTGATGCAACAGGCAGACCCACCGGATGCGCTCTTTTGCTTCAATAATGTGATGTTGCAAGGCGCAATGATGGCCTTGCAAGAGTTGCAAATCGCGTATCCGGAGCAGGTAGCGGTGGCTGGCTTTGGCGCCTTTACTGCCACCCATCTGTACCGCCATTCACAGCTTTTAATTCGACAACCGACCCATGAAATGGGACGCCAGGCCGTAGAGATGATTATCAAGCAGATCGAAGAAGGAGCAGCCGACGCCCCCCCGCCCCAGGTGATCTTGCAAAACGAGCTAATTACCGGTCCTATCTCCCTGGCTCAGCTAGGTAACGCCAGATAGGGTGGGCGTTACCCGACTTGGGTAGACGTTTATGTAGATGTTTATGTAAGCATTCATGTAATCGATTACATAGCCCCCTTACTCCCTACTTTTCCGAAAATCCAATAGAGAACCAGGAGTACTATCACCATGACAGCAACCAATACGATCGATCCCTTTGAGTTACGCAAACGCTACAAATATCTACGGGTGGTGGATGTGGCCGACGCCATGGATGGCATTGGCTATTTTAACATTGGCCTGATGGATCCCGAGGTGCGACCGCTTTGGGCGGGGATGCGCTTTTGGGGACCGGCGTTGACCATCCGCTGTGTGCCGGCCAACCGCCCCATGTGGAAGCTAGAGACAACCGAAGAGATTGTCGGCGCACATGGCATTTGGTTCAAAGAGGTGGGCCACAAGGGGGTCAATGACCTAATCCAGCCGGGCCATGTCGTCGTGACCGACACAGGTGGTTCTAAAGAAGTCGGCTTCTGGGGTTCAGCGAATGCGCTTGATGTGATCGCGCGCGGCGCGGTCGGTGTGGTGACCGATGGTTACTGCCGTGATACGAGCGAGCTGACCTTACAGCAGACGCCGATCTGTTCCCGTCGGCGCGGCCGCACGATTATTCCGGGGCGCATTTATGTGGCCGATGTCCAGGTGGCGGTCGGTTGTGGCGGCGCTCAGGTGCGCCCCGGTGATTTGGTCGGCTGTGATGATGATGGGGTGATCGTTGTGCCCTTGGAGATCGCTGAAGAGGTCGCCGTCCATGCCCAGGCAATTTTGCTGGCCGACATGCGCGCCCGGCGCAAGATCTATGACCGCCTAGGCAAAGCCCACGATGAAACCGTTGATTACGAGATGGTGGAAGCGTATTATCAGCAGTTTGCGTAAGAGCGGCGGGTGGCGAGTAGCGGGTGGCGAGGAACACCTTACCCGTCATTGGCCATCTGTAACATAGATTAACAACAAACCTGGTTTCTGGCAGAAACCAGGTTTCTGATAGCGGTCCATTGGTTACCCGCCACTCGTTACCGGCCACCCGCCACTCGCCACCCCCATGTCAGTGCAGGATGTCATAATGAGCCACATTTTTCTACAGGAGGACGCAATGAAGATGTTTGACCGTCAAGTTCAACTTTCACGTCGTCAGATGCTTAAGAGTATGGCCCTCGTTGGCGCTGGCGCCGTGGTTGCCGCCTGTGTTCCCGCCCAAACGCCCGGTGGTGCGAGCGAGCAGGGCGCCGCGCCCAGCAATGCGCCGGTGACGATTGATTTTATCACCCCAGGGGCGCTCGGCACTGAACGCGAAATGTACACCCAGTTTATCACCGATTTCCAAACCGCACACCCCAATGTGACTGTCAATGTCTCCTTTGAAGCGTGGGGCGACTACATGACCAAGTTGCCCACCATGTTTGCCGGTGGCGTTGTGCCGGATATGATCCACCAACACATGAGCATTGTCCAGGATTACGCCCATCGCGGCGTGCTGCGCGATCTCGTCCCCTACATGGAGCGCGATAGCATTGACCCCAAGGATTACATCCCGGCGCTTTTTGACGCCTTTAGCAATCAGGGCAAGACCTACGGCATTCCCAAAGATAGCGCAGCCTGGGGAGTTTATTACAATACCGATCTCTTTGACGCGGCTGGCCTCGACTATCCTGGCGAAAACTGGAGCTTGAGCGATTTCCAGAGCGCGGCCAAAGAATTGACCCAAGACGGCAGCGGCAATCCCGCCAGCAGCAGCAGCTTTAACCCCGATGATGTCGCACAATGGGGCTTCTCCTGGCTCGATTCTCCCGCACCCAACAACTCGGAAACGGCGCGCGGCTTTGTCCGCGCTGCGGGCGGCGACTGGTATGACGAGGGCTACACCACGACCCTGCTCACCGATCCGGCGGTGCTGGAGCATTTCCAGATGTTCCACCAGATGCGCTGTGTCGATAAAAGCAGCCCTTCCGCCGCCCAAGCGGAAGGCAAGGGCGATCTCTTCCGCGCCGGGTTGACGGCGATGGCAGTTAGCTTCCATGTCATGGACTTCTTCGCCCGCGAAGAAAAAGTGACCTTTAATTATGATGTCACCTTTTTCCCCGGCGGTCCAGGGGGGCGCTATTCGGTCGTCGGCTGCAGCGGGTGGGCGGTGCCCACCCAGGCCAGCGATCCCGAAGTCGGCTGGGAATTGGTCAAATACCTGACCAGCCTGGAGGTGCAACGGGCGATCGGGGAACGCAAGCGCTGGGGCGTTTCGCTGGCCGCAGCGGTAGACTCCATTATCCCAGAGGATACACCAGCTAAGAATTTCGCGCTGGTGCATACCGATCCCTTCCAGAAGGCTATCGATGGGATCGAGGTGATCTCCTTCAAGTTCCCGGCCAATCAATCGCGCATCAAAGAGATCTATTCAACCTACTTTGACCCGATTTGGAACTGTGTCAGCGATGATGTCGAAGGCGCCGCCGCCAGCGCCAAGGCGGAGATTGATGCAGTGCTGGCGGAGCTTTAGGAGAAAATTGGTAATTAGGTGATTGATGATTTCGACAGGCTCAATCACTAATCACCTAATTACTAATCAACCAATCAACCTGCTATAACCAAGGCAAGAGAACGCAATGGCACACCAAACAATGTCACCGTTGAAGCGCAAAGAGATGGTCGATGGCTACCTGTTTATTGCGCCCTGGCTGATTGGCTTTGTGCTGTGGGTGGCCTTTCCCATGCTTGCATCGTTAGTTCTGACCTTTATGGGTTGGGATCTCTTTAATCCGCCCGAATGGGTGGGGCTAGAAAATTTCCGCTCGCTCATGACCACCGACCTGGTCTGGATTTCGCTCTGGAATACCGCCTATTACACTTTCATTAGTGTGCCGCTCTCCTTGGCCGTGGCGTTGATCGCGGCACTCTTTTTGACCTTGCAAATTCGCTTTCAAGCCTTCTTTCGCACCTTTTTCTACTTGCCGTCGGTGGTGCCGGCGGTGGCCAGCGCCATGTTATGGTATTGGATCTACAATCCCGATGTGGGCCTGGCTAATGCTCTGTTGCGGATGCTGAGGCTGCCGGAATCGCAGTGGCTGTGGGGGGTCCACTCGGCCAAACCGGCCTTTATTCTCATGTCGCTGTGGAGTGTGGGTAACCCGATGGTGATTTTCCTGGCGGGGCTGCAGGGCATTCCCACGACACTTTATGAGGCGGCGGAAATTGATGGCGCCAACTGGTGGCAGAGCTTTCGTGCCGTGACCCTGCCGATGCTCTCCCCGGTTATCCTCTTTAATCTAGTGCTGGGGATCATTGGCTCCTTTCAGGTCTTCACCAACGCCTTCTTGATGACCAACGGCGGACCACAACATGCCACACTCTTCTCGGTGCTCTATCTCTACCGGCTGGGCTTTGAGCAATTCCGCATGGGGCTGGCCTCGGCGCTCGCCTGGTTGCTCTTTCTGATCATCCTGGTCTTTACCCTGCTGCAACTGCGCTTATCGGACGCCTGGGTCTACTACGAGGGGGAAAACAGGTAAGCATGAGTGTCAAGCATAAAGAGCTCGCGGCCCCCGTTGGCGGCAAACCGCTCCTTGATGTGCAAGCGCAACGTAAGCCCAAGGCTCTGAACTTCTATGTGCAGCGTTTTCTGCTCTACTGTCTGATGGTCGGGCTGAGTCTCATTTTCATGATTCCCCTCATCTGGCTGATCTCCAGTTCGCTCAAGACACAGGGCGAAGTCTTTGCCTACCCGCCGGTCTGGATTCCCAACCCGATCCAGTGGCAGAACTATGCGATTGCCCTCCAGCGCGCGCCCCTGCTGCGCTGGCTTTTTAACACGACCATGATTTCCCTCTTGGCGATTACGGGCACCGTGTTGAGCAGTTCCATGGTCGCCTTTGGCTTTGCCCGGTTGCGTTTTCCTGGGCGCAACGGCCTCTTTATCCTGTTGCTCAGCACCATGATGTTGCCCCAGGTGGTGACGCTGGTGCCGCGCTTTATCATGTTTCGCTATCTGGGCTGGCTCGACACCTATTTGCCCTTGGTCGTCCCCTTCTTTTTTGGCGGCGGCGCCTTTAATATCTTCCTGGTGCGCCAATTTTATCTGACCATTCCCCAGGATTTTGATGAAGCGGCGCGCATTGACGGCGCCTCCAACTGGCAGATCTGGTGGCTGATCCTGACGCCGCTCTCCATGCCGGTGCTCACGGCGATTGCCATCTTCGCCTTCGTTTTTCACTGGAATGATTTTCTGTCACCCCTCATCTACCTCTTTACCGAACGCAACAAAACCCTTGCCTTGGGCCTGCGCGCCTTTATCAACCCCAACGACGCCTCGTGGCATATCAGTCTGGCCGCCTCTATGTTTCTGGTGATCCCGATCATGGTCATCTTCTTTGTGGGACAACGCTACTTTATTCGTGGCGTCGTGATGACGGGGATTCAGGGTAGGTAGATGCACTGTACAAGCGCCCTAGAATCGATTCGGGTATCGCCAACCATTGCTGGCCTATCCCCCCAGTAACTCTTCGCGTCTGACAAAACCACTCTCCCTTGCCCGCGCCAAAATCTCCTGCACCACGGCGCTCTTGGCGTCAGCGTAGTTTTGTGTGTACTTCCACTGCCGACTTGCCAACTCGCGCTTCGTCTGCTCATACAGTTCCCGATCCGCCGGGTTGGCGCGCAGCCAATCCCGAAAGAGTAGCATCTGGTCAATCTCCTCACAGCCCAGCGAGAAGACATGCAGGTTGATCTCCGTATCCGACCCTTTGAAGAGGCGGTGCTCATACCAATCCGGTTCACGAATATGCAGCACATAGCCGGCCGCTGCCAGCGCCGGCACATAGGCTTCCTCGTCGGCGGTGTTGGCGACCACCAGCAGCATATCGATTTTGGGCTTGGCCGCCAGCCCAGGCACCGACGTGGAACCCACATGTTCAAGCAACAGCACCCGTTCTTGCAGAGCAGTGTGCACGCGCGCCGCCTCGCGGGCAAAAAGCTGCGGCCACCGCGGGTCATAGTCAACCAGGGTGATCGGTTGGTTATGTGGGTTGGCCTCACCCACATGGGCGGCTTGGATCTGCGCTTCGGTCATCGGCGTGGATACTGGTTTGGCTTCGGTCATGACATTGCTCCTTGTTACATGCTTTGCATAGCGTGCCGGAGATACTGCCCGGTCAGTGAATGCGTTGCCGCCAATAGTTCCTGGGGCGTTCCCTCAAAGAGGACGCGTCCGCCTTTGTTGCCCCCTTCTGGCCCCAGGTCGATGATCCAATCGGCGTTTTTGATCACATCCAGGTTGTGTTCAATCACGACCACCGTATTGCCCCTATCGACCAGCCGATTCATGACCTCCAGTAGGTGGCTGATGTCTGACATGTGTAAGCCGGTGGTCGGTTCATCCAGCACATAGATGCTGCCCTTTTTATGCAACTCACTGGCCAACTTGATGCGCTGACACTCGCCGCCCGACAGCGTACTCAGCGGCTGCCCTAGGCTCAGATAATCGAGCCCGACATCGCTCATCGCCTGGAGTTTGTGGACAATTTCCTTGCTGCCAAAGAAGTCGAGCGCCTGGCGTACGGTCATAGCCAGTACGTCGGCAATCGATTGGCCGTGGAGCTTGTAGGCCAGCACTTCCTCCTTAAAGCGTTTGCCGCCACACGCCTCGCAGGGCAGTTTCACTTCATCGAGAAAGGCCAGATCGGTGTAGACCACGCCCAACCCCTGGCAAGTTTCACAGGCACCTTTGGAGTTGAAGCTAAAGAGCGCCGCGCTGACCTTGTTGGCCTTGGCAAAGGCTTTGCGCACATCATCCATGATGCCGGTGTAGGTGGCGGGGTTGGAGCGGGTCGAGACGCCGACAGCGGACTGGTCGATCATGATGGTGTCCGGGTGTTGGCGCAAAAAGTCACCATGAATTAGCGAGCTTTTGCCCGAACCGGCGACGCCGGTTATCACAGTCAGCACCCCTTTGGGGATATCGACGCTGACATTTTGCAAGTTGTTGGTTTTGGCGTTGACAATGGGCAACTTACCGGTGGCGCTGCGCACCTTTTCTTTGATCGGCAGCGCCTGCATCAAATGTTTGCCCGTCAGTGTATCCGCTTGGCGCAGACCGGCGTAGCTGCCCTCGTAAACGATCTCGCCGCCGCGGCTACCGGCGTGCGGCCCCATATCGACCACATGATCGGCCACTTTGATCACATCGGGGTCATGTTCGACGACCAGCACTGTGTTACCCTTGTCGCGCAGCTTTTGCAACAACGCGTTGAGCCGGTGGACATCGCGCGGGTGCAAACCGATGCTCGGCTCATCAAAGACATACATCACGTGATTGCGCTCCTTTGGTTGATCGGTTTGTTTACCGCGGTCTATACGTCGTCATGATCCAGAGCCATATTGTTGACAATTGGTTACTGCATCCTGCAAGCCGCTTGCTGGCCCTGCAAAAGGAGATTTTATGCAAACCATTGCGAAAACCCACGGACCGTCGGCGTTCCTTAGTTTTCTGCTCATCCTGCCCTTTATGATCATGCAAATCGTCAATCGGCGCAATCTCAATGAAGGTTTCCCGGTGATGCTTTTTTTCGGCATGTGGCTCACCCTGTTCGCCATCTGCCTGATCTTGCTGTCGATCATTGCCGTTCAACTGCCGACTTAAGATCGTTTAGGTCTTGTAGGAGGGCCTTTTTCACCACGCCTTTGAACAAAGGCATGGGGAGAGACTGTAATCTTGCCACGATCCCTTGCGGCTTGGTCTCATGAGAACTCGTCAACCTAATGCCGCCACTGCTCTCTGCAATACGATTGGTGGTTAAGAAGACAAAGCCATTCTCTTCTGCTCTGGTGTTGTAGAACTCGTTCTCTACAGCAGCGGTGATCCACTTTTCCACTGTCGCTGGCTTGCCGAAGAGCATTCGGGTTTCGCGCCACCTGAGTCCTACGATCCCGTTGGCCGGTTTTTCGACAACCTCAATCTTTTCGACGCCGCCGATGATTTCCGCAGCGTTCTCGATGTCGGTGATCACGGCCCAGGTCGCCGCCTTGGAGCCGTTGATGATTACTTGGGCTTCAACGATCATGGTGTCCCTCCTTGGGTTCGAGTGATGTTATACCAACGCTTCTGATGATTGGTTTGTCCAGCATCCTCATACGTAATACGCCGGCAGCTTTTTCAGTCCTTCCCACTGCTCTGGATCATGACCAAAAATCACAAGCGCAACCTTCTCACGTTCGGCCAGATCAAGCAGTTTAATCGTACTGGAGCGGATCGCTGCGGCGTCCGCGCCCAGGGGGCTCCCGCTACCGTCGTCCTGCGGGTCACGGGTAAAGCCCGCGCCAAAGGGGACAGCGTCAATTGTCAATAAAATCGCCCCCGTTTTGGGTAGCCGCAGCAACACCGATTGATGGCCCGGCACATGCCCGCTTGTCTCGATCAGTTCCAGCCCCGGCAGCAGTTCCGTGTCCCCGTCCACCAACCGAATGCGATCCATTGGCTGATCCCATTGGGGTCGAAGGGCAGCAAAACGGGGGTTGCTCGCCGCATCCAAATGATGCTGACGCTGAACAACATAGTGCGCCTTCGTGAAGGCCGCGTGTCTGCCGGCATGATCGATATCATAATGGGACGAAATGAGGATATCAATATCGTCCGGTTGCAAGCCAAGGCTCGCCAACTGTGCGATCACGTCCTGCCCATTCTCGAAATCCTTTTCTTCTTCAGGCATAATCGCCGGTAGACCACTGTCAATCAAAATATTCTTGCCGTCACCCGCTTGCACCAGATAACAAACAATTGGAATCTGGTATTCCGGCATAGACCCGACCTGCATCAGATATAAGCGTTGTTCAACCTGTAGCGTCATCGTACCTCCTTCTACGCCGACTCGGCCAGAAACGGCTTCACAATCATCGGCGCCAGCGGTGATTCATGGACGTTGTAGTGGGTCGCGCCGGGCAGAATGGCGAGGCGATGCTTGGTCATGCCGGAGCCATCCCATCCAGCATCACGCTGACCGCCGCCGAGCAGGCCAAAGAACTCGGCGGCGTGGCCTGGAGCAATGCTGTCGGCATCACCATAGATCAACAGAACAGGCATGGATAAACCGGCGATGTCGGCGGTGGAGTCATTTTCCTGGCGCATGAGATCGCCCATCTTGTCGAGCAATTGGGGGAAATCCTCGGGGCGGGGCGCAACCTCGGCATAGTGCTGGTACATTGGTGTCTCACGCATGGCCTCCACTAGGGCGGAACTGATCCCGTTCATTCCTTCACGCACGTCGGGCAACCAACCACTTTGGCGGGTTGGCGTCGATAGAAGAATCAGTTTGCGCACCAACTGTGGATACTGAATGGCCGTGCGTAGCGCTACCCCACCCCCAAACGAATAGCCCAAGAGATCCACCTCTGCGAGACCAAGGTGCTGGATGAAACCGCCAATATCATCGGCACAGAAGGGATAACGGATCGGGCGGTCGATGTCCGCCGTGCGCCCGTGCCCCTGTAGATCCACGCCGATGATGGTGCGCTCGCCGCCGAGGGCATCGATCAACTCATTCATCATTTCGATCCGGCTAAAGCCACCGTGGAGCATCACTAGCGGCGTTTCTGTGGATAAAGGCTGGCCATGAACTTCGTAATAGAGCCGAATCCCATTGACCTCGGCATAGTCGCCTTTTTTGCTTGCTTGCGCACCGGCAAAGGCTAATCCTCTGGCCGCCAGCGCATCACGCAGGATGCCCAAGGCTTTGGGGCCCATGCCATGCAGCTTGGCCAGGTCGGCTTCGCGCGCTTGGGCGAGATCCTCCAAGGTTTGATAGCCGGCGCCGTTGAGGGCACGCAAGGCCGGTGCGCCAATTTTGGGAAAAGCGCTTGCCTGAGTGGCAGCTTTCGTCATAGGAATTACTCCTGATTTAACCGGGCCAATAATTTGTCCAGATGCTCTTGATGATGGTCATAGGTGCCCAGCAGCACATCGGCCAGCGAATAGCCGTTGAGCCACGCATAGCGCCCCGTATCGAGGAGCGCCGGTTCGGCAATGGCCTCGCTCAGTTTTAGAAGCTGTAAAAATCCGCTGCGCCACTGTTCGTAGACTTCTGACCAGGCACGATCCTTGAAGCTTTCATAGATGTAAGCGTTGATGACATCGGTGTTCTCTTCGCTTTCCGGTGAAACGCCCGGCAACCACTGGGGCAGCCTGGGTTCTTCATTGTTCTGTCCTGCGTCCAGGCGGGCGATGGAGCGCTGTTGCCAGGCCCACAGGTGGGCAATTTCATCTTTGATCGAGAGTTCGCCTGGCTGCAGCGTACGCGTGATTTGTTCTTCGCTGAGATTGGCAAGCACCTTTTCCCAGTGCTCAAATTCCTCGCGCAGCGCCGCCAAGATGTGCGTTTGCATGGACATGATATTTCTCCTCGCCGAAGGCAGATAGTCTACCCCGAGAATAGGTCGAACACCAAAAGAAACGTTTGTTCTATTGTACAATACAGATTGTCGATTGCGCAACCAACAGTAACCCCTTAGAATCTATTTTACGCTCACTTCCTTCATCTGCGATCCACGTTTACTTCACATTTGTCTGTTACACTTGCCCAGCAACAACAGGCAAAGTAGCTTCGGCGCATTAGAACCGACGTGTGGGCCTGTTGAAAAAGGAAAGGGAACTGCACACGGGCGAATGCATCGTAGTTCACATGGGTGAGATGGTTCCTGTAAACGGCGTTGTGATCGACGGTGTCGCTTGGGTGAAGCGCCGCGACGTCGGCAACGTCAAAGTCGAGAACGGCAGCAAAGTCGAGGCCATGGCCATTGTCCAAGTTGGCTGTGTTTGGCTTACAGTTGGCTAGGGAAACGCAACCACAACATGACCCAAATGCAAAAATTGAGCACAATTGTTATCAAATTGTAGCAAAAAAATGTTGACAAGCAGACAAAGGAGTGGTATTTTGCAGACAATTCTATAGGAACGAGCGCTAAGAAGGTACACTTTTTACACGAGGTATGGGTATTTTCTTGTGCTGCTCGTCAGTATAACTGTGGAAGCAACCTACCTAACCATCAAACCGGAGAACAGAACACGCCATGCTTCGCACCAAATTCTTCGGTATACCCGAGGTTACGCTCAATGCGCAATCCTTAGGACAAGCCTTGACCGGTCGCCGGTTAGCGCTGTTTGCCTATCTACTCAGCCAGGAATACCCCTTGCCCCGCAGTGTGCTCAGCGATCTCTTGTGGGTTGATTTACCGGAAGCGCAGGCGCGCGAAAATCTGCGCAGTTTGCTCTCCCATACCCGCCGCGTGGTGGGTGACTACGTGGTGGCAGACCGGCAAGCGGTGACCTTTAATCGTGCAGCGCCCTATTGGGCAGATGTGGAAGCTTTTAGTAGTTTTTTCGTCACCGGGCCGACCATTGCCGATCTGCCGCTCCTCCTGAAGAGTTTACAACTCTATCGTGGGGAGTTTTTGGCCGGCTTCTACATTCAAGGGGCGCCGGTCTTTGAAGGATGGCTCCTGGAGCAACGGCAGCAGTGGCATACCCAAGCCGTGCAAGGATGGCAACAATTAGCGCACTATCATTTCACCCGGGGCGATGACGCCGCTGGCTTAGTCGCCAACGAGCGCTTGCTGGCGCTGGAACCGTGGCACGAGGAGGCCCACCGTCGGCAGATGGTGATGTTAGCGCGCAGTGGCCGGCACGACGCGGCTCTCGCCTATTTTGACCACTGTTGCGCAATCTTACGCGAAGAGGTCGATGCCCCGCCCGATGAGGAGACGGTGGCACTGTACGAGCAGATCAAAGTCGGCGTTTTGTCCCCCAATGGACTACACAATCCCCACTTAGCCCCCGTCACTGTTGCTCCCATCACCGTTACGCACAATGTGCGTACACAGTTCGAACCCCAAGCGCCAACGCAACACAAAGCAACCAATGGTTACCCTGTTGTTGTTCCGCCCCTCATGGCACCAGCCCCGTCCCCAATTGCAATCGACTGGGGAGCAATGCCCCATGAACCCCGTTTTCATGGTCGCCAAGCCGAGTTGCGGCAGTTACAGCAGTGGTGTGTCCACGAGCGTCGGCGCGTTGTTGCCGTGTTCGGGGTGGGCGGGCAAGGCAAAACCGCGCTGGCAGTTCGTTTTATCCGCACTTTGGCGGAAGCGTCACAGGCAGAGCCCCAAGCGGCGCCGGCCTTTGAGCGCGTGATCTGGCGTTCCCTGTTGGCCGTGCCCCCGTTGACGGACATTTTGCAAGATTGGCTGCAACAGTTGAGCGATCAGCAGGTCGTGACCCGCCCGCCTACGCTTGACCAGCAACTCACGCTGCTGCATGATTATCTACAACGCCGCCGTTTCTTGCTGGTGTTGGATAACGTCGAAAGTATTTTACTAGATGACGGCTCCGGCGCCTGTCGTTCGGGCTATGAACCGTATGAGCAGTTGTGGCAATTGTTTGCCCAGCGCGACCACCAGTGCTGTCTCTTGCTCACCAGCCGCGAACGACCACGCGTCTTCAGCAGCCATGAAGAACAGGTCGGCGCCTTGCGCACCTTGTTGCTCGATGGCCTTGCCTTGGCCGATGGGCAACAACTGCTGCGCACCCATCGCGTGGTGGGCGAAGAAGCGACCATGCGGGCTTTGCTCGGGTGCTATTCCGGCAATCCACTGGCGCTTAAGTTGGTGGCGGATACGATTGATGAACTCTTTGCCGGCAATGTGGCCGCCTTTTTGCAGGAAGAGACCCCCTTCTTTGCTGACATCGGCGCTGTCCTTGACCAGCAATTTGCCCGCGTATCGCCGCTGGAGGTGGAGTTGTTGACCTGGCTGGCGCTGGAACAGGAGCCGGTCACCAGCCAAACGCTGTGGGAGAATCTGGTGGCGCCGCCCGCCAAACGGGACTTTCTCACGGCGCTGCATACCCTTGTGCGGCGTTCATTCGTCCAAACCCAAGGTGAACTCTTCAGTTTACAAAATGTCATTTTAGAGTACACGCGCAACCGCCTGGTGCATCTTATTGGCGAAGAGTTAACGAATGACAAGATGACAAGATGGCAAGAGGACACGAGCAAAGCCGAAGCAAGCCACCTTGTCACCTTGTCATCCCATCATCCGCTCCTCCAGTCAGCCTTCAACCGTTATGCCCTGCTCAAAGCGCAAGCCAAAGCGTATGTACGCGCTAGTCAACAGCGGCTTGTGTTGGAACCGCTCGTCCGTCGGCTGCAAACCTATTGGGGGCGAACTGGAGCGGAAACACTATATCAGCGGCTGTTGACGGAACTGCGCCAAGTGAGTCAAACGCCGACGCCGTTGTCCGCCGGCTATGCGGCCAGCAATATCTTGCATCTTTTATTACGGATGAATGTGAAGTTGGGCAGCTATGATTTTTCGCAGTTAACCTTGCGACAGGCCCATCTCCGTTCAGAAATTATCCAAGACGTAAACTTCAAGAACGCAACCATGCAAAGTTGCACCTTTACCGACAACTTTCTGGCGGTCACTGCCTTGGCTTTTCATCCCCTGAGTCGGCTGCTCATTGCTGGCGGATTAAACGGCGCAGTCGCCGCATGGGAGGTTACCAGTGGCGTATTGTCTGCTCTTCTCCCAAACCATGGTCAGACCATTTTCTATGTCGGCTTCAGCCATGATGGCGCTACCTTGGTGACAGCCGGGATCGATCAACGGATCTGCGTCTGGAACTGGTCGACGCACGAGTTACGCTATGCCCTGTTGGAAACCTCTAATTTTGTGCGTTCCGTCGTCTTCAGCCCAGATGATCGATGGTTGATCGTCGCCGGCGGCGATGGTGCAATTAAGTTCTATGTTGCTGCCACAGGTCAACTTTATCGTACTCTGACCACCCCCAGCAACTGGCTATGGTCGATCACCCTGAACAGCAATGGCACAAAGATCGCTGCCGGCGCAGTCGAGGGAGTAATCTACCTTTGGACGCTGAATCAACAGATGGAGCCTATAGGTGCAATGCGTATGTTGCCCGGTCATCAAGACACAACCTGCGCAATTCTATTCAGTCACGATGAGTACTATCTTTATAGTGCTGGACATGACAATCTGATCCATATCTGGCAATTGGCAGATGATGGAGCCACCTCGGTCGTCAGCAGCCAGCCCTGGCGCACCCTACGCGGACATACCAATCAGGTGCGCACCCTGGCGCTTAGCCCAAACGGCCACTATCTGGCCAGCGGCAGCTCGGACACAACAGTGCGTCTTTGGGATGTTAGAACTGGTGAGTTGGTAGATACACTGGTCGGTCATGAACAACTGGTGTGGTCGGTCGCTTTTCAGCCGAACCCAACCAGTGAACAGGTAATTTGGGTCTCCAGCGGCAGTGACCAGCGCATCTTTGTTTGGGAGGCGCCCACACAGGCAGACAGTAGTTGTGGTCGTCTATGCCACATCCTACAAGGCTATGCCGATTCCGTGCGTACAGTCCAATTTCATCCCAATGGCTCGACCTTGCTCAGTTGTGGCTTTGACAAACTTGTACGAATTTGGGATGTGCAAACCGGGCGGTTACGGCAAACCTTACCAGGTGCACAGAATTGGCTAATGCCCCTTGCCATAGATGCCACCGGGAACTACACGGCAGCCAGCGGCCATGATCGAACCATCCTGCTTTGGCGTGCTGCCCAAGCACCAAACGATCAGACTTCCCTCTATGAAGCACAGCCCAGAATAATTCCGACGGGCCACGTTACTGTTGTTTTGGGGCTGGCCTTTAGCCCAACCGGCAAAATTGTAGCCACCAGTAGCCAGGATCAAACCATTCGTTTGTGGAAGATTGAGGACGGTTTGACCGATAATTCGTTATTGCAGATTCTAACCGGGCACAGCAGTTTGGTCTGGTCCATTGCCTTTAGCCCGGATGGTCGCTGGTTAGCCAGCGGCAGTTTTGATCGCACCATTCGCCTCTGGGATGTGAGCCGGCTTCAGGCGAACCTCACTGCCCCTGTGGAGACAGTATCTATCCTCACAGGCCATACCGGGCCGGTATGGAGCGTGGCCTTCACGCCCGATGGCGAGCAGTTGGTCAGTGGTTCCAGCGATCATACCGTGCGTATTTGGCGCATTGGGCAACCTCATAGTCGCGTGCTGCGCGGCCACACGAACCTGGTACGCGCGGTGGCGGTTAGCCCGCAGTCGGTGGACGGGAAGTTCACGCTGGCCAGTTGTGATGACGACGGCTGTATTCGCATTTGGGATGCTATCCAGGGCAATACCATTCACGAACTGTGTACGCAAGAAAGCTTTATCCACAGTTTGGCCTATAGCCCCGATGGAAGCATGTTGGCCAGCGGCAGTGAACAAGGCGCCATTCGGTTGTGGGATGTGCAAAGTGGTGCTCATTTGCAAACCTTGCACATCCCCCGCCCTTACAGCGGTATGAACATCACCGGCGTCACCGGCATCACCCCGGCGCAAAAGGCCGCGCTGCTGGCGCTGGGCGCGGTAGAAGAGTAAACCAGGGAGACAGAGGCCAGAAGCTAGATGGCAAACAGTGTCTTCTGATTTCTGTCTGCTGACTCACTATTGATCAATTCCGCGTTTTCCCTCTCTACTTCACGTTTCATTCCACGTTTTCCTAGAAATCATTCCACGTTTATTTCACGCTCATCTGGTATCTTGCTGAGGTATTTTATTTCACAAAGCATTGGTAAGGAGCACACGATGCAAACGCTGGAAGCGATTAAGAGTCGCAGTCAGGAAACGTTTAACACCTTGATGGAAAAGGGCAAAGATCAACCGCAGGAGGTCAAGACGTTGGGCGTGACGGCGGGAGGTGCCGTTGTGGGCGCGGTTGCGGTGGTCGCCGTGGCCAAAGGAGTGCTGGCGATCTTGGCAACCCTTGCCTCGCCACCGGTTGCGCTGACGGTGGGGGCCGTCGTCGGCGGATTTTTGGGCTGGATTTGGATGAAGGCACAGAAGCAAAACGCAGCGGGCGAGGAAGCCGCGGCCCCGGCAGCATCGGCGGCAGCAATGCCGACAGCCGATGCTGCGGCAGCGTAATGGCAAACATCAAGGATGGTTCACAAGCGGGTGAACAAAGTGGGTCGTAGGTACGGATTCCTCACTACACTGCTGGCTTGTGCAGGGAAACCGCATTTGCGCATTGTCAACCTATTTTGTCAGGCAAGTGAACCATCTCGTTTTTTATGTTCATTCCACGTTTACTTGCTATCTTTAAGCCATCGGACTATTACCCGATATGTTGTTTCATTTCTTTCAGTGGCGCTGCTCAACAGTGGCCTATTAACGACAAAGGCTAAATGTAACAGTCTAGCAATTGTTACAAACCACCCGTACTGTGATGCAGCCTAGCCACTCACATGCGGTGAATGGCCTTGCATGCTGGTGAGTCAGTTACTTTCTACTTACTCAATTTCTACACCTTCGAAGCTATTGATTGAGGTTTACAACCAAATGTTCGAGCACCAACCAACGATAACAGCAATAGCAAACAACCGACCGCTGACTGGGACAGACTACTTAGCAAGCCTGCGCGACGGGCGCGAAGTCTGGATCTACGGTCAACGCGTCCCAGATGTGACCCATCACCCAGCCTTTCGCAATCAGACGCGTATGGTGGCGCGGCTGTATGACGCGCTGCATGACCCCATCAGCCAAGCCCAGTTGACCTGTGCCACCGATACAGGCTCTGGTGGCTATACGCACCGGTTTTTCCGCGCCAGCCGCACCGTGGAGGAGTTGCTGGCGGCACGGGAAGCGATTGCCGCCTGGCAGCGTATTGGCTACGGCTGGATGGGGCGCAGCCCTGATTTTGTCGCCGCTTGGTTGGGCATGTTGGGGCCGAATGCCGAATTTTATGAACCCTATCAAGCCAATGCCCAGCGCTGGTATAAAATGGCGCAAGCGCAGGTTCCCTATGTCAACCACGCCATTGCGAACCCGCCGGTCGACCGACGGCTTTCGCCCAATGAAGCGGATAAACTCTACATCCATGTTGTTAAAGAGACCGACGCCGGGTTGATTGTCAGTGGTGCAAAAAATATTACCACCAATGCCGCCTTGACCAACTATAGTTTTGTCGGGGGCGATGGCGGAACCTTTGTCAAGCATAAGCAGATGGCGATTCTCTTTTTGACGCCAATGAATGCGGCCGGGGTTAAAGTTATCTGCCGCCCTTCTTACGAGATGACAGCCAGCGTCATGGGCAGCCCCTTTGACTATCCGCTTTCTAGCCGGTTTGACGAGAATGATGCCATCTTTATTTTAGACAACGTGCTGATTCCCTGGGAAAACGTCTTCATCTATGGTGATGCCAACAAATATAACAACCACATGCAGGAAAGCGGCCTTTATCATCGCGCAGGGTTGCAAGCCTGCACACGGTTAGCGGTCAAATTGGATCTGATCACTGGCCTGTTGTTACAAGCAGTGGAAACCACGGGCGTCGATCAATTTCGGGGCGTGCAAGTCAACTTGGGCGAGGTGATGACCTGGCGGCATCTCTTTTGGAGCCTGAGCGATGCGATGGTTCACAGTGTCACCACGCTTAACGGGGCAGTGATCCCCAAGTTGGAACACATGATGAGCTACCGTATGTTGATGGCGATGGCCTACCCACGTGTCAAAGAGATCACCCAGCAGTTGGTCGCCAGCGGCTTGATCTACCAACCATCGAGCGCGCTCGATTTCAAAACACCAGAGCTACGCACCTATCTCGATCAATATGTGCGCGGGCCAGACGGCGACTCGGTGGCACGCATTAAGCTGATGCGCACTTTGTGGGATGCCCTCAGCAGCGAATTTGGCGGGCGACATGAACTCTACGAACGCAACCATTCGGGTAATCACGAAGCGGTGCGGTTGCACCCGCTCTTTCATGCCATGAACAATGGGACAGCCGCACAACTCAAGGGCTTTGCCAACCAGTGTATGAGCGAAGTCGATCTGGACGGTTGGACAACGCGTGATCTGATCAACCCCCATGATGTTAATTTCTTCCAGAATCAGGGGCAAACGCCTCTTCGCCCGCACGGCTCTGGGCCTACGTACAACAATGGTCACGCTGCACCGTCCCCCGTTGCGATGAATGGTGATCGGAAACCGTCACCACCTGCGGATGGCGCGCCCCTCACAAACGGGGAACGGCACAAAATTCTGGTAGAGGGGAACAACACCGCGCCCAAAGGAGATCCGGACTCTCCCAAAGATCAGTGTATCCACCAATTGTTCGAGGCGCAAGTGGCGCGTACACCCGAGGCCATTGCAGTCATCAGTCCAAAGTCACCGGTCATCGGTCAGTCGTTGACCCCAAAGACTGCGGACTCACTCACTTATGCCGAACTCAACGCTCGCGCCAATCAACTGGCGCATTATCTACAAACTTTGGGTGTGGGTCCGGAAACCTTGGTGGGCATCTGTGTTGAGCGGTCACTGGACATGATCGTCGGTATCCTCGGCATTCTCAAAGCCGGTGGCGCCTACTTGCCATTGGATCCGCATTATCCACAAGCGCGCTTGGCTTTTATGCTCACAGATGCTGCACCACCGGTCCTCTTGGGCCAAGCTTCCACCATCGCCAATTTCCCCGCCAATCCGGCACAAGTTGTTTTGTTGGATCAGCAGTGGGCAACGATTGCCCAGCAACCGCGGACTAACCTCGTCAGCAGGGTCAATGCCGCCAATCTGGCCTATGTGATTTACACCTCTGGTTCCACAGGAGAACCCAAGGGGGTGTTGCTCGAACAGCGCGGGCTCTGCAATGTCGTGGAAGCACAGAAGCAGATGTTTGGCTTAACCCCCAAAGACCGCGTCTTACAATTTTCGTCCCTAAACTTTGATGCTGCCACCTTTGAAATCTGGTTAGCCTTCGGCGTTGGCGCAAGCTTATATCTAGGCACGGCGGAGACACTTGCCCCAGGTGAACCGCTTCTCCAGTTTTTGATCAACCAGCAGATTACGATGGTGACCTTAACGCCTTCCACATTGGCCATGCTGCCCGTCAGCACGTTACCAGCACTCCATACCCTCTCTGTCGCAGGCGAAGCATGCTCAAGCACCCTGATCCAAACTTGGGCGACGGGACGCCGCTTCTTTAATCTTTATGGTCCGACGGAGGCAACGATTTGGAGCACCGCGTGGCAAGCCCCGAACGCAAGCCCGCACCTACCGCTGATCGGTAGACCGATCCTGAACACGCAGGTTTATATTCTTGATGCCATAGGCCAACCGGCAGATGTTGGCGTGGCAGGTGAGCTTCACCTTGGCGGCGTGGGCATTGCGCGTGGATACCTAAACCGGCCCGCGCTGACCGCCCAAAAGTTTGTGCCGAATCCATTTGGCGCAGGTACACTCTACAAAACTGGCGATCTGGCGCGCTGGTTGCCGGATGGTACGCTTGAATTCCTAGGCCGTATCGATCGCCAAGTCAAGATCCGTGGCTTCCGCATCGAACCCGATGAAATCGAAACTGTCCTTGCACAACATCCTGCGCTCCAACAGGCAGTCGTTGTGGCGCGTGAAGGGCAATCGGGTGATCGGCAACTCGTGGCGTATGTGGTGCCAAGGGCCGGTTGTGACCTCCAACCGGCCCTGTTACGCAGTTATTTACAGACAAAACTCCCCCACTACCTGATCCCCACTGCGTTTGTGTTATTAGATGCTTTGCCCTTGACCCCCAATGGCAAAGTGGATCGGAGCGCTTTACCGTCACCGCGCGAGCTCCCGCAACCGGCGTTAACAAACCAGACGCCGCCCAACAACCCCGTACAAGCAGGCGTCGCCGCGATCTGGTGTGACGTGTTGGACAAAGCGCAAGTTGATATTCATGACAATTTTATAGAACTGGGTGGTCATTCACTGCAAGTAACCCAAATCCTGACGCGCATCCAAAATAGCTTTCAGGTGGTGATCCCCATGAGTCAGTTTTTTAACAATCCGACTGTAGCCGCGCTTGCGCAACTGATCCAGCGTGCGCAAACTGCGCCGGTGGACGCTGTCCCAGCAGACGTTGCATCCATAACACGCCTTGCTGCGAACATGGCCATGGAGAAACGAGAGTGGTAACGGTGACGCAAACCCAACTTTTAGATCAATTAGCGCAAGCGGGGGTATTACTGCAGCTTGAGCATGGGCGCTTATGCACGCTCGCGCCGCCTGGCGCAATCACGGCTGAATTGGCGGCGCACATTCGCCTCTACAAAGATCAGCTCTGCGACCTTTTGTTACGCTCCTCCCAGCCTCCGCCTTTGCTGCCCAGAAATACAGCGCCTGGTGAGCGCGCTTTACCGCTCTCCTTTGGGCAAGAGGGGATATGGTTCTTGGAGCAACTGGGGAGCGCGAATGCCTATACCAGTACCGCGTTTCTGCCATTACGGGGCCATTTAGATAGTGATTGTCTAGAGCAAGCCTTCAGCGAAATCATCCGCCGGCAGGAAAGTTTGCGCACCACCTTCCGGCTGGTGGCCGGTGAAGCACAACAGGTAATTCAGCCGCCGAGGCAATTTCGGTTGGCTCTGGTCGATTTGCGTCATCGATCCGCCTCAGTGCAGGCAGAGGCCATCGACTGTGCGATCGCCAACGCAGCCAATTATCAATATGATTTAACCCAGGATCTGATGCTGCGCGCCAAATTGCTACAACTGGGACCATATCCTACCGCTTCAGCAGGAGAAGCGGTAGAAAGTTATTTGTTGTTGCTCACCATGCACCACATCGTCTCCGATGGTTGGTCATTTGATTTGCTGGTGCAAGAGTTGGCAACCATCTATGGAGCGCTGGTGCAAGACAAACCTTTACCCTACCCTCCCCTAGCCCTGCAATATGCCGATTTCGCGCGCTGGCAGCGCCGGTGGTTACAGAACGACGTAGTCGACTACCAATCGCGCTATTGGCGTAAGCAATTGGCAGATGCACCCACGCAACTAAACTTGCCTCTACCGATTATCCGCGTCCCGCCCAAAAGAGCTACCGTGGGGCCGCCGAGCGTGTGATGGTGGACGCCGCGCTCACGCGCCAATTGCACCAACTGAGCCGCCAAGCCAACGCAACGCTCTTTATGACCTTGCTCGCGGCTTTTCAGGTGCTGCTCTATCGCCACACTGGTCAAGCCGATTTTCTTGTTGGTACAACGATCGCCGGCCGCACACACCAAAGTCTTGAACGCTTAATTGGCTTCTTTGTCAATATCTTGCCGTTGCGCGCTGATCTTGCAGGCGATCCTCCCTTTCTGGACTTATTGGCTAGGGTGCGGCAGAGCACCCTAGCTGCCTATGATCATCAAGCTTTGCCGTTTGAACAAATTGTGAAACAGGTGGCGGTCGAACGCAGCTTAAGCCGCCCTTCTTCTATCCAAGTGACCTTTGCATTGCAAAATCGGCCATTGCGTGCAATTGAGTTTCCGGGGTTGCAGGCGGGACGCTTAGAATTTGCAGTCCAAACGTCGCGGTTTGATTTAGAGTTTAGTTTCGATGAAGTTGGTGACGAGCTAGAAGGTTGTTGCACCTATAATCCAGACCTTTTTACAGACGCTACCATCAAACGGCTGCTCGGTCACTTTGTGGTTTTGCTTGCAGGAATCATTGCCAATCCCAACCAACCGGTGTCCCAACTACCCCTGCTTACCCCGGCTGAATATCACCAGCTTGTCTATGAATGGAACAACACCGCCGTAGACTTCGGCGCGCTACAGCACATGCAGGCGCTCGTTGAAGAGCAAGTTGCGCGCACCCCTGATGCCATTGCGGTTGTCTTTGGGCAGGAGCAACTGACCTATGCCGAACTGAACGCGCAGGCAAACGGGTTGGCGCATGGGTTGATTGAACAGGGGGTTGGGCCAGAGACGCTGGTAGTGCTTTACGCTGAGCGCAATCCCTTGTTCTTGGCGGCTATATTGGCAATTTTCAAAGCGGGTGGGGCTTACTTGCCCCTTGACCCGCGCGCACCGGCTGCCCGCATTGCCCAGATCTTGAGCCAAAGCAAAGCGCCTTTTCTGTTGGCGAGCCACGAATTTGCGGATGGCGTGGCCGAAGCGCTCGCGGCCGTTGCGACGCCGGATCGTCCTCGGCTGCTCGATCTGGCCGCAATGCAACAGCAGATCCATTCACGTGGCAATCCGCCGCGACGGGGCGATGCCACGAATCTGGCCTACGTGATCTATACATCGGGTTCGACGGGCCTACCGAAAGGCGCCATGATCGAACAACGCAGCATGATCAATCATCTCTATGCGATGATTGCCGATCTGGCGCTGACAAATGCAGATGCCATTGCGCAGACCGCTACGCAGAGTTTCGATATTTCGGTGTGGCAGTTCCTGACCCCGTTGCTGATCGGCGGACGGGTGCATATTTTCTCGAAAGAAGTCGCCACCGATCCAGTCTTGTTACTGACCCAAACCGAAATGCAAAAAATTACGGTCTTGGAGGTGGTGCCTTCCCTCCTCCGCCTGATGTTGGACGCCATCGCGCAAGGGGTCAAACCGACCTTGGCCAACCTGCGCTGGCTCATTCCCACCGGTGAGGCGCTGCCGCCCAACCTCTGCCGGCAGTGGTTCACCCATTACCCCTCGATCCCGTTGCTCAATGCCTATGGCCCGACGGAATGTGCCGATGATGTCACCCTTTATCCGCTCTTTGAACCGCCAGCAGAAGATGTCCGCACGATACCGATTGGTTACCCGGTGGCGAATATGCAGGTCTACATTTTGGATCACCATCTGCAACCCGTTCCTATTGGGGTCCCCGGTGAATTATACATCGGCGGTATCGGTGTTGGTCGCGGCTATCTGAATGATCCAGCGCGCACAATTGCTGCCTTTATCGAAGATCCCTTTACCCAATCCCCGATCACACGTCACACGCCGCAGGGGCCACGCCTTTATAAAACCGGTGATATGGCCCGCTATCTACCTCCGCTGGTGGGCGGTACGCCAGGTTTGGCGGACAGACAGATTGCCAATATTGAGTTTTTAGGACGCCAGGATTATCAAGTTAAAATCCGCGGTTTTCGGATTGAGTTAGAGGACATTGAGCAAGCCTTACTGACGCATGAAGGGGTGCATGATGCGGTGGTGTTAGCGCGCCAGGACAAGCCCGGTGAGCTTGGCGTGCAATTGGTCGCCTATTTTGTGGGTGATGCGGATAGCGCCACGCTTCAACAACACCTCGCACAACGTTTGCCGGAGTACATGCTACCGGCGGCATTGGTGGCGCTGCCGGCCATGCCGCTGACGCCCCACGGCAAAATTGACCGCCGCGCCTTACCCGCACCTGTCTACGCATCCGCTACAAGGGACCTGGTGCCGGCAGAAACCCTGGACGAAATGCGCTTACTCTTGGTTTGGCAAAGGGTATTGGGCGTTCAGCCCATCGGTGTTGAAGACAATTTCTTTGAACTGGGCGGTCACTCTTTGCTGGCGCCTCAACTCATTTACCAAATGCGCCAAACCCTTCAGCGCGATTTTTCGCTGCAACAACTCTTTGCCACACCGACCATTCGCAGCTTATTGCAGCGTGTTGCGCAGCCACAAGTGCCCGTCACCTCTTTTGTCCCTCTGCGGTCAGGTGAGCCTGGGAAGTGTGGCGAACGCGCGCCCTTGTTTCTCATCCATGCGATCAGCGGCCTTGTTTTTCCCTTTACCGCCTTGTTACCCTATCTGGCCGCGACGCAGCCGGTTTATGCGTTACAAGCGCGCGGCATCTATGATGAACTCGCCCCTTTCTCCAGCCTGGACGCACTGGCCGCCGCCACAATCCAGGAGATGAAGACGATTCAACCGCATGGCCCATACGCCATTGCCGGTTGGTCCTTTGGTGGCCTGGTTGCTTTTGAGATCGCTCGCCAACTGGCGAGCGCAGGGGAGACAATCGCCTTTCTCGGCATCATCGATGCCTATCCTGGCCTGTCGGCGCAGGCCATGACGCAGGCGTTGGCAACCCCACAAGCCCAACTTCATGCCTTTGTTGATTTGTTACTGAATGCCATCGGGGGTGATCAGCCCAGCCTGCCGGAGGAGCTTTTTTGCAAAGCCCTGGCGCAGGCCGAGCCGGTTGAGTGGTTGCTCGTGCAGATCAACCAGCAGCGACCGTGGCTTGCCCTCGATCCCGCGATCATGAAACGCATCTGGCGGACTCTAAAGCACAATGGTCAGCTTCTCCAAGCTTATCAGCCGCGGCCCTTCCCAGGGATGATCACGCTCTTTAGCGCCGAGGCATCTGCACCGGTGGACGGGCTCCGGCGCTGGCAGGCGTTAACACCGCATCCCGTTCAACGGATTTGGGTCAACGGAGAACACAATACCATGCTGAACCCACCACAAGTGGAAAAACTGGGGCGTGAACTGGAAAAGCGCTTGCAGGGTGTGATGGCAGACGTAGATCAGGTTATTGCTAGAGGGTAAAATGATGATTTTTATCTTTCCGCTTGCGGTTGCGGCTGCTACGGTAGGTGTGATTAAGCTTAGGCAACCTAAAGAGGTGCGGTTGATTGATGCCCTGTGGACAAATCACGAGGCCGACCTCGCGCTGGCTGGTCATTTTGCCCCATTCTCTGGGCTTGACCGTATCCGCCAACTTCGTCTACCAGATTTGTTGGCCAGCGCTGCGCCCAGAAGCGAGGTGGAGCAGCACGCCTTTACGATCCTGCAAAGGGCTTCAGTGGCGGTGGGGTTGGGGTTTGCTGGTTTGTTCTTTTTTCCATTACAAATTGTTGCGGTTCTCTACTTGTGGGAACCCATGATCGCTCAGTTCAAAGCCGCCTATCAGAGCCTGGTCTATAAACGTAGCGTCGATGCAGAGGTTCTGAACGCGGTCTTTATTGGCGGTGCATTGGCTGGCGGCTTTTTCTTTACGTTAACCCTGAGCGCTTGGTTTCTTATCCTCGTGCGCTGGCTGGCAATTAAGACGGAAGATCACTCCAAACAGGGCATTATCGATCTATTTGGCCAGCAGATCCGTTCTGTCTGGATGTTGGTGGACGGGGTCGAGGTCGAGGCGCCGGTGGAACAGGTGCAGGCCGGCCACGTCATTGTGATTCACGCCGGCCAGATGGCGCCGATGGATGGCATCATCGTCGAAGGTCATGCTTCCATCGATCAACGTGTGTTGACGGGTGAAGCGCAACCGGCCGAGAAAGGGCCGGGCGACGCTGTGTTAGCGGCAACGATTGTGCTGACCGGTCGGATTTGTGTCCAAGTGGAAAAAGCCGGTGCGGTAACAACAGCGGCTCAGATCGGGCGCATCTTGACGGAAACGAGCGATTTCAAGACGAACTTGGTCTCACGCGCCCAAGCCTTGAATGATCGCCTCTCCCTCCCCTTTTTGTTATTGGGCGGTTGCAGTTTGCCTTTCCTTGGGCTAAACCGCACCTTGGGGCTGATCATGACGACGCCAGGCTACCGCATGATCCTGTATGGGCCGCTGAGTATGTTGAGCTACCTTCACCTCGCCGCGCGCCAGGGGATTTTGCTCAAAGATGGCCGTTCCTTAGAATTATTGCGCGCGGTGGATACGGTCGTCTTTGATAAAACTGGCACTTTGACGCTGGAGCAACCCCATGTCCGCGCGATTCACGCTTGTCCCGGCTTTCGCCTAGAAGAGGTGCTGCGTTATGCTGCCATCGCAGAAACCAAACAAAGCCATCCGCTTGCCCTGGCGATTCTAGAAGCAGCCGCCGCACAGGGGATCACACCGCCAGCCGTCGAGGATGCAGCGTATGAAATTGGTTATGGCATTTCGGTCAAGTTCCAAGATAAAACGATTCGTGTGGGTAGTCAGCGCTTTATGACCCTTCATGCGATTGCGCTGCCGCCGGCCATCCAAACGCAGCAAAATGAAGCCCACAACGCCGGCCATTCCCTCGTGCTGGTCGCTGTTGACGATGTCTTAGCCGGTGCGATTACCCTGCACCCCACCCTGCGTCCCGAGGCCAAGGCCATTGTCCGCCAGCTACGGGCGCGCGGCCTGCAACTTTATATTATTTCCGGGGATCACGACGCACCGACCCGTCATTTGGCGCAGGATTTAGGCATGGATGGCTACTTTGCTGAGGTCTTGCCCGAAGCGAAGGCGGATTTGGTCAAGCAGCTACAGGCAGCAGGGCGCACAGTTTGCTTTGTAGGCGATGGCATCAATGATTCGATTGCGCTCAAAACCGCCAATGTCTCGATCTCGTTGAGCGGCGCCACCACCATTGCTATCGACACGGCCCAGATTGTCCTGATGAACGGCAACCTGGCGCAACTACCCACGATCTTTGCACTGGCTGACGAGTTTGCCGCTAATATGCGCGCCAATCTCCTCGCCGCGACAATTCCCACGGTTGTGATTATCGGCGGCATCTTCTTCTTTGGGTGGGGGCTATTGACCAGTACGCTGCTCTATCAAGCTTCCGTCCCCTTTGCCCTCTACAATACGGTGCGGCCACTGTTGACCCAAAAGCCGCAGCTAACTGCGGTCGATCCATCAACTTTATTATCAGCCAACTAGCGCAGAAAAGGAAAAACAATGACGAGCGCAATGGATACGTTTGAACGACTGGAATCGAATATTCGCAGTTACTGTCGGGCTTTTCCCACGATCTTTACCCGCGCCCGGAATGCGACGTTGGAGGATGCCGCCGGCAAAAGTTATATCGACTTTTTTGCGGGCGCCAGCACCCTTAATTATGGTCACAACAACCCCCATTTTAAGACAGCCCTGATTGACTATATCAATGCGGATGGCATTACGCATGGCCTTGACATGGCCACTAGTGCCAAGCAACGTTTCTTAGAAACCTTTGCGCACACCATTTTGCAACCCCGCAACTTGCAATATAAAGTCCAATTTACGGGGCCAACCGGTACGAATGCAGTAGAAGCAGCGCTGAAGCTGGCGCGCAAAGTCACCGGGCGACACACGATTGTGGCCTTTACGAACGGTTTTCATGGGATGAGCTTAGGTTCGGTGGCGGCTACCGGTAATCGCCATTATCGTCAAGCCGCCGGTGTACCGTTAACCAATGTTGTGTTCATGCCGTATGACAATTACTTTGGCCCAGAGGTCGATACGTTGTGCTATCTGGAAAAGATGGTAACTGATCCCGGCAGCGGGTTGGATCAGCCGGCGGCCATCATCGTTGAAACGATTCAGGGGGAAGGCGGCATCAATGTGGCGCGCCTGGAATGGCTCCAACGGCTGGCGGCACTCTGCCAACGGTATGCCATCTTGCTCATTGTGGACGACATCCAAATGGGCTGTGGTCGCACCGGCGCCTTTTTCAGTTTTGAAGCGGCGGGTATTACACCGGACCTGATCACTTTATCCAAATCGTTGAGCGGCTACGGTCTCCCCATGTCTGTTCTCCTCATCCGGCCAGAATGGGATCAGTGGCAACCAGGCGAACACACCGGGACGTTTCGGGGCAACAATTTGGCCTTTGTCACCGGCGCCGCCGCCTTAGACTATTACTGGCAAGATGAACAGTTTGCACAAGCCATCCAACGAAAAGGCAGCCATTTGCGCACCCGTCTTGAGCAGATGATTGAACAACATGCCAACCTCCCCTTAACCGTGCGTGGACGGGGGATGATTCAAGCCATCGATTGCCAAACAGGTGTTCTGGCGCAGGCTGTGTGCCGCGCAGCCTTTACCCAAGGATTGGTGATCGAAACTAGTGGTGCGCACGATCAAGTCGTTAAATGTATACCACCGCTGACCATTCCTGATGAAGACTTGGATGCAGGTTTGGACATTCTATGTAAAAGTTTGCAGAAATGCGCCGGTTCAGCAAACAACAGGGTCTAACCGAGCTTCAATCAAAAGTGTTCGTGTCCTTAATCGCGCAAGAAAATAGCAGCATGATCAGGTGTGGCTATAGAGCGAAAGCTGCTCCATTTCTTGCAGCGCGTCTGATAATTATTTCACGTTCGATCCACGTTTGGGCTTTTTAACTGAGCATGCAATTCCCTAGCTGTCCAGCGGTCAAATGGCGGCGCAATGTAGGCCGGAGAGTCTATTCGAGTGAAATCGGAATGAGAATCGGGTTTTCTGCCCTATGCAAAAAGCGTGTGATGAATTCCTTCACAGCGAAGAAGACTATGCGCTGGAGAACTAGCTGGCGCGGCCTTGCTGAGTCCAGATCTGACGTCATGGGCAACAGTAGGCTGCCTACACCAATCTGACCAGGCGCGAGTGCGGCTGCGCCGCGCGCCAACAAGCACTCAACCAGATCAACCGCCCGCTCTAGGTTCCGTTGACCATTGACGGGGTGACTGACGCTGGTCAGCGCCAGTCACCCCGGACAAGGAGAGTGCAAGGATTTTTATGGATCAAATAACGTTGCCCGTCATGCCCGGGCCATTGGCCGCAACCGATGCTGCATCCGTAGCGGATTGGCTGACCGGCTAGGAAGCATTATTCGCCCAACCGCAGCGGTTGGCGCCCCATCGCGAGTTGATGACCTTTAACGCCGAGCTTATAGGCAACCCATTTAAAAGTCGCACGTTTGAGGCTGTTTTTACACGAGAGCGATTGTGCGACTTTTAAGGGGTTTATCTATTAGTAGACTGCGCCAGGTCACCATGCCGGGGGAATGGCGCGATCTGTGTCGCCAAGTCGGCGGCTCGCACACCGCGACTTGGCTCCGCCAAGATCCCTTCACGGCGCGGGCGTGGTGTAAGCCGCGCCGCTACGCTGGTGACGCCGACAGCATTGACTTGATCTATGACCACCCGGATATGCCCGACAGAATCGAGGTCGCCGGCGCCGTAGGGCGACGTCTCCACGAACTGGTACTGCAATTTCCGGGTTGTCAAGCCGTTAAATGGCGGCGCGACTTTTTCACGGCCACCCTGGATGTCATCCCTAGCAAGCACATCCGTGCCTTCTCGCTTGCCTGTGGTTATCTGCGTGAACTGGAGCGAAGCCACGCCTTCCGAGGATCGCTTGGCGCTGGTTGCCGCCCTGGATCATGACCCGTACTGCACCGACAAAATCCGCACCACCTACGCGATGGCCCCCGTGGAAACCTGGACTTTGCCTGTGAGTCAACTGGCCACGCTGCCATCTACCTGGCATGTCACACTTAAGGCTGCAGGCGGCAAAACACCCATTCTCACTCTGTCCCGAAACGATCACGATCCCAGCGCTGCAGAATATACAATTTGCCGATAGCCCCTGTATTGAGTTGACTGCCTACTGTGACCAGTTAGATAGGCGCGCGGAGACTGAAGTAACAATCAGCCATTGTCTTGAAAACGCGGAACAGATGCGACGGTGGCAAACAAAGACGCACGTTCTCATGTCAGAAATGGTGGCATTTCTGATGTGGGTGGTCGAACAGTTGCGACGCAACCCCAGCGCAGTGCCGGTCTTCCTGTTGCGCGATACCTTGCTCCTCTATTTGGGGCTTCGTTGGTTGCGCCGGCATGGATTAGCAATCCCAACCCCCCGGCCAATGCTGTTGAGCCGAAGATTTGTGGCTTTATTGGCAGAACCGCAAAATAGCTATGTAAAACTGACCTGCGCCATTCATGGCATTCTTCAGCAAGCCAGACCGTGCGATTTGTCGACGTTTCGTCGGCTCTTTGTGAACCAGGCATCAAATTTCTTTTGTAAAGAACACCCTTTTCAAAAAACATGTCGCACCTACTTGGATAGCTTATCCCTCGAGGGGCCGCCATTAATCATTGAGAGCGGCTTGTTAGGCACGGTTCCCCTTTGGTTGCTTGCCCTCAACAATAATATTGGCGATTTTATTCTCTATGCCACCGCACCCTGGCTCGCTAGCACCTATTAACAAATGCCAATGAGGTGTTCAATCGTCAATCGCCTGATAGACACCCGTCCAAAAATCTTGATAAACAGCTGCGGCTTGGGGAAAAAGGAGTTGCGCCATCAGAATCGCCACCAGCTCCTCTTTCGGATCGGAAGCCCACGATGTACCGTAACCACCTTCCCAACCAAAGCGCCCCGGCGCCATCGACAAGTCATTGCGGCCAATGACGACGGAGAGGCCCAAACCCCACCCGCGCGGCTCCACAAAGAAGGAACTTGCCTCCTGCTGCTGTTGGTCGGTTAACTGGTTTGTGGTCATCACTTCGACCGCCGGCCGTGACAGAGTGCGTGCGTGTCCCAGCTTGCCCTTGTTAAGCAACATCTGACCAAAGGTCAGAAAGTCATCAACGGTGGAGACCAAGCCGCCGCCGTCGGACGGAAAAGCCGGCGGACGGCTCCAATGGCCGCTGACATCATCAAAAAGTTCCAGCGCACCGGTTTCGTGATTGGCCTGATAGCAGGGGGGTAGACGATGGCGCTTTTCGGGCGGCACATGAAACGCCGTATCCTTCATACCCAGCGGCTCAAAGATTCGTTCTCGCATAAAGTCACCCAGCGGTTGTCCCGCCGCCCGCTCCACCAACACCCCCAACACATCCGAACCGGTTTCATACATCCACCGTTCGCCCGGCTGCGCCATCAACGGCAGTGACCCAAGCGACTGCATCCAGACATCAATGGATGGGGCCGTGGTCGGTTCCGGGCCGATGGCGAGATGGCGTTCGCTCATCGCCTGCCAGATCGGAAACGCCGGCGACAGATCCATGACAAAGCCAAAGCCCATCCGCAGGGTCAGCAGATCGCGCAGGGTGATCGATCGCTCGGCAGGCACAGTCTCGTGCAGCGGAGCGTCGAGCCGTTGCAACACCCGGCGGTTTGCCAGTTCGGGCAGCCACTCATCGACCGGGTCATCCAGCCGCAACCTACACTCCTCGACCAAAATCAACGCGGCCACGGCGGTGACGGGCTTGGTCATGGAAGCAATGCGGAAAATAGTGTCGCGTTGCATAGGCACGCTGCCTTCCACCGCAACGTGTCCAATGGCGTCTACATGGGTTTCGCCGCGGCGGCTGATCAGGGTGACGAGGCCGGGGAGGGTTCCCTTTTCAACGTGGCTTGCCAGCATATTGTGCATGCGTTGCAGGCGGCTTGCCGAAAAAGTCATCGCGATAACTCCTGACGAATACTTGCGGCCCAGGCTTTCACGCGTGCGGCGGCGCCCGTCGGCTGGTCAGGCAGGTAGACATCGGCAATGGTCATTGGCCATTGCCGCCGGACCGGGTAGCGCTCAGCCTCCGGCTTGAGCACCTTGACGCTGCCCTCGGCAATGGTCGAGATACGCCGCCGGATTTCAGCCACCGGCACCCCATTGTCCAAATGCGCGAAAAATTGTTGCTGCAAACCGGTGAGCGCCTCTTCCGTAAATTGTGCGGGATGTTGCAAGTTGTACGCAGCGACGGTGAGAAAGTGCTGCGCCATCAACGCTGGATCTTGCCACTCCCAGGCGATGATGGCGCCCAGTTGCCCCCAACAATCCAAATCGTCGACACTCGGTGCGCCACACTCGGGACAGGTTTTAGTTGCGATTGAATCGTTGCGCATTTCAGAATTCCGCTTTGTACACAATACGGACAAGATGACCGTGTACCTTCATCGTGTCATCTTGTCCGTATTGTCATCCCCTCATTCCGCCTGGTGCACAACCCCAAACGTCGCGGCCAATGCATAGTAATGCTCTGCCGCGGCTTGATCACCCATCTGTTCGTATGAATGACCCATGTTGACATAGAGCGAGCCGTAGAAGGGTTGCACCCGCGCATCCGGCACCGCATTCGCTCGTTCCAGCGCAATCTGATTCCAGCGAAAGGCATCTGCCGGCGTCTGATGGCGCGCCATGTAGTGGGCGGCGATACAGGCTTCGTAATGATCAGTCGCGGCATCCCATGCCTGCTGATAGAGTGCTTTTGCCTCGTCAATGTCACCGGCAAACTCCGCTTGTGCGCCCGCCGTGCAAAGTTTGATGATGGGATTATTGACATCCACGGTTGTTCCTTCGTTTCCTCAGAAAGCCATCATGTTACAGACGGGATAGCCAGCCGATGTTCCGCATGGTATGATGCATCTATGAACACAGAAACACAAATCAATCACAGTGAGCGCATCAAGTGGATAGAGCAGTACATTCGTCAGCACGTCCATCGACAACTGACCCGCGAGGAACTTGCACAAGCGGCAGGGTATTCCATCATGCACTTCCACCGCATTTTTTTTACACATGTTAGCGAGCCCATTAGTGTCTACGTGCGACGTGTGCGGCTAGAGTTAGCGGCGCGTCAATTGTTGGAAAGCAACGACACCGTCATTAACATTGCGCTTGTCTATGGTTACGAGACCCATTCGGCATTTGGCAGAGCATTTAAAGAGTATTTCGGCATCAGCCCAACTGCCTTCCGCCAACTTCATCCACAGGCGGCGACCTATTTAATCAGCCGCCGCCTTTTGTATAAACAGAAAAATCGAAAGGACGAACCTTCCGTGAAACGTATCTTGCTGACCGGAATGTCTGGCACCGGTGTCTCAACCGTGCTTGGCAAACTAGCGGCGTGCGGCTTCAAAACGGTCGATACTGACTACGACGGCTATTCTGAATGGGTGGCTGTTGATGATGACTCCGCCATGCCGGGCGAGTCGGTGGAACCCAATCGCGATTGGGTTTGGCGCGCCGATCGTATTCAGAAACTCTTATCGACAGAAGACACCGATACCCTCTTCCTCGGTGGGTGTTCACCCAATATGAGGCAATTTCTCCCTCAGTTTGATCACGTTATTTTATTCAGCGCACCAGCAGAAGTACTGGTTGAACGCCTGCGCACCCGCACCAACAACCCCTATGGCAAAGAACCCGAAGAAATGGCACGCGTGTTGGGATTGGTCGAAACGGTGGAACCACTCCTGCGCCGTGCCGCGGATTTCGAAATTGATACCAGTGTGAGCCTGGAAGAGGTTGTCGAGACGGTGCTGGCAATTGTTCGTGATTCTGCGGGCAGCGAATAGGCCGCTGTGCACTCGTTGAAGCTATCCATTCTGGCCCAAAAAGAATTCCACCAGCGCCGGATTCAGCACCTCCGGCGCAATGCCATGATCCTGGCCAGCCATGCTGCGGTATTCTGCGTTGGGCAAGAGTTTTGCCAATGCCGTCACCGCATTCTGTTGATAGGGTGGACTTTCGCTGCCGACCATGACCAACGTCGGCGTGGTGATGCCGGCGAACTGTTCCAGTGATGCGGGATCGCCATACATTGTCTCGCCCATGATTTCGCCATCGTAGCTGATCGTGTGCGCCACGGCCACAGAGGATGCCCAGAAGGGGGCCTCTTTCATGCCGTCGATATATTCGGGTGGAATGCCGACGGCCACAGTCATAAAATACATCAACGCGCCTTCGGGATCTCCGTTGGCAATCAGTTGGCGCAAATGAGACACATAATCATCCGGGATTGGCGGACGGCTGTCGTCAATGACAAAGGGCGGCTCGTACAGGGCCAATTTTGTGATCTTATCGCCTAGCCTGGCTGCCGCCCGCAAAGCGAGAACGGCCCCCGATGAATGGCCAAAGACAAAGGCCGATCCGCCCGCGGCGTCGATCAGCGCTTCCAGGTCATCGATCTCCCGTTCGACCGCTTTGCCTGCCGTGTCCGCGCTATCACCGCTGTCGCCGCGACCGCGCCGATCATAGAAATAGTTGGTGAACGGCGTGTTGCTATCGTCGTCGCCGCGTTGCGCGGCCAAGCCGCGGGTGGCTGTGGCGCCGAAGACGTGGACCAGGGCCGGTCCGTTGCCCACCTTATCGTAGGCGATTGACGTGCCATCGGCTGAAATAACTTTGTGCATGATACTCCTCTTGATGATATGTTGATATGCAAAATGCTTGATGAAACTTCATATCTCTGCTAAACTCTTCACCATAATTACAAGTCAAGCGAATCGAGCTGTGTATGCCAAGAATTGCGGAAATTGACGGAATCATTATCAGCATTAACTTTGATGATCACGCTCCTCCTCATTTTCATGCCAGATCCCAGGGTGAATCCATCTCTGTTGAGATTGAAACTGGCCGTGTAATCGGAACAATGCGCGCCAGGGATCTGCGCAAGGTTGAGGCGTGGCGCCAAGAAAACTTAGTATATTTGCGGTCCAAATGGGCCGAATATGGAGGTGCATGATGGTCAAGCCATTAGAAATTACAAAAGCAGAATATCTGGAAGGCTACCGCCTGCTTGTTTGGTTTAACGATGGCGCGCTTAAGGTGATCGATCTGGCCGGTTATCTGCATAAACCACACCTGGCGGCGCTCAAAGAAAACGGACGCATTCGCCGCTTCCAACTCGATCTCGGCACCATCATTTGGGAAGGCGAGATCGATATTGCGCCAGAATATCTCTATAACATCGCCAGTGACACATTACGGGCCGGTGATCGCTCACAATGGGAATGGGGCGAACCCTATCCGCCGGAAGCATTACAGCCCACACTGGAGAATCTCACACCCGCATAGCTACTTTTTGATAGTGGAGTCCCAGCGCACCGGAGGCAAAGATCTTGCTGGACAGCAACTGCAGGGACTGTTTTTCGGCTAGTGGCGCAAAAAACTCGATGCCCTTGCCCAGCAAGACGGGGCTGACGGTGAGTTGATACTCGTCAACAAGACCAAATTGGGCCAATGTCTGTGTCAGGCTAGGACTGCCAAAGATCACGATGTCTTTGCCGGGCTGTTGCTTGAGTGCTTCAATCGCCGCCACCAAATTGTCATTGATGATGGTCGTGTTGTGCCAATCGCTTTCGGCAAGTGTTGTGGAAACGACGACCTTGGGGATCTGCTCGATCCAGGCGGCGTGGTTGCGCTCATGCTCTGTGCTGTCGGGGTTAGCGGGCACAGTGCGCCAGTACTCCATCATGTGGTAGGTCACGCGGCCATAGAGTGCGGTGCCGACTGTGTTCACGATGGCCGCTGCATACGTTTGCAACTCTTTATCGTAGGCGATCCAATCCAGTTCGCCATTGGGGCCACCGGCAAAGCCGTCGAGCGACATATGCATAAACGCGACAAGGTTTCTCATGTAGGTTTCCTTTTGTACAATTGATTTGGTCGTTACTGGTCTGTAAAGTAAGTTCTGATGGATAACGTAGGGGCATCCGCTTGCCGGCGCCCAAAGGGCTCCCGCTGCTTCTAGGCGCCTACAATCTATCATAATTTATTTGACAAAACACTACTTAACGACACGATGGCTAAGATGGGGCGACGCTTTGGTGAGAGACTGCATAACGCAGGAGGACGTTGTCGGACTCTTCCCATCGGCGGGTGTCGACGAGCCGCAGCGCGGCCGGGGTCTTGCCCACGAAAACAGGCACGCCTTGCCCCAGGATGAGATTGCCAATCAGCAAATGGATTTCATCCACCAGATCATGGGCCAGCAGATCGTTCCAGAGCGTTCTGCTGCCGGTGATCAAAATATCTTTGCCCTCTTGGCGTTTGAGTTCGGCAATCTGCGCATATACGTCTTGACGTCTGATGATGCGCACGCCCTGCCAATTTCCCGTCAACGTATCCGAGACGACGATGCCCTTGACCGGCCTACCCGCCTGGGCGAGATCGCGTTGAGCATCCGTCCATTCACCCGAGGTCGGATTCTCGACCACCTTGGGCCAGAAACTTTGGAACAGCTCAAAGGAAACACGGCCCATTAAATGCACGTCGGCTCTACGCAGCAGTTCAGTATTATAGGCGTCGAAGACATCCCCCATCATTGGAAACATGACCGAAACGTCATTCCCCAAACCGGTATGATATCCATCCAGGGAGACGACATTGTAGACAATAATTTTCCGCATGACGGTTCTCCTTTGGATTGAGCCTTTATTCAAAGGCTCTTTGCAGCGCGGCAACATCGAACTTCTTCATGGGCAGAAAGGCTTGCGTGACCCGGGCAATCTGCTCTTTGCTGCCGGTTGCCATCATCTCATCCATGGCCGTAGGCGTAATCTGCCACGAGACGCCAAATTTATCTTTGCACCAGCCACACTGTTCGGCCTCGGGCACGGCTGAGAGCTTCTCCCAGTAGTAGTCGATCTCCGCCTGCGTATCACATTTGACGATGAACGAGACGGCTTCGTTAAAGGCAAAGTTGTGTTCGTGCGCGCTGTCCATGGCCACAAACCACTGGTCGAGTAGTTTAAAGTCGCTGAACATGATGGTCCCTTCCTGATCCGGCCCCATCCCGGCGGGGTAGCGGGCCAGCGTACCGCGCACAGAGTCTTTTTTAGCATCCTTGAAGACCGAGAGGTAATAATCGGACGCGGCTTCGGCTTTGCCACAGACATCGCCCACAAAGAGCAGCGAGGGGAGGATGACCGGTCGTGGTTCGCCTGCTGGATTGGTCAAGATGAGCTGCCACGTCAGCCCATACCGGTCCTGCACCCAGCCATAGCGCTCGCTGAACGGATATTTGTCCAGCGGCATGAGGGCGGTTCCGCCTTCGATCAGTTTAGCCCAGACCGCATCAATTCTAGCTCGTGCATCGCTATCCTGGGCCGGATCGAAATTGACCATGAATGAGATGGAGGGGTTGAATTCGAATAACGGGCCAGCGCTGATGCCCATAAATTCCTGCCCGGCCAGCGTAAATGACACCATATCGCAATCGCCCGACGGCGTGTCGTAGATTGTTGTGATGTTGGTGACTTCCGAATCGGGCAGCAGCGAGGTATAAAGGTGGGCCGCCTCGACTGCTTCCTTGTCAAACCAAAGGTGGGGTGTGATTTTCTGTTGTGAGGTCATCTGATTGCTCCTATAAAATTTATGTTCAGCACAGCGGTGTTTTCATTATCAGTAGACCGCGATCGACGCTCGCCGCCAGTTACGGACCTGCCACCAGTCCGTGACCTGCCTAGAGCGTTGCGGCCTACTGATTATTCATCTGCTAGCTTAATCGCCAGCTCAATTTCCCATTTCGTCTTACGCGACTCGACCCGATAGTCCGTCAGGTATGCCTCGTAGCGACAGCGAAAGGCGTCACCTTCCGGCTCTTGCCAGCGATCCCAGGTCAGACCATTTTCTTTGCCCCAATTGAGCAACGCTTTGTTGGCAGCCATGCCACTGTTGGTGTAAATCAGGCTGGCATAGCGACCACCGGGCAGGAGCCCAGGTTTGACCCGCTCATCACCGGGTAGCGCTTCTGGCACCATGAAGCCCACTTCGATATCCATGGGGCCATCCATGTCGATCATGTGGAGCCGCAGAAAAAAGAGGCCTTCTTCGGCGATGCCTTGGGTGTTTACCCATTTGCGCAGCTCTTTTAATAGCTTATTCACTTCGGCAAACATGGTGCGAAAGGGGGCAATTGTGCGGATACCCACGGTGTGGCGCGGCGGTCGCTCATCGATTTGTGGTTCACTGATCATAGGTTTCCTCACTTTGAACCCTGCGCGTCCAATCCATCAAGGAAGGCCAGAATTGTCTGATTGAATAGAGCGGGTCGTTGCAGTGGTGCAAAGTGGCTGACTTCGGGCAGATAGACGAAGTCGGCGTTGGGAATGGTCGTTGCCAAATACTCGGCATGTTCTTGTTTGATGAACTCATCGTGTTCACTGTGGACCACCGTGACGGGCACACTGATCTGCGCCAGATCTGCCGCTGAATAATTGGGTTGCGTGCGCTGCATGGTACTGACATCGTCCATCAACTGTTGAAATAGGTGGGGTGTGGCTGAGAGCTGTGCATAATCTTCTTGGTGGCGAGTGAGACAGCGCCCCAATGTGGGGGTGAACACAAATTCCTTGGTGCCACTGTCATCGACATTGCACGCAAAAAAGAAGACGCCTGCTACCCGTTCCGGCATCTGCATGGCCACGGTCAAGGCGATGACCGCACCGTCACTCCAGCCCACCATGGCCGCCTGCGCAAGCTGCAATGTGTCCATCACGGCCAAAACATCAGACGCCATCAGCTCATAGCGATAGGGCCGCGCATCACGTGTGCTGCGCCCGTGGCCGCGGCTGTCGATCAGCACAACTTGGTAGCCACCGCTCACCAGCGCCAACACTTGGTTGCCCCAGTTGCCGCTGTGCCCAAGGCCCCCGTGTAGCAAGATTACAGGGAAGCCGGAGCCATAGGTGGCGTACCAAATGTGGGCGCCGTCGTGGTCAACATAGCCCTGCTCCTTTGCATCAGGGGAAGTAGCGGGGGGAAGTGTTGCACCCTCCGCCTCAAATTTGATCAACTCATCGTCATTGCTTGCCATGTGATCGCCTTTCTCGAGTGATGGACATTAAGCCAGTCATCTTGTCAAAACAACGCCTGACCAGTCACTGCTACCGTTACCCGCGATCGGGCACGTACTGCATCAAGACAACCCCCGAGGGGAAGGGCTTGGTCTCAATGAGTTTGAGATTAACGCGTAAGCCGTCGGGGAAGAGCCGCTTGCCGCTGCCCAAGACTAGCGGGTAGACCAGCAGGCTGTATTCATCGACGAGGTCATGTTCCGCCAGCGTATGGACCAACACACTGCTGCCGTCCACGTAGATATTCTTGCCCGGCGCCTGCTTAAGTTTGCGCACCTCTTCCACAACATTATCACGGATAATGGTTGAGTTGCGCCAAAGGTCCGCCGATTGCAGCGTGGTTGAGACAACATATTTTTGTTTACTGTTCATCACATCGCCAAAGGGATCGCCCTTGGGCATGGGGTCAAAGGCTTCGCCGTGGGTTTGCCAGGTCTTGCGCCCCAGCAGAAAGGTGTCACACGTTGCCATCGCCTGCATAAAGTGGGCGCCGATGTCATCGTGCCAATAGGGGATAGTCCAGCCGCCGTGGACAAAGCCACCATCGGGGTCTTCCTCAGCGCCACCGGGCGCCTGCATGACGCCATCCAATGAAACAAATTCACCAACGATTAATTTTCTCATCTGATTCTCCATGATTTGCTGTCTGCAATCAACTGCAGACATAACACATGCAGTTAATTGCAACTGTTGATAAGGAGTGACCTATGGCGAATGTTACAATTCAAGCCAGAATTAAACCAGAGTTAAAGGAACAAGCCGAGATCGTATTTGATTCCATTGGTCTCAGTATGGGCGATGCCATTCGACTCTTCTCCAGCAATCGGTCAATATGGGCGGCCTACCGTTTCAGCCGATGACAAAACGCCCGAATGCCGAAACTGCCGCCGCGCTGGATGAATTGGAAAATAGTCAAGGTAAACGTTTTGCCACCGTTGACGAACTGTTTGCTGATCTAGAGACCGATTAAGAGATCGATTAAATGGCGTTATCCATTGAGCGTTCATCCCAATTCAAGCGTGATTATAAGCGTCTCAAGCGTCAAGGTGCAGACATCGGTAATTTGAGTTCTTGTACCTCAAAATAGCTCCAACTGTCCAAATCAGGCGGCTGAATCCCCAGTTGCGTGAGCATCGCCATGATTTGGGATCGATGTTCGGTGGCGTGGTTGATGACTTGAGTGAGGATCACCGCCTTAGGCACCTGAACCGGTCCTTGGATGCCGTTGTTATCCCATTGTACTTCAACCCGCTCGTCGGCCTGTACTTTGGGCGCCCATTCGATCAAGCCTTCCCCGGTGCGGCGGAGCGAGACCGCCATCTGCTCAAAGGTCAGTGGCCCCTCATTTTCCGGCGGGCGGAAGGGTTGCCCGGTGCTGATACGGGCGAAGTAAGAGCGTTCGGATTTCACCAGATGTTGCAGTGTATCGCCAAGCGTGCCATAGACGCCAACGATGCTGGTTTGCAACTGTTCTTCACTGAGCGTTTTACAGAGTTCCAACAGTTGCAGGTTGGACCACAAATGGTGACGGAAGAGCGTTTCTAGGATTGGATATGATTTCATGGTTTTTCCTTGTTTGATACTGCCTATACAAGATAAGCGCGCAATCGTTCATCGCGTAACCACAAACTGATCCACATGAAGATCCCCAAATAGAGCGGAAAGAGGGTGAAGCTGAATAAGGGATTGCCCACGCGGAGATTGGTGGCCATGGCGCCACCATATAGCCCAGTCAACAGGATTGCGCCCAAAAAACCCGTCTTAGGGATCACAAACAGGATCGTTAAGACTACTTCAAGCACACCAAGCAGCAGTAGATAATCAGGCGACCAGCCTAAATCATTCATTGAGGTGATCGCAGCTTCCAAATTCAGAAATTTCGGCGTAGCAGAAGCCCCCAGCATGAACAACACAAGCAATCCAGTCATGATCCAACCGGCAATTTTCATCAGATTCTCTCTTTCTTTTGTTTTAGATTCTTTCACACTTATTCCAAAGTATGGCGTTACATAAATTCTCTGGTATTGCTCGCTTGGGGGCTGCTGCACATTTAATAGCAGGCTCCAAGTTGCCTACTTTTGGAGTTGCATCAAGAGTGCTTCCAGTTGATCCCACGACTCGGTCATGCCTTCTTCCATGCCCATGCTAATAATGGTTTCGAGATCGTCAACCGTGGCAACTTCAATGTGGCTGTTGACCACTGTCTGGCTGTCGACCGCAGTAAACGTAATTGTATTCAACATCTTCGGCATCTCCGCCGAGACATTGCCCGCGGCGTCGGCAAATTGATCGAGCGCAACAATCCGTTCCGGCTTGACAATTTCTTGATAGACGGTCAGCCCCCAACTCTCCACTTCCGTGCCGTCAGGAATTGTTCCTTTCATGCAATAGTGCCAGGTGCCCCCGACGCGAAAATCCATCTTGCAGACCGGCACGGACCAACCCGCCGGCGCCCACCACCGCTGCAAATGTTGACACTGCGTCCACGCCTGCCAGACCAATTCGCGTGGCGCCGTAAAGGTGCGTGAGACGGCGAATTCCCGGTCAGAGAGCCGTTCCATTTTCTGTGTTGCTCTGCTCATTATCTGTTTCCCCTGTTTGTGATGCCCCGGTTTGTGCTATCCCGGTCTGTAACGACTGCAAATAGGTGTCAAGCCGGTCAAAGCGCTCGCTCCAGAACTGTTCAAACTGGTCAACCCAATCATGGATCGGTTTGAGCGATTCACTTTGCAGTTGATAAATCCGCTGGCGACCTTCCCGGCGCACATTAACCAGGTCGACTTCGTGGAGCACGCGCAGATGTTTCGACGCCTGCGGCTGGTTGAGGTCAAGCGCCTCGGCAATTTCGGCGACCGAGAGTTCGCCTGCGGTCAACAGTTCCAGAATCGCGCGTCGCTGTGGCGCTGCAATTGCGTTAAAGACATCTGAAGTCGTCGCTAAACGTGCCATGCCAGTTATTATACATTCCGATATTGGAATATGTCAAATCTGATTAGCACAAATGTGCGATTTTGCAATTTGCCCTTTGCTTGGCTAGATGCGTCCTCATAGCAGGGTGCTTGTGGTCCATTACTCTCATGCGTTTAGGTAGGAGCAAATCGATTTTTCCTGCCTAAACGCAACCGTTCCGCCGCAAGATAGGTCTGTAGGTCTATTGCCGGAGAAAGTCGTGGATGATCTGGACAACTTCTTGCGGCTTTTCTACCAGCAATAGATGGCTGCTCTCTTCCACAATTGCGAGTTGTGCGCCGGGAATGTTTGCCGCAATCGCTTCCGCTTCAGCGGGGGTGGCGGTCATATCCTCACGGCCGGCAATGATCAAGCTTTTGGCGCAAATGGCGCCAAGCTGATCCATCAGGTCGCGCGGCGCCGCACTCGCCAATGCAGCCTGATAGATACCCTCGACCTCTTGCATGTTAATGGCGCGCTGGCGATATTGGGCAACCAGATGCGGCTGTTGCTGCCAGGTCGCTTTGCCAAAGAAGAGGGGCATGGCCGCATCGACTACATCCTCCCGGTGGCCGGCGCGAAACAGATCCCAAAGTTGGCGGGTTTGAGCGCTGAGGGGGGATGCGTCACTGCGGGCGTTTGTGGCCATGAGGACAAGCCGGTCGAAGAGCGTTGGCTGCTGTATCGCCAGGTGCAACCCGATCATACTGCCGAGGGAATAGCCAATCCAGGTAACCTGGGACAATCCCAGTTGCGTAAGCAGTTGCTGGTAATCCGCCGCCATCTCGGCAATGGTTAAAGGGGTGCGATAGCTACTCTCACCGTGGCCATGCAGATCGGTGTCAATGATATAAAAATCCGGCGCGAGCGCCGCAATGAGAGGGGCAAAGACCTCGGCCCCCCACAACACGGTGTGCGCAAGGAGCACGGGGGGCTTGTCGCGGTCACCTACTTCCCGGTAGTTGAGCGTCACATTGTTGACGGTAGTCGCTGGCATCATCATCTCCTTATTTTGTAATTTTTTCCACAGATACTACAATCAAGGGTGCGTACCCCATTGGGGGGCTTACTCTGGTTAACGCATTTTAGTTGCTTGACCAGTCCCCCAAAATGGGACGCACCCTACAATCAAGCAACCGTCATTTGTGAAAAGCCGTTTGACGCTTTTGCTAGGTCGCCCATGACGGTAGCGAAGCCAGGATACGCGTCCTCTTGCCTAAAATCAATTACCTCCAAGGTAATGGGATGAAGTATTGTGATCACGTTGATACGGATGGGCAGCACAAGAAGGAACCCATTAACTGAGGGGTGTGCATAATGGTCGGTCGCCCCGGGCTGAAGCCACGGGGCGAGCAAACATCACCAGCTAAAGCAGGCTTGGGCGCCGATGGCGAGCGTGGGAAGCCTCATGGATGGTGCGCCGTTATGCAGCATGGTCACTTCAGCGCCGTACGACCGATGCTCCCCCCTGCATTAACGCGTGCCAATACGCACCGGGGGCCATCTTGGCGCTTGTTAGCATAGTTCGGGGAACGATGAGCCGGATGACAACCAGAGAACCACAACCGATCGGCCATTTGCTGCGCACATGGCGTCAGCGCCGGCGCCTGAGCCAACTGGCACTAGCCAGCGAAGCAAACATTTCGACCAAACACTTGAGCTTTGTAGAGACAGGTCGTTCGCTCCCCAGCCGCGAGATGCTGCTCGATCTGGCCGAGTGCTTGGATGTGCCGCTACGCGAACGCAATATTTTGCTAACGGCAGCGGGATATGCGCCAGTTTTTCCCGAACGCCCCTTGGATGATCCGGCTCTGCATCTGGCGCGCACCGTGATCGAGTTGGTGCTCACTGGCTACGAACCCTATCCGGCGCTGGCGCTTGATCGCCACTGGACACTCGTTGCCGCCAATCGGGCGGTCGCGCCCCTCTTGGCCGGCGTTGATCCGGCCCTGTTGACGCCGCCGGTCAATGTGCTGCGCCTTAGCCTCCATCCCAGCGGACTCGCCCCACGCATTATCAATCTCGCCGAATGGCGCCTACATCTGCTCAGCCGTCTACGACGCCAGATCGAACTCACCGCCGATCCCGTTCTGGCCGACCTCCTGCACGAAATTGTCGCTTATCCGCTTACACGCGCCGAAAAAACCAATACAACTGCCACGCCAGGTGATTACGCCGGCATTGCCGTGCCGCTGCGTCTCCGCACAGAGAATGGCAACCTGGCGTTTTTCAGCACGACCACTGTCTTTGGTACACCGATTGACATCACGCTGGCTGAGTTAGCCATCGAAGCATTTCTGCCGGCCAACGCAGCAACCAGAGAGATCTTTCTCAACAACAATGCGTTCATTTAATTTGGTAGCGGTGCATCACGGCACCAGATTCAAAGACGCGCGTAGAAAGAAGTTGCAAATGAAGTGTCTTTGTCAGATCCCCAAAGAGCGTAGTGCCACGCCCCAGCACAGTGGGTTTGATCAACAAACAAACCTCATCCACCAGCCCCTGGTCTACCAATGCCGCCAACAGTTCTGAACCACAGATGAGCAGGAAATCCCGTCCCGGTTGCGCTTTCAGCGTGGTCACCTGCGCGAAAAGATCGTCATGAATCAACGTTGTCTTCTCTGGCACCTGCTGTATATTTCTGGAGAATACCACTCGGTGCAGGGTGCGGAAGACACGTGAGAAATCTCGCTCAACCGCTGGAATTGAGTCATCGTTTAGATCTAGCGTATCCCAATAAGCCACAAAGGCTTCATAGCTCTTTCGGCCCAAGAAGATCCCGTCCATCGAACCAAAAAGTTCGTTGGCGAAGTGGTGTTCTTCCAGGGAGGGTTCATATTCATCAAATTCACCGTTGGAGCCAGCCACAAAGCCGTCTAATGTCGTGAACATGTATAGAATTAGTTTACGCACGATCTCATGCTCCTCTACTCCATCGAACCTCATAGCATAAACCAAGCCTAGGGTCCCGAAAACCCAATCAGCACACCACCCGGTGCGCGGACAATCGCTGTGGTTACTCCTTCCATCACCCGCTCCGGCCCGGCTACCGCTTCCGCCCCTTCCCGGATCGCGGTGTCAAATGCGTCTTGTGTATTTTCCACATGCACAAAGGGCAAGACAGCGGCTACTTCTCCTGGATTTGTTTGGCGAATGCCGCCACCACCTTTTTCAGAATAAGCGAAAAGGTGATAATCACCGTTGGGCGTGGGAAAGCTGGGCATAAATTGCCAGCCGAGTACCTTCTCGCACCAGGTGCGCAGTGCATCGGGATCGGCGCTAGCAAACTCAGTGTGAGTGATCCAGCCGTAGAGCCCTTTTGTTGGTTCGTGTTCCATTGGCATTGCCTTTCATTTACTATCTATCACGACTATTACAGATATCCAACCTATAAAGTTGTTCCTAATTAAATGCTGAGGCTGAGGTAACTGTCACTGTCCATTGCGTGATCTGCTGTATGAATTCCGTTGCAGACAGTGACAGTCACCTCGATCCGCTAAAAAGGAACAACTCTTATGGTTTTAACGGTGAACGATCGCCGACAAGCCACAGATGACCAAAGGGATCAAAGAAATGTCCCTGCCGATGGGTGCCCCACGGCGCCACGTGATTACGCAGGTCATCCAGGGTGCCGCTTGCACCGTTGGCTAAGGCGTGAGCGATGAATGTATCGGGCTCATCACAAAAAACTTCAATGCGGGTCGTTGTCGTTCCAACCACAAGGGGACTTTCCCAGCCGTTGTTGGCCGGTTGCGCCACAAAAAAGGGCGCACCCAAAATTTCCAGTCCAACAACGGTCCCGAGATTCCACAGTTCGGTCGCGCCGAGTGCTTCCTTGTACCAAGCCACCGCGGCCGGTGCATCCGGCACGGCGACCATGACAGAGATCACGGCGCGTTGTGGTTGTATTGTCATGGTAGTGCTCCTATGTATAACATGGGACAGTGGGACAGGAGAATAAGGCTGATCCAAGAAATTGAATCCCTTTTTTAGGAGACTGTCACTGGCCTAGGCAACCTAGGATTACGCCAGACTTGGTGGCCAGTGACAGTCTCCTCACTAAGCTAATTTTAGCACCGACTGCCTATCCAATCTCTACGCCTCGTTGTAGGCTCTCTCAAGCTCAGCCACGTCGAGCTTCACCATCGTCATCATCGCTTCCATCACAGCCTTCACTTTCTTGGAGTCCCTATCGCGGATCAATTCGTTGAATCGTCTCGGGACAATTTGCCAGGAGAGACCGAAGGGGTCTTTGATCCAACCGCACGCCGTGGGCTCCGCACCTGCCTGTACGAGCTTGTCCCAGTATTCATCCACTTCAGCCTGATCCGCACAGTCCACGTAGAGCGAGATCCCCTCAGAAAAGCTGAAGTACGCACCGCCGTTGTAGCCCAGGAAGCGCTGACCACCGACCACGAACTCGGCGGAGCTGATCGGGCCGTCCTCGCCGGCGCGGGCGACATTGCAGATTTCGGAGTCCGGAAACGTTGCAGCGTAGAACTCTATGGCCGCTTCGAGCTGGTCGTTGAACATGAGGAAAGGTGTCACTTTGTTCATGATATATCTCCTATGTGAGGGCTGATCAACCATACGTCGGGAACTGCGGCCAGCCTTCCGGTGAATCTTCCCAGTCCTGTTGGCGGCCATAGGGGGTGATATCAAAGAGCGCTGAACTGTGGGTCAAATATTCACCACCGCGCGCATAGGTCGAATAGGTGTGATAGATCTCGTCGCCAATGCGGAAGAAGACACTCGTACCCGGCACTTCTCCCCCATCCCCTGCGGCGGGACGGTAATTGTAGACAGGCGGCGCAACTGCTTCGTCGAGTGTGACGTGGAAATCGTAGTTAAAGTCGCTGCCGTAAGAGGAGTACCAGGGCAAATCCCAGCCCTTTTTGGCCTTGTATTCTTCCAGTTTTGCCAGTGGCGCACGCGAAACGATGACAAAGCGCACGCCACGCTCTTCCAAAGCCGAAAGGTCGCCAATGGCGTTGATGTAACCGGTGCAGCCGGGGCAGCCATTCTCCCAGTCGGGGCCAAACATGAAGTGATAGACGATCAGTTGGCGGTGCCCCTGGAAGAGATCAAGCAACGTCACCTTGCCGTCGGGGCTGTCAAAGGTGTAATGCTTATCAACTTTCACCATCGGCAGCCGCCGCCGTTCGGCATTGAGGCGATCTTGTGCCCGCGTCAATTCTTTTTCTTTTTGGAGTAGGGCCACACGTGCTTCAAGCCATTCCTGCTCTGATACAATCGGTGGGTGTGCAATTTGTTTAGTTGTCATAATCTGTTCTTTCTTTCTGTGATGAATCGGCAATCAATGCGTCTTCAGTTCGCCGGCGCGCTCGTAATTCACGACGATGACGCCATTGGCGGTGACTACACTCTCCGTTACTTTAAATGCCGCCGGGATCGTGCCCTCGGCAAATAACCGTTTGCCACTGCCCAATGTTACGGGGTAAATCATCAGCCAGAAGACATCGACCAAATCATGTTTGATCAGCGTCTGCAGAAGATTACCACTGCCCCAAACGTGCAACTCCGGCCCTGGCTCTTGCTTGAGTTTGGCGACTTTTTCCGCAATATCTCCGTTTAAAAAGACGGATGGCTGCCATTCGCTCGACGTCATGCTATTTGAGGTGACGTACTTGGTTGCCATGTTAACGTTCGGCCATATGTCCCCATGGCGTGGCCAATACGGTTCCCAAATCTCAAATGTTTTGCGCCCTAACAACAGGTCGAACGGCCTGTTCATCTGCTTCCTTAGGGCTGCGCCAAGAATCTCGTCGGAAGGGAGACTTGCCCACCCGCCATACGCAAAGCCGCCGCTGGTATCTTCTTCTGGCCCGCCTGGGGCTTGGATAACCCCATCCAGGGAGATATGTTCAAGCACAATAAGTTTTCTCATCGTTGCCTTATTCCTCCTTTTCTATTTTTACTTAGGCTCATATAGGCCTACGGGTGAAATCGCTCCACTTCTCTTTGGTCATTGTAGCAATTTCACCTCTTCGTCCATATGAGCGTTTTACTTATCTACTTGGTTGTGCACCAAATAGTAGAACAAGTGTTCTTTTATTGTACTTCAATTAATTCAAAAAGTCAACTACTAAATTCACATTTAGAATTAATCTCGCAGGAGTGACCGATTTTGTCACAAAATGATTGCACCCCTTTTTTGTGTTTCTAACGATGCCGCTTATGATTGCACGGTGATGGTAGTGAGTTGAGAAATTTACCGGGGGTATAGCGGACTCTGCCCTGTCGAAGGAGGCGCGGTTTCGTTTACATGTTTATTTTCTTAATCCGCTACCATCACCGGCCAGCATTTGCCGATAACTTCAGTATAAAGGGGTGACAATATGGAAATTGTGGAAACAGAATTACTTTTCCATCTCCAGCAATGTTTTGGCGCGGAGTGCCAGCTTGTCGACACCACCCAATTTAAGGGCGGTGCGCGCAAACAGATTTATTTTCTCACGCTGCACAATCCCGATCTACCCTGTGTCCTCTATCTCTGGCACAACGCCGACAACTATTTTGCCGAGCGGGTGGCCGGTGGCTTTGAAGAGACGCAGAGCGATGAAAAAGCACCCGCATTATTTCAAGCCCATACCCAGTTGCTACGCAGCCATGGCGTCAACACGCCAGAGATTCTGTACACCGGTAAATTTGCCAGTGGTTACCACTTCGCCCTGGTGGAACGCATCATGGGTGGCGACTTTGACCACTTTATCGCCACCGCGACACCCGCTGAGCGCCGCGCCGTCTGTCGGCAAATCCACGAGCAACTCACCCGGATGCATGGGTTGACCCGTGCGTATCCTGGGGCGCCGCAAGATCGCTTTACCGCACAGGATGAACTACCCCAGGAGCGAGCGCTCCAGCGAGCGCTGCTCGAAGTCAACGCCACCGCTGCGGTCGAAGCGTCGGTGGCCGCGCGCAAGGCAGAGATTTGCGCGCGGTTGCAGGTGTTACGCTCACAAATTGCTCCACGCACCAGCTACAATCTGCTCCATGGCGAACTGCCCGGCGGGCATGTTCTCGTGAGATCGAGCGATCAGGCCGTCTACTTTGTCGATATCGAGGGTATTCACTATGGCGACCTGGAATCTGAGCACACCTTCCTGAAATGGGTCTATGCAGCGGAAGATTATCAGTATTTCGCTCGCCCCGATCTGGAACCGGCGCGCATGGCCTTTTACAAATACGCCATGCACGTCTCGCTCACCTATGCCGGCTCCTGCTTCATCCGCCGCGGCTTTCATGATCTGGCGTGGGCGGAGCGGCTGTTCGAGCGCAACCTCGGTGAAGTGTTGTCGCAGCTAACCGCATAAATTGTTCACTGCACACAAATCGCAGCGACGGCCAATTCCTCGGCAGCAGGTATAGCGCGCGGCGGCTCCTCGCCCGTTTCACCTATCTGCCGCAACGTGATAGCAGTGAGGAAAGCCAGACCAAACATCACCACCGCACCGATGATGGCCGTCAGATGTAGCCCTTGCAGAAAAGCCAGCCGCGCGCTGTGCAACAGGGCGCCGCCGAGCGGATCAGTGACATGGTCGAGGGCATCAGGGTTGCGCCGGCAATCCCTAGCACCGCGCGTGCCGCAATCAGCAGCGCCGCGCTGTGGGCAAAGGCCGCCAGCACCGACGCCACGCCAAAGGCCGCTGCACCGATCAACAACAAACGCCGCCGACCAATACGATCGCCCAACGTGCCCATCGTGACCAGCGAACCGGCCATCATAAAGCCATAAATATCGACAATCCAGAGCAGTTGTGCGCTCGTGGGCTGCAGATCGGCGGTCAGGTGCGGCACGGCCAGATGCAGTACCGTGAGATCCATGACGATTAACAGCGTTGGCAACATGAGCACCGCCAGTCCAATCCACTCACGGCGGCCGGCTTTGGGTGAGGTCATCGTTTGCATGAGAAAGCCTTTCTATACGGTATGTAAGGCGTTAAATCTGTAATTCGGCATTCGTAGGGACGTGCCTTTGCAGAAAATGTCCAAAAATTTATCTAACACTGTAGTTATTGCAGAGCCGGCGTCGGTTGCAGCGATTGACGGGTGCGGATGGGGGTAACGCGCCAGCGCATGTAGGCAACAAAGAGCGTTAACACGAGCAGAACCGTCGTTGTGATCGCAGAACTAATTTCGCCGCGACTGGCATGCAGCACGCTGGCGCTCACCATGACGATCGACAGCCCAGCCGCGGCCAACGCCGTTAGCCAGGGCAGAATCCGCGTCAGACCTGGCAAAATCAGACCAACCGCGGCCAACAACTCAGCCACGCCAATGAAGAGGCGTAGCGCAACTCCTAACTGCTCGTTCATGATCTGAAGCAAATCCGCGGGCGGCGCCACCATCATCCAACCATGGGCGGCAAAGGCTACGGCCAAGAGTACCTGCAGAATCCAAAGTGTGATAGTCATCAGCTTGTTCATGCATTGTTTCCTTTTTATGCGTTGCGATTGATACTTACTCAGTCAATTTTCAACCATTCTGTGCGGTTCGATGCTGACCAATCAGCCTCTTACGGTATTAGCACAGATGTTCTTTCGATAGTATACAACGATTGATTCAAAAAGTCAAGTGCTAATTTCATAATTTATTCTATTAGATTCTAAACTTGAATTTTTCTTTGTTTTGATCTATACTCAATTCGCACTGGGTGCGTCCCAAATTAGGGGCGATGGCGAGAAGCTCAAATTGACTTTGCTGGTGCTTCGCCCCATTTGTGGTACGCACCCATTAACACTAGAGTCATTCCTAAAAATCGACTGGGCAGTGACTGTCGCCTGGAACGAACTGTAGTTTGTTTATACTGAGTTAAGCAATGACAACAAGAAGTTACAATCAGTTATGTGGTCTGGCCTTTGCCCTCGATATCGTGGGCGACCGCTGGACAATGTTAATTGTGCGTGAATTGATTGCCGGTCCCCAGCGCTTTACCGATTTGCTGACGGGGTTGCCGGGTATCAGCACGAATTTGCTCACGGAGCGGCTTAAGGGATTGGAGCAAAATGAGGTCGTGGTGCGGCGTACGCTGCCACCACCAGCCGCGTCAACTGTCTATGAACTGACGGAGCGGGGGCTAGCGCTTAAGCCGACGCTGCTGGAACTTGGCCTGTGGGGGAGCCAATTTGTTGGCAACGCAACCGAGGCCTGCCGCATGTTGCACCTTGGCTCCTATGCGTTGACCCCCCAAACATTTTTTCGACCGGAACTGGCGCAAGGGGTCGATATGACCTACGCGCTCTACATTGGCAATGAGGTCCAAACGGTGCGCATTGTGAATGGCGCGATCGACGTGCGGCAGGGGGAACCCACCCATGCTGATCTGGCAATTCATGCGGAGGTGGCGGTCTATTTAGGGTTGCTCCAGGGACAGATTGATCCCGACGCCGCGCTGGCAAGCGGACTAATTCGGCTTGAGGGCGATCTGGACGCGCTACGCCGCTTTCTAGCGATCTGTCACGTAACAAGTCCGGACTAGAATGGCAAAGCTGGAGTTGTTGCGGAACGCAGGCTCTAATTTGTTGCGCCTGAAATGGTTCAGCGCCTTGGGGGCACCCGGCAACAGATCGGGTGCCCCCAAGGCGCTGCAGTAAACATCGACAAAAAATTGTCGATGTTGTCGCTCTTAGCGCCTACTCCTTGCTAGAAGAGATCCTGTGCCGCACTTTCCGCGACGACGATCTTGCGCTTTTTGCGCAGCTTGATGATCTGCGGATCAAAGTTGGTGATGATTTCCTGGTATTCGCTTGTCAGAAATTTGGTAAGTGCGCTGCGTTCTTGCGCTTCAATGCGCCGTAGTTCCTGTTCATTACCGGCAAGCTGCTGACAATCTGCCCAAAAGTGTTTGAAGTGCACAGCCTGAAGCACCGTTTTGTCCGAAAAGACAAAATCCATATCCCATAGAGATAGCTGGCCGCCGAAGAGAGCGTGGCATAATAGAAAGCATCGTCGATCAATAAGCGCGCCCAGCAGAAGTGGAGTTCACCTTGATAAGGTTTGGTTGCACAGGCAGGATTCTGTTCCTTGCGCGCTGTTTCTTGAAAAACATAGTCATCGTACGCATAGTCATAAAGCTTGGGAAAATCGAGCAGGGTGACATTTTCCGCCAAGTGTTCATTCAAATAAAAGCTATCCTGCCCAATACCCATGATGGGCAAGAGCGTGCGATTCCAGCGCAGATAGGGGGCATCGTCAAACTCATCCAAGTTGGTGGCAGGGTAGATGGTCATGTTGTGAGTCATTCTATACGTTGAATGTTCGCGAAAATCATGCTACGCTGCTATTCAGTCGCATTTGTCGCTGATGTCAACCGAATAATGGCCTATTTCAATCAGCTTGATGCCACGTAGCAGAGATTTACCGATGAGCCAGATGGTCAGTTAGTCTAACGGAAAATGCTGTATTTTGACTTTAATCATGACAAAAACGATGAGTCAATCTAATCAAATAAATTCAAATTGCGCCAGGGTGTAGAGGGTTAACTCTTCGATTTTCTCTAGAGGTTGCAGTTGGAACTGGTTAGGACCGGAAAAGCTAAACTAGTACAGCGTAAAACAAGTTATGAGCATTTAGGGTTGTCATTCTGAGCCTGCTTTTTGGCGAAGAATCTCCTCTTTCGTAAGCAGAGATTCCTCGTCGCAAGCTCCTCGAAATAATACCGTTCTAATTACTCAAAATTTCGCTGACACTGTACTAGATAGTAGGCGCTAAGCACGGCTGTATCGACAAAAAATTGTCGCTGTTACTGCAGCGGAATTGCCCCAATAATTAATGGAGAACAATTAATAATTATCAATTAATTATTCTCCATTAATTATTGATTGGTCTCTATCCTCTTCAGAGCAGAAGGTCAGCGCCGTTAATGTCAATGGTGGCGCCGGCAATGTAGGAGGATTCCTCGCTACAGAGAAAGGCAACCAGGTTGGCTTCATCTTGGGGGACGCCAAAGCGACGCAGGGGGATCGCCAGTCGCTCGGCCTCGCGGCGTTCCGGCGTGGACATTTCGCGCACCATGTCGGTGTCCATGCTGCCGGGCGCCACCGCGTTGACGTTGATATTGTAGGGGGCGGCCTCGCGGGCCGTGTGACGCGTCAACCCCAGCACCGCGGCTTTGGAGGTGGTGTAGTGGGCGCCGCCAAAGGTGCTGGTGCTACGCCCGGCTGACGAGGAGATGTTCACAATCTTGCCGCTCCGTTTGGCCTTCATAATGGGCAAAACCGCTTTGGTGCAGTTGAAGATGCCCTTGACATTGATGGCCATGACGAGATCCCACTCGGTGTCATCAATTTCCTCCAGCGGAGTGGTTGTGCGCAGAACACCGGCGTTGTTGACCAAAATATCGACCGTGCCAAAGTGCGCCACCGCACGCTCCACCATCTGTTGTACTTCGGTCCACACTGCCACATTGGCCACCAACGCCAGGGCATTGCCTTGCGCGTCACGAATCTCCTGCACCACTGCCACTGCATTGGCCTGATTGACATCGTTAACCACCACCTGTGCGCCGCCGGCGGCCAGCGTCAGCGCGGTGGCGCGCCCCATGCCGCGCCCGGCGCCGGTTACAATCGCTACTTTGCCGTCAAATCGTCCCATGTTGTGTTTCCTTATTGGTGATTGGTTGATCGCTTTGCGGGCGCTATGCGCCATTGGTGATTGGGTGATTGGTAATTGGGTGATTTCGCACCTTAAGAGATCCCGTTCAATCACCCAATTACCAATCACCCAATCTTCTACGCCGCCGGACAGTGTTCCGCCCAAAAGTGCAAAACCTGGGCCAAGGCGGCTTGGGCGGCGGGGGCGTCCGGGTTGCCATCAAAGCCATGTTCACCGGCGGGAATAGTGAGCAGTTCATGGGGCACCTGCTGACGAGCCAGGGCTGCATCCATGAGCACCGACTGTGCATAGGGCACGTCCGTGTCATGGTCGCCATGTAAGAGCAGAGTGGGCGGGTAGTCCGGCGTAACTTGCTGCACGGGGCAGTAGGGCGCAAAGAAGGCCGGGTCGGCCACGGGGTCGCGGCCACCCACTTCCTGGGGCCAAAGCCCCTGTTGCCGGCAGTAAAGATAGAATTTGTCCTTGCCTCGTCCCGGATAGGGTTCACTAATCACCGGCCCTGGCTGCTGACGCCCTGATTCCGCTTCCGTCACCAGGGGCTGTTGGCAATAAAAGGGGTCGGGCTTGCTGTACCAGTCGCCCACAATGTCGCCATAACCATAGAGGGCCACCAAGGCCTGGGGTTGCGGCGTCACACAGCAGCCAGCCATCAAGGTCAAATAGCCCCCGGCCGAGTGACCGACCACGGCGAGACGCGTCGGGTCAATGCCAAAGCGCCCCGGCCCTTGTTCGCGCACCCACTGCAAGGCATCCCGCAGATCCGTAATGATCGCCGGCAGCTTGCTCTCCGGCGCCAGCCGATAGTCCACCGCGATCACAGTGTAGCCGGCGTCCAGATAGCGCGCCAGTTGCCACAGCCTAATGTTTTTCCGTGAGCCGTAGATCAAGGCGCCGCCATGCAACCACACCAACGCCGCGCTGGGTGTTGGCGTGGTAGACAGACGGTAGACATCGGCGTGCAAGGCACAGTGCTCGACTGTTTTGTAGGTATAGGTAGTAGGTTCCATCGCATCGTTCCTGTGATTGATCGTCTTCGTCCACGCCTAAGGCGGAGCCCAGCTTGACTGATTTTAAAGGAAGAGTGAATTGCACTGATCGTATATGGAAACAGCGCTGATGTCAACCGTCTATAGATAGTATTGGGTGCGTACCACATTTCCGGGGGCGCTCTGGCAGAGAAATTGGGGAAGACTCGACTCGGCCCCCGAAAATGGGACGCACCCTGATTGATGGGGTCTTTATCCCTCCACGGCGCGGTTTTCCCCGCCTCAATCTGCGTGCGGCGCGCAAGGCGGTCAATGATTTCAAAAAAGCCTGTCGTGAGCCGGCCGCGGTTGCCGATTTGATGATCTTTTATGTAGAACAAGGGGTCATCTGCACCAACAACTATGGCGATATTGACGAAAGCTTCTATGCCAGCCTGGAATCGGTCTATGCGGAAGCGATCCAGCTGATCAAACGCATTGGCGAAGAGGAGGTCACAGAAGATTTGCGGCCGCGTCTCCATCGGATCGTATACGACACCAGCGGCATTGGCTGGGGCTTCCACGATGAACTAAGTCAGCTCTACCATGAAGAGTATCCGCCGGAGATTTAATGGTTGTTGCCAAACTTTACTCAAGCGAAATCACAGCGTATAAGAAATCTTTCTCACCCTATGCGACCATAAATTCGTTAATTGGAATGGGCTGTGGGGCAGTTGGTAAGACCGGATCATTGACATAAACTATTTCGTCTTCGATGCCAACGACAACAAACGCATGACCAACGGCTTCCGTCCAATATGATTGTAAGTAACCCGTATTGACGGCAGCGATCACCGGCAAACCGCTTTCCAAGTACTCCTGGATGGTAGGTAGATCTCCTTCACCAACTACGACGGAAACGCCTAAGGTACGCAAGTTCTCAATATCGGAAAAGAACGCGCCAAAATAACGAACATTCAGCAAGCGCTGCAACCTGACATAATTCATTGGGATCTGCAAATAGTCAAGAAGCATGGCTGCGCAGGCTGCAAGACAATCAGCTTGATCAACTTGTGGCCGATGTAAGACGGGCAGCAATGGCGTCAGCACGATCTTGTATTTCTGTGATTTGTAGGTGAGATAGAGGAAAGACTTCGCGCGTCAGTGCGCTAACATCGATTTCACCAAGTTTAGCAACTTGCCCCCAGCCGTGCAGCGTCAGGTAGATTGGCATTCGCCAAACCGGTCTTTGCCCCCATACCAGGGCAGGATCACCGGCTTCCATTGCCAACCCAACATAGCGAGCTAAATAGCCATTCGCACGACGGCGAGCGGAATCGGGGGAGACTGGAATTTCGCCTTCTAGTGGGGGCGTTTTTATGATAAAGGAGCCATTTTCTGGCCAGTTGACAGTCTCTTCATAGATGATTTGGAACATAGGATTCCCTTTGACGATGTAACATCACGCCAGCAACATTGTATCATGCTTGGTATAAGGAGATGAATTTGTCTTGACGTGATCTATCTTACTTGTTCTGCACCAGCGCCTCCTGTTGAACTTAAGCAATGCAATCTTGCGTATGCGGCAGTGACACAGGTGCTGTGAATTCACCCCATAGAATTGAGGATTGAATCAAAGGCATTAATGACCTCTGTTACAGATTGGAAACGGTGGTCGGGGTTTTCTTGAATACAGTGGCTAATAAATTCCCGATAACACTCATCAATTTGATTTACGGTGGATAGCGAAACAGGAACCTTGCCCGTAAGCATGTGAAGCAGGGTTTTGCCAAGTGCATAAATGTCGGCACAATAGTCAGCATCCCGAAAGGATTCAAGTTGCTCCGGAGCAGCGTATGCCATAGAACCCAACGAATTGTTGCTAGTGTGTGTTAACAAGTTATCCGGATCTCCTGCGCCCAGTTGTTTGCCAAGCCCAAAATCACCAATTCTAATGGACTGTCCCTCGAAAATTAGGATATTCTCTGGCTTGAGGTCTCGATGTATGACACCATTGCGATGGGCATACTTGATACCATTGAGCACTTGCTGAAATATTTCATTAATTTTTCTAGTGTTTCCCCGTAATTCATCGACAATATCCGCAACGCTACCATGAGCAAGTGGCATTGCAAACCAAGGCGTAGATGCTTCGAGATCATAATCGAGGATAGGCAAGATATTAGGATGATCCAATTTGTGTTGTATCTTGACTTCTCGCTCAAAGCGTTTGCGCGCTTCATGCGATTCTTCAGGGGAAAAGTTAAGTTTGCTTATATCAAGTTCTTTCACAGCTACTACTTGACCAGTTTTTCTAAATATTGCTTTGTATACTGTACCAAAACCGCCTGTTCCTATCAACTGTAGCCGGGTAACAGCCTCCTGTCTATAAATTTGAGGCAAAAAGGGTACATCCGTCCAAGCAAAGTCTTTATAAAGCTTTGCTTCTGGGTTGCCTTCAAATTTTCCATGACTCCAACGAATTTCAGCATGAAAGGGTAACGGAAAATCATTTCGCTTGCCCTTCTCGCCAACAATCAGTGCAAAGTTTACGACACTTTGCTCACGTGAGAAGTCTGGCTGTGCTGTGATCTGCTTAAGCGCCCAAGTCCGTTTCCAAGTTGTAATATCTGGCACAGTTATGCCAAAATCCACTTTACTATCAAGACCACACAACACATACTCACTGTCACTGAGACGGAAGAAATGCCTGATAATATTTTCAGAAACAGCATTCTTAAGGGAACTAGCAAACGATCGATTTAATGCGTCTGTAAATATTTCTGCGGACTTCTGAGCAGCTTCATAACAAAAGACAATGTACAGATGTTTTAATTGGTCAGCTTCTATTGGGGCAAGATCTGCAATTGCTTTCTGAAATTTTCTCCTCCTAGCTTTATGCACGCTACTGTGGTAATCCGCGATCGAATCAGGTAAGTCTGGATAACATGCATTACGGGCAAAAGCGTAAAAATTTTGGTATGGATTTTCTGCAACTGTCAAATACCAGTTCTCAGATCTTGTCGGACTTGGCATGCCACTTGGCACGCTGATGAAAAGCACATGTGGAGAAAGATTGAAGACAACGCTGCTTTTCGCCTTAACACTTACAGGTGTATTAGCAAAAATAATATCTTTTGCCATTGAAACACTGCGAGCTTGTTGCTGTGGACCTTCCCACCTAACGTTTGTAGCTCGCGTACTTTTAAACAGATAATGCGACCGTCGCAAATTTACACCGATGGCATAAAATTTTCGGTAGAATACTTCTTTTTTAGCGAACTCACGTTTGTACTCACTGAACTTTTTAATGCTAAGCGTATCTGCCCAAAGCGACACAACCTCTTCCGCTGCAACCTCTAAGGGATCTCTTCCAAGAAGCCCAAAGCCTACTGATAATTCTGTACATTCGGTTTTGGGGGTTGGCATAATATGTCACTTTCCTTAGCTATTTATCGGCAGGTCTAACAACTTTGGCTGTATATCGTTCCGTAGCGTTGCTTTTTCAATCCGTTCTTTCGACAGATGACAGTATTCTTCAGAAATATCAAAGCCAACATAGTTTCTGCCCAGCTGCTTGGCCGCTACGCACGTTGTCCCCGACCCCAGAAAGGGATCGAGCACAACATCTCCCAAATAGGAATAGAGTTCAATGACACGGCTGGCCAGCTCAACCGGGAAAGGCGCAGGATGACCGACCCGTTTGGCCGATTCTGGCGCTATATCCCAGATCGAGAGGGTGGCGGCCATAAACTCATCGCGGCCAATGGTGGATTCACCTTTATCAGGTCTGGAGTACGACTGTTTGGCAAAGACGAGCAGGTACTCGTGTAAGTCGCGCAACCTGGGCGCTTTGGCGCTTTGCCAACTCCCCCACGCACAACTGCCACTCGCGCCGCGGCCCTTCTGCCAGATAATCTCACCCATCGGCAAAAAGCCAATCTCCTCCGCATGGATCCCATAGAAAAACGAGTGCAAGGGGATATAAGGTTTGCGACCCAGATTGGCAATGTTTATGACATAGCGCCCGCCCGGCCGCAGCACGCGGTAGACCTCTTTGCCCACAGCGCGAATCAGTGCGAGATACTCCTCAAAGCCCATGTCATCATCATACTCTTTGCCCACATTATAGGGCGGTGAGGTAAAGGCCAACGCGACACTGTTGTCAGGGATGTTGTTCATATCGGTGGAAGATTGCGGGTAAATATCATTCGCCCAGCCCGCTAGTTCAGGCATGGCAACGGCTAATCCCTTGGCGGATGCCGGCTCGCGGAAAAAAGTAGAATATAAATTGCGTTCATAAAAGGCAGAAGAATCATGCCGTTCGCGCTTGGATGTGCCGAAAGATGATGTTTGGGTCATGAGTTGCTTGTCAAGAATGTAAAAAAGTACAGGCAAAATAGCAGGCTAAGAACGTATGCTTTAACAGCAGCTCATCATAACACATAGAACGTTTGTGCACAAAGTGAAATGCCGCCTCAGCGGCTATGCATCCAGCCGCTGAGGCGGCTTCTCACTACCGGCAGCGGGTTTTAACCCTGCTGCTGGCGAATTTTAGTCGTTTGACAAACCTTGCGCCCCCCATTATCCTGATATTGTTGTATTCATTCCCGGTTGCAGCCAGGTCATCCAGATGACACTACCTACCCATGCAAAGGAAAGGCGTCTATGTCCAACCCAGCTTCCCACCCCCGCCTGATCCAAGCAAGCATGTTCTTTGACGGCGTCGATGGCGCCATTCAGCGCGATCAGGCCCTCCTGGTGACCGCTGGCCACATCACGGCCGTTGGACCCCAAGCCGCAGTACGCCAACAGGCGCCGCCGGACGCTGAACTCATCGACCTGGGCAACGTTTGTCTGGCCCCTGGCCTGATCGACAGCCACACCCACCTCAGCCTGGCCGGCGATGGGCGGCCCTACGCCGCCATGTTTAGCGAAAGCGACGAAATGATGGTGCTCACCGGCGCCATGAATCTGCGCAAACATTTGGCCGCCGGCATCACCACCATTCGTGAACATGGGGCGCGTAACAAGGTCGGCTTTGTGATCAAGGAAGGGGTGCAGCGGGGCTACATTCCCGGCCCGCGCATGCAAGTAAGTGGCCGGCCGATTACCTGCACCGGTGGGCACTTCCACATGTGCAACGAGACCGCCGACGGCGAAGCTGAGATCCGCAAGTCGGTGCGCCGGCTGGTCCACGAAGGGGCGGATTACATTAAAATCATGGCCTCGGGGGGCGGCACCGCGGGCACCATCCCTGGCCGCGCCAGCTACTCGGTGGCCGAATTGCACGCCGCCGTCCACGAAGCCCATCACTTTCACCGGCTCACCGCGGCCCACTGTCGCGCCAAGGAATCCATGGTGCGCGCCGTGGAAGCGGGCATTGATCTGATTGAGCACGCCGAATTTCTCGATCCCGACGACCAACTGCGTTTTGACCCCAAGGTGGCCGAGATGATGGCCGAGGCTGGCGTCTGGATCAGCCCCACCCTGCAAGCCTGGACCAACTACCCGCGCATGGTGGCCCTTTGGGCGCGCCAGGATGCCGACCAACTGACCGACACCGAGAATCAGGAGTTACACGCCCTGGAAGCGCGCGCCGAGGTGCGGCTGGGGGTCATGCGCCAGATGCTCGACTATGACCTGCGCACGCGCATTGTCCCTGGCACCGACTCCGGTGTGGGCAACCTGGCCTTTGGTCATCTCGATTATGACCTGCAACTGCTCGTGCGCGTCGGCTTTACACCGGCGGAAGCGCTGCTCTCGGCCACCCGTATTTCGGCCGAGGCGATTGGCATGGCCGACACGTTGGGCACATTGAGCGTGGGCAAAGTGGCCGATCTGGTGGCCTTTGATGGGGATCCAACACGTGACGTGGCAGTGGTCAGCCGGGTGCAGGCCGTCTTCCAGGCCGGCGAAAGGGTAAAGTAATCCAATGGATAGTCCGATCAAAATCATGGCGGTGGTCTGCCATCCCGCCGATGCGATTGACGGGGCCGGCGGCACGCTCTGTCTACACCGGGAACGGGGCGATGAAGTGACGGTCGTCGTCTGCACGCATGGCGTGGACACCCATGACCTGAAACGCAACGATGCCCTGCGCTTTAACCAGACCTTGGCGCCGGGCAGTGAGATCGTCAGCGATCACAGCGTGGCGATTGGGCGCAAGGAACAAGAGGTGGTGGCGGGCATGGCACTGCTGGGCGTTAGCGATGTGCGCTTTCTGCGCTTTCCCGATGAACTGTTAACCGTCAGCCCAGAGTTGATCGAGGCGTTGGCGCACCAACTAGCCGACGTGCAGCCCCATCTGCTCATCCTCCACAACCCCACCGAAGAGTTGGGGCTGGCTGATGTGGGCCATGCCGACTCGGCCATTGCGGCCATGAAAGCGTGCTACCTGGCCAATACGCCCCGGTTTTTGCAGCAAGCGGCGGGGCGGCGTTTCCCGGTGCAGACCTTCTTCATGACCATGAATGGCAAAACCACCCAATTGACAGCCGAAGGTGAGCGCTATGGCAATGTGCTGGTGGACATTACCCCCGTGGTCGAACGCAAGGTGCGCGCCATGGATTGTCTGAGCAGCCAATACTACCCGGGCGAACTGGCGCGCAAATGCATTGAAATTGTCAATGGACGCATGGGGTTGCACTGGCGTATGCCCTACGCTGAAGCCTTCCAGACCCTCTACCCCGACGGCTATACCCATCTGCCCCTCAATGACCATCTGCTAAAACTCGCCACCACGCCCGCCGGCGAGAAGGTGCGCGACATGCGCATCATGGTCACCGATGTTCCTTTTACGCCCGCGCAGAAAGGTTAGCCGGCCATGACAAGCTCTGCTTATGCGCGCTTGGGCGCAGCGGACGGCTATGCTATGCCGGCCCATCGCCCCTACTATCCACCTTTACCCACCTACTACCGGGATGTGCGTTTTCAACTGCTCTACTTTCGAGCCGAGCCGGCCACACTGCGCGCCTTCCTGCCCGAACCGCTGGAACCGGCAGACGCGGGCCTCTGTGTTGCCTTTGCGCTTGATGTGCCCTTTTCATCGTCGTATGGACCATTTCACGAGTCGGGCATCCAGGTCCAGGTGACCTTTCAGGGGCAAATGGCTTTTTTTAACACCCACCTCTATCTGGACAATGTGCCGGCCATCTGCTCTGGACGGGAGCGGTGGGGCGCGCCTAAGGAGTATGCCGCGGTCACTTTTGAGCAGCAGAACAATCTGCTGGTCTCGCGCACGGTTAAGGATGGCGTCACGATTATGAGCCTGACGTCGGAGATCGGCGCGCCGGTGGCGCCGGAGGCCATGATCCCCATGTTTCCCAGCTATCGGCTCAAGCTCATTCCACGGGCCGATGGGCCGGGCGCCGCCATAAAGCAACTGGTAGAAGCCTCCCCCCAGGATGCCACCACCCATCTGCTCTATGGCGGCAATGGCACCGTGAGCTTTGGCGCCACGGTCAACAGTGATCTGCGGCCTTTTGGCCCAATTGCCGAGGTGGCGGCTTTCTACCAGGTCGCCAGCTATACCGAGAGCTATGGGCGGGTGGTCTATGATTACCTAACAGCCCCTGTGGCTCAGTAGCTCGCCAATGTCACATTGGATTGTACTAGGAAGTAAACAGGGTCTGACGGCGATTCCCGATTTACCTATCTACTTATCTACCTATCTACTTCTTGCTTTTTGGGCAAGAACATAGCGGGTAAGAAATTAATACCATTTTCACCTTCAATTTTCTGGAGTCACAGCTATGCGCAAGAGCAAAATGTTAGAGAAATTCCGCAGTGGGCGCTTTGCCCGCGTCTGTTCTATGGGTCACTTTTTGCCCTTCTATATACGTTACGCCGCCCACTTTCAGTTTGACGGCATCTGGCTCGACTTGGAACATCGCTGCATGAGCGACCGCGAGGTGCAAGCGATCCTAGCCATGTGTCAAGCCGCCGACATTGACTGTATGGTGCGTCCGCCCACTTTGGAGCGCACCAAGCTCTATCGCTATTTGGAGGATGGCGCCAGCGGCTTCCTGGTTCCGTTGGTCTCCACACCAGAGTTGGCCTATGACCTGGTGCAGGCGGCCAAATTCCCGCCGATTGGCAACCGGGGCATGGATGGCGCGGGCGTCGACGCCGACTTTGGCATTGCCGCCTGGGGGCCAGGTATGGATTTTGCCGGCGATGCCAATCGTGAAACCTTTATCCTGCCTCAGATCGAGACGCTTGAAGCGGTGGCCAATGCCGAGGCCATTGCCGCCATCGAGGGCATTGATGGGCTCTTTCTAGGCCCCGCTGATCTCAACCTGCGTATTGCCGCCGCGCCCGCCGGCCAGAAAATCACCTTTGAACAGGCGGTCGAGACAGTGGCTGCCGCCTGCCGGAAGCACAACAAAGTGTGGGGGATTGCCGTCGGCTCGTTGGAGCAGCTAAAACAGTACCGCGCGCTGGGGGCCCAAGTCGTACCGTGGGGCGGTGACTTTGCCTTGATGAAGGTGTTGGATCAGTGTCGCCAGGATCTGGATGAGGCCGGTGTTTAGGCATGAGCAGCCCCATGAACTATCGCACATTAGGACGCACAAATTTCGCTGTATCTGCGTTGGCTTTGGGGACTGTCGAACTGGGCATGGACTATGGCATTGTGGCGCCGGGCCACTTTGCCCGTCCACCCGAAGATGCGGCCATTGCACTGGTGCATGCCGCCTTGGATGCCGGCATTAACTTTATCGACACAGCGCGTGGCTATGGCGAGAGCGAAGCGGTGTTGGGCAAAGCCCTCCACGGACGACGGGCGCAAACCGTTCTGGCCACCAAAGTCAACCTCCATCATCCCGATGGTTCGTTGCCTGCTCCGTCAGCGCTCCGCCGGCACATGTTGGACTCATTGAAGACGAGTCTGCGCCTGCTCCAGACCGACTATGTCGATCTCTGGCAGATCCACAACGTAGACGCGGCGGTGCTGACGCAACATGAAGCCATTCGCGCCGTCTTTGCCGAGGTGCAGCAACAGGGCAAGATCCGCGCGGTGGGTGGCTCCTTTTATGGGGCGGCGTTGCCGGCGCAGGCATTGGCCCTGGATCTCTTTGATGTGATCCAGGTGACCTACTCGGTTTTTGACCAGCGGCTGACGGACCATGTCCTGCCCTTGGCGCAAGCAAAGAACGTAGGCGTGATGGCGCGTTCGGTGCTGCTCAAAGGCGCCTTGACGGAGCGCGCCGAGCATCTCCCCGCACGTCTGGAGCTATTGCGCACGCGCTCCCGTCTCTATCGACAGATGGTCGCCGCTTCATGCCTAGGATTGACACCGGCCCAGGCGGCCATTGCTTTTGCCCTGGCGCAGCCGCAGATCAACGCGGTGTTGGTCGGCCTTCGCAGCCAGGCCGAGTTGGCTGAAAATCTACCGGCGTTGACGACGGCGCTGCCGGCTTCCTTGTTAGCGCAGTTGTCGGCGCTGCGGATTGATGATGAGAATTTGATCAATCCCGGAACTTGGGGGATTTAAGGCCAAAGGCCTTGGCGGCGGTGGAGCGCACGGCGCGCTCACGAATACCCGTGACGCTCGAACGCACGGCGGCGAGGCCGTTCGCGGCAGCGCCCTGGTTAGGCCTTTTTGTCATCCGGAAGATGACGGTTGGTTGAGTGAAGGCGTCGGGTCAGCCTTGCCACGCGCCGCCCCAGCATCTCACCGGTCAATTTGTCTTGCGCAGAAGGCATTTCTGACGGCGGTTCATGCGTTGCACATCCCGCCGCGCCGAAAAAGATACCGAGACGGGAGCCATCGGCGACACCAACCCAAATCATCCCGTGCTGCATGGCGAACACAGAACAATTAACCAACATGTTCAATTTGTCACCGCTTGGATGGGCGGATACCGTAACTCGATCGCTTTGAAGAAGTTTTGGCGCGGTCATAGTAAAAAACGCCTTAAAATTTGAGATTGACAAGAGAGAACAAACATGGCAAACGAAACATCCAAACCCAACCCCGACCTCAAGAGCCTGGAGCCATTAGTCGGCGTCTGGCACTTGTCGGGTGATACGCAAGGAACTGTGACATACTCCTGGCTGGAGGGCGGCTTCTTCCTCATCCAACACTTTGACTTTGAACTTTATGATCACAGAGTGCAGGGGATCGAGATCATCGGCCATCTCCAACCCTTTGGCGAAGCCCCCAGTGCTGACATCAAGTCACGCGCCTACGACAGCGTGGGCAACACGCTCGACTATGTCTATGAGTTAGCCGGCGACACGTTGATGATTTGGGGTGGTGAAAAAAGGTCGCCCGCCTATTACCATGGCGTCTTTAGCGCCGATGGCAACACAGTGACGGGCGGCTGGCAATATCCCGGTGGCGGCGGGTACAACTCAACCATGACCAGGGTCAAGTAGGCTGTCACGATTTTGATTGTTATCAGCATCGCAGGCATGTTACCTGTTCAGGAAAAGCGCATGGCGAAGAGCATCACTGTATCCCACAATACAAGTTTACCGACGGCAGCACGCATTGCATTCATGGCAGCCGCCGCGTTTGTCATTTTGCTGGCTACTCTCCATATCCTCGAACCGGAATTTGATCCAACCTGGCGTTTCATCAGCGAGTACGAACTTGGGCGTTATGGCTGGCTGATGCGGCTGGCCTTTTTTTCCCCTGGCCGTGAGTTTTGTCACCCTGTTTGTTGCGCTGCGGCCGCATCTACGCACCCTGGTCGGTCGCATCGGACTGGCCTGTTTGCTAATAGCCGCCGTAGGTTTGAGCATGGCCGGCATCTTTACCACCGACCCGATCACCACACCGGCTGCGGAGATGACCACCAGCGGTATGCTCCACAACATCGGCGCCACGCTCAATCTGGCAATGACCTTGGCGGCTGTGCTCCTCTGTTGGCAACTCGTACGCAACCCGGCCTGGCGTGGGAGACTGCGTCCACTTTTGTGGTCTACCGGCGTTGCGGTGGCCTGTAGCGTCGCCTTCATTGGCTTGACAATCCTCCTGTTGCCCAGCGACGGACAGTTTGGCCCCGATGTAAAAATCGCCTGGCTGGGCCGGATCGAGATTGTGGCCTATAGCGTCTGGCTGATGGTCGTCGCCAGGCAGGTGCTACGCCTTTGAGAAAACAAGAAGAAGCTATGATAATTGTGCAAGGATTGATTCTCTCTGTTTTCCATAGCCACCTTTACCGTCATCTATACAGCTTGACATCGAAAGCTTGTATCCCCGCAACAAGCGCCAGCGCAGCAACCAACGCCGCCACCACCGCGTGACCAGCCAGTTCGGCCACGCCATGGGTGAAATAGTCGAGCACAAAGCCAAACCAGAGATAAACACCCAATCCGCCAGCCATGAGCGCAAAGCGTTGGCGACCGCTCCAGATGCGATTCCCAGTGAAGCGGACAAGAAAAGCCACAAACAGCGCCTCCACCAGCAGTGCAGCGGCAACTGTCGCTACCCAGTGCCAATGCCAGGTTGATTCCGCAAAGAGTTGCAGCATCATCAGCAGTGAACCAGCCACAAAGGCCACTACAAAGAGTAGCAGAGGATGCGGTGCTTGTCCACCGGAAGGCTCTTTGCGTTTGGGCAACCGAAAAGCGACAACACTTAAACTCACAACAATCACGCCCACCGCGGTGAATTGCCGTGGGCTGGCGAGATAGGGATTCTGCTGATAGCTGACGATTGATAAGAGTGCCAAACCGGCAACAAAGAGCAGCCCAATCACACCCAGCCCGACTTTGCCCAGCCAAGGTTTGTCGCCCAAACGGACAAAAAGCGCTTCGGTCAAGCCAATTGGCACGCTGATGCTCCAGATCACATGCAGGCTGATGACATAGAGCAACCAGGGCAGCCCGGTGCCGAGGGCCGGAATGAAGCCGTAATCGAGCAGCCGCAGATGCAGATAGTTTGGATTGAAGAGCGATTGGGTCACGAGTCCTTCCTCAATAAAGCCATACGCCGTGGCGAGCAGGATCAGACTTGCCCAGCCGCGGTCAGTTTGCCGCACCACTTCGCGAATCAAAACCGCGCCGCTCCCGTACATCAATGTGAGCGGCAACACGAGCACGATCTGCGAGACCGGGAGGTTGCCCAGCAGAAATTCGGCGATCAAGGGAGTCAAGAAAAAGAGCAAAATCACTGGAAATAGACGGCGCCACATGGCACAAACCCCTTTCCTCCGGCGAAAAAAGGTGCAAGATGACCTTGCCGGGAGCTAAATAGCTCCCGGCAAGGGTCAAGAGTTACCTGGGCACCGGCAGCGTCTGGTTGTCTACGAATCCAATGGCAGGCGTAGGGCTGGCTGGAAAGATCACGCCGAGCGTGCGACTATCTGGTCGTAGCGCCCACGAAACCACGGCCAGCACCACAAAGAAAGTCGGCACAATGAGGTGGAACGCATAACTACCGTAATCGCCCATGGCCGCATGGGAGAGCGCCGCGCCGGTCATGTTGAAGAAGATGCCGGCATAGACCCATTCCTTAAGGCGGGGCAAGCGGGGGGCCAGCAAGGCGATGGCTCCCAGAAGTTTCCATACCCCAATGATCGTCAAGAAGTAGGTTGGATAACCGAGAATGGTCACAGTCTCCAGGGTTCCCCAGTTATGGGTTAGTTCCCCCACACCTCCACTGAACAGCACAAACGCGAGGATGGAGGTTGTGATCCAATAGGTGACCACTTTTGTCGTTACGGTTGATTGTTTCATGTTTTCCTCTTTTAGTTACTTTCAAGCCTGGCTGAGTGTAAGCATCTCCGCCCGGCGCCGTTGTAGATAGATCCGCTCGGCGCGATTGCCGCATAGCTCAATGGCTCGCGCATAGGCTGCACCCGCAGCGGCATACTGGTTCGTCCGCCGCAGCAGATCGGCACAGGCGGCGTGGTACGGATAAAAACTGTCTGCCTGTTGCGCAAGGGGCAACAGTTGCTGTAAGCCTGCGGAAGCCCCCCAAGCCATTGCCACAGCGACGGCACGGTTTACTTCCACCACCATTGACGGCGTCATCTGCGCTAGCGTGGCATAGAGCGCGGCGATCTGTTGCCAGTTCGTCGCCTCAGCCGTCGCTGCTTCGGCGTGGAGCGCGCTGATGGCCGCTTGCACCTGATAGGGACCAGGTGCGTAGAGGGTAAACGCCTGGTCCAGCATCGCTATCCCCTCGCGGATTTTCGCCTGATCCCAGCGGGTGCGATCCTGTTCCGCCAGCAAAACCACTTCGCCGGCGGCATTGAGCCGTGTCTCCCGGCGGGCATCGTGTAAGAGCATCAACGCCAACAGACCGCGTGCTTCGGCGTTTTGGGGCAGCAACGCCACCAACACGCGCCCCAACCGGATCGCCTCGCCACACAATTCCTGACGGATGCGGGTGTCACCGCTTGTAGCGACGTAGCCCTCGTTAAAGATCAGATAAATGACGGTCGGCAGCGCCTCCAACCGCTCGGGCAATAATTCTGCCGGAGGTACGCGGTAGGAGATGCCGGCGTTGCGAATTTTGCTGCGCGCCCGCACCAGCCGTTTGGCCATCGTCGCTTCGGGGACAAGGAAGGCGCGAGCGACTTCTGGCGTCGATAAACCGCCGAGGGTGTGGAGTGTCAGCGCCACCTGCGCCTCCAGCGCCAATGTGGGATGGCAACAGGTAAACATCAGTTTCAGCCGGTCATCAGGAATTTCGTCGTCCATCTCTATTAGCAGCCCGCCGGTTGATGGAAGCCGCCACTCACCTGCTCTACGGCTTGCGCCGTCGCCAGCAGACGCGCTTCCCCCCAGCGTTTGCCTACCAGTTGCACGCCAATCGGCAAGCCATTGTGGTCCAGTGTGTAGGGCATCACAAGCGCCGGATGGCCTGTATAATTGAAGAGGGTCGTATGGGCGTTGATTAGCCAATAGGGGAACGCTTGCCCATCCACCATGAGCGACGCTCCAGATTCACAATGGGCAAAAGCATTGGTCATGGCCGGCGGACAGAGCAGCGCATCCCACTGGGCAAAGAAGTGCTCCCAGGCCATGATCGCCTGATCGCGCTGGTGGAGTGCCATCAAATAGTGGGCCAGTGTGGTGGGGTTGGTCTGCGCTTCCGGCTGGAAAGCGCCGATCATCATCCCAATCAGCTCGCCCGCGTTGGCCAACATCTGTTGGTAATCCAGCGTTGGGAGCGTGGCTTCTTCCACGACTGCCCCAGCCTGCTGAAGTTGCGTCGCCAGTTCCACAATGGCTTGGCGAATCGAATTGGCAACTGGAAGCCCGGCCAGAGCAGGGGCGACCGCAATGTGCAATTGGCGCAGGTCAAGCGCTGGCGCCGCGTCAATCGGTATGGGTTGCACCTCCATATCGCGACCATCCGGCCCGGCAATGAGCCTGTAGAGCAGCGTCAGATCCTGGACCGTGCGCGCCAGCGGCCCAATGCTCGACATGATGCGGATGCTGCGTCCTGGCGGCAACCCTGGAATCAGCCCTTCGGCGGAGACACGATTTTCGGTGGGCTTGAGTCCATAAACGCCACAGAAGTGGGCGGGGATGCGGATCGAACCGGCCAGATCGGTGCCGATCTCAAAGGGGGTCATGCCCGCCGCCACCGCTGCCGCCGCCCCGCCGCTGGAACCGCCCGGCGTCCGTTCCGGATTCCACGGATTATTAGTGCGCCCAAAGATGGGATTCTCCGATTGGCCGGGGTCGCCCAACATGGTCGCCACATTGGTTTTGCCCATGAGAATGCCGCCGGCGGCCTTGAGTCGAGCCGATACCGTGCTATCTTCGTTGGGCACATGGTCGAGCGGCGGAAAGCCAGTCGTTGTGCGCATGCCCGCGGTGGCGAATGAATCTTTTAGGGTAAAGGGTACGCCATGCAACGCCCCCCAACACTCGCCGCGCGCCAGGGCGGCATCGGCCGCGCGCGCTTGATTCCGCGCCGCGTCGGCATTGAGCGTGACAATAGCGTTGAGGGCCGGGTTCTGCTTTTCAATCTGGGCCAGATGCGCGTCGAGCAGCTCGACGGCCGAAATCTCCCGTACTTGGATGGCGGCTGCCATCTGGGTTGTGCTAGCGAAAATAGTATCCATTAGATGCTCCTACGGGTTCTGCCCGCTGCAAAATTGTGATGAAATCTGCTAGGCTTACTATAGCATCTAGCACATCCGTTCGCTATTCCATTTCTATCATCTTTACGCAGAGCTTGTTGGCGCGCTTCCGTGTTCAACTCTTTGGTGCGCTCCTTCTGCGCTGCTCATAAAATCTGCCATATTGCGGTTGTGACGGGACCATGAGCCATTTCAATGAGGGATCCAGTCATAGAGCAAACAGGGTGCACCGCGTTGATACGTCCATAATCCTTCATCTGCGGCTCAACCATCATCGGCGAGAAAGATCCGGATTGTCACTGCTCAACCTCCATACATTGACTATCGTGCCTTGCCCTGGTTGCGAGTTCAGGGTAAAGCGCCCGCCCAGTGACTCGGTGCCTTCGCGCATCGAAAGTAAGCCCCAACTCTCGCGACCGGTCGCCAAGACGGTTGGATCAATGCCGCCGCCATTATCGGCAAGGGTGAGCGCAACCATCTGCTCATCAGCCACGAGCTTCAGCACAACGATCGTAGCTTGGGCATGTTGCATAATGTTGGTCAGGACTTCTTGGGCGATGCGAAACAAGCCATTCTCTACGGCAGCGGGCAGGCGCGGCATTTCTGCGGCTTTGATCTGCACGGTAAAATTACCCCGCTTCGCCACACAATTGGCATACTATTCCAAGACCGTAGGCAGCCCATAGTCATCCAACATGGGCGGGCGCAGCTCCGCCATGACATTATCGGTTTCATGTCCACCGACAAAGTCAAGATGCCGCCGTTTGGGATCAACAAGGGCAAGTTGGCTACGCGGCGGATACGCCACGCAAAGCCCGGTAAGCTTTTTGTCACGCCGGATGGGTGGCAAACCAGCCCCCATATAGTATAATTAAATATAAATTAGTTTTCATAATCTCTGCAATGTAACACCCAAAAACATAGGTGAACGCCACAGATGGATGGTCATTCAGCCACAATGCTCTCGTCAGTTACTCCGGCATATTCGTTGACAATCACTTTATTCGGGTCATTCCAGGTAACCCTAAATAATCAACCCATTGTTGACTTTCGCTCGATCAAAGGGCGGGCGCTCCTGGCTTATTTAGCATTAGCGCACTCTAAGCCGATTGCACGCGCCAGCCTCACTGACCTGCTGTGGCCGGGGTATATGGCGACCTCGGCGCGCACCAATTTGCGGCACGAATTGTCCAATCTGCGGAAAATTCTCGCCCCCCTTGATCTGCTGCAAGGAGATTATCAGACGGTGCAACTGCTGGTTGATCGCACGGTCAGCATTGAGTGTGATGCGCTCCAGTTTGATCAATTGTTCGACGCCTGCCAACACCATGACCATCCGTCCATTGCGGCTTGTCCAGCCTGCCAGAACCGTTTGCGCCAAGCAACAGCTTTGTATCAAGGCGCGTTCCTGGCCCATTTTCCACCTGTGGACAGCCCCACTTTTACCGCTTGGGTGCAGGCCCAACAAACCCGCTATGCCGAACGTTTTGCGCAAAGCGTTGCCCTGCTGCAAAGTAGCCAGGAAGTTGCGCCTACGCGGCCTGAAAATCGCGCAACGCCGCCCGTCGCTGTGGTTGAGCAGCGGACAGTGCGCCGTACCACACCCAACAATCTACCTTTCCAGCTTACCAGTTTCATCGGGCGGGAAGCCGCCATTGCCGAACTAACCGATTGGTTGACCGCTGCGCCAGACGGCCAGCCGCAAACTGCCGCGCGCCTGATTACCCTCACCGGCGCCGGCGGGGTGGGTAAGACCCGCTTGGCGCTGCAAGTGGCCACCGCGGTGTTGCCCGCCTTTGGCGCGGGTGTCTGGTTTATCGAACTGGCGGTGCTGGCCGACCCAACGTTGCTGCCCGCCACCGTGGCGACCGTGTTGGGGGTGCAGCCCGAGGCCGACCGCCCGCTGTTGACGACGTTGGGGGAATGGGTGCAGGACAAACAACTCTTGCTCGTCCTGGATAATTGCGAACATTTGCTGGACGCTTGCGCCCAGTTGGCGGACGCGTTGCTGCGCGCCAGCGCGACCCTCTCCATCCTGGTCACGAGTCGGGAAGCCTTGGACATGGTGGGAGAATTGCGCTACGAAGTGGCGCCCCTTGCTTTCCCCCTGGCGACCGCCAGCCCCCTGCCCGCCGCGACGCTGACCGCCTATGAAGCGGTGCGTTTGTTTCTCGCACGGGCGGCGCTGGTTCAGCCCAAGTTCCGGCTGACCACGGCCAACGCACCGGCCATTGCCCAGCTCTGCCAGCGCTTGGATGGCATGCCATTGGCGCTTGAACTGGCCGCGGCCCAGGTCAAGGCGCTCCCGGTCGAAACCATCGTCGAGCGCCTGGAAAAACGCTTTGAGCTTTTGGTCAGCGGCAACCGCGCCGCCCTGCCCCGCCATCAAACCTTACGTGCCATAATCGATTGGAGCCACGATCGGCTGAGCGCGCCTGAGCGCGTGCTCTTGCGGCGGCTGGCGGTCTTTGCCGGTGGCTGGACCCTCGCCGCCGCCGAGGCCATTTGCGCCGATTCGCCAACCGACCCAGCGCACATTGTGGCACACACTGTGGCGCCGGCTGGGCTGGCCGCCACGGCGGTGCTCCCCTGGCTCATCCGCCTGGTTGAACAATCCTTGGTCAGCGTGGATGAACAGGACGATGCCCCGCGCTATCGCCTGTTGGAGACGATCCGTGAATACGGGGTTGAAAAGCTGCAGGCCGCCAACGAGGAGGACGCGTTGCGGGCGCGCCATCTGCACTTCTTTTTAACCCTGGCAGAAGCCAGCGAAACCGGCTTGCTGGTGGGCAACCAACGGGCGGACTGGCTCCACCGGCTCACCCTCGAACATGACAATGTGCAAGCCGCCTTGACCTGGGCTTGCCAGCATGATCCCGCGCTCGCCAGCCGGCTGGCGGGGTTGCTGCGCTGGTACTGGAACTTGAGCGGGCAGATCACCATTGCCGAGCAGTGGTATCAGCGGGTATTGGCGCTCTACAATCCAACCCCGCTGACCCACGCCCGGGCGTTGGCCTTGCTGGGCAGGGGCATGATCCCCACGGACCTCGTTAGCTGGCAAGCGGCGCGCCTGCTCTTGGCAGAGAGCATCAGCGGTTGGCAGGCAATGGACGAACCCGAAAAGTTGAGTGAAGCGTACTCTTTTCTCCTGTTTGTCATGTTAGGTTCCGGTGAAGCGGAAGCCGTTTGCACCCTCTGCGCCCAACAGGAAGCCGTGCTGCGCGCGACCACGGCGCCCTATACCCTCGCCCACATCTTAAATTTTTGGGGCCGTGCGCTCTTCGTGGCGCGGCAAGACTTTGCCGCCGCCCAGCGTTTGCATGAGGAAGCGCTACAGCTCGGTCAACAAACGCAAGATCCGCTCGTTCTCGCCAAGACCTATCAATACCTAGGGCATATGACCCTGCAACAAGGGGACTATGCCGCCGCCCAGCGCCATTATCTGGAAGCCTTGGCGTGGCGCCGCCAAGGCGGGGTGCCACTGTTGGTGGGCTCCGCCTTGTACAATGCGGCCGATCTCTTAGCCTTGCAGGGCGACAAGGTCGCGGCGCACGCCCTATACCAGGAAGCGGTCGCCTTGCTGCGCCCGCTTGGGATGCGCTATAGCTTTGCGTATCTCTTGGGCCGCGTCGGCGCGCTGGCGGTAGCGTTAGGCGATGAGCAGGAGGCGAGCGAGGCATTTGCCGAATGTGTGGCGGTCTACCGCACGCGTAGCCTCCAAGCTGGGGTTGACCAGATTGTGCTCTGCGCGGCAGAACGCCTAGGGCAACAAGGGCAGGCCGCGCAGGCCGTGCGTTTGTTGGCCGTCAAAACCTTGCAGCACACCTATATGCTGAATGACATTCTTTATAAACGCGCCCTAGCGGCAACCCGCCCCCAACTCTCCCCAACCGCCTTCGCCACGGCGTGGGCCGCCGGTCAAGCGACCACCCTGGACGCGGCGCTGGCCTTGGCCCTCCCCGCCATCCTGCCGGCGCCAGACGCCGCGCAGCTAATCATCGGGTAGACCACCAATTAAAACCAGTATCTGCTACAGCAAACCGGTTATTGCGGGTTAATTAATCAATCTATACTCTGCTTTGAATGAGAACCGGAGTTTGCTTCCTCGAAAATGGCTTTTGAAAACACCGGTTCTCATTGCAACCGCAGTTTAGCAATCCGCAGGTGCGGTTTGTAACCGCACAAGGTAACCCAGATCGTGCGGTTACAAACCGCACCTACAAGCCTGTTTTTGCCTGGTTAATCCGCAAAAACGGGTTCAGCTCCCCTTACGCCCATTCGCCCCAACGGCAATGAAATCACACTTTACCCACACTTTGCTCACACTTTTAACTGGTTAACCCCGTTGACAAAGCCCGGTGGCGGCCTAATAATTTAACGAGATAAAGCCCAATCATTCGCAGACAAAACACCGCAGCCGATCGGCGCAGCATCCACCCTAGACACGAATGGCGCGGCAGACTTTGCGCGCCATTCGTGTCAAAATTCAACCATCTGTCTGTTTCAAACAAGGAGCGACAATGCAACGGTTTTGTAAACGCAATTTTGCGCAGCACGCGGCCACTTGGCTGCTGACCCTGCTGCTCGCCTTGGGGGTGATTTTGCCCGCCCAGGCGGCGCTGGACAACACGGCCTTTGCCCTGCCCGCGGCGGTCGGCACGGACGCGGCCAACCCCACCCACGCCTTCGCCTTTGACCAAATCGGGGCGGAAGTTGACAAGCAAAGCGGCCAAACCTCCACCGTGGTCGCCACCGCCAGCGGGGCGACGGTGCGCGCCCCCTTCCAGGCGTTGGTCGGCGCCCTCACCAGCACCGGGCTGTGGCTGCGCTCGACGGCCGCGGCAAAGCACGCCGCCACCAGCCCCACCCTGACCGATCTCCCCTTTCGCGTGCAGGCCAGCGCCATCGGGCGCGCGCAGGGCACGGCGCGCCGTCTGGCGCCGACGGGCACAGTGACGGTTGCCAACGGGCTGGCCCGCTGGAGCCGCCCGGGCGTGGTCGAGGAATATTCCGCCAGCACCGATGGGGTGCGCCAGGATTTTCTCCTGCTCGAACGCCCCGGCGGGCAGGGCGCGCTGCGGCTGGAATTGACCGTGGCCGGCGCCACGCTGCACAGTGCAGCCGATGGCGTGCGTCTGCAACTCAACGCCACGGGACGCACCCTGGCCTACCACCGGTTGCAGGTCAGCGATGCCCAGGGCCAACGGCTACCGGCCCACATGCAAGTGTTGGCCCCCACCCGCCTGGCCATTGTGGTGGACGAGGCGGGCGCGGCGGCCCCGGTCACTTGGCCTTTGCGCATTGACCCCACGTTTTCCGATGCCAACTGGCTGCCGCTCGGCACGGGGGTGGCCGGCAATGTCTTGGCCCTGGCGGTGAGCGGCAGCGACCTCTATGTCGGCGGGGCCTTCGCCACGGCAGGCGGGGTCAGCGCCATTGGCATCGCCAAGTGGGATGGCAGCAGTTGGTCGGCGCTCGGCACGGGGATGAACAACGTGGTCCGTGCCCTGGCGGTGAGCGGCAGTGACCTCTATGTCGGCGGGCAATTCACCACGGCGGGCGGGGTCAGCGCCAATCGCATCGCCAAGTGGGATGGCAGCAGTTGGTCGGCGCTCGGCACGGGGATGGACAGCACGGTCAATGCCCTGGCGGTGAGCGGCAGCGACCTCTATGTCGGCGGGGCCTTCGCCACGGCAGGCGGGGTCAGCGCCAATCGCATCGCCAAGTGGGATGGCAGCAGTTGGTCGGCGCTCGGCACGGGGATGGACTCCGGCGGCTTGGTCAATGCCCTGGCGGTGAGCGGCAGCGACCTCTATGTCGGCGGGGCCTTCGCCACGGCAGGCGGGGTCAGCGTCGGTGGCATCGCCAAGTGGGATGGCAGCAGTTGGTCGGCGCTCGGCACGGGGATGAGCGTCGGCAGCGCCGTCAATGCCCTGGCAGTGAGCGGCAACGACCTCTATGCCGGCGGGAGCTTCATCACGGCGGACGGGGTCAGCGCCAATTTCATCGCCAAGTGGGATGGCAGCAGTTGGTCGGCGCTCGGCGATGGGCTGAACAGCCAGGTCGCTGCCCTGGCGGTGAGCGGCAGCGACCTCTATGTCGCCGGCTTCTTCATCACGGCGGGCGGGGGCAGCGCCAATCGCATCGCCAAGTGGGATGGCAGCAGTTGGTCGGCCTTCGGCAGTGGGATGAGCAGCGCGGCCTTGGCCCTGGCGCTGAGCGGCAGCGACTTCTATGTCGGCGGGACCTTCCTCACGGCGGGGGGCAAAACCGTGAACCGGATTGCCAAAGCGCAGGCGCTGATCGCCCAACTGGCGGTCACCGGCCAGGGCGTCAGCATTCCCAGCGGTGCCACCACCCCCAGTAGCAGCGATGACACGGATTTTGGCAGCGTCAACCTTGGCAGCAGCCCGGTGGTCCACACCTTCACCCTCAACAACAATGGCAGCGCCGATCTCACCGTCAGCGCCATCAGCACTAGCGGGGGCGACGCCAGCGACTTTGGCAGCAGCGACTTGACCTTACCGGCCACCATCGCCGCCGGCAGCAGCGCCACCTTCAACGTCACCTTTACGCCCAGCGCCGCCGGTCTGCGCACCACCACGCTGACCATCGCCAGCGACGATCCCAACACGCCCAACTACACCTTTGCCCTGCAAGGCACAGGCGTAGACCTAACCCCCACCGATACGCCAACCCCCACGCCCACCGACACCCCGACGGACACACCAACCGACACCCCGACGCCGACGGCTACGCCCACCGACACCCCGACAGCGACCGCTACCCCAACGGACACGCCAACGAACACACCAACCGCGACAGCAACGAACACACCGTTGCCAACGAATACGCCCACCAGCACGCCGACGAGCACGCCCACGCCGGGCAAGGTCAACAGCCAATTGCTGCAACTCAGTTCGCAAACCATTAGCTCTTCCAATACCCCCGATCCTACCTATCCGGGTCAGTCCCCCAGGGGTGTGGTTGTGCTCCGGATGGCCGTGCGCAATCAGGGTGTTGCGCTGCGCAACGTTTCTTTCAAAGTTACCCGCTTGGATAACAACAATTACTTGCTTAACGCCGATGGTGGGCCTGGTCGGGTCGGCAGTAAACTCAGCGTACCCAACGCCAATCTACCCGGCGGCAATCAACTCTGGGACAAGAACGAGAACTTGACGCAGGATTTCCGCGTTGGCTTGCTCTCGCGTAACAGTTTTATCCTCCTCATCGATGTTTACGCCAACAAGGCCACCGTCGCCGCCGCTGATGCCAATGGCGCGCCGGAAAGCGCAGAACTCGTGGGCAGCTATCTGGTCGAGGTCGATCCCGCAGCCCCGGTCGCCCCGGCCAACCAGATCTATTTGCCCTTGGTGAACAAGTAACTTGGTGTTCCGGTGACCGGCACTTACCGCAACGTGAAGTGCCGGTCACATGCGCCACGCAATTCCGGTTTCTAGCATGCTTTTGCCGGCGGCGCTGGTCACTTTTGAAAGTGACTAGCGCCGCTGTGCAACATCAAAAGGTCAACCGACCCTATGATCCATTTCGGCATTCGCGTATCCATTGCGGAGACTTCAAGATGAGACCGAGCTCCTTTGGCTCAAGCGCGGCGCACGCGCCTGAGGTCGTTGTCATGACCTCAGGCGCCTTTACCGCGGCCTACCTTGAACTGGCACAAGGCTTTACGCGTGCAACGAACCACAAGCTCGTTACCGCGGCAACGTCGATGGGCGCTGGGACCGCTTCGATTCCCAATCGGCTCAAGCGCGGCGAAGCCGTCGATGTGGTGATTGTGGCTGCCCATGCCCTGGATGAGCTGACGAAGGCGGGCCTGGTTGTGGCCGGCAGCCGGGTTGATCTTGCCCGTTCGAGCATCGGCTTGGCCGTGCGCGCTGGGGCGCGCAAGCCCGACATCACATCCGTGGCCGGGATGCGGCAGGCGCTGTTGGCGGCGCAGTCTGTGGCCTACTCCGCGAGTGTCAGCGGTGACTATCTCGTCGGCGAGCTATTCCCCAGGCTTGAGATTGCGGATCAGCTCAGGCGGAAGAGTCAGCGCATTGAACGCGAGCGGGTCGGGGCGGTCGTCGCGCGCGGTGAGGCCGAGCTTGGGTTTCAACAGATCAGCGAGCTATTGCCCATTGCCGGGATCGACCTCGTTGGTCCCTTGCCGCCGGCGGTGCAGCGCGCCACTGTGTTCTCCGCCGGCATCGCTGTGTGCTCAAAGCAACCAACTGCGGCGCGCGCGTTGGTCGCCTTTCTCGCCTCACCGGCCGCGGCGAGCACTGTGCGTAAGAGCGGGCTGGAGCCGATAACGGCTCCGTGATGCCTGCCATGATGATTACTTATCCTGAAATTATAGATGTACAGAAAAAGAACCGTGCTCGTAGGGGCAACCGCAAGGGTTTGCCCCTACACAAAACATTTTCTGATGATCTATAGAATGGAAATCGGAGTTTTGCATGGCCTTATTGACAAAACTTATTCGCACTGGCAATGATTTCTTGGCGCGTATTCAAAAACAGAAGCGACGACCCAAACCGAAAGTGCTGATTGATCTCCTGGAACCAGTCAAAGCGGTGGACAATGCCGCGGCTCTCCGTTGGCAAGAGGAGAACAAGGCTGATCTGGCCCGCCAGCGCCAACTGGTGGTGACGACGATTTCGCTGGGGTTTGCTATCGCTGGTAGCCTCTTTTTCCCGCCCCTGCTGCTCTTGACCCTGCCCAGTGCGCTCTACATCACGCGCGTAAGCTATCGCAGCGCGCGGCATGCCATTGGGCAAAAACAGCGGATCACGGTCGATGTCATCTCGACGGTCGAACGTGTGCTGCTGATTGTCACCGGTAATTGGTTCTATGCCAGTGTCAGCAGCTTCAGTTTTTCCCTCAGCAAGTATGTGGTGGGCAAAGTCAAACGCAATTCAAAGGAGAAGCTGGCGGATGTCTTTCGGCAACAGGCACGGTTTGCGTGGGTGGAGATCGATGGGGTTGATACCCACATCCCGTTGGAGCAATTGCAACCGGGTGATCTCATTGTGGTCAATGCGGGCGAGATCATTCCGGTGGATGGCACGATTCGGCGCGGGATGGCAACGGTTGACCAACATCTGCTGACGGGCGAAGCAACCCCGCTGGACAAGGGCAGCGGCGAGAAGGTGTTGGCCATGACGACGGTGTTGAGCGGACGAATCTATGTCGAGGTGGAGCAAGCGGGCGCACTGACGGTCGCCGACCAGATCGCCCATTTGCTGGCCGAAACGGTCGATGCCAAAACCGCCATGCAACTGCGCGTTGAAGACATTTCTGACCAAACCGTCACCCCCGTCATGGGGTTGAGCCTGCTGACGTTGCCGCTGCTCGGCGCGCCGTCCGCCCTGGCAGTGATGCAAAGCCATTTTAAGTACAAGGGCAACACGACGACCGCGCTCTCGATTCTGAGCTATTTGCGCCTTGCCACCGAAGCGGGGATTCTTGTCAAGGATGGCCGCACCTTTGAATTGCTCACCAAGGTGGATACCGTCGTGTTTGACAAGACCGGAACCTTGACCCAAGAACAACCGCATATTGGTTGCATCCACACCTGCGGGCAGTATTCGGCCGATACCGTGCTCCGCTTGGCGGCGACCGCCGAGGCCAAACAGTCTCATCCGATTGCCCGGGCCATTGTACAAGCAGCGCTGCGCCGCGACCTGGTGCTGCCGGTGATTGACGAGGCCAACTATCAGGTCGGCTACGGTCTGATGGTCAAACTTCAGGAACAAGCGATCCATGTCGGCAGTGCTCGCTTTATGGCGGCAGAAGAAATCGACCTGCCGCCGGATCTCCAAACGGCGCAGGCGACGGCGCACACGCTGGGTCACTCCTTGGTTTGGGTGGCGCTGAACCGCCAGATCGTCGGCGCCATTGAGCTGAAGCCGACCGTACGCCCCGAAGCGAAAGCCTTGATCCAGGCGCTACGCCAACGCGGTATCAAAGCGATCTACATTATGTCAGGCGATCATGCCATGCCGACCCAGCGCTTGGCCGAAGCATTGGGCGTGGATGGCTATTACGCCGAGACGCTGCCCGCCCAAAAAGCCCAACTGGTGCAGGGCTTTCAAGCCCAGGGGCACGTTGTCTGTTATGTGGGGGATGGGCTGAATGATGCGGTGGCGCTCAAGCAGGCCGCCGTCTCCATCTCGCTGCACGGCGCCTCTGCATTGGCGACCGATACGGCCCAAGTCGTGTTGATGAACCAAGATATTGCGCAGATCGCCACTCTCTTTGATCTCGCCCAGGCGCTACAGGCGAATATGAAGTACACCTTGTCCGCCGTCGTCGTGCCCAGTCTTTATAGTATGGGTGGGGTTTTATTCTTGGGCTTTGGCTTGGCCCAAGCCTTTACCTTGACCCTGTTGGGCATGGCCGCGGGTGTCGTTGTGGCCGTCTCGCCGCTCCTTCGGCAACGCCGGCCAGCACCTGTAATCCCTATGGCGAGTCCCGCACTGGCCTTGCCGCAAAGGGCGAGACAAGCTAACCAACTAACCTGCTGTGACTTGGAAACCGGATGCACTGGTAAGAATAGCACCTGAGAAAGTATTGAACCTATGTTCCCAATCATTGGCGTGGTGACGATGGGCGGCGCACAAATGGCGCGTCTGTACCAGTCTGCACAACGCCCTCTGATGTCCGAAATTATTGCGTCGCAGCGAAAAGCGACAATACGACAACAATCGGCAAAATCTGGCAGACACCTGCTCACGGCAGCTTCGTGTACGCTTATGTGCGCCGCCGAAAAGATTGTCTATCACACACAAGACCGGTCGCGGCGTGATATGACAACTGTCTTCCAACAACAGCAGCAACTGGTCTGGGCGTTGCGCAATGGGGTGGAGGTGGAAACACCCCTGGCCGACTTACAGGTGGGCGACATTGTCGTCGTGGCCGCCGGCAGGGTGATTCCCGTCGATGGCGTGATTACGTTGGGCGCGGCGACAGTTGACCAACACATGCTCACCGGCGAAGCGCAGCCCGCCGAAAAAGGGGTGGGCGACGCTGTCCTGGCGGCTACGCTTGTGCTCACTGGGCATATCCATTTACGGGTAGAGAAGACCGGCAACGCCACGATTACGGCCCAAATCGGCGCGGTAATGAATGAAATTGAGGATTATCGCGAGCGCCAAGAGATGCGCTGCGACGAAACTGCGGATCGCTTGGTGCTGCCCACATTGGCCGCCGGCGCAGCTTGCTGCACTAATGCCGCCACCTCGCCATAGGTGGCATAGACGGATTCGGTTTCGACGCCCAGTTGATCGGCTACCTGTTCAAGCCAGGGGGCCAGGTCGGTGCTGGTGTGGTACGGCTGGGCGGTCGGTAGGGTGGGTGCCGGAGTGAGCACCTGCTCGATCAAGCCACTCTGGTGGGCCAACTGAGCCAAAGCCTCACCGGCGCGATGGGGCGGCCAAAGATAACCGTGATTCATGCGGCGATCTCCTGCAGATGACCCTCGGCCATATGTAGATGACGCCAGTGTGCGCCTTGCCACACCCCCGCGCGCACCGTTTCCTCGGCTCGTAGAAGGTGGAAGTAGTGCGAATCCCCATCTGCCGCCAGCGTTTGGGGTGGGCCATCTTCGACAATCTGCCCGTTCGCCATCACAACACCCGGCCAAAGTGCTGGGTCTCACCGACATCATGCGTAATACAAAGGAACGTGGTGTTGCGCCAGTGTGAACGGGCATTGTGCAACAGTTGCCGACGCTTGGCGCGATCCAGCCCGCGAAAAGGTTCATCCAAAATGACCAAGCGGGCATTGGGTCGCAGCAGCGCCCGACCCAGCCGCACTCGCTGTCCTTCGCCGCCAGAGACCAAGCCGTCCCCTTCGCCCAGTGGCGTTTGCAAGCCATGGGGAAGATGCTCCAGCACGTTGTAGAGATCAGCCTGCTCCATCACCTGCGCTAGCGCAAGGTCATCACCCTCTGTCGTTAAGCCAGTCGGCGCGCCGTAGCGCAGATGCTCCCACAGCGAACGGTTCCACACCTGCACCGCCGGATCGACCCAGGCTGTCTGCTGGCGCAGTGTAGCCAGCGCTTCACCGGTCAACAGCGCGCCGTCGATCCGGACCTCGCCCTGAGCCGCCCGCTGCCACCCCAGAAGCAACCCCACCAAGCTCGACTTGCCCGCCCCGGATGCGCCGACAATTGCTATGTGCTCTCCAGCAGCAATGGTCAGGTTGATACTGTGCAAAATCGTGTGTCCACCCGCCAGCGCGGTGACATCGGCTAACTGGATAGCAACACCGGCAGGTGAAGGGGGACAAGGTAAGGGGGTGACAAGGTGAGGGTATTGCTTGTCCCCCCTTCACCTGGGGCACTCTCTGGAATCCCTGCCTCCCTGTCTCCTTGTCAGTTTCCCCCTGCTGGCTGGCTTGCTCGATCAAGGTGATCAGCAAGTTCGTCGCCGCAGCGCCGGGTTGAACCCCTTTGGCGACTACCACAGCTGTGACCAGGCGAGTGGCAGCATCGAGCAGCGCCAGGCCAAAGCCACTCTCGTCGTGGGTCGCGGTGGTGAGCAGGGAAGGGATGGTGGCATGGGCTACCCCCAGTTGCTGTAACTGTTAGCCCAAGGCATCCTGAAAACCAGCGGATGCAGCCCAGGTGTACCAATCCGCGGTGGCGATGGGCAAGGTATGGCGGTAGACTTCCTGAAGCAAGCGCGCCTGCGTCAGCCAGCGGCGGCCTGTGGCGGGGTCCATGATCTGGACAAAGGCGCCGTGTGTGCGCCAGACGACCAGAAAAGGGGGATGACCCGCCGGCAGCCGCACCACCAGCAAGGCTGGTATGTTCGACAACGCTGACAAGAAGAGATAATCCACCGGCATCATCACCTGTTCCACCATTAGACCCAGCTGGCGTGCCACATCCTCAATGGTGTCAATCGAGGTGCCATCGACATCGGTCTGGCACGCCTCGCGCAGGCGCCCATAGCTCACCGGAATGCCAAAGCCTTCTAGCAAACATTTCAGCGCAGCCGGGCCACAGTCCATGGCCGAAGTCTAGATGACTTTAGGTGTGAAAAAACGCTGGGCGGAATGAGGTGGGTCAGACGGACGCGTGAACATAGGTGAACACCGGGGTCTCTTTGGGACACAGTGACAGGGTGAACCAATCACCCTGTCATCGTCTCTTTTTTCATTCCAGCAGAGATTCAGGCTGATTGAGTGGGCGTCACGCTAGTTTTGACAGCATCAGCGGCGCTGGAAACGGCGCTGGTCAACTGGTTCCACAAGGCTTTGGCCTGGTCATCCAGGTCGTCCCAGGCCAGGCCGGCGCGCAGATTGGTGCGCACAGGTAGCCCGTTACGATGTACAGGTTGCTGGGTGGCTTGCAGTTGCTTGTTTACAAGGTTTGACAGCATGGGTAAACTCCTTTTTGCTTGAACTTTATTGGATTGACAATTGTACTTCTGCGCAAAAGCAGTTATGCCTAAGCGATGATCACCAGTCATCAGGTTTCGGCAGAATGAGTATAACCCGCGAGCGTGAGGCGGACGTGGCTTGAACGTGGCAGAGATAGTAAGCCTATCTCACCAAAGCCTGCGCAGATAGCCCGCGATGCCACGCGCAGCCTGCCATTGCGGCGGATAGCCCAGCGAGACTTCCTCATTAACGCCGGCTCGGTGGCATGGGCGTCCTGCGCACCGCCAAAGGCGATGAGCGGGCAAGGCAAGGGTGAGAGGGTGCTGGGTTGATAGGTCTCGACCAACGTAAAATCGGCGCGCAGTAACGGGGTAAAGAGAGCCTTCATTTCGGCATCTTGAAAGACAATGTCTGGCACACCGCCATAACGATGGTGGATGGCTACTAACAGATCGTTATCTGCCAGGCGATGCAGATGAGGATGGGGATCGGGTAGCTGGGGGGCACGCCGACCGGAAACAAAAAGGTACGTCGGTAAGCGTCCCGCTTGTCGATAGAGCCTTTGTGCCACCTCGTAGGCGACAAGACTCCCCATGCTGTGTCCAAAGAGGGCAAAGGGTTGGTCGAGATAAGGTTGCATGTGCAGCAAGCAGGCATCTACCAAACCGTTCATCTCGGTAAAGGGTTGCTCACGAATGCGTGTCTCACGACCAGGCGGTTGCACGGCACAGACTTGGATGTTGGCGGGCAGGTGTGCTTGCCAGAGTCGATAGGCCGAAGCGGCCCCGCCAGCGTGGTGAAAGCAGAAGAGGCGCAAGCGCCCCTGCCAAGCGGCAGGTTGGATACGAAACCAGGGGTTGGATGGTGGTGTGTGGGTGATTGGCATACTTCACAACTCTATACTTTGAGCGAGATGGTATATTTTTTCAAAAAAGCAACCAGCTTCAACGATTCTTTGTAAGTACGCAAACCGGGGATGCCCAGGTCTTCTTCATGATTCATGTACCGACACCCCATTTGCGCCATGATCTTCGCCGTTTCGCACTCTAGGTAAAGACCCAGCCCTCGGTACGTTGGATCGGCTTTGCCAAAGTGACCGATGTAGTAGTGATCCTGCACCACTTCGTTGATGGTAAAAGCGATCAACGTTTCATCCAGGTAAACGCCTACTGTCACCAGTGGCAGATGGTGAGCTATCCGCAAGATGCGTTCGATGGCGGTCTGTTCCACATGAATCGCTTCCGCCCCTTTCTGGCGTTTGTCCGTCCAAGTCTGAAAGAGGCGACGCACTTGTTCTTGAGCCGAGGGTTGGCAGAGCTCGATCAGTCGCACCACAGCCTGCGGGTATTTGCGTCGAAACTTGTGTAGATCTCGCGCACGCGGTTGCTGCGGTGTTCAGTCTAGCTGGCTTAGAGTTTCTGCCGAAAGGATGTAATCAAAACAGGCGCGATCTTCGCGAATGACAAATTGTTGGTTGGGTTGCGTCCACGAAGGTTGGAGACAAACTTCTGGCACGATCAACAATTCGGTGATGATTCCCGCTTTCTCGGCCTGGGCGAGCAGTTGCTCAATCGTCTCGGCAACTCTGGAAGTTCCCAAGAAGGAATAAAAGTGACGCATTTCGTTAAATTCAAGCAAGCGCACCACCAAATTGCCGTGTAGCCAGCAAATTTCTGTATCATCCGCAATATCGTAAGCAAACAGGCTGGTAAAACCCAGTTGCGAATAGGGCGGAAACTGACGCACAAAGGCTTCAAGCGTCGCTCGGCCCCTCACTTCCAGCCGTTTGAAGTGAGGGAAATCGGGAATCGCACCGCTCTGACTCCTGACGGCTCGCCTGAGCTCGCCGAAGTCTTCTGACTCGTGACTCTTGACTTTTGCTTCAACTTCAACAGGGGTGAAAGGCTATTCGCTACCCCAGCCAACAGACTGACGTTAAAGAGGACGATGGCACTGCGAATGCCAAACCGGAAGAAAAGCGCACCGCCCAAGTTGACCACACCGGGGATGATCATGGCGGCAAAGCTGCGTTTGAGATTGGCATCCAGTTGGCGCGCTAGGTCGAAGAGGTGATCTAGTTGTACCAGACTTTGATCCATGAAGATGATCTGAGCAATGTCGGTGGCGACAGTGGTGGCCCCGCGCAGCGAGATCGAGACATCGGCCTGTTTGAGGGCAATCGCATCGTTGATGCCATCACCGATAAAGCAGACTTTGCGTCCCTGCTTTTGCAATGCTTCCACATACCTGGCCTTGTCGGCGGGCAAGACCTCGGCAAAATAGCCGTCCAGGCCCAGGCTCTCGGCCAGATGTTGTGTGGGTGGCTGCTGGTCGCCGGAAAGGATATAGCGTTTGAGACCGCGCTGCTGCAATTGTTGCACAAGTGCTTGTACCTCTGGACGAATCTTCGCCGCCAGCTCCACGACACCGACCAGTTGTTGATCCAAGGCCACATAGACCAGTGAATGCCCCTGCTTGTGACAACGCTGCTGCACAGCCTCGATCAACGCCGGTAAGGGAAGGCCTTCCTGTATCATAAAGCGGGCACTGCCCACCCGGATGAAGGGCGAGTGCTCTCCGCTGGTGATTTGCACCTTGATGCCATAGCCGACTTCATAGGCGGCTTCTTCAATGGGTGGCAGGAGCAGATGGCGTTGTTCGGCGGCTTCGAGGATGGCACGGGCAATGGGGTGCGTTTGGCGGAACTCGGCGGCGGCGGCATAAGTGAGCAACTGCGCCTCACTGATGTCGCTGCAGGGATGCAGGGCAATGACCGCTGGTTGTTCCAATGTCAAGGTGCCAGTCTTGTCAAAGATCACCGTATCTACTTGACTGAGCATCTCTAAGGCGCGGCCATCTTTGATCAAGATGCCGCGTTGCGCCGCCAGGTTGAGATACGTGAGCGCGCCGAGCGGGTAGGCGATGCGCAGCGTTTCGGTAAAGTTGGCCCCCACCACCGTGACGGCACTCATCGGCCCCAAGCGCATGAGTGTCAAAGCGCCAGCTGTTAAGGTGGGCAACACCAAGCGATCGGCTGTCTCATCACAGCGCATCTCTTGACGCTCGCGATAATCCTCAATTTCGCTCATCACCGCACCGATCTGCGCCGTGATGGTGGCATTGCCGGCCTTCTCCACCCGCACTTGAATTCGTCCAGTCAGGAGCAAGGTGGCGGCCAACACGTTGTCACCCACCCCCTTTTCCACCGGCTGGGCTTCGCCGGTCAGCATGTGTTGGTCGATGGTGACTGTCCCCTGCGTAATCACGCCATCCACCGGGATAAGACCGCCAGCATGGACGACAATCGTATCGCCAATTTGCAGGTCAGCCAGCAACCCTTCTACTTCCATACCAGCGCGCAGCAACCAGACCTTCTGCTGTTGTTGTTGGAAGACCCCGATCATATCGCGCCGCGAGCGATTCTGCGTGCGATAGACCAGCTTTTCTGCCGCGCACATAAGCGTACAAGAGAAAGCCGTGAGGGTGTAATAATGGGCGCCGAGCGAGGCGACCAGCGCCACCAAATCTATCACCGGCCCGCGCAGACGTTTTTTTTGGCGTATCCCCTGATAGACGACCTGCACCAACGGGATACAGGTGTAGAGGGTTAAAGGGTACGCTAAGCGGGCCTAAGGCCGTGTGTGTCAACAGACCGGTAGCCGCAATGACCGTGCCGGTGGTTGCTACCCAAAGATGGCGGTCAAGTTGCGCTTCTTCTGCCCCTTGTTCGTTTTGGTGGGCAGAGCCGTTCAGTGCGTTCAGCGAACTGCGGAATTCCTGCATTTGTTGGCGACGCTGATCGCTAAAGAGCAGTTCCTTGCGCGCTTGCGCCCCAGCGTAAATCTCCGCGCCCAGCTTGTGCAGCGAGGATAGCAAGGAGGGATGGCGGTTGTCATCGCACTCTTGGACCTTGGCGGATGGCACCTTGATTAGGGTTGGGTCTTCTGGCCGCCGCGCTGCTCGAATACCAGCAAACAACGCGCCGCTCGCCAATACGAAAATCGGAATGGGTAACATAATCGTTTCCTTTGCTTGAGGACTTGCGCATAGGACGCCCGCACCATCGTTTGCGCCTAGAAGCAGGAATCCACTGGGTGCGGCGCTCACGCCGAAGTCCCTGGCGTCAGCAAGCCAGCATGCTGACGCTTCCAGGCGGGGTATCGACCGTATTGTTGACGCCCTGTTCAGCGGCGTAGTCATTGAGGGATGCTTTGTCAAAGGTTTCCTGATAAGCGCCACCGCAGCCTCATTAGATGCGCCTTACGCCGTTGTTTCAGTCAATGACCGCTGGTGTGTAGATTCCGCGTTCAATTCAATCTGTGACTTTGCTTCCAGCCGCTCTTGCCGCCAAATGGGACGGAAGGCCAACCCGGTGGCGGTGAGAAAGACGATGTAGCCGACCACATACGAACTGACCATGCCCCAGCCCCACAGGAGCGTACCGGCAATATAACCCGCCGGGATGTAGACACCGAGGATGTACTGTTTATGCAGATCGCTCTCATAGCGCGCCGAGAGGTCAAAAAGTGTATCCAGTTGCGCCAGTGTGCCATCCATCAGCACGATTTGGGCGGTGTCAGTGGCGACGGTGGCGGCGCCGGCAATCGAGACCGAGACCTGGGCTTGTTTGAGGGCAATGCTGTCGTTGACTTTGGTAAAGACGTCCAGGCTGGCCAATGCCAGCAGGATGCGATAGATCGCTTGCTCGTTGACCTGAAGGGTAGCGGCCAAGCTAAGCTCTGTACATGCGGCATAATCCCTATTTTTACGGTCTTCACGCACTGAGTACTCTCCTGAGCATGAGGCGGACCTAGCATAGACGTGGCGCAAGATCGACGAGTCGGGCTTGGGTCTGAGTAGCTTCAAAAAAGGCCATCTTATGAACTTTTCTACCCTACCAGCACCAAGTCGGTGGCCGCCACCCGGTCGCCTACCGTTTTGTGTAGACCACACACCGTGGCTGCGCCTGCTTGGTTTCGCAGCCAGGCTACGCCCTCGGTAATCAGACCATCTACCGGCGCCACCTCGCCGCTCTGGAGGATCACCTGGTCGCCGGGTTGGAGGGTAGCGGTTATTTTATCTATCATGAACCAAGCACCCGATAAAAGGCTGACACATCTTGCGTGGCGGCTCGACGCAGGGTTTGCAAGACAAAGGCCTGGCGTGCGCGGTCGCCCGCCCAAGCGAGATCGGTTGGCATGGTTGGTGCAAGATTTTGTTCGACCAATTGGTGATAGAATTTTTGCCCAAAGGCCCAATTTTCTGGGTGACCGGGTGCGCGATCAAAATTCAAGTATGCTTGTAAGGCTTTGGCAGCATTGGGTGTCGACTCGGCGTATTGCCAGGCCTGTAGATGGGCAAGGATCATCTGTTGCACGGTGTTGGCAAAGGTTGGGTCATTGGCCCATTGTGATGGCTCTAACTGGCTAAAATCCTGTTTCAGCTCGCCAAACAAGCAGGCAAGATGGGCGGTAAAGCGATTCAAAACAGCAGGCGAGCGCGTCGCAACCCACTGTTGCACATCAGATTGATCACTTAATGCGAATGCCACCCAACGTTGTAGCTGTAGACTCTCGGTTGTGAATTTGCCTTTCCCCCCTTTGGCATCAAACACATTCTGCGAACGATTCGGCAAGGACAGGCGATTGATCGCAGTTGTGAATTGCTGGGTAAGATGGTTGGCGTTCTTGAGGAATCCCTTCTCTTGTCGTGCAATGCCACGTTGACGGAGTGGTCTATCGGTGAGGCGTTGATGTGCGCGGACACGTCGCCCAATCGCGTTATCGCCATATTTGATCGCAGGCCAGGCCGCAATGCCCAAATTATTGAATAAGGCCAGGTAGGCGATCAACATGGAGGCATACAGCCCCCAATGAAAGATCAAGATGCCACCGATATTGATCATGCCTGGCACAATGGCACTGGTAAAACCCGTCTGCAAATTCTTAGCAAACTCATCGGCAATGTCAAAGAGTTGTGGCAGGTGCTTCAGGCTTTGATCCATCAAGACAATCTGTGCGGTGTCGGTGGCAACCGTAGTGGCTCCACGTAAGGAGACCGAAACTTGCGCCTTCTTGAGGGCAATCGCATCGTTGATGCCATCGCCCACAAAACAGACCACCCGTCCTTCGTCTTGTAATTGTTTGACCAACGCCGCTTTGTTTTCCGGCAAGGTATTGGCAAAATAGCGTTCAATGCCCAGCGTTTGCGCCAATTGACGGGTCGGCCCTTCTTGATCGCCAGAGATGATCACCAACGCGATGCCGCGTGCATGGAGGTTGTCGATGATGGCTTTGGCTTCAGGGCGGATGGTGGGTTCTAACTCAATTGCCCCCCCCAAGCTATCGCCCACGCCGACCATCACCAAGGAGTGACCAAGGGCATGGGCGGCATTCTGGCGGGCGCGGATGGCCTCGGGGATGGCAATGCCTTCCAGTTGCATAAAGCGATCACTGCCGGCGCGAATCACCTGTTCACCGATGGTCACTTTGATGCCGTAGCCAACTTCGTATTGGGCGTCATCAATGGCCGGTACAGGCAGCGCACGGCTGGCGGCCGCCGCCAAAATCGCCCTGGCAATCGGATGGGTTTGCCGATGTTCGGCGGCGGCGGCGTAAGCCAACAAGGTCGCTTCGTCCAAGCCATTGCAAGGGTAGAGTTGGGTGACATGGGGCTGTTCGAGCGTCAACGTGCCGGTCTTGTCAAAGACAACCGTGTCCACATCCCCTAACAGCTCTAACGAACGCCCATCTTTGACGAGGATGCCCTGTTTGGAAGCAATGTTCAGAAAGTTTAACACCGCAATGGGCGAAGTCATGCGGATGTTGACCCCAAAGCTGGAAGAGAGCAGGGCCAAGGCTTGTTCCAACCCAATGGTTGGCCAGGCCAAAGCGCCTAACAGCAACGTCGGCAGCGCCGACTTGTGGGCAATCTGCATGCCTTTGGATTGTAAGGACATTTGGTAGCTGGCGGTGCGATTGAGCATGGAGCCAATCTGCGCGGCCACCGTCTCCTTGCCGGCCTTATCGACGCGCACCAGAATTTTACCGGCCAACACCACCGTTGCCGCCAAGACGCTATCGCCCACCGTTTTTTCGGCCGGTTGGGCTTCTCCATTCAAGGCGTGTTGGTCGATGGACGCCATGCCGCTCACGATCACGCCATCCACCGGCACCATCTGTCCAGCATTGATGATCACCAGATCACCCGTGCGCACCTGGGTAAAGGGGACCTCCACCTCTAGGCCATCGACCAACACCCAAACGGCGCGTGGCTGTTGCCCAAAGATGTTGGCCAGACCTTTATACGAGCGATCCTGCGTTATGACTAACAATTTTTCGGCAAGATAATAGACCGTCGATCCCAACGCGGCGGGGATGAAAAAACCACCCAGCCAAACACCAGCGGAACTCACCGCACCGAGAACATAATAATTGATCTGTCGTTCATACCGAATGGTCTGATAAGCCTTTTTGAAGATCGGCAGCGAGAGCCAAAAGATCGGCACGGCGACAATGGGCATGGCCAGTGGATAGAAGGCGCTGCTGACCAGCATGGCGGCTAACCCTGTACTAGTTAGGGCAATATGGCGGTTTGTGTTCTTCTCGTACTTGCTGATCTGCAACGCGGCCGCGGTGCTGCTCATCTCCTCCAGTTGTTGGCTGCGGGCGCGGCCAAAGAGGCGATCAAAGCGGGTGCGCATAAATTTTTGAAAGGCGTCGTCCAGAGCGCTGGCGGTGTGGGCCAAGTGGGTTTTGAGCGCAACGGTGCGTGTACTCACATCGGTGCGCACCTCGTTGAGCGCTTGCACGGCGCCGGCGGCTAGCGGCAAAGGCGGCACCACGGCTGCTGTATGACCATTGACACCCATTAATCGCGTGATCAATGGCTTGCGCCGCACAAGCGCAAGTAAGCCTTGCTTACTAGTAATTTGTCGTTGTTTTATCATCGTGATTCCATTAGTTTGACAACACCCTCACTGCCATTGACTTCGATCAGTTGCCCCTCTTTGATCAACGTCGTGGCGGCGCGTGTCCCCACCACGGCCGGAATGCCAAATTCACGGGCCACCACTGCCGCATGACTAAGGATACCACCGGCATCGGTTACAAGCCCAGCAATATTGGCGTAGAGCGAGGTCCATGACGGCGTGGTGTTCACCGTCACCAAAATATCGCCAACGTGCAAACGCCCGGCTTCTGCCGGTGAGGCCAGCAGGCGCGCCCGTCCACGGACACAGCCGGCCGAGGCGGCATGACCGCGCAAGGTTTGCCCTGGGGCAGCCGGCAGGGCTGGCGCCGTTGGCCCGTTTGCGCGTGGCGTCGGGCCGGTCACCGGCAGTTCGGCACTATTCTGCGCCATCGCCGCCAGCAACGGATGGTTGGGCATTGGCTGCGCCGGTATGCTCCCCAGCAGCGTTGGCGGGGTATAGGCGGCATATTGTTGATAGAGCGCCCGGCGTTGCACCACTAGCTCCTGGCGTGCCGTCGAATGGCGCAACGTAGCGCGCACTTCGTCTAAGGTCAAATAGAAGATGTCAGCAGGCGCGGCCAATAGCCCAGCTTGTACAAAACGCTGCCCCACGGCGACCAAGTTATGACGGATGGTCGCATAGATCCGTAGATCGAGCCAGTGCGGGTGCTCTTCACGCAGCCACGTCGCCTCTTGGGCGCATTTGAGCAAAAACTCAAAGTGTTCGCAGTCAACGTTGGGCAAAGCGGCCAGCCGGACGCGCACCGTGGCCAAGGCCGCTTCACGACGGGTGGCGGTGGCGTGCAGATCATCGGCCAAGTTACGCGTGCTTTGGGCAAGATAGCCTCGTAGTATGTGTAAAACTGGGGTTGGCTCTTCCTGCCAGGTTGGGTGGCTGAGGTAGTTTTTGTCGCCTTGATAGCCATACGCCTGTAAATAGCTTTGCAGTTCGGCAAAAAATTCCTGCCCTTCGTCTGAATCCTGGAGCGCCGTTAGCGCTTGCGCCGGCGGACACTCGCGCAGCACCCAGTAGACTTCGGGTTGCATGAGCGCGCTCCGACTCAGTTGCCAAAGGGTCTGACTGCTTTGTGCGCCGGTGCTTTCAAAACCAGCCAACAGGGTATAGGCATCGACCTTTTCGCCGGTGGCGCTGACAAAGATATTCTGTAACCAGCTTTCAAAGTGCTGGATGGCGATAAAAAAAATAAGCCCGACCTCAATATGAAGCTCTTGCAGGCGGTCAACCCGCGCCATACTTTCATCAAGCTGCGTCAACAGGGCCGGCCACGGCGCCCCGCTAAAGTCAACTGCTTGCCAGGCGGTCAAATGGCTTTTGATTTCCGGTAGCCACTCCTCCTCCCACCGTTGGCGCAATTGGCGGATCAGCGCGATCGTCTCCCGTTCTCCCCATTCGCCGGCCCCCCTTTCACCAGTCATTGGCGGGGCGCCTAGCCAGCGATTGGCACTATAGGGGTAGCCATTGATCAGCCGGGTTTGCGTCTCCACCGGGACGCCATAGCGGGCCAGAACACGGTTGCCGGCCACCAGCGGCGGTAAGGCGCCCACGGCAAACTCTAGAGGCAACAGTGGTTTGGGATAATAGGCCGGCGAATACCCCCACAATAACTCGACATCGCCAGGGTCGTCCCACGCAACCGGAAAGGTCGGCGGTATGGGCAGCGGTCGATTGCCGGCGCTTGCTTGCAACATAGTTTGTCCTTTCATCATAAACTGCTTGAGATTGAATTTCACTACCCATTCTCCTTGTTCCAGTGATTGGATTTGTCGAACAACCATCACTGTACAGCCAGAAATTCGCTTTCGCTTATCTGGTGTTCTGGCAACTAAGTCATAATCGGTTGGTGCGGTCCAGATATATCACCGCGAATTGTTAGGAGTAGCGAATCACGTCAGAGGAAAAAGATTCGCTACGCCCAGGATTCGCGGTGATATTGGCCGAATGACGCAACCTGCCATGACTTCGTTGACAAAATGCTAAGGTGCAATTCCGAGCTGTTTATAGAGCGGTATAGTGTCGATCACGCCCCGGCGTTCGGCAAACTTGCCATCGACAAAGCGCACGATCGTCATGCCGTCCATGTGAATTGTTTTGCCGGTGGCCGCTACCCCAAGAAACGCACCAATATGAACGCCACGCATCCGATAGTGCGCAACCAGATGATCCCCCTCGGCGATCATCTGGAATTCTTCCATGGTGACATTGGAAAAAATTGTTTGCATCTGTGCTTGGGCCGCGCGAAAAGCTTCGCTGCCTACGATTTTCATGATTTCGCCGCTGCTGCGATACACATAGTTGACAAAATCGGGCATCACCAATTCATCGATTAGCTCTAAATTGCCACCGGCAATGACTTCATGCAGCATCCGGCGAAAGGCTGCTTTATTTTGTTCGGACATAGTCAATTATTCCTTGCTGCTAACTGTGATGACTTTAGAAGATTTATAACTCATCTGCCTGCAAGCTTTGCCACAACCGGCGCAAATCGCTCCATTGCCCTATCAGTAATAGTATAGTAAGAAATTCCTAGCTGCTCACGGCGCAAATAAATCGTCTCGCAGAGTTGTTCAACCGTCCCCACAAGGGTGTTAGGACTGTTTAGTACCTGCTGTGGATTTGTCAAATTCATTCTGGCAGCTAATTGCTCTGCTCCTTGTTGTTGGTTATCCGTAATGACAACGCTCCAGATCAGGACATTAAACTCAATTTGCGGAAAACGCGCACCCGCTTGCTGGCGAACCCATTCAAGCTTTTCCGCAGTTGTCGCTAATGAATCGGATGCAAAATGTATTTGTGAGTTACTCAGGTCGTCAATTAAGCTGATAATATCAGCCTCTTCGGCGGCGAGTGCAAGCATACGTCGGCCATGGGCGCCAATCATGATCGGCGGATGCGGTTTCTGAAATGGTTTTGGATAACCAACTAGATTGCTCACTTTATGATAAGTGCCGGTAAAGGTTACTGGTTCCTCATGAAACAGCCTTTTGATAACCGACAATGATTCCTTTAGGCGACTTACGCGGATGCCTGGGCGATCAAATGGCATGCCGGTTTGCATATAATCTGATTCCAACCAACCAGCACCAATGCCAAATTCCACGCGGCATTCAGAGAGAAGATCAAGTGTAGCAACTTCTTTGGCCAAAACAGCCGGATGACGAAAATCATTGGCAAAGACATAGCTGCCAATGCGTAAGGAGGGACAGGCATCGGCAATTGCCATCAAGGCAGAAAAGGGGGCAAGCTGTTCCTGAAAATGGTCGGCAATAGATAAGGTTGTATAACCGAGATCCATTGCTTTACATCCGCGTTCAATCCATTCCTTGCGCGAGGAAGCGTTGACAGTTGCTAAGCCGAAACGAAAAGGGCGTTGATGCATAAATTTTATTTCCTTATAGTGACTAGTACGACAACGTTAAATTAGATCGGCTGAAATGAGACGTGGCAAAAGTTGTCTTCGTGTCGCAACGAAATCATAGCGAACTTTGAACACGGACGATTATAGCGAAAGTCGCCGTTGTTAGTAGTTCGCTTTTCTCGCATAGAAACTGACACCTTACAGCCTCGTCTCTACCAGTCGTAATTTAACGTTGTCGTACTAGATATAAATTTCGCTAGCTTTTTACATCAAGATTTATTCTGTCGCTATCGCCAAACAGAGTGTGGTCATACCGTCAATAAAGTCTCACTAATCTTTGCCAATAACGCCATCGTTTCCTGTTGCAGAAAGAAATGGTTACCAGGCAGCATATGCAGCGCAAAGGGTCCGGTGGTCTCTGTCTGCCAACCGCGCAAAGCCTCTACATTACAGATGGAATCATCCAGCCCACCAAAGATGGTTACCGGACAGGTTAACGGGGGACCGGCTTGGTACTGATAACTTTTGCTCAGGGTCATATCGGCATCAAAGAGGCTGCGCGCCAGAGCGGACAGTTCAGGGTCGGTCTGCACGTTGGTGGCGCCGCCGCCTTGTCCTTCTAATGCTGCAAAGAGTTCCCAGCGTGATGCATAGGGCTGCCCCCTTTCCCATTGTGGCGCCGCTGCCGCCCCGATGAGTAGATGGTGGGGTTCGACCCTCTGTACTATACGCAATGCTTGCGTTACAGCATAGGCCAACTGCCCGCCCAGGCTGTGGCCGTAGAGCGCCAGCGGCTTGTCCAGATAGGGGGTCAGCGCATCGACCAACGTTGCAACCAGCGCGGCATAGTCAGCCGGTAATGGTTCCGCCAGCCGATCCTCGCGTCCAGGCAATTGGATGGCGCAGAGTTCGATCGTCTCCGGCAGCAGCGTAGCCCAAGGGCGGTAGAGCGAGGCTCCGCCTCCGGCAAAGGGCAGCGTAAAGAGCCGTAGTTGGGCGGTGGGGCGGGGCGCATAGATGCGGAGCCATGGGTGGCGGGTGGCGGGTGGCGAGTATTGCAGTGCATCTGCTGGTAACAGTTGCATTTCGGCGGCCCCGGCATCTGCTCCAGTGTCTGCCGCCCACTGCTCATTGACAAAGGCCGCCAATTGGGTGAAGGAAGCGGTCAGCAGCAGCGGTGCCGGCACGGTAATGACGATGGCGTTTTCGATGCGGCTGCGTAATTCCAGCACCAGCAATGAGTCCATCCCCAGCAGCCCCGGCCCCAGATCGGCGGTAAGCTGTTCTGCCTGATAGCCCAACATCTGTGCGGTTGTCGACTGAAGCCATGTGCGTAGGAGATTTTGGCGGGCTGCGGCATCGGCGGTAGCCAGTTGCTGGCGGATGTTGTGCGGGGCCATGCCGCCGGCAACAATCGGCGTTGGCAACCCGGCGGCAACATGACCATTGGCGCCATTCGTATATGGATGCGCTGACGTTGTAACCACTTTCTCGCTTGGTGCGCCACTGGTCACTGTGGGCGCCGCTGTCGCATCATACCCTGCCGCCAGGCGCTTGATGACCTTGGGTAACTTGCCGGTCGCCACCAAAAGCTGCGTAAGCTGATCGATGTCGGCATCGGCGACCAGGGTTCTCAGATCCAGCGCGTCTGGCGGTGTGGTGCGCCTCGCCCGACTCGTCGGCGCATCGTGCCAGTAGCGTTGGCGCTGGAAGGGATAGGTGGGCAGCGTGACCTTGCGTCTGGTCGCACTTTGCGCCAGGCTGGGCCAGGTAACGGTCGCCCCCTGCCGATAGAGTTCACCCAAGCTCTCCAGCATCTGCGCGCCATCGGGGTACCCTTGACGCAGGCTGGTCAACATAACGATGGGCTTCCTGCTGCCTCCGGTAGGCTGGGGGAGGGCTTGGAGCATGGCGGCGGTAGAATGCTCTGCACGGGGCATCTGGTCAAGAATCTGTCGCGCCATGCCCACCAGCGTCGGTTTGGGGCCGATCTCGATCATCAGATCACAGCCCTGGGCATACAAGGTCGTCACGCCGTCGGCAAAGCGCACCGTATTGCGTAACTGATTGCGCCAATAGCGCGGATCGGTCAATTGTGCAGCAGAGACTTAGGCGCCCGTCATGCTAGAAACAATCGTCACTTGTGGCGCCGATAACTTGACAGAACGGACCACCGCTTCAAAGCGGTCCAGCACCGGGTCGAGCAGCGGCGAATGGGCCGCGACAGGAATGGCCAGTGGTTTCGTGCGAATTTTTGCCGCTGCGAGCACGGCGGTGATGGCATCCACTGCCGTTTCGTCACCAGAGATCACGATGTTTTGGGGGCCATTGATTACCGCCAGGCTGACCTCTGCGTACCCTGCCAGAAAGGGTGCAATCGCTTCTTCGGTGGCTAACACAGAGAGCATCTTGCCGCGGGCGGTCTCCATGAGCCGGCCGCGTTCGGCCACCAGACGAAAGCCATCTTCCAGCGATAGCACGCCCGCTGTATAGGCGGCGGCAAAATCACCAAGGCTGTGGCCTAAAAGCGCGCTTGGTTCAATGCCCCAGGCGCGCCACAGGTCGGCCAGCGCGCATTCTACGGCAAAGTTGGCCGTCTGCGCACAAGGGTGTGATTCCACCAGATCATTGTGTGTTGGCGTCTGCGCCGGGTAGAGTAAATCGATGAGCGACCGGCCCAGGTATTCTTGGGCCAGACGATCACAGCGGTCAATCACCGCGCGAAAGACCGGCTGTGATTGATAGAGTTCGCGCCCCATACCGATATATTGGGCGCCCTGACCGGTAAAGAGAAAAGCCACTTTAGGTTTAGGCTGCAGCGGCGTAGTAACGCTTTGGCTAGGTGTAGCGCCAGCCTTTGTCTGTGCGGTCTGCCATGTGGCTAGTTTGGTCAGCAATTCGGCTTTGGAGGCCGCCACAAACCCTAGGCGATGGGCAAAGTGGGCGCGGCCCATCTGTGCAGTATAACAAATATCAGCCAGATCAGCCGCCGGCTCAGCCGCTAGAAAGTCCACATAGTGCGCCACCAACGCGGCCAGCGCACTCTCGCTCTTGGCGCTAAGGGGCAGGAGATAGTGGGCAGGGGCTGGCATGACCGGGTGAGGGGGTGACACGATGAAGGGGTGATCCGCACCGCTTTCGGTCATCGGCGCAGGCAGTTCTGGTGCTTCTTCCAGCACGACATGGGCATTGGTGCCGCCAATGCCAAAGGAGCTGACGCCGGCGCGGCGCGGCAGTGGCCCCTTTTCCCAGGCGAGCAATGTACGGTTGACATAAAAAGGGCTATGCTCTAAGCCTAATTCGGGATTGGGTGTGGTAAAGTGCAGTGTCGGCGGGATCTCTTTGTGCTTGAGCGCCAAGACCGTTTTGATCAGCCCTACCACGCCGGCGGCTTCCCCCAAATGCCCGATATTGGTCTTAACCGCGCCCAGTGCGCACGGACTTTCCCTAGTGGCAGATCCGAAAACCTGTTTGAGGGCCGCAATCTCTATGGGATCGCCCAATTTGGTGCCTGTGCCGTGGGTTTCAATATAGCTAACGGTATCGGGCGTAACCCCTGCATTGGCCTGGGCTTGGGCAATACAGGCGGCTTGACCACGCACGCTGGGCGCCGTGTAGCCAACCTTGTCGGCGCCGTCATTGTTAATGGCCGTGCCCTTAATGACAGCATGGATCACATCACCGTCGGCCAGGGCTGCGTCAAGGCGCTTGAGCGCCACCACACCTACGCCATTGCCTCCCACCGTGCCTTGGGCCTGGGCATCAAAGGCACGACAGCGACCATCCGGGGACATGATCATATCCTCTTGGTAAAGATAGCCCCGTTTCTCAAAGAGATTGACACTTGTGCCACCGGCCAGCGCTACATCACATTCGCCATTGCGCAAGGCTTGGCAGGCCAGGTGGACAGCGACCAAAGAAGTGGAGCAAGCAGTGTTAGTGACTAGTGCGGGACCACGCAGGTTCAGTTTGTAAGCCGTGCGCGTGGCCAGGAACTCCGGCCCTACATTAATCATGGTTTGGAAGACGCTGCTCATCTCGTCACTACTGAGCAGTTCGGAGACGGACTGCAAGTGATAGGTCTCCGTGCCGGAGCCGGCATAGAGACCTATCAGCCCCGGGTAATGCTGGGGATCGCAGTTGGCATCCTCTAATGCGCTCCAAACGCACTCTAAAAAGAGTCGTTGTTGGGGTGGCAGGATGGCGGCCTCGCGTGGGGAAATTCCAAAAAAATCTGCATCAAAGCGATCAAAATCGGCGACGATCCCACCTGCAGGTACATAGCGTGGATCTTGTTGCAGGTGGGGCGGAACACCGGCTGCAGTAAGTTCTGTGCTGGAAAAATGGGTAATCAGCTCTTCACCGGCACAAAGCCGCTGCCAGAACTCAGCCACCGAGGCTGCACGCGGGAAACGTCCGGCCATGCCGATGACAGCAATCGGTACGGTGGTGTGCCCCTGCGGGGCAAGTTGCATTGTAGGTTGCGCTGCAGTTTGAGACGGCGGCTGTAAATATTGGCTCAGCGCATGGATGGTGGGATAGGCAAAGAGATCGACGATCTTCAGCTCCTGCTCTACTACCTCCCGTAGGCGACTATGGATGCGTACCATCAACAGCGAGTGTCCTCCCAAATCAAAGAAATTATCGTGAATGCCCACCCATTCGAGCTTCAGTTCCTCCTGCCAAATGGTGGCCAGCGTCTGCTCCAGTTCATTCTGCGGCACGGTATACCTCGTCGCGGCCTGAGTTTGCTTGGCCGGGGCGGGGAGGGCCTTGCGGTCGACTTTGCCATTAGGCGTGAGCGGCAGCGCATCGAGCAGGACAAACGTTGCGGGTATCATGTAGTCGGGCAGCCTCTGTTGCAGATGGGTGCGCAGTTGGGGTAACAGGGTACGACTCAGCTTACCCAACAGCGGATTGTTGGCGTAGCTCGACCAGGTTCGCGACTGCTGTACAGGTGGTAGCAACGCCGGCACTGTACTTGACACGTCAGCAACCACATGGACCAGGCAGAGATCCATGTCACCAGGGTCGCCGGCAACCGACCAACTGAGTTGAACGGTATAGGGTAGGCGCTCGGCCAGCGCCCACAGCGCTTCCGGCTCCACGGCCAACGGCAACCCCGCCAAGCGCTGCCGTAATTGTCCCACGGTCTCCTCATGCGATGCTGCCAGCCACTGTAACGTCCGCACTTCTTGCTGCAGCCGGGCATTGGGAAGGTGGCGGATACCCAAGGTAACTGGCGCTTCCGCAAGGAGATGCTGCTCAAGAGCGGCGACGGATGAGCCGACTTGTGACCACGTTACCCACGACACCACTGGCGGGCCAGCCAACGTAACCGCAGGGTTGTGGGTGTTTGCGGCTTCCGTGTCCCCAGTATCACCAACCGTTAAGACAACCTGATAGCGAAAACGCGTCAGTTCGTTATGAGCATGACCACGTTTGAGCGTCACCTGGGCCTGGCGCACCTGGGGCGATTGGGTAGGCAAGGCCGTAAAAAACGCCGGGTCGATCAGCAACTCTTCTTCATCGCGCAGGCGCTGCTGCACCCGCTGCGCCAGTTGTGAACGGGTCAGCACATCATCGGCTTGGTATAGTTGCACCGAGGCATGGTACGCTTCGAGCAGACGCAAGTTGCGTACATCCCCGACGTAGATATGCCCACCGGGTTTGACCACGCGCACGGCAGCCGTCAGCACCCGCACCAGATAGTCGATGCTAGGGAAGTATTGCACCACCGAGTTGAGAATCACTAGGTCAAAGCTATGGTCCGCCACGCCAGTTAAGTCATCGGCGAGCCGCTGATCCACGTGTACATGGGCCAAGTCAGGGCGCGTGGCTTGCAACCGTTGCACATGTTCGATAGCATCTTGGGAGAAATCCAGCCCCCAGTAGGTTGTGCAATCAGGCGCCAGGCGCGCCAACAGTAACCCCGTGCCGCAGCCACTCTCCAAGACTGCTGTTGGTCGCAGCGCCCGCAGTTCCGCCACCGTCCCAGCCACCCACTCCGCCATCTCGCTTTCGGCAATGGGTAAGCCGGTGTAGCTGCTGTTCCAGCCGGTAATATTAAAATCGGACGCTGGTTCAACCGGCGTCTGTCCATAGGCATTCTCATAGAGCTGTTGCCACTGCTCGACATGCTCTGCTTGCACGGTGACATCCCGGCCATCGGCCACCACATAGGCCACCAGCCGTTTATCGCCTGGCGTATCCTCACGTGCGACAACCACTGCTTCCTGCAGAGCCGGATGGGCGCTTAACACCGCCTCAATTTCACCCAACTCAATGCGGAAGCCGCGCAACTTGACCTGATTGTCGATGCGACCAAGAAACTCGATATTGCCATCAGACAGCCAGCGTACCAGGTCACCGGTCTTGTAGAGGCGACCCGCGCCAAGGGGGTTGTTGATGAATTTTTCCGCCGTCAGTTCTGGGCGATTGAGATAGCCGCGAGCCACCCCGACTCCTCCGATATACAGTTCACCAGGGACACCAATCGGCACGGGGTGATGCCCCTGATTCAAAATGTAAACCTGGACATTGGCCATTGGTTTGCCAATCGTGATCACCTTGTCGGTGGCATAGCACTCACCCATAGTGGCACAAACTGTATTTTCGGTCGGGCCATAGGCATTGAAGAAGCGTCGGCTGTGCGCCCATTGCTCTAATAAATGGGGGGGACAGGCCTCGCCAGCCACAATGAGTGTTTCCAACTTCGGTAAGGGCATTGTACCGATATCCAGGATGCTGAGGTAGGAAGGCGGTAGGGTGATATGGGTGATGGCCTGGCGCTGCAACACAGCAAGCAGGGTCGCTCCCGAACGAATGGTCTCCTGGGTAACCAGACAGAGGCGCGCACCAGTACAAAGCGCCATCGCGATCTCAGAAATGGAGGCATCAAAATTAATGGAGGCAAATTGCAGCACAGCCTTCCCGGCATTGACCCCAAAGGTTTGTGCTTGCGCCAGCGCCAGATTGCCGAGCCCCTTGTGTGTGACCATGACGCCTTTCGGTCGCCCCGTTGAGCCAGACGTATAGATGATATACGCCAAGCGTTCGGTCGATACAGTGACTTTAAGATTGGTCGTGGCGTGGGTAGCAATCTCCGGCCAATCCCGATCCAGATAGACGGCTTTCCCCCTTAGCAGACCTGTGGGCAAGTTGCTTTGCAGGTGTTCCTCGGTCAACAGCACAGCAAGCTCTGTATCTTCGAGCATAAACGCGAGACGATCCTGTGGGTAAGCTGGATCAAGCGGCACATAAGCGCCACCCGCTTTGAGAATGGCCAGTAGCCCCACGACCATCTCTACTGACCGTTCGACACAGAGGCCAACTAGCGTTTCAGAGCCGACCCCCAATGATTGGAGATAGTGAGCGAGTTGATTGGCACGGGCGTTGAGTTCAGAATATGACAAGGTGACACTAGCAGGCATTACCTTGTCACCCTGTGTATTTGCAACCTCGTCCAAGAGCACAGCCACGGCATCGGGGGTGCGGGCGACTTGCGCTTCAAAGAGCTGGTGGATGCAGTGATCCTTGGGGTAGTCAACGGCGGTGTCATTCCACTCGACTAAGATCTGCTGCCGTTCCCTGTCAGTCAGCAGTGGTAAGGTCGCAATTGACTGTTCCGGATGGGCAACAATCGCCGCCAGCAAGGTCTGGAAGTGACCAACCAGCCGTTCAATCGTTGCTTGTTCAAAAAGATCCGTGCTGTAGACGCAGGCGCCTTCCAAAGCCCCTGCCCGTTCAAAGAGATGCATCTCCAAATCGACACGCGTGGCCTGCACTTCCAACTGCCCCAAACTGACCTGTAGGCCGGGGAGGGCGAAGTCCTCCATCGGTGCATTCTGCAGGGCAAACATCACCTGCACCAGTGGATTGTAGCTCAGGTTGCGGTCGGGGTGCAGTTCCTCCACCAACCGCTCAAAGGGCAGATCCTGATGGTCATAGGCCGCCAGCGTGCGCTCCCGCACCTGCCCCAGCAGCGTCAGAAAGTTGGCATGGTCGCCTAGATCAGCGCGCAGCACCAGGTTGTTGACAAAGAAGCCGATGAGCGGTTCCAGTTCAGGGCGAGTGCGGTTGGCAATGGGTGAACCGACCACAATCGTCTCCTGCCCCGTATAGCGATAGAGCAGCGTCTGGAAGGCCGCCAGCAGCGTCATAAAGAGCGTCGCCCCCTGCTGCTGACTCAGGCGGTTGAGTACAGTCGTCAAGGCGGCATCGACCTGAAAGGCCACATGGCTGCCACGGTAGCTGTTGACGGCGGGACGCGGATGGTCGGTCGGCAACTCCAGCAGTTGCGGAGCATCCGCCAATTGCCCCGTCCAGTAGCGCAAGTGCTCCGCCAACCGCTCGCCCTGGAGCTGGGCTCGTTGCCACACCGCAAAGTCGGCATATTGAATCGGCAGCGCCGGTAGGGGCGCAGGGCGGCTTTGGGCGAAAGCGTCATAGAGCGCCGCCACTTCGCGCACCAACACACCGATCGACCAACCATCGGAGGCAATGTGGTGCATCGTTAACAAGAGAATATGCTGCGGGGCTTCGGCAGGCTCAGCCACCGCGGGGACAAGCGGCGTCTGCAGAGTGACAGGGGTAACATCGGTATGCTTTCCGTTCACCGGGGCTGGGCTGCTGTTCACGGTCGTTGTTGTTTCCGCCAGCCGCAGCAAGGTTGCACGCAGCATCCAGTCCTGCGTCAGGTCAAACGGGCGCTGCGCCTCGGCTGTGATTAAGCGCTGGACTTCGGCGGCTTGTACCGCTGCGGGCAGATGCACGAGATCAATAACAGGCAGGTCGAACGGCGCAGCCGCCTGAATCACCTGCTGCGGTTGTCCATCCACAATGGCGAAGGTGGTGCGCAGGCTTTCATGGCGCGCCACCACCGTACTCAGCGTTTGCTGTAGGGCATCGCAATTGAGCGTGCCGCTTAATTCCAACGCTACCGGTATGTTGTACGCCGCACCGCTCCCCATCTGTTCCAAAAACCACAACCGCTGCTGTGCAAAGGACAAAGGCAAATTGACTGTACGCGCAATAGGGGAAATCGTTACAATTTTACCACTTTGTTCTGTCTGCTGGAGAAGATGGAGCAATTCGGCTTTATGGGCCTGTAATTGTGCAAGCAGATCTTCCATCAAAATATCTTCTGGCGCATCGCATTGTAGTTGACCATCCTCAATCCACAACTGAATATCTTGCCTTTGTAACTCAAATAAAAATTCTAATGTGCGTTTCATAAAGAAATCCTTTTACGCTGATTCGCTACTTCCTTACGATGGGATTGCAGTGTCTGAGCTACGGTAAGGATATCGATACGTTGCGCCAATGTGGCAATCGTGACATCCTCAAACAAGGCACTTAGGGGAAGGTTGATTTGGAAGGCTTGCGAGATTCTGGAGATCACCTGCGTGGCCAGGAGTGAATGCCCACCAATATCAAAGAAGTATCATGAATCCCAATCTGTGGTAGCCCAAGCACCTCCATCCAGATGGCGGCTACCAGCACTTCCGTCTCTGTTTGAGGTGGAACAAAATCTTTGCTCGATAGGCTTTGTAGTACAGGAGCAGGCAGAGCTTTGCGGTCGACCTTGCCATTGGGTGTAAGGGGCAAGGCATTGAGCAAGACAAAAGCCGAAGGGATCATGTAGCTGGGTAATTTGCTGTGCAAATAGTGACGTAATGTAGACGAAGCAAGCGGATGAATAGGTGATGGAGAAGCATCATCAAGCGAATCCTTTTTGGCATCCTGGAAACTTGTCGTCTGATCACTCGTAATATAGGCGACCAGTCGCTTGTCTCCCGGTATAACTTCATGCGTTACGACTACAGCTTCCTGTATAGCCGGATGTTCGGTCAACGTCGCTTCGATCTCCCCCAATTCGATACGAAAGCCGCGCAGCTTGACCTGGTTGTCAATTCGCCCTAAAAATTCAACATTACCATCCGGACGCCAACGTGCAAGATCGCCCGTTTTATAAAGCTTGCCTACACCGAAGGGATTCGTGATAAAGCGTTCTGCGGTCAATTCAGGACGATGGCGATAGCCATGCGAGAGCACCGCCCCACTGATGTACAGCTCACCTGGTACACCAATGGGCATTGGCTGCCCTGCTTGGTTAAGGATATAAAGTTGGACATTAGCAATGGGCCGCCCGATTGACGGCAATGTCGGCCATGTGGCTACATTGGCCGGTAATTTCAGGGCAGTCACAACATGTGTTTCCGTTGGGCCATAGTGGTTTTGTAAAGAACAGGCGGCGCCCAGAAACCACTTCGACAACGCCGGCGTCACCACCAACTGTTCACCGGCTGTATTAACCTCGCGCAGGAAGGTTGGCATCCTACCATTAGCCATTTCAGCCATTTGTTGTAAAGCCACAAAAGGTAGATAGAGCCGTTCGACAGCATAGATTTCCAGGTGTCGTAAGAGGGCATCGGGTTCGCGACGTGTCTGCTCATCGATCAAAACCAATGTCCCACCAGCGCAAAGGGTGGCAAAAATCTCCTGGCAAGAAACATCAAAGTTAATCGGAGAAAATTGTAAAGTACGGGCCTGTTTGCGGACAGTAGTATACTCCAATTGCCATTCAATCAGATTGACGATCGCCCGATGGGGCATCAGCACCCCTTTCGGATTCCCAGTTGAGCCAGAGGTGTAGAGGCAAAACAGTACACTTTCCGGTGTAACAGAAGTGATCGGATTGGTGGTTGGCTGTGAATCAAGCGTCGCCCAATCGGTGAAGCAAGGTGTCCCTTGCATCCAAGCCAATTGTGGTTGTAAGGCAAGCGTTGTAATTAACAGCCGAATATCTGCATTCGCCAGTATATAGGCCAAGCGCTCGGTAGGGTAGGTTGGGTCAAAAGGCACATAACCGCCACCGGCCTTAAGAATTGCCAAGACGGCAACGACCAGGTCAGGCGTCCGTTCCAAACATAACCCGACCAAATCACCAGCCCTGACACCTAGTGCTTGCAACGCATGGGCGAGTTGGTTGGCGCGGGCATTGAGTTCGCCGTAGGTCAGGGATTGGGTGATGGGGTGATTGGATGATGGGGGGCGTCCGTTCTGTATCGTGCCAGCGGCTACACGCTTCTGCTCGCCGCTGTCAAAGAGCACAGCCACGGCGTCGGGGGTGCGGGCGGCTTGCGCTTCAAAGAGTTGGTGGATGCATTGGTCTTTGGGATAGTCGGTGGCCGTGTCATTCCACTCGACTAAGATCTGCTGCCGTTCGGCTGTGGTCAGCAGCGGCAAGGTGGCAATCGGTTGACTTGGGTTGTCGACAATCCCTTGCAGCAAAACTTGATAGTGACTAGCCATACGTTCAATCGTAGATTCGTCAAACAAATCTGTATTATATTCAAGAAATCCTGATAAACCATCTGTGACTTCGTATAACTGGATGGTCAGATCATATTTACTGATACCTAGTTCTAATTCAACCTTGCTCATCTCCAACCCACTTATGCTCATATGGCGCAAGGTTGGAATGTTTTGCATGGCAAAAACCACTTGAAAGAGGGGGGAATAGCTCCGATTACGTTCGGGTTGGACGGCTGAAACCACGTTGGCAAAGGAGAGATCCTGATAGTCGTAAGCCTCCTGGGTGGTTTGTCTCACTTGGGTCAATAATTCTAGGAAGTTTTGCTCAATGTTAACACGCGTACGCAAGGCCAAAGTGTTGATCAAGAAACCAATCAATCCTTCGACTTCTCGCTGTTGTCGATTGGCAATCGGTATACCTACCATAATCTCTTCTTGGTGGCTATAGCGGGCTAGTAAAATATTGAAGGCAGCGAACAGCACCATAAAGAGGGTCGCATCCTGCGCTTGGGACAAGGCGCGTAACGGTTGTATCAGTTCGTTTGCCAGTGTAAAGCGAACGTGCTTGCCGCAAAAGCGCTGGACAGCAGGTCGGGGGTGGTCGGTTGGCAACTGTAACAAGGCAGGCGCATTGGCTAACGCGTTTTTCCAGTAGGCCAGTGCTTCTGCCATGCGTTCCCCGCCTTCTTGGGTGCGTTGCCAAATTGCATAATCAGCATATTGAATCAAAGGTGTAAGGAGCGGAGATGGTTTACCGACGACAAAGGCGGCATAGAGCGCTGCCAATTCTTGCATCAAAATCCCAAACGACCAGACATCCCCAATCAAGTGATGCATAGCAGTCAGCAAGATGTGTACCGCAGACAACGGTTGATTTGAATGTCGCTCTTGCTGGTTTATCATTTGCTGATTGCCAGCTTGTAGACACAACAACTTGCAACGGAAAAGCGGCCCTTTTTCTAAATCAAACGGTGATGAGGCTTCCTCCTGGGCAAGCCTTTGGATCATTTCACGTTGTTGCTCTTCTGTTAGGTGCGATAAATCAATGAGAGGCAGCGTAAAGTTTGGCGGGTTGATCACCTGCATAGGCTCGCCCCTCTCATTGACTTTAAATGTGGTGCGCAGCGATTCATGCCGTTCTACAATTTCACAGAGCGCGCGTTGAAAGGCTGTAACCTCTAAGGCTCCTGTGAATTGAAGCGCGTCAATTTCATTATATGCGGTATTCCCGCGTTCGATCTGTTCCAGCAGCCAAAGATTCTCCTGACTAAACGAGAGAGGGATCGTCGTCAAAGCAGTGCGCTCAACCGGTTGGATCGTCGTCAAGGCCATTTGAGAACGTTTTGCTTGTGACAAAAACGCAATTAACTCATCTTTGCGCGCCTTGATTTGGCTGCGTACTGTTTCGGTTATCGCTCCTGTGGGAGCCTTCGAACGGAGTTGATTGCCATCAACCCAGAGCACGATATTCGCTTTATGGAGTTCAAGGATAAACGCTTCAATGGGTGGAAGTACGTTGTTCTCTACCATGTTTCCTCTTCGTCATCGATGTTCAATTGATCTTGCGTTCCGTTTGGATGCACTGCCATTGTCTGAGCCGCCTTGTATGCATCGATATACATAGCAAAATCGGCAATGGTGTTCTTTTCAAAGAAGGTGCCTAACGGCAGATCAATTTGTAAGTGCTCGCGCAGACGGGTTCTAAGTTGTGTAAGAATCAACGAATCGCCGCCCAGCGCAAAAAAATTATCATAGATACCCACTTGTCGTACATCCAACAGGGTAGACCAGAGCGCGGCAAGCAATTGCTCAGTTGCCGTGTGTGGCGGAGTAAAGTTCCTGTTTTCGCCTGTAGTCAAATCAGGCAAGGGTAATGCCTTGCGGTCAACCTTGCCATTTGGTGTAAGTGGCAAGGCATTGAGAAAAAGATAAACCGTCGGAATCATATAATCTGGGAGTTTCTGCCCCAGATGCTTCTGCAGTCGCTGGCTCCATGACATACTGTCACTACTAGATTTTTCTGCACCGGCCGATTCGATTGCAGTCGGTTGTAACCATGTTTTCATCTGGCAGGGGTCAATGCGCCCCCCAGCTAAGCAGTGCAGGAGTTGATGTTCAGTGCCTAAAGCAAAAGCCGATTGGAGGCTGGTTTGATCGGCTACCCCAAGTGGACACAGCCCTAATTCATAGCTTGGAGCTTGCATCATCAACAATTGACTTACATACCCAGTTTCTAGCAACGCAAAGTCCCGTGCAATTTCCCCATAAATCGGGGCAATGGCAGCCAGATCCGCCACCAAAAAAAGGGTAAAGGCGGCTTGGGTAAAGATCGTTTGATTGGCCGCACCAACCTGAAAGTCACCCATAGATTGATTTTGCTCACTCTGGAGTGGCACAAGTTGATGGTAAGCGGGATGATAGTAATAGCAGCCGCCAGCCAACCCGTCAATCCGTCCAGGTTTGACATAGAGATACGTTTGTACAGGATAGAGATTACCAGCCGATGGATAGCGATATTTGGGTAAGGGAGCATCTTCTAGACGCATCTGTTGCAAACAACTGAGAAAATCGCTAAAGACTTCCAGCGGAATCACTTCTTCCAAAAAGCGCCGATAACTCTGCCGCGCCAACCAATCATGCCGTCGGTGTTCATCAAAGGGACGGGACGGCAAGGCGATAGGCGGATACTCTAGTTGATGGCGGATACCGGGTTGGCGTAACTTGAACTCTAAACGGTTGATCGGGTCAGTAATTGTACCGTTCAGCCTTTGCTCATATACATCTGGGATCTGTTTTAGCGCCATAGGAACAGCATTCAGGCTTTCCTGCGCATGGGTATCCAAAACAACATAGCCGGCTAATTGCCGGTGTCCCTTAGGGTCGCCGACAGCATTGACCACAGCTTCTTTAATACCAGGATATTGCAACAACGTATTCTCAATCTCACCTAACTCAATGCGATGACCGCGAATCTTGACTTGGAAGTCTTCCCGGCCCAAAAATTCCAGGTTGCCATCCGGTAGATAGCGTGCTAGATCGCCCGTCTTATAGAGTCGTTGCCCGGTTTGTGGGTGGATGATAAACTTGGCTTGTGTCTTCTCTTCATCCTTCCAATAGCCCAGCGCCAACCCGATGCCACCGATATAGAGATCGCCCGGCAGCCAAACGGGGCGGGGGTTGAGGTTGGCATCCAATACCTGAAAACTCTGGTTGGTCAATGGTTTGCCATACGGAATGCTCGGCCAGATCCGATCGACTTCTTCAATCAAGAAGTAATTCGACCAGATCGAAGCCTCAGTCGCCCCACCCAGACCATAGACCGTCACCCCCGGCCAGCACGCCTTAATGCGATCCGGCAGAGTGACGGGGATCCAGTCGCCGGAGAGCATGACCAGGCGGAGCGGTGACTGGGTGACAGGGTAATGGGGTGACAGGGTGACTGCGCTTGTCGAAGTCACCCTGTCACCTTGCCACCTTGTCACCTTGTCACCCTTCGGCAGGCTCAGGGCAGGCCCTTGTCCGCTTTCGACGGTGTCCACCAACATTTGCATCAAGGCCGGCACGGTGTCCCAGAGGGTGACGCCATGTTGGTGCATCAGATCGAGCCAGTGGGCGGGATCGGTGCGCAGGTCGGGGTCGGGGAGGACAATGGCGCCGCCGACGGCCAGCAGACCAAAGAGGTCGTAGACCGAAAGGTCAAAGTTGAGCGCTGAGAGACAGAGGACGCGATCCTGGGCCGTGACCCCAAAGCGCCGGTTGATGTCCAGCACGGTGTTGACCGCGCCGCGGTGGTCGATCATCACCCCTTTGGGTTGGCCGGTCGAGCCGGAGGTATAGATGACATAGGCCAGATCGGTGGGTTGCTGGACGATTGCGAGCGGGGCGAGGGCAGGCGTGGGCGTGAGGGTATCAACCGTCAACACATGAATGTCCGCCGGCCAGCTCAGTTGGCTGCGCAACTTGCTTTGGGTCAGCGCCAACACCACTTCCCCTTGTTGGAGTAAATAGTGGCGGCGCTCATTGGGCAAGCTGGGGTCAATGGGCAGATAGGCGGCCCCGGCCAGGTGGATACCCAGCACGGCCACCACCTGCTCCCAGCCCTTCTCCATCACCACCGCGACGAGTCGGTTGGGGCGCGCCCCTTGGGAACGCAGCCAGTGGCCGACCTGGTTGGCGCGCTGATAGAGTTCGTCATAGCTCAGGCTCCGTTGCGCCGTGAGGACGGCCGGTTGATTGGCCCGCAGCGGTAGTTGTTGTAAGAAAAGCGTGTGCAACATCTCATCGGAAATCGCCGCGGCTGTGTCATTGACCGCCGTGCGCTGCACCTGTTGCGCCCGTGGCAACGGCACAGGGTGCGCCATCTGCCAGGTGGCCGGCGCGTTGGCTAACCGGTGCAGCAGGTCACAATAGGCGGCAAAGAGATCGTCCAGTAACCCCGCCGGGAAGAGCGCTTCAACGGCATCCCAGTGAAAGACTAATTCCCCGGCTTCTTCGATCACAATATGATCGAGCCAGGCTTGCGGGGTCTGGCTGATGCCGTAGACAAGTTCACCAAAAGGATGAAAGCCCCGCCCGGCATCAAAGCCCAAGCCGCTGGTAAAGATGATGGGCATTTGCACCCCGCCAGCCGTTGCGTCACGCTGGCGGGCCAACTCGCGCAAGACGCGCACGCCGCTAAAGGCGCGCTGGTCAAGATCATCCCATAGCTGTTTTTGCAACTGTTGCGCCCTTGTCACAAAAGGCGCCGGCTGGCTATTATCGACGGCCAGTAGGTTGATGGTGGTAAAGTCACCGATCACGCTGTTGACAGCAGGATGGAGGGGCAGACGGTTGAAAAGTGTGAGATTGAGGGTAAAGGCCGGCTGTTTGCTCCACACGGTCAATACCTCGGCAAAGGCGGCCAGTAGCACCCCATTGGCAGTCAGCCCCTGTTGTTGCCCCCGTTGTTGCAACTGCGCCCAGGTTGATCGATCCAGCAGCGCCGCCCGGCGGTGGGTGCGGGTTTGGGCAATCTGTGCCGGCTCCTGCGCTAACGGCAATTCGGGCGCCGGCGGTAAGCTGGCGAGACGGCTGCGCCAGTAGCTTTCGGCTTGTTGGTATAGAGCGGTTGTTTCGATCTGCTGTGCCGCCAACACGTAATCGCGGAACGTAAGCTGGGGCAGCGGCAGCTTGTGCAGGGGATCTTCATAGAGAGTTTGCCATTCGTTCAAGATCATGAGCAAGCTGGCAAAGTCCCAGAAAAGCACATCCAAACTCAGGTGGAGCCTGGTTTCCCCAACCAGTTGGCTGGCGCGAAGATCAAAGAGCGGCCAGCGCTCGGCCGGCAAGACCTGGTGCGACAATTCGTCGCGCACGGCGGCGAGATGCGCTTCCACTGCCAGGGGTGATTGACCGCGCAGATCGTCAACCGTGATCTGCCAGTCGGGCAGCTCGCTTACAATGCGTTGTTGACCATCCGGCGTGACAACAGCGCGCAACATCTCATGACGGGTGATCACCTGCTGCCAGGCGGCGTTGAGCCGGTTGAGATCCAAGGGTTGACAGGCAACTTCAAAATAGACATGGGTGCCCACATCCCCCAACGCAAACGAGCCGCTGCGTCCCACCCAATAGGCATGTTGAATATCCGTCAGGGGAAAGGGCGCATAGCGGTCGGCCGGCGCGCCGATGACTTGGGGCAGCGTTTGTTGTTGCGCTACCGTTGTTTGGCTTTCCAACCAGAGGACAATCTCCTCCTCAAAGTCCGTCAGCCACTCTTCTGTGGCAGCATCCAACGCACCTTGGGTACGCTGGATCACCAGCCGCTGGGCTTGGACAGATAAGAAGACCCCTTGTTGGGCCAGTTTGTCGATCAGTTGTTCGAGATTCATAGGAAGGTTTACCCCAATTGCTGCAAACGTTGTTGCATGCGTGCTAATTTTTCGGTGCGCCCCGGTGCGCTTTCGTATTGCACCAACAGCGCAGCCAAGCCGGCAATGGTCGGTTGCTCAAAGAAGCGACTCAGGGGAAATTGCACTTGGAAAATTTTGCGCACTTGGTCAATAATTTGCGTCGCCTGCAAAGAATGGGCCCCCAGCTCAAAGAAGAGATCTTGTGTGCCGATGGCTTTTTTATCCAACACCTCTTGCCAAATCGTCGCCAGCACTTGTTCGATGGGGGTCGCCGGCAGCGTTAATGGCGCCGACGGGCTAAGGGGGAGATCGGCGGGCGCCGGCAGCGCGGCACGGTCGATTTTGCCGTTGGGCGTTATGGGCAGCGCGGCTAAAAAGACAAAGGCGCTGGGCATCATGTAGTCCGGCAGCTTCGCTTGGAGGTAGCTGCGCAGGGTTGCCGGTTGCAACTCGTGATTGGCATGTTGCACCAGATAGGCGACCAATTGGCGGTCGCCAGGTTTCTCCTCGCGGGCGATAATGGCGACATCGGCCAGGGCTGGGTGCTGGCGGAGGATCGTTTCGATCTCCCCTAATTCAATGCGGAAGCCACGAATCTTGACTTGCTGGTCAATCCGCCCCAAAAATTCCAGGTTGCCATCGGGTTGCTGGCGGACTAAATCGCCCGTTCGATAGAGACGTTGGCTGCCGCCATCGGCCCGGAAGGGATTGGGGATGAACTTTTCGTTGGTTTGTTCCGGCTGGTTCCAATAGCCCTGCGCCAGGCCATCGCCCCCAATATAGAGTTCACCCGCCACGCCACGCGCCACCGGCTGTTGCTGGGGGTCGAGGACATAGAGTTGGGTATTGGCCAACGCCCGGCCAATCGGCACCGTGGTCGCCTGTGCCGGCACTTCCTGCACAAGATACCAGGTCGCAAAGGTGGTGCTTTCCGTGGGGCCATAAACATGCAACAAACGCTGCGGCGCGCCCTGTTCCAGCACGGTCTGTACCCAGCGCGGGTCTACTGCCTCCCCGCCAAAGAGCAGATGGCGTAGGGTGCGAAAGGCGTCGGGGATTGTGCGCGCCATCTGGTTAAATAGGGCCGTGGTTAGGAAGAGGGTGGTGACCCCAGCTTGGCGGAGGGTGGCGACAAAATCGTGCGGCGACAATAAAGTATCGCGGTCAATGACGACCAGCCGTCCGCCGTGTAAAAGCGTTCCCCAAAGCTCAAAGGTTGCGGCATCGAAGGCGACATTGGAGGCCAGGGCAATACAATCGGTGGCGTCCAAAGCAATATAGTTGGTGTTGAAGACTAAACGACTGATGGCGCGATGGGGAATGGCAATCCCTTTCGGGCGCCCCGTTGAACCGGAGGTATACATAATATAAGCAACGCGTTCGCCATCGTCCAGCGCTTGCCCGTCAGCCCCAATGTGTTGGCGAGGAAGATTCTCCTTGCTACATTGGTTGATGCGTCTCCATCGCGTTCGATACAAACCACTGGGAGCGATGGGTAGTGCTGCGCCAGGGGCTGCAAACGTTCCAACCATTGTGGTTGGGTCAGGAGGATGGTCGGTTGGGTATCGGCGATCATGTTGGTCAACCGTTCAAGCGGTTGGCTTGGATCAAGCGGAACATACGCGCCGCCGGCTTTTAGAACGGCCACAACGCTAATCACAAAAGTGAGCGAACGTTCACTACAAATGGCGACCTGGGTGTTAAGCCCAACACCGACCTGTTGTAGGTAGTGGGCGAGTTGATTGGCGCGTTCGTTGAGTTCACGGTAGGTTAAGGCCGTTTTATTTGCGGCAGGTGCGTGCGCCAGGCCAACCTCAGCAACAACAGCGACCGCATCGGGGGTACGCGCCACCTGTTCCTCGAACAACTGATGGATGCACCGCTCTTTGGGGTAGTCGGTGGTGGTCGCGTTCCATTCGACCAGCATTTGGTGGCGTTCCGCCGCCGAGACAGGAGTACCAGCGACCGGCAATGACGATTGACCGTTGCCGTTTAACGAAACTGGGGACGGGTCAGGATGAAAGCTGTTGACCAGCGACGCCGCCGTCGGCTGCTGCCCAGGCGTCCGAAAGAAGTTGACATCATGTGGGTTGATCAGATCCGGCGCGGTCCACCCATCCAGATCAACTTCGGCCATGCACTGGTCGGCAAAGCCCTTGAGTTGCGCCACGGTGCCATTGCTCATGGCATGGAAGAGCGGATGGAGCCGCACTGCCTCGTGGTTGCCCGAATGGTTGCGTTCATAGAGTTCATGGCGTCCGCCAAACTCGCTGCTGAGGGCGTCCCACAAGGTGCGCATCAACTTGATACGAGTCACCGAGTCGCCATCTCCCCCGCGCACATATTGGTCGAGGTAGGGGCGCAACTCCGGCGTCTTAAAGTCGAGCGCGCTGGATGGCTGGTAGATCAACCCGCTGGCGACCAATTGCTGGGTGATCTCCTTGATCCGCGGGTAGGCGGTCGCCATCAACATACGATAGCTCATCAAATGTTCCAGCTTGGGGATCACCGTCCCGTTGAGCGTGGTCACACTATGCACCATGGCATCGCTCAGGCTCCAGAAGAGATGGCGCCAGGTGATCACCTCGCCCAGGTTGACCTGGACGCCGCGGAATTGATCGACCCCGGTCGCTTCCACCGCTTGCAACAACAGCCCGGTGATCAAATCCAACTTAACGGCCAGCCGTGTACAGGCTTGCAGCCCCACCCGATGGTAGAGGCCGCTACTCTGCATGTGGTTGTTGTATTTGTTGGCATCGCCATAGATCAAGACATTTTCCCAAGGCACCAACACATTGTCGAGAATAACGATGGCATCATTCTCATCAAAACGGCTGGAGAGCGGATAATCAAAGGGGCTGCCCATCACGCTGGCGGTCATCTCGTAAGAAGGGCGGCAGATGACCTTGACGCCGGGCGCGTTCATGGGGGTCATAAAGAGGACGGCCATCGCTTTGTTTTTGACAAAAGCCCCGCCATCGCCGGCCACAAAGCTATAGTTGGTCAAGGCGGCGTTGGTGGTAATATTTTTGGCCCCGCTGACAATCAACCCGGCGTCGGTCTCCTTGACCACGTGGATATAAAGCTTGTCCGCTTCATCCGGCGCCAGCCGCCGATCAACTGGCGGGTTGGCAATGGCATGGTTGACGTAAGGAACTTGCTCCTGCGCCAGCTTATACCAGCGCTGGGCATTGGCCTGATAGGGGGTGTAGAGATCCACGTTGGGACCCAACATGCCCAAAAACGCGGCCACAAAGTCCGGGCTGCGCCCCATCCAGCCATAGCCAATGCGTTGCCAGGCGGCAATGGCCTCACGCGCCGCCAGCAACTCCTCGACAGTGCGACTGGCTTTGAAGAAGCGCTGGGTATAGCCGCCGGAGCCGGTATCCGTGGGGCAGGTTAGTTGCTCTTTGCTGGCGGGGTCATGCAGCGCATCATAGAGCCGCGCCACCATGCGCGCCTGATTGCGAAAGGCTGGGTGGCTGGTCACATCTTGAACGCGCTGACCGTAGATCCAGATTTCCCGTCCGTCGCGCAGGCTTGTCAGGTATTCGCTGCCTGTCATGGGCCGAGTGCCATTCTGTTGCGTTTTTGTCGCGTCCGGTTGCTGATTGAGCATTGGGTTGCCTATGTTCCTGATGTATTGTCTTGTTGCACTACTGCGCCCCAGCCTTATTCCACTGCGTCTAAGGCGCGCAAGGCGGCGTCTCTGTTCACGCTTGCTTACTGCCTGCCCTCTCGTTAGCAGGATAGCAGCCAATCGTGAGTTGAGGGTGAGTTGACCGTAAGTTGGCCTGGGCAAACGGCGTTGCAACGTGCCGGCCAGCGGATCAGGTGCATGGCGCTGCCGTTACAACCACACCAATCGAACCAACCAATACAATGGTGGCAGCTTCGATAGACTGGCCGATGCCGACTTTGACGTCAACGGCGCCCTGTTCCTCTGTCCACGTAGACGCCGCGCCGGGTCGTCGCACCCAAGCTATACCCTGCACAATGACGCCAGTCACGGGCGCCATTTCACCGGCATGAACCGTCAACTGATCGCCAACCTGCAAATAGTTCACTGGCGTAGGTACTTCCCCCGCTGGGGCTTGGCGCCAGCCCCACAGCGGTGGCCGCCAGCCAACCGGTAACTGCTTACAGGGACGTGTTGTATCGAACTCCACTTGCCCCAGGTAGTAGCAGGTGAAGCCCAGAGAGCCGACCAGGAAAGAACCCTGGGCCAAGCAAATGACGATGATGGCGCCCTCCACCACGGCGGCGCTCACGGGTTCGCCCTGTTGCCAGCGGCGATACCCGCGCTGGGCCGTTGCCGCGCCGAGGTAGAGCCAGGCTGGCCCACAGACGATCCGCAGCGGAGGATAGACCAGGGCGGCCAGTTGGGGTTGTGCTGTGGGTCGCGCTTGCGCGGATTGTGTAAAACCCGCCGGCGTTTTCACCGGTTGGGTCCGGCCCCATCCAACCCTGAGTGACTTTTGCAGGCGTTCGGCCCACCCTTGCCACCACGCGGTACTCTCTTTTTTGACAAAGATATAGGCTTGATAGCCAATGTAGAGCGTGCCGCCGGTCAACAGCGCTGTAGCTACCATCGTACCCCCTTGGTTTATACAGGATTGACCGGTGGAGCAGGCAAGATTCTCTGAACATGGAACCCAGAGACCTTATGACAATGATGGCGCCAATGATCTGGGAAACGATCTGATCTGCTCGTCGATCACACGGTGATCTTTCTAGATCAGGCTAGCAGACAAACGTGAGTTGAACGTGAGTTGAAAGGAGACTGCGCGCTGCGTCGTGTCAGACATCCAGGGTATAGGGCGGACGTTTCAGATGGCACGGCGGGGCTTTGACGATCAGTGCAATTTTGTCGAGTTGATTGCGGGGGACGCCCAAACGAAGATTGGCCTGCTCATTGATCATCTGGAGAAGCTGCCCGCAGCGGTGAAGCTGCGCGAGGTATAGAATGGCGTCACACCATAGACGTAGCTGACACTGACGCCTAGGAGAGGGCAGCAGTGAGGGAGTGAGGCAGTAGGCAGTGACTGACCGACCGTCTCACTGACTTACTTCCACCGCGCCCAATGCACGCAACACCTGCCTTTGCACGGCGGTAAGGCCGGTGACATCGGTGATATTCGTCCCGGCATAGGGTTTGGTGATCCGCAGGGTTTCGACTACGGCGCCGGTCTGGACATCCCACAGGCGGATATAGCCATCACGATTGGCGCCGGCTAAGGTCTTACCATCGGGGCTGTACGCTACTTGATAAATTTCGCCGCTGGGTTCATGCCAGGCATGAAGGGTTTCGCCAGTGGCAAAATCCCAGATGCGCACCTGCTGCCCCAGATCGCAACTGGCGAGCGTCAGCCGACCTCCGACAAAACAGGGGCTCACGGCCAATGCCTCCACCTGGTGGGTATGCCCCATGAGCACCCGATGGGTTTCGCCATTGCACGCCCAGATGCGCAACGTCCGGTCGCTCCCGCTGCTGACCAGCCACTCGCCATCGGGGCTAAAGGCCACCTGTCTCACGACCCCGCTATGCCCTGTCAAGCTGCGCACCAAACAGGCGCTTGCGCTCAGCCCGACCGCCAAATCGCCCACAGCCCAAAGCCGGATGATGCAATCATTGCCGGCGCTGGCCAACCATTGCCCATCCGGGCTAAAGGCGACCGTCCAGACTGCATCAATATGACTGTTCAAGGTCTGCACCAACTGGCCTGTGTCGGCGTCCCACAGGTAGATTTTGCTATCCTGGTTGCCGCCCGCCAAAAGGCGGCCATCCGGGCTAAAGGCCAGACTGTACGCATGGAGGGTATTGCCAGTGAGCCGTTGTGGTAACTGATTGTATTCGTTGTGTGAGGCCTGGGTTGCCGGTGCAGTGCTCGGCGCTGACCACAGCCAGACCTGACGTTCGTAATCGCCCCAGGCGACGGCGCCCCCGGTGGGACTGACCGCCAGACTCAGAATCAGACTTGTATGGCATGCCAATACGCCATGCACTGCGCCGCTTTGGACATCCCACACGCGCACCTGTTTATCAAAACCGGCGCTTATCAACCGGTTGCCAGCGGGCATAAAGGCAACGCCCCGCTGGGTATCCGTATAGCCTTGCAGCACCTGGCGCGGGCGACCACGCCAGGTGTGACCACTGGGCGTTCGTTGCCAGTCAACCTCCCAAGTAAAAATGCGTTGGTCATTGCTCACCGAAACAAGCAGGGCCGCCTCATCCCCAGCGTGGCCCGTGCGCGCAGTGGGTACGAAGCCGACACCCCACACCCACTGCTCATGCCCCAACAAGGTGTCACACAGAGCGCCGCTTTCGGCATCCCACAGCCGCACGGTGCCATCAGCGCTGCCACTGGCCAGACACGCGCCCGCGGACGCCAACGCCAGGGTGCGCACATTGTGCTGATGGCCGCGCAGCGTGTGCAAGGGTTGGGCGGGGCAAGCCTGCCCGCCGTTAAGGGGCGTTACATCCCAACTGTAAATTAGCTGATCCCAGCCGCCGCTGTAGAGGCTGCGCCCATCGCGGCTAAAGAGGAGCGCGGCGACACTCGCCGTGTGCGCCGACAACGTCTGGCTAGGTGCTAGTGGTGCAGCGCCTGATGTGCTGAACAACGCATGAGTCGCCCACAGATAGATTGGCCCTTCGGCGCTCCCGCCAGCCAACCAGTGGCCGTTTGCGCTAAAGGCGATGGACCAAATTTGGCGACTAGGGCTTGTTAACGTATGCACCAGCGCGCCGGAAGTTACGGCATAAAACTTGACCACCCCATCCCGACCAGGCACGAGGAGCCATTCGCCATTCGGGCTAAAGGCTAAACTTCGCACAAAACAAACAGCTTCCGGCCAGGTATAGCGCACCGTATGCGTCATCATATCCCAGAGATAGATTTGGCAATCAAGGCCGGTGCTTGCGAGCCAACGCCCGTTCGGGCTGACGGCCAGCGCAGTGATCATAAAGGGGTGGCCGGGCAGCACTGCGTAAAATTCGTTGGCGCCCAGCCGCCACAACCGAATGTCGCCATCGTGTGTACCCACGGCCAGCCATTCACCGGTGGGGTGGCTGGCCAGGGCCATGACGCCGCTAAAGGTATCGGTAAAAGTACATTCTTGGAAAGTCACCCCGGTCAAATTGACGTTGTGCAGGCGCGCATTGCGCAGCGCAGCCTGACGCAGGGTGAGGTGCGAAAAGTCATAGCCGTGGATTTCTGTATCCAGTTGCCGCAACAGATGCAAGAGATTGGCCGCCGCATAACCGGACGGCAAGGGCGCACCGGTCTGTTGAGCGCTGCGCAGGGCCGCTAATAGCCGTTGCACCAGTTTTTCAAAACCAGCGCGTCCCCAATAGGCGAGCAAGCGCTGCAGCAGTGGCGCGAGGAGCAAGCGCTCTTGACCAGCGTTGATATGATCTTTGGCTTGCGCCTTGCGCAAGGCATAGCGATTCAGCTTTGTTAGGGTAACGAGGTGAGGAAGTGATAAGGCCCCAGCGGTCAACTCCTGATAGAGTTCCTCGATCAGGCGGCGGCGCGCATATTCCAAGATGACATTTTGCACCCCAAAGCACGTCCCGTGTAGCTGGATCAGCGAACGGTGTAACAAGGTATGTAAGGCGGTGAGGTAATCGCGTTTGGGTGGTGGCGGTGTCAGGTTCTGCCACAACTGCTCGCTGGTGACCGGCTCTTGTTCCAGCGCCAGCCAGGTGAGGAGTTCTTGCTCCAGCGGCGACAGGCGGGCAAATTGCTGGTCAAAGAGCGCCTCGACCTCACCAAAGAAGAGCGTTTCGGTTTGCAAGAACGCCGCGACATTCCCGGCAAAGAGTTCATCAATCGCCGCCGCCACCAGGGTCAGCGCCAGCGGGCTGCCGGAATAACACTGCTGCAAGGCCTGCAACAGTTCACGGTTGCCTTGCAGACCATACTGCTTGAGCAACTGTTCGCCATCGTCTACGGCGAGACCGTCCAACCACAGGCGGCGAAAAACGCCCGGCTGTTCCGGCTGCTTGTTGAGCGGCGGGGTCAATTCGCGGGCGGTGACCAATAGACAGCTTTGGTGTTCCCGTTCGCAAAAGAGTTGCCAGAGCTGTAAATAGGCCGCATATTCCCCCGATTGGCTGGCCGCCGCCGCCACAACCGATTCGGCGTTATCCAGCACAAAGAGAAACCGGCGCTGCTGGATGTACTCTGCCAACAACGCCAATTGGCGCTCGACGGTGGCGGGGAAGGTAATCATCTGTTGGCCGCTGAGGTGATAGAGCCAATCGTGCAAAATCTCGGTAAGGGTTGGGGCTTGCAGCAAGGAACGCCAAATAATGCCCTCAAACACCGGTGGCGTCGCTTGAGTTACGTTTTGGACAAAGCGCGCCGCTAAGGTCGTTTTGCCCTGGCCGCCCATGCCTACCACAGAAATGACGCGGCAACGTTCGGCCACGGCCCATTGCTGTAACGCGGCCAGATCCTGGCGTCGCCCGTAAAAGTAGGTGGGGATGGGCATAGCGCCCTGGTCAACGCACAAGGAGTGTGTTGGGGGAACTGGCGGTTGCGATGTTTTGACCAGCGCCAAGGTCCCGTTGTCCGCCGGCAACGCGGCTTTGATCTCCTCATAGAGTGCGGTGGTTTCGGGGCTGGGCGGCGCATCGACCTCTTCCTGCAATATTCGGCAGCACTGCTCGTATTGAGCCAGCGCGGCGCCGGACTGCCCGATGGCGACCAGGAAGTGCATCTGTTGCCGGTGTGCTGCTTCGTTCCACGGTTCCAACTCCAGCAGGCGCCGGTTGGCGGCCAACCCTTCGGCATACTGTTGTACTTGCCGGTGTCCATCGACTAGCCCTTGCCAACCGGCCACCGCCAGGTTATGCAGACGCTGGCGGTGCGCCACTAGCCATGTCTCAAAAGCAGAAGCATTGGACACCGACAAAGCAGCCAAAAAATCAGGCTGGTAGAACGCCAGCACCTCAGCTAGCAAAAGCGGGTCCTGGTCTGCACCTGTGGACAGGGTGTGTGTAAAGATTTCCACATCGCACCAATAGGGCAACTGCCGGTTAAAGGCAACTGTGTGGTGAGTGATAATGAGGTAGTTACCTAGCCAGGGGCGCAACATGTAGAGCAAACTACGCAGGTTCATTTTGGCGCTTGACTCAGAAAGATCGGTCCACAGGAGACCGGCAAGGACGCTCCGTGGGCAGGGTCCTGTATTGGCGATGAGGTACGCCAAGAGAGCCAGCCCTTTGCCAAGCATATAGGTTGCTAAAGGGGTGTCGTTCAAGCAAATCTGAGGTACGCCAAAGAGTTTTACACGAAGCACGACCTGATGATTCTCCGACTTTGTATCTAGTTGGCCAGTAAAGCACCCCTGCAAAGCTTGAGCAAGCCTTCGCACAGGCTGATCCAACGCTGCTAAGAGTTAATTCATATAGTGCATTACACCCAATCACTGCAGACGAAGTCCCAGGTCACTGTCACCCCCAAGGCGAGCAGGAGAGTCAGCAGCCAAGTGGCAGCGTGCCGCGCGCATTGGCGTTTACAGAACCGTTGCATGGTAGCTCCTTATTTGAAACAGATTGATGGTTGAATTTTGACACGAATGGCGCGCAAAGTCTGCCACGCCAGCCCTGTCTAGGGTGGATGCTGCTCCCATCGGCTGCGGTGTTTTTTCTGCAAATTAAAAGCGTTTTGTCTGGTTAAATTATTAGGCCGCCACCGCGCTTTGTCAACGGGGTTGGCCGGTTAAAAGCGTGAGCAAAGTGTGACCAAAGTGTGATTTCATTGCCGTTGGGGCGAATGAGGATGTCAGCTTCGCTGTCGCCAACAGTGATCAGTCGAGTGCCTTCAGGTTGCCATTTGACCGTCTCGCTGAGGGCTGCCAGCCATTTATAGCTCTCCTTTTCTTCGATCGGTACTTTGTGTCGTTCTTGACTGGTCATTTGTTTGATAGTTTGCTCCCGTGCCCAGATGCTTTGATGTAACAAACCTAAGGGTAAACCTTGCGTGGTCACCCCAAGCACACTATGCATCACCTAGACCGCATAACCGCTTGCTGGCTTGTGCGGGTGCCTTAGGGCGCCCGGCAGACTTTCCCGATGGCATCTTCTTTGTGCCGCTGTTGGATATCGGGACCGCCGACCAGGATCGCGCCGAACCAGCGCTGGCGGATGATCCTGTAGCGGGGGCGGCGATTCTGCGCGCCCTCGCGGCCCAGATCGGGTATAAGCTGGAGGCAGGTGGATCGCCGGCCGTTCAACTGCAACCCTACTTGCGCGCACGGCGGCTTCTGCTCATCTTGGACAACTTTGAACATCTCCTGATGGGAATCGCTGCTGTCGTTACGCTGCTAAGTCAGGCGTCGGGAATCAAGGCGCTGATTACCTCGCGGGCGCGCCTCAATGTGCGCAGGGAGACGGTGCTGACGCTGGACAAGCTGTCGCTGCCATCGGCCGCTTATGGCGCCAGCGTCACCACCGCCCAGACCCACCCCGCCGCCGCGATCCAGGCTAAGGTTTGGCAAGCACTGGAATTTCTGGCGGGTCTGGAACCGGCGTTGACCGGTGAATGCCAATGTGACGCTGCTCTTCAACACTATCAACTTTGTGCGCGGCACATCGATTGCCTTGAACGCGACGACCGGGGTTTTTACCTTGCAACCGGGTAAGAGCTACTTGCTGAAGGGGGGCATCGGCGGGGTGAGTGGCGGGGCAAGCGGCTTTATGAATTACGGCTATGGAATTGGGGTAGTGGTCAATGGGGCGATTCACAATCGCCAGTTTTGGCCGGCGCCCAACGGGGATCTGAGCCAGGGAGAGTGCATCTTTGGCTATCGGTACAATGCCGGGGATCAGATCAGTGTGGCGGTGTGGAGCGAAGACCCAGTGACGCTACAAAGCGGCTCGTTTCACATCCTGGCGGAACTGTTGAGCGTTTGACCCTTGGGCTAGGGCAAGCCTTGATTTGGTAGATGAAAGGATTATTCCTGAGTATGGCAAGCAAACCAACAAAGACACCGCTAGAAGCAACAAAAGCAGCGGCATTGACCGAAGCGGTTAGTCAACATGTGGAGATGGTCAAAGATTTGGATGGCATGGCGGCGCGGGTGGCACGCGTGGCGTTGGTGCAGGAGGGTGCAGCGGTTGTGGCGGTGGGCGTCGGTCGCTATGCGCTGAGTCGAGTAGATGCGGCCACGATTGGTGGGTTGGCCAACAAAGCACGTACGCTGGTGGTGTACGAGTAACCATGTTTATGCTTTGGGATGATCTGCAGATTGGGGGCGTTGCGGATTGCCAACGATCAGGGCCGGGGCTGGCGGTCGTCCATACCTGTAAATATCCTTACCATGCGGCGGCGGTGGGATACACGGGCAGCTTGCCCAAAGCGCATCGTTATTATCTGGCGCTGGAGCATAGCGGGGATCTCTACCTAAACCTCATCGACCCGCCCCAACCGCTGTTCCAGGTGGAGAGTTTCACCGCTTTCTGGATTTTGCGCATCGACACTGGGCGAGGGGCAACAAGCTTCTAATCCACTGCAACCAAGGGCAGAGTCGTGCGCTAGCGTTGGCGTTGTTGCTCATGGCCCGAGCGGGAGAAGTGCGGGATGTTGATTACTTGAGTTTGGCTATTTGAGCATAGAAAAGCGAGGCCAAGCGAAAGTGCGTGACCGAGCTAAAAAAAGCGTATAGAAAAACGGGTTAGGGCAGAAAAACGAGCGCTAAAGCCTGGCAGAAGCGAGCACCGAGTTCATCAAATTGTCCCAAAGAGGCTCATTTGCAAGCCAGTTGTCGCGTGACCAGGACCAAGTGGCCCGAAATTGGGGGAGCTGCCAGAGTTCGCGGCGCAGGGATTGACAAACGACATTGAAAGACCAGCGTTGGTTGGGCTTGCGCCAAAGACCTGGGGCATGGGGACCGGTCTCATGTTTCCAGACCCGATAGCCACTGAGCATGATGAGGGCATAGATCCTGCCCAGAGATTCTCTCATAGTTGTCAAGCCCCAATTTGATTAAAATCGGAGTTCCAGTCAACTTGGCGAGAAAAAAGAGTCCATGCCCAGACGAGAATCTTGCGGGCAGCGGCAACAAGCGCAACTTTTTTTGCTTTGCCGCGGCCGAGAAGGCGTTGATAAAAAAATTTGAGGGGATTGTTGCCGCGGACACCGCCTAAAGCGCCCATATAAAGAAGACGGCGGAGTTCGTTGTCGCCCATTTTGGAGATACTGGGATGTTTGCGTACAGCGCCCAGAGGGCCTCCGCCACTTTCGTAAGGTTGGGGGTCAAGACCAATAAACGCGGTCAACCCTTCAGGACCACCTTGCCCACTCGTCATCGTTTGCCACTGAAAGAGTTTGACCATCAAGGGCAATACAACTTTCAAGCCGACGCCAGGCAGAGCGAGCAGACGCGTCAGGTTTTGCTGAAAGGGTTCGTAACTTTGGCACAATCCATCAATGGCGGCTTGGATTTCATCGAGGGCGCTGGTCAAGGCAGCAATAACTTGCCGCAAACTAGCTGTGACCGCCGGGAGAACACGGGGACGGCCGGTCAACTCGGACAAACGCGTCTCCTCTTTTTGCAAGGCCTGTTCCAGATCAAGACGGCGTTTGAGCAACGTATCAAGCTGCATGACCTCAATCGCCAGCTGGGGGCGCAGGGGTGGCCGGCGTTCTACACCATAATGGGCCAACACCCGTCCATCGACACGGTCAGTTTTCGCACGATAGCCGGCGCCTTTCGCCCAATCACGCAACACTTTAGGGGCCCAGTGGGCACCCCGCATACTGACCCACCAATCATGCTCATAGGCATAGACCAGCAAGCCTGCTTCGTAGACACCGGTGGCTTCAATAATCAAATGAATCTGTGTCAATCCATGCTTAACACATTCCTGCTTCAACCGGTTATGCAATTGCTCATAGCCTGCCAGGGCGTTGGTGAATTTGTCCAGAATGGTTTCACTTTCTCCCACCCGACTAGTCGCCGCAAAGTCCAGTTTCGCCATATCAACGCCAACCACCAAGGCCTGACTCATTTTGCTCTCCTTTTCATTTGCTTACTTTTCTTTGGGCCGGATACGTTGTCAGAGGATCCCTTACTACCTGGTATCCGAGCTCGTAGCTCTCCGTTCTCTTCGTTCTCTCTGACGGGTGCTTGGGGGAGGCGATTTTTCTCTGTTCAGGTTCTTAGACCTTTGGCGCTGGCCTTCTAGTACAGTGTAAGCGAAATTTTGAGGAATTAGACGTAGGTGCGGTTTCCATACCGCACAGATCAGAAATCCCCCAGATTGGTCGATTGTGCGGTATGGAAACCGCACCTACGATCTATGTCTCTAATTTATCAGAACTTCCCTGACACTGTACTAGGCGGGGCCACAATCTTGGCACCTTCCGGCTTCTCTGCATTCCCTTTTTACACCCTTCGCAACTTTTTTGGCAAGAAGCGATCCCCCTATCTCTGGGTCGAACTTTTCCGTTCTAGGGCTCCCACGGGCTTCGCCCCTTGCCAAATCCATGATACCAGGGTTCTCTCTTCCTGTTTATCGACTGTGCTCTAATCGCTCATTTCCGCAACGAGACGCAGAATTGCCTGATTCAGATTCTGGTTATAACTGATGTTCACTGAAAGGGGAGGAGTTCGAAGACACGCCGGCCCTCAGCCACTTCCAACGGACGGTTGAGATCAACGCCATCAACGACACGGATAAACCAGATCCCAAACGGTATGCTGCTGCGCAAGCGGGCCGAGGATGTCGCGAAAGAACGCAACGCACTCTGTCAGGTCCAACTCGACGGCACGCACTTCTTTCTTTCGGCGGCGGACAGTAATGGTCGCACAGCCGGCCGCACGCAGATTCCGTCCCCATTGAACATCACCCAGGGCGCCCAGACCAGCGCCTGCCTGCCACTTCGATAATCGCCACAGGCGTGGTACGCGGCAGACCGCTCTTGCGGCCGCGGATGGTGTTGAGTCCATTGAAGCCCTGCGGAATGCCGGCGGCCAAGAGGAACTTGACGATTGGATTGACGAACGAAATTACCCACTGTGGCGGCTTGCTAGACACGCCAACAGCTTTGCGCCCATGGCCGGGTTGAGCGCACGCACACCCGCCCGTTCCCACGCCGCCACGATGCGATGCGCCGTTTCGTCCACCTGATCGCCGGTGGTGTAAAACTTCAAATTGGCAACCGAACGGGCCAGGCTGCGGATGACCGCGCGATTCATGCGACAGAAAATGCTAATCAATGTTTGCGTGTGGGGAAAAACAGCCAAAATATTGGCACGCTGATCGGCCAGCCTCCGCCCGCTCCACTTCGACAAAGCCGACATCATCGGCGCCGGCCGCGCGGCAGAGTTGACGCAGCCAATCCGCATCCACCGTCGTTGGCACATCTGCTGTAGCTGACGGCCTGGCCTGAACGTGCTTGACCGTTGGATGATCCATGAGTGTTGTCATTGCACCATCTCCCTCGTTTGTTGTGTATGCAACAAAAGCATCAAAAAAATTTAGTCCCCCATCGACGACTCGCCTGTGCGTATGCTGGCTACGATCTGATTCAACGTCGTTGCCACATCCTTGCCCAATAAAGTTAGCACCTGTTGTTGCGCTTCGGCCCAGGCAGGGATGGCTTGCTCAACCAGGCTTTGACCGGCGGGGGTTAAGCGCAACAGATTGGTGCGGGCGTCTTGGCCCGGCACGGACTCGACCCAGCCATTGGCGCACATCCGCTCCACATCGCGACTCAGCGTCGAACGCTCCAGCGAGAGCACATCGCAAATGTCCTGCTGCCGCGCTTGCTCGAACTGGGTGATGGCCACCAAAATGTTCAACTGACTCACGCGCAGCCCCAAGGGGCGCAAAGCCTGATCATACATGCGGCTCACCGCCCGATTGATTAGCCGCAAGCGCACCGCCAGACATTCCTGCGCAATCACGGCGGCTGTAATAGAGGGTTTCTGATTTGCATTCTGCATAACTTCATTGTATATACAACAAATAGTTTCGTCAAATCTAGAGGTTAATTATGCAAGAATTTTCTCTTCGACCGAAAAGTGCCAATTCATATGGGCGCTTCTTGTTGTTGACCTTTGCGCTTTCCAGCCTATTTTACCTTCTGGGCGCGCTGAGCCAGCAACAATTTTTGCCTGGCGTTCCCATCAGCGCGGTTATGGTGCTTTGCCCCCTGGCGGCGGCATTGTTGCTCGTCTACCAAACGGATCGGCGCGCCGGGGTGGTTGAGCTATTAAAGCGATCGTTCGACTTTCAGCGTAGCAAGGCGAAAGTCTGGTATCTTCCGCTCCTGCTGCTGATGCCGGGTGTCATGACGTTGGAGTTTGGCATCCTGCGCTGGTTTGGTTCACCGATTCCGCTCCCCCAATTTTCGGTGCTGAAAGTACTGGGGCTTTTGCTTGCGCTCTTCATTACCGCGCTGATGGAGGAGTTGGGCTGGATGGGGTATGCCATTGAGCCTATGCAGGCGCGCTTTGGCACACTTCACGCCGGCATTCTGCTGGGGCTGGTGTGGGTGGCCTGGCACTTCATTCCGCTGGTACAAGTTGGCCGTTCGTGGGATTGGATGGCTTGGTGGTCACTCTACACGGTGGCGCAGCGAGTGATCATTGTCTGGCTTTACAACCGGATGGGCCGGAGCGTCTTTGCCGCCACGCTCTATCACACCATGATGAATCTCACCTGGCAGCTTTTTCCGGTCAACGGTTCCTTCTACGACCCGCGTATTACCGCGCTGATTGTCACCTTGGTCGCAGTGATTGGCACCCTTGCATCTCCTGGCAACGCGGTTGTCAGTGAACCTCCGGAGAGGGGGCATTTATCTCTATGAAAAGCAGACTATGCACCCACACAACTGTTCGTCAAAACCGGGTATGCCCGTGCGCCGGTTCTGGTACAGGACAAATGTAAGTTGTCAAGCTGGAAAGAAACCGATTTCTGGGCAACCACAAATTTTGGTGCTGGCTCAAACAAAAATCTGACAGATGCTACAAGTTATCAGTAGGCAGTGTTCAGTATCCAGTGCTCAGTATCCAGTGCTCAGCATCCAGTCGTCTGTACGCTGGTCACTGTCTACTGAACACTGTCTACTGATAACTGTCTACTGATAACTTTGTAGGTTGGTTTTGCCGCCGAGTGCCCTAATTAACAACCACCGGTAAGAAGATCTGATTGCCCTGTACTTCCTCACCGACCGGTTCGGTCAGATATTCGGCGCCATCTTCCTCGCCGGGAATGGTTTGCTCTGCGTCAGCGCTGAGAACGAGTTTGCGCTCAAATTTGATGATGGTAGAGGTCGGATCGATCACCCCGGCCAGAGCAAGGCTGTCTTTGTTCCCTTCTTGCGGACTGGCTGGATTATCACGTTCGTCCCCGGTAATGTCCACCAAGAATCTTACCGGATTGAGGATGACAAGCCCCACTACATCGTTGCCATAACCGGCGGCCAGCCCATCAAAGCGGGGTTGGCCACTCTGGTTGCGCCAACCCTTGCGCAGCGCCAATACGAATGTGTCATTGCCCGCGCCACCCGCGGCCTTACTTACCCCGTCGCCGTCAAGCAGCGTATCGGAGCCGTCATTGGCCACGAGCACATCATAGTCGCCGTTACCACCGTTGAGGACATCGTTGCCACTGCCGCCATCTAGGTAGTCGTTGCCGGCATACCCTAGCAGCAAATCGACGCCGTCGCCACCGCAAATCACATCGTCACCGCCGTTGCCCTTGATCAGATCGTTGCCGCCCAGACCCAATATGAGGTCGGCGCCGTTGCTGCCATTGAGGGTGTTGTTTCCATTAGTGCCGACCAGGATTGTGCCGCTCCAACCGGGTGCGGTGTAAGCGCCGCCGTTGGCGTAGACATCATAGCCGCCGCAGGAGGCTACCAATACACCCACCGCCTCTACGGTGTAATTGACAGTGGCGCTGGCTGTGTTGCCGGCATTGTCTGTCGCGGTGCAGGTTACACTCTTGACGCCCGCCGTGCTGGTGTCGAGCGCGCCACAGCTTTCTGTAGCAATCCCGGAAAGGGCGTCGGCTGTCCCACTGACCACAGTGGCGGCGCCGCCCACCGGCACCGGGTTAGGCGTAACCACAGGGTTCAGCGTTGGCGGACAGTGGTCCGCAATCGTTATGCCGGTCGGAAAGCCTTGGAAGTCCCCACAATTGCCGTTGATGACACCTGCGTTGTTGATAACGCCGACATCGCTGTTGCTGATGGCGCCATTGACATTATTGTCAATAGTTCCACCAGTGTTATTGTTAATGACGCCACCGTTGGCGATAAGATTATTGTTGGTAATCACACCGCCGGCATTATTGTTGAGAATTCCCGTAAAATTGATGAAGATGCCGCCATTGTTGATGATGGCGCCGGCGTTGTCGATGGTGCCGTTGATGATGCCAGTGGCATTATTGGTGATGGTGCCGGTGCTGCTGTTGCTGACCGCGCCGGCGATATTGATTGTGCCACTGTTGGTAAGACCGCTGGCGTTGGTGAAGGTGCTGTCAGCATCGCTATTGACAGTGCCGCCATTCATAAAGGCACTGTTATTGGTAATTGTCCCCCCACTATTATTGTTCAAGGTCCCCGCAAAATTGTTATTGATACTGCCGTCGTTAATGAGTGTCCCAGCATTGTTGATGGTGCTGTTGTTATTAATGGTGCCGGTGCTGCGGTTGTTGATGACGCCGGTGCTGCTGTTATTGATCATGCCGGCATTGTTGATGGTGCCATCGTTGTTAATGACGCCGCCGTTGTTGATCACGCCAGTGGCGCTATTTTCGATAAAGGTGCCCAGATTCTCGATGACGCCGGCGTTATCGACGGGGCCATTCACCGCCAAAGTCGTACCGAAAAGGACTTGAAGCGTCTCACCGCTATCGATCTGAAGACTACTAATGGTGCATATATTGGCGCTCCATGCGCCCCCCAACGCAGTGCACGATGCTTCGTCCGACAATGTTCCCCCTGCGGCTGATGCGCTCTGCGGCATCAAGGCCAACGCCAGGACCGGCAGCAAAACAATGAATGCATAGTATAGCCTTGCCCTAAAGATATGCCGTATAAAGTTTGTGTGGTGCATAGATCGATACCTCTTTTGCTAATTTGGATAACCCCCTCAAACAGAACGCGTCCGGCTCAGCAAAGAAAATTGTGCAAATCGAGGATCTCAGCGGGGGTGGGTTGCTCCATCTGCACAATTTCGCCTGATGTGCGAACGCGTCTAAAGCAAGCAAAATCAGTATAGCGATCAAGACTTCGCAAACTCTTCGGAAATTTTCGTAAATAGGCTCAAAACTCTTCGGTGACGCCTCCTCTTTTTCGCCGTGATGTGATAATTTCGTTAGGAAAAGGTTGCTTACAGAAGCCAGCAGGCATCCATGCAGGTGACAATCACTGCCCACGAAATGTTCAGTAAAAGTTTCTACCACTGGGTATCGACTGTCACCTCGAAAGCTTACTTCAGCAGCTTCTCCTGCCTGACTATGTCGACCGCGATCTCCACCGCCGGAATCGCTCCTCTGTTCCATTCAATGTCTCAGACCGGCTTGATGTTCTGATTCATCCGAAAGAGGTTCGTCGGATCGTACTTTTTCTTGATCTCCACCAGCCGGTTGTACGTTGCGCCGTAGGCAAAGGCGACGCGGTTGCTCTCATCTTGGGTGAGGAAGTTGACGTACGCGCCGCCGCTGGCAAACGGCTGTGCCTTGGCGAAGAATGCGCGCGCCCAGGCGATGCCCCGCTCATCCTCGGCGGCCGACTCCCAACGGCCATGCACATTCATCACGTAGTTGGCGTCGCGACTTGAGTAGGCCATCGCCGTGGGTGCGACGCGGGTCGTCTGGCCACCGATCGTGCCGATGAAGATCTCACACTGCGGCGACGGCAGTCTACCGGCAAATTCGATGATGGTGTCGATCACACCGTCGCTGATCTGCGTGAAGTTATGCGACTTCCAGTAGTTGCGCGCACCCGGCGTCAGGAGTGGATCGAATGCTTGCTGCCAGGCGCAGTACGGCTGCACGCCGATGTGCTCGCCGTAGGCCGCGCCGAACCCGCGCAGTGGTGCAATCAGCTTTTCGCCCTTCGTGGGGTCGCCCGCATAGCACAGGGCGAGCACGACGATCTCTTTCCCGTGAACAGCCTGGGGCAGGAAGGGCAACGGGGGCGCCTTCCGCGTGATCATCCAGACGTTGAGGTCATCCGGCATCGTTTCGGTAAAGCGAGCGAACTGCGTCAGCACTGGCTTCGCCTGCTCAAACGGGAAGGCAATGAGCCCGCTCAGCACGTTTGGCCCGACGGGATGAAGCTGGAACTCGAAGCAAGTGACAATACCGAAGTTCCCTCCACCGCCACGCAGCCCCCAGAAGAGATCGCCGTTTTCCGTTGCGCTAGCATGCAGCTGACTACCATCCGCCGTGACGACATCCGCCGCGAGCAGATTATCGATAGTCATGCCGTATCTCCGGCTTAGCCAGCCGAAGCCGCCACCGAGCGTCAGCCCTGCCACGCCTGTGGTGGAATTAATGCCTAGCGGTGTGGCAAGGCCGTGCGCCTGTGCGGCCGCGTCAAAGTCGGCAAGGGTGCAGCCAGGCTCGACGAAGGCCCGGCGGGCCTTCGTCGAGCCTGGCTGCGCTTCATCAGCGAGAGATCGATCATGAGGCCATCGTCGCAGACGGCATTGCCCGCAATATTGTGCCCGCCTCCTCGGATCGAGAGGAGCAGGTTGTGCTGGCGCGCAAACTTGACGGCCTGGACGACATCTTCCGGCGCTACGCAACGGGCGATAAGTGCGGGCCGGCGGTCGATCATGGCATTCCAGATCTGGCGCACCTCGTCGTAGTCCGCGTCGCCACTAAGAAGCACTTCCCCTAGGAAGTGGCTCTTGAACTCATCGACCTTTGCTCTTGGTAACTGTTTCATACTTGTCTCCTTTATTTGTGCCGAACGATGGTTATGCCGATTAATCCATCAAAATTTGCGTAACGATGGGTTACCTTCCCAATGGCGCCACACCGACGCCCGTCATCCCCGGTGCATGGGCTACATGCGTCGGCTGCGTCCCTGTTCGCTGGATCTGCCGATGATTTCCTACGACCTCAATGTGCGGCGCGTTGGCGCCCTCCTGATCGCCCGTGGAGACTTGATAATCGTCCCAGCCGGTGGCGCTGCTGGTCGTACCAATGCGATAGTAGACGGTATCCCCATTAGCGGCCAGCCGATGCCACACATCGTCGGCTGGCGTATAGCTAGCAGCCGCGAAGTGCGGGCTATCGCGCCACGAGCCGTAGAAGTTGTCGGCCGTGCGGTCATTGCCGTAGTTGGTGATGTCAAAGAGTTCGGCCTGCGTCGTCAGCTCGACAATGTAGTAACGCCCCGGCCCGGCATTGACCTGAAAGGTGGGGGCGCCTTCAGTGGCCGACCAGTTGGCTGGTCCTTGAATCGAGGGCACGCTGCCGCCGGTGGGTTGCGGCTGCATTGCGCCTGTGATCTGGATGCTGGGCGCGTGGATGCCGTCGGCATCCGCCGTGGAGACTTGATAATTATTCCAGCCGGTGGCGCTAGTTGTCGTACCGATGCGATAGTAGAGCTGGCTGTTGTTTTTGAGCAGATTCCAAATGTCTGCCGGCAAGGTGTAACTGGGGGCGGTGAAGTGGGGGTGGTCACTCCATGAGCCATAGAAATTGTTGGCGTTGCGCTGACTGCCGTTGGCGTTGTAGTCAAACAACGCCGGCTGACTGGTGATCTCAACCACATAGTAGCGACCTGGCCCGGCGTTGATCTGGAAGGTGGGCGGTGCGTCGTTGGCCGCCAGCGTGGCCGGTCCTTGAATCGAGGGTGCGCCGCCGCTGCTGGGCTGGGTGGCCTGTCCATTGATCACGAAGGGCGTGGCGTTGGCAAAGTCGGTATTGTCTGCGCCCACGGTGTAGTAATTAGGCGACTGCGTGGCGGGCATCAGCGCGGCAATGTCCTTCCAGAACTTGTAATAGCTGCCCTGGTACGCGCCATTGTTCCAGACCTGCAACAGCGTGCCGGTAAAGATGCCGTTCTGGTCGCCATCGCCGGAAAGCTGGTTGTCCTGGCAGCCGGAAATGAGGATGACGCTGGCATCCACGGTGGCGCGATCGCCCTTAGTGGCCAGCCATTGCAGCGAATCGTAGATCGCTTGATGCTGGATGTAGGCCGCACGCTGCACATCCTGCGGAATCGCGCGATAGGCGGTCGGCGTCATGATGCGGCCCGGCCCCATGCCTTTACTGGACGGAGCGGGCGACGGCATGGCGGGTGGCAACTGGTTGTAGTAGAGCACCTTGGCCATGGTGCCGCTGTGACAGCTATCCGACAGCATAAAGATGCGCACGCCGGCCTCGAATTGTGACCAGAGTTGATACAGCTCGTCGTCGATCAACATGCGGTCATAGAGCACCCACGTTTCATCCAGCCCATCCTCTTCGTCGCCATTTACGTCGGGGATCTGGCCGCCATGACCGGAGTAGCTGATAAAAAAGATGTCTTGCGCCGTCAATGTCGTGGCCGCTTGCCCAATCGCCGCGATCACATTAGCCGCCGTCGCCTGTTCATTGGTCAACAACGTAGCGTGGTAACCACAACGATTCGCAATTCCCTGCATGGCCGTCGCATCATTAATACAACCAGCCAACTGTCCATCCCAGCCATTATACCCGGCCGGATCCACCCGATTCAACCCAATATGTAATGATAGTCCTTGTGTCATGTCTTTGTTCCTTGTAATTGGGTGATTGGTGATTGGGTGATTGGACAATTACTAATCACCAATCACCCCATCACCCCATCACCCAATCATCTCCCACGTCAAACTCACCACATTGCCTCTGCTGTCGAGCGGCCACTCCAGCCACGGCGTGACGCTGATCTGATCGCGATTGTCGGTCTTCGTCACCTGAAATTGGAGGGTGCGATTGGTCAGGTAACTGGTCAGCGGCAGGGTGATGTCAATGGCGGCAATCGGCTGCGCCTCACTGATAGGTGCGGGATAGCTGCCGGCTACGCCCTCGATCTGCGCCACAATAGCCAGTTGCTTTAGACCGTGGTTGGCATAGTTGATCAGATTAAGAAAGACGACGTTGGTGTGAATATCCTCGACAAAGCTGCGCACCTCGGTCAGCGTGGCCGGGTCGCCTGGCGCCATGGTGTAGGCAGGGTAAGCTTCGGTCGCTTCCCCTGGCAAGGTGATGACGCAGCTTTCCTGGCTGGCCAGCGTGCGGTCCACCGTCGCCAAGTGGCGTTCACCATCCGTGTTGTAAAAGGCCAGGTCCGTCAGATTGAGTGTGTGCTCGATCTTGTTGGTCAAGGTTGCGGCGCCCCCCTGCAGCGTCACCGCAATGGGGCCGCTGCTCCAGGGCCCCACAATATCGCCCAGATCCAGGCGTAGCGCGGTTTGCAATTGGACACCATCGGGCAAGGTGAAGGTGACATTGGCCGCCACCGCGCTGCGCTGTAACATGGCTTGCAACTGCGGCGCGCCGTCAACGTCGGTGCTAAGGCTCACCTGGAAACCATCCCAGAGTTTGGCTGCCTGGGGCTGCAGATGGAGTGATGGGTCAGCGCCAATCGACCAACTGTAGGCCAGTTGGCTCTCAACCGCGGTGACATAATCGATGACTGGGCGCGCGGCCCAGTTCATAAGCGCGGCTGTTAAGTTGCGTCGCACGTAAGGAGGCAGATCGGGCTGCAAGGTGGCCATGACCACCGCGCGGTTATTGGCCGCGTCGGTCGGGTCGAGGGTCGAGTAGAGGTAAATGACCGGACGATAGGCTTTGTCTCCTTCGGTGGTGGCGTAACGAGTAATGCGATAGGCCGTCGGCACAACCAAGAAGCGCCCCGGCTGCTGCAAGGAGCGATAGAGCTGGTAGAAGGGACTCTGCACATCGGCATCGGTGATCTGCTCATACTGGTGGTAGGTCGTCTGCCCCAGTTGGAAGGCATCCTGACAGCCAATTGCGCGCTGCGCACCGTTGGTGTGGAGATAGAAGGCGCCCAGCGTGTTACAAGGAAAAAGCAGATCGCTGGTCGCTTCACTGCCCAAGGTTTGGGTGGCGTAGCGATTCTGTCTCAGGACATTCTGCAAAACGAGCGACGCTTCTAACTCTGGGTGCACGACGACAGGCAGCGGATGGGTGATGGCAACGTTGACCGGCAGCGTCGTGGTAAGCTGGGTGGCCGCCATTGTGGCTGCGCCGGCCACGCCCGGATTGGTGTGGGCCGCGGTCATGGCGCCGGCTACCACCCCCGGTTGCACTGCCTGCGCCAGATTGCCTACCGCGCGCTCGTCTTCCGCCGTCATCGTAGTGGTGGTCGTAGCGCGCTCGCGGCTAAAATGGAAAGCGCCCGCCCGGGTCTGGATGGCAAGCTGGCCGGCGTCGAGATAGGGATGATTTCCTACCTCCTCAAGTTGTTCTGCGGAATGGACCACCGGCAGACGCATGATCTTGCGCCCACCCAGCAACTCCCACTGATCGGCACTTTGTTCAGGAATTAGCACATAGCCGGTGTAACTGTACGCCACCTTGACGCGCGCCGGCTGGCTTTGGAAGTTGGGCGTAGCCAGTGCGCCATAGGCCAGGCGCACCCAATCATCCAGCAGACTGATGGTGGCCGTCACATGATCCCCCGTTTGGGTCACGGTCGCGGGAAACCGTTGGCGGCGCGTGGCGCCGCTCTCATCCCGGAAGGGCAGATCGAGCCAAACGGCCAGATCCAAAAGCGCTACCGGATGCGCGGCGGGATTGCCCAACGCCTGCAACGCGGCCTGGCTCTGGTCACTCAGCCGTTGGTGCAGGGTGAGACGAATGGTTCCACTCAGACCGGCGCGCCCTGTATGGTCATGCCCCTGTTCTAGATAGGTGAAGAGAAAAGGGCTGGTGGCGGTGGAAGCCGTTGGCGCCGGCTGGACAACTTCAAAGATCGGCGCATACCAGTAGCTGTCGGGGTGCAGCCGATCATGCCACAACGGTGCGGCCGGATCATCGATCACCGGCAGCGCTTGGACGGTAGGTGCGGTCAATTCATCCCACCAGTTAGGACGCGCCAAGACCATATCATCCACCGCCCAATGCAGGCGACCACTCTGGTCCGCAGGGTGAAGCTGCACTGCGTCGCTGGCCAGCACCGCGGTGAGCGTCGGTTTGGCCAAGCTGTCGGGACGCAAGGCCAATGCTGGCGACTTGATGGCGCCATTGAAGGCAGCTAACTGGTGCACAGTAGATCCAGCGGCGCGGCTTTGGCGCGGCACTGTGGTAAACAGGCGGCGCGGCGCCGGCCCCCAAAGGTTCATGCCAGGCAGTGGCGCACCGGTTGGACTGATCAGGTGGATAGATTGTTCCGCGGTTACGCCTGTTAAGACGCCGCCCAAGACCGCGGCGAGCGGCGCGGTTAGTGTGATATGTTTGAGTGCATTCCCCGTCAACATCTGCTGAATATCGACGGTGTAACCGGCGCCGGGACGCTGGCGCAAGCGGTAGCGATTGGCCGGGTCATCCGCGGCCAGATCCCAGGTCAAACGTTGGAGGATGATCGCGGAGAGACGCATAAAGGGCGGGAAGAGGAGGAGGGGATCAACCGCCGGGGCGTCACCGTTAGCAAGGGAGAGCGGCTGGCCGTCACCGTCGAGCACCTGAAGCGGCAATATGCCACTCTGGATCATCTCTATAAAGAGGATCTGCACTTCCCGTTGGGTCACTTCATCCCCTGGCTCAAAATGGGCGGCAAGTGCGTCATAGACCACCGGCCAGTCCACCTGGATTAGGGCTTGGCGGTCGGCGCCGGCGCTGCGATAGGTCACTTCGCAGGCAAGGGTCAGGTTACTCTGTCCCCCCTGTAAGGCATTGAGCACCGCCTGGGCGCCTAGCTGGTCCAGGTTGAGACTGAGGCTGGCGCGCGTGTTGGCGCCTATTCCTGTCGCTGTGACAAGCACATCGCCGCTCTGCGCCGACGGAGTGGCCGACGCCATTAAACTAAAGCGTGCGTCACGGGCAAAGAGCGGCTGATATTGGCGTCCGGGATCGGCGCTGAGTTGCGCCCTCTGTGCTTCCGGCAGGCCCACGGTCACATCAAAACTGAGCAGGCCATGGGTAATCAGGTCGGCAATGGTGACATCGGTTGGCGTGGGGGCGCGACTGAGCAAAAGCGACAACGAAAAGATGGGGGCGCCGGCCGCGTCACGCGCCACCATAGGCGTGCGCGGCAGATAGTAGTAGAGCGGCGGGAGATGGGCCTGAATCCGTGTAGCGTTGGCGGCGTCGGGCAGGGTCAACAGGGTCAAGGGCCGACCATCACCGTCACTGCTGGTGACGCCGGCCCCCAACTGTTGCTCTTCCCAAACCGCAGCGCCGGCAGGGCCGGTCGCGAGCGGATTGGTCATAGCTCACCTGCCATTTCCGACTTTGGCTGTCTGCGGCTCCTCGGTGCTCCAGCCGCTAAAGGCCGCTTCACCCTGGCTACCGGCCGGTTGAGCGCGGCTGCCCGTCGTAGGCGGCGGCGCGCTATAGGTGACTCCGCTGGCGTTTGCCGGTTGCATTCCCCAGCCGCCAACCTGGAAGGCGCCGCCCATGGGCACGGTGCGACTCGGCGGCGCGCCTGTGGCGGTTGTCGTTGTCGTTGCCGAGGATGATGGGCTGGGGATGGGAGCAATGATTGGCGGGCGCCCACCGTTGGTCGGCACCGGTGTCAGCGGCTGTGTTGCCGGTGGCTGGGTGACCGGTTGTGTCGCCGGTTGGCCAACGCCAAAGGGGATGGCGCGACTAGTGACGCCTGGATCATCCGGGGTAGGTACATGGATGATCAGCGGCCCATTACCGGCGACCTCTTCCCACGGGCCGCTCCACTCCATCCCCTTGGTAAAGAGGCTGCCCTTGACGACCACGCGCACCTGATAGCGGAAGCGGGGCGCAAAGTCCAGTTGCCCGGTGTAGATGGCCCAATGGCGCGGCTCATATTGGTCGGCAAAAGTCCAGGTGAACTTGGTAATGTTGCGATCCTGGCCGGCGTCGGTCTTGCCCAGACATTGGAAGGAGACTTCCACCATCTGCTTGGCATTGTCCAGATCGACTCCCAGCGTAATGGGGCTCACATCGAGCTTGCCGGCAGAGTCGGCGCGCACCTCTAGATTGATGTCATTGATGAGCGAACCATAGTCGCCCGGATCGAGATCGACCACATTTTTCTCGACAAACATGCGCACATAGGGGAATTGCGTCTCGTCGGGTGGCTCGGCAAAGTGGATCTGACGCTTGACAAAGGTCTTATCGGGTGTCCAGCCCGCCGGCGGATTGGCGACATCGGCGGCGTTCTTTTTGGCCATGGCCGGCGTAAATTCGGCGTCGGGGGCGTCGCTGGCCTGGAAGATGTGGCCGCTCCACTGGATATCCCCACTGGCAGACGGATAGCCCACCTGGCACGAGAGAAAGGCCACCGGTTCCCCTTCCCACTTCTGCGCCGGGTCGGGCCAGTTGACCACGGGCTTGACAATGCGCGTCACCTTGCGATCCCAGTCATCCAGATAGAGGGTGGTAAAATATTTCTTTTCGGCGTTGGGGTCAGCCTTGATCTCGTTGTAGAAGCCTTCCAGGGTGCCGGAGATGGTCTGGTCTTGCAGATAGGCGATCTCGCGCCGTTCCTGATAGTCAAGGGTCAACTTGGTCTCGTCACGGCGATATTTGAGGGCAAAGGCTGCGCCCCACAACCCGCTGCCACTGTCGGCCTGTGCGGCCTGCACTTGGGGGGTGGCCGGTTCAAAGATCACCTTTTGCGCCGCTTCCATAAATTTGTTGTAGACCAGGTCCGTCTTCTTGTCGATGTCCTGCGAGAGCTTATCCGCGCCAGGGATGGTGGGGTCGACCTCAATATCGACCTGGATGCCGCCGTTGATGCGTAGGTTATTCAACTCCACCTTGATGTCCACTGAAGCCCAGAGGTAGTGGGCCGAAGCCGCGGCCGAGAAATGGTCAAAGATGCGATCCCAGTCGCCATGAATATGAATGGTAACCATGGGCGCCCAGAACTTCATGCGCAGATCCTGGCGCACGACAATGCCGCTGTAGGCGCCGTGGAAGCTGGACCAAAGCAACGCGGCGGGCAGGCTGCCGACCAGCCCGGCATAGGCTTGTTCGGCAAAGAGATCAATTGCACCAGGGCCCTGACCTTGCAGGTTGGCATACCAGGGATCCAGGTTGGAGGCGGTGAGGCCATCGCGATTGAGGGGCACTGTGCGCGGCGAGGTCATAAAGCGTGGGTGGTAGGCGCTTTGCAATTGACGGGGCTGCGAGCCATTGCGCAAGCGGCCCGGCGTCGGCGGCGCCACCGGTGATGGGGTGCTGCCATTGGCCAGCGGCGACAGGTTGGTCAGCGAGGTGTTGTTGGCAACAATCGGCATAGGGCGGAACATGGGGGCGATGGTGGTGCGCCAACCCCAGAAACGGTCATCATTGCCCCGAAATGCGTTGAGCAGTTCATTTTGTGATTGCTGCAGCACCGCAGCCGGCGGTGACGCCGTGGTGGAGAAGCTGACCAGACCGCCTGCGGTCTCGCGTGTGCCCTGGACGCCCACGTTGGCATCGCTGCTTTGGACGCCCACAAAGTGAAGCAGGTGAAACTTAAAATCGCCGCTATCTCCCTGTTGGCGCGCCAGGCGCACATAGTTGGGCATCCAGTAGTAGACGGGCGCCTTGCCCTCACGCTGCAACTCATCGTTGTGCAGGTCAGGCAAGTAAAGCAACTCATAGCCACCGGCCGGAAAATGTTGAAAACCGCCAGCAAAGATCGGGCCAACTGCATCTGTCATGAGAGTTCTCCTTAAATAGAGGCTCATCGAGGTCGCCGGATAAAATCGTTGGCGGTTTAGGCTGCGCAACGATTTCACTGCTTCGCCTCGCAGAGCGTTTAATGTATACTGAGCAGCAGCACATGATTATTTTACCGTGGCGGCAAAACCAACCTACAAAGTTTTCAGTAGACAGGAATCAGTAGGCAGTGACCAGGATACAGATGACTGGATACTGAAAACTGAACACTGGTTCCTCACATTGGAATGTTCCCTTTGCCGCTACTGTTATTTTATGGCGCTGCTCAGTATAAAAATCTAGGTAGATTGGATAACTGCCTTGACAGGATAGCGGATCGAAGGCGAGGTTGACTTTAGAGTTAGTGTGGAAAGAGTTTAAGGCCCTATTAAAACAGAGCCGGCCCTATACCCTAGGGCCGGCTCTTGCTTTTATTCAATTAATATGGGCTCTTCGCGACAAAGTGTGCTTGACAAGTAAAGTGGCGAGTAGCGGGTGGCGAGTAGCGAACCTGCCACCCGCTACTCGCCACTTTACTCTGTTTCGATCCACTAACACGCGTAGACCCTTAATATGTAGTTCCTCTTACTGCACAGAGAGCTGTGACGGGAAGACGACCGAGTTGCCGGTAATGCTGAGCGTGTAATCCAACGGTTGGCTGCCGTTATTCTTTACAATCAGGTAGAAGGTGCCTGGCTCTTGGAAGTTGCCTTGCCAGGTATAGGTGGAAGTTGCATAATCCTTGAGCGCATTGTTTGTATCCGCATTCTTCTCCGACTCGTCACTGTTGCTGCTTTCACCATGTTTGTAGGTCGGATTGATGGGGTTAACGGTGTAAAGCTGCGTTCCCTCTCCCACTGGATTGAAACTCTCGTTGAGTTTCCACTTGTTAACCATATTCGGTGTCCAGATCTCGAATGAGCCTTGACCGCTAGTCACATGCATCGTTGCGTCGACGGTAGAGCCGGAGATATGCCCCTGGCTGTCTTTGGTCTCATTCAGCGGAATTTGGGCATGAAAGACATACCAATCCCATTGGCCGGTCTGTAAGACCTTGACTCCAGGTGTGGGCATGGCGGCCGAGGCGGCGCTATAGCCTGGGCGCTCGGCTGCAAAGGCGGTGGGGCTGATGGCCATGGTCAAAGAACCGGCCAACAATACAATACTCATGAATTTTGCAAGTTGCTTGAACATACTGTTTCTCCTTGTAGCCTGAACGATGTTGCTTCCAGGCCGTCACATTGTAAGCTGCAAATATCTTGACAAGTAGCTTGATGCGTCAAGAACCAGGGGTGAAGGTTGGCGTTACTGCTGCTGTCGTGACTGTTTGAGGGTTCTGTTTGTCCTATCAAACATTGCCTGCACCTACTTTAACATCAACCTGCCCGGCGCACATCGGGCAATGGCATAGACGATTGATAAGCGATAGATCGGTTTTCAACCTGGCTGAACGACTAGGGGCTGTTGACATTTCAGGCGCGTATTCAGGTGATCGGCACTTTCGGAAGTGCCGATCACCTCTGGGCGAGATCCAAATGTCAATAGAGCCTAGTGCACTGTCAGGGAAGTTTGGCTAGAGTAGAGGAGGTCACCGAGGTCTTCCTGGAATCGGCAATTTGCTCAACGGAAGATTCACTAGCGTTGTTCACAAGCGGGCTAATTCCTCAAACAATTCTCGGTTATTGTCAATCAATTGCTTTGCAAACTCGGCCCCATTGCGCCAAAGTTGTTGCTTGCCGCTCTGCTTTTCCTGCTCGCCAACATAAAAATTGTACAAACTGTAAAATTGCCGCTTGTAGTTGTTCCTCCGTAATGCCGCGGTCGTGTAACTGATGTGCCAAAATATCTGGAAATTCAATCGTCATGGTTGTCATAGCTATCTCCCACACCTCGGTATTTACTCATGTGCCAATTGATTATAACAGAGATTTGACTACTTCAGCTAACGATGAGCATTCAACTTGGTAATCAGGGCCACTAACGTGCCAGCGAGTTGAGCCATTTGCTCCCTGTATCTGAACATGCCACGGCAACTGATTAGCGCCGTTCACCACCTCAAACCCAATTCGCTCCAAAGCGCGCTCCGTCCAGAGCGCGCTTGCGCCCTCCCCGGTCAAGCCAATCGGGCCACATGAATGGCGCTGCACCTTAAACGTGCCCTGGCTGCTATCAAACTCTACTCCTTCCCCGCGGAAGGTCTCGGCCAGTGCGCCATTGAGCGCCGCTTCTTCCGGCAACCCTACCATCAACGGCCCACCAACAGGCAGCAGCCACAGGCGGTCCGCTAGGCGCAAGGCCAGCTCCAGGTCGTGGGTGGAGAGCAGAATGGCGCAGCCCTCTTCCCGCGCTAGCTTGTGCAGCAGTTGCATGATCTCGACGCGCCGGGGCAAATCGAGAAAAGCAGTCGGTTCATCGAGCAGGAGCACCTTGGGTTCCTGAGCTAGGGCGCGAGCGATCATGACCTTCTGGCGCTCACCGTCGCTCAGTTCATTGACCGGACGATGAGCCAACGCAGCCGCGCCAACCGTTGTCAATGCCTGGCGCACCACTGCCTCATCCTGGGACGACAGATGACCACGCCAGTCGGTGTAGGGATGACGACCCAAGGCTACCAGCGCATAGCTCGACAGGTTGCCCACTTCCACCCGTTCGGTCAGGACCACGGCTAGCTGTTTGGCCAGTCGCCGCGCCGGCATCTGGTGTAGATCCGCATTTTCCAGCGTGACCTGACCGGCCAGCGGCGGCTGCATTCCGGCCAATGTGCGCATGAGCGTCGATTTACCTGCGCCATTAGGACCGATGAGACAGGTCAATTCACCGGGACGTAAGGCCACATTGATGTCGCGCAAGATGGCCGTAGATCGCCGCCCACGTATATAACCGATTTCTAATCGTTGCGCTGCTAAGAGCGCGTTCACTTGTCCCTTGTCCATTGTGCTTTGTCCCTTGCCCATCGTCCCTTGCCCCAGTTTCCTATCTCCCACTATCCCGCAAACGATGCCCGTAATTGCTGTTGGCGCAACAGCATCCAGAGAATGACCGGCACACCAAAGAGCGAGGTCACTACATTCACGGGCAGCACAGTCTGGCTACCCGGCAGTTGCGCAATCAGATCGGCTAATAGCGCCACCGTTGCCCCCAAGAGCATAGACGTGGGCACCAGCACCCGATGATCGGCTGTGTTAAACAAGGTGCGACAGAGATGGGGTACAGCCACCCCTAAAAAGCCAATCGGGCCACAGAAGGCAGTCGCGGCGCCGGCTAAGAGCGCCGCGCTACCGATGATCCAGCGCCGGGTCTGTTTCACATCCACCCCCAGGCTACGCGCGTAGGTATCGCCCAGCAGCAGCGCGTTGAGCGATTTGGGCAACAGATTAACCACCAATAGACCAGCCATGATGACTGGACCAAAGATCCACAATTGATCCCAGGTGACGCCACCAAAGCTGCCCGCGCCCCACAAGCTAAAGCTTTGAATCCGTTCGGGCAAGCTAAAATAGATGAGCAGGCTGACCAGCGCACTGGTCAAGTAGCCAAACATGAGGCCGAGAATGAGCAGCGTGAGGACACTCTGCACCCGCCGAGCGACCAGAAGCACCAGCCCCAACACCAATGCCGCGCCGAGACTGGCGGCTACCACCAGCCCTAGATCACCATAAAGCCCCAGGCTGCCTACCACCTTGGTGGCGGCGGCGCCGGTGCTTAACATGACCAACGCCACCCCCAGACTCGCCCCAGAGCTAACCCCGAGAATGTACGGATCGGCCAGGGGATTGCGGAAGAGGGTTTGCATTTGCAAGCCACTCACCGCCAAAGCGCTGCCGGCCAGGATCGCCGTCAGCGCTTTGGGCAAGCGAAAGTTAAGCACGATGCTGGTCCAGGTCGCCTTGGCCGGCGTACCACCCAGCAAAATTTGGAGCACATCGCCCAGCGGGATCCGCACCGAGCCAAAGGCCAGGCTTAACAGAAAAGCGCCAAGTAGTGCGCCCAGCAGGAGCAACAAGGCAAGCCGGCGCAGACCGAGCCGCGGCCAGATAAGTTGAGAACGATTTGCTAATTCGGCCATAGAATAACATTCCCCTGAGCTACTAATCTTATCAGCAAAGACCCATGAAGATAAACTTTCCCAGAGAGACAGGTGCGTACCACATTGGGGGGTGCTCTGGTTAACGAATTTTAGTTGCTCGACTAGTCCCCCAAAATGGGACGTACTCCAGAGAGACGGATACCGCTTGTCCCGTAGGGCCGATTTGAGTTTAGGGCGAAAAGGAAAGAATCACAATCTCTTCTTATCTTAATTGGCCCTAAAGTCATGTGTCCCTATGGGACAAAGGCAACAAGAGATGATATCCTGATTTGCCCACCACGCTACTGCAATTTCTGGTAATAGACCAACTCATGGTCCGGCAGCAGTTCCGGGTGGAAGATGGCGATCAGGTCAGCCAACACCACGTCGGGATGGGCCACGGCGCTCTCGTAGTAGTCGTTGCCGCCATTGGCATTCTGCTTTTTGTTGTTGTTCCAGACGTTACCATTTTGGAACGCGGCAAAGTCCGCATAGCGGGCGTCGGCGGCTTTTAGCTCTGCCAGTGAATTGATAAAGCCCACGTTGATCCAGTAGTCGGCGTCGGCGGCTTTATCATAGACTGCTTCAAAGGCCAGGGGGATGCTAGCGGCCGCATCGTCATCGGCCCAAAGGTAAGCCGCCCCGGCGTCGGCCCACAATTGGGCAGCAAAGCTCTTACCACCGGCCACATACCACGAGCCCTGGTATTCGCTGTCGGTCAGCACGGTGGGCTTGGCGGTGACAGTCGCGGCTTGCGCTTTGAGTTCCTCATACCGTTGGGCGGTGGCGGCGAATTGGGCAGTGGCTTCCGCTTCCTTGTTAAAGAAGAGGGCAATAAATTTGCCCCACTCCGCTCGGCCTAGCGGCGAAGGCTCCAGCCACTCGGCGTTCACCACCGCATGAAGACCGGCATTGAGCAGCACAGGATGGGCATCGTAGTCAGGCGAGCCGGAGCCATAGGTCATAATGATGTCGGGGGCCAGGTCGAGCAACTGTTCCACATTGACGCCGGCGCCATAGCCAATTTGGGCAATCTCGCCAGTTTCTGCCTTGGCCACCACGGTGGGATTGTTGACATAGGTGGCGTCATCCACCGCCACCAGCCGGTCGAGTACACCCAGGTCATCAAGAAAGGGCAGATAAGAGGTGGACATGGTGGCAATGCTCTGCACCGGCACGTTAATAATTTGGAGTGGCTCAAACCCCTCCGGCGCGGGCGCGCCACATTGCACAAGGACATAGTGCAGTGCAGCTTCGGCGCCGGGCCACGGTTTCGCCACAGTGACCACTTTATAGGAATTGTGATACTCTACCGTAAAGCCATCGGTGTACGTCGGCGTGACCTTGTCCGGGAAATAATCCACGGCTGGATCAAAGGTTTCAATACAGCCTGTCGTCAGATTGGTTGTCGGCGCAGCGCCGGTGTTGCTAGTGGTGGCTGCAACCGTTGGGGCAGTGGCCGGCGCAGTGGTCGCTGTCGGCGCCACACAGGCGGTTAACAGACAAAAGAGCCCAAGCGTCAAGCAGATTTTTTGTAGTGAGCGATGCATAAGCGATTCCCTTTATCGTCAAATTTTGATGACTATTTCTATAGGCGCCGCCGCCTGAACCATTTCAGGCGCAACAAATTAGTAACTGATGAAAGACATACTCTGCCACCGGTTGTCCGCCAATAAGATGTTCGGCAATAATGCGATCCAAAAGCGCTTCATCGACATGGTGATACCAGACGCCGTCGGGGTAGACAACCAGCAGCGGACCGTTATAACAGACACCCAAACAAGGAGTGACGCCACGCTTCACCCGGAGGGGGTTGGCGTACTCTCCCAATTCTCCCAACTTGCGCGCCAGGCTGTTATAGAGCGCCAGGCCTTTGCCTTCTGGGTCGCAGTACCGGCCGACACAGATAAAGAGATGACGGGCATAGGGCGCCTGGCTGGGCGCATCCTGCGGATTACGGTTCATTGCGTTAACTCATTCTTTAAGCAAAACGTAACTACTCAGCCCGCTCCTAGCCGGTCCGTGACCGGCGCCAGTCATGGACTGGCTGAGAGCAGGCAGGCTGAGTAGTTACAGCAAAACAAAAAGCCCGCCAAAAGGCGGGCAAGGACACAAGAATAAAATTACCTGGTGCTTGACCCTCCTTTGACCACGAAGGAAGAATTCAACAACAACCCAGGCGGGTAATCGGACTTGCTAATAATTAATGATCAATTGTTAATGGGATTTCGTAGTATGGTCGCCATTAACAGTTAAATATTGACCGTTTTCAATTAATTATTACTCACCGTTGCGGGACAGTGCCGGACTGGTTTGCGTATATGACCTACGCTCACTTCACCGGGCTTCCCCCATTATGCGCCATGCATCCGGGCAATAAGGCGCACCTGTGTTGTATTTGTTTAATTGTATACCAACGAGCGTCAGGAAGCTATGCTGCTTATAGAATTCACTGTTTTCTTCCTGTGCTGCTCGTGAGTATTTGTAGAGCATAATCTGCTTAGGGCATCTTGTCAAATTCGGTTGCCAACTCTATCCGTTTACTTACCGTGCCATCACGGCGTTGAGGCACGCGTTCGGCAAATTGGCCCACTTTGGTGGGCGACATTTCATTGTTGAAGTAGAGCGGCACCGGAACGATATCGACCGGTTGGCGCACCTTATCGCGGCCCAAAGGTGGACAGCACCAGGCTGCATCAGGCGCGGCTTGGCGCTGGGCTTTGAAATACCCCAAGATGCCACAGCTAAAGCAGTGCTCACGACAGTCATCCACCACTGCCCCCTGATAGGTGTGGTGATATTCCTGGACTAAGAACTGCTTTTGTAGCCCAGCCGAGATATGGTCCCAGGGCAAGATTTCGTCGGTTGGACGTTCACGGCGCGCATACCAGTCCATGTCTAACCCCACCTCGGCAAACGCCTGTTGCCAGGCGCCAAAGTTGAACCACTCGCCCCATCCTTCTAATTTGGCGCCCAACTGCCACGCCCGCTCAATGACATCAGCCAGGCGACGGTCGCCACGGGTCAGAAATGCTTCTACTAGCGTCTCTGCTGGGTTATTCCAGGAAAAATAAATGCCGGGCCCACGCAGTTCGCGCTGTAGGAGTGCGATCTGGGCGTTGATCACCGCTTCGGTCTCCATGGGCGCCCACTGGAAGGGTGTGTGGGGTTTGGGCACCAGGGTGCTGACGCCAATGCGGACATTGGCTTTCTTTCCCAACACACGCCGCCCCACCTTGAGCACCTCTTTGGAGAGATCGGCAATGGCTTGCACATCCTCCAGGGTTTGGGTGGGATGACCGATCATGAAGTACATTTTGATGGTGGTCCAGCCCCGCTTGTAGACCTCTTCTGCTGTCTGCAATAGTTCGGCTGAGGCGATGGGTTTGTTGATGACATCGCGCATGCGGTCGGTGGCTGCCTCTGGCGCAAAGGTAAAGCCGGAACGCCGTCGCCCTTTCTCCAGCAGATCCATGAGATCGACGCTGAAGCTCTCGATCCGCAAACTGGGCAGGCCGACACTCAGCTTTTTGGCGCCATGTTTTTCCATGGTCCGGCGCACCAGTTCCTCGACATAGGTGTAGTCGCTGCTGCTGAGGCTGAGAAAACTTACCTCTTCAAAGCCGCACTGCTCGATCATGGCATCGACCGCAGCCAGCACTTCATCGGGTGTCCGTTCGCGCACAGGGCGGAAGATCATACCTGCCTGGCAGAAACGACAGCCACGGGTGCAGCCACGCATAATCTCAATCGCGGCGCGATTGTGGACCACATCAATATAGGGCACAATAAATTTAGTCACCGGCGGCGGCATGACCGTGACGACGCGTTTCATCACCGTGGCCGGCGCGGCGGGATGATTGGGGGTAATCGCCGCAATTGTATTGTCGGCTGCATAGCGGATGTCGTAGAAATGGGGAACATAGACGCCAGGGATCTGCACCAGCTTTGCCCAGAGCTGATAGCGGACATGTTGCCCATCCGCGGCTTGGTTATCCACTTGTGCGACCGCCGCGCGTTCTGCCTGCCATGCTTCGTAGGCCGCAATGACATCAAAGATGACCTCTTCGCCTTCGCCAATGATCATGGCATCAAAGAAGGGGCTGACCGGCTCCGGGTTATAGCAGCCGGAGCCGCCGGCAATGATCAGTGGGTGCTCTGCCGTGCGGTCGGTGGCGCGCAACGGAATGGCGGCCAGATCTAACATGGTGAGTACATTGGTGTAAAGCTGTTCATAGGGCAGGCTAAAGCCAACGATGTCAAAGTCGGCCATGGGGTGGCGCGTCTCCAGCCCATAGAGAGGGATCTGGTCGCGCCGCATGATCATTTCAAGGTCCGGCCAGGGACAGTAGACCCGTTCCGCCAGCAGATCGGGGCGGCGGTTGATCAGATCGTAAAGGATCATCAAGCCCAGGTTGCTGCCGCCCAATTCGTAAATGTCCGGGAAGGCCAGGGCAACTTTGGTGCGGATTGCTGGATCGGCCCAATCTTTAACCACGGTATTCAATTCCCCGCCGGTGTAGCGGGCCGGTTTTTCGACTTTGTGCAGAATGCGGTCCAACGCGCGCGTAATCTGCTTGGGTGTGTACGCCATAAAAAACTCCTTTAGCTTCGAGCGATCAGGCAGTGCGTCATTAACTATACCGCACCCGCTCATAGACGCTGCAAAGCGGCATCTATGGCAGTGCTCAGTATACACTACCTGAGCAGGACTAGAACCTGCCGGGCTGTTGCGTGCATATTCAACAGTGTGCAATGGCTGTCATTCTGTGCGATTGAGTGTCTGAACCATTGCGCTCTCCCGATTATACCAATCATTCGCTTGACACCCAACAAACCAGACGTGGGAAGCGCCCGTTAAAAGGTAGACCATTGCCACGATTTGATTGCTGACATTTGACCGATGCCTGGAACCTTACGATCGCCCATAATTCACCAAAGCAGTCATGCACGTTGACATAGCCCTTTGGGCGCGTCAATGACCAAAGCTGTAGCACCATTCATCATTCAAAAGTGGTAGCAACCTAAGAGGACGAAATGCAGTGTAGCTGTTATACTTTGCTCTGTATGAAAACTGGAGTTTGTCGCTTGAGTAATTCCCGCCACATGAAACTCCGGTTTTCATCACAACCGCAGTATAGCACCCCAAGTGCATCGTCCTCCACTGTGCTACGCCACCCAAGCAAAGGAATTATTATGTATCAGCAACTCATTCTTATTGGCAATCTAGGCATGGATCCGGAGATGCGCTATACCTCAACCGGTATCCCGGTGACCAACTTCACGCTTGCCGTCAACAAACGACGCACCAACGAAGAAGGGCAGGTGCAAGAAAAAACAACCTGGTTTCGTGTCAACCTTTGGCGCCGCTCGGCAGAAGTTGCCAGCCAGTATCTCACCAAAGGGCAGCGGGTGATGATTATCGGCGAGGTAGATAGTGCGCGGCCTTATACGGATCGCGATGGCAATCTGCGCGCGACGTTGGAAGTTACTGCCAATGAGTTTCGCTTTATGGAAAGCCGTAGCAATGGCAATGGCAATGGCGACCATGCAATGCTGAATGACGCGTCCGGCGTTGCTGAAGAGCAGGGTGATAAAGCGGATATCCCGTTTTAGGTGCGCTGTTTCAATATAACTTCATTCCAATATAAAAAGCGGCGTACCTTGCAGGTACGCCGCTTTTTGATGGTAGCCCGTACGGGATTCGAACCCGTGTCTCCGCCTTGAGAGGGCGATATCCTAGGCCACTAGACGAACGGGCCACATTGCTACCTCAAAATTACTATAATAAAATTACTACAATTCTCTACTCTTGGCGCTATATGCCTGCCCTCTCAAGTATTAAGATTGTACGTGGCTTTGGGTATCTTGTCAAATTTGCAGGGGATGCACAGAATTAACGATAGCTTTCAAAGCAACCGTAGGTGAGTTTCAGACCGTTGTGGACTGTTCATCAGTAGACCGCAGCGGACTTGGTATACTCATATGCCAACCCGTCGCATTGGAGAATACTCACTACACGTTGCGGCCTACTGATTATTCAAGTACAATGATCATTCAACTGACATAAGCGGTAAATACAAGATTGTTGGCGGTGACCCTGTGCCATTGGCAAAGGGCAGATACATGTTATGCGCCACTGTTAGTGTGGCTTTCAGGACATACTGCTCCACCCAATCCATGTCATCGACCATTGCGGTTGCGTCAAAGGTATCACCGTAGGTTGCTGTTGGCGGCAACTTGACCAGGAACTGCACCATGACGACTGAACGGGCCGCCAGTGCGCCTACCCACTGTATGGTTCCAGCATTATAACTACAGAGGCCCGTGCCACAGGCCAGTGAGCCATCCACATAGGTAAATCCGGCGGGGAGCGTCATTTGCGCTTTGCTGGTGGTCGCTAACATGCCTGTGTTACGTGCATAGATTGCGATGCTTACAGTAGAGCCGGGTTCAGCATAGGCCGGCACAAATTGCAGTTGTGAGAATCCCAGGTTGGAGCGGCGTGCCATGACGGTAACTGGCAATTGGTAGTGATTCCCAAAACCGTCTTCCAACTCTACCGCACTCTTAACGGGTGTGCGATCCGGCAGCCCTGTCACAAGTTTTAACCCAAAACGGACAGTGACATCTGCACGAGGCGCCAGCACGCCCGACCAACGGATTACGCCGGCGGCTTGTTGGCACGTACCTGTCGTACAGGTTATCGTGTTGTCCACATAGGCCATTGCTGCTGGGATTGGCAGCGACAAGGCTGCATTCGGCGCGGTAAAAAGGCCGGTATTGCGCAGGGTTACACTGTAGACAACCGTTTCCCCAGGCACAATTTCTGCTTTGTCGAGCCGCACCAAAGAACTCTTTAAATTCACTGAATTGAAGAGTGCCGTTGCTTGGCGCCGCAACACGTCATCGGTTGCGGTAATGATGGCCGTATTGGTAATAGTCTGGTTGACTGCCAAATTAGTGGCGCTACGCACCTGGAACTGAATATCGGCATGGGCTGCGCCGGTGCTTACGCCTGGCGGGATAAAGACAACTGCCAGGCGATCGTGCAACGTGTTGGGTTGGTTACAGGCATAAGTCGCCCCCAGTGTGCCATCACGGTTTTCTAGGCCGGTGGTTGAGCTGCCGCCGGTAAGAGTACCGGCCTGCTCAATGGCCACGCGAATCACTCCATTTTCAAAAAGTACAATTTGAAAATCAGCAGTTCGGTCACTCAGAGAACTGTAGGAGCGCACATTGTTCCACTGCACAACCAGGTAGCGATTGGGGGCAACGCCCAAAGTCTGGTAGTGAATCTTGCCACTGACATAGAGATCATCCCAAAGCGCGGCAATGAGCGCACTGTTCCCATAGGCATAGGGCAAGGGGCAATCATTACTGTCATCGGCGTAGCCCTGAGGGTCAAAGGAGATAAACCCATTTGTGCTAATACAGAACTCATGCTCAGTCTGGTCATAGAAAGGGAAATCAAAACCGATGGGGAGATCACAGTAATATAAGGCATCCCCCCCCAGCAAGCTGACGCCGGTGTCACTGATATTCACCCAATCATATTGTACAGAAGGCGCCTCGCCGCGGCCATCTGTGTCGCCCCACACATAGTCATCACTAAAATTGAGGAAAGCGTCTGCCCCGGATTGTGTACGCCCCGTCCAGAAGATGGTCCGTTGGGCAGGATCATAATGTCCGTCACCATCACTGTAATGCAAGGTGCCTGGGATATATTCAATGCCTGACGGCAGCGGATCGGCCACTTGCACTGGTCCGCCGACAAAGGTTCGGCCTTGCAATTGAATGGTGTAAGTTAACACGCTGTTGCCCAAAGCCGCTTTCTGGTCGACAGTTTTAGAACTTTGTGAAAGATCGGGAGCAATGACCAAACTGCCTGTGGTGCGTGTGAAGACTAATCCCGCACCGCTGCGAAAGACAATAGAGCTCGTAATAAAATCACCGTCGGTTATTGTGGCTGCATCCGTCGCAACCACATAGGTAACATTTTGGGGCGCGGCATGAGCGGCGATGGCGCCCTGCCACTCGATCTGGCGTTTGGCGCTGTTATAGGACGCGCCTGCTTCATTAGCCTCGAAACCAACAAAAGAGGTTGATGGCGGCAGCGGAGCTACAAAAGCAGCTTGAGGTAGCGCTGTCCTAGCCGCATGTAGGGATACTGTATAACTAATCGTGCCGCCGATACCTACCACATTTTGGGGGGTAGTAAGGTTAGAGAGGCAGAAAGCGGTCTCAACCTGTAATGCTTCTGTACTGCGCAACACGCCTGCTCCACCCACCGCATAAATGCGTCCGCTAATAAAGGCCGCACCCACGCCGGCGCGCGCCTGATCATTGAGCCCGGACATCTCATTCCATTCGTCGGCAACCGGGTCATACCGTTCAACATTTGCTGTGGCGTAGTAGTTGGTTGTGCCGCCAACCGCATAGAGATAGCCATCAGGCGCAGCCGCCAAACCAAAGGCATAGCGCGCACTTTCCATGCTGGCAGCGGTTTCCCACGTATTTGTGCCAGGATCATAAATCTCAAGCAGATCCAATCCACTGTACCCTCCCGCCACATAGATCTTCCCATTGAGCGTCGCCGCGGCAGCGTAGTAGCGACCTCCGCCCGGCATGGGGGCGCGCTTACTCCAAGTGTTGGTCGCTGGGTCGTACATATACGTATCCGCTGAACTAAATCCTTGGTCATCATAACCGCCAAAGGCAAAAAGCTTGCCATTAGCGGCTGCAACCGCCATCCCAGAATAGGCGGAGGGTAAGGGCGCCATCTCTGACCAGCTATTGGCATTGGGATCATAGACAAAAACAGTCGCGTATTGCCAAACATCATAATAACCATAGTCATAAGAGAGGCTATTACCGCCTACGACGTAAATTTTGTCATTTAGAACGCCAACCCCGGCATTGGCCCGTGGCGCCGGCAGATCCGCCATGGGCTCCCAAAGCTCAGTACAGGGATTGTACCGTTCCGTAACACTGGATGCATAGTCAAAGATATAAGGATCCTCATCACCACCCAGCACATTGTTCCAACCGCCAATGGCGTATAGGTAACCTTTGGCGGGCATTCCCACGACCCCCAACTGATAGCGCGAGGTAGGAAGGTTCTCCTCCACCTGCCATTCGGCAAACGCCTCCGTGGTCAAGCTCTTTTGGCGGGTAAGGGCGGTATTGCCAATCGCTTGTGCGGTCAATTGCACCGTAGCGGTTGCGCCATTCAGTACGTCGGTCGGCACAGCTACGGCAACCGTTAATTTGACAGCTTGACAGGGAGCCAAATGCAGTGGCCCAGATAGTTCTTCTGTACCACTTAAGATCTGTGTGGCCCAGGTCGCGTTCGCGGCCGTCAATTGTATATCCAGCGCATTATGCCCAGTGTTTGACAACTGTACAGGATAAAGCGCCGTTCGGCCCGGCGCCAGAATGGCCTTCGTCTGCTCCACTAACAATTCCAAATCCGCAGCCTGTTTTTCCCCCTGTGACCAACGGATGCTCCGTCCCAGCGCTTCGGCGATCATAGGATCGCGGTTGTCGGCGCGTGGTCCAATATTTTCAAAACCAACCCCAAAGTAGACCGCTCGATAGTTGGCATTGCAGGCATCAATGGCCAGGGCGGCCGGCGCCTGCGCATCATCATAAAGCAGAATAGGATAGGCGGTGGCATCGTCGGCAAGTGGCGCGATCGCGTCCGGTGATAGCGCCACTACCCCGTTACGGTAACCATAAAGGCTCGCATTGGTTAGGGTCAAGGCCAAATTTTCGAGGAAGCTCACCCCCGTCAACGTATCACCTTCGCGCGCCGCGCTGTTTAATACGCGTTCGGTGTGGAGGTAATCCTCGTAAAAAGTGCTGCCACTTTCCCAGGAGCCCAGATCCTGGCCGGAAAGAATCAGACGTCCACCGCTATCCATGTACGCTTCTAGATTATCGTCAGCGCCGAACGCAGTGGGTGAACTGTAATAATAACAGCCAAAATAGCCTGAATCACAACCGCTCTGCACCCAGATAACCAGACCATACTTTTCCAACGTCGTGGCGGACGGAATGCCATAGCCCACGCTGCCATCATCCAGTGTTTCGGTATCCGTAATTGTCAGGTAACGAATTGGCCAGCGTTCATAGAGATACCCTTGCTGATCCATTGCCCACGTAAAGATATTGCCAACGGGCCAGCCCTCGAACCAGCCGCGGTAGGCATCAGCTTCCACCAGTAGAATGGTTGGTGCGCTTTCCAACGCCAGATCTTGGGTTGCGCCGGCGCCGCCAATGGTAAACTGCGCCTTGGCAACGCGATGGCCATTTTTCTCTACAACCAACGTATGGGTCCCTACCGGCAAGGTCATTGTGTACTGACCACTGGCATTGCTCTGCGCCACCGCATCCGGCCACTCTTGCAGATAGACGCGAGCATCCGCCACGGCGGCGCCGTTACTGCGAATTGTGCCCTGCAGCAATGCCGTCGGCAGGGGCGCCAAAGCAAAATCCACCACGGAAAGCGAGCCGGCAAAGACTGCCTGATTGGCAAAGGTGTGGCTATAGTAGCCCCAGGCCGAGACCGTTACATTGTAGAAACCGCCCGGCACCGTCACCGAATAGAGGCCGGTGGCGCCACTCTGGGTCGTAAAGCTGGAACCGCCGCCGGAGCCCACAATGGTGGCCTGCGCGATGGCTGTATTGCCGACGTTGCTGCGCACTGCGCCGCGCAAGTCGCCGGCAGAGAGCACCCAACGCACCGCTTCATAAGCATTGATCCGACCATAACCATAGTCATTATCTGGGCCAGGCTCCCCTAGATCAACGGCTGTATACTGCATAAATTGTTCAAGTTCATCCACCGAAAAATCGCGCACACCGTCCTGGAGATCGGCGGAGATCATTAGCGCAATCAACCCGGTGACATGGGGGGCAGCCATGGAAGTGCCTGAAGCGTATAGATAGCTGCTGTTGCCTACACTAGAGAGCACCTCCACCCCTGGCGCACTCAATTCAGGCTTCTGTTCTCCCTCGTAAAACGAAGGGCCACGCCCGCTAAAGTAGGCTACCTGATCATTGAAATCCGTTGCGCCTACGGTAATGGCCTCCGGTGCGTTCGCCGGTGTGCCGATCGAGCCGGGCCCAGCCGAGGGATTGCCGGCAGCGAAGACCGGCGCAATATTCATCGCACGTAGCGCTTGTAGGGCCGGACGCAGGACATCATTGACGGGGTTGGCCGACCCCCAGGAATCATTGACCACATCAGGCGCTTTGGAGCAATCGGACGTGGCCAGGTCACCGCTTAGATCCGTGGGGCAGAGCAGCCACTGAAACGCCTTTAGCCCGCCAATGTCATCGCGAATGCCACCGCCCATAGTGTTATAGCAGATGCCAGGAATGGCAATCCACTTAGCGCCGGGCGCCATGCCAATTTGTGTCCCATCCTCCTCCCCATCGCCCACGGATGTACCCATCGTGTGGGTGCCGTGGGCGTCACAGCTGGTCGGCTCCAGTGAAACGCTGGCCCCTAAATTGCCGCCGGGGTAGAGCTTGCTGTCGGGTTCAAACCAATTGTAGTTGTGGTTATATTGGCCATTGCCCAGATAGCCGCGGTATTGTTTAGCGAGCGCGGGATGTTTATACGAGACGCCGGTGTCAAAGCCGGCAACGACCGCTCCTTCGCCACGCACGCCAAGTTCCCGCCAGACCCGGTCGGCCTGGACCAAGGTAATATTCCAGTTTTCTGGGTCCAACTGTGAGCTTTGGCGCAGTGCAGACGCGTTGCTTGCTGGGATTGTGGCAAGCGAATTTAGGGAATTCATCAATGCGGCTGGCTCTTCCCACTGTTTTACCAGCGGATAGTTGGCAATGAGGCGCGCGACATCAGCGCGCGCGGCCAGGGCCATGATCGTCTCCAACCCACCTTCCACGGCAAAAGCATTGACGATATAGAAGGGTTGGTAGCTCACCACATCCTGAGACCGCTGCCGTGTATCCAGGAAGGCGCGCAAAGATGCCTGTTGTTCCTGAGCATTGCTCCGCAACAGTTGGAAGACAGCGGTCCGCTCTGCGGCTTGACTGGCAAAGACCATGGATTGTAATTGGGTAAAATCGGGCTGTTGTTTGAGATAGACCAGGAAGCGCGTCTTTTCGAGGGGTACAAGCGTTTGGGGCAATAAGGCCGGCTGCACCGCGACATCGCCCAAGTGTGCAGGAATGACCGCGCCATGCAGTTCGGCCAGAATACGCGGGTCCACTTTGGCCTGCAACTCGGGTGCGAATGTCTGCCATTGACGCCAGCGGGCTTCGTCCCAATCATTGCTTTGCACGGCAGCGGGTGCGCCCGCCCCCTGGGCAGAAGGTTGCGCTACAGTTACAGCAGCATAGACGACAGACAACGATGATGCAGTCAAGGCGCCTACACCTGTGACGCAGAGAACAATGAAGATGCTCAGGCAAAGCGACAGATAAAGTTGCGGCCTGATGTTCATGGCTTAGCCTCCGGGGAGTGTGTGGGTTGATGAAAAGGTAACTGCTTGATCCAATAAACGATCCATATAGATTTTTTTGGATAAACTATCATACGGAAATTTAATGCAAAATGTTCCAGGCAGTGTAGGTGGAGTTTATCTGCTATATTGCGGTTGTGATGAAGACCGGAGTTTTTCCACTGGGTACTAGGCAGAAGTAAAACTCCGGTTTTCATTAAGCGCTTAGTATAACTATGGGCAATGACAGTTAGGCGGTTCAAATTCACTAGCCTAAAGGGTGCGCACCACAAATAGGGCGAAGCACCGGCAAGCAGCATTTGTGGTGCGCACCCACCGTGAATGCCTCGTTGTGGGCTCAGATAAGATATGTGACTAAAATTGCGCTCTTTATTTGAGAAGAAAGATAAGAAGAGGAACCGAGAAAGACAGTCCACCTAGACTCCGCCGCAGATCTGCGCAAGTTGTTCCTTCACTGTCCGCTCATCAGCCCTAGGAACAACTGAACCGCGCCATCACTGATCCGGGCAGCCAGATCAATCCATTCTTCACTATTTTCAGGCGCGGTTAAGGTGATAGCTGTAATTTGCACGCGCTGGCGCGTGACCCAACCACCGAGCAGCCCAATTGTGATTACCAAAACAAAGAAAAACCGTGTCAACCACCGATTGTTACGGAGCATGTGCGCAAAGCGTCCAATCTTTAGAATTCAATCTTGCACAATACCAATTTTGCCAATCATCCACCCTATGATATAATCATAAGCTGTACAAAGCAAATTGCTATATGCAAACTGTTGATATGCGAGTTACAAAATAAAATTATTAAGGATGAGTAGCTCAGCTGGTTAGAGCGCACGGTTCACATCCGTGAGGTCGCGGGTTCGAGTCCCTCCTCGTCCACTCTCAGGCAACGATTTGTCGCTGTACCATATATGTTGTAGGAGCAAAGCTCTGTCAATACTCTTTTATCAGGGTGTTGATGGGGCTTTTTCTTTGCTATCTTTCCGAAGGAGTAGCTATGGCAAGTGAAACACTAACCCACAGGTTTGCTCGGCGCGACGATCTCGAAGCGCTCAAAACTTTAATGGACGCGGCAATCGCTGAATTGCAGAAACCGTTCCTTGATGCACGCCAGATTGCGTCAAGTCGTGCGATCATGGGGTTGGATACCCAACTCGTTGATGATGGAACCTATTTTGTTGTTGAAGCTAATGGTCAATTGGCAGGTTGTGGCGGCTGGAGCCGTCGCGCTACGCTCTATGGGGGTGATCAGACGCCGGGACGAAGCGCTGCGCTCCTTGATCCCACGCGCGACGCCGCACGCATTCGCGCCATGTACACCCATCCTACTCACACTCGCAAGGGAGTGGGGCGGCTCATCATCGCCCTATGTGAAGAAGCGGCAAGAGCCGAAGGTTTTACAAAGCTGGAACTGGTCGCCACCCTGGCTGGAGAACCTCTCTACCGTGCTTGTGGGTTTGTTCTTGATGAACACCTCATTGATAACCGTGGCGGTGCTGGCGTTCCACTCTTGCGCATGAGTAAATCCTTGTGATCATCCAATCAGCATCCCATCGTAAACGTTTGACTACGTCACAAAATTCAGCTATTGTAATGGAAGGAGAAGGTAAGACAGTGTAAAGAAAATCAAAAAGAAGACCAAGGAGAAGATCATGAACTATCGTACATTGGGGCAGACGGGTTTGCGGGTCTCTGAGGTAGGGCTGGGCGCGTTTCCCATCTCTGGGGTCCAAACCCGACCGGACGGCACAGAACTGGGCTGGCCCGGCACCACCGACAAGGAGTCGATTGCGCTCATTCACCGCTGTGAGGAATTGGGCGTCAACCTGATTGACACCGCCGAAGCCTATGGCAACGGCCACAGCGAAAGCTTGACTGGCCAGGCGCTCCAAGGCCGGCGCGACAAGTGGATCATTGCCACCAAGGTCTCGCCAAACCAGGGCATTGCGTCCGACAAGCCTGATGAAGCCGCAGCCCGGCGCCGTATTACGGAAGCTTGTGAAGGCAGTCTGCGCCGCCTCCAGACCGATGCGATCGACCTCTACCAACTTCATGCCATTCCCCCAGAGTGGGCCATGCCCACCGTCATGACCACCCTGGCCGACCTGCGCGCCGCCGGCAAGATCCGCTGGTATGGCATCTCTACCAATAATCGAGCTGCTATTGAGCAGCTACGCACCTTTGGACCTATCCACCTCCTCCAAATTGGCTATAACCTCTTGGAGCGCAGCGCCGATGACCTGCTTCATTGGTGCAAGGCGGAAAATATTGGGACGCTGATTCGCGTCCCCCTGGCCAAAGGGATGTTGACCGGCAAATATTCGGGCGCCAACGCCGCGACCCTAGACAAGGCCGACATCCGCTATGCGCGCTTCCACCGCCCGGAGACGGTCGATGGTTTGCAGAAACTGCCGCAGCTCAATTTCCTGGCCAATGACCAACGCACGTTGACCCAGGCCGCGCTCCGTTTTGTGCTGGATCATCCCGGGGTCTCCTGTGTCATTGCCGGCGCCAAGAATCGTCAACAGGTCGAAGCGAACACAGCAGCGTCAGACCTGCCGCCACTGACGGCGGCCGAGTTGGTCCGCGCCCTGCCCATCGCCGACACGATTCAGACCCCAGGCTGGATTTGAGCTTTGATGAACGCCGCAAGGTGTGTATACTTATCTCATTGAGCAACATGTCGACGGACACTGATAACGATGAAAATGTGGCGGGTAGCGGGTGGCGAGTGATTCGCCACTCGCCACCCGCTACCCGCCACTCGCTATTTTTCAGAACAGCCAATCAACTCCCCGCTGCGTTCATGCGCCTGCTCCTGGCGATAACCAGCCGGCTTTAGCGTTCACACAAGAAAGGTGATGGTCTCTTATGCAACTACTCGAACAGATCAAACAACTGGATTTTCCCGCCGATCTCCCCGGCAACCTGCTGGCGGTCAAGCAGGTCTTTGACGCCCCTGATGTTGGCAATATCGCCGCGGCCACCAAACGCGCCTTGAAAGAAGATGGACTGCTGAACAAGATGAAGCCGGGCGACACGGTCGCCGTTGGCGTCGGCAGCCGCGGCATTGCCAACCTGCCCCAGATCGTCAAGGCCACGATAGAGGGATTGCGCGAAGCGGGGATGCAGCCCTTTGCGTTGCCGGCCATGGGCAGTCATGGTGGCGCCACGGCTGAAGGCCAGAAGACCATGTTGGCCGAGTTGGGCGTTACCGAAGCCAGCATTGGCGCCGAGATTAAAGCCACCATGGAGGTCAAACAGATCGGACAGGTTCCAGATGGCCCCCCTCTCTTCCAGGATGTGCTCTCGGCGGGGGCAGATCACTGTCTGCTGGTCAGTCGCGTCAAGCCCCACACCGACTTTCGCAGCCACCTGGAGAGTGGTCCCTCCAAGATGTGTGTGATTGGGTGGGGCAAGCAACATGGCGCCGCGATTATGCATGGCGGCGGCGGCGCCAATTTTCAGAAATATCTGGCGCCGGCGGCGCGGATCTACGAAACCAACACCAACTTTGTCGGTGCGCTGGCGATTGTGGAAAATGCCTATGACGGCACGGCCAAAATTGAAGGCTTGACTGCCGATAAGGTGGGCTTGGCGCCGGAGGAGAAACTGCTGGAAGAGGCCAAGTCGCTCATGGCCAGCCTGCCCTTCCCAGAGATTGATGTGCTGGTGGTGCGCGATCTAGGCAAGAATATTAGCGGCACCGGCATGGACACCAATATTGTCAGCCGCCTCTTGATCCCGCGCCAGCCTGAAGCCTTTGGCAATGTGGACGTGGCGGTGATTGTGGTCTTGGATCTGACGGAGGAGACCCACGGTAATGCCGCCGGCATTGGGCTGGCTAACATTACCACCGCCCGCGTCGCGTCCAAGATCGATTGGGTGGCTACCTATACCAACACAATTACGTCGGGCATCTTTGGCATGTATCGCACCAGTTTGCCGATGACCCTGCCCGATGACAAACGCGCCTTGCAGGTCGCGTTGCGGGGCTGCGCCCGACCTTGGGCTGATGCACGTATGGTCTTTATCCAGGATACGTTGACGCTGGACCACATCTGGGTAAGCCCCAACCTGCGCCAAGAGGTGGAGGCGCACCCGCGCCTAAGCATCAAAGAGGAGACGCCACTTCAATTTGACGCACAGGGCAACTTACGCTGTCCCTGGACGCTGGCATAAGCTAGAACGCGGATCGAGCGGATTACAACAGATGGTTTGTCCGTTCAATCCGCATTCTACTCATTTCTGTCACCCTTTGGCGTTGGCGATATGATGAAGCACTGCCCGTGCCAGGAGTGCGTCATCTTTGGCGCGATGGCTATTGGGCAGCGCAATCCGAAAATAGCGACCGGCTTTTTCCAGGCTTTGCCACCGATAGGCGTTGCGGTGGACATCCCATTCCCCGTAGAATTGGGAATAGAGTAACATAATACAGAACGAGGTGAGCTGGATCGTGGGCCAGTCCGAGCCAGCGTGGCGATGCGATTGTTTAAACATACGCAGATCAAAGTCGGCGTTATAGATGCCAATCGGCGCGGCGGCCAGGATGGGCTCCAGTTGGGGCCACAGTGTCAACCAATCGGGCGCAGCAGCGACCATTGTATCGCTAATGCCGTGGATGCGTGTTGCATCAGCCGGAATCGGAAAACGGGGACGGACCAACGAATCGAGCAAGACTGCACCGTTGTGGTCCAACACACAGATCTCAATGACCTCTGCGGTTGAACGCACCCCTGTCGTTTCCGTATCGAGAAAAATGGGGTGCGCCGCTACCAGTTCTTGCGCCTTGGCCACAGCTTCTCTGCGCGCCGTTGCACGATCAAGCGTCATATGATCACCTTTCTGCTAAAGTTCTTGTCAGCATTATCGGTGAAAGCTGGGCTCCTGTCAATCTACTGAGTCGTTTTGGGTGCGTACTCTGGTTAACGAATTTTAGCTGCTCCACCAGTCCCTTAAAATGGGTCGCACCCAGTCGTTATAAAGGATGTGAAACAACTATGAATCGTCCATTGCTTGCTATTACATTAGGTGATCCGGCAGGAATTGGCCCGGAGATCATCCTCAAGGCGTTGGGCCACACCGCTGTCTATGAGCAATGTCGTCCGCTGGTCATTGGCGATCAACGCATCCTGGCGCGCGCCAGAACATGGCTGCCCCAAGCTAACCTAGCCTTCGACGTGGTCACAGATCCTGCCCAGGGACAATATGGGCCTGGGCTGCTGACCTTGCTCGATCTGCACAATGCCGACCCCAATGCAATCCAACCCGGGCAACTACAGGCCGCCGCTGGTCAGGCCGCGGTGGATTATGTCTTTCGGGCGTGTGATTTGGCGTTGGCTGGGGCAGTGGATGGGGTGGTGACTGCGCCCCTCAATAAAGAGGCGATGCATATGGCCGGGTACAACTATGCCGGTCATACGGAACTGTTGACCGAACGCACCGGGGCCAAGCGGGTCAGCATGTTGTTGACCGGTCCTAAGTTGCGGGTTGTGCATGTCAGCACCCATGTGGCGTTGGAAGAAGCGATTCGCCGCGTGACCCCGCAACGTGTCGAAGAGGTAATTGATCTGGCCCAATTTTCATGCCGCGCCTTAGGCATTGCCCAACCGCGCATCGCGGTTGCCGGCTTAAATCCCCACGCTAGCGAAGGCGGCATCTTTGGCGATCAAGAGGCGCGCTGCATCCAACCGGCGATTGACCGCGCCCGCGCCCGTGGGCTCAATGTCACCGATCCGCAGCCACCCGATACCGTCTTCTTGCGCGCTGTCAAAGGCGAATTTGATATTGTGGTCGCCATGTACCATGATCAGGGCCACATTCCGATGAAGTTACTGGCCTTTGACAGCGGCGTCAATGTAAGCATTGGACTGCCGATTATCCGCACTTCGGTCGATCATGGCACCGCCTTTAACATTGCCGGCACCGGCAAGGCCAGCGAAGAAAGTATGTTAGAGGCAATTGAGGTGGCGGTGCAAATGGCGCAAGCCAAAACGAGTGGGGGTTAGTTGACTAACCAACCAGCACTTCATCGCCCAGACTCATGTAGGCATTGATCTCGGTGGGGTCAAAGACGCCAAGTTGCAAGATGGCGCGGGCCGCACCTAATAAGGCATAGCGCACCGAATCGGTCACGTTGTACCAAAGGGGGCTGGCCAGCACCAGTGCGCGCCAGGCGAAGAAAGGCGCAACCACGGCCAGTAGTTCATGATCGTTGGTTTCGTTTAAGTAGGTATTCCAGAAAATATTCCAGAGCTGCTCAAAGGGCGAAGTCAGTCGCCCATTGCGTTGCAATGAGAAGAAGAGATAATTGATCGCCAGGCAGACCACATCATCGGCTGGTTCGCCCCACGCACCCCGGCTGCGATCCAAAACGTGTAAGTTGCCCGTGCTGTCAAAGAGGATGTTAAAGGGGTGGAAATCGCCATGCACCTGCGCCAGCCGGTGGGTCTTCCGCTTCAGTTGCCAGCGCCACTTTACACAGGTTTTTTCCAATTCTTCCAACCAGCCCCAATCCACCAAGGCGTTATTGGCTGGGTAACTATCGATTAGCCCCATAATGCCCTGGCCACTGCCCAAGGTATCGCGAATGCGCCGTAAATAGAGAGCGGGCTCTGTCTGCCGAACCGCATGGATCTTGGCTAGGTAAAGCGCTAACTGGCGCGCACGCCGTAGATCGACACCGGTAACCTCACCACTATTGCGTAACCGCTGCAGATCCTTGGCGTAGGGCTCGCCCTGAACATATTCAGTCAAGACAAAAAATTCGTCACCATCGGCCACGGAGAGAAGCTGATCATCATGGGTGACGACGCCAACATCCAAGGCCGGTGCATGGTTCGGCAGTTGGTTGTAAGTGTCGTAACAGAGGAGCATCTCCGCCGCCCGATCCGAGCGTTGTTCATGGCCAAACTGGTTGGTCGCTGCCGTATGGATGACCAACGTGGTAGGCTTGCCGTCCACACGACATTCGACCAAGACCGGTTTGCCATAGCCAAAGGTCTTTAGCGCTTGGGCTGCGTCTGTGCCTGCACTGGCCTGATCCATTTCAGCCGCGAGCGGTGTTAACTGAGCAAGTAACAACTCGCTTAGATTTCCCAGGCGTATGACTTCCACCGGTGCATGAAAACGCTCCGATAAATAAGCCGCAACCTGTGCCCTATGCAATTTCACGTTTTCCGATTCCTCCAGAGTAAATTGGGGCCATTGGAGCGCCATTAGTTGAGCCCAGGCGACCAAAGCTGTCAAGTCTCGCAGAGCTGACAGCTTTAAATCTACAAGTAATGCTTGACGCCCACTTAGCCAACCCCTGCCATTTCTACGCTTCGTGCCAATAACAGCGGGCAGGTCGCCGTATGCAGCACCTTGCCGGCCACGCTGCCATAGACCCAACGACTATAGCCGGAGAGGCCATGGGTGCTCATCACGATGAGATCAATGGCCTCTTCCTGCATCAGCTGGAGCAGTGTTTCAGTGGCGTTGCCGGTAAAGATGTGTGTCTCACTGGCAATGCCTACTTGTTGTAGCTGCTCTTGGATCTGCTTCAGGTAGAGATACGCTTCTGTCTGGCGTTCTTGCGTAATGTGCGTGGTGTCGTAGCCACTTTCGGCCAAGAGCGCCTGCTGCCAACTTGATAAGGGCTCCACTACACGCACCAAGAGCAGCGTTGCCCCTCTCTCTTGTGCAACCTGACGGGCTTCATTAAGCGCTGCCTCGGCCAAAGCTGACCCATCCAACGGTACCAGCACCCGTTGAATCGCATAGGACAAAGGCGGCTCGCCACTGAGACGCACCAACAAAATCGGTTGTTGCGCAACTTGGATCACACGGTCCGCGACACTGCCCAATGCCCACCGGGTAAACCCAGTGCGGCCATGCGTTGTCATGGCGATCAAGTCGGCCTTGATTTTGGTGGCAACATCCGCAATTGTTTGCGCCGCATCCCCACGCGCAACCCAGGTATGGACGTGATACCCTTTGGCTTGCAGCACCTCCTGCACCCGCGCCAGATAGGCCGCCAGCTCATCATAGATAACGCCTTGCAGCTTGTCACGCACAGTCGCTTCCGAGCTGGCAAAAGCATAGGTATACATGTTGGGTTCCAACACGCTGACCAAATGGTATTCACTCTGCCTGGGGAGCATACCTTGCAGATAAGGAATAATTTGCTCAGCAGCCATTGATGCATCCAGCGGGACGAGGATTTTGGTATACACAGCTCCGCTCCTTTTTTATAATCGCAAGCAGCACAAGAGGCTCATCTGTGCAAAGACGATATAGGCGCTAAGGGCGGTCGTATGGACAAAAGTTGTCGACGCTTAATGGCAAAGGCTCTTGTTGTGCCGCCACCTGAACCGTTTCAGGCGCAACAAGATAGGGCCTTCCCATCAAAAAGCTTATAACGTCTGATAAACGCGGCGCCATATTATCACGCTTTTACTTTAAAGGAAGTATGTAGAATCACCATCAGCCAGTGGGGTGGAAAAGGGGCTGGCCACCAGGATAAACTCAAACCTGGCCAGGTGGCCAGGTTTGTCTGTGCGGCATAACGCATACCGTCACTGGCGAAGCCACCTCCATCATTCATGGAGGACAGTGAAGCATTACTAGGTTCTGCTGACATTTGAATAAAGCGACCAAGAAATTGGGCTACTAACACCGAAAAGCCGCGCCCAGTGGGCACCCGGCGGCTAAATTTTCAGCGGTTGCACCCAAAGGGTACCCGCGCTTTTCGGTGTTAGTAGCGGATTTAACCCTGCAAAAACTAAATGTCAACGACGCCTAATACTTGGCGGCTCAAATAGCCAATGGCTGAAAGTGGGGCAGTCACTGTCTCACTGTCCACTGTCTCACTGTCTCACTATGGGTCATTTGCGCCGTCATGCACTAGCGAACTAGGGAACACCCCCTATGAGGCGTCATTCTTCGGTTCGGGTACGAGTTTATGGGTGATGGCGTAGGTGATGGCTTCCATGCGGCTTGAGACCTGCAATTTGGAAAGGACATTGCTCACATGGAATTTGACTGTAGAGCGGCTGATGATTAGGCGTTCGGCAATCTCGGTATTATTTAACCCTTCTACAATCAGCGCCAAGACCTCGCGCTCGCGCTCCGTCAGATCAGAGCCCGGCTGGGTAACTGCCGACTGACGGGCCTGCCGAATTAACGCCTGCGTGGCTTCGGGCGCCAGAGTGGGGCGGCCGGCATAGGCGGCGCGAATGGCGTCGGCTAACTCATCGGCGGAAACATTCTTGAGTAGGTAACCAATAGCGCCGGCTTCCAATACCCGTTTTACCAGCTCGTCTTCCTTGAAACTGGTAAGGGCCACTACCTGAATGTGAGGATAATGCTTGCGGATCGCCATCGTTGCTTCAGCGCCATCCATGGTGGGCATGACCAAATCCATTAGGACCACATCAGGGCGGAGTTGTCCACAGAGATTGACTGCGCGTGCACCATCACTTGCTTCGCCAACGAGAACAAGGTCGTCATAGATCGAAAGAAAGGCTGCCAGTCCGCTACGCACCACAGCCTGATCATCGACAATCAGCACACGAATTATCTCTGTATTTGAGGAGGTTTTCGCAAACATGGGATTTACTCCGCTCTTTGCCAGATTGCATGGATGATCGCCCCTTGTTCCGGGCGACTCTGGATTTCTAATTGTGCGCCTATTTCCTGTGCGCGCTCGTGCATAATATTGAGTCCTAGACAGTTGCCTTTAACTTGGTCAAAATAAAAGCCGCGCCCATTATCTTGTACAACCAACTCAACACGATCGGGGGTAAATACTAACAACACTGTGGCATGGGTTGCTTCGGCATGTTTGGCGACATTATTAAGTGCCTCCTGGGCAATGCGATACAACGCAATGCGCACATTGACCGGCAGATCTTCCTCGCCCTGGATTTTTACTTCAATCGGGACGCGTGCACGTCCTACCACCGCCGCCGCAAATTGGTGCAAGAGATCGCTCAGCGGAACGTTGGTCAAAGCTGTTGGTCGTAACTCTAACAATAGAGTGCGCATTTCCGCCAGTGCACCGCGCGTCAATTCACGCAACTCCTGCAGACGTTGTAGCGCATCTTCACGATTACGCTCCCATAATCTGGGCAAAATATCCGCAATGATACTGGCCGAAAAGAGCGTCTGTGTAACAGAATCATGCAGATCATGGGCAATACGGTTACGTTCGGCCACCACTGCGCTGCGCTCAATTTGGGCATAGAGATGAGTGTTCTCAATGGCCAGGGCAGCTTGATCACAAAATGTAGCGGTTAAGCTGATCGTCTCATCCGAAAAGTCGCGCACCTCCTGGTAAAAGAGGAGCAATATACCAAAAATTTCTTCTTTGATCCATAGGGGAGCGCTCAACAACGTAGAATAGCCGTGCGCGTGCATAAATTGATGGAGTGCACAGGCGCCTGTCTTGGCTTGCGGCAACTGGATAACAACGGGCGTCGCGGTGGCTATCGTGTGGCCTAGCTGGGTGTCCGCCACCTTCAATTGCGCGACAGCGGTATTTTCCAATGCGACCTGATAACTCTGGCGCAAGGTGAATTCCTCATTCTTGGTAAGTTGATACAACGCACCGGCTTGGGCATCTAACAAATGTGTTGCTTGTACGATGATTTCGTGGAGGATCTTATCTGCAGAATCATGCGCGTTAATTCGGGCAATTAGATTGCGTAGGCCATCTGCCACCAGCCGTCGTCGCTCTAGTTCATGGGTGCGCACCGCCACCCGCTCTTCTAGAAGCGCCTCGGTCTGTTTACGGGCCGTAATGTCATTGATCGAAGCGATGACCATCATTTCCTGCTGCACAGTCAGGTAGCCCAATCCTACTTCAATCGGAAAAGTGGAGCCATCCTTATGCCGGCCCATTAAGTCCAGATTCGCACCCATGGCGCGCGCGTGGGGCTGTGCCATATACTGGAGGCGATGTTGCTCATGTCTGGTGCGCAGCGGCGTTGGAATCAAAATTTCAACTGACGCCCCAAGCAATTCGTCGAGCTGATAGCCAAAAAGTTGTTCCAACTTGGCGTTAACCAGCACAATTTTGCCGGTGCCGTCTGCCACCAATACGGCAATCGGCGCAACTTGCACAAGCTGCTGGAGATAGGCGTCACTATTTTCCCATGTGTGCGCTTGTTGTTGGGATGAGTTGGACATCGTCAATAGCTGGTTACCATTTTACAGTGGTATACCACGAATTGTGTAATTGCATTCTTGTCCAGAGCTTCAAATTGAATTTGCACACAATTCGGAATACCACTCATTTCACAATTTTCGGCTATGGTCATCGTTTCGGCCAGATTGCCCTGAGTTTCCAGTGACTGAGGCCACTTATCGCTGTCAGCGCAGGATGTCAATCTCTGCTTGGCCCAAACGATGACCGAGACCCAATTTTCTCTATTCTACCTAATCATACCAGCCCTTGCACTGATTAACCAAAAGAATGTTCAGCATCCAAAGCAACAAGCTTGGCGCGACGGCGCATCTTTGCCAAGGTAATTGTCCAGGCTGACTGACAAATCTCAATTGAGTGTACGAGCCGCATCTAGTATAGAAAATAAGGGAAAAGAGAGTGCCCTGAAAGAGAAGTAGTCGAAGTCAAAGAAACGCAAACAGGAGACTCTCATGACAAGAACATTAACAAAAAGACTTGAATATGTCGAGCAATACGAAGTTCTATTCGGGGTAGACTTAGGCAAACGGCGCAATGTAGCGGCGGCGTTAAGTACAACAGGACGAATCGAGGGGAAACGGAGCTTTGGCCACAGCCGGGAAGAGTACGGCGAGTTCCTGGCGTGGGCGAGAGCGAAAGCATCGTCGCCGGAGCAGGTGTAATCGGCTTCGAAGGGACGAATGATTTCTGGCGGTGGTTGGCCAACTATACTCACGAGCAGCACAGGAAGTATCATTTTACTCCTGTACAAAATGATACTTCCTGGCGCTCGTCGGTATATCTGGAAGAAGAAGGGCAACCCTATCGCTTAGTGAATGCGTTTGCGGTGAAACAGCAACGGGTTGCGACGCAGTTAGACTATGCCAAAGATGCTTGGCGCGATGCCGGCGTCATCAGTCATCTCTTACGGAATGGCCAGTTCACCGAAACACAGTTATTGCAAGGGCAAGCGCGAGAGATGCGTGAGATGGAACGAGCACACTAGCGACTGACGCACGACCTGGGGCGGGCGAAGACGATTCTGCGCCAGCAAGTCGAGTTGTGCCTTCCCGAACTGAGCACCCTCTTCCGCAAACTTGAGGGGGCAAAACCGTACACGCGCTCTTACGCAGTCAGGTCGATTCCGGTGCGTTGGCGGCTTGCTCGTGGCCGGAAGTGGAAGCCGCGGTGCGCCAACGCTTTGGGGGCAAACGACTGGCCGTCAGCAAGTTGAGCCACTTACATGTCGCCGCGACCACCTCTACTGGTCTGCCATTGGGCAATACGGGACAATTCCTGATCGAGCAGCAACCCGCCCAGATTGAACTACTGCAAGGACAACTTGACCAGCTCGAGGATGCACTACTCGAGGGGCTGGCGGCCCATTCCGCTGCCGATGCCCTGCTCTCCGTGGCCATCGGCCCGCTCAATCTAGCGCTGATTGTCAGCGAAATCGACGACTTTGCCCACTTTCGCAATGGCGCCCAACTCGTCAAACTCGCCGGCATTCAACCGATTCCCAATCAATCCGGCGAGCGCGAACGCCAATGCACTCCCATGTCGCACAAAGGTCGCCCCCGCCTGCGTACCTATCTCTTCTGGGCTTGCCTCCGCCTCGTCCAGGCCGATGATGCCTTTGCCGCACGCCATCACCGCCAACTACAACGCATGACCAAATTGCAATCGATTGGCGCACTCATGAATCATCTGCTCCATGTGCTCTGGGCTTTGCAGCGCACCCAACAACCTTATGTCCCGCAGCTTCCGACTTAACTCGTACTTGCGGTTGACTTGCTTGCGTACCCGCTTGGCAACTGGGATTCTCGACCCGCATCCTGAGGCGTTTTCACGTCCTCGTTCCTCAGCTTGAGACTCCAGGCGCCATTTGCTTGGCGCATGAAGTTTGTTGCAGCAGCTTACGTCTAGCTGACTTCGGATGCACTAGATTACCACTTTGGTGTATTTGCCTGGGGACTTCTTACCACTTTGCCGAGAGGGACGCATTCTATCCTCCCTCGGCTCTGGCCACTTTCGGTCACGCGTGGCTTCGCTTTGCTCTTTTTCAGTCCTTTTAACCCCCTTGACTTATTTCCTATAGTGTGCTGAGGATGCTCCCTACACTATGCGCTTTGGTCGAATCAGGGTATGATCGAAGCAACAAATCTATGAAGAGTCCGACCATAGGAACGTAACACGAAAACTATACTTGCAGCAATATGACAACCAATCTCCCAATCACCCAACTAACACCGACCATGACCATGGCTGCACAGCAAGCTGCCCAAATTCTTCACGATGTCTTTGCCCCACAAGGCTCCTGGGAGACAATGGCGGAAGCCGTTGAAGAAGTGCAAGAGATGCTTGCACCGGAGCGCATGGTCTGGGTGGATGAAGAAGTCGTCGGCTGGATCGGTGGTGTGCCGCACTATGATGGCAATGTGTGGGAACTCCACTCCTTGGTGGTCAGCCCGGCGTGGCAGCGCCAAGGCATCGGCAGTCGGCTGGTGGCCGTGTTAGAGCAGTGGTTGAAAGCGCAGGGCGGCCTCACCATCACGCTGGGCTCCGACGACAAGCACAACCAAACGTCATTGGCCAGTGTTGATCTCTATGATAACCTGTGGGAGCGGATCCGCACCATCTGCAGCCTGAACAGCCACCCCTACGAATTTTACCAGAAGCTCGGCTACATTATCACCGGCGTCGTAGGGCAATCGCGAACCTTAAAAAAGCAGGGTTAAAACCCGCTGCTGACACCGAAAAGCGCGGGTACCCTTTGGGTGCAACCGCTCGGAATGCAGCCGCCGGGTGCCCCCTGGGCGCGGCTTTTCGTTGTTAGCTGCCGGATTTATCCGACGCTATGTCAAGGTTCGCGATTGCCCTACCGGCGTCGTACCGGACGCTAGTGGTCGCGGCAAGCCGGATATTCACATGGCAAAGCGGATAACTGAGCAACACGCTTCAACACAAAGTTCAGCAAAGGGCGAACTTCGTATATAATGGATTCAGTAGAGCCTGAACCCTAAGCAGTACAACAGGATCAAGTATGAGCTTCATCCTAACCTTTACCGATAGCGCGCTGGATGATTTAGACTACTTCAAGAAGTATGAGCAAAGGGTTATTGTCGATGCCGTTGACCAGCAACTACTGCACGAACCAGGAGTAGAAACACGAAATCGGAAAGTGCTTGATCCAAATTCCCTTGCGCAATGGGAATTACGGGTTGGTTCGTACCGAGTGTTTTATGATCTAAATCTATCTGGCCGTATGGTAACAGTTAAAGCCATCGGATGGAAAGAACATAATAAACTTTACATCCGCGGCAAGGAGTATATTTTATGAAAACAGTTGATCTCGTGGCCACGCCGCCCACGACGGAAGCTTTGCTTGATCTCGCAAGCGAAGATAGCATGCTCATCCGCATGCCCAACGGCAAAGCCTTCTTGATCACCCAGGTGGACGAGACCCTTGAAGAGGCTGACTTTGCCGATGAGGTTGCGCACACACGCCGCAATCAAGCACTCATGGCGCTCTTAGCCGAACGTTCAAAGGAAGCCGGCAAACATTCGCTTGACCAAGTTCGTGAGCGTTTGGGTTTAAATTGCGCTTAACTTGTATCTTGTTCAGCCCGTTCCCTATCAGGGAAAGTCTATATGATCATTCGCCCAGCCCAAGTGACAGATGCCCCGGCGATGGGCCGAGTGATGGTAGATACCTTTTTAACCGCACACCACGGTCAGATGCCAGAGGAGGCGTGGCAAAAGCGCAAAACGGAGTGGACTCACGATGTGTCCGCCCGCAATTGGACGCGCGCCATTGCCGAGATCGATGACGGCAATGAGGCCGAATGCATCTACGTTGCAGTAACGACAGAGGGAGAAGTTGTGGGGCTGGCAATGGGGCATCCGGCAGCAACGGCACAGACTGGGGAGATAGGCGCGCTCTATGTGCAACCAGCGCATCAAGGCCAAGGCATCGGACGGCAGTTGGTGCAAGCCGTTGCTGCGCACCTGGCAACCACCGGCATCACTGCACTGCACATTGCGGTCTTAGCGGCCAACAGACCGGCCCGCCGCTTCTATGAAGCAATTGGCGGGCGCGTGGTGGGTGAGCGTGAGTTTGATGAAGAGGGATTTCTGTTACCGGAGGTGGTCTATGGTTGGCCGGATATTCGAGTTTTCTTCTAGTCCAAGAGGAGACCATGAATACCAAGCAACTTCATCAGAGCAATCGCGCGGCATGGAATGAAGCAGCACGCCAGTATGAGCAGGAAGTGACACAGGATATTGCTTTTTTGCGCACCGGCGGCCAAAGCTTTATGGAGCCGGAGCGCACCTTTTTGGCTGATCTGAACGGCTGGTGTCGACGCGCCATTCATCTGCAATGTGCCGGGGGCAAGGAGACCCTCTCCCTCTGGAACGCAGGTGCGCGGGAGGTAATCGGCGTCGATATTAGCGACAAGATGATCGCCTGCGCCCAGTCTAAATCGGCTGCGCTCAATGCCCCAGCGACCTGGTACTGTTGTGATGTACTAGAAACGCCGGCCTCACTCAATGACAGTGCTGATCTGGTCTACACGGGACGCGGCTCGCTCAATTGGATCATGGACATTGATGCTTGGGCGCAGGTGGTGACACGGCTGCTCAAACCGCATGGTGGTCGCTTTTATCTCTTTGACGGACATCCGCTGGATTGGGTGTGGGATCAAGAAGCAACTGAGCCCAAGCTTGATCCTGATCCCGCGTTTGGCAGCTACTTCTCAACCAGCCTCAATGTGAGCCAAGGGTGGCACAGCGACTATATTCAGGATGATCTGCTGCCGCCTTTGCACCAACAAGCCAGGAAATATGAACACCACTGGACACTGGCCCAGATCATCACAGCCCTAGCGCAGGCGGGACTCTGTTTAGAACGGCTTGCCGAGCATCCTGAGCAATTTACACCGCAGTTTTCAAACTGGCCATCGGCAGTAATTGAGCGCTTGCCACATACGGTTTCGCTGCTCATGCGGCGCTTGTAAGTAATTTAGCCATGTTGACGCTACCACCAGCCGAGTCCGCAGACGCAACCGCAAACTGACAGCCGTGCCGGGGAGTTCTATCCTTTGTCAATCCTGCAGATCAACAAGCAGACCTATAGGCTGGTTTGTGGCGACCGTTGCCGCGGTCGTGCGGTGTATCGCGGCCCCGCTGCCTACCTGCGCATTGGCTTGCCGGCTGTGATCGAACACGAAATTACCATTCATCGCCGCTTACTGGCTTTGGGGTTTCCGGTGGCGCCGCTGCTCCAAACAGGGTTCCAGGATGGGCAGCCGTTTTTCATCGAAGCCGCGCTCGGTGATGCGGTTTGGGGTGACAGTTTGGAAGCGGAGACCCACGCCTACGGCACGGTACGTGAGTCTTCTTTTGCCGGCTTGCTGGCGCTGATTCTCCGGTGGACGGAAGCGCAGCTCCAAACCCTCGCTCCTGCCGAGACCCACGCTGACTTGGCGGCAACGGTGCGTCTGGCTGATGTCGAACGCTTGCTGCCGGAGCACATCCTGCTGACCCGCCAGGTCTTCGCGCGTGCGCAACAGCGGCTGACGGTTTTTCCTGTCGTCCTGACCCACGGTGACTTTCATCCCCACAACCTCTGTCCCGGCGGCGTAATCGATCTGGAGTTTGTCCACTGGAGCGTAGCCGGCTATGACGCCATCACCGGCCTCTTCGCTGATGATCTCTTGCCGCCCGATCCGACGGACTACCGCTACACCGCAACCCAACTAGCCAACGCCCGCACCGCCATTGATGCGCTGTTTCAACGCTATCACCTACCGCCGCCTACGCACTACCTGGCCGATTTTCGGCTTTGCCGGATGATGCAGATCGTGCACCTGGCCGAACGCCGCTCCCTTGATGTGCAGCAGTGGATCTATCAACACTATGTTACGATGGCAACAGCCTATCTTGTTTAGTGCCTATCATGCCACGGCGGCCAACATCAGCCCCATCCGATTGCCCAAGCCATCCTGGCTGCCGCGAAAGAACAGAGTTGGCCCTCCCACCGATTGCGGACGTGTCAGATCTTACACAATCTCCCGTGGCCGATATTGTAACGCTTCGGCGAGATGGGGCGTCTCAATCTGCGTTGTTCCGGCCAGATCGGCAATGGTGCGGGCTAGTTTCAACACCCGATGATACGCCCGTGCGCTCAAATTCATCTGCTGCACCGCGGCGCGCATGAGGGTTTTGCCCGCTTCTTACCAACGCAACTATGCTAACCCGGCTAATTGCATAGATTTACGAATAAGCGGAAGATATGTAGAATTGGTTAGATGACTTTCAAACCACTCGGCGTAAGTCCCATCACTAAGATGAGCGTCTATTTCTTGCGTTTCATTCAGGACAACCCACAAATTGTGGGTTGCACGATTACAAAATCCCTCAATACCGCTAGCCTTTAAGCCTTCGTAGCCGAGTTGCTGACATGCAGGGCATGAACATAATTTTAATAGCTTTAACTCTTCTTGATCTGGTTCACGACCGCGCCAACTTCCCATGTTTGCGACCATTCGATCACCACGGCCGGGTAGTTGAATAATGCCGCGCGCAGCACGGTTGCGCCAACCCGATGAATCTACTGAATCAATTTCAAAAATTGCCGCTAAATGCAGAGTTGCTGTACCACCGATGCCAAAGATGTGTAAACGCTTATCGCACAGTTTTTCGCGCGTAACTTTAATGTTTCTAAGAACCTCATCATAGCTCATTGCTTTCGATGTGCGAAGAAGATTAGGCACAATTCCGCCCAAAGCAACATATGCTTTGCTCATTAGTTTCTGTTCTGCTTGAAATTGTTTGAGATATTCATCTAAATGGCGACTGATATGAATGACAGGGACAAAACCATCGTGTAGATAGTTTAGATTGACGGTCATCGTGCGCCGTAAGCAGTCAAGTTGTTCTTCGTCTGTCATAAAGGGAGCAGGAATATAATCTTGGGGAATGGGATACCAGTCAGGGCGCGCCTTTTCGACGAATTCTTGATACTCGGCGCGTGGCACTTCGCCTCCCTTGCGCAGAAAATTAAAGGCGCCGTTGTCAAGATAAATTTTTACAGTGACAGGAATGTTAAGGTAAGCATGTAACCCCTGCTCCATAGCTTGCTTGCGCCGCGTAGCCGATTTATTAAAATCAGCATAAGAAACCATGACAGCGTTGACATCCGGTAAATAATAGGGTGAACTTATGTCCCACACTTTGGGTTTTAAATTATTTAGGTTGAGACCGACGACGATTTGCAAAACTATCCTCCTACATTAGACCCTAATTGCTAATTTGACAGCCATGATAGAATCTCCAGAAAAGCAAAGAATGAGAGCAGAGAACAGGAAGTGGAGGAAGAATCATGGACGAATTGTATGTAACCACAGTCTATGTGGTACTGGATCAACTGGCGCAGAGCTTTCTGCCGGCGCCGAAATACAAACCCAAAATGAGCGTAGCGGAAATCATCTTGGTGGCCATCGTGGCCGCCCGCTACTTTGAAAATAATCAGGAGCGCGCCTTGCTGCTGATGAGACAGACAGGAATGATCCCCAAACAGCGCTGTTTGAGTGTGTCGCGGTTTAATCGTCAACTCCATCAACAGGGCGACTTTTTGGAGCTCTGCTTACAAACTCTGTTGGAACTGGCCCGTCAAGGGGAGACGTTTATCATTGATAGTATGCCAGTGCCGGTGTGCAAACGCGTGCGCGCCCGTCGCTGCCGTAAAGTGAGGGGGGCTGACTTTTGTGGCGTCTGTGTCGCCAAAAAGGAGAAATTCTTTGGCTGGCGCCTCCATCTGATCTGTACCCCCGAAGGCGTTCCCGTTAATTTCACCCTCTTGCCAGCGGCCTACCATGACTTGACGCCCATCTTTGAATTAACTTACGATCTCCCCCCAGACGCCAAGCTCTATGCTGATAAAGGCTATAACTATGCTGACGGCGAAGCCTTCCTCGCTGACGAGGGGCTGCGTTTACTCCCCCTTCGCAAGAAAAACATGCACCCTCACCCCTGGTGGGATGAATGGGAACTCGAAGAACAACGCGGGCGCATCGAAACCTGTAACAGCCAACTCGAATCTATGGGCGTCGAGCGCCTCAAGGCTCGCACCAATCCTGGCTTTGATATCAAAGTCCATGCTTCCCTGGTTGCTCTTTGGTTCTCTCAATCTATCGCAAATTAGCAATCAGGGTATTAGATGTTTTCTGTGCTTCTTCTAATGCTTCAAAGGCATCTTTTTCTTCACGTTCACCTGATGAATCAGACTTTTTTATTCTTACCAGAACTGGGAAGTTGATCAATTGACCTGACAAAATAGCTTCGCCTACATCTAAATCAGGCAACATGCGTGCTTCATCTTCTCCTAAAGTTTCTATAACCCTCCGAACAAAGTTTTGATCTGCGGGATTAGACATGCGCATGATTATGTAGGAATTTGCTTGCGATAGAGTTGTTTCATCTAGCCGAGAAGGTCTTTGGCTAATAAGAATGAGCCCTACTCCAAACTTGCGTCCTTCTTGTGCAATTTGTCTAGTTATAGAAATAGCTCGTTGTTCAGCAGGTGTATTGGCTTTGGCTGGAGCAAAGTTGTGAGCTTCCTCTAGGAGTAATAGTGTAGGTACTTTCAGCTCATCTCGTATCCTTGACTCAAAAATACTATCAGCAACTAAGCTGTAAATTGTTGCTTGAAAATCGCTAGTATAACCGGCAAGAGAGACTATACTAATCTGACCATACCGCACTAGCTCTTTGCGATCAGTAGGCAAAGGCTCTGCACTACGAGCAATAATCTGATTCGTTTTTTCCATGCGACGTAGAACGGCTGCTGCCCGGTAGGCACGTTTTTTTATACCTTCTAGCGTTCGTCGATCTGTCCCTGTATACTTGCTTAAGGTAGACCACCCGATATCAATTAACATTTGTTGGGCTTCATTATCATCCTCATTTCTTAGAACCATTTCGCCAGCTTCTGCAATGTGGGCAATTAACCACATATCAGGATTTATGGAGAAATTTTTTAATTCTGGTTTGTTTATAACTTGTGCAAGCCACTCTATCCGCTGTTGCATTTCATCTTTATCGTCAACTATAAAGGAACTTGCTGCGTGAAAAACTTCTTCAAATCGAGTGCGCATAGTATCTGTAAGAGTGTACCCTAAAGTACTTACTATTTCTGCTATAGTTTCACTATCTTCTTCGAAGATAGGAAATTGAGCAAAGTATCTTTTTACCCTTCCAGCTAACCTTGGAACATCTGCTAATCCTGTATAATCTCCGTGTGGATCAAATATTACAATGGGATAATTTTTGTCGGCGAGCTGCTCAATTATACGTCTGGCTGTAACACTTTTTCCTGAACCTGTCATTGCAAGAATAGCTAAGTGACGCGTAACAATTGCATGACCATCGACTTTTACGTCTACTTCTGGGCGGTTAGATAGAGTTGCAATATCTAATGCACGTTTTTGTTTTTGCTGTAATTCACCTAAGACGACGCGTCCGATATCTTCAGAATTCGGACGATAAGCACGAGATGCGGGTTGAGGGGGGTAGCGCAGGTGATCTAGCTTCCCGCGTTCATTTGCTACCAACGGTTCGGCTCCCAATATCTGACAAACAGCAGTTACCATTTCACGACTTAGTGATAGTACTGTATCGAATGGATCTGTTCGTGTTGCTGCAAGCTCATGACCTGCTTCACTTGGAAACAAAGGATTTAAACGTTCAATACGCTGGACTTTTGCCCAGACCCTGATTTTATTATTCTCCGCATTTGATCCTGGATGACGCAATTCAGCGTCAACTGCAATGATGTCCTGTTCATGTATTGTTTCATGAGCTACAGCAAGCCTAAATTCTCTGCTAGTACTTTCTCCTACTAAAGTGCCGACATAACGATCTATATCTTGATTTGCGTTAGTATTCGTCATATGTGTCTCTCCAAAAATTTAGGCTTGTGGGCGGAATAACCAATCCCTGTGTGTCATATAAATTGCTTGCACTAAAATACGGCGCATTTCAGCATCACTTATTTCTCCACTCTGCAGGCTAACACCTAATTGGTGACGGATGAGCTTACCATAAGCATTGGTGAGCCAAGTTGGAATATGAGCATATTTGTCCGCTATATCCAGACCAACGGGGAATCCATATCCAGGTAGCATCCGTGAGTACAAGTATGCCCGACGAGATGCTTCAGTAACTTGTTGATTGCCTAACTCTTCAAAGACCTCAACTCGTATTGGTTCAGTAGTTTCTGAAACATGCACATAACAGCCACGTATTCTGGGAAACCCTATCTTGCCAGGTTTTAATGAACCGTAATTTACTTCGTAGGTACCTGTACTATTGGCTAGTGATACATTGGTCTGACGTAATCCATCATATTTGCTAATGCTCCAAGATTCAGAGCGCTGACCCACTTCAAGCAGCATTGCAAGTAGTAAGGAATCGGTATAGCCCAAGCGATCAAGTAATTTTTTGGGAGACGTTAGATCGGTTCGTCCATACATCTGATTAAAATAGTTCGCATTCCCCTTTTGCCGCAATCCTTGAAAAACTCGTTCAAGCAATACAGATTGGCTAAACTCTCTCAATGCCCCACGTTCTACTACGCCAGCAATAATTGGGATAGGGTTTCGTTTGCGTGCTTCGCGGATCATTCGACGGTAAAGAAATGAAATCCATGATAGTGGTTCAAAAATCCGCTTTTTAATCCAATCATCAGGTGAGTCTACCAGCATAGGATAGATTTCAAGCTCTGCTTCTCTTAAAAAATCTTCTTTGAGTTGTTGCCCTAACTGAGGATCTGGGGCATACTGTTTAAGAAATAAGTCAATATCATTTTCTGTAAATGGAGTATGCCCAGCGTAACCGCTCATTAGATAAACTAGCGGCCCGTGAAACATCAATACCTTCAAATCTGGTGTCCGCTCTAAGGCTGATAGACCACCTAGAAGTTCTGCTGTAATTCGAACAATATCAATAAAATCTTTGCGTTCCTTACTGCCACCCTCTAGATCACCTAGAATTACAGGATAATAGCCAAACTGTTCACGTTCAGATAATCTACGCTCCCCTGTTCTTACACAGTACGAGCCAACGCGCAATAAAATTGGTACCTGACTAGAAATTTGGACATTGCCAACACCACCATCGATAAAGGTTACTACTTCGTCTTGAAAAGCGCTCCAATCTGCATTTTTAACGTCATAAATTTCTAGAAGAGGTTGAGCGCGTTTACCCTGATCTGCTGCATAGACGGCCTTACGAACAGCAGTAACAAATTTTGCGGTATTCTTGAAGTAATTATCCCTTAAACTTTCGGCTACAGTTAAGGCATTTTCTGCCAATTTCATGAAAATATGGGGCTGTCGCTGCAGGTCTTCACGGACACCATCTTCAGTTAGACGTCTACTTTCAGAAAGAGAAGTACTCATACCCTTTTTACCTCAAAGCCTAGTCTTGCTAATGCACGTATTGCGTCACTAGTATTAAAACTGCTAACTGACAAATTCGTTATCTGATTAATAAGCCATTTAGGTGCTATTTTACGATTATCTATTTCAATATACCATGATTGATAGGTATATGCATCACTAGGGTGCTGATTTAACTTTTGTCTTACTAACTCAATGATCATTTCCTGTGTAAGATTTACAGGCACGCCCCTAATTGAGATGATGCCAGGTCTTTTCATGGGCGCATGAAGTGGAATAGTACCATAGAGCCAATCGTGTAAAATAGAAAGTTTCCGGCCTTGTGTACCGTTAGTAACGGTAACTTTTATTCTACCTAAGTTAAATTTATCAAATGTAGGTAGGGCCAACTTATAAACTTTACCCAAGCTTATAAGTGCTTCTGTATAATCTCGTTGCTCTGTAACAGATTTTAATTGTGCTTCAAGTACTGGTTTTAATTCTAAAGCACGTTGAGATGTCATGTACTGATCGTACAATGGTATATCAGTATATGCTTTAATTAAACCAAATTTAGCCGACAAAATGTAAACATCTACTTCTTCTGACTGGTTGGGGCATTCTCTTTGAAATTTGCGGAGCAACCTAAAGGGTGGACCATCGTATCGTTCGATAGCAGGTAATAAACCAGGATCGGATAATTTTGCCTGTGAACAAGCCAAAATTAGTAATCGGTGAGTCAACAATAAACTCCTGTCTGCAATTAGCAGGGGATCAAAACTGGAAATATGTCTGTAGATGCCAATGTAATGAACACTAAAGACAAGCCCCTAACCAACAATGGTCAAACCAATGTCATGGCTATGTTGTCGGCTGTGATGAAAGTAGCGGTAATAGTGACAAACCTGTGAGAGTAGTTTCTATAATTAACATGATTTTTACTTGTCAAAATCATGTTGGATCTGATTTGGAAATTATACTTTAGTCAGAGAGCTAAGCAAAAATTAACTAATTGTTAATTCCGTAACGGCGAATAATGCTGACTTGCGACAACTAAATACTAGATGCCCCACATTATTTGTAATCTATTTTTGATGCTTCCTCATCCTCATCCTCATCCTCTGGTTCTCCACGCACTAACAACGCGTCAAGATCCGATTGCTTCACGCGTCTTTGACGCGTTCCGGCTAGATAGTAGAAGGGCAATCGTCCATCCTTCATATAGGTATACAGTGTACCTTTGGAAACGCTTAAGTAGGCACATGCTTCTGTAACACTTAACCAATGGGAGCCTTGAACCTTATCTTTCATAAATAATTAGACCGTTTTAGACTAAATTTGACTAAATTAGAAAAGTGTCGATAATTGAGAAGAATGCGCAAAATGTTTTTAAATAGGTTGAGCAACTGATAGCAGCAGTTGCTCAACCCTCAAACCGCCGGCACTGACACAGGCAGCGCAGCGGCCTGATCTCTATTGTACTTGAGTCATGGTCGAATTGCCAGTGTCCGTAGGCGGCGCCGGCAATTTTTTATCAGCAATCTCAACACAGGAGGGATTTGATCATGACCGTTTGGCAAGTTGTCGCCTTATTAGAGGCTAGGCGCGCCAAGGTGCGCTCTGAAATTACCGAGTTGCAGGGGGAAGGTGTTGCCATCGTTGTTGACCCTGATTCACTCTTTCTCTGCGAGTTGTTGGGGCTTGTGGTGGACTTGGAAGATGGACAAGTCCTCAACGTTACCCCAGATGACCGCTTCACCACCCCTACATCCGTCAGCGTAGGGAAAAACATGCAGCCAAGTGAGGTGGCCGCATGAACCAAAGCGCTTTGATCTATCTGCGTGTTAGTTCCGAGGAGCAGGCCAAAGGCTATTCCTTACAGACACAACTGCAACAATGCCAAGAATACGCCGCCCAAAATTCGTACACCGTCCTCTCGGTCATTGAGGATCGCCAGACCGGCGAAGAGTTGGATCGACCTGGGTTAACTGCCCTCTTTGATTTTGTTGCGGCCCATACCGTGAACGCCATCATTGCCTGTGACCCGGATCGACTCTCGCGTGGCGGCCCGGCTCATCATGCCATTATCCAAATGCGACTGGCCAAGCATGGCGCCAAGGTTGAGTATGTTTTCAGCGGGTACACAAAGGCAGCACTCGGTGTTGTTCTGGACGATACCGCCAAGCAAAGCCTCGCCTGGTATGAAAATCAACAGCGACGGGCGCGCTCTTTGCAGGGTAAACTGGATGTGGCAAAAACCGGCAAAGTAATGATCGGCGCGCGTCCACCGTATGGCTATCAATACCGGGATGGAGAACTTGTGTTGGATGAGGAAGAAGCCGCTATTGTACAGCAGATCTATCAGTGGATCTTAACCGGTGAATCTACCTGCACAATTGCCAAGAAGCTGACGACAGATGGCGTACCAACGCGCGGCGATAAAACTTCATGGACAGTTAAACGTAACAGCTACGCCATTTGGCATCCATCCTCAGTCAGGAAGATTTTACACAACGAGACCTATACCGGCGTCTGGTATTACAACAAGACAAAAACCCAGCGGGCGAATCGGAAGCTGAAACAAACGGCGTGCCCCATAACGGAGCAAGTCGCAATTCCAGTGCCGGCTATCATTGATCGTGCAACGTATGATGCCGCTCGCCGACAGCTTGTTGCGAATCAGGCCAAATTACAACGAACCACCAAACATGAATATTTGTTACAAGGGCTGGTCTACTGTAGCTGTGGCCTCTGTTGTGCTTGCAAAAATCGGCGCGAACTCCGCTACTATCGCTGCCCCATAAAGGGTGGGCAATCGTGGAATCGCCCATGTCAGACCCGGTTTGGGGTGCGTGTAGAGCGCTTAGATGCGTTGGTTTGGGGTGCAGTGACAACGTTGCTTTCTGATGGCCAGAACTTGCGCCAGCAAATTGAGCGCCAACGACAAGGGCAACAAACCAACACAGCTTTCGTTCAGGAGCAACTCGAAGCAATTGCCGCCGCCAAAGTTGATACCGAACGTCGGATCGGCGTCCTGCTCGATCAGATCCTGGATGATGAATTTCCCCGTTCCATCATTGAAGAGCGCAAGCAATTGCTCTTCGACAAACTCAAACAGTTGGAAAGCGAGGAGGCAAAGACGAACGCAAAGTTATCGACTATGCGGATTTCACCTGAGCAAGAAGGAGCATTACTTGCGCTTGCGGCAACGGCCCCTGCTAGCTTGGAGAAGTTGAGTTTTACCGAAAAGAAGGAGCTTTTACGCAGCTTGCAGGTTCGTGTTGTCGTGGTTGATAAACAACAGGTCACACTTTCGATCCTAGGCACACAGGGGGAAGTAACCCGCATTCCATGAGCCGTAATACATCCGGCTTTTGGGTACAAGCTGGCCGGACTTCCGGGAAGGGGCCAATCATCACTTTGTAGAACTGGATGGTTTTGGCCCCCTTCCCGGAAGTCTAGCCTGTCCCTATAGGTAAGGGTTGCCTGATTTCTATCAAGTCATGCTTATCGGACGATATTGCAATGCTTCGGCTAAATGGGTGACTTCAATTTGCTCTTTACCGGCCAGATCGGCGATGGTGCGTGCCAGTTTTAGGACACGATGATAGGCGCGGGCGCTGAGGTTCATTTGTTGCATGGCGGCACGCATGAGATTTTTGCCGGCTTCGTCCAGTTGACAGAACTGCTGCACCTCCGCCGGCCCCATATCGCCATTGACCAGTACATACGGTTTATTCAACGCGGCAAAGCGTTGGTGTTGAATGCGGTGCGCTGCTTCTACGCGCTGACGGATAACAGCCGAAGATTCCCCTTGTTCTAGCCCAGCTAATTTCTGAAATTGCACCCGCTTTACCTCTAAATGAATGTCGATCCGATCCATTAATGGCCCACTAATGCGCTTCTGGTAACGCTGCACCACCGACAGCGAACAATTACACTCCTGGCGCTCGTCACCAAAATAACCACAGGGGCAAGGGTTCATGGCGGCGATCAAAACAAAATTGGCAGGAAAGGTCAGTGAACCGGTGGCACGGCTAATAGTAACAACCCGGTCTTCAAGGGGTTGACGTAGTGTTTCCAAATTACGTGTACCAAATTCGGGCAACTCATCTAAGAAAAGCACGCCACGATGGGCAAGACTAATCTCTCCTGGTCGCGGCCAGCGACCACCACCTACCAACCCAGCGTGACTAATCGTATGATGGGGGGCGCGAAAAGGTCGGACACGCACTAAGGGTTGTCCTTCGGGCAAAGCGTCGGCAACACTGTAAATGCGGGTAATATCGAGCGATTCCCCCAATGTCAAACGTGGCAGAATGGAGGGCAAAGCTCTCGCTAACAAAGTCTTACCCGAACCAGGTGGGCCTTTGAGCAGACAATTGTGGAAACCGGCGCAGGAGACTTCGAGCGCGCGCTTGGCATGTTCCTGGCCCTTGACATCCTCAAAATAGACTGGGAATTGGGGATCGGCATTTTCGTCAAAGCGCAGCGAATTTTCAAAGGGGGCAATGGCCGGCCCGCCGTTGAAATGGTGCAACAGCGAGGCCAGCGAGTCAATCGGGTAGACTTCCAGCCCTTCGACCAGGGCCGCTTCCGGCGCGTCAATGGCCGGCACAAAGAGGCGACGGTAGCCGGCGGCTTTGGCCATACTCGCCATGGGCAGGACGCCATTCACATGACGCACACCCCCATCCAGGCTCAGCTCGCCCAGGAGCAGGGCGTCATCCAGGTTGGCCAGGAGTTGGCGCGTGGCGGCGAGGATGCCAACGGCAATCGGCAGGTCATAGGCCGGCCCCTCTTTGCGTAGGTCGGCGGGGGCCAGGTTGATAGTCAGGCGGTGTTGGGGAAAGAAAAAGCCACTGTTGCTCAGGGCCGCGCGTACCCGTTCGCCACTCTCACGCACGGCGGTGTCGGGTAGGCCGACCAGCGTCACCCGCTCCAGGCCGCTGGCAATATCGACTTCAACATGGACCGGCTCGGCATCTAGCCCCACCACGGCGCAGCTATGAACTTTGGCAAGCATAAAGATTCCTTCGGTTTGGGCCATCCTGGTCAAGCGCCGGGACAGTTACAGACTTGGATAAGTAGCTTGCCTGATATTGTAACGATCTCTGCGCGTGAAAGCCTCTGTCAAATTGTGGATAAGCCGTAAGGCAGAGTAATGGTAAATGGGATTGCCAATATCTCTCCGACTGTGAGCGGTTGCCTACGGGGACATCCGCTAGCCGGTGTCCCTACCGCGTACTTATTTTTCTGATGACCTTACCATTTGGCCAGTTCGGCGCGCACTTTGGCCAGTTGGACGGCGACTTCGGCATATTCATCTTGCCCCGTATGATGCTCCACCGACCAGCAACCCTGATAACCTGCGTCGCGCAACGTGCTCATACTTTCGTGTAACGAGTCTTCGGTGATCTCCCAGGAGATATGGGTGTGCATAGCCCACGGCGCCATTTGTGCGTCGCCTTCATTGCCGCGGAAGTGGAGCAGGACGCCAAAGCCAGGATGGTCTACTGCCTGGCAGATCCGCACCATATTGGCGGGAATAACCTCGGCGCCCCAGTGATTTTCCGGCCCGACTTTGTAGCCGCTGTCATGGGCGCGTTCGGCATATTCGCGGAAGCGGGTGACGATGCCGTCAAACTGTTCATCAGTAAAGTGGTCGGCGCGCACGCCGGCGTCAATACGCAGGGTTTGGGCGCCCAATACTTCAGCCACATGCAGAAAGTGCAATGCGTCCTGATAATGTTGCTCGCGCACGGCTGGATCGTCTTCCCAGATGTGCGGGCCATCCACACAAAGGTTGACTAATGTCAGCTCCCGTTCTTCCAGCGCGCGCTTGACTGTCGCCAAATAATTATCGTCGGTGCTGGTCAACATGCCGTTCCAGATGTCAGCAGTGCGCAGACCATAGCGATAACGGCAACTCTCTAGATAGCCAAAGAGGTCGATCTGCCCGGCGCGCAACAGACCGTGAAAGGCGTAGGAAGCAATGGCGATATTCATAATAGGTTCCTTTTTGCATGGCTCAGTTTAGGATAAGTACATTGGTAGATAGGTAGATAGGTAGATAGGTAGATAGGTAGATAGGTAGATAGGACTTAGAGAGAAATCCCGATTTACTGATTTACTGATTTACCTATCTACTGATTTACCGATTTACCTATCTACTGATTTACCAGGTTAGGATGGCAGGGAATCAAATGTGACCTCAACCAGGGGACTATCAGCGACCCAGGTCTCCAAATCCGTAGTACGATTCAGGGTTTGGTTAAGCTTTTGTGTAATGCGCGCCAACACCGTCCGGCGCTCGGCTGGGTCGGTAATCGGCCGCGCGGTGGCCGGCAGATCGGCCTGGATGCTCTCTTTGAGGTGAAAGGTGAAGTGGGGGTTGGCGGTCAGATTGGCATACCAGTTGCGTTTGCCGGGGGTGCCGGTGATATAGATCCGGTCATCCACGTTGTGAAACCAGATCTCAATGCGCCGGGGCTCACCGCTTTTGCGGCCCTTGGTGGTTATGTCGATCACCTGGTCGGTGCGTAGGGCTTGCTGGATTTGTGTATTCATCATCATTCTCCACAGTGATATACCGCACTCGCGCATAGATGAGAATGAACTACCCGTCTAAATCGGTTCGAATTCGTCTTATCAATGGCAGTGCTCAATATAGATTCAACGGTAACATGGCAAGAACCCATGGGGGGGTAGGGCTATTGCAAAGAATTAAATCCCTGTAGGCGCCTAGGAGGCGCGGATGTGTAATAGTGTAGCATACCGTGAAAGAGGTTCAAAGCCCCTTGCACCTTTATGACAGCAATCTTATCTCAACGGTTACGCGATAGGCGATCTCAGCCAACTTTTTTCCCTGGCTACACGTTGGCAATGGCCATTTCTAATTTACCTTACAGATTGATGTATTTTTCCTATTTCCTGTCAGCACTTTTGTAGTAAGCCATAATCATGGATACAAGCCAAAAATAGATTATACAAACTGTAAGGAGATATTCGCATGGAAGCGCCAACGCAGCAAAACTGGACAGTGCACACAATCGTGTTGTCCATCATCATTAGCACTCTTTGTACTTTATTAATTTGGTCGGGACTGATTGCGCGAGCTAGCGAAGCCAATCTGACTGGGCACATTGACTCTATGCCGTCGGGTACACTTGAAGGCTCCTGGGTTGTCGAAGGAGTAAATTTTATTGCCAACAGCAATACGGACTTTCGTCAGGACAAAGGCTCCTTTGCCGTTGGCGTCTGTGTCGAGGTAGAATATGCTGGTTCATCCCAGCCCTATACCGCGACAAAGATCGCTAGCAAAAATGCCGATGATTGTAGTGTGAGCAGCACGCCAACTGCTTCAGTAACTACCACAGAGACGCCCAGCGGCACACCATCCGTGACCACCACAGTAACGCCCAACAGCACCCCCTCACCTAGCGGCAGTGAACAGGAAGCCTATGGCCGGATAGAGTCAATGCCAGGTAGCGGCTTTGTCGGAACGTGGGTGATTGCCGGCGTCACCTATCAGGCTCCCTCGAACGCCGAATTCAAGCAGCGCAATGGTCCGCTGGTGGTTGGGGCCTGTGCCAAAGTCCATTATTTTACCAACACATCCCCCTTGACGATCCGCGAATTGGAGTCACGATCCGCATCTGATTGCAACGGCGCTTCCCAAACTCCTGGCGCGACCCCCGGTTCAACCCCAGAGGACGAGACGGAAATCTATGGTCGTGTAGAGAGCATGCCCTCCGGATTGGTTGGAAATTGGGTCATTAATGGCGTCGCCTACAACGCAGACAGCAGCACAGAATTCAAGCAGGAACATGGTTCATTTGCCATGGGTATTTGTGTCAAAGTGCATTTGCCCACCACCGGTTCATCAGCCACCATGCGTGAGATCGAGACTGAACAGGAATATCATTGCGGTGGTAGCGATGGCGGCAGCGCTGAGGGTGAACTTTATGGCCGGTTGCAGAGCTTCCCGGCTAACCGGATTGGCGACTGGAACATTGGCGGAATGACCTTTGTGGCCTCCAGCAGCACTGGGTTCAAAGAGCGCAACGGCGCCTTTGCGGTTGGGGTAACGGTGAAAGTGCACTTTACAGTGGATAGCAATGGCGTCCACCAGGCCCGCGAGATCGAAACCAAATTTGCCAACGATGATGATGGCAGCGACGATGACGGCAACGGGTCCCATGAAGGCGCCGAGGGTCATGCCTATGGTATCATTGACAGCTTCCCGGCCGATCTAAAGGGGGCATGGAGCGTTAGCGGTATTCCGTATAGCACCTCTGACAGTACAACTTTTTCACAGAGTGATGGTTCATTTGCCGTCGGTGTTCAGGTCAAGGTTGAATATTATCTGGACAGCAACAAGAATCGGGTTGCTCGTAAGATCGAAAGCACCAATGACAATGGTGGCGCTTCCTCTGCGACACACTACAAAGTCTTTGGCTATGTCAATCAGATGCCGGCCAATGGCTTTGTGGGGACATGGATGGCGGACAATAACGCCTTTGTTGCCGATTCATCAGCGCAATTTAAAGAAAATAATGGATTGCTGGGGTTGGGCGCCTATGTGGCAATTGAATATTCAATTCAGGATGGCCATAATCAAGTGCATGAGATTGAGACCCATGTGCCGCCAGGCGCAGGCGCCAATAGCCTTATCGGCCAGATTGACGACAAGGGAGGCGCCTTGGTTTCCGCCAAAGTTTCCGCCGCCGTCTGGAACATTAGCGGTCGTAATTACACCGTGACACCAGCCACCAATCTCAACGATGCATTGAGTGGCCTGGGGGTTGGCGAAACGGTTTGGGTGAATAGCTATACAGCCCCTGACGGCAGTGAAGTGGCCACTCTGATTCGTGGCATTACCTTAGTCGAGACGATCTACTTGCCGACCATCATGCAGTAGTTGTCTCTATTCAGGTTGGCCCCCATCCTGGAAAAGTCCGACTTCTACCCAATTTGTGATTCTTCACAGGGGCGAGAAGTCGGACTTTTTGCATTAGAGTTACTATGACTGCTTGATAAAGTTGCGCTCCTTACTACGGGAAGGGTATAATTGTAATCAATTTCTGCCCTTTGCGATTTCTGTAGTTGGCTCCCCGCCACAAATTTTTATTCTTCCAACTATGCTGTATGGCCCCCATAACAGTATGAAGATCCATATAATGGTTTACACACCATGGTGCTGTGACCACATTAACCTTTATCAAAGGAGCGTTTTGTATGAAAGCATTAAGTCGACGTGAATTCCTCAAATTTTCCGCGATGGGCGCCGGAGCAGTGGCGTTGGCCGCGTGTGCCGCGCCAGGCGCGGCACCGAGCGCGGCGCCGGCCGCTGGTGGTGAAGCCGCCGCGGGAGCCGGACAGTTGGAGATCTTTTCCTGGTGGACAGCCGGTGGTGAGGTGGAAGGGCTGAATAACCTGTTCGACATCTACAAGCGGGACAATCCGGATGTCGAGATCATTAATGCGGCCCTGGCAGCGCAGGGCGCCGGTCAAGGCGGGGAGATGAAGGCGCTGCTCGAAACCCGTATGTTAGGTGGCGACCCGCCCGAAAGCTTCCAGGTGCATCTGGGCCGCGAACTAATTGACAGTCATGTGATTGCCGGTCGCATGGAACCCCTGGATGACCTGTACGCCGAGGAAGGCTGGGCCGATGTCTTCCCGCCCGACCTGATGAACGTCATTATGTACGACGGCCATCCCTGGTCTGTACCGGTTAACATTCACCGCTCGAACCTGATGTGGTATCGCCCCTCTAAACTTGAACTCATTGGTGCTAGCGCGCCGCCCGCCAGTTGGGATGAGTTTTTTGAGATGGCGGATGCCCTGAAAGAGAAAGGGATCCCTGGTATCGCACTTGCTGGCGCCGGCGGTGGTGGTAACGGCCACACAATGGAATCTGTGATCCTTTCGGTCTTTGGAGCGGAGGATTGGCCCAAGTTGTTTGACGGCACCATTTCCTGGTCTGACGAGCGCATGACCCAGGCTTTGGAGATCATGAACCGACTCTATGATTATGCTCAACCCGATTACTTGAGCCAGAGCGGGACGGACGTCAATGATGTGATGATGACTGACGATGGTCCGTTGCTGATGATCAGTGGCGACTGGTTGCACGGCTACTTCAAGTCTAAGGAGTTCACGGATTACCAATGGGCACCTAGCCCGGGTACCGACGGCATCTACCTGCTGTTGTCCGACTCCTTCGGTCTGCCCAAGGGTGTAAAGAACCGCGACAACGCGCTCAACTGGTTGCGGGTGTGCGGTTCGAAGGAAGGCCAGGACGCCTTTAACCCGATCAAGGGGTCGATCCCGGCGCGCACTGACGCCGATCCCAGCCTCTACGATGAGGAACAGTTGTGGCAAATGGAACAGTGGAAGAGCAATACGCTGGTTGGCAGCCTCCAACATGGCGCAGCCGCCAAACAGAGCTTCTTGGTAGACTACGATCAGAAACTCAATGACATGATCGCGACCAGAGACGTCGCGGCGACGCAAGCGGCGTTGGTCCAGGCCGCGGAGGATGCGGAATTTGGCCAATAGAACCGTTTCCGTTTCGGGAGAGCGTGGCGTAGCCGCCTCCCCCGACACCATAACCCGTAAACCGCGCTGGCGGCGGTGGCTACGCGCCGACATGGCGCTCGCTGTGTTGGTGATCCTGCCCTCGATCATTGCGGTTGCAATTTTTATTTACGGGTTCATCGGTTGGACGTTCTATATCTCGATGACGGACTGGAAGAGTTCGGTCGTTGACTTCACCTTTGTCGGGCTGAAGAACTGGATGCGGTTGGTCAGTGACCGCCGCTTCCAGGTAGACCTACGCAACCTTTTCTTCTATGCCATTGGCTTCATGACCCAATGCATCGTCATTGGGTTTATCCTCGCCTCCTTACTGGATCAGAAGATCAAAGGTGAAGCCCTCTTCCGAACGCTGTTCATTTTCCCATTTGCCGTCAGCGGGATTGTCACCGGCGTAACCTGGAATTGGCTCATGCAGCCGGCCACCGGCATCAATCTCCTCTTTGCCAAGATCGGCATGGAGTGGTTCCGACCCAACTGGGCATCGGATCTCAACTACGGCATCTGGGCGGTGACGATTGCCGCGGCTTGGCAGTTTTCCGGCTATGTTATGGCGCTCTATCTGGCAGGGTTGCGTGGCATCCCGAATGAGTTGCGCGAGGCAGCGTCGATTGATGGCGCCGGGGCGTGGGCGATCTACCGCTACATCATTATCCCCCTATTGATGCCAGTCACCTTTACCGCAATGGTCTTGACCGGCATGAATGCAATCCGGGTCTTTGACATCGTTGCGGCCCTCGGTGGCCCTGGACCGGGGAACAACATCGACACGCTGGCGCTCAATATGTACCAAACCACGTTCAACGCCTACCGCTTCTCGTTAGGCGCGGCCATCGGCTCGGTCATGTTACTCCTGGCACTCTTCCTGGTCATCCCGTACCTCAGGAGCTTACAACTGGAGACTGAACGATGAACTTACAACGGATCTGGATACGTAGCGCGATTTACCTGGTATTGCTGGCCTTTGCTGTCTTCTATGCCATGCCGATCTACGTTTTGCTCATCACGGGGCTAAAGCCGTTCGCAGACGTCAACGTGACCCGGATGTGGGAACTGCCGAAAGGGCTGTACTTTGAAAGCTTCACCCAAGCGTGGACCTTGGTGGCGCCAAACTTCAAGAACAGCGTGATGATCACTGTTCCCGCTGCGCTCATCTCGTCAATGATTGGCTCGATCAACGGCTACATCTTTGCCAAGTGGCGCTTCAAGGGAGCGGACACGCTCTTCATCCTGTTCTTAGTGGGGATGTTTCTGCCCTATCAGGGTATTCTCATTCCTCTAGTGTTGACGCTCCAGTTCTTCCATCTTTATGGCACGCTGCCTGGGCTGATTCTCACGCACTGCATCTTCGGAATCCCGATCACGGCGCTATTGTTCCGTAGCTACTATGCGGGGATCCCCAATGAACTGCTGGATGCTGGCAAGATCGACGGCTGTGGCTTTTTTGGGCTTTATCGCTGGATCCTGCTGCCCATCTCCATGCCGGCCTTTGCCGTGGTCTTGCTCTGGCAGTTCACCACCATCTGGAACGACTATTTGATTGGGCTGGTCGTGCTCAGTAACCCCGTCATGGCGCCGGTCAATGTGGCGGTAAAGAACGTCGCCGGCAGCTATTCTGTGGATTGGAATGTGCAGATGGCGGCGGCCTTGATCGCGGCCCTACCCACGATTGTCGTTTATTTGGCTTTGGGCAAATTGTTCATGCGTGGCCTTTTGGCCGGTTCACTCAAGGGGTAATGCGTAGATCAGTGTGCGTATTATACATCTCCGACCTATACATTTGACAGATTCATCGATCACCGGTATAGTGGGCGCAGCCCAACTATATAATTTGATTTACCACATGAGCTGTTGTCCATTCGTTGTTTAGGGATGCGTACCACAAATGGGGCGCAGCATCAACAAGGCCAATTTGTATTTCTTTCTCATCGCCCTAATTTTGGACGCACCCGTTACTTAGATAGTAATTGCTATTCAAATTACGCTACCGTCTCTCCGACAGCTTTTGCCACATTTTGTATGCAGATGCAATCAAGTTTGTCTGGCTGTCGAGAGCAGCGGTGCTCCCCGCTTGCTGTTGCGTCTTTTTGGATAGTTTCCTATACATCACTCTAGTTGATCATGATCGTTTCCCCACTCGCATCGCAGTACTTCAACTGGCGTATAGTGCGTTATTTCGTTTAACCCAAGTTTATGGAGGACAATCTATGAGCAGCAGTACCAATGTCAATATGAGTCGTCGCGATTTCCTGCGCTGGACTTCGCTGGCGGCAGGGGCGGCCGCGCTAGCCGCCTGTGCACCGGCCGGCGCACCCGGCGCGGCGCCGGCCGCCAGTGGTGGTGAATCCGCCGCTGCACCTGCCGCTGATGATGCGGTTGTGGTCGAAGCGTGGGCCCACTGGGAGCAGGGCCTACAGTGGCTAGAAGATGCCATGAACAACTATGGCTTTGCCGATAGCCATTCTACCCCGATTACCTTGAATAAGGTGGTAGCGCCTTTTGCTGAAATTCATGATAAGATGTTGGCCGCCTGCGCTTCCGGCGTTGGTTTGCCTGATATCATGCGGGTTGAGCAAGGCCGCGCCTCTGCCTTTTTCAAGGGTGACGAGGTCTGTTTTACGGACTTGACAGACCTGATTGGCGATCGTATGGACGATCTGGTCCTTGGTTCTGCAGTAGATTATTGGTCCTGGAAGGGCAAGATCTACGGCATCGGCAATGAAGTCAACGCCTGTTCGCTGGCTGTGCGTAAGTCGGTCTTCGATGAGATTGGCGTCGAAACCCCCTTTGCGACCTGGGCAGATCTAAAGGAAGCCGGCGCAGCGCTTAAAGAAGCAAAACCGGATATGTATGTGACCTCCTTCCATGATCTGAGTGATGGCGACTTCCAGATTATGCTCTTCGCGGCTGGTGGCCTTATGTTTGATGCCGATGGCAACTTTGGTGGCATGAATGACTTGGGCAAGGAGATCCTCGAGTATCAACGCAGCATGATCCATGATGATGAATCGGCAATGGTCGCCCCGGTCACTGGTGATTCAACTTGGTCGCCCCCCATCTACTGGGCAGCCTTCCAACAAAACCAAATTGCTACCTGCATGGGCGCGCCTTGGCACAATGGGAAACTGGGCCGTGATGACAAGATCGGGCCCGGTCAGGAAAATGAATGGTTCCTACAACCGCTACCGACGGGTATTGGCACCGGTATCCCTACTGCGACCCATGGTGGCACCAGTGTGAGCATACCTAAATTGGCGGCCCATCCTGAAGAAGCGTGGCAGGTCATCGAATTTACCCATCTGACCAAGGCGGTCCTTGAGGATGCTACGCAGCGCGGCATCACCCCTTCCTACAAACCAGTTTTGGATGATCCGGTGCTGAATGAGCCGTACGATTACTACAGCGGCCAGGTCTTAGGCCAATTCTACAAGGAACTTGCCGATGAAATGCCGCGTATCTTCCAATCGCCTTGGGCTCCGGAATTTCACACGGCATTTACGAACATTGTGGTTACGCCGGTCATGCAGGAAAATCGCAGTGACTACGATGCAATGTTTGACGAACTCTCCGTTGAACTGGAGCGCATTAAGTCCCTGTAGATTTGATGATTAGAGATTGGAGACTAGAGATTAGCGTGCGGAGTTTTACTACAAATTCCAGTCTCTAATCTCCAATTACCTGAGGAGAATGTTGATGGCAGTCCAACAGAGTGAAATTGGCCAACGCACCTTTCAACAGCCCCAAGTTTCCGGTTTGAGTCGGTGGTGGCGACGACACCGTTTACAAGTCATTCCGTATTTCTATATTGCCCCCTTTTTTATCCTATTCTCTATCTTTCTTGCCTATCCGGTGATCAACAGCTTTTTGATTAGCTTTTACAAACAACAAGGGATTAGCACCCCCACCTTTATTGGTTTGCAAAACTATATTAACTTGTTGTCGGATCCACGCTTTAAACAATCAGTCATTAACTCCACCTTTTATGCTTTTGGCAGTGTTTTTATCCAGGTTCCACTGGCGTTTATACTGGCGGTGGTGGTGAACTCGTGGCTGGTGCCGTGGCACAATGCGAAAAGCATCTATCGCCTGGCCTTTTTTGTGCCGTTGCTCACTTCCGGTGTGGTTGTCTCACTCATGTTTGGGATCTTGTACGATTATAATTCCGGGCTGATCAATAGTTATCTGATGAATTGGTTTGGCGATAACGCCAAAGTCGGTTGGCTGCGCGATGTGAATGTCGTCAAGTGGTCAATCATTATTCTTTTGGTCTGGCAATTTACTGGTCTCAACTCACTCTATTTTTTGGCTGGTCTGCAAAATATCCCAAAAGAGCTAGAAGAAGCGGCTTCCATTGATGGCGCTAATTGGTGGACCATCCTCACACGGATTACAATCCCCTTGTTGCGACCGGTGATTTTGTTTGTCGTCATCACGGCGATTAATGGTTCCTACCAGATCTTCACCCAACCTTATCTATTGACCGGCGGTGGGCCACGTGATATGTCGATTAGCATGGTCATGTATCTCTATAACACGGGCTTTTCCTATTTCAACTTGGGCTATGCCTCCGCGATTGGGTATACGCTCGTCTTAATTGTCGTAACGTTGGCGGTTATCAACCTCCGTTTCTTTGGCGCTTTTCGTAACGAAGCGTAATCATCTCTGATCACGTTTCTATGCTTTGAAACTTATCAATTATGACTGCACAAACGATTTCTCCAACACGTAAACCAGCTATCTCGATTCATCGTCTGCGGCGTTTTGGTTGGATTACGGTGACCAATCTGATGCTTATCGGGGCGGTGATCGTCACTGCCATGCCGTTTTTATATATGATCTCCTCTTCGCTGAAACCGCAGTATGAGATCTTTACCTTCCCTGTCAAGCTGCTGCCGGAAACTATCTTTACCGACAATTATTTTAAACTCTTTGGCGAGACGCTTTTTGTCCGGTGGTTCCTCAATACATTAATTGTGGCCTTGGGACGCTGTTCCCTGTCAATTTTGCTCTGCCTTTTGGCAGGCTTTGCTTTTGCCAAGTATGAATTCCCGTTTAAAAACTTTCTCTTTGTCTTTATACTAGCTAGTCTCACCCTACCCTTTGAGATCATTCTCGTGCCACTCTACAAGATGATGGTTGGGTTGGGCTGGCTTAATACCTATTGGGTGCTGATTGTACCCTTTGCGGCGAGCGCTTTTGGGATCTTTCTCGCCCGCCAATATTGTCTGGCAATCCCCACTGAATTGATGGAAGCAGCGCGCATTGACGGCGCGAGTGAATTGGGGATCTTCTTCAAGATCGCCTTCCCCAATCTCAAACCGGCGATTGCCGTCATGGGTATTATCTTCTTCAATGGCGCTTGGAATGATTTCCTTTGGCCACTGATCGTGCTCAATGATAGCAAAATGTATGTGATCAACTTAGCGTTGCCCAGCTTACGTGGCCCCTATGGTGATCAATATGGCCTAGTGTTGGCCGGCGCCGTATTGGCGACCTTACCGGTGATCCTCATCTTTGTCACGATGCAGCGCTACTTTATTGAAGGCTTGATGGCCGGCGCGCTAAAGGGGTAATCGTGCTAAAGGGGTAATACCGAAGATTCTATTCAACAATGCCAAGCGCGGATCGGGCAGTTTGCCAGATCCGCGCTTGTTTTTTTACCCAACTTTTTGTATGATAGAGCATAAAGTATCACTTATTGATTTAGGCTCATATAGGTCTGTGGGTGAAATCGTTCCATTCCTCTCTGGTATTGCAATGATTTCACCTCTTCACCCATATGAGTGTTGATTTATATCCCCTGGAGGTGTAAGGTGGCGCAAGCTTTAATGGTGGAAACACGTGTCACGAATTTAGAAGAACTCATGGCACAACTGCTGGTGACGGTCAACCGGGTTGATCATCAGGTAGAGCAGTTGAGCATGGAGATGCGCGAGTTCAAAGATGAAATGCGCGACTTTAAAGACGAGATGAGCGACTTTAAAGATGAAATGCGCGACTACAAAGAGGAATCGCGTCTGGAAATACAAAAGATGCGCAAGCAGTGGGGCGAGTTATCCAACCGCCTGGGCACAATGGTCGAAGATTTGGTCGCTCCTAGCATTGGCCGCATTTTACGCACAGTAGTCAACTGTCCAGAAGAACAAATGGACATGGTTGCCATTCGGGTGCAACAACGACGCTCCAACGATAATCGACAGCGTGAATTTGACGCCATTGCCGTTTGTGGTGAATATATGCTGATCAACGAAACCAAGAGTCGGCTCAGCCCCGAAGATATCACGGCCTTTGCCAAGTTTCTACCGGAGGCGCGCACCTATTTCCCTCAATACGCCGACCGGAAAATTATTGGCGCCATTGCGTCACTTTATGTCGACGCAAGCCTCGTGCGGCGCGGTGAACGGCTAGGGTTGATTGTGCTGGGCTTTGGCGAAGATGTAATGGATGTCCTGAACACCCCTGATTTTAAACCCCAAGCATTTTAACCCATACACTGCTTGCACAGCTTGTAACAAACTTTTTACCTCCTCTTAACTACACCCATTTGCGGCAAAAAATTGTTTGATCTCCTCCAGTTGAGCTTGATTGGCAGGGCTGTCCCAACCGGCCAAAATTTGATCACGCTGGGTAGCTGACAACTGCCATGACAGCGCGCCATCGCTGGCGAGTTGGAATTTGGCCTGCTTGGTGACCACATCCTGATACGCGCGTTCCAAGAGGCGTAGTTCAATATCACCGCGCGTCAGTTGGGTCGTGCTATTCACATTTAACAAGGTAATAATAGGGCCAGCCAGGCTATAGAGCCAACCGCCCCTTGATTTTTCGCCAAGCTCTTGTTGCCCCGGCTGCGTATCGGTCGCCCGGATCTGAATGACCAGGACCTGGTTGGTGCGCTTGGGCAAGATGGCGCGCGTCTGGCTGCTGGTGGGATTGACCGCTTCCAACCACTCGACCACTGCCGCCACGCCATTGTTGTCATAGTAGCCGCCGTCGGCAAAGTGGTAGGTTGGTGTCACCGGCGTACGCTTGTAGCTGGCACGCGCCACCGGGCTGACATAGGGGAAGGTGGCCGAAAGCCGCGCCGCGGTGGCAACGCTTACATCATACTGCGGGTAAACTGCGCTGAAATGGCGCGTGGTCCAACGCGCCGGCGTGGTGGATCCGCCATTAAGGCCATCGAGAGTCGTAAAGAGAAACTGTTCACCCGTCTCCACCAGCGTGGTGTTAAAGACCACCGCTGGCCGCCAGCCGGCAATCACCCCTTGCCGCCAGTCCCCCAAGGTTGCTCCCGGATCCATCATCTGTGCCTTCCAGGCCTCCTCCAAAGCCCAGCCGCGGTCGCGTGTGCGGTCCCAACCGGGGATGGCAAAGACGAGACGCCACAGATCAGGATAGACAAGCCCCCAGACGGTTGGCGCCAGGCTGGGATGGCCGGCGGCGGCCACGATTTGGGCAAGGCGGGCGTCATCGGGCGGCCCGGCCGGCGTAAAGCTGTCGACAAAATACATCGTGCCGACACTGCCGCCGGAGACCGAGCTGATCAACGCAATCGAGTCGCTAAAGGACTTGCCAACGGCACGCTGCAATTCGGTCAAGACCTTGGCGGTCCAGAGCGAAGCGCGAATCCCGCCGCCGCTGGCAGTGATAACGGTGTAGGCCGAACAACTGGGCATGGCCCGCTGATCCAACCGGTTGGCGAGCACCTCAGCCGGAGGGAGCGGCGCTTGGGCGGCAATGATGGGCTTGTCGCGCAGGACAAAGAAGTGATCGGTGCTAGCTAATGCGCCAAAGGCGATGACTACTGTCAACAAGACCAGCGACAAGGGCACGCGGTAGCGATCCAGCCAGAGCGCCAATCCCGGCAGGAGCCAGCCAAAGAGAATCAGCAGCAGATAGAGATAGAGCAACGCCGGCGCCGGCAAGGTCCAGGGGCGGTTGGGCATTAAGAGCCAGAAGCCGGCGATGTAGAGCGTTAGGGCCAGGACAATAAAGCTCAAGGCGCGCTGATGCTTGGCGACCTCGTCGTAGTTGGCAGCCTCTAGCAGCCGGCGTGTGGCGCGGTCCAGACCGAGGAATTGCAGCAGCTTACCAATCGGCCCGCTAACCAGATCGGCAAGCCAGCGCATCACCCACGCAACGCCAAGGCCCACACCGATGCCCACGCCTACTGTAAAAGGTTCACGGGGGGATTGCACCCAAATCGCATAGAGTGCGGGCAGTGTTGCCAGCGCAAAGATCAGGGCAAAAAGCCATTCCGGCCAAGCCGGCTCTTTCAGCAGTTGCAGCCCCAAAATAGGGTGCGCCGAGCGGATGGTCAGCCGCATGGTCGTCATCGCCACCCAGGCCACCAGGGTCGCAAACCAGGTGGCCAACGCAATATCCCACCACGTAGTGAGGACAAAGAGATTGCCCAACATGCTGCTGAGGGTCGTGATGGCCAGTGCGCCGCTTAAGAGCAGCGCGACCTCAGTCAGCAACGAGTAACGAATCAAATAGAGATACTGTAAGATATGGGACCAAGGCAAGGGCCACTGGCGCCAGATCGTCACCCCAAAAATGATCAGATGTAGCAACAGTACGCCAATGGCGAACAACACTGGAATTGGCATAAATGAGTCCCTTCAAGCGCGGGTTTGACGCTAATGAACCAACGACATAGAATAAATGCGTATTGATCTGAAACAGCCAACTTTTAAGGAGAGCTTACATGATAAGTATTGAACAAAAAGCGTGTTTTGACAAAAATGGCTATGTCGTTGTTTCCGGTCTCTTTTCGCGCACAGAAGCCCAATATTACCTGGATTATTATATGGAACTGCGCCATGACACACGTTGCCGGGCCGACCGGCGCATCCAGCAGCCAAAGCGCCACGATCCGCTGCTCGAATATCCACGGCTTATGCAGATGCATCGTTGGGACGAGGTGACGTTGCGCTGGTTATTAGAGCCGCGGCTCAATGCCTGTATGACCACCTTGCTGGAGCGTGAACCGTTGGCCGTGCAGACGATGATGTATTTTAAGCCACCTAAAGCGCGCGGTCAGGCGTTGCACCAGGATAACTACTACCTGCGTGTGCAACCGGGCACCTGTCTGGCGGCCTGGATGGCACTGGATCGCTGTGATGAGGTCAATGGTTGTCTGCAGGTGGTGCCGGGTAGCCACACCTGGCCCGTGCTCTGCACTGAAAAGGCCAACACCAAAAAGAGTTTTACCGATGTCACCGTGCCCATTCCAGCAGATGCAGAAGTAGCGCCAGTTATTATGCAGCCGGGCGATGTGCTCTTCTTTAATGGTTCCCTGGTGCATGGCTCACTGCCCAATCGCTCGCGCACCCGTTTTCGGCGCAGCTTGATTGCCCATTACATTGAAGGAAACACAGAGCGCGTGGCCCGTTGGTATAGCCCCGTGCTGCGCATGGATGGCTCCGTCATCGACATCCAACAGAGCGAACGGGGCGGCCAGTGTGGCGTCTGGGTCACCGAAAATGGCAAGCCCGTGATCGAGGTCAACGGCTACGAGGTGGTGGAGAAGGCGACGGAATAGGAGACAATGTGACCGGCACTTGGCAAGTGCCGGTCACATTAAAGCGAGGATTTCCAGATATAATCAACACTTTCCCAGCACGGAACGCAAATAGTTGCCTGTGTAGGAGCGCTCACAGCGGGCGATCGCCTCGGGCGGGCCTTGGGCCACAATGTAGCCCCCCTCTTTGCCCCCTTCCGGCCCCAGATCAATCACCCAATCGGCGCATTTGATGACATCCAGGTGGTGCTCAATGACAATGACGCTGTTGCCGGCAGCGACCAACTGGTTGAGCGCGTCGAGCAGCCGCTGGATGTCGGCCAGGTGGAGACCGGTGGTCGGCTCATCCAGGATATAGAGGGTGCGCCCGCCCCGCTTGATCTTGCCCAGTTCGTGGGCCAGCTTGATGCGCTGCGCTTCACCGCCGGAGATGGTGGTGGAGGATTGGCCCAGTTTAAGATAACCCAGCCCCAGTTGGTTGAGCACCTGTAGTTTGTGGGCGACCGCTGGCGTCGCTTTAAAGAAGCAGGCCGCCTCCTCAATCGACAGATCGAGCACCTGCGCAATATTCTTGCCCTGGTAGGTAATCTCCAAGGTCTCCTCGTTGTAGCGGCTGCCATGACAGGCGTGGCAGAGCACCTCCACATCGGCCATAAACTGCAGGGAGGTGACAATGACGCCCTGGCCGCGACACTCCTCACAGCGACCACCCTTGGTGTTAAAGCTAAAACGGCCTGGGGTGTAGCCGCGTCGCTGACTCTCGGCCGTCGCCACAAAGAGGCGGCGGATCGGGTCGAACACCCCCACGTAGGTGGCCGGATTGGAGGTCGGCGTGCGTCCAATCGGCGTCTGGTCAATGTCGATCAAGCTGCTAACCAGCTCAATGCCATCAATCCGTTCATGTGCACCAGGCAGGATGCGGCTGCCCTGGAGCGCCACCTGGAGTTGTTTGTAGAGAATCTCGTTGATGAGTGTGCTCTTGCCCGAGCCGGAGACACCGGTGATACAGACCAGCAGGTCCAGGGGGATGGTCACGTCGATCTGCTTTAGGTTGTTCTCGCGCGCCCCGCGCACCGTCAGCGCATGGCCATTGGGCGTCCGGTGTTGGGTGGGGCGAGGAATCTGGCGGCGGCCGGTAAGAAAGTGACCTGTGAGCGAGCAGGGATGACGGAGAATGGCGTCAATGCAGCCTTGCGCCACCACTTCGCCCCCATGCTCCCCCGGTCCTGGCCCAATCTCGATAATGTGGTCGGCGGCGCGCATGGTGGTCTCATCATGCTCGACCACGATAACGGTGTTGCCTAGGTCGCGCAGCCGTTTGAGGGTCTCAATCATCTTGAGATTGTCCCGCGGATGGAGACCAATGCTTGGTTCATCCAACACATACAACATGCCCATTAGTTCCGAACCAATCTGCACTGACAGCCGCACCCGCTGAGACTCGCCGCCGGAGAGGGTGGTGGCGCGGCGGTTGAGGCTCAGGTAGTCGATGCCGATGTCGAGCAGCAGATCAAGCCGTTTGATCACCTCGCGCACAATCTCGGCGCCGGCTTGAGGGTTGCGGCTAAAGGGGGGCAAGGTGGCCAGGTAGGCGCGCAACTCCCCCAAGGTCAAGTCCCCCAATTCCATAATGTTCTTCTCGCCCACGGTGACAAGCAGCCGCTGCTGTTTGAGTTGACGCCCTTGACAGTCCGGGCAGGTCCGCTCGACCATGACTCGCTTCATGTACTCTTCCACCCAGGTATTGGCAGTTTTCTCGCGGCGGTAACGGCGGTAACGGCGCTCAATCTCGCCCACAATCCCCTCATAGGGAAAGCGCTTGCCGATATGACGGTCCTGCCCTTTTGATCCCCCCGGCGTCTGTACAATGGTGATCTTCTCCTTGCCGCTGCCATGCATGATGACCTGGCGCGCCTGCGCCGGCAGTTCACACCAAAGGGTGTCTAGGCTAAAGCCATAGTGTTCAGCCAGGCTGTACATCATGCGCCCGGCCCAGAGATCCTTATCATAGTGAAAGGCTTTGGGCTCCAATGCACCCTGGCGCAGACTCTTGTGCGGGTCGATCACCAGCAGGTCGGGCTGCACATACCAATACATGCCCAACCCAGTGCAGGTGGGACAGGCGCCCACTGGTTCGTTAAAGGAGAAGTAGACCGGCTCCAGTTCACCGGCGACGATCTGATGTTCGGGACAAGTGAAATTGGCATAGAACGCCGTGGCGCTTTCCTTGAGCGGTGAGAGAATACGAAAGCGCAGAAAGCCCTCACCGACGCGCAACCCATTCTCAAGCGCCACCACCAGCGGCTTAAAGAGGTCAGGGCTGACCACAAATTTGTCGATGACTGCTTCCATGTCGTAGGTGAGCGTCTCATCCACCTCAAACTCTTCGCTTAGGTCCACCAGCTCATCATCAATGCGCATGCGGCGGTAGCCCTTGGTGCGGATCTCGCCAAAGAGGTAGGGATAATCTTCACCATAGATCTTGAAAACGGGCGCATCGATCTCAATCAGGGTGCCGGCAGGCAAGGAGAGAATGTGCTCGGCAAGCTGGATCGGGGTGCGGGTGGGCACGGCGACGTGACAGTAGGGACAGTGAGCCGTGCCCGCGGTGGTAAAGAGGACGCGGAGGTAGTCGTAGATGTCGGTCATGGTGCCAACCGTGGAGCGGGGGTTGCGCCCGACCGACTTCTGTTCAATCGAGATGACGGGGGAAAGGCCCAGGATTGACTCTACCTTGGGCTTCTGTAACTGGGCCACATGTTTACGTGAATAGGCGGATAGTGATTCCAAAAAACGCCGCTGTCCCTCAGCATAGATCGTCTCAAAGGCCAGCGATGACTTGCCCGACCCGCTGATGCCGGTCATGACGATAAACTTGTCGCGGGGGATCTCCAGATCAATATTTTTCAGGTTGTTCTCATGCGCGCCTTTGACGGAAATGGTTGTTCGCACAGGTAGGCTCCTTCAACTGGTATCAACCACGTTTTGAGAGAGTATACAATATCCTCCCTTGATCAGAGCCAACTAGGACAGAAAAGGTTACCGTTTTTAGCATTTGCTACAGGGGCGGCGTTCTAGGGCAATTGCGACTTGCCTAAAAGCAGGGTTAGAAACCCGCGGCTGACAGTCAGAAGCCGCGTCCAGTAGGCACCCGGCGGCGGCAAGTTTAACGGCTGCCTCCAATGACAGCGTAGCAAAAAAAGAGAGGGGTTCGTTAGCAATGACGAACCCCTCTCTTTTGATGAACCTAAAGCTACAACGCTATATCGATCAGCCGGTAGCTTAGACCTTTTGCACGTTAGCAGCAGATGGGCCTTTGGGGCCCTGCTCAATGCTAAACTCTACCTGGTCACCTTCGGCGAGGCTACGAAAGCCGTTGGCCACAATTGCAGAATGATGCACAAACACATCTTTACTCCCGGATTGCGGGGCGATAAAGCCAAAGCCTTTGCTGTCGTTGAACCACTTAACAGTTCCTTTTACACGGTCACTCATTGTTGGAAAACTCCTTTTCCTACGTTCAAAAATAAAAATTAATACAAAACGAAGCTACTCCAACAACGAGGCATAAAAAAAACCGCTTAGCGATGAAGTCTAAGCGGCTGATTTTCATTAGTCGTGATAGAACTTACTGCATCTTGTTCTTACAAGACTACGCTAAGGCGAGCACAGCGTATGTAAGTTACATTCCATTTCATAATACCGATAGGAGAGCAATGCACCCTAAACGCGAGGGCTCTGAACCGCCCCATCAATCCGGTATCGGACAAAAAGCCTACTCAAATATCATAAAGCCGGCCGCGGGCACGGTGAGTTGGACCGCGAGCCCGTTTCTAGGTTCGACGGTGACCTGGCTGCCGATCTGGGCCGGATCGGTTGCATAGAGGCAGGTAAGCTGTTCCCCTGGCTGGTGCAGCGTGGCGTCAATGGTGGCCCATGCGGTCCTGGCTTGGCTTGGATCGGTGTTGATGGCCAAGAGGATCTCTGTGTCACTCAGGATTCTAGACCAGGGCACAACAGAGCGAAGCTGACCGCCGATTCGGGTCGGCAGATCAAAATGCTGGCCGTCGCCGGAAATGGGACGCAAGAATTGACGACCGCGGCGGAGGGCCACCTTGGCGCGGCGGAGTTGCAGGATCTTGGCAAGCTCCTGATAGACAAAGCTCGTTTCGTTAAAGAAATGCACGCCCCTACTTTCAAAAGAGCCAAAGGCGCCGCCAAACATGGCCTCACGAATATAGCGGTCGGCGCCTTCACCGCCACCGTGGCCGTTGAAACTTTGTTCGGTGCCATAGTAGATGCAGGGAATGCCCAGGGTCGTCACATTGAGCGCCAGTGCATTCAGCACCAAGTTGGCAGTCAGCGGATCAGCGCAGAAACGCGCCTTGTCCGCGCCCTTGCTGACTTGGTCATGGTCATTGAAAAAGGTGACCACCTTGTTGCGAAACCAGGTGTGGCTGCCCTTGCCCATCAGCTCGGAATTGCGAAAGAGGCTAAAGTAATCGTTGGGATCGCGCCACCCCTTGACCATCAACTCTAGCTTTTCGGGAATCTCATCAATGCCCAACGCGGCATCCAACCCCGTCAGTTCTAGGGTGTCAAAGGCAAAGACGCGGCCGCCTGTGATCTCACCGAGCAGCAAAAAGTTGTTCTTGCCGATCTGCTGGGCGAACTCATGCATCACGGAGCCAAAGTAGCGGGTTGCGCCCAGATCCATGTGCTTGACCGTGTCGATACGAAAGCCGTCCAGGTCGGCAAAGGCCATCCAATATTTGTAGACTTCGCACAGATGGGCGAGGGCCGGTGAAGGCGCGTAGTCGTCCACACTGCCGTGGCCATGTTGTACATCTTTGAGATCAAAGAAGTCGCCCTCACGGAACTCAGGCTCATGATCAAAATTGGCAATCCGACCCTTTTGCGTGTAATACTCTGGATTTTGCAACTCCACCGGCCAAATTGCGCCATCCCCATCGGGAAAAGCAGCCGGGTTGGCGGGGTCCGTGCGTTGGAAAAGGAGCGTCGGCTGTCCATGCTTATCGTTGAAGCCGACGACCGGATAGGGCTGATCATCCCAGCGCGGGTCGAAGTGACCATCCTTGTCCTTGTAATTGGGCTGTCGAGTCGGATCATAACGAAAAATGTCGCCGACATGATTCAGAATGATGTCGAGGATGACCAAGATGCCGTGGTCATGGGCGACCTTCACCAATTCCTTAAACTCCTGATTGGCGCCAAATTCCGGGTTGACCTGCAGAAAATCTTGAATCCCATAGCCGTGGTAGGTCTCCTGGAAGCGTACTTGCTTTAGGATGGGGCTAATCCAGATCGCGGTGATGCCCAGACGCTTCAGATAGCCAATCTTGCTCATCAATCCTTGCAGGGTGCCGCCCACATATTTTGTGCCGGCCTCACGCCACGCGCTGGCATCATCCGCTATTTGAATCGCATTTTGGTTAGCATCTGGTGTAAACAACGGCGTAGTCCCACCGGTGACTATCTGACCGGCGTTATCTTTGTAGCCCTTTTCCTGGGCGTCGGAGAAGCGATCAACCAGCAAGAAATAGAACACCTGATCTTCCCAAGCCGGCGGCGACGGGTGAAAACCACCCGCGGCAACCAGGGCGTGCAAATCCAGTTCGGCAAGCTGTTGGATAGCCATTTTGTCTTCTCCTGTACGTGCATAGGTGTAGATATGCCATCTCGCGTCAATGGTGCGTTTTGATTCTCTTTGCGTAGTGGGTGCAACGCACCAGCTATGGTCGAGAGTATAAACGTAAAATAGGCAATTTTTCTACTATGCTTCACGCTATACAATTCTCTGCCAACCAGGCGCGCCACGCGCTGCGAGTAAGGGGGTGAACGGAATTTTCGGGCGCATGTTGCATAGGTTTCCCCTCAGTAAAATTAATCAGTAGCCGCGAAAGGAACATATAAATGTGGGTAATCAGTGCTCAGTGTTCAGTTTTCAGTGTTCAGTAGACAGTGATCAGGGTACTGACGACTGAATACTGAACACTGAAAACTGAACACTTTGTAGGTTGGTTTTGCCGCCACAGAAATTAATTAATAAGCGCCGCCGACAGCCGCTGCAAAATTTGGTCAACGGTTTCATCCACCGTCATGGCGGACGTATCCAGCCACAACCCCAGGCGGGGCGTCTCCGTGCGCAAGACATGGTCAAAGAGGGCGACCTCCGCCAGCGTGCCGTAGCCACGCTTGTCGCGCGCCAATTCACGGGCTTGGATGGCCTCGATCGTGGGGCACAGGACTACCACGTAAAGCGGCAGGTGCTGTAAATTACGGACAACCTCGCCCAAGGTCGCGCCCAAGATAATATCCTGATAGACAACCGTAAAGTCGCCGGACAGATACATCTCTGCAACCTGGCCGGCAATCGCATAGCGCAGGTTAAGTTGAGCAAGCGCTTCCTCAGTCAATTCAAAGCCAAGATCCGCTCGGCCGCGCACAATCAGGCGGCGAAAGAGGTCACCGCGCAGATGAACGCTTCTGTCCAGCCGTTCTGCCAATGCTTGGGCCACGCTTGATTTGCCAGCCGCCATGAGGCCGGTAAGCAGGATAATGGAGGGGGTTGCTGGGCCATTGGTCATGTGAAGCTCCTCGGTTCCAAAACGAGCGTGCTGTACACCGGTCATTGTACTCATGCGCGCAGGACTCTTCCAAATATAACGACCGCGGTGAATTTTTTGGGGCGTGCGAAAAGCGGATCGATTCTGACCGCAAATGCTGCTATACTAGCAGATAGATACGAGATCAATGGTTAATGGTGTAACGGTTAACAGTTAATCATTAACCATTACACCATTAACCATTGAGTCGGCTTCGCCGCAGCAAATATCGACAATTTTTTGTCAATACATGTGCCCCTAGCGCCTAAAACCATATTAGGCCACGTCAACAAGGGAAGCATTGATTCTGTCGATTAACCTAGCGATTGAAATTTGTGAGGAACAATATGCAAAAAGTTGACCTGAAACGTGAACTCAAGCAGCTCTATCAACCATCCGCCAAGGCTGTGGTGCAGGTGGAGGTGCCGCCGCTGAATTATCTGATGATCGACGGTGCGGGCGATCCCAACACGTCACAAAGCTACGCCGATGCAGTGGCGACGCTCTTTGCCGTGGCCTATGCCCTCAAGTTTATGGTCAAAAAGAGTGAGCTGGCCATTGACTATGGCGTGATGCCGCTGGAAGGGCTCTGGTGGGCCGAGGACATGACACAATTCAGCACCGCGGACAAGTCCAACTGGCTGTGGACGATGATGATCATGCAGCCGCCGTTTGTTACAGAAGAGATGGTCGAACGCACCGTGGCGGAAGTCGCCCACAAGAAGCAGCCGGCGGTCATCGACAGGTTGCGCTTTGCGTCCTTGACCGAAGGGCTGTGTGCCCAAATCCTGCACATTGGCCCCTTTAGCGCCGAAGGCCCGACCATTGAACGGGTGCATGAGTTCATTGCCGCAAAGGGCTATCAACTCAGCGGCAAGCACCATGAAATCTACTTAAGCGATATCCGCAAAGCCGACCCCGCCAAATGGAAGACCATCATCCGGCAGCCCATGACAAAGGTGGGATAGGGGATCTATTTTCCGGTGAGAAGTAGAGGTGCCGGGGACGGGCGAGTAACAGGTCGGCAGACAAAGCTGCTCCCCGCCCGTCCCCGGCGCCTCTACCTAAGGATTATGCAAACGCGGTGGCCACCTTTTGAAAAATGGCGACCGCATCGTCAAGCGCGCGACTGTCCCAATTTTCGTGGATCATCAGGTTAAAGTGGCTGGCAACCATGGCCTGGGCATTGGGACAGGGGAAGGTGCGCTGGGGATCGCCCTGATAGTCAGGGCTGGCCCATGGATAGCCACTATGGCCAAAGACGCGGCGGTGGACAAACCAATCCATGGTGTGGGGCATCCCGCCGCGGTAGTCGGTCATGACCGGCAGCCCCTCGGCGCGCAGACAGTCGCAAAAGGTCGCCTTGTCGCAGCTTGCCTGGTCGGCGTGAAAGTGGAGGGGTAGGAACCAATAGCTGGAGGCGGCGCCGGTGCGCGGTGGATCGATTGACACCACGGCCAGGTCGGCCAGCCCTTCCTGTAACTGGCCCACAATGGCGCGCCGCCGTTCGATGCTGGCCGGCAGCTTGCGCAGTTGCACCCGTCCCATGGCCGCGGCCAGGTCATTGAGGTTGAAATTGAGCGAGGCAGTCACATTGGTGGAGCCGGGCGGCAGGAAAAAGGGCTTGCCCCGGTCGGAGGCGCGGCGCACGGCGTGATAACGCGCCTCATCGCGCGTGTAGACCACGCCGCCTTGGGGGCCGGTGCTGTGATGTTTGCCGCCCATGGTGGAGAAGGCGGCCAGGTCGCCAAAGCTCCCCGCCAGTTGGCCGTTGATCTGGGCGCCGTGGGCCTGGGCGCAATCTTCAATGACCGGGATGCCGTGGCGCTGCGCCAGCGCCATAATGGCCGGCATGTCAGCCGGTTCGCCGGCAATGTGGGGCACAATGATGGCCGCGGTCAGCGGTGAGATGAGCGCCTCGATCTGCTCCGGGCCGGTGCAGTAGCTGTTGGGCATGCTGTCGGCGATCATGGGGATCAGGTTCTGTAGCGGAATCGGCATAATGCCGCCGGGGTCGGTAAAGGCGCCGATAATCACCTCCTGAAAGGGCTCCAGATCGAGCGCCTTGAGCGCCACATAGACCGCAGCCGAGCCGGAGCTAACTGCATCGGCATAGCCGCCCCCCAACCAGGCGGCAAATTCAGCGCAATAAGCCTGCTCCTCATCACCGTCATAGGAGGGCAGCACGCCGCTTGCAATGACCTGATCGAGAAATGCGCCAACCGCGGCCTTTTCCTCTGCGCCAATGTGACCACGGGCGGGGAAGGGCTCCGCGCGGACTTTGGGGCCACCATAGTGGGCGAGGTGGGATGTAGGATTCATGTGTGATTTCCTCTTGATTGGTTAGTAGGATTCAAATCCCCTGCGAACAATGAGAAGTCGCCTCAGCGACTGGGAAATGCGCCTAGTGCCCTCTGGCGCCTCTTGCTGTTAGGGCAGGATTTGAATCCTATTGTAAGGTGAGCCAGTAGCGTCATCTTCTATGCAGGGGGCAAATGGTCATGTTGGGATTTTAACAACAGAACACGGTTTACCGAACTATTCTGTCGCCTACCTTTCATACAGGTTCACCAGATCGCCATGCACCGGAAAAAAAGCATTAAGCTTGTGCGCCAGTAGGTGCCGATCCGCCGCCGCCGCATCTGCCATTGTCAACTGCTCATGCGCCAGTAAACTCAAGCTCTCCGCCAGCGCGCCCCATTGCTCATATTGTAATTGGGCTGCGCTGGCCAAACAGATGTGGCTAATGTTCAACAATTCCACCACTTCATGACAACACGCCTGTGCGCTTTGAATCAGCGTCTGTGCTTCTTGGATCAGCTGTTGCATAGAATGCCATCACTCCCCGCGATAACCCTGCTCTGCCCAGACCGCTTGGCCAAAGGCAATGCTCTCGGCGCTGGGCTGGACCAAGCCGCGGATGGAGGGGGGCGGTTGGCCGGGGCCGGCATCCTGCGGCCAGGGCGACCAGTGATCGTCGGCGACCTGTTGGCGGCTGGCTTCGGTGCGGAAATCGGGCAGGGTGTAGGGACGCCCTTCATCCAGCGCGCTCTTCCAGGCCAGGATGCCGACGCTGCTCATGGTGACGCCGCGGTAGACATCCAGATAGGGCGGTTCACCGCGGCGGATGGCGTTGGCAAAGTGGAAGTTGGTCCAGAAGTCGCCGCCCCCATGCCCGGCCCTGCGCGCCAGGTCGCCATGCTCCGGCCAGTCGGGCACATAGGTGCGCTCAGTGGGGACACCCGGCGGACAGTTCCACTCCTCATGCCAGACACGTACCTGGCCGGGGCCATAGTAACCGGGTCCGCGGGTAATTTCCATCGCGCCGCCCGTGCCGTGAAAGCGATACCAGTTGCTGTGGCCAGGGGTGGTAAGGCCAAAGATGCGAAAGACCGCGCCATTATCCATACGACACAAAATGACCGAAGCGGGATCATTGTAGCGCGGCAACTGGGCATTTACCTCAGGCGCGGCAACGGCCAGGGCGTTGACCGCCACCGGCATTGTGTCGGTGATGACCATGAGCGGCGCCAGGGCGTGGGTGCAATAGTAGGTGGCGGGCAGCCAGTTGCGCCAATGGCGCAGGCCGGGCGAAATGCGCATGACGGCTTCCGGCGCCATGGGATGGTTGTACTCGCCTTCGGCATAGATCACCCGCCCGATTTCGCCGGTGCGATAGAGGCGCGCCATCTCCTGGTTAAAGGCCGTGTAGGGGTAATTCTCGGCAAACATGTAGATCTTGCCCGTTGCCTCGACGGCCCGACAGAGCGCCACCCCCTCGGCCAGCGTCTTGTTGGCGGCAGTTTCGCTCATGACATGTTTGCCGGCGTGGAGCGCCTTAATCGCAAAGGGGGCATGTTCAGTAAAGTAGTTGGCCAGAATCACCGCGTCCATGTCGTGCTCCAGAAAGCGGTCATAGTCGGTATAGGTGGTTACACCAAATTGTCGACCCACCGCGTCCAACTTTTCCTGCCACAGGTCACAGAGCGCCACCAACTCCATGCCCACCAGATCGGCGCCACGGGCAAAGCTCTGTCCCCGCCCCACGCCGATGACCCCCACGCGAATCTTTTTCATTTCCCCACCACCATCACCCAGAAGGGCTTCTCACCAACCGCATAATCAGCGAAGGGCGCCAGCGCGCCTGTTGACTGGTCGATGCGATAGGCAGTCATGCGAGCTGCCGCCTCACCGGCGCAGTAGAGGTACGCGCCCGAGGGTTCAATGTTAAAGGAGCGGGGGCTGGCCGGTACGGCATAGTGACCAAAGGGAGTTAGGCTCCCGTCGGCGGCAATGGTGAAACCGGCAATGCTGTCATGGCCTCGGTTGGAGGCATAGAGCCATTGGCCGTTGGGATGGACCTCAATATGGGCGGTGTGGCCGCCTTCGGTGTAACCTGCGGGCAAGGTGGAGAGATGCTGGAAGCTGGAGAGCGTCCCCTGTGTGGCGTCAAAGTGGTGGGCAGTTACGGTGTTGCCCTGTTCATTGACAATATAGGCCACATCCCCCTGCGGTCCCCAACAGCTATGGCGCGGCCCCGTATTGTCGTCGGGTGGCGCCAGTTCAGCAGGATCATTGGAGGTAAGGTGGCCAGTGGCGGGATCAAAGCGGAATTGGCTGGTCTTGTTGGTGGGACAGACATGGGGCACAAAGATAAAGCGAGCATCGGGCGTGGCTAGCACGGCGTGGGCTTTTGCGCCGGTGTTGATGTACTGGACCAGTTCGCCAATCGCGCCATCATCCTCCAGCCGGTGCACGGTGATGCCACCGCCCGTGTAGTAGGCGGTAAGCAGAAAGCGGCCGGCGCGGTCCGTGACGAGATGGGCCGGCGTCTCAATCCCTGTGTCCACCTTATTGATCAGAGACAATTCCCTGGAGGTGGCATCAAAGTGGAAACTAACCAGGGTGGTTGACTCAACATGCGCATCATAGAGGACTTTGCCATTGGGGTGGAAACAAAGCGCGCCGGACGGCCCATGGGCATTACTCACCGTACGTAAGTGCAGCACGCCCGACGCTTGATCCAGGTCATAGAGTTTGATCTGCTCATCTCCGGTCAAGGAGACCAAGAGCATGGTTTGACGACGGTTGGCTTCGATCATGGTTCTTTGCCTTTGCTAATGTCCTGTTCTACGGATGATTTGGGAATCGATCTGAAGCCTAGCACGAAACGATAACAGCGTCAAACAGCAGAAATGGGCGGGTGCGCACCACAAATGGAGCCAAACCCCAGAAAGTCAAATGGAGATATTTCGCCGTTCGCCCCCCAATTTGGGACGCAACCCAATGGGCTCTGCTCTGTGCTCTCTGCGCCCTTTGTGGTCAAAAACTGAGATGGATATATTCAATCATCAGTAAACTACCGTGTATTTGGCACACTTACATGTCGCCCCGTTCGCATTTGAGAATGCTCACTACACGTTGCGGTCTACTGATAATTAGTCAAGCTGTGTAGGAAGCATCCTCAGATGCGGTTCCGACAGGTAAAGTCGCATCTGAGGATGCTCCCCCTCACACTTCTTCACTCATCCGATGACCTCTCCCATCAAAACTGGGCTTTCTTCCACTTCTTTGGTATCTTTCATTTGGCATATCCTTTTGCTTTGTGCTTTCTTTTCTACTTCTACTATAGCAAAAGTTCATCCCGCTTTCTATCCCCTCTCCCCAAAAGCCAAACTCAAGTTGATGGATCAACTATTGGTCGTTGGCTGATCTATGGAATGTGTGAGTCGGTTCTGCATTGAACGCACCCGTAATCAGCTTACCCTTTCCGTAGATGAGCATTGTCATTATGGTCTTGAGGCGGAGGGCAATGTTACCAGATTACAGACTTACCACCGAGCAACTCTTTAACGCAAAATATGGCGAAGTGCTGGCGGCGCTGCTCCGGGCTACCGGATATAAATTATACGGCCACTGTTTACCCGTTCACGCAACACGCATCACGTAACACGCTACGCTCTATCATTATTTTCTTGGTATGGCCTAAAGAAAACCTGTTAACTAAAATCAGTGTACCTGCACTTTGACGCCATTGCGCGGGCGTAGCGTAATTAACTGTAATGGCACAAACGTTTGGTCCGGCACAAGCGAGAGTTGCAACGACTGAAGCATGGTGGCCAGCACAATTTGCATCTCCAACATGGCGAAAGCATTGCCGACACAGATTCTTGAACCGGCGCCAAAGGGCATGTAGGTGTAGCGATCAGGCACTGCGCGGCCTGCCCCAAAGCGATCTGGATCAAAGCAGGCGGGATTGGGGTAAAACTCGGCCTGGTGATGCAGTGTATTAATGCTAAAAACCAGCGTATTTCCTGGCGCAAAATGGTATTCGTTAACGTCAAATGCTTCCAGTACCACGCGTGAAAACGCGGCCACCGGCGGATGCAGACGCAACACTTCTTTGATAACCTGATTGAGATAGGGTAGTTGGCTCAGATCCGCATAACAGATGGCGCGGTTGTCCAGCACCCGCTGGATTTCATCCTGCAACCTAGCCAAGATGTCAGGGTGTTGGAGCAACTCTACCCACGCCCACGTCAGGCCGACGGCTGTAGTCTCATGCCCGGCAAAGAAAATCGTCATGCATTCATCCAACACTTGCGTGTCGCTCATGGCGCGGCCATCTTCGTACTGGGCTGTCAGCAGCATGGTCAACAGGTCCGATGGCGTCGCTTCACCATGCGCCAGTTGGGCCTGTCGCTTGTGGATGAGGGTGAGCAACAGTTCATGCAGACCTTGAATGGCACGATTTTGACGGCGATACGTGGGCAGCGGCGCCCAGTTGGGAATCGGCAAGCCAAAGTTGAGCTGCGCTTGGGCTTCAGCGATCAGCACCTTGAGCAATTCTCCCATTTTATCGACCAGACCATCAATGTCCGCGCCAAACATGGTGCGGCAGATAATGCGCAGGGTCAACGCCATCATCTCACTCTCTAGTTGGATTGTGTCACCCACGCGCCAACGGCGGCACATCGCTTGGGCTTGATCCACAAAGACCGCTACGAACTCATGAAGATGGGCAGCATGAAAGATAGGTTGGATCAGCTTCCGCTGTTGTTGCCATGTCTCCCCTTCGGCGGTCACGAGACCTTCACCAAGAAACCGCTTGAACATGTGTTTGGTAAAGCGGTCCTTCTGCAATTCGGTTGAATGGCGTATCAAGATCTCACGAATGATCTCTGGGTCGCTAATAAAATAGATGGGGATGCCCAACATGCTAACGTGGGCCACGCGGCCAAAACGCATGATCAGATCGTCGATCTTTTTCATCTGGTCGCGCCGAAATTCTCCCATTTCTTTAAAGGAGAGACGATATGGTGTGGTTGATGCAGCCTTGCTATTTCCTCGCATACGATTGATCATGGGGATCTCCTCTGTGAGATGCATGGCGAAACTTTTTTGCTATTGCCCCAATAGCATATACTAAGGGTTGTTTAGGATCAACACACAGCTTTTTCTATGTGTTGCTTATGCAACAGAAAGCGAAAAATGTCTCACAAATCAGCTACACAGTATGATGATCTGCGGGTCAAGCGCACCCAACTTGTACTTCAGCAGACCCTGATGGAGTTAGTGGTGGAGGTCGGCTTTCGCGCAATTACTGTGCAGATGCTGGCTGAACGCGCCATGATCAATCGCTCTACCTTTTATCGTCATTACGTCGACATCTATGATCTGGTCGAGAAGGTCTTCCATAATCTAATTGACGAATATCTAGCGTCGGTCCAATCATTTATGCCTAGCAAACCGGTGGAGACACTACAACACACGTTCGAACATTGTGCGACCTATGCGCCATTTTATCTGGCGCTGCTTTCCGAGATGCCACGCTTTCAAGAGCTTGTGCGCGATACGATCGAGCAGCAGTCGGCTGCGTTTTTCCGGCGCATGGGGCTAGATGAGCATAACATGACCATGCCCTTACCCATTGTGTTACGCCATTGGAGTACGACCCAAATGGGGCTTGTCCAATGGTGGCTAGAGACGGGGCAGCAGATATCCGCTGCGGACATGGCGCGCTATCTGTGGATGCTTTACCAAAGTGGCGCCGTTCTCCAGCTCAACTTGCCGCCGCACGCGCCAGACCGCGTGACCACGGCCTGAAGTTAGCAAGCGTTATATGGCCCTCCCACACGGGATGATGGGCGTGGCGTTGTGGCTGTCGGCTGTTCTCTTCCGCCCACCAATCTAGCTATCCCTCTCTTCCCAAGTTCCTTAGCCCGCTGACATGGGGTAAGTAGCGCGTCGTCGATGCGGTATCCGGTAGGCGGAGGGCAACGATGCGCAAGCCCATACTGGCGTAGACGATCGGTTCATCCTCCCCGCCAACGGCGAGGCTCAGCACCGTCGCGCCACGGAGCCCCAGCGACAGCCACTGCTCCGCCCCATCTGTCAGTAGCCACACCCCATCTTGATTAGCGATGAGCAGGCGATTGTCAGGGCCGGCGAAGATGGACCCGGTAAAGTTGGTGTTAAACTGCTGTGGGTCTAGTCCAGATGGTGGGACAGGCAGTTCCGTCCAGGTCATGCCCTCATTGTCGCTAAAGAGCAAGGTCGCAAAGCCATAGAGATAGAGCCCTCGTTCAGTCACAGCCATAGATTGGAGCGTAGGCGGCGAATCCGTGGGATCATAGCGACCGGTCAGCCGCAACTGCCAGTGTTGACCCCCATCCTCGCTGACGACGATGGCGCTGGCGGAAACAAAGCCATACCAGCGGTTGGCGTCTGTCGGATGGGGAATCAACTGACGCACGCCATAGTCCCGATTCCAGGAGAGTTCCCAGCCTTGCGCCTGCCAGCGACCGATGACGCTTTCGTAGTAGGGCGCCTCTGTGATCCGACGCAGACCGCTAAAGAGCCGCCCATTAGGATGCACAGGGGAAATCGCCACCGCACGCAGTTGCTCAACCGTCGCGGGCAAGCTTGCCGGTTGCCACTGACCGTCGGTTGCAGCATTCCGCTCATAGAGACCGTGATCCGTGGCGGCCAGACCGATTTCACCGGTGGGATCGAGCGCCACGTCAAATACCAACCGCTCCTCGATCAAAGGCGTCCAATCCGCGCCGTGATTATCCGTCCGCAACAAGCCGCCACTATTGGTTGCCGACGCGACGTAGAGCGCCTGACCTTCTTGGCTGGTGGCGAGCCGGGTGGCGTTGAATTGTGACAACAGCCCCCTGTTTTGTCTGCGCCACAGCCCACCAAGTGTTGTGCTCTTGACAATGCCTTTCCCCAGTAGCGCGGCATAGAAGCTTTGCGGATCATCGGGCGCCAGCACAAGCTGATTCACCCGTGCGGGCAAGGGTAAAGTCGAAAGCCACCAGCTTGCGCCCTGATCCAAGCTGCGGTATAGATCGGTTTGCATGGGTGCGGCTAAGGGTGTGTTCAGTCTGGTAACCAGGACTTCGCCTGCGGTCGTGACCACAACGTTGAGAAAGTTGCTCACCCTTAGTGCGGCCGGCGCCCCGATCGCGCGCCATCGGTATCCGCCATCGGTCGAGCGCAATACGGCGGACCAGGTCACGGCGTAGAGTCGGCTACTATCAGTCGGGTCCACAGCCAGCCCGCGCAGCCCCAAGGGCATAAATTGCGGCACGTCAATGCGTTGCCAGGTGGCGCCACCATCCTCACTGATTAGCAGCGGTTCCTGGGCGTCCCCCGTGCGCAGGCCCAGATAGATCTTATTGAGATCATTAGGATCAACGGCCACCGCCGAGACACGCTGGGTACAGGGCAATTGGGCGAAAGTCCAGCTTGCGCCGGCATCTTCACTGCGGGCGAAGGTCCAACCCCTGTAGCCGCAGTTCGCCAGCCGCTGCCCCGTTGGCCCCACAACGTAGACCAAGCGCGGCGCCGGGGTCTCAATATAGGTCCCCGTGGTCAGCACGCTGCGCCACGTCACGCCGCCATCCTGCGAGCGCAGCAGATCTTTCTGTGAGCCGACATAGAGCAGGTCTGCATCGGCCGGATCGGCGACTAGCGTGTTGTATTCATAAGGCAGGGTAGACTGCGTATCCGCGGGGAGCACCAAGGGGAATTGATAGACGGATGACCATACTTCCCCGCGATTGGCGCTGTGAAACAGGTAGTTGCCGTCGGGGTGATAAAGCAGGCTATATAATTCATCGGGCGCCGCGGGTGACACCGCAATTGCGAGGGCCGAGCCACCTGGAAGGAACGGCATCTCCAGGATTGGTTGCGACAGGGGTGTTGCACCAAACACGGATGAAAATGGTAGGCAGAGCGCGCCTAGCACGAAGACGATACCGATGGTGCGCCAGAACCACCGGCGGCTTATGCATTTCATGTTTGTCTCCTTTGTTCTAATCCTGTTCTAATCCAACGTAACTGCGTTGCTCAACAGAAAAGAGCATACCGCACTTACTGTACAGAACAAGGGGCAACTGTGTACCATTCAATGGTACACAGGCAAAGAACGCGGTTGAGCAAATCTTGCAGGGCAAGGAGAATAGTCTGGCGAAGTTGAAAATGGCTCAATCGAATAAAGTACAGAGCCACATCGCCGCTCTGCCAGGCGCTACGCCGGGATCGCGCCTTTTCTTGTGGCGTGGCCTTAAAAATATTGTAATTCGGTAGACCAGGCAATGCCTTGTTCACGGCACAGGGTCAGCGCTTGCTCCGTAAAGCCGGCCAGGGCAAGAAAGGCAGGCAGGATGGTTGTGCCCGGCTGTTGAGCTTGCAAGAGCGTGACCTTGGCCCCAAAGTCCGACACCATCTCCGGCGTGGCCTTCTCCTGCTGGTTCTTGACCTCGACCACCAGCACGCGGTCGTCGTCGGCATAGGCGACAACATCTAACTCGTAGACGCCGCCGTCGGGGCGTTGTGTGATCACCCGCGTCTGCACCTCGCGCAGGGTGAGAGGGGTTTCGTCGCTGGCGTCCGCAAAGAAGTCGGCCAGGCAAAAGCGCTTGCGGCTGCGTAGCGCCACGGCCAATTGAAATTCCGTCACCTGCCCTTTGATGTGGTTGAGCTTGCCGCGCAAGACGCGATTTTCTTTGGTCAGCGCGGCCACCTCGGCATTGAAGTCGCGCATGAAATCCGGCTCGTGTTGCAGAATCTCTTTCTCAAAGCGATGGCGCAGGATTAGGTTCAGCGTGCCATCCTGTAAGCCGCGGAAATCGATGTTGGCGCTGCCCCACTCGAGCAAGTCCGCCCGCACCATGGCAAGCAACTTGCCATGAATAGTCGTTTCATCCTCGGCCAACTGCAATGCCTCTTTCAATTCGCGTGGAGTCCAGTAGCGGTCGTTGTGTTTGCTCAGATGGAGCAGGAGGTGCTTACCGTATTTTTCATTGATACGCGTAACGGTGCGGCCAATATACTCTTCCCAGGTGCGCGATAAGAAGGACTCCCGGTCGGCCACCTCATAGTTGACGGTCTCCACCACGCCTTGGGTTGTCGTCAAGTTCCGCTTGGGATAGTTGCTGCGCATGACACAGGCAATGAAAAAGGGATCGGCCCGGCAGAGGATGTTGAGTTGCACGGCGGTTTCGTTGGTGATCGGCTCCTGCAAGGCTTCGGCATAGGTGTAGACCGCCTGTAAGCCTTCGTCCTCGGTCAGGTAGGGCGAAAAGTCAATGTGTTGCAGCCGCCCCGCTTCGAGATATTTGCCCATGATCTCGACCATCCAACCGACATAGGAGCCCGTGGCTAACATGGGCGCTACTTTGGACTCGGAGACTTCGTGGTAGCTGCCGGGCATTGACGCCACCGGTCCCCCAGAGAGGTCTTCCCGAGCATAGATATTGGTGGCGAGGTACTGAAACTCGTCAATGATGACCAGGATGCGTTGGTCATAGAGGTCCGCCGTACGATGGGGTGCGCGATAGGCCGTGTCCCACATTAAGCCATGTAACCCATCTTGCAAGGCTTGCTTGATGTTATCCACGTCCTGGACAAGCGCAGAAAGGGCATGGGCTTCCCCATAGGCTTTAATTTGCTCCATATTGAGCAGGCTACGCAACATGGCCGCATTGCGTTCACGAAAGGCAATATACTGGGTGGCGAAGGTGCGGTAGTAGAGTAAGGCAAAGACCGGATACCAGACTGCGGTCTCTGGAATACTGAAATAGAAAGGGATCACCGGGCCGTTGGCCGACCAAAGCTGGTTATAGAGCCGCTGGACAAAGGCAGTTTTGCCGCTTTTGCGCCGCCCCAACAGAGCGCGAGACTGGGAGAGCAAACGCGGCATGTCGGCGATCCATTTGTGGAAATTGCGCATTTCCTGTTCCCGCCCCACAAAGAGGCTGGGATCACCGATCTTCTCGCGTAAAGGGTATTGCATCATGGCGGGGGGTAAGGATAAGCTCTGCATCGCTCCACCTCAATCATCGGATAAACACTCACAGGGTCGCTTCATTATACCATAATTCCTCATTCAACACGCACATGCGGCAGCAGTGGCACGATCCAGCAGTGCGTGGGTGGCAGCAATTGGCGGCCTATCCGTGTTAGATGATGTGGTTATGACCTTCCGCCTCTACCGCACTAGGTAGACCCACAGTGGCAAGGTCACCACCGCCGCCACGGTTGAGACAAAGATGGCGGCGCTGACCAGTTGGCGGTCGGCGTCGCTTTTTTGGGCAAAGGGCAACACGTTGACGCCGCTAGGACAAGCCGCCAGCAGGACCAACACCCCAGTTGTCATGGGCGGTAAGTGCAACACCGAACCGGCAAAGAGATAGACGCCGGCCGGGATCAGCAACAACTTACAAACGCAGACCATGAGCACCCGCACCTGATCCTGGCCGCCGGCGTGCAGAGGGATGCCGGCCAGCGTTGCGCCAAGAATGAGCAGCGAACAAGGCAGCGCTGCGCGCCCCGGTAGCGCGGCCGCTTCGGTTAACGGCCCATAGATGGGGATATGGAGTAGATTCAACGTTGCGCCGGCCACCAAGCTCAGGATAATGGGATTGGTCAGCGTGCCGGTGATGTTTTGCAACACCCGCCCGTTGCTGCCCTCCTGGCCTCTGAGCGAAGAGGCCAGTGCATAGGCCATAAACAAGGTCAGACTGTTGAGTGAGATGACCGCCACGGCAATATTCAACCCCGCGTTGCCCCACGTCTGCACCACCAGCGGAATGCCGACCATGACGGTGTTGGCGTAGACGGTGGTGAGCGCCAGCAGGGGTGCGCCGACCAGGGCAACGATGCCAAAGAGGACCAAGTTGGGAATAAAATAGCCGCTCCAATACTGGGCCAGGCGCAGCAGCGTAATATCGGCCTGGTAGATGCTGGTGAAGAGCAGGCAGGGAATAAAAAAGCGAAAAGTGACCCCAGAGAAGCGAGCCATAAAGTGATGATCAAGAAAGCCGCGCTTGGCCAGAACAAAGCCCACGGCCACGTTGAGAATAATCGGCAGAATGGCCGCGGTGACGACGGTTATCATTGGTGTAAAATCACCTCCACCTGCCGCCAGATCTCCTGTCCCGGCGGTGCATCCTCCCAGAGGATAAAGTGGGGGAACATGGTCCCATGCCAGTCATCGGGGGTGTTTTGGGTGGTTAACCGGCCGCGATAGGGCGCAGGTTCGACGACGGTGGGCGCTTCTTGGTAGAAGAAGAGCAGATTTTCGTGCAGGGCAATCAGGCCATACTTGTCATTGCTGCCCGGCTTCTCTTCCTGTAGCTGGTGATGGTAAAAGATGTAGCTACTGACCATTGCCGGTTTGAGCCGAGTGATGCGGCCCACGGGGCGCTCCACCGGCGCTTGCCGCCGCCAATGCGCCAGATCGACCGGCGCTTGCCAGTGAAAGATATCTATCATGGGCACAAAGGTGCGCGGTTTAGCCTCCCCGGGCCAACTTTCCAACAGATCGCGCATATCACCAAAGAGAGCTGCCGGCGACAACGGTTGATCAATGCTTTCCCAATAGGCAAAGAAGTGATTGCCCCAGCGGAAGAGCGCGGCGGTGAGCACGTGTCCGTTGGTCACTAGCGACTGGATAGCCATGCTTTGGGCTGTGAAACGAGCCGTTGCGGCGGTTGACTGCTCAGCTTTACACTGAGCGCGATAGAGAGAACGGTGGATTGTAGACATCGTTGTTACCTACTAAGTTCTGTTGATCTTGCGGAATTCGCCAGTGGTACACCGGACAGGTTTTGGAAACCTGTCCGGTGTGTGCGGTTGCAAATGTCAAACAACCTAATCCGTAAAAGGCTCCAAATGGCGGCGGAAATGGGCGACCAAGGCGTCACGATAGGCTTGTTCGTGCGCTGCTAACTTGTGCTTCAACGCATCACCATATTCATCCAAGGCCGAGCCAAAGGTCACGTGGAGCAATTGGCGGGCGTCAAATTGGTCGAGCAGCGCCGGCAGTTCCTCATCGCGCAGTTGTTCGCTCTGGGGAACCTGCTCCGGTCGGCAATCCAGGAAATAGCTCTTGCGGTCTTTGGCAAAGCGCTCATGGCCCAAGGTCAAAATCTGCCGGAATAGCGCCGGGTCGACGACGGCCATTACGCGCAGCGCCTCTAGGTAGCTGGTGCCGGCGGTCTTGACATGGACAAGGCCGCCGGCTTGGCGGTTGACAATCCCATAGATGCTAAATTTGTCGGAGCCGGTGTGGACGCTCAGTTTGTAGCGGCCAAAGTGGCGCATAATCGCCACATGTTTGGCCAACTCCACTTCAAATTCATCCAGGTCGCCCATGTAGTCAACGCCTTTTTGAAATTTGCCGACAAAGCGGGGCGCTAGGCTGACGACGGGGACATTGCGGCGGATGAGTTCATTAGCAATAAAAAAGTGTTCGTGGGCCGAGGTGGGGGTGTCTGTTTCATCGACCGACATTTCCAGGTCAAAGGGTTGGCCCCCCAGTTGACGTTCAATGGCGCGGGTGATGGTCACGGTATGGGCCACGGCTCGGCCATATTTGGCCAGAGCGCGGAGCAGCGTCTCTTCATCAAAAGTCAGTGTTTGTCCGGCCAGGGCAAAGGGCGCAGTGCAATAGCTCTGTTGGAGCGTGGGATAGTCGGTGGCCAACTCAACCCACGGCAGCCGATCCGCTTTTTGCCGTAGCAAATCAAGAGTATCGGTTTGCGCCTCATTATCGACGTGATCGCTGGGGTCAATCGTGTAAAAGGTATAGCCGGCGACGATAAAGGCCGGCAGATGACCTACCTCCTTGACATGATCGGCGTCCGCTCCCCACGGGTCGCGCCAGCCGCTTTCAAAGACGCCCCAAGTGGCGTCATCCAACACCTGTTGTGCAGTGCGCCCAATGCGGGTATTCTCACGCACCGATTGCTGCGCAAAGATGGGGGCAATACCGTCGCCGGCGGCGCGCATGGCGGCAACATGGCCTGGTGTGGCCAATCCAATGCGGTCGCCAAAGCCAAAGGACTTCTGTTGGCCTAGGGGTTGGGGCAGCAACCAGGGCAATCGCTCGCGCAAGGTAAAGAGATTCTTGGGTGTCTGTTCACAAAGGAGGATGCCCTCTGTCTCGACGCCGACGAAGCCGCGCTGATCACCGGCCACCACCAGCCGTTTGGCGCCGTCCGCCTGCAGTTTGGCTAGGGCATAGGTTGTACCATTTTCAGTTACAATGGACATGGGATAAAGTGTGCCAATGGAAAAGTTGGTTAAAGTCATGGGTCGTTCCTGTGTATCAGTATGTGTGCAATGTCTGGTCGGCTGATAAAACTTATCAATGAGCAAACTCAGCTTGCCACAGGATTCAGAGGGAAAATGGAGGAAAGCGTGAGCTGTGGTCTTGGTATACTCTGTGGGGTAAGATAAAGTTTGCCAGCCAATCCACTGGAATAACCTGCATTGTGGCTTGTTCTCTGACAAATGTCAAAATCTGAACAGAGACTGGAACCTATTTTGTTGAAAACAGAAATCACCCGAACGCGTGGGGAGCATCTCACGTTTAAGGCAAGCGAGGTGACTGTCACTGGGCAACCACCACTTTGGGCAAACTAAGCAACACTCTGCCCAGTGACAGTCACCTTTTCCAACGCGTGACCGTGATTGACATTCAGCCTGGGGTCGGCTATGCTATGCGTTAAATTAGCATCGTTTTGCCTACGTTGAACCTATGCAATAGCCCCCGTAACGATTGATCCAAGGAGGAGCCATGGAGAACTTACAAGCACAGGCGGATGCCTACAAACGCGATGGTTATCTGACCGGAATCCCCATCGACGACACGGCCACCGCCACCCGTTACCGCCAGCAATTTGATGCGCTGGAAGCACGCGTGGGGCGTGAAAAGGCGCAGATCGGCCTGATTGACTGGCACTACCAGGAGCCCTTTATCTGGGAATTAGCTACCCATCCCAAAATACTTGACCAGGTTGAGGCGATCATTGGTCCGAATATTCTGTTACTGGCCACCCACTTTTTCTGCAAATATGGCGACAACGAAGATGCCCGCGAGAAGTTCGTCGCCTGGCATCAGGATGTCACCTTTTGGGGGCTGGAGCCGCCGTTGGCGATTACCGCATGGTATGCCATCGATGACGCCGACGTGGAAAACGGCTGTATGCAGGTGATCCCCGGCTCACATATCCAGGGCATTGTGGAACATGGCAAAGCCCAGAAAAAAGGAAATCTGCTCAGTATCAATCAGGAGGTAAGCGTTACGGCGGCGGATGAAGCGCGCGCAGCCAATATTGTGCTCAAGGCCGGCCAGATGTCGCTCCATGACGGGACCTTGATTCACGGCAGTTTGCCCAATCTGTCCAACCGCCGGCGCTGTGGTTTGACCCTGCGCTATGTGCCGACCTATGTGAAGCAGATTCAAAAGAATTCACACGGCAAGGGTTGGCAGGCAATTTTGGTGCGGGGCGAAGACAAAGAGCAAAACTTTGCGCAGATTGCGCCACCGGTCTTTGCATAGACTTTAGAATAGACAAGAAGTTCGACTTTTGTCAAAGTCGAACTTCTCGCTTTTGCACGGTTGATCAGTTGTACAGATAGGATCTATGATGAAAGCATGGTTGCAACGTTTCGTTGGCGGACGCAAGTCCCCCGCGTCGATTGTCATTGTCTCTGGGTTGCCCCGCTCCGGCACCTCGATGATGATGCGCATGTTAGAAGCCGGTGGCATTCCGCCGCTGACTGATAGTTTGCGCATCGCCGACCCCGACAATCCAGAGGGCTACTATGAATTTGAGCGCGTCAAGCAACTGGACAAGGGCGATACGGCATGGTTGGCCGATACCCAAGGCAAGGCGATAAAGATTATCTCTGCACTTTTACGCCACCTGCCGTCGACTTATTCCTATAAGGTTATCTTTGTTGAACGCCACATGGCAGAAGTGCTGGCGTCGCAGCGCAAAATGTTGGCGCGCCGCGCCGCCCATGCTGCACAACTGTCCGGCGCAGAGAAGAATGACACAACCGTGGATGATGCAGAAATGACCAAGCTCTTTGCCCAGCACTTGCAGGAGACGCGCCAATGGCTGGCCCAGCAAGCCAACTTTGCTGTCCTCTATGTCCACTACAGCGACTTGCTGCGTGATCCGGCGACGCAGGCAGCGCAGATCAATCAATTTCTAGGTGGCGGGCTGGATGTATCAAAGATGGCGGACGTAGTTGATCCAGCACTCTATCGTAACCGTGCGTAACATAAGATGACCGGCACTTGGCAGGTGCCGGTCATCTTTGCCGCTAGTCTAAGCCGCAGTTGGCTCGTGAATCTCCTCTGGCTGATAGTTGCGATGGCGCAGGAAGAGCGCAACCGCTGCCATCAGGATCACAATGGCGGAAAGCAAATGCACCAGATTGAAGGGTGTGCCGGCAAAGAACCAGGAATCGGTGCGGACAAACTCGATACAAAAGCGCCCCAATGGATACCAGATCAGGTAGCAGAGGAAGAGATCACCAGGCCGTAATTGTTTCTCAAAACGGCGTGAAATCCAGAAGATCAGGCCAAATCCAATAAAGTTCCAGACTGACTCGTAGAGAAAAAGCGGGTGAAAGCGGACGCTCTCTGGGAAGCGCGTCAGATCATTATAGGGTGGAATACGATGGGCCGGGTCGATGCGCAAGCCCCAAGGCAAGGTCGTCGGCGGTCCATACAACTCCTGGTTGATGAAATTGGCCCAACGTCCAATCGCCTGCCCCAAGGGAATGCCAATTCCTAAGCCGTCAAGGTAGATGGGCAGGTTGAGCTTATTCCAGCGGGCAAAGAGAATGAGCGCCAGCCCGCCCAGAATAAAGGCCCCATAGATGTGGATGCCGCCCGTCCAAATCTGCAAGATGGAAATGGGATTCGCCAGAAAGCGTCCTAGCCCTTCGGGACCACGCGGCGATTGGATAAAGACATAGTAGAGGCGGGCGCCAATCAGGCCGGGAATCAGTACCCAAACGAGCATATCCCACACCTTTTCGCCATCTTCACCCTTGCGCGCAACATAGCGACTGGCCATCCACGCCGCCACAATCATTCCTGTTACCAACAACAACCCATACCAACGTAGAGCAATGGGCCCTATCTGAAAGATAATCGGATCAACCGGTGGATGCATATTGCTTATTTACTCCGTAATTCAATTTTGTGTAGATAGTCACTGGTCATTGGTGATTGGCCATTTGTTATTGCCAATGACAAATGACCAATAACAAAGAACGAATGACCAATCACTCTCACTCTAAATAACCTAACGCACGCAAGCGGCTGCGCAACTGTGGATCGTCCTGTACAACGACACGGTCGGAGGTAACCGCCACTTTTTCCGCTTCCCGTTCAAAGGTGCGGATCACTTCCCGTAACTCACGCGTCAATTCGGGCTGCTGCGCGCTCAAATTGTGCTGTTCGGCTGGGTCTGTTCGCATATCGTAGAGTTCAAGCTGATCGGGCCCGGTCTGGATCAGCTTATGATGCTCACGCCAGACCGCCCGGCGCACCTGGTCCACCCGATGGGCGCGGACGAGATCAGGCTTGTGTTTCTTCATCAAATTCAGCACATTTTGTGGTGTCTGCGCTTCGGCAAAGACTGTCCCCTGATCAGGATCTTTGTGCCCCAGCCGGTGGAGTGCATAGGCGCCTTCAATGTCGGTGGCAATCCCCGCGGCCGTAAGCGCAGTCTGGCAGACACGGCGGGTCGATACATTCTGATCGATCACTTGGCCGTGGGGTAATTTGTCACTGGGGTCGCGCACAATCAGCGGCACATGGGTCAGCACATTATAGAGCGAAACCGAATGACCTAGCAGATGTTTCTCGCCCAGATGCTCGCCATGATCCGCCACCACCATCACCAGCGTATTGTCTAAGGCGCCACTCTTACGCAGCTTGTCAAAAAAGAGGCCCATCTGCTCATCCTGCGTCGCCACCTCGGCATTGTACATACCGTCCAACAAGGATTTGCGCTCAGCCGCCAGCGGACTGCTCAACGGCGCCAGCCAGCCAAAGACATCCCCATTAAAGCGGCGGAGATAGTGCTGGGCAGACTTGTCATGCAGCAGTTCGGGCGCAAAGCGCTCAACATATTGGCGCGACGGGTGAAAAGGCATATGGGTGCCCATGAGGTTGATAAAGGAAAAGATCGGCTGGTCGGGCAACGTCTCTTTGCGGTTGATCAACAGGCGCGCCGCATCATTGAGCGACTTGGCCGTATTGCCCTTAAAGCTGAGCGCGGTCTGCCAGAAGGGCACCATCAGCGGCGTAAAGGCAAAGGCCAGCAGCGCATCGGAGCGGGCAAAGGAATCCTGCATGTGATGTAGAACGTTACCCAACATCCGTTTAAAAAATTGGCGATACTGGCCAAAGACCGTGGGCGGTCTGCCGGCCTGGTTGGGGCGATTGGTCATCCAGCCGCTGTAGTTCAGAAAGCTATAAAAGCCGCGGCGCAACCCGTTATTGACCACCCCGACCAGCGGATTGTTGCAAAAGGCGGACGTATAGTAGCCGGCTTCGCCCAAGCGCTCGGCCAGCAGGGGCAACGAATCGGGAACGACGGAAAAGGACTGCTGCGTGTTGTGCACCGATGGATAGAGCCCCGTAAAGAGGGAGGTATGGGAAGGCACGGTCCACTGCGCCGCAGAATAGGCATGGCTAAAGCGCGTGGCGTCAGCCGCAAAAGCATCGAGATGGGGGGAGGTCTCCTGGCCGCAGCCATAGCACGAAAGGCGATCGGCCCGCTGCGTATCGAGCACTAAGAGGACTATATCAGGACGGGTAGCCAAGGTTTGCTCCTTCAAAACAGTAACGAATTTCCCTGCAACAGAGAAGTATAAAGTCTCTCTGGGTCTATGTCTAATTAAATTTAGTGTAACACAAGTAATCCATAATTGCATCATATTCGGCTCACTTCAGACCAAGTTTTAATGATCTTCTAAAGTAGCAAGTTGTGGTATAATCATTCGAGACGAACATTTGTGCGATCGGAGATGCGAGCATGACTGATCAGATTCCTAGCAACCCGCTTACCCTTTTTCTGCCACCAACCCGCGCCTGGTTTGAACGCACGTTGGGCCAACCAACGCCACCGCAACTGCATGGCTGGCCGGCGATCCAGCGTGGCGATAACACCCTGATTTTGGCGCCCACCGGCTCTGGCAAAACGCTGACCGCCTTCCTTTGGGGCATCGATCAGCTGTTCCACCAACTAAGGAACGCAACACGCAACACGCAACACGCAACGTACCTACTCTATATTTCTCCCCTCAAAGCGCTCAACAATGACATTGAACGCAATCTGCGTGTGCCGCTGGCCGGCATTCGCAAGACGGCGCTCGCGATGGGCCAAGAACTCCCTGAAATTAGTGTAGCTGTGCGCTCCGGCGATACACCCTCGCGGGAACGGCAGGCCATGTTGCGCAAGCCGCCCCATATCCTCATCACCACGCCCGAGTCACTCTACATCCTGCTCACCAGCCCCAAGGCGCGCGAACTCTTTCGCACCGTGCGCACGGTCATTGTCGATGAGATCCACACGTTGGTTAGCTCCAAACGGGGCGTGCATCTGGCGCTCAGCCTGGAACGTTTGCAGGCGATTGCTGAGCAGCCGATCCAGCGCATTGGTCTTTCGGCCACCATTCGCCCATTGGAGGAAGTGGCCCGTTATCTGGGGGGCGGCGCGTGGCAAGGTGTAGGTGAAGCGCGAGTGTTAGTAGAACGCCCCGTCACCATTGTCGATGCCGGCTATCGTAAACCCCTTGATCTGCTGGTTGAAACAGTGGTCGAAGATTTCCGCAATCTGCCTGGTGACTCGATCTGGCCCTCCATTGTTCCCAAAGTGTTGGACCAGATCCGCCAGCATCAGAGCACCCTGATCTTTGTCAACAATCGGCGCCTGGCCGAGCGCGCTGCCGATTGGCTCAACGAAGAGATCGCCAAGGAGCAAGGCGCAGGCACAGGACTGATCGAGGATGGCGTGGCTAAGGGATTGGGCATGTTTGGCGCCAGCCGCGGCCAGGTGGCTAATGCCAATCGCGCCCCGATCCGCGCCCATCACGGCAGCATGTCCAAAGAGGTGCGCTTGGCGCTGGAGACCGACCTGAAAGCGGGTCGCCTGCCTGCGCTCATCGGCACCTCGTCATTGGAACTAGGGATCGACATTGGCGCGGTCGATCTGGTGGTGCAACTGCAAGCGCCCAAAGCGGTGGCCCAAGGGTTACAACGGGTGGGCCGCGCCGGCCACCTGGTGGGGCAGACGAGCAAGGGACGGATCTACCCCACCCATCGCGAAGATGTCATGGAGGCCGCCGCGGTGGCCGGTGGCATGTTGCGCGGCGAGGTGGAGCCGCTGCACACGCCGCGCAACGCGCTGGATATCCTGGCCCAGCAAATTGTGGCCATGGTCTCGGTCGAGCATTGGAACGTTGAGACCCTCTATGACCTGGTGCGCTGCGCCTATCCCTATCGCGACCTGACCTGGCGCACGATGCAGGCGGTGCTGGAGATGTTGGCTGGCCGTTACCCCAGCGTGGCCCACCGTGAACTGCGCGCCCGCCTGGTCTGGGATCGGGTCAACAACCAGGTGGCGGCCTTGCCAGGGGCGCGGCTGCTGGCGCTGACCAATGGCGGCACCATTACCGACCGGGGCGCCTTTGGCGCATATCTGAGCGATGGCAAGACCAAACTCGGTGAATTGGATGAAGAGTTTGTCTATGAGACGCGGGTCGGTGACACCCTCATTCTGGGTTCCCAAGTTTGGCGCGTCATCGATTTGACCGATGACAAAGTCATGGTGGCCGAGGCCCCTGGCGCGACACCGCGCATGCCCTTCTGGCGCGGTGATTTTCCCTGGCGACCCTATGCGTTGGGTGAACGGGTGGGCGCATTCCGGCGGGCTGTTACAGAACGACTTGCCGCGGTGCGCCAGGCACTGGATCTCTCTAGCTACCGCGCCATTTTGGCGGAACGGGATTGCGACGAAGTGCAAGCGCTGCTGGAGTGGTTGCGCACCGACTATGCCCTGGACGCCAACTCGGCCTGGTCGGTCATCGATTATGTGGCCGGTCAGTTGGACCATGTTGGGGCCATTTCGTCGGATCGCGCCGTGATTGTAGAACTCTTTGAAGATGCGGTCGGCGACCCGCGCATGGTCATTCAATCTCCTTTTGGCGGTAAGGTCAATGGCTTGTGGGGGTTGGCCTTGGCCAGTGCCTTGCGTGAGCGAGCCGGTGTCGAAGTGGAACTGGAGAGCAACGACGACGGCATTCTCTTCCGCTTTCCCGATGCCGACAGTGACTTTCCTATCGATCTTGTCACTGCCATGACGCCGACCGAAGCGCGCGAACGGATCTTGCAGGAACTGCCCAACTCGGCTGTTTTTGGCGCACAATTTCGCCAGAATGCAGCCCGCGCCCTCATGTTGCCTAGCGCCGGTAAGGACAAACGCACTCCCTTCTGGCTGCAACGGCTGCGCGCTAAGGATCTGCTCCAGATCGTGCGCAACCTGCCCGATTTTCCCATTGTGGCCGAGACCTATCGCGACTGTTTGGAAGAGGTAATGGATCTGCCCCATCTGGAACAGGTATTGAGCGGTATCCAGCAGGGGGCGATTCAGATCCAGGTGGTGGAGAGCTTTGCGCCCTCGCCGGTGGCCCAGAGCCTCATGTGGGACTTTGTGGCCTTCTACATGTATGAGTGGGACACACCCAAGGCCGAGCGCCAACTGCAGACGTTGGTGCTCAACCGCGATCTGCTCCAGGATCTGCTCCAGGATGTCAACCTAGCCGAGTTGCTCAAGCCTGAAGCCGTGGCTGCGGTGAGCAGTCGCCTGCAGCATACCGCGGCCACCGCCCAAGCGCGTACAGTCGAAGAATTGGCCGCACTGCTGCTCAACCTGGGTGATCTGAGCACCAGTGAAATCGCCCAACGCACCACGGTCGATCCGGCCCCATGGATTGGCCAACTAGCCGGTGCGCAGCGGATCGTGCAACTGGCCATTCCCACCGCCAACCAGCCACAAGAACGCTGGGTCGCGGCAGAGTATGTCCAGGAGTATGTGGAGGCTTTTGCTTTGGACGCAAATTTACGCGGATTTGCGCGGATTTTGGAACAAGCGGCCGATCCTGAGGAAGCTGATCAATCCGCATTCATCCGCGTAAATCTGCATCCAGATGAAGCCCGTCGCGCCATCCTGGAACGTTATCTGCGCCAAGCAGGGGCGGTGACCCATGCGCTGATTCTGGCGCGCTATGCTTTCCCTGCGGACTGGCTCGAACAGGAGTTGGCGCGCCTAGTGGCTGAGCGGCAACTGGCGCATGGGCAATTCACGCCGAACCCAGAGGGAGAGTCAGCTAACCCACAATCGGGCGCCGCCGAATACATCGACCGCCACACGCTGGAGCAAATGCACCGGCGCACCCTCACCATTCTGCGCAAAGAAGTGCAGCCCGTGCCGCTGCTGGTCTACGCCGACTTCCTCACCCACTGGCAACATCTCCACCCCACCTCACGATTGGAGGGTGCGGGCGCGCTGCAACAGGTGCTCCAACAGTTGCGCGCCCTGCCGATCATTGGCCGGCTGTGGGAACGGGATGTGTTACCGTTGCGCCTGGCCCACTATCAGCCTGAAGCATTAGCGGCCCTCTGCCAGAGCGGCAATTTAATCTGGGTCGGGTCGGGCGGGGTAGACCCACGGCGGGGGCGCATTCGTTTGCTCTTCCGCGGCGAGGGGAGCGTCTACCTGGAAGAACAGCCGACCGACCTAAGTGACCTGAGTGAAGGAGCGCAGAATGTTTTTGCCTTTCTCAAAAGCGAGGGCGCGGTCTTTGCCACTGACCTTCGCACTGCGCTGGATCTCGATGAAGCCGCGACCGACGCCGCCCTGCTCGAACTGGTCATGGTCGGCCTGGTGACCAATGATAGCCTTGTCGCGCTCCATCGCATTATCCACGGCGACGCCGCGCCGCGCCCAGCCCAGACAACGCAACGGCCCTACAGTGCGCTGGAAGCCCAGTTGGCTGAACGGTTAGGCAATCGCGAGGAGCGAACGGCCGGTGAGTTCGGTCGAACCATCATTGGCCGCCGACCCAACCGCAGCGACATGCAAGCCGCACGCCGGCGGGTGCGCCAACGGTTGGAGCGCCAACCGGAGCCGGTCAGCACCGTACCCCAAGAGGGACGTTGGACATTGGTCCACCGCTTTGGCGTGCTGGGCAAGCCACCCACCCCCGCCGAACAGGTGGCCCAACAGGTGCGCCAACTGCTGACCCGTTGGGGCGTGGTGACTCACGAGACGCTGGCCAATGAGATGGGAGCTTGGCAGTGGTCGCTGCTCTACCAGGAGTTGCAGCGGCTGGAAGTGCGGGGTGAAGTGCGCCGCGGTTATTTTGTCCAGGGGCTGCCTGGTGTGCAATTTGCCCTGCCTGAAGTAGTGGAGCGACTGCGCGCGTTAGGGAGTGCGTTGCACGGGGCAAATCATTTTGATCAATTCCTGGATCTCTTGCCCCGTGCAACGCACTCCCCGGACGACCCCCTCATTCTGCTCAACGCCTGTGATCCCGCCAACCTCTACGGCGCTGCGCTGGATGAGGGTCCGCGCCGTTTTGACGGTCAACCCCTCACCTTTAGCCGAATTCCTTCGACGTGGCTAGTGATGCAACGGGGCTGGCCAGTATTGCTGATCGAGGGCAATGGTACAAGTATAACTACGGCGCAAGGGGTGGATGATCTGCTGGCCCAATCGGCGGTGCACTGTTGGCTCAATCATGTGGCCACCTTTGAGCGGCGCATCACGGTAGAGCGCTGGAATGATGAGGGCATTCTGGGCAGCGCGGGGCAATCCCTGTTGGAGACACTCGGCTTTTACCGCGAGTATCCAGTGATGGTGTGGGCGCGGTGAGATAGTGGTTAGATTTGAGATTTTGCGTATAATTTTAGTGACTCGTATCAGCAGAAATTGTTGAAGTAAGTCAGGAGGGAAAATGATAGAATCACTGTTTTCCATACAAGTCTCAGAGCCTCTGTATCGCCGTTTGCAAGGCGCAGCCGCCGCGGCTCACCGGAGCATGGGGGATGCAGTGGCATCCGCTGTGACGATTGCTTTGCCGCCTTCGCCTGATTTACCTGAAGCACTAGCGAATGAACTGGCCGAGATGATTTGGCTGAGCGATGACGCTTTGCGGCAAGCGACTGTTCCCTCCTTCTCAAAAGCCCAACAAGAGCGTCTTGCCACATTGAATGATCTGGCTGATGAATGTGTTCTAACAACGGCAGAGAAGACGGAACAGACTGAGTTATTGGCTGCTTATGAGCGGTCCCTACTGCGGCGCGCCGCGGTCATCGTATTCCCACCTATGCAGAGTTGACAGCCCGTGCATGAGTAGCTATATTTGTAGCCGCGCTTAAAAATGAACAATGCACGTATGTCCGCGCTCGCCGATTATGAATTAGCGTTGGTTACGTCCTCCATAAGAAGGTGTATAGCGTCTCACAAGGGATTTTGAGTTAATTGTTAGTTAATGACTGTAACAAGGCCGCTCGCTTCTATGGCCTCATCTGTAGTTAAAAGCGGCAACTGTAAGGCGCGGGCCGTTGCTGCAATGATACGGTCGGAAAGTTCAGGAATAGCAGCAGGGCCAAAATCACGTAACGCCTGTATCACAGCCATATTTAAAGGCACTACACAGAAATTGCTATCGGCTTCTTCTGATAACTCCATGAGTTGATGAATCACCACCTCGGCAACACGCTGACGTTAAAGTAAGAAAATCGCCTCAACCAATACAATGCTAGGTACGAGAATCTGTGCATGCCCCTCATCGGTTGCATGAAAGATAGGGCAAACTGCCCTTGGCAACCGTCGATCCTCAGCCATATACCAGAGCAAACATTGCATGTCGGTCACGTATTGCTTCATGGTAGATCTGACTGAAATTTACGCCCCATCTCATGGCGAGTCTCAACAAGCAAATCAGGCGAAAAATCATATCCTTTGAGCAATCCACGGAGTTTTATAATGCGCAGTGGGCTTTGTATGGTTACTGTGCGGGAGGCGTGTGCATTCTTAAAGCGTAGAAACTCAATATACTGTGCCAAGTCAGTTAAACCTTCTGGTGGTAAGGTTTCGATTTGCTGATAAATATATTTCTTTTTTGGATGAAAGTATTGACAATGAAAATTGCTATCTAGCCGACAGCCAATCTGCGCGGTTTAGATTGCGCATCGCTCAGTCCCCGTACTTTCCCATTTATCGCGCCCACAGTATAATGGGCCTTTGTGATAAGGTTGAACTATTGCTTACTTTAAATAGATTTGGGAGAGTCATGAAGCTTTTTCTCATTCGCCATGCGCAGTCCACCAACAATGCGCTGGCTGAAAATCCGGTCAATCTTGAGGAATATACGGCGAGTCGTGAGGCCGAACCGCCGCTAACAGAAATCGGCTTACGCCAGGCACAACTGCTGGCAGACTATTTGGCGGCTACGCAAGCCAGCGACGGGACACAAGATCCAAAGCCCCATGTTGACGAAGGGTATAGCTTCACGCAACTCTATTGCAGCCCAATGCTGCGCACCTTACAGACGGCGTGGCCCATCAGCCAGGCAATGGGGCTGCAACCAGAAGTGTGGATTGACATCCATGAACATGGCGGCATCTTCAGTGGTGACCCAAAGACGGATTCCGTCGTCATGGCCTATGGTCTCACTCGTCAACAGATGGCCGAGCAATTTCCGCGCTATCGCCTGCCGGAGACGCTGGCCACACGGGGTTGGTGGCGGGGAGGCTACGAAGAGATGGAGGAGTGTTACGCACGCGCCCAACGTGTCGCCGACACCTTACGCACATGGGCGCCGGAACGGAGCGAAGCACGCATCGCCTTCGTCTCCCACGGCACCTTTCTCGATGCCCTGATCAAAGCGCTCTTGGGTCACGACTTTGCCAGCCAACTCTATTACACCCATTACAATACCGCCATTACCCGCATTGATTTCACCCCGCGCGGCTTTCTGCTGCTGCGCTATCTCAACCGCATCGAGCACTTGCCCGCAACGTTGATTACACGGTAACAGTTCTTCGTTTTTAGTTTTTGTTTTCACATGTCTGTCTTAAACGAATTATCCTAAAAAGAACAAGGAGAAACCTATGCGCAAAGCAATTCGCACGGAAAAGGCTCCCCTGCCCCGCGGGCCCTATTCACCCGCGGTGGTTGCATCCGGTCCCACGGTCTATGTATCGGCCCAAGGTCCCACTGATCCCACCACCAATCAATATGTTACCGGTTCGGTGACGGAACAGGCCGAGCAGGTCTTTCAAAATATCGGTGCACTCCTGGAGGCGGCGGGCACATCCTGGGCCAACGCGGTCAAAGTTACCGTCTACCTGGCTGACTTTGCCGACTTTGCCGCTATGAACAGCGTCTACCAAAAGTATGTAACTGAGCCCTACCCGGCGCGCACCACCGTCCATTCCAAAATCGGCCAGAGTCTGGTCGCAGCCGACTGTATTGCCATCATCCCTGAAGGGTAGCGCCGTGTGATCCAACCACAAGAACAGGCTACCCCAAGCCTGAGCGAGCCGACAGAAACAGTAACAGCGGCGCCGAGTCCCACCGCGCGAGTCACGACCCTAAGTGGCCGCCGCTTGGCCGGCGCGGCGCTGGTGGTCATGCTCTTTTTTATTTTGAGCCGGGTCACCGGGCTGGTGCGCGAGATGGTGATCGGCGCAACCTTTGGCACTAGCCTGGAGTTGGATGCCTATCTGGCTGCCTTTCGCGTGCCGGATCTACTCTTTCAACTCGTGGCCGGCGGTGCGTTGGGCAGCGCCTTTATCCCCACCTTTGCCGGCTATTGGGCGCGCGCTGAAGAGGAGGCCGCCTGGCTGCTCTTTAGCCGCGTCCTCACCCTGGTGACGCTGCTCTTAATGGGTATTGCGCTGGTCGCTGTCGCCTTGGCGACGCCACTGGTGCAGTGGGTGATTGCCCGCGGCTTTACGCCCGAACAGCAATTGCTGACTGCCACCCTTATGCGCTGGATGTTATTGAGCACCATTGTCTTTGGCGCCAGCGGCCTGATTATGGGCGCGCTCAATGCCACCCAACATTTTTTGTTGCCCGCGGCAGCCCCTCTCTTCTATAACCTGTCGATCATCGGCGGGGCCTGGTGGCTAGCGCCACGCCTGCCGCGGCCCATTGATGGCCTGGTGGCCGGTGTCGTGGTGGGCGCGGTGGCGCATCTGCTGATCCAGTTGCCTGGTCTGTGGCAGAGCGGCGCACGCTACCGTCCGGCCCTCAGCCTGCGCGACCCAGGTGTGCGGGAGGTTATGCGCTTGATGGGGCCGCGGGTGCTGGGGCTCTTTTTTGTCCAGATGCACTTTCTGGTCAACACGATTCTGGCCAGTGGCTTGAACACTGGCAGCCTCAGCGCGCTCAACTACGCCTGGCTCCTCATGCTATTGCCCCAGGGGATCTTTGCCCAGTCGATTGCCACGGCCATCTTTCCCACCTTTGCCGCCCAGGTCGCCGTTGGCCAGGTGACGGCCATGCGCCAAAGCTTTGGCCAGATTTTGCGCACGATCCTCTTTCTGACCATCCCCGCCGCGGTAGGGCTCTACCTGTTGCGCATCCCGCTGATTACCCTGCTCTTTCAGCGGCGTGAATTTACTGCGGAGAGCACCCAACTGGTCGCCTTTGCGCTTCAGTTCTATGCGATTGGATTGGTGGCCCATTCGGTGGTCGAAATTGCGGTGCGCACCTTCTACGCCATGCACGATACTTGGACACCGGTGGTGGTCGGTGTGGGTGCCATGATCATTAACATTTGTTTAAGCTTGTGGTGGGTGACACCGCTTGGGCATGGCGGGCTGGCGCTGGCCAACAGCACGGCCACAACCATGGAGATGGGCGTCTTGCTCTGGCTCTTGCGGCCAATGCTGGGAGGGCTGGATGGGCGCAAATTAGGGGGGGCGCTGGGCCGGCAAGCGTTGGCGGCGCTGATCATGGCAGTCGCGCTCTGGCTTTGGCTCTCCGCTTTGCAGACCAATAACATCCTTACAACCCTGCCGCTGTGGCAAAGTACGCTGGGGAGCATCCTCCTTGCCGTTGTTGCTTATGGCGGCACTGCCCTGCTCTTGCGTAGCGAAGAACTCCAACCACTCTGGGCTTTCGCGCGCCGAAAGACTAACAGAAAGCTAACCGTTTTCTAATATCTTTTTGGCGCGACTTATGCTAAAGTAGATACGTACAGTAAATAGCAGCGAAACAGCAAGACAGTGGACGCCTGGCACGCTGGAACTGATCTACCGTTCTACTGACACACTGTCTTACTGTCCCGCTGTCCTACTACTACACTGCAATGAAGCGGTGTTTTTATAAATGGCTGGAGAGCAAACTATGTTTTTCTTTAATCCACTTTATCTGTTATTTGCGCTGCCCGGCATGTTGCTGGGACTCTATGCCCAGGCGCGTGTAAAGTCGGCTTTTGATAAATATTCGCGCGTGCAGACAAGAATGACCGGCGCCCAAGCGGCACGACGTATTTTAGACATGAATGGCCTTTCCCACGTCACAGTGGAACGGGTCGATGGCTTTTTGTCCGATCACTATGACCCACGCAGCAAGGTGTTGCGCCTGAGTTCGACGGTCTACAACACACCCAGTGTGGCTGCTGTGGGCGTAGCGGCACATGAGGCCGGCCACGCCATTCAAGACCAAAAGCACTATGCGCCGCTGCAATTGCGGTCAGCGCTGGTGCCCGGTGTGCAGATCGGTGGCTGGGTGGGGCCGCTGCTCTTTTTTGCTGGCCTTTATCTTAACACGACGCTGGCCTGGATTGGCTTGATTCTCTTTGCGCTAACAGCGGTCTTTGCGCTCGTAACCCTGCCGGTGGAGATTGATGCCAGCCGCCGAGCCAAGCAAATCTTGGTGGCGCAGGGAATTGTGGGAACACAGGAGATCCAGGGGGTCAACCGGGTGTTGGATGCAGCAGCGTTGACCTATATCGCCGCCGCGATCCAGGCGGTAATGACATTGATGTATTACGCCTTTATCTTGCTTGGCCGACGGCGTGATTAAAGCATCGGCTTGAGACTATCACAGCAAGGTAAGCGGCACTTGGCAAGTGCCGCTTACCTAAACCCACAGTGATTTTAAAGCAATGACGAAGGCTATTTTGAGGAGTTGATTATGTTTACCGGTTCACCGTTTTTTACGCGCTACCAATCGCGCCCAAGCCAATCTTCATCCGGCATGGCCTGGTTATTGATGGCGCCAGGGCTGTTTTTGACCCTGTTGGCGCTGGCCATTTTGATCTGGCCTGAACTGCTCGCCTATCTGGTGGCTACAGCCTTGCTCTTTGCCGGCCTTTCGTTGATTGTGTGGGGTTGGTCCATGCGACGCTTCACCAACCACCGTAGCCAAGGCAACGTGATTTACTACGACTTCTAAGCTACTGGAGTCTGGCGTTTTTCATTGATTACACTGGTGATTAGTAATTTTTCACCTGTGACCGCAAAATTCGCCAGAGTCCAGTAAGCTAGACAAGCGACAAAAGGTGCGCCGGCAGCTTGTCGGCGCACCTTTGATTTTCCAGTCAATTGGCCAAAATATGAGTCAAGATCGTCGCCCCACTGCCGCCAATATTTTGGGCCATGCCAATCCGGGCGTTGGCCACCTGATTGGCACCGGCGATCCCTGTGAGTTGTTGCACTAATTCGACAATTTGATAGACTCCCGTGGCGCCGACCGGATGGCCTCGGCTCTTGAGACCGCCCATGGTGCTGATGGGCAACTCACCCTGAATACCGATCAAGTCTGGGTGACCCATACGCCACCCTTCGCCCCGTTGGGCAAAGCCGGTCGCTTCCAGACTGAGCGCGCTCATGATCGTAAAGGCGTCGTGCACCTCAAAAAGGTCAATATCCGCCGTCGTGACGCCAGCTAACTGGTAGGCTTTTTGGCTGCTGCGGTAGGCCGCCTCCAGCCATAGGGGATCGCGGCGATCATGGACGGCCAGGGTGTCGGTGGCGCTGGCGCTGGCCAAAATTCGCACCGCACCACGGTGATGACCACGCGTAAACTCAGAAACCCGTGCAGTCGGCGCCAAAATGACCGCCGCCGCGCCATCACAGACAGGGCTGCTATCCATGATGTTGATGGGCGAGGCAATGACCGGCGCTTTTACATAGTCATTGAGGTCAATCGGTTCCTGGAACATGGCATTGGGGTTGTTGGCGCCATTGCGATGGGCATTAATGCTAAAGCCGGCAAAGGCATCCAACGGCAGGTCATATTCATACATGTAGCGCTGCATCAACAGCGCATTGAGCCCCACAAAGCTCACGCCATGCAGCGCCTCATATTCAGCATCGGCCGCGGTGGCCAGGCCGGCAGTGGTGTCCTTGCCCACGGTGTCGGTCATTTTTTCCACGCCGGCCACAATCACCACATCGTGAAAACCGCTGGCCACCGCCATCATACCAACACGTAGGGCCGCCGCGCCACTGGCACAAGCCGCTTCGACCTTGGCCGCTTCAATCCCATAGAGGCCGCAGTAGTCGGCGACCAGCGTGGCCAGATGCTCTTGGTCCAGTAGACTGCCGCTCAACATGTTGCCAACATAGAGCGCATCCGCGCGCTCCAAATTGGCATCGGCCAGAGCGGCCTTGACCGCGTCGGCGGCAATCTGACGCGCCGAACGGCTCCAGAGTTCACCCACCGGTGACTGACCAATACCCACAATTGAAACTCCGCGCATAGAACCTCCTGCGTTACGTTGCCCTGGGCGCCGGCAAGCGGACGCCCCTACGTTACTTTAAAATATAATAGGTCGCCCGTTTGCTGCCGATGCGAATAAGCAGATTTTTCTCCACCAAATCGGCGAGATCACGGCGAATGGTTTCGGCGCTGACATCGGGCGAAAGCGTCTGATAGTCGCTGTTGGTAATCCGACCCTGCAGCTGCACATGGGCCATGGCCCGTTCCTGGCGCTCGTTGAGAAAATCATGTTGCCACGGCTGGCTTTCCGGGCTGCTACTGACCAGTGCCTCATTGGCCGAATAAAGTGTCACCCGAAAACCCGCGGTAGTCTCTTCAAAGAGGGGCGGCGCCAAGCCAGCCTCCTCCATGGTCGCGATCATGCGGTCGATGCCATAACCCAGCCGCTCAATATAGCCCAGATCACTTAACACGGCGACAATCGCTTCGTTGCGGCTGTAGCGCTCATCCTTTAGATTTTCCAGCGTCACATGGCCGGGCAGCCGCCCCGGGCTATAGACCTCCATACGGTCGTTAAAGATGAGCACGCGCACCCCCTCGCCGCGGATGCTGTAATCGCGATGGGCAGTGGCATTGACGATCGCTTCGCGCACCACCGCCAGCGGATATTCGGTCGTCTCCTCCCGCTGCATCCCATTGATGCGCATGCCCCGGCGCATATTGCTCACCACAAAGGCCTCGGCCTGACGCAGTTGTTCGGCCAGGGGGCCGCCGATGTCCTGGCGCACAAATTCATCGCTCATAGAGAGGCCGGCATAGCGGACACAGATGATCTCGGCGTTGCGCATAAAGCGTTGCGGATTGCGGCCAAAGAGCAGGACGCCGGCGACAGTTGGTGTAGCGGTCGTATGCGCTGGCGTGGTCCCCGGAGGCTTTAATGAATGGGGGAGCGTCACACAGCCGCGCGCGGCTAAAATTTCCACCAACTCCTCATCCGGTGCAACGGCAATGCGATTTAGATAGCGCTCGATCAATGCCTGATCCAGATCGGCCAGCGTGGCCTCAGCCACCGGCAAGCTTTCAAAGCCGGCGTCACCCCGCTCCAACAACAGGCGGCGCAACTCCGGTGTGGTCAAGGGGCGATTTTGGCTGGCGGTGCGCGTCAGATAGCGGCCGTGCAAATTATAGAGGTGAGGCAAGCCAGGCGGCACCTGAATTACCACCACCTCGCCTTTGGGGCTCAGCGCCCGTTGCGGCGTCGGCAAGATCAGCGGCGGATCGGTCAATAGGCCGGCTTCGACCACCGCTTCCCGCAAGAGGCCCAGGTCCGCATTCTTCTGGGGCTGCCCTTTGGCGCTGACGCCCAGGAACGCAATGCCGCCGTTGGCATTGGCCAGGGCGGCCAGGGTTTCGGCAATGGCCTCGTGTTTGGCATTGCCCGGCAAAAAGGCCACATGGTCCTGTTGGCCGCCTTCCAGATAGGCCGCAACTTCCTCTTCTGTTATCGCCGCAAATCGTCGCCGTATCATCGCTGTTATCTGATCACCTTAACTTTGGGTATGTAATCAACAATTCTCTACCCGAAATTTTCTTCCTGTGTAGGGAGCATCCTCAGATGCGGTTTCGTCGTTGCAGAGCCGCATCTGAGGATGCTCCCTACACGACTCCAGATTAAGAATTGCTGATCTAAGCTGTGCAAGGGGATATGTCCCTCTCATCCCCCCAGCACTTGATTACACTTTACCGCTACGCCGTCAACTGGCGCAGCAATTTCTTTTACACTTTTAATAAACAACCGATCAGGAGTTGCCGGTTTGAATTGAGGCGACTGATAAGCCAACCCAAAGAGCAGCCAGCGCCGCAAGAGTTGCGTTCCCTCCGGCTGGATCGGAATCACTTCGGCGCAGACCAGGGTTTCGGCGCTGTTTACACCTGGCGCTCTGTTCTGTTCACTAGTGGATGGTGCATTTAGCGGCGCACGTTGCCCCTCGGTCGCAAAGGTGGCATAGCTGACCAAATCCTGAACCCGCTCAATCTGATCACGTTGCAGAATTTGATCAAATTGAGCGCGACTGGCGGCATCACCAGTGGCATCTGCACGGAGCGCAGGCGCCAGCAACTGCTCGCCACCATTGAGCAAGTAGGCCAAGACCACTGCCTCGGCATAGAAGGGCTGCTCAGGAATGCCATAGCAAAATTGCAAGCCCAGATCGCTTTGCTGAAAATAGATGGCGCGCGGGTCTTGGGGCAACAGTTCGGTGTCGAGATTATAACGAAAGCGCCGACAGAGCAGTGAGCGGTCATGGAGCGGGTGCACGCCAATGATTTGGTCGATGGGCGTGGGGGAATTTTGCCAGGCGCTCCAGTCAAAGGGCGCGGCAGGGCTTGCCTCAAAACCGCCAGGCGCATAGAGTTGCGTCACCCCATAGCCCTCCTGAAGACTCTTCCACCAGACAAAGGTCAGATAGGTAGTGCCACCCATAAAGAGCAAGGTGTCCACCCCGGGCGTGACAGCCGCTTCACCGGTCGCTTCACCATCGGCGCTTTGCGCATGATAGGTGAGCGGATAGACGGTGACAGCATCACGCTGGTCCGGCGCGGCGATAAAGCCTTGGCCGGCACCGCGCCGGTAGCTGGGCAGAATGGCATAGGGCACCATGGCGTTAATCGGCGGGCCCACATTGGGATCCGCCGGGGTGGCGTTGCTCTCACTTTCGTCCCCCACCTGGGCGTCGTATATAAGCGCGCCAATGGGGCCCGGCAAGGTGCCGCCGGCGGCGCTCACGGTGTCATAGGCAAAGAGGAGCAAATATTCATTGGCGGGATCGTCATCAATGTTGACCGCCTGTACATCGCGAATGGCTTGCCAGGACGCGGGCAGGGCATCGCCCAGCGGCAACGCCGCGGTTGTCGGCGATTGCGCGCCGAGGGAAGTTAGCGCGCTCAGATCGCACCCGGTCAAGAGTAGACAGAGCCAAGCAAGGAATAGGTACCGCACCAATTGGAAAGAGTTTAGCCACATAATTTTTAGGCTCATATGGGTCTGCGGGTAAAATCGTTCATTTTTTTCGCTGGCGCTTGCAACGATTTCACCTCGCCGCCCATATGCGCGTAATTTTTAGGATGCACCGGCAGGCGCTATACTAACAAGACACCAGCATGATTTTAGCGCAGAGTCTGGCAGATGTAAAAGCACTTGAGGGGCGGGAGCGAACATATGAGTGAACAGCTTGGGCCGCGTATCGTTGCCATCGGCGGGGGAACAGGGATGCCGCAACTGTTGCGCGGCTTGCGCAGGTATACCGATAATATTACCGCGATTGTGACGGTGGCCGATGATGGCGGCAGCAGCGGGCGTCTGCGCCAGCAAATGGGCGTCTTGCCCCCCGGCGACTTTCGCAACAACATTGCAGCCCTCAGTGAAGCGGAAGAACTAATGACGCGCCTTTTTCAATATCGTTTTGCTCAACAGGATCTGAGCGGCGGCAACAGCGAATTGGCCGGCCACAGCTTTGGAAACCTCTTTATTGCAACAATGGCCGCCGTGACCGGCAGCTTTGAGAAAGGACTGGCCGAATGTAGCCGCGTCCTGGCTGTGCGTGGGCGTGTCTTACCCAGTACACTGGAGCACGTCACCCTCTGTGCCGAAGTGGCCCAACTGGCTGACGATGGCAGTGAGACGTGGATGATTGTTGAGGGAGAAAGCAACATTCCCCAGCCTGGCCGTCGCGTCTTGCGCGTCTTTATGCGTCCTGATCAGCCGCGCGCCTACCCAGAGGTGATCCGCTCGATTCTGCAGGCTGATCTAATTGTGGCCGGCCCCGGCAGCTTCTTCACCAGTGTCATTCCCAATTTGTTGGTGCCCGCCATTCGTGATGCAATCTGTGCCAGAGCTGTGCCGCGCATCTATCTGTGTAATGTCGCCACCCAGCCAGGCGAGACCGACCATTACACCGTTGCGGACCATATGCAGCAACTACAACAACATGCGCCGGGCGCTTTTCCGGCGGTGCTGGCCAACACTAACTATGATCCGCGCAAGCCGCCCTATACCATTGGCGATTGGGTCACCTTACCCCCGGCGGACGAAACGCGCCACTACACCCTCTATACCGGCGACCTGGTGGATGAAAGGCGGCCCTGGCACCATGATCCCCAAAAGCTCGCCGGCCGCCTCATTGAGTTGTATGCCGAACTGACCGGCGACACCCGCGGTAAGCATAAGGGTGGTTACCTCTAGCACCCGCCAGCCGCCACCCAGACATTTTACCATTCATCGGCTTGCCAAGTATTATGCTTGTGTCACATTGTGGTAAAATGGATCTGCTAAAAATCTAGCGCTGCCTTGTTGAGTGTAAAAGCCAAACCGTTTGGCGCTAAGGGATGATAATCCTGACCCACTTTGCAGGCAGATCAAAACTGGATTCCCATGTTTAGCTTGGTCAACCAAATGACCAATGGCCATTGACAAAGAACAGCGGACTCCAGAAAAAAGTTTTATGCTCATATGGGAGGCAAACTGAAATTGCATCATTTTCCAGAGAGAAAAAGCGCAATTTCAGCCGCATACCGATATGAGCCAAGTTTTATCGTTAAGGAGAAAATATGACAACAAGAATTGCAATTAATGGGTTCGGCCGTATTGGTCGGCAGGTGACCAAGGCGCTCTTTGAAAAATATCGGGGCAAATTTGATCTGGTGGCGGTGAATGATCTGAGCAATGTCAACACCAATGCCCACCTCTTCAAGTATGACAGCAACTACGGCATCTTCCCTGGTGAGGTCACCGTGGATGGTGGCGACATCATTATCGATGGTGATCGCGTCAAGGTGCTGAGCCAACGCGACCCCAGCCAACTGCCCTGGGGCGATCTGGGTGTTGATATTGTCATTGAGAGCACCGGTATCTTCACCGACCGGGAAAAAGCGGCCTTGCATCTTAGCGCCGGCGCCAAGAAGGTTATCATCAGCGCACCAGCCAAAGGCGAAGATATTACGGTCTGCATGGGTGTGAATCACGAAAAGTATGACCCGGCGAAGCACAACGTCATCAGCAATGCAAGCTGCACCACCAACTGTCTGGCCCCAGCGGCCAAGGTTGTCAACGACACCTTTGGCATTGAGCAGGGCGTTATGACCACGGTTCATTCCTATACCAACGACCAGCGCATTTTGGATCTGGTGCACAGCGACCTGCGCCGGGCGCGCGCCGCCGCCATGAGCATCATCCCGACCACCACCGGCGCCGCACGCGCCGTCGCATTGGTCGTGCCGGATCTCAAGGGCAAATTTGACGGCATGGCCATGCGCGTGCCCACCCCCACAGTCAGTGTCGTGGACTTTGTGGCCAAGGTCAGCCGCCCAGGCACAACCGCCGATCTGTTGGCCGCCTTCGACGCCGCGGCCGCCGGCCCCATGCAGGGCATCCTGGCCGTCAGCCGCGAGCCGCTGGTGAGCATCGACTACAAAGGCAACGCCTACAGCAGCACGATTGATGCGGAGTTCACTGCCTTCTATGGCGACCTGGTCAAGGTGGTCACCTGGTATGACAATGAATGGGCCTACAGCGTGCGGGTAACCGATCTGGCCAACTACATTGCCGGTCAAGGGTTCTAAGCAACCGCGCTACCGTTTCCCCAGTGCACAAGTAAAGCTAGCGACGCCAGCAAGCTCCATTTCTCCAGGGGTAAAATGATGCTTATGTGCTGTCGCAGCGTATAAATTGGCGTATCAATGGATGTCGTAGATCACAGGCGAAAGACCTGCTATCGCCTTTTCATTGTTGAAAATGAGCCTGTCACACAAGGGGGTGTGAACTACGATATTGTTTCCCCTAATTGTCATGCGCAGCCCACCAATCAATTTTTCGGTTGGCGCTGCGCTCTAGGGCAGGCATTGTCTTATTTCTTTTACCTAAAAATACTATGAACAAAAAAACGATTAACGACATTGACTGGCAAGGGAAAAAAGCACTCGTCCGCGTCGATTTTAATGTCCCGCTGAGCGATGGTCACATTAGCGACGATACTCGGATTCGCGCCGCCTTGCCGACGATTAACTATTTATTAGCACATGGCGCGGCCGTCATTTTGATGAGCCATTTAGGCAGACCCAAGGGTGGCCCCGATCCGAAATATAGCATGGCGGTAACCGCCGACCATTTAGCCACCCTGATTGACGCGCCGGTGCAATTTGTGGCCACCACCACTGGCCCTGACGCGGAAGCTGCGGCCGTGGCGCTCCAGCCCGGCCAGGTGTTGGTCCTGGAAAATACGCGCTTCGACAAGCGCGAGGAAAAGAACGACGACCAGATGTCCCAAGAACTGGCCAAATTAGGGGATATCTTTGTCAATGACGCCTTTGGCAGCGCTCACCGCGCCCATGCCAGCACCACTGGCGTGGCATCGTATCTGCCCGCGGTGGCCGGTCTCCTTATGGAAAAGGAGTTGGAATATTTGGGCGGCGCGCTGGAAGATCCCAAACGACCCTTTGTCGCCATTCTGGGGGGCGCCAAGATCAGTGATAAGATTGCCGTCATTGAAGCGTTGCTGGAAAAGGTTGACGCCATCCTGGTCGGCGGCGGCATGGCCAACACCTTCCTTGATGCCGAAGGGTATGCGATGGGCAAAAGTCTGGTGGAAGGCGATGCCCTGGATATGGCCATTGATCTCATGCGCAAGGGGGCGGCGATGATCCAATTGCCGGTTGACCTGCGCGTGGCCAAGGCCTTTGCCGCCGACGCCGAGGAAAAGGTGGTAAGCATTGAAGATGTGCCGGACGATTGGATGGCGCTGGACATTGGCCCAGCCACCATTGCCCACTATGCCAACTGGCTCTCTGGGGCGCGCACTGTGGTCTGGAATGGCCCTATGGGCGTCTTTGAATTTCCCGTCTTTGCCCAGGGCACGGTGGCAATCGCCGAGATTTTGGCTGGGTTAAAGGATGCAGTGACCATCATTGGCGGTGGCGACAGCGCGGCGGCGGTGAGCCAGGCCGGTTTGGAGGGCAAGATGTCCCATGTGAGCACCGGTGGCGGCGCCAGCCTGGAATTTTTGGAAGGCAAGACGCTGCCTGGGGTGGCGGCGTTGAATGATCGCTAGAGACTAATTAATAATTCATGTTACGCAGGGTTTCAGCTAACTCGTGAAAATTTGAAGGTGCGTAACATGAGTTATTAATTAATGGAAAACAATTAATTGTTAAGGCGGCTTCACGTCACAACGTCGCTAATTTTGTGGGGTCTACGCGTGTGAGTGGATCGAAATAGAGCAACGTGGCGCGCCCAGAAAGCTCCTGCGGGTGGCAGGTTCGCAACTCGCCACCCGCAACTCGCCACTGTAATGGTCAAGTACACTTTGTCGCGAAGAGCCACTTTGTGTTGATATTCGCGCCCATATCGCCTATCAGTAAGGAGCAACACTATGAACTTCCTGCAACGGATTGCCCAACTCTTTCGTGGCGGCGCCGGTGGTGGTGGGGATCGCCATTTCCCCATCTATGTCATGAGTCGCCGCTGTCGTGAGCCGCTGGCGGGGCAGGTTGACATGCTCAATGAACTCAGTGTGGTCGAAGAGGATGACGCCGCCTACTACACGCGCAAGGTGCTCCATACCGCTGGCCAACAGCGCTGTTTTGATCAGGTCGAGGTGTTGCTCTGGTTTGATGGCAATAAACAACTGCTCCGCCAGGAAGTCTGGGGGGGAAGCTGGCTTGAGGCCGACGCTTATGCGAGCGCCGTGGCAGAATTCCAAGCGCGCCTGGCCGCCGCGGCTGAAGAGTCAGAGGGTGAGGAGTCTAGCGTAAAGTGATACCCAATATCAACTGATGGGAAAATCTCTAAAGTCGCGTGAGCATCAACGTCTGTTGGAAATTGCCCGTGAGTATCGCCAACTCGGATATGAGGTAATTCTTGCCCCTAGCGCTGAGCAGGCGCCCGATTTTTTAGCGCCATTTCACCTTGACATGATTGCACGGAGTCAAAAGGAAAATGTAGTTGTCGAGGTTCGGTCACAAATATCTTTAACCGAGGCGCCTAGGCTTGATGCAATTGCTAAAGCGGTCGAGGATAAAGAGGATTGGCGCTTTGAACTCGTCGTCACAAATTCCAAAGAGCGTAATGGGCTTTACACTAAAGATGCCAAGCTGCTTGAACAGGCTGACATTCGATATCGGTTACAGGAAGTACGCGACCTGACGAACGAAGAATATAGTGACGCTGCCTTTCTGCTCGTTTGGTCTGTTTTGGAGGCGATTTTGCGCAATAGGGTGGAATCAGAACATCTTGACCTGGCTCAAGATACGTCACCCTATCTATTGAAAAGTCTTTTCACCTATGGTCTCTTAAACCAAGAGCAATACCAAATCCTCCAAACAGCTCTGCAAACACGTAATCTGATGATTCATGGTTACAAAGCAAAAATCCCATTTTCAGCGCTATTAAATGATTTATTATCAGTTGCAGACCAACTCATTACTGACGAGTTCAGTGTGCTGCAACCCTCATAAAACAATTAGGAGAACACCATGCGCAGACCGATGATGGCCGGCAACTGGAAAATGAATAAAACCCCTGCGGAAGCGGCGGTGTTAGCCAAGGCGATTGCCGCCGCCACCGCAGCCTGTGACAACGTCGATTGCGTGGTCTGCCCGCCCTTTGTCGCGCTGCCCACGGTGCAGCAGGCGCTGCAAGGCAGCAACGTGGCGGTGGGCGCGCAGAATTTACATTGGGACGAGAGTGGCGCCTACACCGGCGAAGTGAGTGCACAGATGTTGCAAGGGCTGGCCACCTACGTGATTATCGGCCACAGTGAGCGGCGTCAATATTTTGCCGAAACTGATGAAAGCGTCAATCAAAAGATTCAGGCGGCGTTTGCCCACAATCTCACGCCCATTGTCTGTGTGGGTGAGTCACTGGCGCAGAACCAGGCCGGCGAAACCCAGGCTTTTGTCAGCGGCCAGGTGAAGGCGGCGCTGGCCGGGTTGAGTGCGGAACAGGTGCAGTCGCTGATCATTGCCTATGAACCCATCTGGGCGATTGGTACAGGGCTGGCCGCGACCGCTGAACAGGCCGGTGACATTTGCGGCAATGTCGTACGCGCGGTGGTGGCTGAACTCTATGGTCAGGGCGTAGCCGACCAGGTGCGCATCCTCTATGGCGGCAGCACCAATGACAGAAACATCAAAGAGATCATGCAACAGCCCGCCATTGACGGCGCCCTTATCGGCGGCGCATCGCTCAAGGTCGAAAGCTATGGCGCGATGGTGCAGACGACCAGCGAGTTATATGGGGGGTGATTGGTGATTGGGTGATTGGTGATTTCACGGGGCCATCGGGAGCGGTCAACCACCAATGGCGCAAAACGCCCGCAATGCGAACACCCAATCAACCAATGGCCCAAAACGCCCGCAATGCGAACACCTAATCACCAATCACTAATCACCCAATCACTGGAACACCTATGAACCACCCTAATGCAGAAGCAACTCCTTTGCCACATCTTGTGGTCCCACAGGTGAGTAATACGTGGGCGCAGGGGGACGATCCCTGGCGTTGGCCGTGGGCGGAGGCGGTGACGTTGCCGCCCTTTACTTTAGCTGCTGGTCAGGGGCTGGCGACGCAGCAGACGGAGGCCCGCGTCTGTTACAATGATCAGACGCTCTTTGTGCGCTTTGACTGTGCGGACCGCGATATCTGGGGGACCTACACGCAGCGCGATGAGCCTATCTATGACGAAGAGGTAGTGGAGATTTTCATTGGCCCGGGTGCGGCGACGCAGGTCGATTACTATGAGTTGGAGGTCTCGCCCAATGGGGTTCTGCTGGATGTGCGTGTACACAATCCTACTGGTGATCGCGCAACCATGAAGCTCGATTTTGCCTGGGACTGTCCTGGCTTGCGGTGGGGCGCCCACCGCGATGATGGCAATCAGCGCTGGGCGGCCTTTCTGGTCCTGCCGTGGGCCGCGATTGGCGCACCCGCCGATCTCCCTAAACATTGGCGCGCCAACTTTTACCGCATCGAACGCCCCCGCAATGGCTCACCTGAATTTAGCTGCTGGTCACCCACCCTGACCGAGCCGGCCGATTTTCACAAACCAGCGCGTTTCGGCTTTCTTGAACTAGCGTAGGTGCGATTTCCATATCGCACAAGGCCTGGAAAGCATCTCCAATCGCGGGAACACGAAGCGCAATTGAGCGTAAATACGCCCCGTGCGATATGGAAATCGCACCTACAATTTTTGGTCACCAATAAGGAGAGTGCCATGTCGTCACCCATTATTCCGCCTGATGCTCGCCTAGAGCGCGTCTACCAGGGGTGCGCTTTTGCCGAAGGGCCTGCGGCTGACGCGGCGGGCAATGTTTACTTTTCCGACTGCCCCAACAACCGCATCCTCTGCTATCATTCCGCTACTGGCCAGACCACGGTTTGGCAGGAGCCAAGTGGGCGCGCCAATGGCATGAACTTTGATGCCCAGGGACGGCTGGTGGTCTGTTGTGATGGCAAGGATGGCGGCGCCCGCGCGGTGCAGCGCTATGCAGCCGACGGGGCAGTGACCACGCTAGCCACGCATTACAACGGCAAATTGCTCAATGCGCCTAATGATCTCTGCTTTGACCGGGAAGGACGTATCTACTTTACCGACCCGCGCTATGGCTACAAGCATGATCTGGAACAGGATTGCATGGCCGTCTATCGCATTGAGCATGATGGCACGCTCACCCGCGTCATTGACGACGCCGAGACGCCCAATGGTATTCTCATCACGCCGGATAATCGGACCATTTACCTGGTTGACCACAACCCTGCGCCCGGCGGGGCGCGCACCCTGCTCGCTTATGATGTAGATGCACAGGGCGGCTGGCGTCGGCGCGGCGTGCTCCATGATTTTGGCAACGGCTATGGCGGCGACGGCATGGTGCTGGATGTGGAGGGCAATATTTATCTGACCGCCGGCGAGGGCGAGTTGGCGGGTGTTCACATTTTTGCGCCCACAGGCGAAAAGCTGGGCTTCATTGCCACCGGTGAAATCCCCGGCAATTGCACCTTTGGCGGTCCTGACCTGTGCACGCTCTACGTTGCCGCCAGCTCGTCGCTCTATCGAATTCAACTAACCATTCCGGGCGCGCTGGCCTATCCTCCCCGCGCGCACCGCTAGAAAGGGGTATTCCATGCGAACCAAAGCCGCCGTTGTGCGGGAAATCAATCAACTGACCATCGAAGAGGTAAATCTGGACCCACCCCAGCCCTACGAAGTGTTGGTGCGGATGCAGGCTGCGGGCATCTGCCATTCGGATCTGCACACCTACCGTGGTGAATTGCGCGCCATGCCGCCCCTGGTCTTAGGCCATGAAGGCGCCGGCATTGTTGAGGCGGTCGGCGCTGATGTGACCAAGGTGAAGCCGGGCGACCGCATTCTGGTCAACTGGCTGCCTTCGTGCAACCAATGTCCGGCCTGTCTGCGCGGCCAGAACAACCTCTGCACCCGGCTGCCTGCCACCACCCTACAGGCGCTCCTGCCCGACGGCACCACGCGCCTGAGTACGCTCGATGGCGTGCGGCTAAAACATTACCTGAGCGCTGCCACAATGGCGGAATATGCCGTGGTGGATGAGGCAAGTGCGATTAAGCTACCGGAGGATGTGCCCTTTGCGGTGGCGTCGATCATTGGCTGCGCCGTGCTCACCGGCACGGGTGCGGTGCTTAACACTGCCCAAGTGCCGGCGGGTAGCTCAGCCGCGGTAATTGGCTGTGGCGGTGTGGGGCTCAGCGCTATTATGGGCTGTCGGCTGGCCGGCTGTTACCCGATTATTGCCGTGGATGTGATGGAGAGCAAGTTTGACTTTGCGCGTGAACTGGGCGCGACCCACACCATCAACGCGCGCAGCACCGATGCCATTGCCGCCCTGCGTGAGCTGACCGCCGGCGGTCCTGACTATGTCTTTGACAGCGTGGGCGCCGCGGCCACCATTGACCAGGCGCTAAAAGGGGTGCGTCCCGGCGGCACAGCGGTGATCATGGGGATGCACTCTATGAAGGCGGATGTGCCGATCTCGCCGGCGGTGCTGATTGCCATGAACAAGCGGCTGCTGGGCTCCTTTGCCGGTTCGGCTCGCCCCCACCTGGATCTGCCTCACTTTATCGAACTCTACCGCAGCGGTCGCCTGCCCGTGGACAAACTGGTGAGCAAGCGCTACACTCTGGAAGAACTCACCACCGCCTTTGCCGACATGGAAGCGGGCAAAGTGGCACGCGGTGTGATATTGTTTGATGGGAGTAGGTAGATAAGTAGATCGGTAAATCGGTAAATAAGGGTACGTCGTTACACCCTATCTACCTATCTACTTATTTACCTATCTACCTCTCCACCCATAAAAGGAAGAAAGAAGATGCATCCCTTTACTCAACTCCAGCCGGCGGCCGATGCGGTGGCCATTCATTGGTTTCAACAGAGCAGTTATGCCGTCAAAGATCCCCAGGGCACGACGGTTTTGATCGATCCCTACTTTCCCCATGAGCGCCCGGCCGAGCGTTTTGTACATGGTGCGCCGCCGGTGGATGAGGCGGACTTTCCGGTCGATTATGTGTTGCTGACTCATGACCACATGGACCACACCCACCCGGAGACATTGCAACGGATCTTGCAACACTTTCCCCAAGTTCGCTTTATCGGCCCCCACGAGAGCATTGCCCGGCTGACCAACGCGGTAGGCGCGTCACCGGACCAATGTGTGACCGTGGCGGCGGGGGATACAGCAACCGCCGGGAGCATGACGGTGCAGGTGGTCTACGCCAAACCGCCCGCCGGCGATCCCGCCGCAGGAATCAAGCCGCCCGATGTGACCCACCTGGGCTATGTCGTGCGCGCCGGCCAACGGGTGCTCTACTTTACCGGCGACCCGATCAACACCTTCGCCGACCACGCCGACTTGGTCAACGCGGTGGCGGCGCTGCAACCAGAGATTGGTTTCATGACCACCCACCCGACCGAGGGCGAATTTCCCTTCTTCCCCGGCTGTGTCAAAATGGCCAAAGGGATCGGCCTGCGTCATGTCGTCCCGGCTCACCGTTCCTGCTTTGTCAAGCGCGACTATGACCCACACGTGTGGGCCGGTCACTTCGGCCCCAGCGACCCCACCCCACTGATCATCCCCCATAACTCGGCGATTTTGTATCGGGGTGCGTAGGCAAAAGAAAAGAGGAGTCCCGGTTGCTGGAGACTCCTCTATAGCTTGCTAAGGGTAACTAGGCATTGAGCATGACCGCGGCTGCATCAAACGCATCATGCGGCGACCATACCGGATAAGCAATCTCTGCAAGCGCTGATGACCCCCTGATGGAAGCAGAACACAACCATAACCAGCTTGGTGGCTACGATGCCGACGGCATGACCAACGAACCAATTTTGCACGAGCGACCAATGCCAAGCTCGCATCAATCTAAGCCGGTCTGCGTCTATGGAATGTTGGCTGCGGCTTCCAAGTCATCCGACCAAGACCCTAAACGACCCGACTTGAATGTACAAGCATTTTTACACCATACAATCACATTGCTATGCGACTGCAAACTCTGTATGCTGCCGTAATTCAGCAGGACGGAAACCCAGCACAATATCGTGATGGGGAACACCAGCCTCTAGTAGGTCAGTCGCAACGCCTTCTTCGGTATCATCATACTGAACCCAGATCTTGCCGTTGATAATGTCAATGTGGATTGGTGTATGATGAATATATTCACGACCATACCAGTTGGAGTCAAGAAGCAAATAGCTCTGGTGAACGTCGTCAAAGACCGTGCGCAGCGGATGTTCACTGCCTTCAGAAAAAAGATCAGCGTATTCCTGTAATATTTTTTTTACAATCTCTGGGTAGTTTAGCTGGGTATCCATTTGATGATCACCTCCTGTTCTTCATCAAACACGATCAAATGCAGCAACTCGTTCTGTAATAGAATCTGTCCTATTTCATTTTGAAACGTAGTATTGTAGCTGCGATAGGGTATCGCTAGATAAAGTTTTCGGTCGATATTCTTGGCCATCAGAACTTGGTAGTACATCATGTACTGCCCCAACGCTTGCTGTAAATCTTTGACATCTGACCGACCGACAAAGCTCTTGATTTCAACAACGATCTTGCGCGTGCCTTTCTCCGCACTAATTAAGCGCTCTGCGCCCAAATCCATTTTTAAACGCTTCGTTCCTATACGAACGCGAAATGGATCATCAGTGATTTTCCAATCGTCTTTGTTTAATGCCTTGATGACTGTTTCGTGATAAATATCTTTTTGTGCCATGATGCTTATTTTACCACATCATAATCGGAGCAACTACAAGAAAATCATGAAGAAGGCGTTGGAGTACCAAGCGCAGGCTCAGTTGACCGAACGGGTTTCCTAATTTCACAAAAGACAAATATACAACTCCTAACAAGCGCCTATAAAATTGCCGTAACATGGAAATGGTGACAAGAGGGATTGGCCTGCGCCATGTCGTCCCGGCCCACCGTTCCTGCTTTGTCAAGCGCGACTATGATCCACAGGTGTGGGCCGGCCACTTTGGCCCCAGCGACCCCACCCCGCTGATCATCCCCCATAACTCGGCGATTTTGTATCGGGGTGCGTAGGCAAAAGAAAAGAGGAGTCCCGGTTGCTGGAGACTCCTCTATAGCTTGCTAAGGGTAACTAGGCATTGAGCATGACCGCAGCTGCATCAAACGCATCATGCGGCGACCATACCGGATCGGCAATCTCTGCAAGTGCTGATGACCCCTGGTGGAAGCAGAACGCCACATTCGGCGGGGATCTCCTATATGTCAGTGGCCAACTCCGTCTTCCCCGCAACGTGTACAAGTGCGACTATGGTTTACTCCGTAGCATCATCCACTTGCGACAGTGTATCGGCATCAATTAGATCTTGCGGACGACCTGCTGCACGCTTTGCGTTAATGAGATCGACACGAGAGATGAAAGCAATGGATAATCCATCAAAGTCCACCTCATTACGTCGCTGCCACGCCTCGGCAAATTCAGCCCCTGGTATTCCCATCAAAATATCGACACGTACTGGTGGCACGCCCATTTGGTAAAAGTAACCCTCTTCGGCGAAGTCACTTTCCGTCAAGTTAGCCAGCGGTGCACCAAATTCTTTGAGTGATTTATAGACGGCAACTGCATTGGCCGCATCGGCACTAATCCACAAATCAAGATCTTTTGTGTATCGTGGTTCAGCATATTGAATAACAGCATAACCACCAATCACCAGTACTTAACGTTGTTGTCGTTGAAAATTCTCAACAGATCGGTGAAGTCTGAGTTGACGAACATGAATGCCCTTAACCCTTGCTGCGTGAACGATCAACTCCCATGTTGCCATGAACCGTTGTTCCGGCGATTGACTCTGCCAGAACTTGAGATCGAAAGAGCGATCAAGATCTTCAATTTTACCTTTTCGTTCAACAAATCCTTGTCGTATCATAGTCATCATTATACCATATCTTTCATGCGGTGAGACATCTAAAGTTGTACTCAACGACAACATCGTTAACTGTGAGCACTCCTTTTGATTCTAAGTGCCGCATTGCTGTTTCAACCATTGTGCGCGGTATGAAGAGGATATTGCCGGACTCATATTCAATCCTGACGCCGTCATCCTGAACGAACATATCCGCCGCATGCTCAGCCGTGAGCGTATAACACTTCTCGCCATTCATGTGCATTAAATCCAGGTAGTTCATCGTCTGCTCCTCACCAGCCAAGGGCCAAACCACAGTGCCACAATGCGGTGCTAAAAGAACAACTGCTTTTGCGGCCAGTAACCTGGCCGTCTCCGTCTTTCCTTCCTGCATATAGTGACGCAGCGCCAGGATTACGTCGGCTTCCTCCTCGACCTCAAGCGCGCGCCCTAAACAGTCTACCCGCCGGCCAACAAAGTCGGGACGGTCCACCGACTGACCAAACTTGGAGTTGCCAAAATCGTACGATTTGATGCGCCTGGCATACCACTGTTTCTGCGGATGGGCCCGATAGAAGGTATAGACATCAAAGTCATTAATGCCCGTTACGCCATCAACATAATGCAAGGCCGCCCCTTGGCAGAGCGCGACACCGAGAACTCGTTGCGCATAGGCGTCAGCCCATTCGGGATGGGCCTGGAAGAAGCTTACACGATCTTGGGCGGCTAGCTGGGCTAAGTGCGCCAGATCTTCCAATGTGATTGGCTCGTATGATCGTCCCTCTGCACCTACAATGCTCATTTTCGTAACCTTTCAACAACGCGCTTGCTGCTCAGTCGGTAGGGGTTATTGACAACTACGGCACACTAGCAAATGCTACATTTCAAGCGGGTGTCAATGTTTGGATGTGCGCAACATCATCCTGAATTACCTGCGCAACGTCCCACAGATCAACAGCTCGCTGCGCATTGAGCCAGAATTCCGGTGCGTTGCCGAATAGTTTGGCGAGCCGGAGCGCCATTGCCGGACTTATGCCGCGCCGCTCACGTAGCAGTTCATTGATGGACTGCCGTGAAACTCCGATCGCTTCAGCTAAAGTGGATGCGGTGAGACCAAAATCAGGCAGGAAATCTTTGCGCGGCATACCCCATCGAGGAAAATTTTTTCCTCTTGCGATCTATGCATGGGGGGTGAGACGGATAACCGGTATCACTCGGCTCGTGTTTTTTTCGTACTTCTCGAAATTGCTGCTAGCGGCTTTAAATCTCTCAAAGAGTCGGTCGCGCTCTACGCCAGTGGTGATGGTCGCTTTGACGTCAAACGTTTGCGCGCCGACTCTAATGTTGGCCAGCGGCTGACTCTTTAGATTGAAATACCAGCCGGGATGCCAATCCATACCGCCCACCGAGGCAGCCACCAGAAAGTCCTGGCCATCTCTCAGGTAAACGACCGGGTTTGTAGGGGGCTTGCCCGATTTTCGTCCAGTCGTCGTAATCAAGAGTAGCGGCATATTGGCGATTTCACCGGCGAGTTTACCGCCACTTATGCGATAGAGAGCAACGTGCAGGCCATTGGCGATTTTCATCACGCTTTTCATTGTTTTTGATGCAGTTGCCATATCAAACCTCCGTATAATTACACAAATTTAATACCTCGCCGGCGGGATGAGCCCCAGTTGTTGTAGAATGCCCATCTGGTCGACCAGGGTCCGTTCCTCGGCGATACGGCCATTGTCAATGCGAGCAAAGATGATGCCTTGAGCCACCATGGCTCGACCCGTGGCGCGATTGCCCAGGAACGGTCCCAAATGGGTGCCGCGCACGGTCCAATGGGCGGCCACCTTTTCACCCACGCTGATTTCGTCTTCGACGGTACAATGCAGGTCGGGGAAGGCGATACGAAAGGTGGTAATTAGCTGTCTGAGATCCATGCGACCGACCGGCTTTGCGCCACTGGCGGTACGGGTACGATCGTCAGTGGTAACAAGTTCATTGACAACGGTCAGGTCGCCTTGGTTACACGCCTGCGTAAGGATATGTTGGATCAGGGATTTAGCCGCTAGCATTGTCTATCTCCTCAACGCTCACGCCAGGATCGATCGCTGTAGATGCAAAATTAGTTATTCGTCCTTCATCTGAACGACGCTTTCGATCTGGGCTGCATGTGAATCGAAGTGGCGCTTGATGTAGCCAAAGAGGAATTCGACCGTCACATTGCCGGCTAAGAGCGGGTCCCAAAGCGGATAAAACAAGCTCTTGTCAAAATCCGCATCGTCCACTGAAGCGAGCGCCCGCAGGGATGCTCTGCACGAGCGATCATACACCTCTGCAAGCTGCCAGCGCGACTTCCCGCGCGCGCCCAGGCGGGTTATGCGGACATTGAGCCAGTCAAACAAGCCTTTGGGGATCAGCCGAGGTAGCAGTTGGTACAGCCAGACCTGCCGGCGAATCATTACGACTTCAACGATCATATAGCGAGGGATAATGGCGATGTGATATAACACCTGACGGATATTCCAGGCCGGATTGTCGCTCGGCAAAGACAAAGCCTCTTCGGGCAGTGAATCCAGGAGGCGGTGAAAGGCCGCCCGGGTTGACTCGATTTCCTGTCGCAAACGTTCACGCGTCTTCACAGTATTCTCTCTCTTTCTCTCTCTACTTTTGTAACACTGAGTTCTCCCTATTTACAGAACATCACTTGCTTAGGCTTGCCACAAGGGGCAGCCCGTGAAGATAAGTGTACATATCCCGCAGTTCATCATCGGTGGTGGCGGCGCGCACCATGGGCCAGGGCATGCGTGGTTCGGTAAAACCGCTGGGCAGCGTCAGCATGGGCGTCTGCCCGCCGCCAGGCAGAGTGCCAGTGTTAAAATAGGTCATAAATTGTTCTTCCGACGTAACTACTCAGGCATACAAGTTGAACCAAAAAGCAAACGGAATGCTAACGTAAAACAAAGAGAGTAGGGGTAAAGTGTAAAATTATGAGAGAGCCAGAAAAGCAACGAGAGCAACAAATAGAAAGGTTGATAAACCAAACCGAGCTATCGGCATTGGAAAAGTTGCTATGGGCTCAAACGCAAGAATTGCGCGCCGAGAACGAAGAACTGCGCAAGCAAATCAAAGAACAAGCAAACGAAATCCAGCGACTGAAAGATCAAGTAGCGAAAGATAGCCACAACAGTGGGAAGCCACCAAGCAGTGACGGACTGAAGAAACGGCGAACCGAGAGTTTGCGTCAAAAAAGCGGTCGCAAGAGCGGTGGACAGAAAGGGCATCAAGGACATACGCTCCAAATGAGCGAAACGCCAGACCATGTAATCGTGCATGACTTGTCGGTTTGTCCAGAGTGTGCCCATGACTTGAGTCAGATAGAGGTCACTGAACAGATGCGCCGTCAAGTCTATGATGTGCCGCCAGTGAGGTTGGAAGTGACCGAACATCGCAGCGAAATCAAAGTTTGTCCTTGTTGTCGGAAGCGGGTGAAAGCCAACTTCCCAGCCGGTGTGACGCAACCGGTGCAATATGGCGAATTATTCAAAGCCCAAGCCTCCTATCTCAACACCTATCAACTCCTGCCAATCGCCCGCAGTTGTGAGCTACTGGGGGATTTCTATGGTCACCAACCAGCAGAAGCGATCATCCAGGAAGCGAATCAAGCCGTCCAAGCGGGCAGCGAACCTGCGCTTGAGGCCATCAAGCAGGCACTCATCCAGGAAGAGGTCACCCACCATGATGAAAGTGGGGTACGAGTAGAGGGTCATCTCGAATGGCTCCATGTCAGCACTACAGAGCGCCTCACCCATTATGCAGTCCATGCTAAGCGGGGCCAAGAGGGCATGAAAGCGATCGGGATTCTCCCCGATGCCACCGGACGCATTGTCCATGACCATTGGCAATCTTACCTTGCCTTTGACCAGGTGGCGCATGCCTTCTGCAATGCCCATCATCTGCGCGAACTGCGCTTTATCGCTGAGCAGTATCAACAAGCTTGGCCGACTCAGATGAGTCAGTTGCTGCTTGAGATTAAAGCTGCGGTTGAAACGGCACCCCCGGAGAACAATTCTCTCTCCACTGGCCAGTGCTTTGACTTTGAACAACGCTACGATGCCATTTTGCAACTGGGCTTGGAGGAGAATCCTCCTCCCTCCGAACCCCCTCCCAAGAAACAGGGCAAGCCCAAACAATCCCCGCCGAAAAACTTACTCGACCGCCTCGCAATCCACAAAGAAGGTGTCCTTGCCTTCATGTCTGATTTCCGCGTTCCTTTTGACAATAATCTCGCAGAGCGAGACGTGCGCATGATTAAAGTCAAGCAGAAAGTTTCTGGTGCTTTCCGGACTTCCGACGGTGCCGACACCTTTTGTGCCATTCGTTCCTACATTTCTACCGTTCGCAAGCACGGTATTAATGTGATTTCTGCTATTCGTCACTCCCTTGCTGGACAGCCTTTTCTTCCCACTACTCAACCTATGCCTGAGTAGTTACCTTCCGACCAGTTGGGGATGATCGCCGTGAGGTTGGGCCCGGCGGGCGGGCCGGGTTGACCGTTGTCTATCCGACCTTGCAACTCGGCGCCGTGGCAATCGCGGCAGCCAATAATATCCACCAGATATTTGCCCTCCTCCGGCGTTCCGGCCTGCGGCATCGGCACGCTCGCTACCGGTGGCTGTGCCACCCGGAAATCGATCATGTCAGTGAAAAGGGCGCCGAAGAGGTTGAAGCGAGTCTCCGGTGTGGGTGCACCGATGGCGGGCTGCGCACGCAAGTAGGCCACCAGCGCCTGCACGTCCTCATCGCTCATGTAGCGAAAATTGCTGGCCGGCATGATCAGCAGGGCGCGTCCGCTCTTATGCACCCCTTCGCGGATGGCGCGCACGATTTCGCCATCGCTCCAATCTTTGATGTTACCGGTCGGTGTCAGATTGGGCGCATAGAGCGTACCCACCGGTGGCAGGCCAAACTTGGCCGCAAAGTCCGTACCGGAAAGCGGCAACTGATTGCCCGACGTGTGACAGCTTACGCAGATGTTGGCCAGCTTTTCTCCACGGGCGATTTGATCCGGCGTCCCGGCCACCTGTATGTCGGGAATCGGGTTAGCATAGCGCTGGTTCAGTTTATAAAAGCCGATACCGCCCAAGATCAACAGGGCCGTCGCCGTCAGCGTCAGTAGCCCGGCGAGAAAGACGCTGATCCATTTCAGGAGCACATTTTTTAGCTGCCAGGCCCGCTTGCTCAGGAAGCCGAATAACCCGATTAGTACAATGAGAATGATCACCCCAGGCACATCAAACATAACAGTCTCCTTTTGGTCCAACAGAAATTCGTGGGGCGAGTCCAAATAATCCCGGAATCCCCAAAAGATTCCGGGATTATTTAGACGGTCGCGCATGCTACCCCGGATTTCGTTGAGAGCCCTCCATTTTACGCCTGACTTCTGATAGCCTAATGGGGTTCAAGCGTGCTCCACCCCAATCGCATTCGCCAGATAGGTATCGATCAGATCATACGGGTGGTAATGGTTCAGCTCGTCGCGCAGCCGCGCCACATTTTGCTTCCACTGCGGTTCGTGCAGCAGCCGCTCCGCCGCCCGCTGGATGGCGCGCGGCTTGGGCTGCTCCGTGCGCAGATCGATGCCGACCTTGAAGAAGTCCACGTGCGCGTTGACGTCGTTCTTACCTTCGCGGATGCCGGCGGTCAGCAGCGGCACACCCTTGCTCAGGCTGAGCAGCACGCTGCCGTAGCCGCCATTGCAGATGAAGAGGTCCGTGTATTCGAGGATAAAGTCGAAGTCCACGAAGTCTTCGATGATGATATTCTCTTGTGGATAGGCCTTGCGCAGCGCCTCGGTCTCGTGATAGCCCGTAGTGGCGATCAGCAGCGCACCGCTATCCTTGAGCGCCTTGAGTGTCGGGATGATGAGTTTCTCCGGTTCCTTGTTATCGACAGTGCCTTGCGAAATGAGGATCACTGGCTTGTACTTTGCCAGCTTTTCTGGGTGAGCGAAGGTGCGTGAGATGGCCGCCTTGTAGGGGAGCAGTGCGCCGACGTACTTTTCTTTGGGGTTGACCTCGCGCCGCGGATAGGCAAAGCCAGGCACACCGCTCTGAAAGACAACGTCCGGGCTGCGATAACTGACATCAAAGAGCGAGCCCTCGACCGGCGCCAGTCCGTGGTCGGCCAGAATATTGTTATAGAGCGCCTTGACATCGTTCATGACCATCCACTCCATCAGCGCCCGCAGGCCCTGGTGGATGCGTTTGCCGATAGCAGTTTTAGCCGGCCGCAGACCGATAAAGTTGGGCGGCACATCCTTGGATGTCTCTACGGATGGCCCGATCCCGACGGCATAGACCTGCTTGCCCAGCTTCTCCTTGACCAGCTTCATGGCATAGAAGGCGCCGTCGCAGAAAAGAATATCGAAGGGGAACGATTGGTTGATTTCCTCGATGTCTTCGAAATAGTGCCCAACGTTGGCTATCATTACGTTCTTTGCATCGAAGCGGATGAGCGCCGGCCCGTGCAGCTTGACCCGTTCGGGAAAGAGGGTACTGAGACTCTCCCCGGTGATTTCCGTGGCGCGCTTGTAGGGATAGACGGGGATGCCCAACCGTTCCACCTTGGGGACGTAGTGCGGTCCGGCATACCAGCGCACGTCGTGGCCGGCCGCGCGTAGATGCATGGCGATACCGGTGAGCGGGTTAAAATGGCCGTCACCTGGGACGGCGGTGAAGAGAAATTTCATGGGCGCATTCCTCATCTTTTTAACAGCAGCATGATTCCGATCAGAAGCGGCGCTGTGTGGTGGAGTACGGGATAGTAGAGATCACGCGGGCTGACAAGCGGCAGCAGCACCAACCAGCCCAGGTTCCAAAGAATCGTCGCCCACCCCACCCAACCGGCGAGGAGCCCGGTGCGCAGCATGGATACACCAAACGCGGCCTGCGCCAGAAAAGCCAGCACGATATAAACGATGATCTGCGGATAGACGAATTGACGAGTGTTGAGAAACGTTGCTTCCGCCACCATCACCACCGCCGCGGCCAATAGATAGGTTGCCAGTCCCAACTTGGCAATGACCGTATCGCCCGCAGCGCGCAGCAGATCCTCCAGCAGCACCAGCCCCAGCACCGTCAGCACGACGGCCGCCAGGACAAAGCCTCGTTCCCAGCGCAGATAACCAATCGTCTTGCCAACCGGCCACTGCCAAATAGCCCGGCCCGTGTAGAGAATGCCGCTCACCGTAAAGACCACGAAACACAGAATGAGCAGATAGGCTGCGCTTTGACGTGTAGATAATAAGCCCTGTTCGATCAAGACCTTTCCTCACTTTCGGTGTGGATGGTGCAGAGTCGGGGATTGTTTCGATGGGGAGATTATGACAGAAGTGAAGTGCGCTGTCATGGGTGCGTACACGTATCCGCGCACGTATTTGTGCATACGTAATAAAAGCCAATTTACTGAGTTTGCTGTTGCTTGATACAACTTATCCTTTCTTGCTTTCCCCACCAGGTTTCCGAGCAGGATTGGCAATTGCGTAAACCTGAAGCAGCCCCATCTCATCCTGGCTCTCTTTTTCAAAACGCATGCCGATCTTGCGGGCCGTGTTGATGGAGGCAATATTCTCCTTGTCGATCAGGCAGATCAGGCGCGGCAGATGCAGCATGTTAAAGCCGTAGTCACGAATCGCCCGCGCCGCCTCGCTGGCCAAGCCCTGTCGCCAGTAGGCTTTGTCGATCATGTAGGCGATTTCCACTTCGTGCTGCCCATCAATCGTCCACGGCAGCAGACCGCAGCGTCCGATAAAACGACTGTCCGTTTTGTGGATTGTGGCCCACAGCCCCAATGCGGGATGTTCGGGATGACCGTTGAGATACCATTCCACTTCTTCTTGGGTCTCTTTGTAGCTCAACGTGCCGTCGGGAAAGTAGCGGCGCATCTCCGGGTCGCGGTAGAGCGCGTAGTAATCGTCCAAATCGCTCATCTCTGGATGACGCAACAACAGCCGTTCGGTTTCGAGAATAATCATCAGTTATCCCGTTCAAGCGCCCAGCGGATAATCTGGGCGCGGCTGGTCAATGCCAATTTGGCGAGGATGTTGGCGACATGTTTCTCCACGGTGCGCTTGCTCAACACCAGTTCACTGGCGATTTCGCCGTTCGCTTTGCCCTGCGCGATGAGGGCTGCCACTTCGCGCTCGCGCTCGGTCAACAGTGCTGGCGCCGGCGCGCTTTCCCGTGGAGACGTCGCCGAGGGCAGAGATAGATGGCGGGCCACCTCAATGGCCTGGTCAATTGACAAAATCTGTCCCAATTCTTGTGCAGATGTGAACTCTGCGTCGCTCAATTTGGACCGCACCTGCGCTAGGTGATACGCATATTCAAGCTTTTCCGGCGGCCAACGTGTCGCAGAGTTTTCGTTCTCGTTGGCCAGGGCGGCCGCATACAAGCGTGCGCTTTCGCTGGCCAGGCCGGTCGCCGCGGCCAGCGCCGCAAAGCCCATCAGGCCCTTCAATATGCCTTCGCGATCTTCCTGCGCCACCATGACCGCCAGGCTCTCGCCAAACAGCCTCTGCGCGCGTTCAATATTGCCCTGACGCAACAAGGCGTAGGCCAGGCCATGTTGCGCGGCCGCCCTTTCGTGCGTCGCCCCTACGGCAACATAGGGCGACAGGCTCTCTTCGTAATATTGGCTCGCCTGAACGAAGCGTCCTTCGCAGCGCGCCCAATCCCCTAGCGCTTGCAGCGCCATTGCAATGAGCGCTGTATCCGCCGCCTCACGCGCGAAAGCTAGACTTTCATTGAGCAAGGCATACGCCTCATCGTATTTGCCCAACGCCGTGGCGATTTGACCGCTCACTAACATCCCGGTGGCGACAGAGGTGCTGTCACCCAGTTCGCGATACAACTCGATAATTGGCCGGCCCAATGCGTAAGTGGTTTCGTAGTCACCCGCCGAACGCGCGGCCGTAGCTGCACCAATGAGCGCGACCGCCAGCAATTGCTTCCCCTCTGCGCCAGCCGCCTTACACAGCGCTAGGGCCTCTTCGCCGCGCGCGGTCGATGTCCGCATGTCGCCGGCCATAGCGGCCAGCACCGACAGCCAAGTCAACCCGTTCACCCGTACCGCGAGCGTAACGTTGTCATCTGCTTGCTGCAGCAGACGTTCGAGCCAGGCACTCCCTTCGCGTGCGTGGGCACGCATATGCCAGAAATAGTACAGCGCGGTGCCGATGCGCAAACCCTCCTCAATCCGCCCTTGCTCGACTGCCCAAGCCAGTGCCATGCGGATGTTGTCGTTTTCGGTTTCCAACCAGTTGAACCACAACTGCTGATATTGTTCACGTAACTTCGGCGCCATATCTTCAGTGAGATGCACATAACTGGCCAGATAGTGGTCGTGCGCTGTCACCCATTCGGTCGAGGCGGCCAGTCGCTCTTGCGCGTACTGGCGAATGGTCTCCAACAGGCGAAAACGCGCTTCGCTGCCCTGTAACGTTTCGGCCACAACCATGGACTTGGCCACCAACGCAGAAAGTAACTCAAGCACCGCGTCCCATCGGATCGTGCCCCAGGCGCAAACCGCTTCGCCCGTACTAAGCGTGAAAGTGGCGGTGAAGAGCGAAAGGCGCTGCAGGAGGGTGCGTTCTGGCGCAGACAACAGATCATAGCTCCAGTCAATCGCCGCGCGCAGGGTATGGTGATGGGGCGCTGAAAGCGAACGCTGTCCCGCGCTGAGCAAAGCTAAACGGTCATCGAGACGGGCGGCAATCTGGTGAACGGTGAGGACGTTAACACGTGCACTGGCTAGTTCCAACGCCAGGGGAATGCCATCCAGCCGCCGGCAGATCTCAACAATCACCGGAGCGTTTTCGGCAGTGATTATGAATTGAGGTGAGATCGCCTGCGCCCGCTCCGTAAACAGCCGCACGGCGTCATAGTGCAGCAAGGCTTGCAGATCGACATTGTCGGGAGGGTCGCCGGTGGTTTTCGCCGCGAAAGCGGGCCACGCCAAACCGGCGAGTGGATAGACGGCCTCGCCCCCAAGCGCAAGCGGCTCGCGGCTGGTCGCCAATATGCGCAGTGCGGGCGCCTGGGACAGCAGCTGTTGGACGAGCTGTGCACAAGCGGCAATCAGGTGTTCACAGTTGTCCAGCATCAATAGCATCTGCTTGGGCTGTATAAAGTTTAGTAGCGCCTCCAGCACTGGCTGGTTGGGCGCTAGCCGCAGGCCAAGGGTCTGCGCCACAAGTTGCGGCACAAGCGAGGGATCACGGAGCGCGGTCAGCTCAACCAACAAGGCGCCATCGGCAAATGTAGCGCTGACCAGGTTTGCCAACTGGAGCGCCAGCCGCGTCTTGCCACACCCACCCACACCGGTCAATGTAACAAGGCGTGACGCGGCTACTCGCCGGCGGAGTTCTGCCAGATCACGCTCACGCCCAATAAAGCCACTCAATGGCAGTGGCAGATTATGCGGTACTGCGCCCATCATTTTCGCTTCGTATCACGAAATCAAAGGCTAGTACATTGCGGCAGTAGTAAGCCAGTAGTTCAGTGGGACAGTAGGACAGTGGGACAGTGACTGACTCACTGTCTCACTGACTAACTTTGGCCTATTTACACCGTCATGTACTAGCGACAATAGCCGCCACTTCTCTTTTACCCCGTCGGCTTGAGCGCGGCAAGGACCAAGCGCAGCAAGCCGCTGTCATTCTCCGCCTGATCTTGCCACAGTCCTGGACTTTGCACCACCACTAGCTCCTGGCTGGGACAGATCCAAATGTGTTGGCTGCCCGCGCCCGAGGCGGCAAAGGAATCGGTGGGCAGCTGGGGCCAGAGTTGGCCGGCCTGATTGGTCCAAAAGGCATAGCCATAATGCCACTGCTCCTGCGGGCTGTGGGCGCGAATGGCCGGCGCAACTTGCGTGGCTTCTCGCAGCCATGCCGCTGGGATCAGTTGTTGATCACCCCAGCGTCCCCAGTTGCACCAGAGCCAACCCAACCGCGCCATGTCCAGCGCCGTGGCCTGCACACCATCATAGTACCCAAAGATGTGGATGCGTGCTGTAGGCGGCAAGGCAAAGTTGGCTTTATAGTAGCCCCAGGTGGCGCCAATGGGAAGGCGCAGTCGGCTATCGATCAAGGGCTGCAAGCCAGGCGATCCCTCAGGATCCTGGCTGTCGTAGTCGCCGTAACATTTGGCCAACGCATGGGTGAGGATGTTCATGCCATAGGTCTGATAGTTAAAGACCTGTCCCGGTTCTTCCCCCGGTTTCATGTAGCCGGAAGTATTGGAGATGAGCTGGCGAAAGGTAATGGCCCGGTCTTTGGGATAGGCATAGCGCCCCGGCTTGGGACCACTCCCGGCGGGCACATCCATCATCTCGGGGTAGTAATCAAAGACCCGGGCGTCCGCCGAAGGCAGCTTGCCCTCGGCGAGCACAATGCCCAGGATGGAGGAAAAGATCGATTTGGTCGCCGAGGCCAGCCGCAGTTGTTTCGTGCTGGCCTCCCCACGCGTCCATTCGGCGATCAGCCGGCCACGGCGGACAATCACCACGCGGTAACGCCCTGCGTCGCCAGCGCGGTCATCCAGCCAGGTTTGGATTTGGGCGAACTTTTCGGGGGCAAAGCCGGCAGCGTCCACCGCTTGGGTTTCCCATATAGCGCCGGGATAAACGTTCATCTGAACCTCCCACAATTATCTGTTCGTGTATCCGCCATCACGATTGCCATTTTATCACCACCTTTTTGAATCGATCGCGCTCCATTATAGCAAAAAAGTCGTGCGGCTACCATTCGAGGGTAGCTTTGCGAATAGGGGGAGTATTGCTGTTTTAAGCCATTCCAGAAAATAAAGTACCCATCCATTATCAGGAAGTTTCGAAGGGCAAGAAACATTCTTCTCGTCCTGCTTTTCTTCCTGTGGGTACGCTTTTTTCTGGGGTAGCCTAAAATGAAATATAGCCGCGCGGCAAGTGCTCCCACGCAAAAAGCCTGGCATGACCAGGCTCTTTGCGTGGGGTATTCGATTAGGCTATGCTGCGACGACTTAGCAGTGCCAGCTTAGGTACGGACGGTAGACGTAGACGACACAGCCGATGAAGGGCAGGCGGACCAGGCAAACCTTGGCGAAGTGCAGGTGCCAGCCACAGTGCATTTCCAAGCGATTCTCTAACTGTTCCAGGGCGAAGTTGCTGTTCATGAGTGTTGCTCCTTAAAGTGAATGAGTGAGTGATGCAGTTACGTTTGGTCAAGACGACTTAGCAGTGCCAGCTTAGGTACGGACGGTAGATGTAAACGACACAGCCGATGAAGGGCAGGCGAACCAGGCAGACCTTGGCGAAGTGCAGGTGCCAGCCACAGTGCATTTCCAAGCGATTCTCAAGCTGTTCCATTGCGAAAGTGTTGTTCATGAGTGTTGCTCCTTAAGTGAATGAGTGAGTGATGCAGTTACGTTTGGTCAAGACGACTTAGCAGTGCCAGCTCAGGTATGGGCGGTAGATGTAAACGACACAGCCGATGAAGGGCAGGCGAACCAGGCAGACCTTGGCGAAGTGCAGGTGCCAGCCACAGTGCATTTCCAAGCGATTCTCAAGCTGTTCCATTGCGAAAGTGTTGTTCGACATGATTGTTCTCCTTAAGATGAATGAATATGTGACCTTTGAATGATACTAATTGATTGGGCGGTGCTTGGTCAGAGTTGCTGTTGCTCGTTGCATTTGCTCTGTTTTGTTGTCCGCCGTTCATGGCCCTATTGTAGCGGATCGCAAGGGCGGCTACTAGAGCAGGATTCTGAGAGTTTGCCAGATATTGCTATAATTTATTGATCACTATGATAGAAAGAGATTGGGTAGTACGATAAGAGAGCGTAGTGGAGTACGTCGCACAGGTGTGAGAGCGACAGAAAAACGAGCAAATTTTTTGCCTGTGCAACGCACTTCACTGTATTCTAAGGTGCTGCCAGAGATTCAACGGGTGCGTCCCAAAGTAGGGGCGATGGGCAAGAAGCGTCGATTGGCCTTACTGATGCTACGCCCCATTTGGGGTACGCACCCAGATTCAAAAAGCTGCTTTTTGATTTACACTAGTTGTGATATGATGCGCTTGATAAAGGCCAATGCAAAAAGCCTGGCATGACCAGGCTCTTTGCGTGGGGTATTCGATTAGGCTATGCTGCGACGACTTAGCAGTGCCAGCTCAGGTATGGGCGATAGACATAGACGACACAGCCGATGAAGGGCAGGCGGACCAGGCAGACCTTGGCGAAGTGCAGGTGCCAACCACAGTGCATTTCCAGACGATTCTCAAGCTGTTCCATTGCGAAAGTGTTGTTCGACATGATTGTTCTCCTTAAGATGAATGAATATGTGACCTTTGAATGATACTAATTGATTTGGGCGGTGCTTGGTCAGAGTCGCTGTTGCTCGTTGCGTTTGCTCTGTTTTGTTGTCCGCCGTTCATGGCCCTATTGTAGCGGATCACAGGGGCGGCTACTAGAGCAGGATTCTGAGAGTTTGCCAGATATTGCTATAATTTATTGATCACTATGATAGAAAAACAGGTGTGTTCCGAAAAGGGGCGGAGTGGCATACAAAGGTTACTCATCGATGTGTCGCCCCTTTGGCGTATGCACCGCCACTAGCAAATGGAGAGGAAAATGGAGTATCGACAGCTCGGCAGGAGCGATTTACAGGTGAGCGCGATCGGCTTGGGCGCGGTCACCTTTAGCCGTGAGATCGACGAGGCGACAGCTTTCACCGTCATGGATCACGCCGTGGCGCGCGGTATCAATCTCATTGACACTGCCGAGGCCTATAACAAAGGCGGTTCAGAGACGGTGGTGGGAAAGTGGCTCAAGGCGCGCGGTAACCGGGATCAGGTGATTTTGGCGACCAAGCTTATCCCACCCCTGACCGCCGAACATATCCCTGCCGCCGCCGAAGCCAGTTTACGCCGCCTACAGACTGATGTGATCGATCTCTACCAGCTTCATGCCTTTGACAAAAATACGCCGTTGGAGGAGTCACTCGAAGCATTGAGTAAGTTGGTGGCAGCGGGCAAGGTGCGCTACTTGGGCTGTAGCAATTTTGCGGCCTGGCAACTCTGCAAAGCGCTCTGGCGCGCCGATGTCAACGGTTGGCCGCGCCTGGAGTCGGTGCAACCCAACTACAACCTGGCCATTCGCGATATTGAAGCAGAACTCCTGCCCCTCTGCGCCGACCAGCAGATTGGCGTCCTCTCCTATAGCCCTCTGGGCGCCGGTTTTCTCACCGGCAAATATAGCAAGAGTTGGACCGCACCCCAAGGCACGCGCTTCGACATTATGCCCGACCACTGGAAAATTTATGAGAATGCACTCTCCATGCAGCGTATGGAGAATCTGCGCGCCAAAGCGCAAGCCACTGGCATCTCTATGGTCCAGCTTGCCCTGGCCTGGGTCTTGGGCCAACCCGGCATTACCTCCACCTTGATCGGCTGCCGCAACACCAACCAGGTCGACCAGGCCTTTGAGGCCGCCGCCATGGGCTTGTCGCCAGAATTACGCGCCGAACTAAACAGTTGGTAGCCTTCTCCGTCATTCTAGTTATAATAGAACGCGGATTAGGCGGATTTAGCGAATCCCGACGGATTTTGTCCGTTTTATCCGCCCAATCCGCTAAATCCGCGTTCTATTTCCTACCCGCATAACCCCAATAGGGCCAGGGCGTCGCGCTGGATGACCGCCTCGATCTGTTCGGCGGGCAGGCGAAAGCGGTCAATCTGGATGGAGGCCAGGTCGCGCAGACCGGCCAAGGATTCTGCCACGGTGGTGATGGGGTAATCGGTGCCAAAGAGCAGCTTGTTCCAGACGCCATATTCATGCACCAACATCAGGCTGTGGAAGAGTTGCCAGGGGCGGTAATGGAGCGCACTTACATCGGCGTAGACATGGGGATGTTTGCGGATCACCGCCACACATTCGCCTTCGTAGGGATGGGCAAGGTGGGCCATAATAATACGCACCTCGGGGAAGCGGCGGGCGACGACATCAATGTGGCGGGGCAGCGTCGTCTCGATCCAGCCCTGGGAGACAAAGGTCGTGCCGGTGTGGAGCAACACGGGCAGGCCATGGCGCTGAGCATAAGTCCAGAGATGATTTAACCGCGCCTCCTGCGGAAAGAAGCCGGCGTACATGGGCATGAGTTTAATGCCGCGCAGCCCTAGTTCTTGATGGCCATATTCCAGCTCGGCTTCCCACTGTGGCTGGGTGGGGTCAATGGAGAGGAAGCCAATCAACCGCGCCGGATCTTGCTGGACGTAGGCCGCCACATCCCGGTCATCCACCCAAAGACCGGCCAACTTGGCCTTGCCCCCAAAGCAGATGGCAGCCTGGCAGTCGGGTGCGGTGGCACAGTAGTGTTCGTACCGCGTGATGAGATCAATGGTCTGGCTGCGCATACGCGACGCTTCGGCCAGAAAGTTGCCAAAGAAGACGCTGTTATTAGGAAAGACATGGGTGTGAACATCGATAATCATGTACGTTGCTCCACAATTTCTTTGACTCGGCGTACAATGGCCATTTCGTCGCCCGCCTGCAGGCCAAAGGGGTGAATAATCACGGCCCCTTGCGCCAGTTCCCGCTCACCGGGGTGGATGGAGGGCTCGCCGCTTTTGAGCGCCCAAATCAAGTCATAACCGCTCATGCCAAGCGCCTGCTCATCAATGCGAATGCGCGCCAGGGGAAAACCGCCACGGTTGGGATTGGGCGGCATCATCTCAGTGGTGACATGGGGGGTATCCTGTAATTCTTCGCAGATGGTCTGCAACTTTGCCCAGCAGGCTGCCTTTTCCGCCGCATGGTCACGCTGAAAATAGAGACGTAGCGCCGTCACTAACCCCATGATCTCCTCTTTGCCTGCCTTGTAGCCGCGCCCAATCCCCTGGCGTGGCACAAAGGCCAAGTCGGCTGGATCAAGCAACTCTTGCGGCGCCGTCCAGACCTGGGGCGTAATGTCCATATCCAGATGTTGCCAGGCAATGGCGGAAATCAAGGCTCGCCGGCCACAGACAAAGCCCGACGCCTGGGGGCCTCGGATATATTTGCCGCCGCTAAAACAGACCAGATCCGCGCCGGCGGCGACAAACTTGGTCAGATTTGCCGGTTCGTCACAGCGGCCGGCCGCGTCCACCACCACGGGAATGCCATGGCGGTGGGCCAGTTGCACCACATCCTCCAGCGCTAATTTGTCCTCCTGCCAGGGCAGATGGAGAATGGCCGCCGTTGCCGGCGTGATGGCGGCTTCAATCTCAGCCAGGCTGCAACTAGCATCACTGCCCACCTCAATGATTGTGCCGCCCGCTGCCTCCACTGCGTGATCATAGTGGTTGCGATGAAAGCGCGCCATAATCACCTCATGCTTCATGCCATTGGTTTTGGGCAAGCGGTCCATCTTTGCGGCGTCGAGCCCGGTGATACAGGCCGCAACAGAGAGGACGAGGGCGGCCTGCGCGCCGGAGGTGACATAGGCCGCCTCGGCGCCGGTCAACTCGGCAATGACGCGGCCGGCCGCATGTTGCAGCTCTTCCATACAGACAAACTCGCCGGCCGCGGCCTGCATCGCCTGCACCACCTCTGGCGGCATCAGGCTGCCCCCCAGGCGGGTAAAGGTGCCAATGGCGTTGATAATCGGTCGCACGCCCAGCGACTGGTAGATACTCATAAGGTGGTTACTCTCTATTTTTAAAGTGACATATGGCTAATTACTAATCTACTGATTTACCGATTTACTAATCTACCGACCCACTGCCCTACTGCACCTGCGCTTGCGCCTGAGCCACAATATCGACGCCGACAAGTTCGCTCCACGCCTGCAAGAGTTGTTTGGTTATGGGGCCGACCTGGCCATCACCTACCGGCAGCCCATTAAACTTGGTCGCCGGCATAATGCAATAGGGCGTGCTGGTAAAGAAGGCTTCGTCGGCGGTGTAGATGTCATAGGGCTGGAAATCGGTAATCTCCACAGGAATCGCCAACTGTGCCGCTAACTCTAGCACGGTTGCGCGGCTAACACCTGCCAACGCACTGCGGGCGTGGGGCGTCTTGAGCACTCCTTCGCTGTAGATAAAGAAGTTGCCCCCTTTGTTCTCCGCCACATTGCCATGAATGTCCAGCAGAATGCTCTGGGCTTGGGGGTCAACCAGCTTGACCTCCATTTCGGCCAGCGTATAGGCCATGCGGCTGCGGTTCTTGATGCGTGCGTCGAGCGCCTCCGGCGGGACGGCGCGGCTAAAGGGGGTCACGGCGTGACAGCCCGCGGTGTAAAAGTCCGCCCAGTCGGTGAGAATCAGCGGCGCGGTGTGGATGATAATGGTTGCCTGGGAGCGCGCCTTGGTGGGGTCGGCGCCGGGGACAAAGAGCCCGCGCGAAATGTTGTGCACCAGCCACAGGTCCATTGCCGGCGCCACCTTGGGCAGGTTGGCCTCCAGCACGCGCAGTGAGAGGTCGGTCATCGCCGCGGGCGACAGGCCCGGGTCGATGCGGGTGACCTTGAGCGATTTATAGAGGCGCTCAATATGTTCGGCCAGTTTGAAAGGTTTGTGGGCAAAGGTGCGCGTCGATTCTGTGACCATGTCGCCCAACATGACGGCGGCGTCAAAGATGGAGATCTTGGCTTCATCAGCGGGAACAAAGTCGCCATTGAGATAGACGAGATGGCTCGCCTGGTTGGTTGTCATCTGTTTTACCCCTTGACCGACCCCAGCGTCATCCCGGCTACGACAAAACGCTGCACAACGATAAAGAGAATCACCGGTGGCAGCGCGGTAATGATTGCGGTGGCCATCAGCGGCCCCCAGAGAAAGACATCGCCCAGAATATAGCTGCCCAAGCCGGTGGGCAAGGTCATCAGTTCGCGACGGCTGACCAGGGTCACTGCATAGAGGAACTCATTCCACGAATTGGTAAAGCCAAAGATAAAGGCGGTGACAATGCCCGGCGCGGCCAGCGGTAACACAATGCGCCCCAAAACGCCCAAGCGTGAACAGCCGTCAATGCGTGCGGCGTCTTCCAACTCTTCGGGGATGCTGCGAAAATAGCCGAGTATGAGCCACGTGCAAAAGGGAACATTGAACGAGAGATAGGCGAGCAGCAAGCCCCACAAGCCCTCGGTCAGGTGTAGGTTGAACATGAGGATAAACATGGGGATAAAGAGCAGCGACGTAGGCACCAGGTAGGTAAAGAGCACCCCCCGCGCAATGGCGCGATTGCCCAAAAACTTGAGCCGCACAATGCTATAGCCGGCCAATACGCCGATGACCACCGAGATACCGCTGCTGGTAAAGGCCATGACCAAGCTGTTGCGCAACCATTGGATGGTGGGGCGTTCGGTAAAGATAAATTGATAATTTTCCACCGTCAGATCACGCGGGACCAGCACTTGCTCTTTGGTGTAGACCTGCTTCCCCTTGCGCAGCGAAGTGAGCCCAATCCAGTAGAAGGGAAAGAGCGCGCCGATGAGCAGGCCCGCCAGCGTGACGTACGTTACAATCGCAAGGATGATCTTCTGGCGTTGGGTTGTTCTCATTCGCTCTCTCCACGCAACATTAAGGGGGAAAGGATCATAATAATGACAATCAATACCGGCGCTAGGATCACAGAAACCGTCTGCCCATAGCCCAACCGTGAGGTGACAAAACCCAGTTTATAGGTGTAGGTGGCAAAGACATCGGTGGCATGACCGGGACCGCCGCCAGTGAGCAGCCAGACAATGCTAAAATCGTTAAAGGTCCAGATGACCGAAAGGATGGTCACCACCAAGATCACGGTGCGCAGGCTGGGCAGGGTCACAAAGCGAAAGCGTTGCCAGACCGAGGCGCCATCCATTTCGGCAGCCTCATAGAGTTCCTGAGGAATGGCCTGCATCCCTGCCAAGAGGGTGATGCCAAAGAAGGGAAAGCCGCGCCAGGCGTTGACCAACACCAGCGAAAGCAGCGCTGTGCCATATTGGGCCAGCCAGGGAATCGAGGTCCGCATTAAGCCCAGGTCACGCAGCGTCAGATTGAGGACCCCCGTAAGATCCAGGATCCAGCGCCAACTGAGCGCCGTGACCACCGTCGGCGCCACCCACGGCATAAGCAGGAGACCGCGCCAGAGTCCGCGCAGACGGAGCGGCTGATTGAGCACCAGCGCCATGATCATGCCGATCACCAGTTTCAGGGCCACGGAGCCAATCGTAAAGACAAAGCCATTGCGCACCACCTGCCAGAAAAAGGGATCTTCGAACAACAGTTCGCGGTAATTCCCCAGACCGATAAAGCGCCCCACCATGCCAATGGTCTTATCCTGCAACGTAATCCAAAGCGCCGACGCGATCGGGTAGGCAAGCAGAATAAAAAGGATCAGAATCAGTGGAATCAACAAGACGTAGGCCAGTGCAAAGTCCCGACCTAACCAGCGCGCCAACGGGGTGCGCGGTGCTGTCGCCGGTGCCACTGGGCGACGCTCAACCTCAACGGCCATGAACAAATTCTCCTTGCGGAAATGGGTGATTGGTGATTGGGTGATTAGTAATTGGGTGATTAGTAATTGAGGCTACGGCGTGAGCGCCGGTAAGCCCTTGGATGCGAACGCTTGCCGAAATCACCAATCACTAATCACCCATTTCCTATTGCTTCAACTGCTCCTGCCACTGGTCATACCACTTCTGTAAGGCTGTTTCCGCTTCGGCAATGGCGTCATCGTCGCTCCAGCCGTCGAGCAGCACGCGGTCGAGCATCTTGACCATGGTGTGATCCATCCACGCGTCGAGAATCCACGGTGTCGTCAGGCCGGGATACCCCTGGGGTCGGGTATTAGAGACCATATCGGCCAGCACTTTGCGGTCGGGATCCTGCCACATCTCGTCGTTGAGCATATTCTTGTAGACCGGCAGCATGTTGCCGCCACCATTTTCATAGAAGGGGCGCAGTTGGTCCGGCGCGAAGATATGTTCCAGCAGTTGGAGACAAAGGTCGGCATGTTCGCTTGTGTTAAAGACGCCCCACTGGTAGTAGTAACCAGAGACAAAGCGCCCTTTGGGGCCACCGGGGATGGGGATGACCGCTGTCTTGGTCAGCAGTTCCGGATCGTCGGTTTGCAGATAGCGGAGAATGCTGCCCGTGTTCAAGGTCATGCCGACGATCTCGCTCTGGTAGGCGCGATTGTTGCCGCCGTCGTCCCACGTGGGACCATCAGGCGGGATCACACCCGCATCCCAGGCGTCCTTGATCAGGTCGAGCACCTGGCGCGTTTCCGGCGAATCGATGGCCGGTTTGCCCTCTTCATCCCAAGTGCTACCGCCATAGGACCAAAGCATGGCGGTAAAGGAGACTTCCGAGTCCCAAGAGGGGGTGCCCATCTGTTTGCCCCAGCCCCAGAACTGATTTTCGGGATCGTTGATTGCCTTGGCAATCGTCACCACATCTTCCCAGGTCTCGGGCAGCGCCAGCCCCTTTTCTTCGAGCTTGTCTTTGCGCACGTAGAAGACTTCGGTCGAGCTGAACGAGGGCACCGACCAATGCTTGCCGTCGGCGGTGCGGCCGGCCAGGAAGGCGCCGTCGGTAAAGCCACCTTCCAACTCATTCAGGCGCTGCATCACTTCGGTCGTCTCGGCCAAGACCCCGCTCTGGATAAACTTGGGCAGGTCATTCTGTTCAATGGCGGCGCAGTCGGGAAATTGCTTGCTCTCAAAGGCGGTCTGCCAGCGCGGCGTGCGCTCATCTTGGGACATGCGCGCTAATTCAATATCAACGCCATTGGCCTCGCCCCACGCCTTGATCTGGTCATCCTGAATAGTATCGGCATCAGGCGTAAAGGTGGTCGCTGCCCAAACGGTCAATTTTGGTCTAGCCGCAGCCGCACCGCCGCCAGAAGCAGCCCCCGGCGCGACACAGGCCGATAGCAATAAGAGCAACAACAGGACAGCTACGGTGAAACCGTAACGAAAATGATGGCGAAATGACATAGGGCGCTCCTTGTTTAAAATCTCTGCTGTAAATTATGAATTGCCCTTCCTGGGAGATCAAAGGGTGGCTGCCGTTAGTAACGAGGAGATGCGCGGACCATAAAACGACCCGCGAAACTTATACTAAGCTGCGCCATAAAGTAACATTTTGCACACGAGTGGAAATGTTACTATGTGCTGCGGCGGAGTGTAGTATAGACCAGGCGCTAGGGGTTGTCAACTGAGTTTTTTATCTCTCACGTTCTTCCCAGCTTTGCCACGTAGCTCATTGCGCGCCCGATGGGAACCGCTGGCAACCACTTTCCTGCGGACCAATCCATGACGCCGCCTGGCTTGACGTGCTGGAGGGTTAGCCCCGTCGATTCGAGCAGTAAACGCAAATCTGCGGGGGAATAGCAGCGGGTGGATTGCTCAACAGCCTCCTCGGGTTTGCCTTTGGGCCACCATCTGTCGAGCCAGCGACAGCCATCACCATCAAAGCCATATTCGCGCTCTGCCTCGCCTACCGCCCAACCGCGGCCAGCCACCGCAGCCGGATACCACGGTGTGGCGACATCAATGAGCGCGCAACCTTCTGCCGTCAACCACTCAGACGCGATGCGACGCAGCAACCGGCGCTGATCGGCATCGGCGCCAATCCCAAAGCCGTCCCAATAGCAGACAACGTCAAAGCGGCCATCAAGATCGACCTCATAAAAGTCACCCGCGATGAAGGTGAGGGCGCCGTTGCGCTGAGTTTGGGCCAACAGTGCGGCCTTTTGAAGACGTAACGGGACCAGTTCAACGGCAACCACATCGTGACCCAGGTCGGCCATGGCCGCAGCAACTTGTCCGCCGCCGGCGCCTAGCTCAAGAATACGTTTTGTGCCGGAGCCAGCTAACTCCTCAATTTGGGCGGCTGTCTGGCGATGTGACTCTTCGACATCGCCCTCTAAAGTACCTGCCCATAGGCTCTGTTTGGTATAGAAATCGGGCACCCAATTCATGCTTCACCCTCCTTGCCAAAGTGCGGATTGATCAAGCGCACGTAGGATTCGACCTTGCTTACGGCAAAGCCCAGCCGATGATAGAGCTTCAATGCACGCACATTCGTGCGTTCCGTGCCGAGCTGAAAAAACGTTGTCGGTCCCCCGTGCTGTGCGTACAGCTTCTGCATACAGCGCAGGGTGAGATAACGCCCCAACCCTTTGCCAAAAAACTCAGGGCGGATGGCGACCTCTTCGATAGCCAGCTCATCATCCCAGACGCCACCGCAGGAGAATCCGATCAGTTGACCGTTCTGAGTGAGTCCGGTCCAGGTTGCCACTGTTCCGTCCAACATGTAGATCTTCGTAATGTACTCTCGTTCCCATGCGTGCTCGCGGGCTAGCTCTGCTGCCGACAGATCTGACCGTCCTACATCATAAGCTCGCTTATAAAGTTCAATGGCCTGTTCTAACTGATCCGCGCAATGGGCAGTCTCGGCGACGCCGGGCGGAAGTTCAGGCAGGGTCAACTGTTCCAGCACAGACAGTTCGGCGCGCATGAGGACGCGCGGGGTCAGGTGGAAACCCAATTCCGGGAGCAGCCCGGCATACCAAGCATTGTGCGAAGGCAGTTGCTCGTTGACTCGCATCCGCAACTCATGCGCGCTATGGTTTTGAAGAAAGCGGTCAACGATCTGCTGCAGAGCCCCTTTCACCATGGTATGGCGTGCTTCCCACTGATCGGGAATAATGTAGTCGATATGATGGGTCTTCCCCTCCCCCGTATTGACGCGGCAGAGCGTCTGGCGACCCGCAGCATCCTCTACCACAACGCTGTTGCCGTCAAAGAGCAGCGGCTCAAAGTCCGCGATGAATGCCTCCACCGCTGCGGGTGTGTAGCAGTGAATCGGCAAGATACGGCGCACTGTCTCTTGGAACCTCTCAGGATAAGTGGGGTGCAGCGCAGGGGTGACTGTTTCAAGCATCAGATTGTACATTGGCATTGCTTCCTTTGTTAGTGAATGGTGGTTCATGACCCAATGAGTGATAAAACAGACAACGGCCATAGAATGCACAGTGCACCCTATGGCCGTTGTCTGGCTTTCACTTAGGCCGTTACAAGAAATAGATTGCCCCGCTGAGGTGACTGTCACTGGCCAAAGCGGGTTCGGATTACGCTACACTTGATGGCCAGTGACAGTCACCTGAAACAAGGATTCAATTTCTTGGGGTAGCCTTAGAATCTATCCGTCAATTCGGTGGTGGCGTCCATTCCTTTGTCGAATGGTGGACCTGGGCACAGAGAATTTACGGACAGATACTGATGAATGTCTACATTCAGCAACATAACTGCGCTGGAGGCTTATCCAATAAAAAAAGCCATAGGGCAATGTGCACCCATGGCTCATCATCGAACAAGAACATGCTGATGTGAAGGTCGTCGCGTGGTCGCTTAGTCACGTAGTCGCGTTGTCCAGACTATGCTGCACCATGACCTCTTTCATCGTTGTCAGAACATGCTCCGGGCTAGGTACACATCTATATTTGATTGTGTTCATGATATGCACCTCCAATTAGTGTTCAGTGCTCAGTAATCAGTGCTCAGTAATCAGTGCTCAGTAATCAGTGCTCAGTAATCAGTGCTCAGTAATCAGTGCTCAGTAATCAGTGCTCAGTAATCAGTGCTCAGTAATCAGTGCTCAGTGACCAGTATCCAGTCGTCTGTACCTTGGTCACTGATTACTGTCTACTGATTACTGTCTACTGATTACTGTCTACTGATTACTGTCTACTGGTCACTGTCTACTGGTCACTGTCTACTGGTCACTGTCTACTGGTCACTGTCTACTGGTCACTGTCTACTGGTCACTGTCTACTGGTCACTGTCTACTGGTCACTGTCTACTGGTCACTGTCTACTGAAAACTTTGTAGGCTGGTTTTGCCGTATGCGGGCACTATACCATTTAAGAGGATGACTTGTCAATCTTACGCCTAAACGAAGATATCCCCTTTTGCGCGCTCAGGCCCAAATGTCCCCCACGGTAAAGCCGGTGGGAAAGGGATCGGTGGGGTCGAGCACGTAGTTGGCAAAGCCGGTGATCCAGCCTTGACCGCTCAGCGTCGGAGTGACGGCCCGATAGGGGCCGATCTGACTCTCCTCCAACAGCCGCCCGGTAAAGAGGGTGCCTAGCACACTCTCATAGCAGAAATCTTCATTGAGCCCCAACTCGCCGCGGGCATAGAGGGTGGCCATCTTGGCGCAGGTGCCCGTGCCACAGGGCGAACGATCCAGCGCGCCGGTCCAGGTAGCGGGGCGATCCCAATCAACTGTGCCGGTGGCCACCGTGACTGCATTTTTCAGATGGGCGTCTGGGTGGGTGGCCGGCCCCCAGAGTTGGGAGATGGTCGGCCCGACAAGGTTGGGGTTTTCGGGGTGGACGACCGGCAGTTGTTCACGCGCGGCCGCCCGGATCATAGCGCTGACGCGCGCGATCTCGCCGCCATTCTCCGGCGTCAGCGCAATGCCCAGTTGGGTGGCGTCAGCAATGGCGTAGAACATGCCACCCCATGCCACATCCACCGTCACCTTCCCCAAGTGGGGCACATCAATCGCGGCATCCAAGTGGACGGCAAAGGCCGGCACATTTTTGAAGGTCACCCGCGTCACCTTGCCATTGGCACAATCCGCACGCACGGGGATGAGACCGGCGGGCGACTCAAGCACCAACTCGGTCACCGGCTCCTGCATGGGAATGATGCCCGTCTCCAGCAGCACCGTCGTTACACAGATGGTGTTGCTGCCCGACATGGCCGGATATTCGGTCTGCTCCATGATGATAAAACCGGCGTCGGCGTCGGGGTGGGTCGGCGGCATGAGCACGTTGCAGCAGAGCACTGGATAGCCGCGCGGCTCACGCAACATCAACTGGCGCAACTCGTCGCCATTGGCGGCCAGCCATTGCATCTTCTCAAACATGGTCTGGCCGGGCACATCACGCACCCCGCCGGTAATGACGCGGCCCGGCTCGCCACAGGCGTGCGCATCAACAGCCGTAATCATTCGCGAAAAACGCATGGCAAGCCCTACCCTTCCGTACCGGTGGCCAAGCGCAGCGCAACACGACACGCCCCTTCAAAATCATCCAGATCGAGCGTCTCCTTGACCGTATGGGGATCACGCTGACCGCAGCCCATGGTCACCGAGGGGATGCCGCGCGCGGTGAGCCAGTTGGCATCCAGCCCACCGTTGACGACCGCCCGTTTGGGTTCGTGCCCAATGGCGCGGATGGCCGCCTCAGCCGCCAATACACAGGGTTCATCCTCGGCCAGGACAAACGACTCATATTGCAGGTTGCTCTCAATGATCACCTGGCCCCTTTGGCCGGCCACATTTTGCACTTCGCTGACCGCCTGGTGGAAGGCAGTCTCGATCGCCTGCTGAAGCTCCTTGCGAAAGTCGGCGTCATGGCTGCGCGCCTCCACCCGCAACTCCACTCGGTCGGTCACCACGTTGGTCGCTTCGCCACCGTGAATAAAGCCGACATTGCTGGTGCCCCGCTTGTCCCCCTTTTGCACCAAACCATGCCAGCCGTTGCGATCCAGATCGGCAATGGCGCGGGCGGCAATCGCGATGGCGCTGATGCCCTTTTCCGGTGAGCCGCCGGCATGGCTGGCCAGCCCGTGAATGATAATGTGGGTGCGGTAGGCGCCGGTGGCGCCGACACTTAGCTGGGCCGGTGAGCCGCCATCCCAGTTAAAAGCTAGACGCGGATTGCCCAACGCACTCTTGCTAACAAATTTGGCTCCTTGCAAGCCCACCTCTTCCTGAATAAACCAGCCAAAGGTCAACGGCGGGTGGGGCAGCTTCTGTTCGAGGATCTCCAGCGCGGCACAGAGGATTGCGGTGGCGCCGGCGCGATCATCGGCGCCCAACCCAGTATGGGGATCGGCGGCATGCACCACTCGTCCCTCACGCACCGGTCGGCTCCCCACACAAATGGGCACGGTGTCCATGTGGGCCGAGAGCAGCCGCCGTGGCCCGCGTTGGGTTCCCGGCAGTTTCAGAATCAAGTTACCGCTGTTGCCGGGGATGGCCGTCTTGCGATTGGCTTCATCGCGCTGAATCGCCTCTGCCGGCGCGCCGGCAGCCAGCAGTTGTTCGGTGATAAAGGTGGCGACGCCGTCTTCCTCCCCTGTCTTGCCGGGGATGGCCATCATCTGCATGACCAGGTCAAAGGCCCGCTGTAGGTTGGGTTCTGGCGCAGCAGTTGCCGTGCCTTGCTGTTGCTTCATCTGTCCTCTATCCTTCTTCGTAATTACGCTATACGGGACTTAGTTCGCGGCACCGTTCCAGGATTTCCACCTGGCGGCGTACACTGGCGGGGGTAATGGTGAGGGGCGCGCCTTCGCGAACGGCCGCGTAGATGTCATGATAGAGGGGCGCCATGCTCTCGCCAAAGTTGAAATCGACCGTGACTGACTCCTCACGCCAGGGCAGGGTTTCGCTATTGTAGCCGCGGTCGGGTGTCGGTTTGGTGTCAAGGACCAGCGGCGGCGCTTCGGCTGGATCAAAGTATTTCCACTGAATGGTGCGCCGGTCGCGGCTGACGAGCGTGCCCTGCGTGCCCATGATCAGCCAGGCATCCTGGGGATAGGCGCAGCAGTTGGCCAGCTCCACATCAATGAGTGGACCATCATTGGGCTTGATGATCAGCTTGACATGGCTCTCGGCATCGCCGGCAAAGAGGGGTGTCGTTTCCATGTGACAATAGATGTCGGGGTTGGGATCGTTGAAAAAGTGGATGGCCCAATCGATGGGATGCGCACCTTTGTTGTTCAGGTCGCCGCCGCCATAGGCTTTGAGCGTCTGCCAATCCCAGCGCCGACGAAAGCTGTTGCCGGTCATGCGGACCTGCACAATGCGTCCCAGCACACCCGAATCAATCACTTCTCTAATCTTGCGGAAATCGGGGTGGTAGCGATAGTTCTGGTTGACGGTGAGCAGTTGACCGGTCTCGTTGGCCACCGCAATCATCTCGTCCACCCCGGCCAGTGAAGGGGCCATGGGTTTTTCTACAATGACATGTTTGCCGGCGCGCATAGCCGCGGTGGCGTCGCCTACATGAAATTGGCTAGGTGTAGCCACCACGACCAGTTCAACCGCCTGATCGGCGATCAGTTCGTCAATCGCGCCATAGGCCATGCAGTCAAAACGCTCTACGGCTTCAGCCTGGCGACCACTGTCGGGGTCACAGACGGCGACGACGTTGAAGCTATCATCCACTTGCGCCAGCGCGTTGGCATGGATGCCCCAGCCGCTGCGTCCCAAGCCGGCAATGCCGACGCGAATAGGGTCGCGGCCAGAGGCGGTTGGTGAATTACTCATGAGTGAATTTCCTTTCTATCGTTTTCAGTTTTCAATTTTTCGTTTTGAATTTTTTGTTCAGCATTTTTCACCTACAGACCACGAAACTTTGCGGATGAACAGTGACAACTGAAAACAGCCAACAAAAAACTGAAAACGAAAAACTACGCGACCCCTACAAATCCACCACCCGATGTTCGCGCCGCGCCTGTTCGGCGGCAAAGACCATGAGGTGGGATTCGAGCGTTTCGTCGGGACCAGAGAGCAGACCGCTGGGATCATTGGTGGCGACGGCCTTGATAAAGGAGGACATGAGCCCCAAGTCACCGCCGCCGTGGCCGCCCAGGATGGAGGCGTCGGTGGCCGCCGTGTCGATGGTGCGCGTCTGGTCGGTTAAAAAGTCGGTGACACGAATTTCTGTGCCATTGCCATAGATTTCGCCGCGGGTGCCAAAGATGCAGGTGCGCCGGTGGCCGGCCAGGGCAAAGGCAGTCATGGTAAAGCTGGCTGTCTTGCCGCCGGCAAATTCCAGATTGACCACCTGCGTGTCCACCACATCATTGTCACATTCATAGACACAGCGACCATAGGGACCGGTCTCCAGCGCCTGGAGTACGCCGGCCTCAGTCAGGTCAAAGGTGATGACGTTGACGGGCCAGCCGGTGCGCCCTTTGGCCAGATTGCCCAGGTAGAGCTTCTTGGCCGAGTAGGGACAGTAGGGTTCGTAATCACAGGCGGTGCAGCGCAGGGCGTCGCCCGCCGCGGCGGGTTTCTCTGCCTTGCGGAAATGTTTCAGCGTGCCAAAGGAGGAGACTGCGCGGCAGCGCTCCCCCATGATGTAGCGCAGCCAGTCGATGTCGTGGCACGATTTGGCCAGGAGCATAAAGGAAGACTCGGCCTCGTTGCGCCAGTTGCCGCGCACAAAGGAGTGGGCCTGGTGCCAATAGCCGACCGGCTCCAAATGTTGGATCGAGACAATCTCGCCGATGGCGCCCTCATCCAGCACCCGCTTGAGCGCCTGGGTGTAGCGGGTGTAGAGCATGACATGACCGACGGCCAGCATAACGCCGTTAGCTTTGACAGCATCGACAATGCGGCGACATTCGTCCGCAGTGGGGGCCATGGGCTTTTCTAGCAACAGATGGTAGCCCTTTTCAGCAAAGGCAATGGCCGGCTCAGTGTGCATGGCGTCTTGGGTAGTGATAACCACGGCGTCAGCAAATTTTTCGCGCGCGGCGGCTTCTTTCCAATCCAGAAAAAGATTTTCCGGCGGTACATCATGTTCGGTAGCCAGCCGCATGCGGGGAATCTCGCGCGGCTCGGCCACGCCGACCAACTCGGCCAGTTCCGGGTGCTGGGCGGCATAACCGGCATAGCCGGTGCCACGTCCACCGGCGCCGACCACAATAAAACGAACGGGTTTCATGCAGGGTCCTTTCTTAGGTGTTACAAGGTTGCAACTTGTGCTGCTACTCATCCCAAAGAGCGTCCATGGGCTGCATCAGTTCAGCCGGGGGGATCAGGATTTCCGGCATCATAGTCATCTGAGCCCGCCAGTTACCCTGTTGTGTCGGCGCCAAACGCGTGATCTCTTGATGGTGGTGTTGGATTATTGCAGTCTCGCTTTGGGCCACTTGGTCAAGAGCGTCAAAAAGGGGATTAGGCAAATTGATTGTAGTAGCAGTCAGCATTAGTGCACCTTTTTATTCTCTTCGAGTAACGCTCATATGGGCGACTCACTGAAATTGCTCAATATGTTCTCAGAAAAATCGGGCAATTTCAGTCGCATACCGATATGAGCCTCGAGTAAAAAGCATCGCTCATATGGGCGAAGAGGTGAAATCGCAATAAATGCCAGGGGAAAAATATAGCGATTTCACCCGGAGACCTATATGAGCCCAAAAGCATTGTAATGAACCATCCAATAAGCGTCAAATAGCCGCAGCTTTTAGCGTCTCCTTCTCGGCCGGCGTCAGAAAGGCAATAGCCAGGGCATTCTGCTGCGCCTGGTGGATCTGTGCTGGCGTCAGGCCAGCTTGGGGGGCAGCCACCTGCAATTCATGCGGCAAGTCGATCCCGCTGATCTGCGGATCATCGGTGTTGATGGTCGCAAGGAGACCCCGGTCTAGAAAATGACGCAGGGGATGGCTGGCCAGGTTAGGCACGGTGCTCGTCTGGATATTGCTGGTCAGATTGGCTTCGATGCCAATGCCGCGCTCCCCCATCAGATCGAGCAACGCTGGATCATGGATGGCATTGGTGGCATGGCCAAGACGGGTGGCGCCCAATTCCGCAAGCGCTTGGCGCACATTGGCCGCACCGCCCGCCTCCCCGGCATGAATGGTGATCTGCCAGCCGGCGTCGCGCGCCTTACGAAAGTGCTCAATAAACAAGTGGCCGGGCCAATTCGCCTCATCGCCGGCTAGGTCGAGCGCCACCAGGTGATCCCTATAGCGGAGCAGCGCCTCCACCGCGGCCAGACAGGCAGCCGGTCCCAGTGTGCGGCTTAGCACACCGATGAGCTTGACCTTGATGCCAAAGGCGCGGACGGCACTCTGGACCCCGTCGATCACCGCTTCAATGACAGCCTCTTGGGGTAAGTGGTGTGGATTAGCCAGGAATTGGGCGCTAAAGCGTAGCTCGATATAAGCAATGCCCTCGTGGTGGGCGTCTTCAATCGCTTCATAGGCAATGCGTCGGCAGGCATCCACATTGGCCAAGACGGTGCTGGCCAGTTTGATCTTGGCCAGAAAAGCAATAAGATCAGGCACCGTTCCCACCACCTGCACATGGGGAAGTAGCCCAGCTACATCATCGCTGGGCAACGGGATGTTGTGTTGCCGCCCCAAAGCGAGAATGGTTTGCGGCCGAATACTGCCACTCAGGTGGCGATGGAGTTCAAGCAGGGGTAAGTGGGGATCATGCATGAGCAAGCGCGTCCTTCTAGGTGTTGATCTGGATTTAGGAAGATGCGGGTGGCAAATCGCGCCACCCGCATCTCGCCACCCGCATCTTATCGCCTTCAAACGGAATACAGTCGATTATATACCGTAAGCGCCCGTAGGTGATAATACAGAGTGTCGCACTTCTACATGAATTTGTATGGCAAAACTCGCATACACCGCGCAATTTGCAGGGTGTGCTTCTCGCATACAACTAAATTGCTTTTGGCTTGTCCGTACTTGCGGCGCAAGATGACGCTCCATCTACGGCAACAGGGCCATCTCGTCAATGTGAAGGATGAACGGTCGCCGCCAATGCCGGACAGGTAAAAGAGACCGGGGTGGCATTGGCCATATGGGCAGAGAAGTTCCTATCAAACGACGACTGGATAAAGCGTTCGGCGTCAAGATTGGACAGCGGCTTGGCAATAAGATAGCCCTGCACCTGTTCGCAGCCAAGCAGTTCGACATGGGTCAGTTGCTCCTCTGTTTCGACCCCTTCAGCAATGACACTCAGTTGCAAGTTGTGGGCAAGTGTGGCAATGGCGCGCACAATTTCACTGTGCTGTTCGCCCTGGTTGATGCCGTCGATAAAGCTCTTATCAATTTTCAATGTATTGAGCGGCAAGCGATGGAGATAACTAAAAGAGGAGTAGCCGGTGCCAAAGTCATCGATCTGTAGTTGGACGCCCAGCGCACGCAGGCTGACAGAGGCTGCAATGGCGGCTTCAATATCTTCCATAAAGACACTTTCGGTGATCTCCAGCTTCAGCGAAGAAGCCGGCAGGCCGACCTTCTGTAAGGTCCGCTGGACAAGGGCGGAAAGGTCACTTTGGTGTAATTGGCGTGCGGAGATATTGACACTGACTGTCAGTTCGGCGGCCTGCGGCCTGCGCGCTTGCCACTCCTTTAATTGCCGGCATGCCTCTTCCAGCACCCATTCACCCAATGGAATGATAAGCCCAGTCTCTTCGGCAATAGGAATAAATTCATTGGGCGCAATCACGCCATGCTCCGCATGGCGCCAACGCACCAGCGCTTCAAAGCCCGTGATCTGTTGGCTGGCCAGCTCCCAGATGGGCTGATAGACAAGATGCATCTCATTGTGGGCAAGCGCATTGCGTAGCGCAGTCTCCAATCCCAGGCGCGCAATGGCTTGTGCGCGCATGGTGCTGTCAAACATAACACAGCGCGCCTTCCCCGCTTCTTTGGCTCGATACATGGCAATATCGGCATCGCGTAAAAGATCATCAGCCGTGCTGTGGGTTTCATCGTTAATCACTACGCCAATACTGGCTGACGTAAAGAGGCGATAGCCGCGAATTTCAAAAGGTTGGCGAAATGCCTGCTGAATTTGCTCGGCAAAAGCCAACGGCAAGTGATTTTCAGACAAATTCCGAAGCAAGATTACAAACTCATCGCCACCTAGCCGCGCCACAAAATTACCTGCGGGCACACAGGTTTGTAGTCTTTGGGCCAGTGCCATCAAAAATTCGTCACCCAGCCAGTGCCCTAGACTGTCGTTGACGATCTTAAATCCATCGTAGTCTAAAAAGAGGACGGCAAAGTGATAGGCCGGACTGATACGGGTTATGTTGAGTTCGTCTTCCAGGTGATTGACAAAAGCAGCTCGATTGGGCAAGCCTGTCAAGCGGTCATGGAATGCCTCAAACCGCAACTGCCGCTCATTTTGTCGTAGCTGTTCATTGAGCTGTACAAGATCCTCTGTGCGCTTCGCAACATGGTACTCTAACGCCTCGTTGATACGCTGCAAATCCTTTTGTGCGCGCCGCCGTTCTGCCAGTTCTGTGCGTAAGGCAAAGGTGAGGCTAAAATTTTCAAGCAAAGTCATTAACTGGCGTACACTTACAAAGACAAACATTAAGGCAATGCCAATCGCCATTAGAATATAGTCTAATATGCGTTTATCATTGTGGACGAAGACCATAATCAAGTAGGTCACGAGCATGGTCAGGGGGGGTAGCGCAATGCGGATGCCGTAGACAACCCGGTAGCGGAGATCGATCGGGGGCTCGGTCGTCCTTGCCGCATGAACAGTGGTTGCTTGCAATGCTGCAGACATGGCCGCAAAAACAAATGCAACTAGCCATATATAATCGCCCCACAGCCCTGACTGATACTGTTTGGTGGCCGTCTGAATTGCAAACCACAGATGGCCTGTCGACATAAAGAGAAAGCTCACGCTGAGTAGCAGTAGTGGTCCCCGCGGTTGCAGCGGACGTTCTTCAAAGAGGAGGGATATGAGCGCCGCAACTACAGTCAGGCCCCCTACCGGATAGAGAATGGCCACCAATAGCGATTCGAGATCGGGTGTTGACTCATGAAAGATCGGGTTAATCCAGACCCACCAAATAATTAGGGCGCTGCCGAGGAGCACTGTAACAGAATCAAGGATGCGGCGGATGATCTGCGCTGCGCTTTGCTTAGCCTGCGGAATTAGGTGAATCCCCCACCAGATTAGGAGATTTGCGAAAAGGATAAAAATTGCGCCCGTTGACGCGGCAGCTTGGCGCTGTAGTAAAACTTCAACCATGAACCAAAGGGTGACTGTGACCAGCAGCGTCCCTACGGCCAACGTGAGGACAAACCAGGCGCGATACAGTGCTGGCCGTGCTTTACGCGTTCGATAGCTTGCCCACCCAAAGGTGCAAACCGTAATTACGTTGTACGTAAAGTTGCAGAGGTCAGTGAAAATCCCACGCGTGGGCAGGTCAGTTACGGTTAGAAAAAAGTAACTTGGCAGTAGCAAAGCCACAGTCCCGCCCAGAAGTATATAGCGCCAAGCTCGACTGCGTCGAGGATCCAAGGAATCGTACAAGAAAAACCTATCTCTTGATCGTTATGAACCCAAATGGGCGGGTTGGTTATTCGCTCCTATGGGCGAAGCGGTGAAATTGCTACAATGACCAGCGAGAAATGGAGCGATTTCACCCGCAAAGCTTTATGAGCCTTGGTGAATAGACATACCCTATCATCATAATTAATTTGTTCTGGCAAAAAGTATACAATTAGGTTACAGAGTAATAAACAAACTTTGCTAATTATAACTATGTTACTGCTCATTCCTGCTGGACTTACAATAAGTCCAGCAGGAATGAGCAGTGGATAAAGCTTTTCCCCTTCATACCCAGCACGTCTGCCCCCAAAGTGAAATGCACCCAATCATTATCTTGCAAGATCGGTCGTTACCAGGCACAATTATAGAAGTTTATGCATTTTGTGGTTAAGGAACAGGTCATGCAACAGGAACAGATCTCCGTAAATCTACGCCCCCACTGGCGATACTTTATTGTTGGAATGGCGGCGCTCGCCTACTGCGTGAGTTTGGCGGGTGTTGCTTGGACAACGGCGTTGGGCGATACACTTAGCAGTATTGCATTGCTTGGGTTAGGGGTTGCCGTTAGCGGGTTGACGGTGGCGCAACTTCCCGTTACTACACCCTGGGGTGGTAAGCGGCTGCCACGCGTATGGCGGCGGTTACGTGTTTTGGCCTTGGCAACAAGTGGGGCAGTCTATCTGGCCTTGATCCTGGGCTCCTTGGTGACCAATATCGGTGGCTTGTGGGCTTGTACAACCTGGCCGTTCTGCGCGCCGGCAGGGGATCGCGCCACGATTGCACTTATCCATCGCGGTGTTGCCGCCACGGCTACTGTATTGGTTGTTCTGTTGGCGCTCTGGACATTACGTGTACATGATCAACCTGCCCCGCGCAAGGTGGCAAGGTGGACTATTGGGCTGATTATTGCGCAAAATCTTGCCGGCTTGCTCATGGTGCTAACCGCGCACGGGGATGTGAATATCCCGTTGCAGTACGCACGGTTGGCCCACTTTGCTGTCGGCGCCATTACCTGGTCATTAACCATTGCGCTGGCGACGCTGGTCGTGCGTGTGCCGCCCTTGCTCACCTCCAAAGCCGCAACCGCCACTCGCACAGCGCGCCAGCCGTCGTTGCTCATGGATTATGTCAGCCTGACCAAACCGCGCGTCATCACCCTCTTGATCTTTACGACGCTAGCTGCCATGTTTATTACGCCGGCAGGTCTACCTAGTCTAAGCATCCTTTTCTGGACGATGCTCGGCGGCTGGCTCATGCCCGCCGGTGCACAGGCCATCAACTGTTATTTTGATAGTGATATTGACGCCAAAATGGGACGCACCAGCCGCCGCCCCATTCCCAGTGGGCGGATCCCCGCCTGGCATGCGCTGGTGCTGGGGGTGGCGCTGGGCGTTTTGGCCTTTGCGGTGCTGGCCTACTTTGTCAACCCGCTAACGGCCTGGGTGGCCCTGGCCGGTTACATCTATTACGCCGTCATCTACACCATTGTCCTCAAACGTCATTCGGTGCACAATATTGTGATCGGCGGTGGCGCCGGGGCCATTCCACCGCTGGTTGGTTGGGCTGCGGTCACTAATACCTTGACCTGGCCGTCACTCCTGCTCTTTGCCGTCATCTTCTTCTGGACGCCGCCTCACTTCTGGGCATTGGCCCTGATTCGGCGCAAAGATTATGCCAATGCCGGTGTGCCCATGTTGCCGGTCGTCGCCGGTGACGCCGAGACCAAGCGTCAGATCTTGATCTACACCGTGATCACCCTGGTAACCTCGCTGCTGTTGACCCTCTTTGGGATCATGGGCGTAGCTTACTTGATCATGGCCGCGGCGCTGGGCCTGCTCTTTGTCGCCTATGTCGTGCGCATGATGGGCAACGACACCAATGCAACGCGTTGGGCGCTCTATCGCTTTTCGCTGCTCTATCTCTTTTTGCTCTTTGTCGCAATGATGGTGGACCGGTTAATCTTCTGGTAGATCGTCCCTTTAGCTGGCTACGACACCATCTTGATAGAATGCGTCAATTGCAGACGCGTTATACCCTAATTCAGTGAGGATCTCGTGGGTGTGCGCCCCTGGCGTAGGCCCTGTAAAGCGATAGTGGGGCGTATGGTTGGAGATTTTGATGGGCGCACCCACTTGGGGTTGCACCCCACCGGCGGCTAGCGGCACGTCGACCACCATGTGGCGCGCCTGGGTCTGTGGGTGATCAAGTGCCTCCGCTGTGGTCAAGACCGGCTCGACACAAACGTCATGTTCTGCAAAAATGGCGCTCCACTCCTCCAGCGTCTTGGCGCGGATGACGGCTCTGATCTCTTCTTTGAGCACACGTTGCTGGGAGAGACCAAAGGTTAGCCCTTGTGGAACGAGGTCGGCGCGGCCAATGGCCTGACAAAAACCTTGCCAAAAGTGCGGTTCCAGCGAGCCAACGGCAAGCAACCGATCATCTTTGGTGGTATAGAGATCATAGAAGCTGCCGCCGTTGAGGAGTGTGCTTTCCGGTGTTGGACTCACGCCACCCACCAGCGCGGTTGCCGCACCGAGGTTGTTCCAGGCCAGCGCACCATCATGCATGGCGATATCGACCATGCCTCCTTCACCGGTCACACTGCGCCGGATCACGGCCGCCAACAAGCCAATGACCAGGTGCAGTGAACCGGCGCCCACGTCGGCCACCTGCATGGGCAGCGGCGGCGGCGTGACGACGTCTGCGCCATCTTCGGCGTAGTCGCGACCATAGTAACTAAGCAGACCGGAGAGCGCCAGGTAGTTCAAGTCATGGCCTGCCCGGTCGCGATAGGGGCCGGTTTGCCCATAGCCAGTCAGCGAACAGTAGATCAGGTGGGGACAACGGGCTTTGAGCGCGGCGTAGCCAACGCCTAACCGCGCCATGACACCGGGGCGAAATTGCTCGACGACAATATTGTATCCCTGTTCCGCCACCAACTTCTGCACAATTTCCACCGCGCCGGCTGCTTTCAAATTAAGCCCCAAGCTCCGTTTGGAGCGGTTGAGCACGGCATGATAAGCCGACTGACCATCAGCGCCAAAGGGAGGCATGAGCCGCGTCAACTCCGGCTGGCCGGGCGCTTCGACACGGATAATCTCCGCGCCCAAATCAGCCAACAGCATGGTGGCGTAAGGGCCGGGAAGCAAGGTCGAAAAGTCAAGGATTTTGAGGTGAGCTAAGGGTGCGGTCATAATTTTAAAAAGTTTTCCCCTGCTGCGCCATAGTAATCAACAACTGTGGTGGCGCGAACCGTTCGCCATAGGAGGCCGCCAGTGCTTGCGTGCGCACCACAAATTGAGCCACCCCATAGGCGTTGATAAACTGGAGCGGTCCGCCTTGGAAGGGCGCATAGCCCCAGCCAAAGATCGCACCCAGATTGGCGTCGGCCACAGAACGCAGCACCCCTTCTTCCAAACAGCGTACTGTTTCAATCGATTGAATAAAGAGGATGCGGTCAATGAGTTCCTGCTGCGGCAGTTGCGGCTGGCCCTGCATAAAAAGTTCCACCAGGCCGGGCCAGAGTTGCTTCTCATGGTCCGTATAATCGTAGAAACCAGCCCCGGCCGCACGCCCCGACCGGCCCAGCGCCAGCAGCTTGTCCAGCACCACATAGGCCGGATGTTCCACCGCCACCTTGCCTGCGCTATCGCCAGCGGCTAGGGCCTGCTGGCGCACATGGTTCGCCAGCGTGAGCGAGATTTCATCCATCAACGCCAGCGGCCCCACCGGCATCCCCGCCTGGATGCCGGCCATTTCAATCGCATGGGGATGCTGACCCGCGGCCAACATGGCCATACCCTCATTGACCCATGTACCGAAGACGCGCGAGGTATAGAAGCCGCGGCTGTCATTGACCACAATCGGCACTTTGCGGATCGCGAGGACAAAATCGAAGGCTTTGGCCAGCGTCGCATCATCGGTCTTGGCGCCCACAATGATCTCTACCAGTTGCATCTTCTCTACCGGGGAAAAGAAGTGGAGGCCAATAAACTTTTCCGGGCGCACACTGGCTTGGGCGAGGCCCGTGATCGGTAGCGTCGAGGTGTTGGAGGCGAAGACGCCGGTCGGATCCATCTGCGCTTCGGCCAGGTGGGTGGCTTGGGCTTTAACTTCCGGGTCTTCAAAGACCGCTTCGATGATGAGGTCACAACCGGCCAGACGCGCATAGTCGGCGGTGGCGTCAACCCGCGCCAGCACCACCTCCATTTCTGCCTGCGCCAGACGCCCTCGCTGGACCTGTTTGCGCATCAACGCCGCGATCTTGGCCTTGCCCGCCTCCGCTTTTTCCTGGGTAGCATCGGTCATCACCACCGCCATGCCGGCCAACGCAGTGACATAGGCAATGCCGTGGCCCATCATGCCGGCTCCCAATACGCCAACTTGCTTGGTCTGCTGCGGCGGGATCTGTGGTGGACGACTGGCGCCCTTCTTGATCTGGTTCAGTTGGGTCCAAAAGGCGCTGATCATGTTCTTGCTTATCTGCCCCGATGCCAAATGTGCAAAGTAGCGCGATTCAATGCGACAGGCGGTGGCAAAATCGACCTGTGCGCCCTCGACCAGCGCCGACAGAATCGCAATGGGTGCGGGATAGTTGCCCTTGGTCTCTTGGCGCAGCATGGCCGGCGCCACACTCAGCATTTGCGCGATCCTTGGCTGTTCGGGGCCACCGCCAGGGATCTTGTAGCGCGCCACCATATCCCATGGTGCTTGGGCGGTGGGATGCGCAGCGATCCAATCTTGCGCTTGGACGATCAGGTCGTCCCGATCCGTGGCCACGGCGTGGATCATACCGGCGGCCAGGGCCTGTCTAGGTGAATATTTTTTATTTTGGGAAAGCCATTCCATGCCCTGCTCCAACCCAATGAGGCGCACCGTGCGCGCCACGCCGCCCGCCCCTGGCAGCAGCCCCAACCCCACTTCGGGGAAGCCTAATTGGATGCGATCATCATCAATGGCAATGCGGTAGTGACACGCCAACGCCAGTTCCAGCCCGCCTCCCAAAGCCGAGCCATTGAGCGCCGCCACCACTGGCTTGCAGAGCGTCTCCAGTCGGCGAAACTGGCGTTTCAGATCTTCGGACATGGCAAAATAATAGGCCGGATCGTCGGCGGTAAAGGAGGTGTCAATATCGGCTCCCGCCACAAAGAGCTGCTTGCCCGAGGTCAGGATCACACCGGTGACGCTCTGGTCGGCTTCGATCTTGGTTATAACCTCAGCATAAGCCGCAAAAAACGCTTCATTGAGCACATTGGCCGAACGGTTTGGCATATCGATAGTAAGGGTGACAATCCCCCTGCTGTCCTGAGTAAAAGTAATTGCGTTCATCGTGATCTCATTCAATAATTACGCAAAAGTTACATTTCAATCGTAGTTGTCTGTACGATGATTTTTATGATTGTATGAGGGCTATGATTCCACCGGCAGAGGTTCGTTATCATTTCCTTCTCCCGAACCGCAATCCGAAATCATAGCTCATCCCCTAATCATTTGCATCATAGTGTAGACGCCACTTCCGCTTCACCTTCGCATTACACGACTGCAAAGCCTGAATCGTAACAATCGTAAATCGTAAACTGTCAAACGCGTTCAATAATGGTTGCGATCCCCATCCCGCCGCCGACGCAGAGAGCCACCAGTCCGGTTTCACAGTCAGCGCGCTCCATTTCATCCAGCAGCGTGCCCAGCAGCATCGCGCCGGTGGCGCCTAAGGGATGGCCCAGAGCAATCGCTCCACCGTTGACGTTGACATTTTCCACCGCGTCCAAGGCGAGATCGCGCAGAAAACGCATGACCACCGCGGCAAAGGCTTCGTTGATCTCAAAAAGGTCGATGTCACCGACGGTCATGCCGGCCAACTTGAGCGCCTTCTTGGCGGCCGGACCGGGGCCGGTCAACATGATCGTGGGGTCAGTGCCGACCAGGGCCGCCGCTCGTATGCGCGCCCGGGGCTGTAACCCTAAGGCTTTGCCCTGCTCTTCGCTCCCGATGAGCACCAGTGCTGCGCCATCGACAATGCCCGACGAGTTGCCCGCCGTGTGGACATGGTTGATCTTCTCGACCTGAGGATATTTCTGCTGGGCCACAAAGTCAAAGCCCATAGCGCCCGGTGTGGCAAAGGCCGGCTTGAGGCTGCTGAGACCATCCAATGTCGTGTCGGGGCGGATGTAACTATCTTGCTCCAGAATCGTGATCCCATTTATATCTTTCACCGGTACAACCGAGCGGTCAAAGTAGCCATGGTCACGGGCAAAGCTGGCGCGCTGTTGGGATCGCAGGGCATAATGATCTACATCTGCGCGGCTAAAGCCCTCTAACGTGGCAATCAGGTCGGCACCAATGCCTTGGGGGACAAAGTAAGTTTCATAGTTCGTCTGGGGATCAACGACCCACGCGCCGCCATCTGAACTCATGAGCACCCGACTCATACTCTCGACGCCGCCAGCCACCACCAGACTCTCCCAGCCGGAGCGCACCTTCATCGCGCCTAGGTTCACCGCTTCCAGGCCAGAGGCGCAAAAACGATTGAGTTGCATGCCCGGCACGTCAATCGCCCACTTGGCTTTCTGGGTGGCGGCCTTGGCAATGTCCGCCCCCTGATCGCCGACTGGCGTAACACAGCCCAAGACCACATCATCCACCGCGGCGGTCTCTAGCCCGGTGCGGGCGACCAACTCATCCAACAATGTCACCACCAGGTCAATGGGTTTGACCTCATACAACTCTCCGCTTGCTTTGCCCCGAGCGCGGGGTGTGCGGATGGCTTCATAGATATAGGCTTCTTGGGTCATAGAAACTCCTTTAGTTATACTTACGAGCAGCATAACAAGTAACCTATTACCCCTGTAGAAAGTGTTACTTTTGGTCGCTCGTTAATATATACTGACGAGCAGCACAAAAAGTAACCCATTACTCGTGCAAAAAGTGTTACTTCTTGGCGCTCGTTAGTATAGTTCACCGGCAAATCAGTCAATTCATCTCAGCATAGCACACCTTGTGTGGTTTGGATGTGTCAGCGCTTCCGAGGTTGTCAAAAATGGGCCAACCAACAAAAATGGAGTAAAAGATGAGCAAAAAGTGAACAAATTTTGGTCTGGAATGGGTCGTTTGCTTGTGCTAGATTGTGATTGTCACGTTTCGTTCTGATTATATAAAGAGGAGTTTGCGATGAGTCACAATCTAACTACGGTCAGGGCAATTTATGAAGCCTTTGGCAAGGGCGATGTTCCTACCATTCTAGAGCAGATGGCGCCGGATGTGCAATGGGAAACATGGGCGGATAACCGTGCCCAGCAGGCCGGTGTTCCCTGGCTACAGGTGCGACAGGGCAAGGAGGGAGTGTTAGATTTTTTCCAATATCTGGGGGCAGAGATGCAGGTCACCGACTTTCAGGTGCTATCATTCATGGAGGGAGGTAATCAGGTCGCCGTCGAATTTGTCATTGAAGCAAACATGCCGGCTTTGGGCACCCACTTCCGCGATGAAGAACTCCATTTATGGACCTTCAACGCAGAAGGCAAGGTGACCCGGCTCCGCCACTATACAGACACCGCCAAACATATTGCAGCGGCCAAGGGCGGGTGAGTGAGTTGGTTACATCGGCATGACACTTTGACTGATTGATGCTTCTTGGGTATGCTTGGGTAGCGATGGAACCACGTATTAGAGAGCGTTTCAATCAGTCGATCCTTGCTGAAGTTGAAGCTAGATCCAAAGGGGTACGCACCCGATCCAAAGTTACACCAAGCAATCAGGAAGAACACGATGGATCATCACCACCTGCTCGAAAATAGTCCTGCCCTCAATCGCCCTGCGCGGAGCATCCATCAGGAAACCGGCGCCGCCTGGGAGGTTGTGGCCCAAGCCGGCTACAGCGGAGAAATTGAGCAAGATGTAGAATTTATCCGTAAGGGTGGCATCAGCTTGCTGGCGCCGGAGCAGCGCTTATTGCAAGGGCTGGAACAGTGGTGTGATTGTGCCTTGCAGTTACAATGTTCGGGCGGTAGAGACCTGCTTTCCCTTTGGAATCTGGGCGCGAAACAGGTGATCGGCGTTGATATTAGTGCAACGTTGATCGACTACGCCCGCCAAAAGTCCACCGCGCTCAATGCGCCGGCAACCTGGTACTGTTGCGATCTCTTAGAGACACCCCAAGCGCTCAATGGCGTGGCCGATTTGATCTACACCGGGCGTGGTGCGTTGATGTGGATGGTTGACCTCAACGCATGGGCCCAGGTCGTCGCACGCTTGCTTCGTCCCCATGGCCGGATTGTGATCTATGAAGGCCACCCTTTGGATAATCTCTGGGATCGTGATGCAGAGACCTTTGTGTTGCGAGATGACGGGAGCACTTACTTCCCCGTGGCGCCCAGTGAAAACCCAGGCTTTCCCTCCTCCGTCGTGATCCGTGAAACCGCGAATAGCCAAGCAAGGCCCAGGATGATGGAGCGCCATTGGCAACCTAGCGAAGTCATCAATGCGTTAACGGCGGCTGGCTTGACGTATGTACACTTTGCTGAATACCCTGATCTCTTCTGGAATCAATTTCCCAATATCCCCGCGCAAACAGCTATCCGGTTACCCCATACCTATTCGGTGGTCATGCAGAAAACGCAGAAAGGACCCGCCCAATGACCGATAACGCCGCGCTTGCCCCTGTGCAAATTGGGCCGGTAGCCAAGGCGCTCTGCCCCCTTGCTTTGGGCAGCTTTATCTTTGGCGCCGATGCGTGGCGGCCAGAGGCGCAGGCCCAACTTAACGCCACGATGCAGACGGCGCTTGACCACGGCATCACCCACTTTGATACGGCCACCGGCTATGGCAACGGCCAATCAGAAGCGCTGATCGGCAACTTTTTGCAGGGGAAACGGGATCAGGTCTTTCTGGCCTCCAAAGCTTCGATTGACGAGATGGACGCCAATCTCATGCTGCAACGCGTCGAGGAAAGCCTGGCTCGGCTGCGCACCGACCGGATTGACCTCTATTACATTCACTGGCCCCGTCAGGGCAAAGACATTCGCCCGATGATGGAGGGATTGGAACGGGCGCGCCAGCAAGGCAAGATTGGCGCGATTGGGGTCAGCAACTTTTCGGTGGCCCATATGGAACAGGTGCGTAAGGTGGGCCCAATCCACGCCCACCAACTGGCCTATAACCTCTTCTGGCGCTTTGCCGAACAAGAGATCATTCCCTATTGCCGCGCCCACAACATTGCCGTCGTGACCTACAGCTCGATTGCCCAAGGGGTGCTCGCCGGCAAGTTTGGCCGCGAACCTCACTTTGCGTCAGGTGATAACCGGGGGCGCGTTGTTCATTTTGAGCCGGCCGTTTGGCCCCATGTCTATGCCGGGGTCGAAGCGCTCAAGCCCCTAGCCCAGGAAGTGGACCGCCCCTTGGCCCACCTGGCGATCCGCTGGGTGCTCAACCAAAGGGACATCTCCACCGCCGTGGTCGGTGCGCGTGCGCCGGAACAGGTGGTGCAAAACGCAGCGGCACTTGCCGGTGACATTCCCCAATCAATCTTCGACCGCATGACGGCCATCAGTGATGCCGTCATGGCCCATATCCCCAACACCGGCAATCCCTATCGCCATTACCCATAGAGTATTATCGTTCTTCCACCCCAAAGTATCCATCACTACTTCTGTCTCATTAAGTCATGGTGTCGACGCAGAAATCCGCATATCTTTTTGGCCGCCTTAACGTCTCTCTTTCTAATCAGGTTATTTTGCTTAGGGTCTGTCCAGAAATAACCTAGATAATTTTTGACGAACTACTCGTGTAAATCAGTCTAAAAATTCACTACTTTGATTCTGGACAGACCCTTAGCGAGAATGCATATTTTCGCGCCCAGCGTTGGAGTAATAGGCCGGTGGAACCCTGTAGATCATGCCAGCGTCGCTGTAAGACGCAGCTTGCTCATCGCTTTATACTGAGCTCTGAATGAAAACCGGAGTTTTGCTTTTTCCTAATACTCCGTGGAAAAACTCTGGTTTTCGTCGCAACCGCAGTGTAGAATTATTTTTGATTCAATGCTCAACCTCGAGCAAGGAGAAAGTATGCGCACATGGCAAAAGATTGGTAATCGCGCTTCTTTTGTGGTGTTGTGTATGTTCATGGTCTGTAGTTGGTGGTTTGTCACTGGCGCGTTGCCAGCCTACGCCGCCGGCGGTTCCATCAGTGGAACGGTGACCGATGAAGAGGGCCAGCCGCTGGCCAATATCGGCGTATATCTCTATATCGACCCAACGGGACTCGGCTTCTGGGGCCCGACCGGCGTCTACGTCATGACCGATCAGAGCGGTCAATATACCATCGCCGAATTGGAACCTGGCGCCTATCGGCTAGCCTTGCGGGACAGCGGCTGGCCCCTTCGCTATGCCACTGAATATTATGACAACGCATTGCGGGTGGAAGATGCAACCGATATTCCGGTGACCAATACAGCAGTTGTTGGCATAAATGCTCAACTAGCCGTAGCGAGCCGCATTGAAGGAATCGTCATGGATGCCAACAATCAGCCCATTGAAAGCATCCAAGTCAGCCTATGGGCGCGTGACAGTGCAAATCCCAACCGCTGGGTTACCGCCGGACTCCAGGCAACCACCGACAGCAGTGGCGCCTATAGCTTCGCTGGCGTCGACACGGGGCGCTATCGCATGAGTTTCACGGATACGCGCTTTCCCCATCTTTATACAACCGAATATTATGCCAATGCAACCCTGGCGCAGGCGACAGAACTTGTTGTTCCTGGCCAAAAGCTTTTTGTGATCAATGCCCAATTAGCAGCTACCAGCGCCGTGGCAGGCATGGTGACCGATGAAGAGGGCGCTCCCTTAGCCGGCATCACCGTTGGTGTCAGCAATGACAGTGAGAGTGACGGTTGGAATAGCAGCCTCTATGCGCCGAGTAGCGTAACAAACGAAAACGGCGCCTATACCATTTCGGGTGTCGAAGTGGGTCCCAATCGGATCTGTTTCGCCGATTATACCGCGCACTATGCTGATGAATGTTATGACAACGCCCCCACCATTGCACGCGCGACTGATGTTACGGTCACAGTTGGTGCAACGTTGACCCTGAATGCCCAACTTGAGCGGCGGGGCGGTATTCAGGGCACAGTGACAGACAGCACCGGCCAACCCTTAGCCTTTTATCAGGTGCTGCTCTATATTGACCCAGAAGATGACGGCACATGGGTCGCGGATGCAACGCATTGGGTCTATACCAATGAAACAGGTGTCTATACGCTTAGCGCCTTAAATCCTGATGTCTATCGCGTACAATTTGTCGAACCGGCTGGTCAGGTTAATGCGCCTGAGTTTTACAGCGATGCGTTGACCATAGCCGGCGCCACAGATGTTGTCGTGCAACCTGGCCAAATTACGCCTCATATCGATGCCCAATTGGAGCCATTTAGCCACATTACAGGGATGGTCACCGATGCACAGGGCCAGCCCTTGGAAAATATGCGTGTAGCAGCCTACAACATGGCGCCCGACGCAGCTAGCCTGCCATCCCTCATACCATTCAACAGCACGAGCACACGCCAAGACGGCACGTACAATTTAACAGGTCTGCTGCCTGGGGACTATTATGTCGAGTTTGCCGACCCATTCAACAATGCGTTGCATACGGAATATTATGACGACGCCGGTTATCTCATGACCGCGGCAAAAATTACTGTTGGCCGGGTCATGACGGTGACCAATATTAACGCCCAGTTGGCGCCTTTTGAAGCGATCAATTATCCGCCCTTCGCCACCGATGACCGCGCCTATGTGCTGGAAGGCGGCACAACCAAAACAGTGCAAATGCCCTGGGGGCCAGAATTTACAGTGCTCATCAATGATCGCGACGCCGAATTTGTCCCGTTGACAACCACGTTGGTAACAACGCCAACCCATGGTACAGTCACTTTGGCCGCAAACGGCGCCTTCACCTACACCCATGACGGCAGCGAAACGACGCAAGACGTTTTCAGCTATCGCGCTTTTGATGGCGTGCACGATTCCAATGTTGCTACGGTGACGCTGACCATCACGCCCATCTTCGATCTGCCAATTGCTGTCAGCGACGCCCTTTCCGTTACCTATGGCGGCTCGACGACCCACTTGCTCACTGGTGCAACCAGCCTACTGGCCAATGATCTCAATCCCGAAGGCCAGTCGCTGACGGCGACATTGGCTACGACACCTACCCATGGATTGGTGGCATTGGCGCCTGATGGAACCTTTATCTACAGCCACGATGGGAGCTACACGACCGACGATCACTTTAGCTATCGCGTGACAACAGTCGGCGGTTTTGTATCTACACCAGCCACCGTCACTGTCACCATTCAACCCGTCGCCAGCATAGAATTCACCACAACAGTTTGGGTTGCAGGGCTGCCCGCCCCTTGTGGCATTACCAATACCTTGCGCGTCCCCGTCAGCACAACGGTGGCCTATTGTTACGCCGTCCGTAACAGTGGCATCATCACGCTCACCTATCACGATCTGGTGGATGACCAGTTGGGGGTGATCCTGACCAGCCAGCCCTATACCTTGACGCCAGGCGCCACCCATTCTGTGATTGTGACCCAAACTATTGCGGTCACTACCACCAATGTGGCGATCTGGAGTACGGCTTCTTCACGCCTGACGCCGGTGCAGCCTATCACTGCCACCGCAACTGCCACGGTGACGCTTTCCGCGCCAGGCGATGATCAAGATCAGGATGGAATTCCGGATGTGGTGGAGTTGGCCGGTGATGGTGACCAGGATAACCTTCCCAACTTTCTGGACGCTGACGCCGATGGCGATGGCGTGTCGGATCAGGTAGAAGCGGGCGCTGATCCATTGAACCCCCAGGACAGCAATCACGATGGCGTGGCTGACTATCTGGATCCCTTAATTCCCTACGGCCAGCGGCTCTATTTGCCGATAGTCGCCAAGCAAACATGAAGTGCACCATTTTGTGGCTTAGGGTGCGTCCCAAATTCGGGGCACTGGGCAAGCAGCGTATATTGACCTTGCTGGTGCTTCGCCCCATTTGTGGGTACGCGCCCTGTGGCTTAAAGCGCCATTGCACGTCTCGTACCCCTGTGCTATCCTTCTTATACTTTGTTTTGAACTACCCAATTCAATATCCCCGGTATCTAGTAGATACCGGGGATACAGAGTATAAGTGAGCCACTGATGACCGATCATACCAGACTAACCGCTGTCAACACCACCGATCTGCGCGCGGCCATTGCGTTGGGCTGCCGCACCATGTGTAGCGTCTTCAACGCAGATGACAACCATATTCCCTTTTTCGGCTCGCAAGTCTGGCCAGAAGCGCGCTTGAGCTTTAGCTGGGCCCATTCAGAAGCCCATGTGCCGGGTCGCCATCTCAACGCGCTGCTCAACGCCGAAGCTGCCGTCGGCATTACGCTGGACGAATCCTGCATCGACCATCATGCCTACGCCACCTTCTTCTCCTACGGTGGCCCGGTGCCGCTGCCCCTCAACCGGGCCACGGTCGAGGGGCCATTGGTGCACTTCCTCCCCCACAATGTGCGTGAGGGCTTTCACGCCCTCTACGCGCTGGCCCATTTCCGCCAGTCCCAGCAAGCTTATGAACTGGCCAACGCGAGCATCCAGGCGATTTTCAAATTGTGGGATCCGGTGCAGGGCTGGGATCTGGCCTATCTGGAGGGCGAACTAGGCTTGCAGGTGCAGCGCTCGACCTATATTGTTGGCCTGGCCCGCGCCATTGGCCCGTTGGTCAAACTCTATCGCAGCACCGGCTGCGCCGCCGCGCTTGAGTTGGCCCTCGCGCTGGCCAAGAAGGCGACGACTGAATTTTTTACCCCAACCGGTGATTATGATCGGGAACGCTTTGGCACGCATACCCACTCCACCACTTGTGTCATGTCCTCCCTGGCCCAGTTGGCCGAACTCACCGCCGACGGTGGTTTGATGGATCGCGTGCGCGCCTTCTATGACAACGGTCTCTGGCAGATTCGCGATGCATTGGGTTGGGTAATTGAAAATAGTGGTGACCAAGCCGACCCCGACCGCGGCGAGGTCAATAACACAGGTGACATTGTCGAGACAGCGTTGATCCTGGGCCGTTGGGGCTATCCAGCCTACTACGAAGACGCCGAGCGCATCTTACGCGGCCATCTGCTGCCCTCCCAGCTGCGCGATGTCGCTTTTATCGCAGCGCCGGCCAATCCAACGGGCGAAGATGGCAAACGGGACGTAGCGCAACGTCACCTGGGCGCCTTTGGCTTCCCTGCGCCCTACGGTCACGCGCCGCTTGATGCGCCGAGCATTAGCTTTAACATGGACATTGTCGGCGGTGCAGTCGGTTCGCTGTGTGAAGTCTATCGTGAATGTATCCGCTCCGATCAGGCCGGCCATTGGGTCAACCTACTCTTTGACCATGAAACGGCTGGGGTAGCAGTGGAATCGCCCTACACCCATCCTTGCCTACGCGTGCGCGCCAAACAACCCGGACCCCTCTTTGTCCGCATTCCGACCTGGGTGGATCGGGCGGCATTGCAGGTACGCAACTACACAGGGACGCCGCAGTGGGGCAACAGCTATCTCTGCTTGGCCCAGCCACCGCGCAACCGCTGGATCGAAATTGACTTTCCCCTGGCCGAGCAGCAGATCATGCTGCACCATCGCACACGTGACATTGGGGTCCATCTCCGCGGCGATGCCGTGATTGCCATGCAAAATTTTGGCGCCGATCTGACCTTTTTCCCGCCTTTCCCCTGACCTGGCCAAGCCAGAACCAAACTTTTCTACCGCAAAGAACGCGAAGAGCGCTAAGGATTTCTAGTTTTTCTCTGCGACCTTTGCGACCTTTGCGGTAAGATTCGCGTTTTCTGTTGGCGCCGTGCGCTCGCAATACGAACCAGCTTTTCACTCGTTTGATCCTAACTGTTTCGCCAACAGCCGCTCGATCTGGTCGGGGTGCAGTGGCCCGACCTGCCGGTAGATAAGTTGCCCGCGGTCATCAACGAGAAAGCTTAAGGGCAAAGCCCGCACCCCATAGCTGAGCAGGGTGGCATCGTCCGGCTGCAGCAAAATCGGCAGCGTGATCCCCAATGCATCCACATATGGCTGAATGGTCGCTGGCCTTTCCCGCATGTTGATTGCAAGCACGGTGAGATCGCCGGCATAGGTGTCGGCCAGGTGCTGCAGATAGGGCATCTCGTCGCGGCAGGGCAGACACCAGGTCGCCCAGAAGTTGATCAACACATAACGGCCACGCAGTTCCGAAAGCGCCACAATCTCCCCGGTCAACGCGGTCAGGCGAAAGTCCGGCGCTAGCTCTATGCTTGTCGCCGCCAATGTAGGAGGCGTAGGGGGCACAATGGCGGGCAGCGTGCAACCGGAAAAGAGCAGCAAACCACAACAAATAAGTGACCTCACTCTGGCAATTTTTTTTGATGACAGGTGAAAAATCACCCATGGCGCACAGCGCCCGCAGGCGGGCAACCAATCACCAATCGCAAGTGTAATCAACAAAAAACGCCAGACCCTGATAAATGAGATAATCACTTTGTATAACATCAATTAGGCAACATCAGGCAGGGAATAGTTTCTCTACCACGTTCGTACGATAGGCTTGGATGGCCGGAATGAGGCCGGCGACCAAGCCCAACAGCAGCGGCAAGCCCCACAGCAACCCTTCCAACTGGGGCAGATAGCGGATGGTAATGGGGATAGCAGATTGGGCCGTAATTTGGGTGGCAATGGCCAAGGCCACGCCATAGCCGGCCAGCCGCCCCACCAACGCGCCCAGCAGCGCCGTCAGCACCGTCTCAAAGAGCACAATCCGAAAAACGACGACACGCCGTGCGCCGAGACCACGCATAATCGCCAATAGCCGTTCGCGCGCGCCGGTGGCACTGTAGACGGCCAGAAAGAGGGTCAAGGCGGCCATGACCGCGGCCAGGTAACCGACCATGCGTAATAAGGCCTGACCCTGATTGAGCAAATCGAAAAGTCCCCCTAACTCGCGTCCGGGGAAAGCTGCCTGCGCCTCGGTTCCTGTGTAAAATTCCTGCCAGATCTGGTTTTGCTCGACAAAGCCAACCGGACGCACTAAGATCGCTGTCAATTGCGCGGCGGGGTCAGGTTCAGGGTCAGTGGCGGTTGGCGCCCCTGTGGTTGTTGTTTCCTCATGGTGTGCGTGTATTGCAACCACACTCGCCACAGTGGTAAAGACGGCATTGTCAAAGGGGGTGTTGCTTGGCCGTAAGATGCCAACCACCGTGTGTGGTGTATCGTGCGTATCTTCGGCTAATCCTTGGCTAACCCCATGAGCCGGTAAGAACCGGTCACCAATTTGCAAGCCAAGGTGTGCCGCCGCTTTGCTGCCCAGCACAGCTTCAAGATTTGCGGCAAACAAGCGACCGCTCGCCAGTTGAAAAGAGGGTGGTGCGCGTAGCGATGGACCCAACGTGAAAAAGTCGAGATTGGTGCCGATGATGCGCGCATTGCCGACATTGTCGCCCATTGCCAGCGGCACCGCCAATGCCACGCGCGGATCAGCGACCAACTCATCATAAATGTGGCTTGGAATGTTGCCCACCGGGTTACCTTGGAGCAAGAGGGTGCTGAGCACCAATTGCTGGGCGCTGCCCTTCGCGCCCACGACCAATACGCCAAAGGGATCGCTGGCGCGAATAATGCCCTGTTGTAAACCGTCGTTTAAATGGACCACAGTCACCGAGAGCGCAACGGCCAAGCCAACGACCAAGATCGTGATCAACGTCTGGACGGGGCGATTCACAATGTTGCGCCAGGCGATGTTGAGATCATAAAGCATGGCTACACCTCCGCCTGGGGTTGATTGGCTGGCACCTGTGGTTGCTTGCTTGTAGAGTGGGCAACAATGACGCCATTTTGCAGAGTCACCACCTGATCAAAGCGCATTTCAAGCGCCGGATCATGGCTGGCAACGAGTAGCGTTGTTCCCGCTTCTCGACAGAGACGCTGGATCAGATCCATCACAAGATCGCCGGCAGTGCGATCCAAGGCTGCGGTTGGCTCATCAGCCAGAAGCAGGGCCGGACGATTGACCAGGGCGCGTGCGACGGCAACACGCAGTCGTTGGCCCACGCTCAGTTGCACTGGGCGGTGTTTGCGGAAGTCGCCTAGCCCCACCGCATCGAGCAGCGCCGTAGCCTGCTGACGCCGTTGTGCTGTAGAAAATTTGCCGCCGAAAACCAGGGGCATTTCAACATTTTCCAGCGCCGTCAATGTCGGCACCAGCAGATGGATCTGGAAGACATAGCCGATGCGTTGGGCGCGCAGCCGATCGCGTTGGGCTTCCGGCAGATCGTAGATCATCTGCTCATCCAGCCAAACTTTGCCCGCCGAAGGCGGCAGCAGACCGGCCAAGATATTGAGCAAGGTGGTCTTGCCACTGCCGCTCACCCCGCGTAATAGCACTTGTGCACCGGTGGGCACGCTCCAATGTGGGAGGGTTAAAACCGTGCGTAGCTCGATGCCGCGTCCAGTATACGTCTGGCGCAACTCTTCAACACAGATTTTCATGGAATACGGACCTTTTGGCTCGCGAACGCCGGTGCAGGGCCGGCGGCTAGCGACTCAACGTTTTCGGCATAGATCCGTACCAGGCTTACCATCCCGGTCTCTGGATCAACAGCCGAACCAACTTCCATGCGGCCACGAGCGCGAATGGGCTCTTGGGTGGCAACGGTCGTTTTCTCTGTGAGATAAACCACCGCAATATCATTGGGCCAGTCAGCCGTGCTGCTGCAGAAGGGGCAAAATTCCAGACGAATGCGCGTCAGGACGAACCAATCCAACTGTGGCTTGAGGGGCGGCGCCATATAACCCTCCATGACAACCTCCTGGCTGTCTAACGATAGCAACTTGTCGGAGAGCTTCAGCCCACCACGGATGCTGAAACCGCTGTAGAACTCGTCAAACGTAATGGGCACCGGCTTTTGATCAAAGGCAAGCGGGTGCGTAATCTCCGGCTTCATAGCAGTGTCGGTCGCCATGGCAATCGCCGCAGCGCTGCCTTGCGGTAAATCAATCGTGAGGGGCGTTGGTGTGGCGGTTGGCGCAGCGTCAGTTTCAGGCGCCAGCGTCGGCGCGGCGGTGACGGGGGTCGCTGTGGCGAGTTGCGCACCTTCCGGCAATGGCGTCACCGCCGTAATCTCCGGCGCAGCTAGCGACGTGCACGCGCTGAGCAGCACAACGATGCTCAGGATCGACAAAACAGCAGCGCGGGATAGGTAGCGTGAGTATCTCATTAAATAGTTATCCATTCCATAAAACGAACCATCGCATAACGCAAAGATGGGAGGGACTACCTGCGTCCCCCCCATGCACCCAATCTTTTTTCACCGGCTATGGGAGCATTCGCGGTCTCAGCCCACAGCGGCAGCGTTACTTATTCGCCGGCTGGATTCAAGCCAACAGCAGCAGCCATGCAGAAGAAGACTTCGATGTTCTCCTGAACATGACCCAGGCAGTCGGCGCCAGGGCCATCAGCGTAAACGGGCACGGATTGCATCGTGTGCACACTGCTGGTATCGCCTTCCGGCAGGTTGCCACTCATCGGCAGGCCATTCGGATCATCATCCGGGTTGTCAACCGACAGACCATCCTGGTTGAGGCTGGGCGTCCGGTAGACAGGGCTAACCTGGAAATCTTCGGTGAAGGGCGGATGATCGACCTTGCCTTGGGCCAGAGCAATGGCTACGTTCCAACTGTCCGGGAAGAAGTCGCCATTGGCATCTTCATAGGTCGGGAAGCCGGCCTCTTCATAAACATGGATGGCGTTGCGCTTGCCGGCATCATCGGTGGCGGCATTAAAGGCTTCGGTATCGACCGTGCCATAGACATCGTAGCCGTGGGCGTGGTCGCTGGTGACGATGATCAGCGTATCCGGTGCATTCTTGGCGGCCCATTCCTTGGCAGCAGCCACCGCGCGGTCAAATTCAATGGCATCCGCGATGGCACGATCAAAGTCCATCGGATGCAACGCCTTGTCGACGCTGGCGCCTTCGATTTCCGCATAGAAGCCATTCGGATTTTGGCTCAGCACTTCGAGGGCCGCCACGGTCATCTGCGCCAGGTCAGGCTGATCGGTCAAGTCACCCAGGTTTTCGGTGTAGACGTGCTTGTCCAACCAGACATTCATGTTGTTCGGGTGGAAGATGCCGAGCAGATGGCTAGGAAGCCCAGTGGTTTCGGTCATGGCCATTGTATCAGTCATGGCCATCGTGTCGGTCATCGCCATCGTGTCGGTCATGTCATGGCTTTCCATCATCGGTACAGCGTCCATCAATTCGCTGGCGGTGGTGACGACGGTGTAGCCGGCATCTTCGTATTCTTGGAAGAGATCGCGCTCATCCTCACGCCGGGAGCCGCTGGTGCTCTGTGGCAGCATGTTTTGGCCACCGCCACCCAAGATGACCTCTGGCAGCAGCCCTTCGTCAAGCGGCTGCGTCAAATAGGCGTTGATGCTGCTGTTGCTGCGGTCGCGGCCATAGCCATAGACACCGTTCGGTGTGGCATCACCCCAGTGCGCAGTGGTGACGATGCCCACACTCATGCCCAAAACGCGTTTGACCAGATAAGCAAACTTTTCGGTGCGCGGATCGTCCAACTTGTCTGGGGAAGTGTCCGGATAGACGCCATTCGCATTAACCGCCGTCTTGTTGCCGGTGTTGTAGGCGCTGGCGCTGTTGGCGCTATCGGTGATAATGCTGTCGATGCCGGAGGTATGGAGGAAACCGATTTCTGCAAAATCTTCAAACGAGAGGTTGCTGTGGTAAGTGCCCTGATCCATGCCACGGGAGACCAAGCGCGCCGCCGAGTAGATAGCGGGTTGGCCACCGTCAGCAATGAAGAGAATGACATTTTTCGCGCCGGCGCTCGGCTTCGGTTCGCGCACGGTCCAGTGCACCATGTGTTCAGCGCCGCCCGCCGTCACTGTCACAGTGTAAAGGCCCGGCTCGTTGATGCTTACATTGCGCCAAGTTGTGGCATTGGATGGGGTCGGATTTTCTTCGCTGCCAAAGGTCCAGCTTTCTTCCGTCGGCTCAACCCCGGTGACTTCGGAAGCATCAGTGCCGTTAATGGTCACGGCAAAATCTTCGGGCATCGCTTCGGCATGAACTTCGACACGGACATCAAACTTGGCGCCGGGCAAGAATTGGGCGCCATTTACCGGCAGAATCAAGACCGGCGGCGCATCGTCCTGGGCGGTGGCGGGCGCAACCGGCATTGCTGCTAACAGGGTGGCAACGACGGCAAGGACGGCAACAACACGTTGCCACTGCTGCGTAAAACGTAAATTCTCCATCTTGTATTCCTTACATTTCTTCTGCATTTCTGACTTTGGTTGGTTTGTTCGCGATTAGGGGACAGCGACACGGGGTACATCTTGCAAGCCACTGCCCGACGTAAGGTACCAGCCTAAGTGCTAACGAAAAACTGACCGGGTACAGTGCATTGCAATCGATCGATCCTGCTTGCAATCACACCAAGTGTAGGATCCATCTATTAAGGTCACCTCGCGAATCCATTAACAGAAATATAAGAGCTTGTTAATTATGTGGAAAAACAGCACTTGAAAAAGTTTTTCAGATCAAGTAGGATTAACAATTAGTATCATATAACTGGGCTCCGGCGAATTTGCAGATCACAGGTGAAGAGTTACCAATTAACTAATCACTAATCACCAGTGTAGTCAGCCAAAAACGCCAGACTCCAGTCACTAATCAAGCAGAGCAACGGGGAGGAAGAAGATGGGCAAGTATCGCATGGGGGTCATTGGTTGTCGGGGCATTGGGGTGCAACATGCCTCAGGCTTGGTGGGATTGGAAAATGCCGAGTTGGTGGCGGCGTGTGATCTGGCGCCGGCTATGTTGCAGAGTTTCCAGGCGCAGTGGTCAAAAGAATGGCCCAATCTGGCGCTCTACACCAGCCACAAGGAGATGTTGGCCAAGGAGCAGTTGGACATTGTGACGGTGGCAACCTCCGATCATCGCCACGCCGATCTGGTGGTCGATGCGGCCAATGCCGGCGCCAAGGGCATCTTCTGTGAAAAGCCCATGGCGACCAATCTGGCCGACGCCGATCGCATGTTGGCCGCAGTGGAGCGCAACGGGACGATTCTGTCTATCGATCACACGCGCCGCTGGTTTCCCCTCTGGCGGCATGTCAAGGAAGCGGTGGTGGACAAAGGTGCGATTGGCGCCGTGCAATACCTGGTCGGCACGCTCAACGGTGAGCGGGCCATGCTCTTCCGCAACGGCACCCATCTCGTCGATTCCATCTGTTGGTTTGCCGGCGCCGACCCTACGTGGGTCTTTGCCGAGTTAGAGGCAGGGTACGAGGATTACACGGAATATCGCGGGGACGGCGGCCACGTGCCGGCCACTGAGCCGTCGGCCAGCGGCTATATCCACTTTGCCAACGGCGTGCGCGCCTTCTATGGTGGCGGCTCCAAACAGACCGCCACCCCCAAATTTCGGCTGGAGATTGTCGGTGCAGAAGGCTACATCCTGATCGATAACAATGAAGAGGCAACGCTTTATCAAGGCGACCAGCGGGAAACAATTGTCGCACCCACCTGGCCGGTGACGGGCATCCCCGCCGGCATTCAAGAATTGGTGCAGTTGATCGACCGGGGCGGCACGCCCATCTCTTCCGGGCGCGACGGCCACAAAGTGGTGGAGATCATCATCGGTTTTCTGGAATCACAGCGGCGGGGTAATGTGCGCGTGGATCTGCCGCTCCGCGAACGTTAGCGTGGAACGTGCCCGGCATCTTGGAGATGCCGGGCACGTGGCTTATATGCTCGCCGCGCCATAGCCCAACTGCGTGCCAGGCCATTGGCTGTCACTCTCGGTGACATCGACGGTAATCCCGTCGGGATCTTCAACTTTGAAGGCGCGCTCCGTCAAGTTATTGAGATCCACCGGCTCTTTGCCGTCCAAGCCATCGGAGAAGATCTCATAATCCAGCGCGCGTAGACGGGTGGCTGCCGCGACCAAATCGGGCACAACCACGCCAATGTGCAGATAGTCCAACATGCCAGCCACATGGGGCGGACGGGACGGACCCTGATGCTGAAAGACGCGGAAGTTGTGATAACCGTCGGTCAGATCATAGCGGCCGCCGTCGTGCTCGACAACCTGCAAGCCCAAGCCATCGCGCCAGAAGCGAATGGTCGCCTGAATATCCGAGGCGCGCACGCCAACATGGACGAGAATGCTCATAAAGATGCTCCTTATGAAAGGTTGTTTGTCGATGATGCTCTGGTCTCATATTCGTAAGAGCTTGGAATCTAGGTAAATAATTAATGGAAAGTAAATAATCATTAATTGTTAATTTGTTCTCCATTAATGATTAGGAAAGGGGGTGGTGGCGTTCCTGCAACGGCAACGTGATCCTTCCCCCGGCGGCGTGGGCGGCGGCGATGGCCTGGATTAACTCCAGGGCGGCGCGCGCCCGTTCTCCGCTGCTCAATGGCGCCCGATCTTCTTCAATCGCGGCGAGCAGATCGAGTACCAGCCGGCGGTTGCAATGTTGCACCAACGCTTCTGACGAAGCCGCCGCAGTGCCGGGCGTTTCGCCGGCGACGGTGCCTGGCACCGTGATCAGGCTCCAATAGTCGGTGTATTCGTCCGGCGCGGCGCCCACGGGTTGTGAATCCCGGTCAGGCCGATTGGCATAGACATCACGGCGATAGGTATGGGGTGCACCAGGCACCGTATAGGGCCGCGGATAGCGCATGAGCCGTTTGTTAAAGCCGCCGCGCAACGAAAGCTGCCCCTGTTCCCCTACCAGGTCAAGGCCAAAGTACTCTTCGCCCATGCCCAGCCCGGCAAAGGATTCAAAAAAGCCGACCACATCATTTTTAAAGCCAAAGGTGGCGCGCAGCCCATCACCGGCTAGCGGGCCAATGCCTTCGTCACCCTGGCGCACGTCAGCCGCCGTCGCCAATCGTGAGCCGACCAACAACTCCGCGCTCACCCAACTCGCGTTGCCGGCATAGAGGCGCATAAGGTCGAGCACGTGGGTGCCCAAGACCATGAGATCTTGACCGCCGCCCCGGTGATCCATCTTGCCGTAGCCGCGCACCTGGCGCAGCCGGCCAATTTCGCCGGCCTGCACCAACTGTTGCGCGTGCAGCGTCGCCGGGTGGAGCCGCCCCTGATGGGCCACGACCATTTTGACGCCGGCTTTGGCGCACGCGTCTACCATGACATCCGCTTCTGCCAGTGTAGAGGCCAGCGGCTTCTCCAAAAAGATATGCGCGCCCGCCGCGGCAGCCGCGGTCACCATCGCTACGCGCTCGCCTAACCAGCGCGGCGCGATCGCCACCAGGTCGGGCCGCTCTTGCGCCAATAGGCTCTGATAATCAGCATAGGCGCGCGGCGCGCCCATGCGCGCCTGCGCCTTGAGGCGTCCCGCCTCCACCGGATCAGCCACCGCCACAATCTCGATCATCGGCAGATCACAAAAGGCAATGTCCAACCCATGTCCATAGTTGCCCTGTCCGGTGTGGCCAATGACCGCAGCCCGGTAGAGTTTCTTCTTTTCCGTCATCTGGTTTTATCCCTTTATTCGGCAGTGTGATTGGTGGTCAACTCGCCCACAATTGTTTTCAGTACCTTGAGGATGCACAAGATCTCAATTAATTCAGGGCGTTGCAAGGCGTTGTGACCATTGGAGATGGCATAATGATTGTCTTGGAGCACCATGAAAAACCAGTCGCGGCCAATGACATAACAGCCGTAGATTGGATCTGGTTTGGGGTTGAGTTGCTGCCCAACCAGCATCGCGGCCAGCGCTTGTCCGGCCGGATCGCCATTGGGGTCGCGTTGGCGCTTGTATTCCGCAAAGGCAAAGTAAGGAATCTCCGGCTCATAGTAGCCGGAAGCAATCAGCCCGTCGGGTTCGCCTTTGAGCAGATAATCATCCACCAACGCTTCAATGTGGCGTTGGGCAAATAGGTTATAGCGGTAGGGATCGGTAAATTTGACGATACTAAAGATGGGGCCAATGAAATGGAGTGACAGTTCTTGTTCATTCCAACTATTAGCATTGACTTGGAGCAGATCTTGCAGATCAGCCAGTTTATTCAGATCAAGTTCCGATAATCGCACGGCCGTGCTGCGTTGCAACCAATCATCGAGAGCTGCAAGTGTCTGAACATTGCGTAGGCCAAAGGTCTTATCAAGCAAAGGTAAGGTGCATTGGCTAAAATGAAGCATATTGGACATTAGCGGCTCCCGGGTCGGAACAACTCGATTGGGAATGAGCGAAATATTGCCTGAGTCAGCCCACAGTATATCATAACACCTCAATCTACTGAAACCCTCTTTTTCCAATGGGGTGCGTACCACATTTTCGGGAGTACTCTGGCAGGGAAATTGGGGATACGTGACTCGGCCCCCAAAAATGGGACGCACCCTTTCCAATCTATACTTCCCTGCATCCCTTCATCTGTGCTGACATGGTTGCGCCCCATGCCGCCACCGCCGACGACAGCAGCGCGATGTGTGCGTGATGGTGGCTGACTACCCAAGCTCATGTCGATTTTTGACCTCATCCTTTCAAACCGGTCAAGGCAATACCCCGGATAAAATATTTCTGCGTAAACAAAAAGATAATAATGATCGGCAGCACCGCCACCACGGAAATGGCCATCATCAAGTGAAACTGGGTTTCGTATTGAGTACGAAACCAACGAATGCCCACGGCCAGGGTGAGACGCGTCGGCGTCGAGAGAAAGATAAAGGGCTCAAAAAAGTCGTTCCAGGCATCAATAAAGGTGAAGACCGCCACGGTGGCAATGGCCGGTTTGCTCAAGGGCACTAGGAGCCGCCAGAGAATATCCCAGGTGGTGGCGCCATCGATCTCCGCCGCTTCGTCCAGTTCACGGGGCAGGGTCATGATAAATTGGCGAATGAGAAAGACAGCAAAGGCGGTGCTAAAGAAGTTGGGAGCGATTAGCGGCCAATAGGTGTCGAGCCACTGCCAGTCACGAAACATAAGAAAACGAGGGATAATCGTGACGTGCCCCGGCAACATCAGACTGGAGAGCAAGAGGATAAAGAGCACGCGACTGCCAGGAAAGGCAAAGCGGGCAAAGCCATAGGCGACGACCACGCTGCTGACCGTGCGCAGAACCACCGTGAACGCTGTGATCAAGGTCGAATTCCAGATCCAGGCCCAGACCGGACCAATGTCAAAGATGCTGACATAATTTTCCCAGGCCACCGGGTCGGGAATCCACTGGGGCGGGTCCAGATAGATGTTCTGGGGGATCTTGAGTGAGGTACTGATCATCCAGAAGAAGGGAAACGCATAGAGCAGGCTGCCGGCCACCAACAAAATAAAGACAAAGAGGCGCCAGAGCGGCGGTCGTTTGCGTTCGGCTTCTTCTGACCAGGTGGTGTCAACCGTCATGAACGCTGCTCTCCTTCGTAATAGACCCAACGCGATGCCAACGAGAATTGGATAAGGGTAAAGATCATGATAATAACAAAGAGCACCCAAGCCAAGGCCGAGGCGTAGCCCATGCGGAAGTAGCGAAATGCGTTATAGTAGATGTGCAGCAAGATAAAGAGGGTGGCATAGCCGGGCCCGCCTTCGGTGGCGACCAGCGCGGCCGTGAAGACTTGGAAGCTGCCGATAATGCCCAGGATGAGCGTGAGAAAGATCGACGGGGTCATCATGGGTAGGGTGACGTAGCGCACCCGCTGCCAGGCGTTGGCGCCGTCGATCTCAGACGCGTCATAGAGTTGCTGCGGCACCCCTTGTAGACCGGCCAGGTAGATCACCATGTTGCCGCCAATATTCCAGAGGCTCATGAGAATCAGCCCCGGCAGCGCCCAGGTGGTGGAGCCAAACCAGTTGGGGCCGGTGATGCCAAAGAGACCCAAAGCGCGGTTGAGCAAACCAGTCGGGTGGAGAATCCAAACCCAAAGCACCACGGTGGCCACGCCGCTGGTCACTGAAGGGAGATAAAAGAGGGTGCGAAAGAGCGGCATAAAGCGCACCCGCTCATTGAGCAAGAGCGCCACCAGAAAGGCCAGAATCATAACACCAGGTACATGGACAAAGGTATAGACCAACGTGTTACGGATGCTGATCAGGAAGGCTTCATCATCGGTAAAGAGCGTGACATAATTTTCCAGACCAATAAATTTGGGTGTGCCGATCCCTTTCCAATCCATAAAACTCAATTGGATCGACCAGATAAAGGGGTAGACAATAAAGACCAGAAACCCAATCAACCACGGGGCAATGTAGAGCAGCCCCTGCCATTCGCGCCGCCGCACGCGCGGCAAGCGCAGCCAGGTCGACTGCTGCTTAAGCTGTATACTGCTCATTGTTATTTCCTGTGTTGGCCGGACGCCGTCAACCGCCAGGGGCTAAAGCCGCCTGGCTAGGCAACAACGCCCCATCAATGGGGCTATGCTCCTGGACGATCAGCCCCGTTCACGGGGCGTTGTTGCCTAACACGGTCGATTTATCGCCGTGCGAGTTTTGACCACCGTTTGACCGGCCAATTCGACTATGCTTCGATTTTCGCCAGGACCTTGTCACACTCGGTGACCATGGCTTCAATCGTCTCATCAACGCCCCGTTCACCAATGAGGCCCAATTCAAACTCTTTGTTGGCGGTTTGGTACCATTCCAGCCAGTTGGGGAAGTAGAGCGGGCCGACCATGGTCTTCAGTTCATCGATGACCACATGCATGCTATCCGGCGGTGGCGCCATGTAGGTATCACCTTCTTGGATCGTCGCAACGGTGGGTGTCGAACCGCGGTCTTGGGCAATAATGCCCTGCACTTCGTCACTGGCCAAGAAAACGACCAATTGGGTGGCTTCTTCCAACACATTGTTCTTGGCCGCATTGGCGGTTACGACATGGGGCTGATCATTCCAGAGGCCGCCCCCCTTGCCGGTAAGCGGGCCTTTGGGGGTGGGCATAATGTCCCACTCAAAGCGGTCCGCCACGGAACCCTTTAGGGAACCAATCCCCCCGGCATTGGTTCGATACATGCCTACTTTGCCGGTAGCAAAGAGGTTGGTAATACCAGCCGTCAGCAATCCTTCGACCTCCGATGGCGGCGGTGAGAGTTGCAGGGTCTGCACCGATTCGATATTCCAGCGAATGGCTTGGGCAAAGCCAGGTTGATCCCAGTTGGTATGAGAGAAATCCTCAGTCACCCAATGTTGATCGCCGTTGGTCAGGCCCATGGTGCCATATTGATGGAACATATCGACCCGTGTCCAGAGACCGTAGCTGTTGGGAGCGTCGGTCAGTTGTTGCGCCACTTCCGTCACCTTTGTCCAATCCCAGGTATCATCCGGCATGGGCGCGCCTTTGTCTTCAAAAAGGGTCTTGTTATAGATCCAGATGGCTGGCGTCAGTTGGAAGGGGATGGCGTAGACCTTGTTCTCCTGCTTAAAAATATGCACCACGCCGGGGCGCCATTTGGACTGGTCGATCCCCAATGCATCCAGGGTGGGCGCAATGTCAATGATCAACCCTTCCTTGATGAACTCCAGCCCCAAAACACCTTCAAACAGAATCACATCGGCTACGGTGCCGCCGGAGAACTGGATCAGTAGCCGGTCGAAATAGTCGCCCCCAATGGGCTCCAGGGTGATCTTCTTATCTGGGTTCTGTTCTGTCCAGATCTTCATCGCCGTGTCGATGGTGGCGCCACGTGCGCCTTCCACCCAGTCAGTGGCAAAGCGCAGCTCCACTACCTCGGCCGCCGGCGCAGCCCCACCACCTCCTTCCGCGGCAGGCGCCGCGCCGGGCGCCACACAGGCCGCTAACGCAACACCTGCTGCACTAAGCCCAGAGAGACGCAGAAATTCACGGCGGCTTACCTGTTGGTGACTTACCTGTCGTTGACTCATTGCTTTCCTCCTCGATGTTCTTTGCACAGACGACGGGGTGCTTAACCTTCAAACCTTTGCAAGCAGGCGCCTCTGACAGAACAAAGGCCAGTTGGCAAAGGTACGGAGTACCAATCGACAAATCACATGACAAATGACCGGATCCAAATACAGGGGTTTGTATGCAAAATTGATGGTACACAGAAAAGGAATCTCTGTCAAACCAACAAAAAATGGAGGAGTATGGACACCATGCCGGGGACGGACCAAGACTTTATGCGTATACAGGGCTGCGTGAGGTCCGTCCCCGGCATGGTGTCCCAAACAGTGAAACTTACCTTAAAATGGCGGTGAGCCCGCTTTTTCCCCGTTTGACAAAGCCATGACCACGCATTATTCCAGTAGGGTCTGGTATATATGGGCTGTAACTCATACCATGACCAAACCGATTGATGGCAGAAACGTTGTTCCCTGCCATCAATCGGTTGCCCAGCCCGTTAGTAACAGCAACCAAGACAATTCTTGATCACTTACGTCGCCGACGGTTGGATTGGAAGGGCAGTAGCAGATCGTCAAGTAGCGCGGTGACGGGAAATCGACTGACGAGGATCGCGAGGGATTCAATAATATCCTCATCAATCTTGACAATTGGGTCAGTAAGTCGCCACCAGAGAATCGACGCGATTGTTTCGGGCTTGATATGCCCCTTACTAAGTTGTCGCAGGGCATCGGCTGCGCTCCCGTGTACCCACTCATCGGGGTCGCGCAAGACTGTGAGGAGCGGTTCGACGACGCGACCATCGCCCAGCCGTCCTAGGGCCTCGGCGGCACTGCCGCGTACATCTCTATGGGTATCGCGCAAGGCAGTGATGAGCGGCTCGACAGCGCGGCCATCTCCCAGCTGTCCCAGGGCATGGGCTGCACCGACGCGCACGTGCTCATCGGTATCGCGCAAGGCAGTGATGAGCGGCTCAACAGCGCGGCTATTGCCCAGTTGCCCCAAGGCAACGACGACAATATGGCGTACATCCCTATCAGGGTCGCGCAAGGCCGCGAGGAGCGGCTCCAGGGCTACATCGCCCAGTTGCCTCAGTGCAGCCAAAGCCCTGCTGCTCACATACAACATATGGGTATTGCGCAAGGCAGTGAGGAGCGGTTCGACAGCGCGGCTGTCACCCAACTGCCCTAAGGCCTCAGCAGCACTATGGCGCACATCCATATCTGTATCGTGCAAGGCAGTGAGGAGCGGTTCGACGGCGCGGCTGTCACCCAGTTGCCCCAGAACCTTAGCTGCACTGTGGCGTACATAGACATTGGTATCGCACAAGGCAGTGAGGAGCGGCTCGACGGCGCGGTGATCGCCCAGTTTTCCCAGGGCATCGGCCGCACTGAGGCATACATACATATCAGTATCACCCAAGGCAGTGATGAGCGGCTCGACAGCGCGGTGATCGCCCAGTTGCCCCAGGGCATCGGCTGCACTGAGACGCACATCCTCATTGGGATCGTGCAAGGCAGTGATGAGCGGCTCGACAGCGCGGCTATCATTCAGTTGTCCCAAAGCCTTGGCGATATTGAGGCGCACATCCCTCTCCGGATCGTGCAAGGCTGTGGTGAGCGCCTCTAGGGCTACCTCGCCCAGTTGCCCCAGGGCTTTGGCGGCACCGTGGCGCACATCCTCATTGGGATCGTGTAAGGCAGTGATGAGCGGCGCGACGGCGCGGCTATCACCCAGTTGCCCCAGGGCATCGGCGGCACTGTGGCGCACAAACCAAATGGGATCGTGTAAAGCTGAGAGGAGCGGAGCGGCGGCGCGGCTATCACCCAATTGCCCTAGGGCCTTAGCGGCACTGTGGCGCACATCCATATCGGTATCACTCAAGGCTGAGAGGAGCGGCTCGACAGCCCGGCGGTCGCCCAGTTGCTCCAGTGCCTTGATGACAATATGACGCATGTGCTTATCGGTATCGCGCAAGGCAGTAATGAGCAGACCGACAGCGCGGCTGTTGCCTAGTTGTTCCAGGGCAGTGGTCGCCTTGCTGCGAGTCTCATTATTCATTAGCCACCATCGTGTAGGTAATAAGAAGACTGCGCGAGCGGTAACGTTCTGCCATATTGCAATAGATACTATTGCTAGTGTACAGAAACCTATCAAGCCAGCTAGCCATATAGGCATTTGTATTATCCAGGTTAAAGCAAAACTAAGCGCGACAATTAGGAATATACTAAGCAACAACCAGACGAGTAGTAACTGCCATAAGTGCTCGCGTATATGCCAGGTTAAGCGCCTAACAATTTGTTGGATCACCGCTGTAGACGCTGCCCCACCCTCGCCAACTAAAGTCGCCGCTAAATGAAGATCCCGCTGCAGTGTGCGATCATAAGGGCTGGGATGACGCAATAGCCGTTTTACTAGTTGGTCAATCTCAGGTGTCGCCATCTGTTCAGCCAGCAACAGCAGTGACTCACGCCAGGCAAAGTGGTGCAGACGCGGGCGGAGAAAATGCCAGGCGCGTCCAGCATCCTGCTGCCAGGCGCGATGTAGTACGGTGGCGACGCCATACTCCTGAAAGGTCAGGTGACGAAAGGTCAGTAACTGCCACGCTTGCCACTGGCGTTCTTCGATCAGTCCAGTCTGGAGCCAGAAGTCGATCAGTTGACCAGCAGTCTCAGTGGTAATGTTGAGGGCAGTCGCCAGTTTTTGTTGAATATTGCTACGGCTAGGCGCAAGGTCTTGATTATTTGCAGCGATATCACGCTGGGTGCGTCCAAAATAGGCCAGGTGCAAATACCAGGCGATGGCCTCAATGCCACGCAAGTAAAGGTTCTTGTCCAGCTTCACCGCTGCTGACTGCCGCCGTTGTTCCCAGGCGCTAAAGAGTTCTTCCAGGTAGCGCCGATAAAGATCGCTGCGTCGGGTCGGCAGATCCTGGCGCGGGTCGTGGCGGGCCAGAATGACCAAAAAGGTCAGCAGCAGTGGATTCTGGGTTAATGCCTGTAGCCGGGGACGGGCGGCTAATTGTTGTTGCAACCAATCGCTGCACTCTTTGATCCATGCCGGGGGTTTCCCCTGTTGCTCGGCCAGAATAGTGAGCCAGTCGGTGATGAATTGCTCAACATTGGCTGTTGTCAACGGCAGCGCTTCAAAGTGGGCAAACTCCTCCAGATGGGTGCGCCGGTAGTCATGAGGACGCGAGGTCACCACTATCTGGGCCTGAAAGGCGAACTGGCCGATTTGCCGGCTGATCTCCTCCCGCAGATCGCCCGCTTCATCCAGCCCGTCAAAGAGCCATAATATCTCACCCTTGGCCACCATTTGGCTCAGCGCCCGGCGCAGATCGTCGTCATGCGGGGCGGCGCTCGTGATCGCCCATTCGCGCAAGGAGAGTTGGCGATCCTGGCGATAGGCCAGGGCAAAAGCGCCAAGGAAGACCAAAATGGGGATCTTGCCCTGCTCGTCCATGGCGCTTTGATGGGTGAGATAGCGCAGCAACGTAGATTTGCCGGCACCAGGCGCACCCAGGAGGACAAGGTGCCGATGCTTACAGATAGCCGCCAACGGATCGACTGGCGCTGGACGTTGAGCACTTTCAACGCCTTCACCGCGCCGGTATTGATACTCACCAATCCGGCTGATCAAGTCAAAGAGATCGAGACGGTGGCGTTTTTGTGGGTCACGGTCAGCCTCTAACAGAGCGCGCTCTTCGGCGTAGCGCGCTTGCTGACTCTGACGCTCCTCCAGTGCCTGAATGTGAATGTAAACGCGCTGTAACGGAATGGCATGGGCAGGCGTGTCACTTGGGAGCGGGATGCCTTCCAACTTGACATAGCGTGTCTCGGCCAGCAGCCGTTGGCGATAACGGGCAAGCAGGGCGTGCATTTCCGCAGGAGATAACGGCTGCGCGCCATCGACCGCAAAGACGAGCTGTGCGGGGTCAACGCGAGGGGCAAGCAATTTGGGTTTGTATCGTTCCTGCAAATTGCTCAACTCGATCTGGGAACAGCCCAGCTCAAATGCCTCTTGCACAGTGCGGCCATAGCCTACCGCACGGTAAAAAGCAGTGGTAAACTTGCGCGCCGCTTGATCAGAAATTGCGTCGGACATGCCAACGACACAATCGATGTGTTGGGCGATGCTCATGGCTTGACCATCGGCATAGCACGTGCTCAGGACGACACAGCGAACATGTTCCCTGAAAAGACGAAAAAGGTTGCTGAGCGCAGCAGTAGGCACAGTGACGCCATTCCCGTGCGCATCTTGGAGCATGATTTCGCTTTGGTTGCTGCCATGCCCGCTAAAATGTACAATATCCGGTTGGTAACGCAGCAGCAGTTCTTGCAGATCGTCGATCCGCACGGCCCAATGGGAACGTACATCAAATTGATCGCGGTAGTCACCCTGACGGATAGCGGCATCTATGGCGCGCATATCTTCATCAAGACGTAGTAGAGGAGTATCGGATGGATTTGCCGCAAGAAATAGAATCTTGATCATGATCGGGAGTCGAAAACAAGACCACCTTCAGCATAAATCGGCTGAAGGCGTAGGCTTATTGGACTTGTGTCAATCGCCACTCATAATGCCATAGAGCCGCATGGATGTGTAGCAGATTGATGTCATACAATACTAAATGATTTGATACTCATAGGGCAGCAATACGAATTGAGGATTTCGATGCATTATATCGCTATCTTTTATTGCAGCGCCTTTACGCTTTGGATTGTTTGACGGACTAGTAACGCATATCTCGCCATAAGAATAAGCGTCTTTGATTGCTTCCTTTACCATGTCGAATGTCGATGGTGTTTGATTGCAATATCTTCGGAGAAAGTCTGATACTTGCACTTTATCGTCCGACACAAGCTTTGGTATCTGTGTCAATAGAACTTCATGGTTATGAAGTTTGTCATCTTGGGAAAAGAGAAAAGCTTGCCTTGTCACATCAAAGTCACGCTGCGCGTCGTAGCCCAACATAAACAATCCAGCGTCACCTTCATGGATAAAACTATTTTGCACTTCCCAATGGAGCCTTTGCATGACATCCCTAGCTTTTTCGTGCATTGAAAGATGAAGCAACCAATAAGACAAATTGCTTTCACGAGATTTGATAAAGAAATTGCTGGCCGTTCGTGAGAATTAGACAGGAAAAGTAAGATTGGCGATACTGGTAGATATGACAAGTATTGCTGATAACCAACCAAAAGTCGAACGGGTGGATGACATCCCAGTCATCTATGGAATGCTGGAACGAATGGGGATCGAAGGGATCGTAGATGAGGCGATCAAAGCGCATGGGAACTGGCAAGGGCTGAGCCCTGGGCAGGTGATAGTGGTGTGGTTGATGTACATTTTGAGTGAACAAAACCATAAAATGGAACCGGTGCAACAATGGGTAGGGCGTCGTCTGCACCTGCTAGAAACCCTAACCGGAAGTGCGCTGGGTGAACTGGACTTTACGGACGATAGACTGGCCATGTGTCTGCGCGATTTGAGTAAACCGAGTGCGTGGCACGCGATTGAGGAGGCGCTCGGGAGACGGTTGCTGCGTGTTTACAATTTGCCGAGCGAGACGCTGCGGCTGGATGCGACGGTGGGCAGTGTGTATCATGAAGCGGAGCAGTCGGCGCTGTTTCAGGTGGGGAAGGCCAAGAATGGGCAGTACGCAACCCAATTCAAGCTGATGTTGGGCAGTTTGGATCCGCTGGGGCTGCCGTTGGTGGTAGATGTCGAAGCGGGCAACGTGGCCGACGATCCACTCTATGTGCCGAGCTATCAGCGTGCCAAAGCGCTCCTGAATCGGGCCGAGATCCTGGTGGTCGGCGACAGTAAGATGTCGGCGCGCACGACGCGCGGGACGATTGCGGCGGGTCAAGACTACTATCTAACGCCGTTGGCGGACAAGAAAGATGAACCCGACTTGTTAGAAGCGGTGCTGGAGGAATGGCTGGTGGAAGAGGCGGCTAGCCTGCCGATCTTTTTGCCGGAGGATTTGCTCGGCGATGGTCGTGCACCAGATCCGACCTTGGCAATTGCGTGTGCCTTTGAGGTCACTCGCCTCCAAGAAGCGGTGGTGGCGGCAGCAACGGTGACGTGGGAGGAAAGGCTGCTGGTCGTGCGCTCCTATAGTTACCAGCAAAGCCTGTTGGCTGGCCTCCGCCAGCGCGTGGAAAAGGCCGAAGCCGCCTTGGTCGCGCTGACCCCGCCGCGGCAGCGCGGCAAAGCGCAAATCCAGAGCGAGGAGGCGTTGCTGGCCGCAATTGCCAAAATTGAGCAGCGCCATGCCGTGCACGGCTTCTTCACCTACACCTACCAGCCAGAGGTAACCGAACGCATGCGGCGCGCCTACCAAGACCAGCCGGTGCGCGTCGAACGACGGGTGCGCTACCAGTTGACCGTGCAGCGGCACGAGGCGGCGATTGCCGCCGCCGAAGCAGCCTGTGGGTGGCGGATTTACGCCACCAATGCGCCACCCGCACGGCTCCCTCTGACCACCGCCGTCCTGACCTATCGCGATCAAATTGTCCAGGAGAACATCTTCCGGCGGCTCCATGGCAAGTTCCTTTCTCTCACGCCACTCTATGTCCAGCGCGAGGACCATGCTCAGGGGCTGATTCATCTCTTGACCCTTGCCGCACGCTTCCTGGCTTTGGGCGATTATCTCGCCCGCGAAGCCTTAGCGCTCACCGGGGAGACTCTGATGGGCGTCTATGCCGGCAATTCTAACCGCAGCACCGCTCGCCCCACCACCGAACGGATGCTCAAAGCCTTTGAGGGCATTACCCTCATCCTTTGGCCACAAGGAGGACAATGTTCCACCATTCTGACTGGTTTTACTCACGTTCATGCGCAGATTTTGGCGATCCTTGGCCTTCAGCCTTCGCTCTTTTCTGCTCTCCATTCCGCTTGAACAAGGGTGACGTCTGTCCGTTGTCTTGCTTTGGTTGGTAAGGTTCTCTGTTTCACTTCACGATGCTCACCTCGCAACCCTTTCCCTTTCTTGGTTGCTCGGTTGGCTTGACTTGAAGTTACTTTTGCGACCTTTTCTCCCCTTACTGGGCCAATCTTACTTTTCGCTAAAATTATGAGCGAACTCCCAGAAATTGGTATAGAATTTTGCTCCACTCTTATATTTGAAATCTTGCTCCAATTGATGCTGAATGTGAAAACGCCACTTCTGTTGGGCTTTATCTTCTGGCAAACTACTCGTATCGAGCGAGAATCCTATATTGTTGTATAGTTGCTGGAATTTTGTAGAATCGCTCATGAAAATTGTCATCAAGTCTATTGATATAGTTAAGATGACTTCTGCGTTTGGCAAATGAGGAAATATTTTTCTTAGCGTATCAAAGGTTACATCTGAGTAGCCATACTGGTCAAGTAAAAATATACAACGCCAGGCACGTCCTTTTAGTTTTATGAGTTTAATGATGTCATCAACTTTGTTCTCAAACTCGCCCCCCATTAGGAAGATTCGCTCATTAAAATAAGGCCCATATCCTTCTTGGATAAGTGCATTTTGCAAAAACTTTAGAAGTTGAGCATCTTTTTCTACAAATACAAAACGGGAATCTAAGGTGAACGGACGATCTGGGCGCTCCAAAGATAGACTCGCTTCGGCTTCCTTTGCGGTTTGCAAAAATATCAAAGGAGAACCATAATGAAGAGAGTTACCGCCTTCGAGTTTATATACTCCGCCGCCAGCAAAACCGTCTATCAGCGTCAGCGTCAAACTGTCCTGTACATAATGGCTGCGTCCTACCACACGAATATATTCGCGCAAATACGCTTTGAGCACTTCATGTTTTTTCATGCTGTGGGCTTCAATGATAGGTATATCGTCTCCCCATTGATATTTTTTCATTTAATCTGATCCTTATTCTAGTTGCAACAACGTCACCTCTGCATCCGTATCTATCGGCATTTCATTCCAGATTTGTCCCTGAAAAAACCTTCCATTTGCTTTTTTAGGACGTCTCTTTCCATCTTCACCCCACTGTCCCCATTGTTTGAAAAAAAATGGAACCTGTTGCTGCTGACATTGCAATTTAATGTTGTTGACCCACTTACCATTCATGGGTCTTGCATTCGGCCCAGATTCACCACCTACTATGACCCAGTGAATCTTCGCCAAATTTATGTTCCCTAAATCTTCTAGCAGTGGTTCCACAGAAAGAAAACGAATAGCAGCGTCCACTTTCCTTAATATGTCGATACGTGGTACCCCATATTTTTTGTCTTCGACGGAAACCCCTAACCAAGCATTCTGGGGTGCTAAGCGGTTTTCAAAGAAAAGAGCCATTCTTTCAGCACGCTTGGTGAGAATCTGAAATTTATGTTGCTTAGACTGCTCTATTATCTCAAAAACCTGCTCAATATAACTATTCGGGACATTTTCATGAAATAGATCACTCATGGAGTTTACAAAGTAAACAGTAGGCTTCTTGCGTTGTAATGGCAATGTTAATCGTTCTGGCAAGAGGGTAAGTTCAAAACCATTTTCGTAACCTTTTACATTCATTGCCTTGAGTCTTTTAGACATAGCTTCTGCGTAGCAATGTTTGCATCCTGGAGATACTTTTGTGCATCCTACAACGGGGTTCCACGTACTCTCAGTCCATTCTATTTTGCTATATTTAGTCATGACCAAACTTCCTTTCTATTACATCTTGCTAGCTACAAACATGATAGAACATATATTCTGCTTGGTCAACCTTGCTAAATATCATAGACATTTCAACACATCAAAATTAAGGTAAGTTTAGGATAAGATGCCAACCTTGTCAACCCCTAAATAGCAATTCCAAATTTGACGAAGATAGCGCCTGAATTCAATCAAGCGGGCTGAGTTTGACGGATCAGATCAGAAAGAATCTACAGAAATTCGCGTTCTAATTTGACATTCCTGCAGCCATTGCTTACTAGTTGCCACTCGCGGTGTTCGTAACACTCAGTCGCACAAGAATCTAGCTCACTTCCACTCGTTCGCTGTTTACCTGTTGGTAGCCTATCTGTCGTTGACTAATTGCTTGCCTTTTAAATTTTCTTTGAACAGGCGACGGAGTTCCTGATCTTCAGTAATCGTGGTGCTTTTGGGGTTCTTTTTCTTTGTTTGACAAAGCTGTAGCTGCGCAGTATTCTGGAAAGGGAAGCGATGTACGGTGCTAACAACAAGGAGGCAATTCATGGCAGCGTTAGGACAGGGCGATTACAAGTATGAGTTGGTGGAGGGGTGGGCAAAGTTGCCGGAGGGGTGGGATTTTTCACTGGTTTCGGATGCGGCGATTGATTCACAGGGGCGCATCTACGTCTTTACGCGCGGCAAACATCCCCTCATTGTCTTTGACCAAGGCGGCAACTTTGTCACCTCGTGGGGCTATGGCGAATTTGGCATTTCTCCCCACCTCGTGAGCCAATCCCACGGCATCTTTATCACGCCGGAGGACAAGGTCTACCTGACCGATGCCTACCAACACATTGTGCGGCGCTACACCCGGCTCGGTGAGTTGGAGCGCGAGTGGGGAACGCCCGGCGTGCCGGCGGTCACCCATCACCGCAAGCCCTTTAACATGCCCACCGGCGTGACCATCGGCCTTGATGGTGCGCTCTATATCTCCGATGGCTATGGCAACCGCTGTATCCACAAATACACCAAGGAAGGCGAGTTGGTCGCTACCTGGGGCGAACCGGGCGATGGTCCCGGTCAATTTGCGGTGGTGCATAACATTGGCTGTGACCGCACTGGCCGGTTGCTGGTCTGCGACCGCGAGAACAATCGCGTCCAACTCTTTGACCCCGAAGGCAACTTCTTGGAAGAATGGACCGATGTCGAAGCGCCCGGCGACGTCTGGATCACGCCCGATAACACCATCTACATTGTCGAGCAGGGCGGGCATGGCCATGTCAGCGTCTGGTCGCCCGATGGCCGGCGCATTAGTCGCTTCTCCGGTGCGCCGGGCGGGGTGCTGCAAGCGCCCCATGGCATTTGCGTAGATGCCGAGGGCAGCATCTATGTGGCCGAAATTGGTGGACCGGGGCGCGGACAGCGGCTGCAAAAATTTGCCCGGATTTAGCCGCTATGCACCCGATTACCCTTGCCGAAACGATTGACGGGCCGCGCGCCTGCCGCCCCTATGAACTGGCCCCCACCCTCGACGTAGGCACCGCCGTAATGCGCCTTGAGCAAGGCGCGGACCCCAACTGGGGGCACTCGTGGCCCCACATCTACACGCCGGACAACTTGGCAAATGTGCGGATCATCAAGGTCGATGAGCAGGTGGTCAGCAGCATGGCCATCTTGCCGACCACGGTGCAGGCGCAGACGGCGCAGGGCGAAGCGGTTACGCTAACGGTGGGTGGCATCAACGGCGTGGCGACGCTGCCTGCGTTTCGCCGACGCGGCTTTGGGGGCCAGTTGCTCCAGGATTGCCATGCCAAAATGATGGCCGACGGCTGTGACATTGCCCTGCTTTCCACTGGCATCGATAATTGGTATCGCCGCTTTGGGTGGGAAAATGGCGGGCAACAGTGGAGCTACACACTTGACCGCCGCTCCTGCACCTATCTGCCCCCGCTCGATAGTGCAGTAACGGTCGAGGTAGTGGCGACCGCGACCGCCGCGTTGGATGAAATTGCTGCGCTGCATAGCCAGGAAGCGCTGGGCGCGCGCCGCCGCCGTGACCTATACCCGTCGCTGCTTTTCCGACTCGAAGGGCGTCTCTACTGTGCCCGGCAAGCGGGCCGCCTGCTGGCCTACGTCGTGGTGCGCAACCAGCAAATTTTAGAATATGGCGGCGCGACAGAGCCCGTGGCGGGCTTGATCCGCACGGTCTTTACCCACCTAGATGATCGCAGCCGCCCCACCTCTGGCCGGGATGCTGGGGGTGAGCCCCGGCGTGTACGCCTGACCATCCACACGCCCCCGCGGCGCACCGGGCTGAGCCAGTTGCTCAATGAAGTGGGCTTGCCCTACAGCCGCACCTATTTGGGGATGATCCGCGTGATCAACCTGCCCCAGTTGCTGCGGAAGGTCGCGCCCCAGTGTGTGGTTAGCGAGGAAAGCGAAGAGCAGGTTGTTTTGACTGATGGCGCAACCCAACAGCGCTTGACCCGTGGTGATCTGGTCAAATGGCTCTTTGGCCCTGAGCGCTTCCCGGCACTGACAATCCCTGGGCTGCCGTTGACCTTTTACCAGTGGCCGCTTGATTGGGTTTGATTGTTGTAAGGCTGTTGCAAGAAATTAAATTCCTCCTCTAATTTGTCATAATTTCCCTGACAGTATGCTAATACGTTACCGAAATCATGATAGTTTAGCCAACGCGGGTGCGCTAGTGTGCGTCTTCCTGGAAGGGGCGCCGCACACCCCCTGTATTTCACCATCAGCCGCCCCTTCCAGGAAGACCTGGGTGACCACCGCTACCCTAGCCGAACTTCGGACACGCTGTACTAATACAGTGTCAGGGAAATGATGTGAAATGAACCAATAAGGGGGAGCCGGCGTGCGTCTTCCTGGAAGGGGACGGAAGTTGGATGAGTTACAGACGTGATCGCGCCCCTTCCAGGAAGATCTGGGTGACTACCGCTACCCTAGCCGAACTTCCCTGACACTGGCCTAAATTAGGATGAAGCAAGTATTGGAGGCAACCTATATGAACCCCACCCAGCAGTTGTTAAATGACGAGCAGATGCAGCGCTTTATCAGAGATGGTTACATTACGGTCCAGGCTGATTTCCCGGACGGTTTTCATCAAGCGCTGTACGAACGCATTGATGAAGTCTTTGCCAGGGAAAAGAATCCGGGCAACAATATCTTGCCGCGCCTGCCGCAGATTCAACAGGTCTTTGATCACCCTGCGGTGCGCGGTGCGTTAACCAGCATTCTGGGACCAGATTACCTCATGAACCCCCATCGCCATTGCCATCTCAACCCGCCCGGCAGCCCAGGGCAGCGCTGGCACAAGGATAACTATGTCTTTGATGAGATCATCCGCCACCCGCGCCCACGCTGGGTGCTGGCCTTCTATTACCCCCAGGATGTCACTGAGGAGATGGGGCCTACCGGCGTCATTCCCGGTCGCCATTACCATCATTACATTTCCGACGCCGTGGCCGAGCAGACAACCGAGACGGCGCTGCCCCTCTGTGGCGCGGCGGGTACGGTGGCGATTGTCCACTATGATAGCTGGCATCGCGCCACCGCCAATCGCAGCGACAAAAAGCGTTATATGCTCAAGTTTCTCTTCGAGCGCATGGCAGAACCGCAGGCGGCGGCGTGGCAACATCACATGTCCGACTGGCCAACCGTTACCGACGCGCCCTTGGAAGCGGCCCATGCCGATGTCTGGCAGTGGTTGGCGGGACGTAAAGCCTCTACCTTCACCAACGGCGCCCACGGTCAGGACCCGCAACAGGAAGCCGCGCCCGCGCTGCCTGAACGCCGCACCCAATGGCTGGCGGCACTGACGGATGAGGATGAAACTGTCCGCCTCAATGCGGCCTATGCACTGGGTACGCTGGATGAATCCGTCGTGCCAGCGCTGATCGACGCGCTGGTGGAGGAAGCCACGCACTTGGCCGATCGGATCGATGAACGGCTGCCCGGCAACCCACGCGGCAGCAACCCCGCCACTTGTGCCGCCGCCCACGCCCTGACCACCCTCGGCCAACCCGCCGTGGCGCCGCTGGTTGATCTGCTGCACCATGCGCATTGGTGTGTGCGCACACTGGCGGCGGACACGCTGGGTAACATTGGCTTGCCGGTGGCCGTGGCTGTGCCGGCTCTGGCAGCCCTGCTGGCGGATGACCACCCTCGCGTCCGTCGTCACGCCGCCGAGACTTTGGGCCGGATGAGCACGGTGGCGGTCGCGGCGGTACCGGCGCTGACAACGTGCGTGCGCGATGAAGATGTCCATGTGCGTCACAATGCCGTGCTGGCCTTGGCCAAAATCGGTCAACCGGCAGCCGCAGCGATTCCGGCGCTGACCGCAACATTGGCCGACGAAGATCGCTATGTCCGCCATTTTGCCGCGGTTGCGCTACGGCGCATTGGCACGCCCGCGGCGCAAGCCGCCCTGCTGGATGCCTTGTTTACTGCACGCTGGTGCCCCATTACCACGCCAGAGACGATGTACTGAGTCAGGTTCTGGCGGGGTGGCGGGTAGCGAGTGGCGGGTGGCGAGTCTTGCGCCAACCCGCCACTCGCTACCCGCCACTCAAATATCCTACGTTACGTAGAACTCTAGCGAACTAAGGAGAATGCCATGCGCGGCATTGTTGTCTGTGTTGATCCCCGTGCTGCTGAGACCGGTGTGGAGGTGTTGGAAGACGGCGGCAACGCCTTTGACGCGGCGCTGGCCACGGCCTTTGCCCAAACCGTTGTGTTGCCCTTTAGCTGTGGTGTGGGCGGCTTTCTCTCGGCCCAACTCTGGGCGCCCCAGCAAAGCGAACATCTGGTGATCGATGGCTGCCTGCGCGCCGGCGCCCGCGTTACGGCCGACATGTGGGCCGATGCGGTGCAAGGGGAAGCTGCCTTTAGCGGGGCCAGCCTCTTTGCCGATATGCGCAGTGACATCGGCTATACCTCCATCTGTACGCCCGGCACGGTGGCGGCCCTGGCCCAACTCCATGAGCGTTTCTGCACCATGCCCTGGGCGGAACTGCTGGCGCCGGCCATTGCCCTGGCCCGGCAAGGGTTTCCTGTCACCCCGGAGATGCACATGGCCATGACGCGTCCGGTGCGCGCGCCCTACCAGCCGGATGCACTGACGCGGCTGCGTGCTACGGCAGCTTGCGCCCAGATCTACCTCACGCCGAATGGCGCCTTTCGCAACGAAGGGGATACCATCCGCAACCCAGAGTATGCCAATACACTGGAACGGCTGGCGCAGGCAGGGCCAAGCGATTTTTATCAGGGGGAATTGGCTACCGCGATCAGCCAGGATTTAGAGGCGAATGGCGCCTTTGTCACCCAAGCCGACCTGGCAACGTACCGGGCCAACCGCTATGCGCCCATATCAACCACGTATCATGACCACGAAGTCTTTACCAATAACGCGCCTGGGGGTGGCCCACTGCTCGTGGAGGCGCTCAACATTTTGGAGGGGTTCGACATGGGGCGGCTGGTACACAGCGGTGTGGAGCATCTGCACTACCTCGGCGCCACGCTCCAAATCGTCAACCATGATCGGCGGGAATACCTGGGCGATCCGGAGGTGATCGGCGCGGGGCCGGGTGAAGTGTTGCGCTCGAAAGCGCGGGCGGCCCAACTGCGACAGGCAATCTTCAATGGCGTGGTGGACCGGATCGTGCCGCCCAGCGAAGAGCCGGAAACCACCCATTTGACGGTGGTCGATGACGCCGGCAACATTGCTTCGATCACCCACAGCCTGGGCGCTTTTTCCGGGGTGGTGACGCCGGGGTTGGGTTTTATCTACAACAACGGTATGAACCGCTTTGACCCACGTCCGGGCCGCGCCAGTTCACTGGCGCCAGGCAAGGCGCGCCTCCATCTCATGATGCCGACTATTGTCTGTCGCGCGGGCCAGCCGGTCATGGCCTTGGGCGCGCCGGGCGGCAATGCGATCCTCAGTGCCTGCACCCAAGTCTTGGTCAATGTGGTGGACTTTGGCATGAGCGCCGTGGAGGCCGTTTCTGCCCCCCGCATCCACGCTGAAGGCTCGACCCTTTGGGGCGAAGCGCGCCTGCGTCAGCGAGTGGCTGCTGGCTTGCAAGAACGCGGCCACACCGTCATCCGCGAGGCAGCCTCCCTCTCCCAGCGCATGGCGCGCGTGCAACTGGTCTGCATTGGCCCCGACAGCGCGCTGACCGGTGGCTCCGATCCGCGGGCCGGCAGCGCCGTCATGGTGGCAACGGAAACTAGTGCAGTGTAAGCTAAATTCTACTAGGGTGGAGGTGGTCACCCAGGTCTTCCTGAAAGGGGGGCGGCTGATGGTGAAAAACAGGAGGTATACGGCGCTCCCTTCCAGGAAGACGCCCGCCCGCGCGTCTTTCTGCTCGAATGGCGTGATCCCCCCCTTTGCTGCCGGCCACTGGACGCCGGAGATGATCGCGCTGGCCAGTGGACAAGAAGTCCTGGGACGGGCAGGCGCGCCATCCTATCGTGTGACCTGGCAGCAGGTGCTGGAGACCCAACCGGAAGTAATCTTGCTTGCCTCCTGTGGTTACGCACAAGCACAAGCGGCGGCGGAATGGGCATCTCTTCCCGGACCGGCCGAATGGGCACAGCTTCCAGCCGTCCAACAGGGGCGCGTTTATGTATTGGACGCCAACAGTTACTGTTCACGTCTCGCACCGCGGGTGGTGGATGGCATTGAACAGTTGGCGACACTTTTTCATCCGGAATCTTTACCCGCATGAAACGGCTCATCATTGCTGCTCCACAAAGTGGCAGCGGCAAAACCACGATTTGCGCAGGCATCATCGCCGCATTGCGCCGCCGCGGTCTCAAAGTGACCCCGTTTAAGGCTGGACCGGATTATATTGACCCGACCTATCACGCCCTTGCCGCCGGTGAACCCTGTCACAATCTGGATGCGTGGCTCCTCACCCCAGCGCAAGTACAGATGAGCTTTCTACGCCGCAGTCGCGGCAGTGATATTGCGCTGGTTGAGGGCATGATGGGCCTCTTCGACGGCCACGCTGGCTACGACGATTCAGGCAGCGCGGCCCATCTGGCGCGCCTGCTCAATACATCGGTGCTCCTGGTGCTTGATGTTTGGACAATGGCGCGCAGTGCTGCCGCCATTGTCAAAGGCTTTCGCGACTTTGACCCCACCGTGAAGATTGCCGGGGTGCTGCTCAACCGCGTCGGCAGCCCCATCCATGCCCGTATGGTGCAAGAGGCAATTGAGTGTGAAACCGGTGTGCCGGTGGTCGGCTATCTGCGCCATGAGGAAGCCTTCACCGTGCCAGAACGGCATTTGGGCTTGATTCCGACGGCTGAGCCAGGCCGTTGGCAACAGTGGGTAACGCTGGTCGGCAATGCCATTGAGCAGCAGGTCGATCTGGAGCAGTTACTCAATCTGGCAACGGTCGCGCCGTTGGAGGTTGCCGTCGCCGACCCTCCTCCTTTGCCATCGTCCACCAGGCCTGGCGATCGCGCAGTCATTGCCGTGGCCTACGACGCCGCATTTAACTTTCATTATGCGGACAATCTGGACCTCTTACAAGCAGCCGGGGCGGAGTTGGCGCTCTTTAGCCCCCTCCACGACGATGAATTGCCCCGGGGCGCCCAGGCGATTTACCTCTGTGGCGGTTTTCCAGAGCTGTATGCGGCGGAGTTGGCTGCCAACGTTGCCCTACATCAACAACTGCGTCGAGCCCATACCGCCGGCTTGCCCATCTATGCGGAATGTGGCGGCCTTATGTATTTAACCGAAGCCATCACCGATATTCATGGCGTCACCCGGCCTATGGTAGGTTTGCTGCCGGGGCGAGCACGTATGGAGCATCACGTCACCATGGGCTATCGGCTGTTGCGCGCCCGCCATGACACCTGGCTCTGGCGCAAGGGCGAGGAGATGCGCGGGCACGAATTTCACTATTCGTCCTGGCAGGCGCGCCCCGCAACCTATCCCTATCTCTATGAATTTCAGCCAGATGCCTATCAGTTAACGCCTCAATTGGAAGGCGTCTGGCAAGGCAACCTGCTGGCCTCCTACACCCATCTGCACTTTTTAGCCAAACCGGAACTTGCCGAGCGCTTTGTAGCCGCAGCGCGTACGTATGCGCCGTGGTCGGGAATATCTGTTGACAAGGAAGTGAATCAAGACCCTCAAGAGCTTGGGCTATAATCGCACAATCCCTTTCAATAATTTGCCTGGCGTGGCTGTGTTCATTATGATGGCAGCAGCGAATCAGCAACCAGCAAATGGGAGAATCGATCATGCACGTACTTGTCACCAAAGATTACGCCGCCATGAGCCGCGCCGCAGCGGATTGGGTGGTCGCCGCCATCAAGGCGAAGCCGGAGAGCACCATTGTCTTCCCCACCGGCAAAACTCCACTCGGGCTCTATGAGGAACTGATTGCCCGCCATCGCCAGGGTGCATTTGACGCATCAGCACTGCGCATCTTTGTGCTCGACGAATATGTGGGGATACCGCAGGAGGATTCCCGCTCGCTCTATGGCTGGTTGCAGCGCACCCTCTTTGCGCCGTTAGGAATCGCCAGCAACCAGATCACACCCCTACCCGGTGACGCCGCCGACCCGGTGGCAGCCTGTCACGCTTATCATGCCACCCTAGTAGCGGCTGGCGGTCTCGACGTCGCAATTTTGGGCTTGGGCCCCAATGGCCATATCGGCTATAATGACCCACCAGCCGACGCAACCGCCACCACCCGTGTCCTTGATCTCAGTGAATCAAGCCTAGCAACCTGTGCCCGCGATTGGGGTGGCCGCGACCGGCTGTTGCCGCAAGCCATGACCATTGGCATGGATCTGCTGCTGGCAGCGCGCCAAAAACTGCTTATTGTCAGTGGCGCCGGCAAACGCGACATTTTGCACCAAAGTCTCTACGGACCTATCTCCCCTGCTGTGCCGGCCTCCTATTTACAACAGGCAGAGAATGTCACGGTGGTTGCCGACGAAGCAGCAATGCACAAGATGGGCGTTGCGTAATTGGGCCCAGTGCTCCAGAGGCGTCTAGCCGTTCGCCAACGAATCCGTTGCTTCCTACATGCGTTGTGCTGTTCCATACAAGACCAAAGGACAAAGCTCATGAACGACATCGAAAAGTACGAATTTGACCGGTTGGGTTACCTGGTCATCAAGGGGATGTTAACTGCTGTACAAGCGGCGACCCTGTTGGGGGCCATCAACGAACTGGAGGAGCACGCGCTGGCGCGCATCCAGGCGCCGCCGCGCAAAAAGGCGGCCTGGGGCCACGACTATCATGCGGATGACGAATTACACTACCATGCCTGGGGCGAACGCGCTGAGGGCAAGACGCTGATGATCGAGGATTTCTGGAACGCCCATCCCGTCTTTGACATTCTGCTCGACCATGAGCGTACACTGGCCTACATCCGGGAGATTTTTCTGGGACGCTACACAATTAATAATTCGGAGATCCGTATTCGCTATCCCGGCAACGCCTCCGGCACCCATATGGGTGGACCGATTGACCACAAATATCGCTACGCCTTTACCGGCGGTCATATTGACTGCATGATGGTGCGCATGGTCTATTTTGTGCATGATGTTGGTCCTGACCAGGGCCCCTTCTGTGTGGTGCCCGCCACCCACAAATCCAACTATAAGTCGCCCTATGGCAACAACCCAGATGAAGAGCCCGGCATGATCGGTCTACCCGTTGAAACCGGCGACGCCATTCTTTTTACCGAGAATCTGCGCCACGGCGGTCTGACCAACCGCGCACAACAGACGCGCAAAACTCTGCATGTCGGCTATGGTCCCCACTGGATGATGTCACAAAATATCGCCACAATGGATGAGCCCCCCTATCTCACCAATGCGACACGGGCGCGCTTGACCCCGGCGCAAAATAATCTCTTTCGGGCGTGGCCGATTAAGGAAGGTTAATCGTGCCATTGCAGGTCGAACAGGCCGATGAACAAGACATCGCGGCCTGGCTCATGTTGGCTCAGGAAGTGAGTGACCTTTTTGGCGCCGATATGGCTGGTGATCCGGTGTTTCAGGCGTGGGCGCAACGAAGCATCGAGCGCGGTGCTGTTTACTGTGTACGGATTGATGGCGCAGTCGCAGGCGTGATGCAGTACCGTAAGCACACGATCAACTGGCTGGCAGTGACTAAACGCTTTCGCCGACGAGGGGTTGCGCGCGCGCTGGTCGCTCATGCCCTGGCTGCCGGCGCGCCGACGGTACGCGTGACAACCTTTGGCGAGGGCCATCCACATCCGGATGCCGCCTTAGCACGTGCATTCTATCAAGGGCTGGGTTTCCTCCCCATCCAGGAACCGATAGAACCTGTTGCTGACGGCACACCACGCGTTGAACTAGTGTGGTATAATTCTTATTCTAATCTGGATGACTGTACGGCTGAATGATAGAATAGCTAGATCCTATGGGAAGACCAGTGAGGGTCAGAGGATTAGAAAGCGCAATGGATAGAACGACACATGGGGCTCAGCCAAATTCTCTCGAACAGGCCGTCAGATTGGCGCCTGAAAAGGTGCTTAATCCCGCTCAGTTGGCGCGGTTCTACGACCTACCGGAACAAACGCCGCTGCTGGTCATCCTCGCGGCCGGCAAGGGGACCCGCTTTGGCCAGGAACCAAAGTGTATTCAGCCCGTGCAGGGGACGCCCTTAGCCGGCCATTCGCTGGCGGCATTTCAGCGTTGGACAAAGGGGCCGGCCATCTGTATTGTCGGCTATCGTCACGCAGAGGTGACTGCCGCCCTCGGCCCTGATAATCTCTATATCCTCTCCGACAATTTCACCGGCGGCACCGCCTACGCCACTTATGAAGCGTTCTGTGCGCCGGTGCTGACACAACAGAATCCACTCCTGTTCGTCACGATGGGTGATCGCATTGTCCCACCCGCAACCTATGAACGGCTCTGGCAAACCCACTGCGGCGGCGAACGGGAAGCCGATCTGACCCTCTTGACCGCCCACTATACACCGCCCCAAAATAGTGGCAAAGGACGGATCCTGCGTAACGAGCACGGCCGGGTCATGCGCATTGTGGAAGAGAAGGATATTGCCGCCGCAAGCGATGCCACGGCGCGCCAGGCATTGTCCAACTTGACGGAAGGCAATTGCCCCCTTTACCTCATCCGCGCCCACACGTTGCAACGTCTCCTCCAGCCGCTCACCAATGCCAATGCCCAACAACAGTACTATCTGACTGATATCATTGCCGCCATGAGCCAAGCAGGTGGCGACATCCGCACCGTCACCACCTATCCTGGTGATCCTGAGTATGCTTTGCTCACCGCCGACGTGACGCGCCCGCCCGATTTGGCCCGGTTAGAAGAGATTGTCGCGGCCGCGCCAGCGTTGCTCTTCCCGCCGGAAGATGAGGTGGGGCGCGCCGCGCGCATCCTTACCACAGCGCGCCCTGTGGCGCAGGTTGCCGCCATTGCGCGCCAACTGACCGAGTTAGTGACAGCCGCAGCCCAAGAGGGATTAGGCTTTCAACCGGATCAGCCCGTTGCGCTTGGCATCAGTGGCGGGCGGCTGCGCATTGCCTTTATGCACCCCGACATGGCCCGCTTCTACGGCCCAGCCTGGCAAATGCCCATCGGCGCCGGCGACGCAACCGGCGATGAGCAGATTGTGCTGCTGCTCCAAAGCGCAGATGACGGTCGCCTGCATCTATATCCCCTGAATCCGGCTTACCGTGAACGGCTCAACTTCCTGCCGGCCGACAATGAGGCCATGTACCCGGATACGGAGATTGCCGATTTGCATCAGTACGAAGCATTTGGCACACGCATGAGCGAAAATCTGCTGCTCTCCTTGGGCTACTTTAGCGATGAAGAAGTGGCGCGCCGGCGTCAACAGGGCTTGCCCTTGCCGCCGGCCTCGCTTTGGGTGAGCAACAGCATGCGCCGGCCTTTTGCATTGGTCGGCAACGCGCTGGCATCCCTACGCACGTTACACAGTGGAGAGCTAGGCGCAAAGGTGCAGAAAATCCTGGACCGCACCCATTTTCACGGCTTGCGTCTGATCTCCACCGGCAATATTCCCCAAGGCGGCTTTTCCAGCTCTTCGGCAGTGACCGTCGCGACCAAAAACGCGCTCAATGCGCTCTTTAACTTTGGGATTGCGCCTGATCTGCTGGTGCATCTGGCTTGTCAGGCCGAATATGGCACGGGTGTACGCGCCGGTTCACTCGACCAGGCCACTGAGCAGAAGGGACGGGCTGGCCAGGGAACGTTGATCTCTTCCAATCCTCAGGACAACTACGGCATCCTAGGCAACTACCCGGCGCCGACCGACCGCTTTCAGATTCTCTTCCCCTATAGCGTTGAGCGTGACCGGGAGGCATGGCGCTGGTCGTGGGGCGCCTATGCTGAAGCAGTGGCCGAGGGCGCACCGCTGACGGCGGGCGAACTCCGCAGTTTGACCGGCAAAGCGGCTGAAATGGCCGCGCTCTTGACCCAACTGCCGCTTACGACCAGTTTCTTCAAAGTGATCGAAGCGGATCTGCTTGAGGATGGGCTGCTGAGCAAGGCCAGCCGCCAGTGGATCTGCGCGGTCCTGCGCCAGTTGCCGCTGCTCATTCCACGCGCGGCTTTGCGCGAGCAGCTCTATGCCCAACGTTCCTGGTTGATTGAGCAACTGATGACAGTGGAACAACTTGACCCTCTAGCCGCCGCGCAAAAGGCAGAGAGCACCTTGGCGACGCTCCTCACCGGCTGGCGCGAACCACAACTGCGGCGCACTGACGCAACCGGCGCGATTGCGACCGAAGCGGGCGTACCGCTGCGCACCATGGTGGCCTACCTCTTTGGCGAAGTGGCAAAAAATTTCTATCTAATTCACCACCCCGCAAAGTGGATCTCCGCTGTCACCCTATCGCAACGGGGTGATCGTTCTGTTGAGATTGACCCGGCGCGTCTGCCCGATCGCGCGGCGCTGGAAACGGAGTTGATCTGGGAGCAAGGGTGGACAGGACCCGACCGCTTGCAACGTTGGTTGGAACGAGTCGGCGCGGCGTCCTTCGATTACAACCAGGGGTTGGACGATGCGACCCTGAGCGCCGCCGAACCACCCCATCTGTATGACCTGGCCGGCTCAAGCTTTTTCCGTGGCCTGGCCTTGATCGATCTGGCTGAAGCCATGCTCAAGCGGGCCTTTGGGAAGGATGCCGTCGCGGTGCGCATCAATGCGGCCGGACAAGGCGGCTATTTCCAGGTGCATGTCGATACACAGCAGACAAGTCCAGAGGCAGTCAAAGAGTTTATGCGCAAAGCATTCTATCGTCGCTTTGGATTGGCGCCCTCGCCTGATTTTGTTGAACCCCATCCTGGTGGCGGCGCAGTAGGCGTGCGGCTAAGTCGCTACGATCTGCTGCCGCAACTTATCCGACAGTTAGCGCAACGAGTGTAGTAAAGCTAGCTACCGTATGTTTGGAATGATCGCTGTAGACAGGGGGTGAAGTTCCCTTGCTAGACAACGGCGCCCAGCGCTTCTCTCATCGTGCCTGCTCGCAAGGCGCATGAGACCAGGTCCCACTGGGTGCTCTTCGTAACCCACCCAGACATTCTCTTGTCTGCGTTCAATGCCATTCTCAATGCAGAGACAGATAGATTGGTCACAGTGCGATCCACCACGGTTCACTTCTGTATAAAAGAACAGCGCGTGCATGACGATGCGCCAAGGTCCAGTAAGCGCCTGATCCAAAGGAAAGGGCGGGACGCCGGGCATGACAATTTGGCCATAAGTCGTACCCGTGGGAAAATGTTGCGCGTGAATGAAGATGAGCATAGAGCGCTAAGAAAAGTGCGTGGGAAAAATCTTAGTCACCGGCAGTGCCGGCCATTGGGAGGAAGCGCTGATACGCACATGTTCATTCTGGAAATGGGTCAACTGAGTAAGGGGTGCATACCACATTGGGGGGCTTACTCTGGTTAACAAATTTTAACTGTTCGACCAGTCCCCCAAAATGGGACACACCCTCCGCAAGTGCAGTGGCCATGAATTTCTGTCTGGCACAGATCGGAATCAACTGCCCTGCGCATCGCGCGCTATCACGATCGATGAAACACTGGATGTCTATCGCGACTATCCCGTCTCTAAGGAGTGTACTTTACTGTTTGCGCCGATTCGCATCAACGAGATGGTGCGTAGGCAGGTCTGAACAACTGATTGGTTATCGATCGTGACTGCTTCGATCAGCAAACATGGCGGCAGCCATGCGCCGCTTAAGCGGCGGCACTGCATTGGCGACCTTCATTCCCGCACGCATGGTGTGCAGCATGAGATCGCCGATCACTGGCTTGTGAATGGGGTCGTTGCTGTCCATCTGTTCTCGTGATTTGCGCACCAGATTATAGGCATATCCACGCATTTCATTCTCATATTCACCAACTGCTTCAAGCAGTGACAATTTGCCATCGCGCGCTTTTACTAGTTTACGACAGAGCACCGCCGCATCGCGCATCGCCGTGTTGGCGCCCGCCCCACGACCGGGTGTCATTGTGTGGATGGCATCGCCAAGCAGCGTGACGTTGCTCGGCATCCACGGTTCAAGTGGCACTGAGGTTCGAATATTGATTGGATAGACGGTAGCGGGATCGCTCATAGCAACCAGTTTGCGCAGATTGGGGTGCCAGTTGCGGATCATCTGCTCGGTGAGCGCAATCAGCTCGGCGCCTGCTAGTTTGAGCGGATCGACAGGAAAATGGCGTTGCAATGCCCAGAATCCCCAACCGATATAATCATCAGGATGGTCATATTGGCGACCTTCCCACTGGTTGAGCAGCGGTGCATAGCGGGGATTGACATTGGCTTTTGCCCCATTTTCGTCCCAGCCGAATTCAACGACATGGATAATAAAACCAAAACCCTTAGGAGCGAAGATCATGGTCATACCCTGTAGGATTTTGGGCGTAAGCAGCGCTCTGGCTTCGGCTGTCATGGGCATTTTACCCCCCATCGAAAGAATGCCGCATTCTTCGAGTCTAGCCTGGGGCAAATATTGTTTGCGCACGCCAGAATTGGCGCCATCGGCAGCAACCAATAGATGACCTGTTGCACTGCTGCCATCCTCAAAAAAGGCAGTGACCGTGCCATCGGCATTTTGCTCGTAATGGCTGAATTTCTTATCGAAATGCAGCACATCCTCCAACCCTGTGTACAAGACCTGCCGTAGCGTCGAGCGATTGACTGTTTTTTCACTTTCGATTGGGTCATCGCCCAACGGCAGTTCACTAGCGCTGAACGAAAGTGATTCGGCCATTTGTTCGGTGAGGAGATTGAAATAGCGCGGCGAGCGCGCACAAGTTGCCACGAAAAGATCATAGAGATCAGACGGCAGGCATTCGTGCAGAAATCTGCTGCCGTCGGGGCTGATGCCCACCCGATAGCCCTCACGGCCCGTGGCGCGTGTGCGATCCCGTTCGAAGACGGCAACCGCAATGTTGGCGCGTTTGAGCGCATGGGCAAGGCTCGCTCCACCCGTGCCCGCGCCGATGATCAGGACTTTGAAGCTTTGACCGTTATCCGCCTGGGCGGTGACAAAATTGATTTTGTTCATTTGAGAATTCGCTCCAAGTTTAGTAGAATTCTACACAGACAAGATATTAGGGTTTCAATTATCTCTAAAAACGAGATAATTATATTTCGAGATATTCTGTTTGTCAAACTATAAAACCTAAAAATGAGATGTCGACTAAAACAGCACGCCAACAACGGATTGAAACATTGATCTTTCAACTTTCGCGCCAACTAAGCACCCGTACTGTCCTGATGCACGCAGCGATTGCCGAACTGATTGGACTTAGCCAAGGTGATCATAAAGCATTGGATCTGCTGTATGATGCCGAGCAAGCCGGTTCATTAATGACTGCCGGACAATTGGCCGACGCAGTAGGGCTTTCTACTGGCACAGTGACAAGCTTGATCGACCGCTTGGAAAAAGCCAACCTCGTGCGGCGCATTCCCGACCTGCACGATCGTCGCAAGGTTGTGCTGGAACCGACCCATGCCCGGGACCATGAAGCCAATGATATTTTTGCAACGATTGTTGGTCCTGCGCTTGAGTTAGCAGAAAGCTATAGCGATGCCGAACTGGAAGTGATCACCGATTTTGTGCATCGCAGCATCGCCATGACCGAGAAAGCAACGGCGATGCTGCGGCAAATGAAAGCGAAACAAATATCCCGCTGATCCACTTTGCGTTTATGGAGAAACACTTATGACAAGGTTGAAAACGAAGAGACAAAGCCGCACGCCCAAATTTTCGTGTACCGCAAGCTGCGCCAGCCTTGGCCGGAATTGGGGAAGACCTGGCAAAGATTCGGGTAAACGAACAGATACTTGGCGCGTATACAGTGATGAGGTAAACTGTTGCTATGAGTGATGACCAACAGCTAATGAACTTCGAGGGCCGATCCTCCGCCTTGCCCTTGGTAGAAACGATTTGGCAGAGCCAAAGCGGCGATCACGCGGGTGAGTTTCTCTCCGTGGCGGCCAGTAACTGGGAGATGGTGTTCACGCGCCTGGCGGGCGTTATGCGGGTGACTCTACGCGGACCGGAGACCCAGGCCAAGCCTGCCTATTGTCCGGCTGAGGGTGAATGGCTTGGCGTTATCTTCAAATTGGGGACCTTTATGCCCTATCTGCCAACCATCAAACTGGTTGATGGCGAGATCAATCTGCCGGTGGCAGGTGATCACTCTTTTTGGCTGTATGGCTCGGCTTGGGAATTCCCCACCTATGAAAATATGGAGACCTTTATTGCGCGGCTGATGCGCGAAGAGTTGCTCGTGCATGAACCGGTGGTGGCGGCAGCGCTGCAGCATCAAGCGATCGACCTCTCCCTACGCACGGTGCAACGCCGCTTTTTACATGCCACCGGATTGACCTATGGCGCCGTCAGCCAGATTGAACGTGCGCGCCAGGCCGTGGCACTCTTACAAAGCGGTGTCTCGATCCTCGACACCGTGGACCTGGCCGGCTATGCCGACCAACCCCACCTCACCCGCTCATTTAAGCGCCTGGTCGGTCAGACCCCTGCCCAGCTCCGTTCGCACCAGGCCAAGGAAATGTCGTTTGTTGCCATGACCGCGCTCGCAGTTTGAGTAAGTCTCCGCTTCGTGTAACACTATCTTTTGGTCAGTCGCTCACGAGTGGTGATACTTGTTACGACGTTCTACGTCGTAATGAAGACCTGGCGCTTCGCACCGCTGTGGACGCAGAGTGTCCAGGTTGCATAACAACGCCGAGCGTTGTTACGAGCATAGACTCTTACTTGCTTACCTCTGCTCCCATATGCGCTCATCTTTGTCCCAAAGGTGAACCCCCACCGTAGGTTGCTCCCGCCTTGACGAATCAGAACGCAAGTTCTATAATGGCGGACAAGGTAGGCGCATTTGCAGAAAGGGGTAAACCACATGCAGCCAAGCATCACCGTGATCACACTGGGGGTCGATGATTTGGAACGGTCGTTGCACTTTTATCGGGATGGCCTTGGGTTCGCCACCGCGGGCATCATCGGTCAGGAGTTTGAGCACGGCGCGGTGGTCTTCATCGATCTCCAAGCCGGTTTGCGGTTGGCCCTTTGGCCGCGTACCAGTATTGCCCATGACACCGGCTTGCCGCTCAGCTCGCCCAGCGCAACCGAGTTTACATTGGGCCACAACGTGGCTTCCCAAGCCGAAGTGGATGCCGTCATGCGCACCGCGACTGCGGCCGGTGCTGTCATCGTCAAAGCGGCTCAGGCGACCTTTTGGGGTGGGTATGCCGGCTATTTCCAGGATCCCGATGGCCACCTGTGGGAAGTCGTGTGGAATCCACAATGGACGGCGTGAAATCATGCAGAAGCAAAGAGTGGCAGCAGGTATGATATTTTCGGAATAACGAACAAACATTCTACTGTGTTAGAATTTGCCATGATATGTAACTTGCAACATAGCCAAACCGAAGAGCAACGCATTGATGCGGTGCGATGGTACATCAGTGCGCACATTACCGAACCGCTGGACCGTGTGTTGTTGGCCACAGTGGCCGGTTTTTCTGTGCCTCACTTTCACCGCCTCTTTCTAGCGCAGGTCGGTGAAAGTCCCATGGCCTATGTACAGCGGCTACGGTTGGAGCGGGCCGGACGCAAACTCCGCATGGGCGCCGTGGACATTGGCGAGGTCGCATTGGCAGCCGGCTATGAAAGTCATAATGCGTTTAGCAAGGCGTTCAAACAACACTTTGGCCTGTCACCGAGTGCGTTTCGTCAACTCGACTGCCGCAGCGCCACCCAACTTCTACGCTCATCAGCGCCCACTTGCGATGAGCCAAATTCTAACCGGAGGATCAAGCATGATCAAGATTAAGCTCACCAGCGTTTCCATTGATGATTACGATAAGGCGCTTGCCTTTTACACCGAGAAATTGGGCTTTGTGAAAAAGCAAGATATACCCTTGGGCGACGGCGCGCGCTGGCTGACCGTTGTCTCCCCCGCCGAGCCAGATGGGACTGAGTTGCTGCTGGAGCCCAACGCCACTTACCCGGCCATGCAGGCGCTCAAGGCTGACCTGATGCGTGACGGCATCCCCTTCACCGCCTTTCAGGTGGCCGACGTTCAGGCAGAATATGAGCGGTTGACGCAACTGGGGGTGGAGTTTACCGTGGAGCCGACCAACGTGGGCACGGCGACCGTCGCCATCCTCAATGACACCTGTGGCAATCTCATTCAGCTCTATCAGGTTTGAGGATTTGTGGGATGAATTTAACGCAGGGGTGTGCTCAAGCGAACGAAGGGAGACCGGCGTTGGTCGCACGGCGCTGAAGCGACCGTGCTCCGTAACGAAGCCCCATGGATGGGGCTTCCCGCACTCTTCACCGGCGCCCAAGCCTGCTTTAGCTGGCGCCGTTGGCTAGCCCCGTGGCTTCAGCCCGGGCGATCAACCATGATGCACATCCCTCATTTAACTAGCGCAAGAGATAATCCATGTCCTTAACCATTATCGGCGCAGGGCTGCCGCGCACAGGAACCACTTCGTTGAGACAAGCGCTGGAGCAGTTGCTGGGTGGCCGCTGCTATCATATGAGTGTGATCCCCGGCCATCCTTTTGATCTGGGCGCCGGCTGGGATCAGGCATTGGCGGACGAAACCCCTGATTGGGCACAGGTCTTTGCAGGCTTCGTCGCGGCGGTGGATTGGCCGGCCTCTCTCTTCTGGCACGAGCTGAGTGCCGCCTACCCCAATGCATTGGTGCTGCTCTCGACGCGCGATAGTGCCGCAACGTGGTTGGCCAGCGCCGAGGCGACCATTCTCCCCTATGCGCGTATGCCCTTGGCCACAGATTGGAATGGCGGCCGCGGCTTGACCCAACTCTTTGAACGCTTCACTGGCAGCAAGCAGTGGGATGATCCGGCGCTGTTGATGGCTGCCCATGATCGGCATAACGCAGCCGTGCGGCAGGCCATACCGGCACACCGGCTCATTGAATGGCGCACCGGCGCCGACTGGGAGCCGATCTGTCGCTCACTCGGCCTCGCCATCCCAGATCAGCCCTTCCCCTGGACCAATCGACGTGAAGCTTAGAGCTAATTCTCGCTACCCTAGGATTATGTAATATCGCTGTACGCCAGGGGATGAAGTCCGCCGTGGGCTAAAGCCACACGGCTAGAAGTAGCGCCCGCTGAAGCGGACTTTTACACTGATATAAGCCCGCTTCAGCGGGCGCTGCTTACAGCCCGGCGATGAATCGCCGGTGGTCGTCCTCTCTCATCTATCAGTAGTGCTGACATTATTTTCAGAAGCGTCAAACCTGTCAGGTCTCGCAGCTCTGACAGGTTTTCCCCCAATCCTTCCCACTCATTTTCACCCATTTTAGGCTATGCGTTGGTCTCTGGCGTACAATACCACAGCCAAATCCTAGACTTCGCTTGAAAAGGAGTATACATGGGTGACGGAGACACAAGCGCCCCAATCGACGAACTGCTGGACACCATCTACCGTTCCGAGTCGCGGCGCGTCCTGGCCACGTTGATCCGCTTGCTGGGTGACTTCGACCTGGCGGAGGATGCGCTGCATGATGCCTTTCGGGCCGCGGTGGAACAGTGGCCGCACGAGGGCATCCCCGCCAACCCACGGGCCTGGCTGGTTTCGGCAGGCCGCTTTAAGGCCATCGACACATTGCGCCGGCGCAGCCGCTTTGACAGCCTCTTAGGCGAGCTTGCCGACCGGCTCGATCAGACGGCGAGCGCCACCCCAGGGCAAAACGATGAAGAGATTGAAGATGATCGGCTACGTCTCATTTTCACCTGTTGCCATCCGGCCCTTTCACCCGATGCACGGGTGGCGCTGACTCTGCGCGAAGTCTGTGGTCTGACCACCGAAGCAATTGCCCACGCCTTTCTCACCACCCCAACCACGCTGGCCCAACGCATTGTGCGCGCCAAAGCTAAAATCCGCGATGCCAAGCTTCCCTATGTTGTGCCGGAGCAGCATGAACTCCCCTCGCGCCTTGATGGCGTGTTGCAGGTGATCTATCTGGTCTTCAATGAAGGGTATAGCACCTCTTCCGGGGAAGCCCTGACCCGCCCCGATCTTTCGGCCGAAGCCATTCGCCTGGGACGTCTGCTGGTTGAACTGTTGCCCGAAGCCGAGGCCGTTGGCTTGCTGGCCCTGATGTTGCTGCACGAAGCGCGGCGGGACGCGCGCACCTCGCCCGCCGGTGAACTGATTCCCTTGGACGAACAGGACCGGACCCAGTGGCAGCAAGCGCCGATTGCTGAGGGAGTCACCCTGGTGCAGCAGGCATTCAGCGCCGGACCGGTTGGTGTCTACACGCTACAAGCCGCGATTGCGGCTGTCCATGCCACCGCTCCGCACTTTACCGCCACGGATTGGCGGCAAATCGTTGGTCTCTATGACCTCCTGCTACAGGTCGCCCCTTCTGCCATTGTGGAAGTGAACCGCGCCGTCGCCGTGGCCATGCGCGATGGTCCGCCGGCTGGTCTGGCCTTGATCGACGATCTTTTAGCCCGCGGGGAATTGACCACCTATCATCTGCTGCACGCTGCCCGGGCCGATCTCTATCGACGGTTGGGCCAGACCACCGCCGCCCGGTCTGCGTATGAACAGGCCATTGCGCTGACCGAACAGGGGCCGGAACGCCGCTTCCTCGAACGTCGGCTGCGGGAGGTGTAAGGAATTGAGGAGCTTCGTGCGTGAGCGCGTCGGTTCGGTGGCGAGTGGCGGGTCATGCGCCACTCACCACTCACCACTCGCCACCTGATTACCGGGTATTCTATATCGCGCAGACCCGGAATTTACCCAATTTTTAAAATTCGTCGCGTCGATTGTCGAAATGGCCTTTTGCCAAACGACTATTGGATGCCAGCCGGTGTAGCCATCGCATAAAGCGCTGGCCAGGCTGTCAAGCTGTTTGACGCGAACAACCGCAACAAAGTAAAGTATAAAGTAAAGACTACGCTCATATGGGCGGCATGAAATTGCACGATTACCCAGAGAGAAAAAGCGCAATTTCAGCCGCATACCTATATGAGCCAAAGGCTAAGGAGTGCAAACAATGCAATTTCTCGTTTATGATCCAAATTGGGACCCAAACCAACCCGCGCCCGAGCCGACGCCCGAGTTTATGGCTGAGATGGGTAAGTTTATCGGCGAAGCCATGCAAGCCGGCAAGATCGTCACCACAGGGGCGGGAATGCCCACAGGCACGCGGCTGAAATTGGCCGACGGCAAATTCACGGTGACCGATGGCCCGTTTATCGAACTGAAAGAACTGACTGCCGGCTTTGCGGTGCTCCAGGCTGACTCGCTGGAAGAAGTGATTGAGTGGTGCAAACGGTTCCGCCAAATCGTTGGTGACGGTGAAAGCGAAATTGTACAGATTATGGGGCCGCACGATATGGCGATGGATATGCAATAAGGCCATTCCCCAATAATAGATAGACAGAGCTTTTGACCTGCTGCGTGTTGCGTGAACTCGACGCGACGTTTGTCCTGCTCACATACAATTTATTCTTTGGTGTGACCCAAGCAGGCTGTGGGCTGCGGCTGTAACGTGTGAACAGCCGCAGCCGCGCTGGCCACTGCCAGATGCATATGCAATATTTACTCCTGCTCTATCAGGATGAGCAACAGTTGAAAAACATGTTCGCTGACGGACATAAGCTATGGTCGGAGATGCACCATGTTGGCACCGAGTTGCTGCGTGCGAGTGGTCGCTTGCTGGGCGGGGCACAGTTGCAAGCCGCCGATCCAGTTGCTACGCTTTCGATCCAGCATGATCAGGTAATGTTGACGGCGGATCCGTCCGCAGGCGTAACAGGACAACTCAGCGCCTTCTATTTCATCGAAGCCTACGATCTCAACGACGCGATCCAAGTGGCTGCACGTCTCCCACAAGCGCGGTACGGTTCGATTGAGGTGCGACCGGTAGCTGGATCAGCCAGTCGGGCAGTAGGACAGTAGAACAGTGAGGCAGTAAATTAGTAGGTCAGTGAAGTATCCACTGTCCCACTGTCCCACTGAGAAACGGACAAACAAAGAGATGATGAAGTTGTTGCGCGCTTGATCTATCCAAATAGTCAAAATTGAATAGTCAAAATTGACTATTTGGTGATGATTTTATAAAATCGAAACTATGGACAGAGAATTGCTATTGCTGGGCCTACTGCGCCAGGAAGAGATGCATGGCTATCGTCTGATTGAGTTCGTTGAGCGTGCGCTGACCACCTGTACGGACTTGAAGAAGGCGACGGCCTATTTTTTGCTCGACAAAATGGTCAAGCGGGGTTGGATCACGCAAGTTCAAGAGCAGGAAGGGAATCGTCCGCCACGCCGCATTTACCGGATCACGGCTGAAGGAGAAGCAAAATTTCAGCAGCTTCTGCGCGCGAATCTGACCAGCCATCATCGCCCGCCTTTTACAGGGGATATTGGCTTAGCCTTTATGGATACACTTAAGCCGGCGGAAGCGGTGGCCCTGCTGCACAAGCGGCGGCTAGCCTTGGCGGACGATTTGGAAGCGGCACGGTTGGTTCCCCACCATGCGGGTTCAATGCAACTGCTCATTGACCATCAACGCGCCTACCTGGAAAGTGAGTTGCGCTGGCTAGATGAAGTCATTGCACAGTTGACAGAGGGTCAATCGAACGCAAAACCAAATTAATCGTTACTCCGCATTTTAGGACAATTTTATGGTCGCGAATACAGAAAATATGTCGCCTGTTCAGGCAGAAGAAAAACTCAATTTTAAAAAGATTCTTCCCATTTTTGTGGTGGTGATTGTCGATCTGTTGGGACTGACCATCATTATTCCGTTATTGCCGATTTATGCCGCGTCGCTTCAGGTCAGCCCACTGATGATTGGGTTCTTAAATACCGTTTATCCACTGACCCAACTGATTGGGGCGCCAGTCTTGGGCCGACTTTCGGATCGCTACGGACGCAAGCCAATCATGATCATCAGCCAGATCGGGACATTGGTCGGCTTTTTGTTGCTGGGCTTTGCCAATTCTTTCTGGGTGCTTTTGCTCTCGCGCACCATTGATGGCTTTTCAGGGGGGAACATCTCCACTGCTCAAGCCATGATGGCCGATAGCACGACCGAAAAGACGCGTACCCAGGGATTGGGGTTGATTGGCGCAGCCTTTGGGTTAGGGTTTACCATAGGTCCGGTTATTGCCTATGCCGCGTTAGCATTCAGTGGCAATAATTACAGAGCGCCAGCCCTAGTCGCCGCTGTATTTTCAGCAACCTCTTTGTTGCTCAGTATCTTTTACTTACACGAAACGCAGGATCCTACACAGCGCAGTACAAGCGATGGCGCAACGCTCCTGAAACCAGATGTGTTGTGGCGAGCATTAAACAACTCACAAGTGGGGTTGTTGCTGCTGCTCGTTTTTGCACAACAATTCGCCTTTGGCGGCTTTGAGAATGTAATCCCCCTCTTTACGGTCAGCCGGTTGGGGCTCAATGCATCGGGCAACGCGCTCATTTTTGTCTTTGTTGGCTTGTTGGTCACCATTGTGCAAGGCGGCTTGATCGGCAAGTGGAGCCGCCGCTATGGTGAATCTAAATTGATCTTAGCGGGGCTAGCCCTATTGGTCATCGCCCTGATCCTGGTCGCAACCACCCCATCACAACCGCCGCCCTGGTATTCGCGCGCCGCGTTGCAAGCCGAGTTGAATACAGCCCAGCCGGGTTCAACCCTCGCTGCCGCCGGTGGACAGCTTGTCTTGCCCAGTGACGGCAACCAAGGGTGGTTGGGACTGCTTTGGCTTTTGGTGGCCATGATCCCGGCCTCGATCGGTGGCGGCATCTTACAGCCAAGTATCAACAGTTTGCTCACCCAGCGCGTCTCTGATCAACAGCGGGGCGAAATCTTGGGGGCAAGCGCTGGCTTTGTCAGCTTAGCGAATATTTTTGCACCCTTAGTCGGCTATACACTCTTTCAGGTGGTCAGCATCAGCGCACCATTTTGGCTGTGGGTCGGTGTGCTGCTCATTTTGTTGATTTGGACCGCGCGCCGGTTGAGTACGCGTCAGGGCGTCCTGGTCTAGTCGTTTAGCCGCTTAATTTTTAGAAATTCCTGATGATTTGTGCTCGAGTTGTGATTTCTAAAAATTAAATGTTGGCGGCACTAGACTTTTGTGATTGATACATCTATAATCAGTAGCAATGAAAGGGACGTATACCCGAGTGATACAGTAAGTCAGTCACGCCTACTGTCTCACTGTCTCACTGTCTCACTGTCTCACTGTCTCACTATCTAATAATCTCTATGCCACTCAATGACATTGCCCGTCTCCGTCTTTGCAATCAGGGGATTGCCCGGCCAGGTTTTACAGAAGCTGCGCAGGTGGTGGCATGGCTGGGCGCCATGCAGGCCCAGGATTATACCGGCGCGCTGTGGTCCGTTGGGCTGCGTATGGCGCAGGTAACTGAGCACACCGTGGAACAGGCTATTGCCGCACGCACGATTGTGCGCACCTGGCCCATGCGTGGCACCTTGCACTTTGTGACCGCTCAGGATGTCCGTTGGCTGCTCGCATTGCTGACTCCGCGCCAGATTGCCCAGTCTGCCGGTCGCTACCGCCAACTAGCCTTGAACGATGCGACCTTTGCACGCAGCCAAGCTGTCTTTGCCCAGGCATTGCAAGGCGGCAAGCAGTTGACCCGTGCCGAGCTTTTGCAACACCTGGAGCAGGCCAACATCGCCACCGCCGGACAACGCGGCTATCATCTGCTGGGGCGCGCGGCGCAAGATGGCGTGATCTGCTTTGGCGTCCCCAGGGGCAAGCAACAGACCTTTGTGCTGCTTGATGAGTGGGTTCCACCAACGACCGCCCTGACCCGCGCCGAAGCCCTGACCGGGTTGGCGCAACGCTACTTTACCAGCCACGGCCCGGCCACGCTGCAAGACCTGGTGCGTTGGGCTGGGATTACGGTAAAAGACGCCAGGCAAGGAATTGCCGACGCCGGCGATGCCTTGATTCAGGCAACCGTAGCCGATCAGATATATTGGTTGCCCCACCATATGCCGGACACAACCGCTGCCGCCTCGCTTCATCTTTTGCCGGGCTTTGATGAGTATATCCTTGGCTATGGGGATCGCACCGCCATGTTAGACCCGGCCTATGCCCAACGCATCTGCCCTGGCGGCAATGGCGTCTTTCGCCCCACGGTGGTGATCGAGGGCGTGGTCGCCGGCACTTGGCAACGTACGATCAAAACGCAGGGCAAAAAGAAGGGCGTGCAGCTTGAGTGGACACCCTTTCAAGCCTTCACAACGGCTGAGGAAGCGCTGTTGGCCGTGGCAGCGCAACAATATGCACAGTTTTTAGAGATGCCCATGAACGGTCACGAGGTAAGCAGATGGCAGACTTAAATGACTTGCAACGCATTGCCCTTTCCCTGCCGCAAGTAACACAGGAAGAGGAGCACATTGCCTTTGCCGTGCTCAATAAAGGCAAACCCAAAGGCATTGCCTGGGTATGGATGGAGCGCATCCACCCCAAAAAGGCGCGCGTCCCCAACCTTGATGTGATCGCCATTCGTGTGCGCAGCAACCACGAAAAGGAAGCGCTTCTCGCCCTCTACCCAGAAAAATACTTCACCGAACCCCACTATAACGGCTTTCCCGCCATCCTCGTGCGCCTTGCCGCCGTCGAAGTGGAAGAGTTACGGGAGTTGCTTGTAAACGCCTGGCGCTCTCAGGCACCCCCGGCGCTGGTGAAAGACTTTGACGCACGCTGAGTAAGCGGCAAGCGTTGCTGCGTGGCGCTCAATAGTGCCGTTTATATTTGATTTATATTCAGGCGCGATAATTTCCTTTTTTTATTGGCTCATATAGGTATGCGACTGAAATTGCGCTTTTTCTCTCTGGGAAATCGTGCAATTTCAGTTTGTCGCCCATATGAGCGTCTTTATTAATGAAGCAGAGAAGGTTGACAAATTTAGCAGTATAATTGAATTCTATATTGCCAAGACTCCGGTGACAAATACGCAATAAAGGTGTTTCTAGATGTCACAGGATATAAAGAAATGCCGAAGCATTGGGAGAATGGTTTGATACCATTAGGAAGAGAAAAACATCCAGTGACATACGTAAATAGGGTTGAAGCTGAGGCATTTTGTCAATGGATGGGGGTGCGTCTGCCCACTGAAGAGGAGTGGGAGAAGGCGCATCGAGGGACGGATGGGAGACAATATCCGTGGTGTAATAATTCCTTATTGAACAAACAATATGGCAATATTGGAAGAGGTAACAGAGGTGATACAACACCTGTTGGTATTTATCTAGATGGCGCCAGTCCCTACGGCACTCTTGACATGACGGGGAATGTATGGGAGTTTTGCTCAATCATCATAGCCTCAAGTCCAACTGAGTACCCTGTGCTCCCTCACTACTCACCACGGTCATTTCGCCTATTTCATCGAAATTTTTAAGAACTCTAAACGACGGTACTTTTATAAGGGGTAAATTGTATCACTTACTCATACGCCAACACCTCACGCACCGTAATTCGCGCGGCGCTGCGTGCGGGTAGGATGCTGGCCACCGCGGCGATCAGCAGCATAATGACCAGCCAGCCGGTGGCGCCGCCGGTGGAGAACCGATAACTGAGGGCGGCTTGAATAAAGCCGGCGCCGACGGCGTCGCTCAGGGCTTTGCCCAGGGGCAAGGCCAGCATGACGCCCAAGCCCCAACTGATCACGCCAATCAGAATCCCTTCGACAATGACAATGCGCAAAATGGCCTGGTTGGCGGCGCCAATCGCGCGCATGACACCCACTTCACGGCGGCGCTCCAGCACATTGATGCTCATGACCCCCATCAAGCCCAAGCCGCCGACAATGGCCAACAACAACGCCATGACCGTTAAAATCACAATAATGACGTTAAATTGTGTCTCCACCCGTTGGCGCACGGCGGCCGTCGTCTCTGCCGAATTGACCACCATCCCCGCTTGCTCGAAGCGCTTTTCCAGCGCTTTGGCAACATGATCCTGCAACGCACCATCATGTTGCGCCGTCATGACCTGCAACGTGCTGGCGCGCCCAACGGTGCGGGTGACTTTGGCAAAGTAGGGATAGTTGACATAGAATAAAGGGGCCGGCCAGCACACCCCGCACCAAGCCCACAATGGTCCACGCTTCTTTGCGCTCGGCAATCTCCAACACTAGCGTGTCACCGACCTTGAGATCAGGTTCATTTTTGAGCACATCGGTGTTGATCACCACGGCATTCTCATCGGTGGGCAGCAGCCAGCGGCCCGCTAACAGCACCGGCGTAATCATCTGCGAGGCAGGTTGTGGCGCAATTAAGAGCAGATTATCGCCTGTGTTTGCATCAGGCCGCACCCGCCGCGTGCCCCAGAAGCCCCAACTCTCCGCGGCAATTACGCCAGGGGTCGCCAACGCCGTGCTTTCCAGGTAATCGGCGCGGTAAGGCCGGCTCAGGTTAAGCGAAATATCATAGTTCCAGTAGTTGAGGGCGTCATCCAACGTCAACAGGAGCGAGGCGCGCACACTGAAGACACCGATAAAGATGGCGCTGGCCAGGGTCAGCGTCAGCAAGGTCAGCGCCAGGCGACCTTTGCGCCGAAAGGTGTTGCGCAGCGAAATCAACAACGGTCGTGAGAGACCGTGCACCCGCTCCAGCAGGCGATCGATCCAACTCTCGCCAAAGCGCCCCTTGCCCAGCCCATATTCGCTGATCGCTTCGCGCACGGTGATCCGAATGCCGCGCAGAATGGGGTAGAGCGCAGCCAGCAACGGCGTCAGCAGACCGGCTGCAATCTCCAGCGCCAGGACCTGGGGCGGTATGCCCGTGGTCAGCACGTCAAAGTTCATCAAATTGGCCATAAAGTTGGTGTTGGCGCGCATACCCAGCCAGCCCAACGGAATGGCGACCGCCAACGCCAGCAGGCTAAAGAGCAGGGTGGTGATCAGATACATCCCCAAAAGCTGCCCCGTGCAGGCGCCAATGGTTTTCATGACGCCGATCTGCCGCACCTGCTGCGCCAGGATGGCCGAGATAATGTTCACCACCAAAAAGCTGCTCAGGAGCAGAGAAAGGACACCCAGCACACCAAAGATGAGCAACATGGGCGTCAGAAATTGCTCCATCTCATGTTTGCCCGGCTCCGGCACAAAGGTCCAATAAACAGTGTAGCCGGCCCGCTCCAGCCGTTTCTGCACCAGGTCGGCCACCCACTGAATATGCACCTTATCCGTGGGGTGGTCGCTGACCGTGAGATAGAGCCGGCCATAGGCGCGCGACCAGCCCAGCCATTCCAACGTATCCAGGGTGATATAGCCAAAGCCCACGCCGGTAAATTGGGCGGAAATTTCGTTGAGATCATGGGCCAGACCGGCAATGCGCAACTGCCGCGCTTTGCCGTCCACCCCTTTGACCGTAATCAAATCCCCGATTTGGCCATTCAAAAGCGAGAGCGAGGAGCGCTCAATCAGCACCTCGTGCTTGCGCGGCGGCCAGGCGCCGCCGGCCGGCCAAATTTTGTTGACGCGTAGATCGGCATAGTCGGCAACCGCATAGAGACGCAGATCTTTCCATTGATCCGCCCCGACCCGCACCTGGGTTTCCGCTCGGTTGCGCCCTTCGGCGGCAGCCACCTCGGGCATGCGTTCCACCGCGTGCACCAGTTCGTCATCAAACGCGGAGAGACCAATGAGCACATGGGCCGGGTTAATGGCATGGTAGGCTTGGGGAATATCGTGGGACATGACCACGTGGGAGCCGGTGACCATGCCAATTGCAGCTACGCCCACCGCAATCGACAGCACCACCAACACCGTGCGGGTTTTATTGTCAACGACATCACGGATAACTTTGCGCCAGCGTGGGCTAAGCGTCAGTGCCATAAGCAGCTTCCCAAGTGATCAATGCCGCGTGCCGGCTTAAAGTGACCGGCGCCCAAAGATAGTGCTGGCGAATGATGGTAGCACGGTTAAAACCGGCTACTGACACCGAGAAGTCGCCTCAGCGACTGACAGTGCCTGCACCCGAGGGGTTCCCGACTTCTCCTTGTCAGCAGGGGAATTTATTCCCACTTTGAATTCGCCCGCAGTATCCCAAAGTGCCGGTCACTTTCAATCAACATACACCTATCTGCAATACGCATTACGCGAATAAAGGTTGCATCTTTTCAAGGCATTGGGGTTACCCTTTGGCCTGCATTGCGGCAAAGAAGCGTCCCCAGTGGGGGCGGCTGCCGTCCAGGTCGGTGAAGTCATATTCGTCGGAGAGGGTCCAGGTGGCCCAGGCTTGGCCATGTTTTTGGTGGATATTGGGGTCGGTGGCCAGGGCCACGACCGCGCGCCCAATGTAGTGCGGCGTTTCGCTGCCGGCAAAATAGGGGTCTTGGGCAATGGCGTCGCGCCAGGTGGCGGCGGTGACGCCAAAGTGGTCGAGCATCTGTTCGGAGCGGAGAAAGCCGGGGGTGAGCGCCAGCGCGGTAATGCCATCCAACCCTCTGGCGTTGAGATCTTCAGCCTGGGCCAGCGCCAAACGGATCACCGACGTTTTGGCCAGATCATAGGGCAGGTTGCCGCGATAGTTGAGGGTGTCGCCGTCCGTAATCTCAATGATCAGCCCACGGTTGCGCGCCACCATGAGCGGTGCACCATAGCGGCTGGTAATGATGTGGGTAAAGATGGCCCGTTGGAGCATAGTCAGCGCTTGGTCCAGGTCAATTTCCCAAAACGCTTTCTCCCACTCCATCAAACTTTCGCCGCCCCACACATCATTGACAAGGATATCGAGTTGGCCGGCCTGTTCTGTGCCAACCCGGTCAAAGAGCTCAGCCACTTGGACCGGCTGGCTGTGGTCCACCTGGACCGCAATGCCGATCCCGCCACGGGCCGTCACGAGTTCGGCCGTCTCGTCAATAGTTTCGCTGCGTGCCAAATCCGACGGGGCGCCGCGTACGCTACGCCCGGTGCAGTAGACCGTAGCGCCGGCCGCGCCCAATTCGACTGCAATAGCGCGACCCGCGCCACGCGTCGCCCCCGCCACCACCGCGACTTTGCCCAACAGCGCGTTACTTTGTTGATCTGTCATAATCACCTCAGTTCAGTCATCATCTTTGGGATAATTATTGTTAGACGTTTACAAGCGTACGTTCCCACTCAATCGGATCGCCATAGCCCAACCCTGTCACGCCTAGCTGGGCGAGGGCATGCAGCGCCACTGTGCAACGATAAGTCGAAAAGGTAATTACATGGGCAATCATGCCGCCATAGATAAAGGTTTCCGGCGGTTCACAGAGCATATCGACAAATTCACTGTCCCACAGATTTTGTTCACGCACTTGTTGCACCAGCGCGCGAAATTCACCAAAGGCTGCATCCAGGCGCCGTAACAAGCCTGGAATCGACTCATCGGTCTGCTTTTCGGGCGCGCGGCCCTGCACCGCGGTCACCCAAACCTCTTTGGTAAAGATAATGCGCGTTAGGAGTTCGCGCAGCGTGTGCTCTGGCTTTTCAAAAGGTAGGGGATTTTCAGGACGTCCCAAGGGCGCGTCGATCTGGGCGTCACTTAGCGTGGCGGCTGCCTCAAGCAAACGGCGCGTTAACCAGAGGTCATGCTCAATCAAGCGGTCGGTCAGGTCCATGGTTCCTCCTTGTTGGCGTGGTTGGGTGAGGCGGATCGCCGCTCCCACCACTGGATCGTAATGAATATCATTGGGCGCAGGCAAGAACCAACTCAACGGCTCCAAGCGCCGGTAGTGGCTGGGCGAGACAGCATAGGCTTTGCGAAAGGCGCGCGAGAAGCCCTCCAACGAGTCAAAGTTGGCGGCAAAGGCAATCTCCGTCACTGGGCGCCGGGTATGGCGTAGCTGATAGGCCGCCCGCTCCAGCAAGACGCGCCGCCGACAGTCGCCCGGTGTTTCGCCGGTGCGGTCACGGAAGAGACGCTGGAAATAGAAACGACTGTAGTTTGCCGCTGCGGCCAACGCGGCGCCATCGGTGACCGCATCCAGATTGCTGGCGACTGCAGCGGTCAGCTCATCAAAAGTGTCAGTGGGTTGCTCATGCTGTGCCATGCGTACATCATAGCAGAAGTAGGCGGGATTCGCTTGACCGGAATTGCTCTGTTGATCGTGCCAAGGCATTTGCAAACAATAAATCCACCATCCCTTGTAGGGGCGACCCCTTGCGGGCGCCCGCAAGGGGTCGCCCCTACGAGGGCTTTATTTTCTTACAACAGCCTAAGTTGGGTCAGTTAGCGAGGGAAGCCAAAGGTGGTTTCGACTACACCGGGGAGCAGTTGATAGATGGAGCAGCCGATGATCTCCTCAAAGTGGCGCTGAATGGCAAAGGTCTGTTGCCACTTGGGGTGCACCGTGGGATCGACGCCATTGTGGGCATAGCGCAGAAAGACATCGACCATCCGCTTCTCGATCAGGCAGAAGCCTTCAGCCAGCGCCAACGCATCACAAAGCTGCAAGAGGCGGTCGTAATCATCATAGGTGACACTGAGGAGCGCAGCGCCAATCCGCTCGTAGTCGGCTGCCGTACAATCCCACTGACCAAAGACGGCGCGCGGGTGTTGGTAGGGAAAGGAGTGGGTCAGGCAGATGCGCGCGGCGCCGGCAAAGCCCAATTCATTCATGTAATCATAGCCTTCAACCACATGGCGCATCGCAACCTTGCCCGCACGCCGCCCAATGTCATGAAGAAGCCCCAAGATATAGGCGCGCTCAGGGTCCAATGCGGGGTGCTGTTCTGCAATCAGTTGTGCGGCGCGCGCAACATTGACCGAATGCGCAACCCAAGCACCAGGATTGCGTTGCTCAGCTTCGGCCAGCAGGGATTGGGCGTGGCTGAGGCTGGGAATGGCCATGCTAGTAAAGCCCCACCGATGGATCAATCTCTCTGGCCCAAGCGTCAATGCCGCCGGCCATATTGGTTACATGGGTCCAGCCCTGCTGTAAGAGCCAGGCGGTGACCTGGGCGCTACGCATACCATGATGGCAAAAGACGATGATCTCCACCTGTTGATTCTGCGCATCATCGGGCAGTGCGGCCAATTGGCGGTCGGCCAGTTCGCTCAGCGGCGCCAGGCGCACGCGTCGGTCGTCGATGCGGACATGAGCAACCTCTTGCGGCTCCCGAACATCAAGCCAAACAAAATCGGCGTCGGCTTTACGCTTTGCATCTACAGCTTGCACAGTAATTTCTGGGGCGCCATATGGATTGGGCATAAGCTTCCTTTACACGTTCAAGGCGGTGGTTCCCGGAGTTGGGCGTTGATAGAGGGCGGAGATGTCAATATCCGTAATGGCATGGACGCCCTTGATTTCGGCAAAATGCTCTTTGAGCAGACGCTGAATGCCTAACTTCATGGTGAGCAGGCTAATCGGACAATCAATACAGGCGCCCAACATCTTAATATGGGCAATCCCTGCTTCGTCCACCCGCAAGAGTTCCACATCGCCGCCATCCATATAGAGTGTGGGGCGATAGTCATCCAGCACTTGTTGAATACGCGCCGCCAAAGTTGCGCTTTCTTTGCGCGCAGCCTTGCTAAGTTGTACCATGAGCGATCATTTCCTACAAATCTATCCTGCGGCAGTGCTGAAAACCGGCGTTTTGTGTAGGGGAATGAGTCAGGAGACAAACGCCGGTTTTCATTCAGAACAAAGTACAGTAGACAAGCAGAAGGCGAGGAAGCAAGCTGCTCTCCTCGCCTTCATATGTGGCTAAGCTTCAACGGGCGGTTAGTGGCTACCGCAGCTCTGCGGCATCTCTTCGCCATTGTGCGACTGGGCGGTGCGGAAGCTGCTGCCACAGCCACACGAACTTACGGCATTAGGGTTGTCAATATGGAAGCCGCCGCCCATCAGATTCTCTACATAGTCAATGTTGGCGCCGTCAATATAGAAAAGACTGGTGGGATCGACCAAAACGCGCAGGCCGTGTTGCTCAAAGACGAGATCATCTTCACGCCCGCCCTCGTCAAAGGTCATGCCGTACTGCATACCGCCACAACCGCCGCCTTTGACAAAGACGCGCAACCCGTGAGTCTCTTTGATACCCTTCTGCTCCAGAATCCCGCCCAGCTTTTCCGCTGCGCTGCCAGTCAATGTAATCATTATCTACATCTCCTTCAACTAGTCGTTAAAAGTAAATCAACACTGGTTACTACAAAGTTAGCGCATAGAAACCTGTAGGTGAAATCGTTTTGCTTCACATCTTCGCCCTATGCTCACAAAAATTTATCCACCGATCTGGTTCATCGCCCGCTTTTCAGCTACCAAGCCTTGGGCCAAGCCATGTCCCCACGGTTTGTGATAAGCACCCTCACGCATCAATGCGCGCAACTCATCAAAGCTCGCACCGGCGCGCAAAGGCGTCAAGAGATCAACCTCATCATCGCGCAACAGACAGAGACGCAACTTGCCATCTGCCGTTAGCCGCACCCGTCCACAGCCCTGGCAGAAAGGTTCGGTGACGCTGCTAATAAAGCCAAGTGTGCCCATGGCCCCGGCAATCCGGAAGGGGCGGCTGGGATCCACAAAATCATAGCCGGCTTCTTCCAATGGGCCAAAGACCTGCTCAATTTGTGCGCGCATTTCATGAAAGGTAACGACGTTGGTCTGCTGGAAGTCAGTGATTTCGCCAAAGGGCATCATCTCGATAAAGCGCACATCCCAGTCATTTTCCAAAGTAAGTCGAGCAAGTTCAATCATATCATCGCCGTCGTTAAAGTTACGCACCACGACACTGTTCAGCTTGACCGGCGTCAGTCCGGCCGCTTCAGCCGCCCGAATGCCGCGCCATACATCAGCAATATTGCCCCAGCGTGTAATGCGATGAAACTTCTCGCCATCCAACGTATCAATGCTAATATTAACCCGCTTCAACCCCGCTTCGGCTAACGGCTGCGCCAATTTATCCAGCAAAACGGCATTGGTGGTCATGGCCAGATCGGTAATCCCCGGCACATTGGCAATTTCGCGCACAATCTCCACCACATGAGGGCGAATGGTCGGCTCACCGCCGGTCAGCCGAATTTTGTTAACGCCCAGACTTGCCCCTACACGCACCAGATAGAGCAACTCTTCATCCGTCATCAGCTCGTGCCGGGGCTGAAAGGTCATATTCTCCGGCATGCAATAAACACAGCGCAAATTACAGACATCCGTCAAACTAATGCGCATGTAATTGACCCGCCGTCCATAGCTGTCATGCACCGGCTCAATGGGGATATGGGCGGGCAACGGCGCAATATGGACGGAACCGAATGGCGTTTTTTGAAAATTGAGTTGAGTAATCACAAATCACCTAGCTGATTTGAGTTCAAGTACATCATTATTGTAGTTATTATTTATATACTCGCTACTATCTACTATCTGGCTACCTATTGTCTGACTCTCTACTACCTGACCATTGACGCGCTGATTGTGGGCTACCTCTTCCGACAGCAAAATGCGATAAGTGCAACAGTGGGAGCCCTCAACCATTGATGTAGTTCGTTGACAAGGCTGCCCCACCAATTCATCAACCAACGTCTGATCCATCAAACACAGCTCGCTATGTTGCGTGGAAACGCCGGCATAGGGACAGTTATATTTGTGCATCAAGTAATGACCCTGTGCACCGTCCGGATCGGCTTCCCAACGGGCTAAATAGCCCCGCTCGTTTAGAAACTCAGCAATCTGCGCCAACTGTTCTTCGATTTCAATTTGGCCCTCTGCCCCTACATGTCCCTTGAGACCCTGCATGGCGCTACAGAGACAGCCGGCCTCGGCAAATTCAGCCGCAATCTCCCGCGCAATCCCGCGGAAAGCGACCAATGCCTGTTCCGGCGGCAAAACCTGCTTCATCTGCTCTACTAACTTACCGGCTAGACCCGCAAAATTGTTGGGGAAGTAGCTATTGGCTTCCGTAGTCAATGCATAGACCTGCTGTGGCCGGCCAACATTGCCCTTGCGCTCCAACCGATCCACGCAGATCAAGTTGTCACCCTGCAAAATATCGAGATGATGACGAACTGACACAGGAGCCATTTCCAATTGCTCCGCCAATTCGGCAACCGTAGCACCGCAGCGATGTTCTTTTAAGATTTCCAAAATGTGTTTACGCACTGCGTGCACAAGTCACCACCCCGAATCGCGCTAAACCTAGTAAATCCAGACAGAAATAATTTGACAGATCTTTGCAAAGTTCACCCGAGAGAAACGCTAATTATTGCTGTCAAGGTATTGACGCCAAACTGTACTAGCCCTGTAACCTATGCCAGAAAGCTGAATCCGCGCATCTTTTTACCCAAGACAATTATACCATGATTGCTGGGTTCTGTCAATTATTATGAAATTATTCATAAATATCCACAGTAAGCACGATTCCACCTACCACGAAGTGGTTCCCGCCACGAATTTTACGTTGGGATCAGAGCTAGGATCAGAGTAGGGCGCGATGGTTGTGTGCGCTGAGCGGCGAAGAAATTTGCGGTTCACAATCAGCCATAAGATCGATGGCCTGGTCAGTGAGCAAATAGGTGGCGGCAGGAAATTTCATGTTGCTACGGATCATGCCGGTCCGCTCCAAACGACGCACCGTGCGCGCGACCACAACAACCGGCGGTCCAGCCAAAGGATGTAGCCGATGCACCTTGTTACCGTCGAGGGTACGGTGACTTTTTAGGGTTGCGCCTTGGATCAACGCGGCTAACACCCCCCGTTCATCTTCATATATGGCGACGCCATCACCGTAAAGCAGCCTGGCCCAGCCACGGCGTCGCAATTTATCCCAATTCCGCCACATGTTGCTGCAATTCACGTTGTGAAATTTTGACATACTCGTTGCGCAGAATCTCGCCCATCTCCGCCTCGCTCAGACGGATGCTCAGGATCTCTAGGGCATCCTCCGGCGATTGACCGTAAGCCAGTTTCTTTTTGCCATTTTTTAGCGCGAAGAGGTACATATAGTGTGGATTGCTAAAGCTGCTCATGCCTTCACCAAGGTCCCTTGATAGAGATCAGCGCCGCGCAGCCCGTTCAGACCCTGATTCACCTCTTCATCATACTTGCCGGCCATCAGATCCCGGTAGAATTGATAGTCAATGCCCTTGACCTTCTCATCGTCGGGGAAGCGATGGTAATTGTCCTTAGTCATCAAGCTTTTGCCTTCGGCGATCAACTGGTTACCCAACGCTGAACCGGGATAGGGGGCGTAGAAGGCAATTGATGGGAAGACCCGTTTCATGCGCTTCAACATGCGCATGGTCTTAAAGGCATCCTCGTGCGTCTCCCCGGGAATGCCCAACATGATGTTCGACCAGAAGATGGGTGGCTGTTCCCCCTTGGCCTCTAGCTCATCCCCAATGCGGTTGACCAGATCAATCGCAAAGTAATTATCTTCTTCATTGCACTCCTTGTTGAGCAGGCGCAAAATGCGGTCGCTGCCCGACTCAAAGCCAATCGAAATGGTGCGCCAGTTGGTCTCCTTGACCAAGGCTGCAAAGAGATCGGGCCACTGTTTCACTGTGTCGGCGCGGCCGGCAGCCCAATAAGTCCACCGTTTGGTTTTGCGCGGGTACTTTTCGATCCACTCTTGCAGCCACTTGGGGTTTTGGAAGAACATCGAATCATGGATCACCACCGAACCGACGCCATAGTTGCGATCCAGGAAGTTGAGTTCATCAATCACATCATCGACCGGGCGTCGGCCCATGTTGGGGATGTAGGAATTCTCATTGCAAAAGACACATTGCCAGGGACAGACCCGACTGGTAATTATCGTGGCGACCGGCCCTGGGCCCCAGCCACAAGCCGGCTCTAGCGGCCAATTAAACTTGCGGCGCGTCCGCCAACTGGCCGGCTTGGGCCAGAGCGTGCGATCAATGCGCGGCCACTCGGCCATGGAGCGGGCATTTTCCCCCTGAAAGATGCGGGGGAACGCGCTGGGGTCGCGCACCAAATCCACGATTACCTTCTCGCCTGGCCCTTTGCAGATACGATCAAACTCCTCCACTTCGGCCATCTCGTCGGGCGCCACCGTGGCGTGCATCCCGCCGGTGAGCACCAGGCCATTGGGGTTCAGCTCCTTGAAAAGCTGGGCCGATTTTAGCGCAACCGGATAGGTGTAGCTGCGCACATTCATGATCAACGTTTCATAGCCCTTGATCTGTGCAGCCAATTGCTCCCACGAAGTGACGGCGCGCGTCGACGCCAGATCGGTCTGGACGCCATTTTGGTGCAATATCGTACGCAACAGCCCCAGGCCATGATCCTGCCACTGCTCATGCGGACCATCCGGGTGGACTAAGTCCCCCAGGTCGCCCAGGTCGAGCCAAAGGATATTCGATGTTTTTTTCTTGCTCCAAGGCCAGGATAGCGCCATTGGGTTGCCTCCAGAATGTTTGTGATTGGGTGATTCGTTGGTTAGTGATTTGATATTTCAGGTTAAACGCATGGAACAAAGGGGGGCGTCCCAAATTAGGGGCGATAGACGAGACACACAAATTGGCCTCGCCGGTGCTTCGCCCTATTTGTGGTACGCACCCGGAACAGAGTGACGAATCACCAATCAACCAATTACCAAATAATCCTGGCGCGCAGTATAGCATAGGGGTTGATCTGTGTCAATTTTTATGAAAAAGATGATAAATATTTTCGCTCATATGGGCGGCAAACTGAAATTGCACAATTCCCCAGAGAGAAAATTGGCAATTTCAGCCGCATACCTATATGAGCCAATATTTTAATACAAACTCCCAATAAGGCTACTTGTGAAAAAAATAACTTGACACTTTGGGCTGCAATCAGTATAATTTTCTGGTCAGAATAAGATCACTTGTTAATTTCTTTGTTAATTTCTTTGTTAATTTCTTTGTTAATTTCTTTGTTAATTTCTTTGTTAATTTCTTTGTTAATTTCTATAGTCAATAGGAAACAGTCAGTATATTGCTCTCTCGATTCTCTGCCGGATTGATCAAGGGCCACAAAGTTGCAATCGGCGCTTAAGTCAGGTAGAATTCAGGCAGCAAACCTAGGCATATACGCTTGACTGCCATCCATGTGCGGTCAAGTATATCTACAAGCATCTGCAAATACGTATCTATAAAAAGGAAGCGGTTCATGGCGAAGACCACCACTCCTGTATCGAATTTCCCTGTGTTAAAGCAGGAGCAAGTCAACCAGTATTTACATGACTCCATCCAAGTGCCGGATGAGTTACAGTCCAATGTGTTGGTAACCACTTTAGATAAGGTGTACGATTGGAGCCGCAAGTCTTCCATGTGGCCGTTGCTCTTTGGGCTGGCTTGCTGCGCGATCGAGATGATCGCCACCGCGGCCAGCCGGTATGACCTCTCGCGCTTTGGCATGGAGGTTATGCGCCCCAGCCCGCGCCAGAGCGATCTGATGATTGTCTCCGGTACGGTGACCAAAAAGATGGTGCCGGCGATTGTGCGCATCTATAACCAAATGGCCGAGCCTCGCTATGTGCTGAGCATGGGCGCCTGCGCCACCGGTGGCGGGCCCTTTAAAGAAGGCTACAATGTAGTCAGCGGCATCGACAAGTATATTCCGGTCGATGTCTATGTGCCCGGCTGCCCGCCCACGCCGGAAGCCTTGATCTTCGGCATTATGAAGCTGCACGACAAGGTCATGCGTCAGAGTATTGTCACGGCGCCCTGGTACCAAAGAGGCAAAAACGAATTTGTTCCAGTGCCCATTCTTGGCCCGGACATTTATGACCCGCGCCAGATTCAGTTGATCAAAGAACATACGCTGGCCTCGGCCAAAAAAGCGGTAGCACCGGCGCCCAAACCAGTTGTGACGGCAGCCACGCCGGCTGCTCCTGCGGCGGCGCCCCAAGGCGAAGGCGCCGTCCCCGCTGGCATTGCGAATATGGGACCAAAAGCTTTGGCACGCGTTGCCCAAGCGAAGGCGATCTGGGCCGCAAAACGGCAAACGGCATAATTGAGAAACCGCTAGAATCATGGCGATGGGCCCGCGTGGTCAATCTCCGCTTTGTTTGTACAGAGTGAGTTTGTACAGGTGAGATTGCAACGATTGGGGTCATATCGCCCAGGAAATAAGAGAGGCTCAAACAATGAGTGATGCAACCGCTGTGGCCGAGGCCCCGGCTGTAGACGCCAGCCTACCCTACAATCAAGCAGTACCCGGTGCTGTCACCGGCAGGTGGTTGGATGAGACTGAACCTGCCCTGGTCGTTGCCCCGGACAAGTTACTGGCGCTGCTGACCCACCTGCGCGATATCGAGGGCTATGACTTGCTCTCCAACTTGACCTGTACCGATTACCAGGCCTACAAGGGCAAAGCGCGGGCCGGCGTGCGTGAACGCTTTGATGTGGTCTACCACCTGTACAGCACGAAAAAGGGCGGCGGCCATCTGTCGCTCCACGTGCGTGTCCCTCAAAACGACACTGTCCCTTCCGCCACTAGCGTCTATCCCGGCGCTAATTTGCAGGAGCGTGAGGTCTATGACCTCTATGGCATCAAATTTGAAGGCCACCCGAACCTGCGGCGTATCTTACTCTGGGACGGCTTTCACGGCCATCCCATGCGCAAGGATTGGAAGGAAGCCTACTTTGACGAAGAGGCTAAGCCCTTCCGCAGCCGCCATCCTAATGGTGGTTATCTTTGGCACGAAGATAAGTTGCCCTGGGGCAAGAACACCACCTACCCGGAGGGCTGGGATCCTGATAGCTGGAAAGAGCCGGTCACCTATGTGCCGGTCAGTCAGGCGCCGCATCATGACCCTGAAGAGGGGATGTTGGACACAGAGAGCATTGTCGTCAACCTGGGCCCGCACCATCCCAGCACCCATGGCGTCTTCCGTATGTTGACCCGCGTGGAGGGCGAAACTATTTTGGCGTTGGAGCCGGAGATGGGTTATCTGCATCGCAATCATGAAAAAATTGGCGAGCGCAATACCTGGCTCATGAATATGCCCTTTACCGACCGGCTCGACTATCTCAACTCCATGAGCAACAATTTGGCCTACGCCTTGGCGGTGGAAAAGCTCATCGGCATTGAAGTGCCGGAGCGGGCCAACTATCTTCGCATCATCATGGCCGAGTTGACGCGGGTGGTCAACCATCTCTGGTCGATCGGCTTCATTCTGAACGACCTGGGTGCTTTGCAGACGCCGGCGCTCTACGCTATTGAGGAGCGCGAGATGATTCTCGACCTCTTCGAGGAGGTGAGCGGCGCGCGCATGATGTGTAACTATATGCGCTTTGGCGGTGTCGTGCGCGATCTGCCCGAAGGGTGGAAACGCAAAGCCGACTATATTGTCAATGAGCGGCTGCCCCGTGTGCTCGACGAATTGGACCGTATGTTGACCGGCAATGAAATTGTCATGGCGCGCGGGCGCGGCGTTGGCTATCTCTCGGCTGAGGATCTGATTTCACTCAGCATCAGTGGCCCCATGATCCGCGCCGCCGGCTTGGCCTATGATATTCGCAAAGCCGAACCCTACTGTATCTATGATCGCTTTGACTTTGACATTCCCACCCTGCCTAACAGCGACATCTTTGACCGCTACTATATCCGGCTGTTAGAAGCACGGGAAAGTGTCAAGATTCTCAAGCAGGCGCTGCGCGATTTGCCCAACGGCGAAATTCTGGGCGGCAAAGGTGGCTATACGTTTCGCCCACCGGAAGGCGAAGTCTATGTGCGGGTTGAAGCGCCCAAGGGTGAGCTTGGCTTCTATTTGGTCAGTGACGCCAAACCGAACCCCTATCGCTACCACGTTCGCGCCCCAAGCTATATCAACTTGAATGCCTTGGGTCCCATGAGCGTAGGATATAAGATCGCTGATGCGATTGTGATTTTGGGTGCAATTGATATTGTGCTAGGTGAAGTGGATCGATAGTAGATAGGGAAATAGGTAAATTAGTAAATAGGTAAATTAGTAGATCGGGAAATCGGTTGCTTTTGCGGAGGATCTACCGATTTACTTATCTACCAATCTACTTATCTACCGACTGACTTATCTACCTCTCATATACACAGGAGAACGCCATGTTTGGAAGTGGATTACTCAAGGGCCTCGGCATCACCCTGAAACATGCCATGGACACCTTTGTCGATGATCGCAAGGCCGTACCTAGCCGCTATCAAGATAGCATTCAGCTTGGCAATGGGCGGCGGATTATCGAGCAGCCGGTGGAGCAGGAAGGGCTCTTGACCATTCAATACCCGGAAGAGCGACGGCTCTTGCCGGAACGGTTTCGCTATATCCCCATGCTGATTTGGGATACGCAAGCGGGTGAAGATCTCTGTACGGCCTGTGGCATCTGCGCCAAGGTCTGCCCGCCCCAGTGTATCTGGATTGTGCGTGACAGTGACGCTAATGGCAAGCCCGTAACGCGGCCGGCTGAATTTTTTATCGACGCCGCGGTCTGCATGAGTTGCAGCTTCTGTGTTGAATTCTGCCCCTTTGATGCCATTAAGATGAATCACGACTTTGAGTTGGCTGTCTACGACCGCTATCCACAGTTGGTCTATGACAAAGCAGAGCTGACCGTGCCGATTGAATATTATGCTGCGCTCTGGCCTACGCAATACGCAACGGAAGCGGAGGCGCGGCGCAAGGCGAAGGAAGAAGAGCGGGCCAAGGAGGAAGCTAAGGCCGCCGCCGCCGCCGCCAAAGCCAAAGAAGCGGCCAAAGCGACTGCCGACAAGCCCAAACGGTCAACCGCCGATCTAGCTGCGATCAAGGCGCAAGCCGCTGCCAAAGCCGCGGCCGCCGCCAAAAGTAAAACCAGTTCACAGGACACCGGCGGGGATGACGCCGCTGCCGATGACAAAAAGGCGCGCTTGGAAGAGTTACGACGCAAAACGCAGGAACGGGCCAGGCAACGCAAGGAAAGTGGCGAATAGCCCGCAGCTAGTACGGTGTAACCGAAATTTTGACGAATTAGACGTAGGTGCGGTTTCCATACCGCACAGATCAGAAATCCCCCAGATTGGTCGATTGTGCGGTATGGAAACCGCACCTACGATCTATGTCTCTAGTTTATCAGAACTTGCGTAACAGTTCATTACAGCGTAGACAAAGAGCCAGATTTGCCGCAAGGTAAGTCTGGCTCGCTACTTTCTTCGCTATAGATGTTCAGATAATGAATCTGTAGTATAATGATGCAGGTAGGGCGACTCTTTCAGGAAGAGGAAGGGTTACCATTTATAGGTGCATGAAAGGAGAACCCAATGTCACTTACATTTCACTATTATGGCCATTCCACCTTTACCGTCAATGCTGATGGCGTAAAATTGGTCATTGACCCTTTCCTGGCCCCCAATAATCCTTTGGCGCCGACGAGTGCGGATGAGATTGAAGCGGACTATATTTTGATCTCTCACGGCCATGGCGATCACATTGCCGATGCCGCGGCCATTGCTAAACGGACGGGTGCGCTCGTGATCAGCAATTTTGAGATTGTCACCTGGTTAGCCGATCAGGGGGTCACGAATGGCCACGGCATGAATACCGGCGGTGCGTACACCTTCCCCTTTGGTCGTGTGAAGATGACCATTGCCCACCACAGCAGTGCCCTGCCCGATGGCAGCAACGGCGGCAACCCCACGGGCTTCTTGATTCATTTCAATGATGGCCACGACGTTTACTTTGCTGGTGACACCGCGCTGACCTATGACATGCGTTTGATCGGTGAACAGGGTGGGGTTGATGTCGCGCTGCTGCCCATTGGCGATAACTTTACCATGGGCCCTGATGATGCGATTTTGGCTGCCCAATTTGTCCAGGCCAAGCGCGTGATCCCCATTCACTACAACACCTTCCCACCCATTAAGCAAGATGCCCAAGCCTTTGCGGAAAAGCTGCGCCGCGCCGCTGAAATCGACTGCACGGTATTGGCTCCTGGGGAGGAGTACACGCTCTAAATGGGAACATTTTTAAGCTGGCTGTCGTTATTGATTGGCGTTGTCGCCCTGGCGTATAGCTGGAAATTACAGCAGGAGCTACAAACTGCCCGGCGCCGGCTTGACCGCTATAACCGTGCGCTCTTTGACGCCAATGACGAAATTCGACAGTTGCGCGCCGACCTGCACGAGCGTACAGCCGCACTGCGGATGGAAATGATGCAGCAGAGTGGTCAGGCTGCCTTTACGCCCCAGATGACGGTGCGTGAAGCTACACTGCTCCACCCCCAAGCAGAACAGATTTTAGCCGGCTTCCATTTAGGTGGCTGCAGCAGTTGTGCAGTCGACGCCGATGATACGTTAACAGCCATTTGTCAGGCGCAAGGAGCAGATCTTACGCAACTGCTTCATAATCTCAATCTGCTCTTACCGCAGACACCTGATTCTTTGGCAGGACAACGCAATGGTCATACGCCAACCACATTCGCACCGACGGTCAAAATCCCGAATGTGGAGTTAAATTTTTAAGGCTCATCTGGATTTCGGGTGGCGGAGTCAAAATAATCCCGGAATCTCCTAAAGATTCCGGGATTATTTTGACGGTCGCACTTGTCAATCACAGTTCCCCTGAGGATATTCGAAGCATGAGATCCCGTTGAGCCATTTTTTAACAGTAGCCGCAAAAGGAACATACCAATGTGGGGAATCAGTGCTCAGTAGACAGTAATCAGTAGACAGTCGTCTGTACCCTGGCCACTGTCTACTGATTACTGAACACTTTATATGTTCCTTTTGCCGCCACGTTTTTTAATCGTGATCAATCACTGCACCAGTGATTTGATGATGGAGGAGACGCATGTCTGACTTAAGCGATTATGCTGTTCATACAAAAGCCGAGTTACTTTTTCCTGCCCATTTGATTTCGAGCCTGCGCGATTTGCGCGGCGACGAATGGCGGCAGTTGGTCGATCGGGTGGCCGCCCTGCCCGAAACCCACGCGGACAGTTTGGCTTTTGTTTTAATGATGATTGAACTGGATGGCTGCCTGCGCTGCAATAGCAACAACTATAAATTCCTGCGTGGCTGCTATCTCTGCGCCACCCAAACGATTCAATCGTATAAGGGTAGTGATGGTGACCTGCTCAAGCTTTATGAGCGGGTCAAGCATGAATTGAGCCAACATTTACAACAAGGGATCCGTCCGGGGTCGCTTTCGTTGGCGGCATAGGTTATGGAATTTAGAATATTTAGTACAAATCGATCAACCTAATGGCTCAACTTTCACAAGACGCACCGCCCCTGCGCGTCGCCATCATAGGCGGCGGTATCACCGGCTTAACTGCCGCCTATGATCTGACACGCAATCCACAGACACGACCCATCGCGGTTACCATTTATGAAGCCGGCCCGACCTTGGGCGGCTTGGCTGCCGGCTTTAAAGGCCAGCCCTATTGGGAATGGCCACTGGAATATTTTTACCATCATCTCTTTACCAATGACGACGCCATTCTTGGCCTAACTAAAGAGTTAGGACTTGGACATCTGCTCCAGGTGCACCGCCCCACCACGGTAATCCACCAACAGGGACACAACTACCCCTTTGATAGTCCGCTGCGGCTGCTGCTCTTTCCCAAACTGGGCATACACCATCGCTTGCGCATGGGCGCGGTGCTGGCCTATTTGAAATATCACCCTAAGCCGCCGTGGCGTGACTTTGACCGGCTGCTGGCCGATGAATGGTTAGCGCACTGGATGGGGGAGACAGGCCATGACATGATCTGGCGGCCGATGCTCCAGGGCAAATTTGGCGCCCACTATACGGAAGTGAATCTGGCCTGGTTTTGGGCGCGCATCTTTAAACGCACGCCCAATCTCATATACTACGAAGGTGGCTTTCAAGCTTTGATTGATGGGCTGGCAAAACAGCTTTGTACCCAAGGGGTGACCATTCAGCGCGAACAAGCTGTACAGGCGATCCGTCACCAATCGGATAACACTTACACCGTCGCGACAGGGCAAGGGGAACGGCGTGACTATGATGTGGTGTTGAGTACAGTCAGCCCTAGCCTCTTTCAGCGCATCGCGGTGGACTTACCCCAAAGCTATTTGCAACAGTTGCAGGGGCTAAAGAGTATGGGGGCGGTGGTTGTGACGGTGGCCCTCAACCAGCCGCTGATGGAGCAGATCTACTGGGTGAATTTGCCCAAGGGTGAAGGTTTCCCCTTCTTGGCGCTGGTGGAGCACACCAATATGATCTCACCGACCCACTATGGCGGCGATCATTTGCTCTATCTGGGCGATTATCTGGACCCGGATCACCGCTATTTTGCGATGGATCTGGAGGCTCTGCTGGCTGAGTTCACGCCCCACCTGCGCAAATTTAATCCTAACTTCAACCAGAGCTGGATCACCGGCGCCTGGGTGCACAAGGCTAAGTATGCGCAGCCGGTGCCGCCGGTCGGCTATCTACAGATGATCCCCGATCTACGCACGCCGCTGCCGGGGCTCTACTTTGCTTCCATGAGCCAGGTCTACCCGTGGGATCGCGGCACCAACTACGCCGTCGAGTTAGGGCGACGCGTTGCCAAGTTGATGCAGAGCGATCTGGCGGCTTAAAGGTGCGCGGCAGTTGACAGTTGCCGCTCACCTTCTAGGTGGCCATCGTAATAGTAGGCCGCCTCATCCACCGTCACCTGACTCTTGACCGTGAGGCGCACCGGTGAGGGCACCTTCTGGATGATGCCTTTATCGGCCAGCCATTCATAGACATTGCTGAGCGGCTGATTCTGCACCTGCTTACTAAAATATTCCTCAATCTCGCCGGTGGTGCGGATCCCCTGTGCTTCCTGCAAATAATCCAGCACGGGACTAAAGAGTAGCAGCAAATTTTGGTCAAGGTAACAGTTAATCAGGTCAATCGCCTGTTGGATGGTCGTCTCATCTTTGCGCCCATGGATCAGGTCGTGATAGACCTGGTTGAAGAGCGTCGGATTGATCTTGGCCGCCTGTGGGATTACCTCGCGGCTGGTGATCTCCCCTTTGATGATCACCTCAATCTCGGCCAAACTCTTGATCGCGTACATGATCCACAGGAAGCTATATGAAATATCGTGGCGCGTCACCAGCCACTTCTCCGCCTTGGCTACATAGTAGATCAAACTCGCGCCAGAAACCATCAGCCGCAGTTGACGGTCACGCGCGCCGATGCTTTGAGCGTTGTAATAGAGTTCACGGATCGAATCATCGGTGGTGTAGATGAGCGTGCTGAGCGCAAAGGCCGAGTGCAAGAAAGTCCCCTGGAGCATGCCTTCAATCGCCCCCTTGAATTTACTGCGCGGCACCAGGTCGGCATGAATATTGACGCCATTTTCCACCAGGCAGAAGTGGCGGATCGGCTTTTCATCGCGCCCTACCAGCATGATGTCGATATCGCTCTTGCGCCACACGGTGTCGTGGGCAAGGCTGCCATAGAGAATGGCGGCAATGATATAGCGATCTTGCTTGACCTTGGCGATAAAGGCGTCAAGCGCCTGGTTATAGAGGGCTACCGTTTCGGCAAAGCGTTCATCGCGTGATGGACGCTTCTCCTGGAGGGCTTCGCGCACCATATCTTCCATCCCTTCGCGTAATTTTTTGCGAGCATCAAAAAGCCGCTTCTTGACTGTTGTAACGGGCACTTCTAGAAAGCTGGCGATCTCTTTCTGCGAATAGTCGCCAATGTAAAAGAGCGCTGTCGCCATGCGTTCATGTTCGGGCAGCGCACGAATGGCGGCGTAGACGCGGATCTGCCGCTCGATCTGTTCGTAGGCCAGAAATGGATCCGAGTCCGTCGCCGGCGCATCAAAGATCGTTTCGAGCGAGACCACATCCAGCCGCTTGCCACGCGTCAGCCGGTTGCACTGGGTGAGCACAATCCGTTTGAACCAGCCGGGAAAGGCTGCCGGCGTCCGCAGTTGATCCAGATTGCGCCAGGCGCTCAGGAACGCCTCTTGCGCCGCATCCTCGGCCAGGTGAAAGTCCCCCAACACGGCATAGGCGCAACCAAAGGCCAGATCTTGAAAGCGGTGGACGATCTCGGCAAAGGCGCTCTGTTTTTCCGCCCGCGCCGCTCGCTCCGCCGCCGCTTGGGTAATCAGTTGGCTAATCTCTTGCAAGGGTTTGTCCATTCTCTTGACCGTGATCTCCGTAACGTCCCATAATTCGTAACCACCTAGCGAAGCTACGCCTCAAACCGACTAGTCAGGGCTGCTGGCTGTTGGCAGGCGCTTGTTCACATAACTTGCTCTGACTTTTCTAGTTTTCGGTTGTCAAACGATCTAGTCAGTTTGAGGTGACAGTCACTGACCGGTGCGATTTTGGTCATCGCCAATGGTGATTAGCCAGTGACAGTCACTCAAGGCAATCACAGCCCAAAGAGTTTACTATAGATCAGAGCCAGCTGAACTGCAAAAGGATACTGATTGTAGAAAGGCGAAGTTGAGGAGAGGGCAAACGTGTAATGCGACCTATTGCTGATTTGCCCATTACCGCCTTGGCAGAGTTGTAAATTAATGTTACGTTAGAAAGTATGCAGTGAAACGCCGTGGCGGGTAGGTGTCAATGCCTACTCGCCACGCTCGGGAGCCCTGGCATCATCCTTTCGCGCAGGATGATGAGAGAATCTGGTATCATCCTTTCGCGCAGGATGATGAGAGAATCTGGTATCATCCTTTCGAGCAGGATGATGAGAGAATCTTTGCGCGCCACTCGCCACTTCCTACCCCATTGGAATCACCAGATCGTAGGGGAAATCGGTCAGATTGATCAGTTCGCCCGCCTCGGTAAAGGCGACCGAATCCTCAATGCGCACCCCCAGCCCTTGATCGGGATAGTAAAGCCCCGGCTCCACGCTGACAACATGGCCCGGTTGCAACACGGTGTCATTGCCAGTGGCGTGACTCAGCCCTGGCTCTTCATGGATATCCAGACCAATGCCGTGGCCCAAGCCGTGGACATAGCCGACGTGGGTGCCGGGATGGGAGCGAACCGTGGGATGGCCCTTGGCTTCAAAGTACTCACAAGCCATCTCCTGATAGTCGCGGCAAGGACGCCCTATCTGTAGCTCGCCCATGAGCTTGTCAAAGATTTCCTTGCACTGATCCCAGACCGCCTGCACCTCTGGCGGGGCATAGCCCAAGCACCAAGTGCGGGTCATGTCATGAAAGTAGCCTTTGCCGGTCATGGGAAAGAAATCAAAGACGATGGGCTCACCCAGACGCAGCGGCGCACTGTCATTCCCCCGATTATGGGGCACGCCGGCGTCTCGCCCTTGGGCAAAGATGGTGTCATGATCTTCCGCCATGCCATAGGTGCTCAGGCGCGCCCGAATAAATTGACGCACATCGCCAATGGTCAGCGGCGCTTGGGCGCTCTTCATGACCACGCCATCACGCACATTATGCTCTTGGATAAAGTCGCGCGTTTCGCCCATGATCAAACAAGTCAGCCGCCCCGCCTCACGCAATTCGGCAATCTCCTGATCATCCTTGGTTTCACGGGCCACCGAGAAGAGGGAAGTTTCATATTCGCCCACCAACTCTACCTGCTCCATGGCACGCTGTAGGCCAGTCAACAACGCAAAGGCGCCGCCGGCATCTTGCATGCCATAGACCCCCAAACGCCCCTGCAACCCTTGGTCATTGATCACCTGGCTCAGAAAATCAATCTCCGCGGCCAGACGGTCGCCCTTATGTTTTTTGAGCAATTCATAGTGGTTATAGGTTGTCCCACTGTCCACCAACACCAGCCCAGTTGCGGCGGCGGTATCCCGCTCCATCGAACCATGAATAAGGGTTAAGGGGCCACCACGGCGTTTGACCACCAACGCATGTTCCAACGGGGCGCCATTGGTCAAATAATTGAGCACCTTGTTGCCACTGGCGTCACCCATGACCAAGAGTGCATCCAGATTCCGCTCTGCCATAATTCGGTCAAGATCAGCTTTCATCGGCTTCGTCCTTCCAAAAGGATGTTTGTTCGTAATTTATAACCATAAGTTAGTGGAGAGTATAGCCGATGACGCCGGACTGAGCAATTGTTGGCGCGCCGACATAACTTTGTGTACGGTTACGGTATGATAGGTAGACTTTGTGAAATCTGGCGCAAGAGTAGGGAGATGGATCTGTTGGCAACTACTCCACAGGAAAAATTGCAGGAAAAAATGGTTGTACCGCCGTTGGCGCAAGTTGAGGACTCTTCTAAAACTATTTTGATTCAGTTGGAAGGGCTCAGCAAAGCATATACCGAAGCCGGCCAGGCGCGCACCGTGCTTGATGCGTTGAGCGCAGAATTTTATGCCGGCGAATTTATCTGTTTGCTGGGCAAATCGGGCAGCGGCAAAAGCACCTTGCTTAACCTCATCTCCGGCATTGACGCCCCCAGCCACGGCCATGTGACCATCTACAACCAGGGCGACGCGGTCAAAATCACGGCCCTCCGTGAACAGCAACGCACCCTCTTTCGCCGACGCCACATTGGGATCGTCTTCCAATTTTTTAATCTGATTCCCACCCTGACGGTGCTGGAGAATGTCACCTTGCCGCTGGAGTTGGCCGGCGCGCAACAGGGGTTGCACGCGCGCGCCACGGAACTTTTAAGACGCGTGGGCTTAGGCAATCGTCTAGCCACTTATCCCGACAAGCTCAGTGGCGGCGAACAACAGCGGGTGGCCATCGCGCGTGCGCTTGTCCATGATCCGCTGCTGGTCCTGGCCGATGAGCCAACCGGCAATCTGGATGAAGAGACCGGCGAGGGCGTCTTAACCCTGTTGCTGGAACTGACCCGCGACGCCGGCAAAACACTGCTAATGGCGACCCATGCCCCAGAGGTTGCCCAACAAGCGGACCGTGTCCTCCATTTGGTGCACGGCAAGTTACAGCATAACTGAGCTGAGAGCGCACAGTACGCATGTCATTCACCATTAATTATTTTCCATTCTCCATTAAAACTTACACCCGTCTCGCCTGGCGTCATGCCCGGCGGCGACCTTTACAGAGCCTCTTTTTTGTGTTAGGGGTAGCGATTGGGGTCGCCATGATTGTGGCGATTGACCTGGCCAATGGCGCCGCCGCCCGCGCTTTCACGCTGGGCACAGAGACGGTCACCGGCCGCGCCACCCATCAGATTCTGGGCGGGCCTAACGGGCTTGATGAGCGCATCTATACCCGCTTACGGCGGGAGCTAGGCTTTCGCCAAAGTGCGCCGGTCGTTGAAAGTTATGTCATTGCCCGCGAGCTCGATACCCAACCCATGCGCCTGCTCGGCGTGGACCCCTTTGCCGAAAGCCCCTTTCGCAGCTATTTAGGCGCCAGTGAGCAGCCATCTGGCGCAGCCGCCTATTTGCCCCTCTTTATGGTGCAGCCCGATACGGTGTTGCTCAGCACCGACATTGCCAACCACTATGGCCTACAGAGCGGCGACACCTTGACCATACAGGTTGGAACAGAGCGGCGCACCCTGACCATTGTTGGCCTCTTGGCGCCCAGCGATGATCTGAGTCGGCGCGCGTTGGATGGCCTGCTCATTACCGATATTGCCACTGCCCAAGAAATCCTCAACCGCATTGGCCGGCTGGATCGCATTGATCTAATCATTCCTGACACGCCGGCAAAGGAGGCGACCCTGGCCGCCATTGCCGCGCTGCTGCCCCTCAGCGCCCATATTGAAGCCACGGCGGCGCGCAGCGGCACGGTCAACGAAATGACCGCCGCCTTCAACTTGAACCTAACCGCACTGAGCCTCTTAGCGCTCGTCGTCGGCATGTTTTTGATCTATAACACGGTGACCTTTGGCGTGGTGCAGCGGCGACCAGTGCTGGGCGCCCTGCGTGCGTTGGGCATGACCCGTGGCGAAATTTACCTGTTGATTCTGCTCGAAGCAGGCATCCTCGGTCTGTTGGGCTCGCTCATTGGCATAGGGTTGGGCGTGGTGCTGGGGCGGGGCGCGGTGCAATTGGTGACACAGACAGTCAACGATCTTTTCTTTGTGGTGGCGGTGCGCGAAGTGGATATTCCCCTCTTTACCCTGGTCAAAGGAGGCGTGATTGGCGTGGCGGCTGCGCTCCTGGGGGCCGCGTTGCCGGCCTTTGAAGCGACCAATGTACCGCCCGCCGGCGCGCTCAAGCGCAGCGACCTGGAAGATCGCACCCGCCAACTGTTGCCCTGGATTACCCTGGGCGCACTCGCACTCTTGGGGCTGGGGTTAGCGCTCCTGCTGCCGGAGTGGAACTTAGTCATTGCCTTTGGCGGCCTCTTTGCCATTATCCTAGGCGGCGCGTTGCTGGCGCCGGCCTTGACTCTGGGACTGATGCAGGGCGCCCAGCAGCTCTTACAACGCCGGCTAGGGATCATTGCCCGGATGGCGCCGCGCACGATTATGCGGTCGTTGAGCCGCACCGCGGTGGCCGTCGCCGCGCTCATGGTGGCCGTCAGTGTCATCATTGGTGTGGGGATCATGATTGGCAGCTTTCGGAATACAGTGCAGAGCTGGCTGGAAGATGTGCTCCAAGCTGACATCTACATCTCGCCGCCGTCGCTCAATGCTAACCAACTTTCCACCACCCTTGATGCCACCGTGGTGACGCAGTTGCAGCAGATGGACGGGATTGCCGAGATTGCCACCACACGAGATATCGATGTGCAGGCGTTTTTGGACGCGCCAAGTATGGCGCAGGCAGAAGCAAACATTGTCAGCACCGGTGCGATCCCAGTGCGCCTCACTGCCCTGAGCGCTGATCTGGCCGGCTCCAAACGGCGCTATCGCAGTGCCGTCGGCGATTGGCAGGCGACCTGGCAGGCGTTGAGGGACGGCGGCGTGATCATCAATGAACCGATGGCCAATCGCTATCATCTCCAGGTCGGCGACGAGATCGCGCTGCGCAGTGACCGCGGTCTGACGCGCTTTACCGTTGTGGGGGTGGCGGTCAATTTTGATGTACAGGCGGTGGTCTTTATGTACGATGCGGTCTATCGCCGTTTTTGGGATGATGACAAGTATTCAGCCGCCGCACTCTTTCTGGCGCCGGGGGTCACCCTCACCGAGAAGGTCAATGAGATCCGGGCGCACTTTGCCGGCCAGCAGGAACTTTTGGTGCGCTCCAACCGGGGTCTGCGCGAAAATGCCCTGGTGGTCTTTGACCGCACCTTTGCCATTACCGTAGCGCTGCAACTGCTGGCCACGGTGGTCGCCTTTATTGGCATCTTGAGCACCTTGATGAGCCTGCAACTGGAGCGCAGCCGGGAGATCGGCGTTCTGCGCGCCACCGGCATGACCCGCCAACAACTGTGGCGCCTTTCCTTGCTAGAGACCGGGCTGATTGGCTCCAGCGCCGGCCTAATCGCGATCCCCATGGGGCTGGCGCTCGCCGCGATCCTGATCTACATTATTAATTTGCGCTCCTTTGGCTGGAGTCTACAGATGGAGTTGCGCCCGGAGTATTTCCTGCAAGCGCTGTTGGTAGCGTTGGGCGCAGCGCTCTTGGCCGGCCTCTACCCGGCCTGGCGCATGGGCCAAATGCAACCGGCGGAAGCCGTGCGGGCGGAGTAGGGCGGAGGGTACAACAACGGGTTCCACTGTCTCTGGCCCAACCAGGCTGATACGGAAGACGCCGATGGTGTAGTGGCCGGCTGGCAGAACACAACAACTGATTTGGGGAGCAACAGATTTGTTGCTAGATAAGTCAGGCGCTCTGCACCAAAGCCCCGCTCATGCGAACAATTTGTCGAGCCGAGAACGGGGTGCCCACTGGGCCCCGTTACAGCCTTAATCCGTTGTTGTGACCGTTGTTCCCTTCACATGAAACACTGTCGGCGCGACCACTTTGTTTCGATAACGCAGCGCCGCTCTCTGCGTCATCTCGGTTCGACCAGGCTGATGCGGAAGACGCCGATGGTGGACTGCCCCGCCGCCGGCCAGGTGAAGCGGGTGGATAGTGATTCCGACGTGACGAGGGGTCTGGAAAAGACTTCATTGTCTGCCGGCAGCACGACCAACCCCAGATTCATGTTGCCGGAGACGCGGGTGTAGCTGAGGTCGAGCGTGTCGCCGGGAGCATCATTTTGCCCATTTTGATGCAAAATCGCTCAACACTGAGCGTACAGAAAATAACAAGTGTACAGATGATGTGTTACAATGTTATACTCACGAGCAGCACAGGAAGCACCATTTTACTCCTGTACAAAATGATACTTCCTGGCGCTCGTCGGTATAGCATAAATATAAATAGAGTTTGAACAGCAAATATAGATATTAGATCTTCTGCGATTGCTTCAGTTGCTGTGCCAATGAAACACTTTGTGAGACGTAGTTATGGCTTGGGAAGTTGAGTATACGAATCAGTTTGAAGATTGGTGGTATACGTTAGATGAACAAGAGCAAGACTCAATTGATATGGTTGTCGGGTTACTTGAAGAAAGAGGACCGTCACTTCCCTATCCGTATAGCTCCGCAATCGCAACTTCTAGACACCCGCATATGCGAGAGTTGAGGGTTCAGCACAAAGGACTGCCGTATCGAATTTTGTATGCATTCGATCCAAGACGAACAGCAATTCTACTGATCGGTGGCAATAAAGCCGGCAACGACCGCTGGTATGACCAGTATATCCCTGTTGCCGACCGGCTGTACGATGAACATCTGGATGAACTGGATGAGGAGGGATAAACGTCATGGCAAAATCATTTAAAAAGTTACGCGAGGAAATGACGCCAGAGCGGCGCAAACGCAATCAGCTACGAACAGAAATGGCGTTGCTGGAGATGTCCCTTGCTGAGATTCGGCAACACCGCCGACAGCTAAATGCTGATGTGGCGATCGATTTACAGGCAGAGAAAGCCGTTAACGGAAAAGCGCTACAGAATGACATACTGCTCAGTAACCTCATCGATCTCATCTCTGCTATGGGCGGCACGCTGAAACTTGTGGCCCAGTTTCCCGATGAAGAGATTGTCATTAACGCCTTTGCGTTGGAGACCACGGCACCGCAGATACAACCGTAGCATATAGTTTCCCAGAAAAGTTTCGTACCACATCCTCCAGTGTACGGATGGGACAAAACTTTTCTGGAGATCTATACAATAGTGAGGACCGGCTTCTCAAAACAAATTGTGTTCAAATTACGGATGATAGACACGATAAATATTGTCGTGTCTATCATCCGTAATTTTTATTCCACTGCCACCAAACTCCCTTTGCTCTGAAAAACCGTCGGCGCGACCTCATCGGGCTCGACCAGGCTGATGCGGAAGACGCCGATGGTGTACTGACCCGCCGCCGGCAAGGTGAAGCGGGTGGACAAAGATTTCGACGTGACGAGGGGTCTGGAAAAGACTTCATTGTCTGCCGGCAGCACGACCAACCCCAGATTCATGTTGCCGGAGACGCGGGTGGAACTGAGATCATGTTCTGTGGTTGATTCTCACCTGCCCGGGCTGCAAAACCACAAAATTACCACGCAATTGTTCCTTCTGGTTCCTCACCAGCCGAACAACTGCATCTGCCAGCTGTTTTCGTGCGTTACCTGGGTAGCGGATCAGAATCACACCGGCCGACTGAGTACTACCAACGTAGACTAGCCAGCCAAAGTCTTTGTCTTCCGTCAACAAAATTCGGTCCCCTGCGGCTGCCATCTCAAGCAGTGAACGATCCACCGAAGATTGCATGACTTCGCCAACAGCAAAGACATCATAGCCTTCGGCGCGCGGCGCGCGTACAACAGCAAAGTCGCAGCACTCATCGGCCAGAAAACGTAATCCTTACTCATCAGGTGACACTAGGCCGGCTCCAGGATAATTGTCTCGTGAGCCAACGTTGCTGCGGCATAGGCTAATGCCGCATGAATGTCTGCAGCCACTAATCGTGGATAGGCATCAAGCAGATCCTCCACCGTAGCGCCTTCACTCAGCTTGCGGATCAATAGTTCGACAGGGATTCGTGTGCCTTTAATCACAGGTTTGCCGAGCATCACATCCGGGTTGATTTCAATTCTGTCCGTCACAAATAGTTCCCTTTCTCACCACAATCGACGAACTGCCAATGGTTCCCGTCGCTTGGCATAGTATAGCATATGTTGACCGTTCGAGGGTGAACAGATTTTATTCTGAGATAACAAAGTTCCCCTGCAACTGAAACACCGTTGGCGCGACCTTCTCCGGTTCGACCAAGCTGATGCGGAAGACGCCGATGGTGTATTGCCCTGCCGCCGGCCAGGTGAACTGCGTTGCCAACGATACAGTTTGGTCAAATGGAAGCATGACCAATGGTTGGTGGATTCAGTGGGCTATGGTAAAATTTCAGTGAAAGGATTTGCTGGTATACCCAAAAGTGAAAGTGGAGGTGCAATGAGTATTATCATTGACTTGACCCAAGATGAGGAAATGCTGGTACGGACTGTGGCCAACCAGGAGGGTATTGACCCGACAACTTATATTGCTAACCTCATTCATCGGCATTTGCGACAACAGAAAGCGCACATCGGTGAAATCCGGCCAGTACATGGTCAAAGCAAGAATGCGCAACGGGTCGGCAACTTGCATCCAGGGAATTCCCGCCCAAGTGACGACTTTGATGCCCCTCTCCCTGACGAATTTTGGTTTGGTGAAGCATGAAGTTACTCCTTGATACGCATACCTTTATGTGGTGAGACTCGGACTTGGATAAACTGCCGGCCCGCGTTCAGGCCCTTTGTTTCCAGCCGGAAAATCAGCTTGTTTTGAGCCTTGTCAGTGTGTGGGAAATGCAAATCAAAATCCAGATCGGCAAACTCGATTTGGGCAAGCCGTTGGCCGAGGTCATCGCGCATCAACGCCAGACGAACCAAATCGAGTTATTGCCGGTCTATTATGATCACGTCTTGGTACTGGACGACCTACCGCTTCACCACAAAGATCCGTTCGACCGGCTGTTACTGGCGCAAGCGCGTGTGGAAGACATGGTGATCGTAAGCAAAGATCCGCAATTCCGTGCTTACGCGGTTCCCGTCGAGTGGGAGTAGACAAACAGGTAAAACACCCCTTACTCCGCAGTTGTTACCTTCAGTTGAAACACCGGCGGCTCGACCAGGCTGATGCGGAAGACGCCGCTGGTGTACTGCCCCGCAAAACACAACAACTGATTTGGGGAGCAACGGATTTGTTGCCGGAGCGTCATGTGCTCTTATATAAAACAGTCTGTCGCGCGACCCATTCGTCAACCCGACCGCAAATCCGTTGCCGCCTTAATCAGTTGTTGTGGCCGTTGTTCCCTTTAATTGAAAGACCGTCGGCTCCACCTTCTCCGGTTCTACCAGGCTGATACGAAAGACGCGGATGGTGTATTGCCCCGCTGTCGTTGTTCGATTTATGTTTTGGAAATTCCTGCTTGTATGCTAGAATGGTAGCGTATTTGTAGCGATGGAACAGATTTTGAGGTCAACCAATATGAACGAAACCAAGTTGTCTTTGCACGATTTGATTCTTGAGATTCACGAGTTAGATCGCAAACTCCACGCTCTGGAAGAAAAGTATAACTTACTCTCTGCTGATTTTTACCAACTGTATGAAGATGGCCGTTTGCGTGACGATGAAATCGACGAGATCGATGAGTTAGGGCGGTGGGCCGCTTGGTATCGCATGCGCACGCGTCGTGTGGCACAATATGATACGATCAAGAATACCTTTATCAGCAACGGCGCGCAGATAAATAGCATTATCCTCAAACCCCATGAAGTGCTTAAGGTGGCCTAACTTGCTTACCTCCCTGCAGGTGTACAGCCATTTTGTCTATACGCTGCCTGACCAATATTCCTCGATTCACCACTCGACGTTGGTTCTTGCACCATTCGGCTCTTCGGTCGCCTCATTGGCAGGGGAAATTCATTTTGCCCAGGATATTGTACTGCGTGTCGTGGAAGAGCTTGATTTTCTTGCCCAACAGATTGACTACTACTCCTATAGCGTCAGCCGAAAAGGCGAACGGCTCTATTGGTATGATCCGCAGCCGCATCCTCATATCCCATCACTGCAAAGCACCCACCCGCATCACAAGCATGTGCCGCCCGATATAAAACATAACCGCATTCCGGCCCCTGGCATTAGCTTTACAGAACCAAACCTGCCTTTTTTGATTCAGGAAATTGAACGGACCCTGTTGCGTGGGTAGCCCTGAAGTTGTATAGCACAGATGTAGAATTGTGCTGCCATTCTGCACCTGTGCTAGGTAAGGCTAGTTTACTCCGTTGAATTCAACAATCCTTTCAACTGAAACACCGTTGGCTCGACCGCCGCCGGCTCGACCAAACTGATGCGGAAGACGCCAATGGTATATTGTCCCGCCGCCGGCAAGGTGAAGCGCGTGGACAGCGACTCCGATGTGACCAGACTGGCCTGGAAGAAGACTTCGTTCTCTGCCGACAGCACCACCAACCCCAGGTTCATATTGCCGGAACGGCGGGTGTAGCTGAGATCGAGGGTGTCACCGGCTGCAGCGTCCAGGGTGAAGCCGAGGATTTCGTTGCCGGTGGGGATGACGCCGGTCATGACGGTGTCGAGGAGAAAAGGGATTTCAGCAACAGAAGAAAAGTCAACAGCAGCTAAGCCTGGGAAACCGACGCCAGAAAAGCCGGGAGCCCTGGCGGGAATAGCAGAACGAGGTGTTGGTGTCGGCAAAGGCGCTGGGGTTGGCGTAGGTGGAATATCATCACCAGGCTCGATTTTGGTGCTGTCGATAGTACATCCTATATGCAAAGTAAAGTCGCCTACATGCCCAACGGGATTTGTATACAGTGCATCGTTATGATCTAAAATACCTGCGTTTGTCACTCGTATTTTGTACAAACCAGTAGCTGATAGGATTCCTGAGGTAATAAATGGATCTCGTGAAACATATGCGTATCCGTAGCTACCTACATTTGTAAATCCCAATCGAAGCCCCGATGGCCCATAGATAGCTATTACTGTCCGTAGTTGATCGCCTACGGGTTCTACCGAAACTTCAAAACTATCTCGAGATTTCATTGCAAGCGTATAGTTAAGCTCTTGCGCATTTTTTGAAAAAGTGCCACCTATAATTTGACCACACTTTACTTCCGTTTGATCCTGACTATGAACGGCCAAGTTTTGAATAAAAACAAAGTAGATCAGTGATAGTACGACTAGTGATGTCATAACTGCACGAATAAGCTTCATCATTGGTTATCTCCTAGATAATTTACTTGAGGCAGCTTGCTGGTTTTACATGCTTTGCTTGAAGCCACCCAAATCGATAGCCATCTTTTTGGGTAACTACTCAGGCATAGGTTGAGTAGTGGGAAGAAAAGGCTGTCCAGCAAGGGAGTGACGAATAGCAGAAATCACATTAATACCGTGCTTGCGAACGGTAGAAATGTAGGAACGAATGGCACAAAAGGTGTCGGCACCGTCGGAAGTCCGGAAAGCACCAGAAACTTTCTGCTTGACTTTAATCATGCGCACGTCTCGCTCTGCGAGATTATTGTCAAAAGGAACGCGGAAATCAGACATGAAGGCAAGGACACCTTCTTTGTGGATTGCGAGGCGGTCGAGTAAGTTTTTCGGCGGGGATTGTTTGGGCTTGCCCTGTTTCTTGGGAGGGGGTTCGGAGGGAGGAGGATTCTCCTCCAAGCCCAGTTGCAAAATGGCATCGTAGCGTTGTTCAAAGTCAAAGCACTGGCCAGTGGAGAGAGAATTGTTCTCCGGGGGTGCCGTTTCAACCGCAGCTTTAATCTCAAGCAGCAACTGACTCATCTGAGTCGGCCAAGCTTGTTGATACTGCTCAGCGATAAAGCGCAGTTCGCGCAGATGATGGGCATTGCAGAAGGCATGCGCCACCTGGTCAAAGGCAAGGTAAGATTGCCAATGGTCATGGACAATGCGTCCGGTGGCATCGGGGAGAATCCCGATCGCTTTCATGCCCTCTTGGCCCCGCTTAGCATGGACTGCATAATGGGTGAGGCGCTCTGTAGTGCTGACATGGAGCCATTCGAGATGACCCTCTACTCGTACCCCACTTTCATCATGGTGGGTGACCTCTTCCTGGATGAGTGCCTGCTTGATGGCCTCAAGCGCAGGTTCGCTGCCCGCTTGGACGGCTTGATTCGCTTCCTGGATGATCGCTTCTGCTGGTTGGTGACCATAGAAATCCCCCAGTAGCTCACAACTGCGGGCGATTGGCAGGAGTTGATAGGTGTTGAGATAGGAGGCTTGGGCTTTGAATAATTCGCCATATTGCACCGGTTGCGTCACACCGGCTGGGAAGTTGGCTTTCACCCGCTTCCGACAACAAGGACAAACTTTGATTTCGCTGCGATGTTCGGTCACTTCCAACCTCACTGGCGGCACATCATAGACTTGACGGCGCATCTGTTCAGTGACCTCTATCTGACTCAAGTCATGGGCACACTCTGGACAAACCGACAAGTCATGCACGATTACATGGTCTGGCGTTTCGCTCATTTGGAGCGTATGTCCTTGATGCCCTTTCTGTCCACCGCTCTTGCGACCGCTTTTTTGACGCAAACTCTCGGTTCGCCGTTTCTTCAGTCCGTCACTGCTTGGTGGCTTCCCACTGTTGTGGCTATCTTTCGCTACTTGATCTTTCAGTCGCTGGATTTCGTTTGCTTGTTCTTTGATTTGCTTGCGCAGTTCTTCGTTCTCGGCGCGCAATTCTTGCGTTTGAGCCCATAGCAACTTTTCCAATGCCGATAGCTCGGTTTGGTTTATCAACCTTTCTATTTGTTGCTCTCGTTGCTTTTCTGGCTCTCTCATAATTTTACACTTTACCCCTACTCTCTTTGTTTTACGTTAGCATTCCGTTTGCTTTTTGGTTCAACTTGTATGCCTGAGTAGTTACCTTTTTGGATAGAAAATTGATACCAGATCCCGTTCTGCTCACGCTTGTTGGTAACATATATGGTTTGGCCTACAGTTAAATATCTATTGGCAGTATTACTCCCGCCAGGTTCACTGTAAATAACATTGCTAAGCGTGTTCACACCCTCATCAGAAGCAACTTGTGTTTGACATGGATAGGTTGGTGCAGGTGTTGGCGTCGTTGTTGCGGTGGGTTGTGGTGTTGGTGAAGCCGTTGGTGTAAAAGTAGGTGTAATTGCCGTTGCTAACAACGCAGGTGTAGAGCTAGGTGTCGTAGGTGCGGCTAAAGCAGGCAACAGTTGGATTCTAACCAAACTTGGATATAGCTTAACGGGCTTCTCAACCGATGCAAAATTTTCTGCTGTCACCTCTACGCTTACAAGTGGATTAGGTGTGTCACAAGGCAGTTTGCTGCGATATTCGCCGTCGGAATTAGTGAAATCTTCGATAAACTCAAGGCTATAAAGCACCTTGACATGCGCTCCACGAATGGGTTTAAGATCAGCATCAATGATACGAAATGCAAATGGGCAATACAAAATATTTGGAGCAACGGAGCGTAGCGCAAATTGTTCAACTTGTCGTTCTGCCTCCAGGAGATCAATAAGTCGATTTAAAGGACTGTAGTTTTCTGCCTGAATATAGATACGCCCTCTGCTTGATTGTTTTGCTACTACAGTAATCGCAAGTTTACCCTCCGAGTCGGTATAGACAATATGCGATTCACCCTCCAGATCAATCACCACACGGGCCCGATCCACAAAGTTTCCTTGCTCATCAAAGACCCGTCCGCTATAAACTACGTAATCTGTGCTTATAGCTTGTTCATCGGCAGATGCACTTAAAAAGAAGTCATCTGGCGCCAAGTCGCGCAACTGATCCAACTTTGCTTGGGCCTCTTGCACTTGAATCAGATGTAGCTCCGACCAAGGAATCAGCCAACTCAGCCCCTCAGCCTGGCTGCCATCACCCATGCCAGCCAGTTGGTCATCGTCGGTCAACACCGGTGCGCCAGAGAGACGGGCGGCCAGCGCACCTTCCAACGGAATGACCCGGATCGTTGGCAGTGGGCTTTGGCGCGCTTCCAACTTTTTGACCAGGGCAGGGCCGAGTAAACTACCTAAAGTATCGGTGGAGGTTTTGCCGGCTTTGATCGATTCGATGGTGTATTGCCCGGGTGAACCAGCCGGATGACCAACAACCTTTAACTCTGTTCGGTGAATATTGGTTTCTGTTGCCGGTGCAAATCCCGCCTCCGGTGAATTACTTGCACACTCAGCTTGTTGTGTCTGATTATTTGTGCGCAAGTCTTTCTCAGCACATAACCGAATCACATCGTGGGCAACATCAACCTCAATGGGGATTAAGCGCTGATACCCCCCGAAAACGTGTAAATGCTGTCACAATCAACAACACCATGCAGCGCGGTAAAAATTCCTGGCTTCTCTTTGACGCGAAACCCTGTTTGGTAGCTTCCGCTGCTGTGTGTACACAGGGTTGTTTCTACCAAAATGACGTAGGGCGATTCATAGAACTCTTGGGCCTTGACTGGTGCAAGTGGCAGCAAGCACACACTCAAGAGTAGTACGCCTAACCATTTGTACATAAGACCGTAATTGCCTCCTTCAACATTTGGTCGTCGGGAATTGCCTGGGTCAGACTAATCACTTGTTGGATGCTAATGTTATCGTTGATGAAGGCGCGTAACTCATCGCCGCGATTATTCGGGGCAACGGTACACAAGCGATCCGCTTGTGTTTGCGCTTCTGCACTTCTGAGGGCAGTAAAGCCAATGACATCCAACTCAGTTGCGCGCGTCAGGGCGTTGCCGGTGTTGGCCGGCGCACTTTCTAAAGGATAGGTGCTTTCAAATAAACGATGGGCAACTTCGTTGGCGTCAAGGCTGATTGTCCCGGTCGTCCAGCGGGTAATTTCAATCGCCGGGTTTTGCTCCAACAAGCCACGGTAGCCATACTGCGCCTCAAAGAGGCGACGGGCGACTACTTGCTCATCAAGACCGTAAGCCGTCCACTTGTCCACTTCTTGGGCCAGTGCGGTTGCGGGTTTAGGCCCAAGCAAGTTGTAATTGCGCACCCCAATGCCGGCAATCGAACCAAGAATCAGTCCACCTACCAACCAGGCCAGCGGAACCGGCGTTACGGCTCGCAACAAGCGTCTCAGCGTTGCAGGGGAACTCTCTGTATCGAGAAACTCCTCTTTCACGCCACTTAACGCCGCGACAATCGTGGCGACAGAACCCGTCACACTTGCAATCACAATCGACACCACCGGCGAGACCGACAATCCGGCCAGCCAGCCAATGCCAAAACCGGTCATCAGCAGGGCGAAGATGACGCCAAAACGTTGTTGCTTGGATTGGGAGTTACCCATAGCGCTGCTCTTTTCTTACGGGTGTTGAATCAAGTGTTACATTTTACAGAAGAAGACGGTGAACTCACATCGACGGATGATGGCAGGTGGCGGTGGTGATGTAAGTTCCTGGTAATGGCCATTATAGTGGAGAACGGAGGGACTGTCAACCCTTTTTGCTAGTTCTCCTGAATTTGATATCATCTACCAACACTAAACTGTGGTATAATGCGGCAAGTAATATGTTAGGAAAGAAAGAGTATTCATGGGCAATCTAGAATGGAAAATTTTTTGAGGGAATGATGAGTACAATAGAACTACTCAATCAGGTAAAGCAATTACCACCACGGGAACAATTGATATTGGCAGAAAAAATCCTCACCGGGTTGGTGGACCGGATACCGCCACAACAACCCCAGGATACAGAGTTACCCGTGCAAGCTGTGCGGCATGAGTTGTTCGCCACAGAGGAAGAACGAATCGCCGGGTTACATGCCGGTATGGCTTGGGTAAGTGAGGATTTTGATGAGCCGTTGCCTGATGACTTTTGGCTCGGTGTCAAATGAAACTCTTATTAGATACACATACTTTCATCTGGTGGGACACCGAACCGCAAAAATTGTCAACGCGGGCCTTGATGCTCTGTCGTGATCCACAGAATCAACTGGTGTTGAGTGTTATAAGTGTGTGGGAAATGGTGATCAAAATTCAGTTGGGAAAGTTACGCTTTGCAAAACCGTTGCCCGAAATGATTGCTGAGCAACAACGGGCAAATCGCCTGACATTACTCTCAGTTACGCTAGACCATGTATTGGCAGTCGAAACATTACCCTTGATTCACAAAGATCCTTTTGACCGGCTGCTGATAGCGCAAGCACGGGTTGAAGCCGCGCCCATTATCAGCCGTGATGAAATCCTGTCAAATTATCCCGTTGTGATTGAGTGGTAAGATATTGCTTTTCAAAGATACTTCGCTCTGTATAAAAACGTAATATTATAAAAACGTAATATTAAAGTAGAGAGGGAAGGGGTGTGTTGGCGCGTGATTGCGCCAACACACCCCTTGCACCTACGGCTGGATCAGCGGCTTGATAGCCTGCTCCAAGCCGTTCACCTGCCGCTGCAACGCCTGTCCCTGCGCTTCGAGTGCGGCCAGGTGTTGCAACAAATGACCGACCATTTGCTCAATGGTCAGATCCTCGCGGCGCCACAACTGTAACAACTTTTCCAGAGGATAGGTGGATAGGGGGGACGACGACTCCGGTGTAGCCATACCGTGCATTCCTTTCCGATCATGAGTAAGTTCACAGAGGTCACAAAGATTTCACGGAGATTTCACGGAGATTCACAGAGAGCGGTCTTGCCTTTCTCTGTGCGTCTCTGTGGCTCCTCTGTTATCTCTGTGGACCAACTCATCATCCTTTCTGCCGATGAAACAGCGAACGCTGCACACTTGATCCAATAAAAAAACGGCCGCCCCGTATGGTAGGAGGCTGCCGCTCTTTGTCTCATCAGCAAAATAGAGTAAAATAACACGCAGCCATCCAGACTGGTGGTTTCAGTTTGGGTGGTCAGCCGCTTGCTCCGGTGGGGTCAACACCGGCAGGCGGCGCTTTTTTATTGTCACCCCATCGTACCGCAAAGCGTATAGCTTGTCAAACAGCTTTTTTGGCATTGCACCGGACAATTTATCTGGTCCTGCCGGCAAGATCTAAACGCCTCCCACAACAGGTTATGGGGCTATCCTTTGAGCCGCGCCTTATCCCATCCCACAACGGCTCGGCACTCACCACCGCCGCGGCCACGCCCGTCACACTCGTAATCCCAATCGACACGACCGGCGAGACCGACAACCCCGCCAGCCAGCCAATGCCAAAACCGGTCATCACCAGGGCGATGATGACGCCGAAACGTTGTTGCTTGGAGTGGGAGTTACCCATCGCGCGGCTCTTTTCTTCAATTGATAGGTAACTACCAAGGCTCACGGGGGCTGAGACTTCGGCGTGAGCCGGTGGCTTTCTAGGCGCGAACGCCTGTCGAAGCCCGGTGTCCCCTTCGACCAGCTCAGGGGACGACTTAGTAGTTACATTGATTGAAAACAAATCAAATCGGTGCAGAAGCAGAGATTCAACCTATATCAGAGGTGGTGTCGGGTGGCGTTGGTGATGTAAGTTCCTGGTAATGGCCATTATAGTGGAGAACGGAGGGACTGTCAACCCTTTATTTTTTAGCACTCCGTCCTGGATTACAGCGGGAAGAGAGCTTCCGCAATGGCCCGCCTACGCTGTCGTCCGTACCGTAAGCCGACCCTGGCCGCACCGCGCAACCGCAACGAGACCCTTGCAAACTTATCGTTTTTGCATAATTCCGGTATACTTTGCACGTTACAGAATGGCCGATCTTGTTGTTGACTTTAACGGGTTAGTGCAAGGTCACGCAATACGCAACACGCAAAAACGGCCCAATTTAATGTTAATAGTGAAAAATTAGTTATTACAACCAACTATGCCTAAACGAACCGACATTTCTTCGATTTTGATCATTGGCTCTGGCCCGATTGTGATTGGCCAGGCGTGCGAATTTGACTACTCCGGCGCCCAAGCGTGCAAGGCGCTGCGCCAGGAGGGCTATCGGGTGATTTTGGTGAATTCCAACCCCGCGACCATTATGACCGACCCAGAGATGGCCGACGCTACTTATGTAGAGCCGCTAACCGTCGATGTGGTCGAAAAGATCATTGCCAAAGAGAGGCCCGATGCGCTTTTGCCCACCGTCGGTGGCCAGACCGGCCTCAACCTTTCGGTTGCGCTCGCCGAAGCGGGTATACTCGACCAGTATGACGTTGAGTTAATTGGCGCCAATCTCAACGCCATGAAGACGGCAGAGGATCGAGAGCTTTTTAAAGAAGCTATGACCGCAGCTGGGCTAGAATCACCGCAAAGCGGGTTGGCGCGTACGCTGGCCGAGGCGCATCAGATCGCCCAGGAGATTGGTCGGTACCCGCTCTTTATCCGCCCCAGCTTTACCCTGGGGGGCAGCGGCGCCGGCACTGTCTTTACGCCGCAAGAGTTTGACGAAAAGGTGCTCTGGGGTCTGCGCGAAAGCCCCGTCCACACCGTCCTGGTCGAAGAATCACTGATCGGGTGGAAGGAATATGAACTGGAGGTCATGCGCGACCGCGCCGATAACTTTGTCGTCGTCTGCTCCATCGAAAACCTGGATGCCATGGGCGTCCACACTGGCGACAGCATTACGGTGGCGCCAGCCCAAACCCTCACCGACAAAGAATATCAGCGGCTGCGTGACCAGGCGCGGATCGTCATGCGCGCCGTGGGGGTGGAGACCGGAGGCAGCAATGTGCAATTTGCCGTTGACCCCGCCAGCGGTCGCGTGGTCATCATTGAAATGAACCCGCGCGTCTCTCGCTCCAGCGCGCTCGCGTCGAAAGCGACCGGTTTTGCGATTGCCAAGCTGGCGGCCAAGGTGGCGGTCGGCTATACTTTGGACGAACTCAAAAACGATATTACCCAACAGACGGTGGCGGCCTTTGAGCCGTCGATTGACTATGTCGTGGCCAAAATCCCGCGCTGGGCCTTTGAAAAGTTTCCCGGCGTCGACCGCGAATTGGGGCCCCAAATGAAATCAGTGGGCGAGGTCATGGCGATTGGGCGCACCTTTAAGGAGGCACTGCAAAAAGGGGCGCGCAGCCTGGAGATTGGGCGCGATGGCCTGGGCCTGGTGGAACGCGATGGCGAAGGCAACTTCAAGGGCTATGATGCCAATACGACCTTGCACGATCTGTTGCGCATCCCCAACCGCGACCGGCTCTTTGCCACCTATGAAGCGCTGCTGCGGGGTGATGACCTGACGACTATCTGCCAGCTTACCCGCTATGACCCCTGGTTTGTGAGCCAAATGGCCGAGATTGCCGCCTTTGAACGGGCCCTCGCTGCCCAGACAATCACCTTGGATGCTCCCACCCTGCGCCAGGCCAAGCGGCTGGGCTTTAGCGACAGCCAGCTTGCCCGCGTCACCGGCCAGCAGACGGAAGCGGAGATCCGTGCTTTACGCAAGTCTTGGGCGCTGCTCCCCACCTATCATCAGGTGGATACTTGCGCCGCCGAGTTTGAAGCGTACACTCCCTATCTCTACAGCTCGTATGAAATGGAAAGCGAAGCTGCGCCCACCGACCGCGCCAAGATCATTATTTTGGGCGGCGGTCCCAACCGGATTGGCCAGGGGATCGAGTTTGACTACTGCTGCTGTCACGCCAGCTTCGCCCTGCAAGAACTTGGCTATGAGACGATCATGGTCAACTGTAACCCGGAAACGGTGAGCACCGATTATGACACGAGCGACCGCCTCTACTTTGAACCGCTGACCTTTGAAGATGTATTGAACATTGTCGAACGGGAGAACGGACAAACGCAGGACAAGATGACAGGAAGACAAGATGACAAGATGAATGATACTGAGAGCGACGTCCAGTTATCCGGCGGGAGCCCTGTGGGCGCGGTCATCTTGTCAGGGCATGTCAAAGGGGTCATCGTCCAATTTGGCGGCCAGACGCCGCTGAACCTGGCCAATAGTCTCCACGCCGCCGGCACGCCAATCTTGGGCACGCCCCCCGATGCGATTGACCTGGCCGAGGATCGCGACCGCTTTGGGGTCCTGCTGGAACAGTTGGACATCCCCGCCCCGGATCATGGCATTGCCCATACAACGGCTGAAGCCACCGCCATTGCCGCCCAGATCGGCTATCCGGTGGTGGTGCGGCCCTCTTATGTTTTGGGGGGGCGCGCCATGGCCGTTGTCGATGATGAAGTGGCGCTGCGTAGTTATATGACCGAGGCGGTGAGCGTTTCGGCGGAACGCGCGATTCTGATTGACCGCTTCCTGGAAGATGCCTTTGAGGTCGATGTCGATGCAGTCTGTGACGGCGAACGGGTGGTCATCGGCGGCATTATGCAGCATATCGAAGAGGCGGGGATCCACAGCGGCGACAGCGCCTGTGTGCTGCCCCCCTACAAGATCAGTCACTTTCACCTAAACATTATCCACGAATATACCGAAAAATTGGGGATGGCGTTGGGCGTGCGTGGTCTCATGAATGTGCAGTATGCCATCAAAGATGATGTTGTCTATGTGCTGGAGGTCAACCCACGCGCCAGCCGCACGGTGCCCTTTGTCAGCAAGGCGACCGGCATTCCGCTGGCTAAGTTGGCCGCCAAGGTCATGGCCGGCAAGACGCTGGCCGAGTTGGGCTTTACCAGCGAACCGCAACTGGATGGCTTCTTTGTCAAAGAGGCGGTGTTGCCGTGGAAGAAGTTTACCGGCATCGACACCATTCTGGGGCCAGAGATGCGCTCCACTGGTGAGGTGATGGGCCATGCCGCCAGCTTTGGCCATGCCTTTGCCAAGAGCCAATTGGGCGCAGGCACCGGTTTGCCAGCCAGCGGTGGCGTCTTGATTACGGTCAACGACTTTGATAAAGGGAGCGCGGTTAAGATTGCCCGCGATCTCCATCGCCTTGGGTTTGTGATCTATGCCACCGTCGGTACGGGGGATCTGATTCAGCATTCCGGCACGCCGGTCACCATTCTGGCCAAAGGCAGCGAGAGTGGGGAAGGGTACAGTACGCTCGATGCAATTCGGGATGGCAAAATTCAGATGATTATCAACACCCCCTTTGGTCGTGACAGCCGTGAGGATGGGGTCAAGATTCGGCGGCTGGCCACGCGCATGGAGATCCCGCTCATTACCACCCTGTCGGCGGCTCAGGCTGCCACCAATGGAATTCGCGCCCTCTGCCAACAGGAACTGCGCGTGCGGAGCCTGCAGGAGCATTACAGCACCACACGCCATTAGGGCTACGGGTGCTGCGGCGCAGTCCCCTCAATAATTAACCGTGGCGGCAAAAGGAACCTACAAAGTTTTCAGTAGGCAGTAGGCAGTAATCAGTGACCAGGGTACAGACGACTGGATACTGAACACTGAGCACTGAACACTGAGCACTGATTACCCATTTGCATGTTCCTTTTGCCGCTACTGATAATTAGATGCTATGTTACTTCTCTCTCTTCTCACCTTTATGCTCATTGTGTGGCTGGGCATGTATTTGTTGACGCGTGACGCCGCCGGCGAACTCTTGCGCTGGACCGGTGGCGCGCTGTTGCTCTATGGGCTTGGGTTTGCGCTGCTCATCTACCAGGCCAGTCGTTGGCTGCCCTGGCTGGTCGCCATCACCTTTTTGCTCTTTGTGGCAGATGTCATCCTGGCCCACCGTGGCGTGATCAAGGTGGGCGAAGCCTTTTGGCCTGACTTTTTGCGTGCGCTTGATGGAGCGCTAATTTTCGTCCTGATCTTTAGCCTGCCGATTTTCCTGACCATCTGGCTGGCGACCGGACCCACGCCGGCGATGCGCATCCTCCTCTTGGTGACGATTACCAGCGCCATTGCGACGCAGCTCTATGCGCTGCCGCTGCAGAATTGGCTTGACCAGGTTGCCTTTCCGGGGCAGGTTGCGCTACAACAGCGCCGAGCTGAATTGCGTGAGACCGCCGATGCCTTGCCCAAGACTGACGAAGCGTTTGATCTTTTGGCCATGCCTGAAGCAGATTTTGTTCGCATTACCCGGCGGGCGCTGAGCCACATGACCGACCTGCCGCGCCTGTCCGCCAGCCCCTTAACCCACCTGCCGGTGATCCACGCCCGCCTAGTCGCCGCCCAGCAGCCCGATGACACCCTGACCCGCGCCGCCATGCTCAAGGAGGTGCTCACCGAAGCGATCCAACGGCTCAAGCCACCCGGTGACCTGGCCTTTGACAGCAGTGATGGCTGGCGGCATTATAACGCACTCCACTTTCCTTATGTCGTCGGCCTACGCCCCTATAGCCGGCGCGCCACCCATGATGATCTGGATGTGGCCGGCCAGCAGGCGCTCGTCTGGTTACAGAGCCAGGTGCCCGAACGCACCCTCTACAACTGGCAAAACGCCGCCGCCCAACTAGTCGCCCAACATCTGCGCGAGCTGCAAGGATAAATCTTTGGCGCAACAATAGATTCCCACCAGTCATCAGCCACCAGCCACCAGCCATCAGCCATTCTGCAACTCTCGCCGCGCTTTTGCGTATTAATCCGCAGAATAACTTAAACTCCCAGGAGGTTTTTATGGATATTGCAAAAGCATTTACCTTTATTACGGAAGATGAGCATTGGGGTGAGAAGGTGGCCATTGGTGTCGGCGTTTTGGCTGTGAGCACCCTGTTGTCATCGGTTTTGGTGGGAATTCTCGGCTTCTTTATGATCACCGGCTATGCCCTGCGGCTCCTACAAAATGTACGTGATGGGGCGGCGCAACCGCTGCCCGAGTGGAATCAATGGGGTGACGATCTGATCCGTGGATTAAAGCTGGCTGTTGTCAGCTTAGTTTGGTCGCTGCCGATCTTTGTGGTGATTGTACCGTTAGGGATTGGCATTGCGCTCAGCGACAGTGGTGGCAATTCAGGCGAGTTTGTCGGTGGCGTCATTATCTTCTGCGGCGTCTGCCTCACTGTCATCTATGGCCTGATCGTGGCACTGCTGACACCGGGTTTCACCATTGCCTTTGCCAAAGACGAAGAGATTCGTAGCGGGTTAGAGCTAACCGAAATTTGGCGTTGGACACAACAAAATCTGAGTCAAACCCTGCTTGCTGTCATTGTGACAGCCATCGGCAGCTTTGCCATCGGCGTGGTGGCGATCATAGTCGGTATTTTGCTCTGTGGGGTGGGGCTATTAGCCACCATTCCGCTGAGCATCTTTGTGACTATGCTCTTCCAATATCACCTCTTTGGTCAGTTAGCCCGCACACAGCCGCTGCTGATTGGTGAAGCAACCGCGTAATCAAACGGTGAATACACCCATTTCAATAACTTGAGCAGCAACAGGCCCGGCATCGTCGACGATGCCGGGCCTGTTGTAATCTATCAAACTCTATTACAATTAATAGATAGATTGGCCCAATCCTCAGAAATTCCCCATAGTTTTCCCACTCCTCTCCCGCTACAATAGTGCCATAACAGCGGACATAAACAAGCGAACAAAACAAGCAACAGCAGTGGTTATCTCCCACACTCACTTGTTAGTCAACTGTTTATACGCACCAACGTCTCGAACATACCACATTTTCTAGGAAAGGAACCCTACCATGACAAGCAAGAATGAATTCGCCCTGGAGCAACTCGAAAGCCGTTTGGAAATGCACTGTGGCTGGCACCTGCGCTGGACCAAGATCTGTCTCGTCCGTATCCCGTTCTTCGGCTGCGTTGTCTACACCTATCGCCCGTCCATTAGTTGGTACTGCCACTAAGCTAAGGTTGTGCTGAAAACGGCGGTTCGTATTAGCACGACTGCCGTTTTCACCCAAACAACACTGTCAAGTACAACAATCGTTACACTCACTCACATCTATTCATCAAAAGGAGCACCATCATGACAAGCAAGAATGAATTCGCCCTGGAGCAACTCGAAAGCCGTTTGGAAATGCACTGTGGTTGGCACCTGCGCTGGGCTAAGGTCTGTCTCGTCCGCATCCCGTTCTTCGGTTGCATTCTCTATACCTATCGCCCATACTTTAGCTGGTACTGCAACTAAGCGCTATGAGGTTAGGTAATAGAATAGCCCAACCTCCGCTAGCTTACAGGCCGATCTGCCGCCCTCCCCTGAGCGGCAGATCAAACTTTCACAACCAATCGATAATCCCACAAAAGAGGGAGCTGTATAAAACAGCTCCCTCTTTTGTTGTTACCTTGGCATGGCGCAACAATTCAGGCTACGCCGACGTGCCGGGGACAGACCGTTGGATGGTTGGTCAAAGCAATCGTGTTTGGTCTGTCCCCGACACGTCGGCTGAATAGCTATGACATGGTTCATAAACCGGCTGGTCCTCTCTATCGGAAAATGTCCAATTCTTTAGCAAAAGGCGGACTTTTGACAGAAAGCAGCCCTCGATTGGGCATTTACACTTGGGTATACTTGGCGTTAGAAATCTATGACTGCTTTCCCTTGTAAACTAGGAATCGTTGACATTTCACAGGCCACTGCTGGTAGGATAAGTTGGTATAGGCAATGCTACTCGTGGCCTGGGAGCCCCTTGGGCAGTAAATGTCAACAGAACTTAACAGAAAGCACACGCAAAGGAGAAACATGATGGCATTTAGTCTTACCGCCCAACTAGAGCTACGCCCTGATCTACAGATCATTGAATTCGACAGCGCCACCTATGCCAAAAGTTACCGCGTCGAATTGCAAGATGGACGTCACTTTCAGATTAACGAAAAACTATATCATCTGCTGGATATCCTGCGCGTTCCCACGCCATTGACGGCACTGGCAAGTGCGTTTCAACAGCGTACAGGGCAAAGCGTCACGCTGGATGAACTGCAACAGATTGGTGTGCGCCTGGCTGAACAGGGCATTATTGTGGAGCAGGGACAGCCCGTTGCGCCGACCACACCACCAGCGATTGCACCGGCGCTGCTGGGCTTCCAATACCGGCGCGATATTCTGTCGCCAGAGCAGCTGGCGCCGGTGGTCAATGCGCTTCAGTTCTGCTTTCAGCGCCCGGTGGCGCTGCTGCTCACCCTGCTCATTGTCAGCGCGCATATCTGGGCCTATCGGATCTTGGGCTTTCCGCCCGACGTGGATCTGTCCCAAATTTCGTTCCCGTTATATCTTGGCGTTACGCTGATCAGCATTGCCCTCCATGAACTGGGCCATCTGGCGGCCTGCCGACGCTGGAATTGCACCCATGGTCCGCTCGGTATTGGTCTCTACTTCTTTATGCCCGTACCGTATGTGGATGTAACCGCGGCCTGGCGTCTGACCCGCCAGCAGCGCGCCGTGGTTGACATTGGGGGTGTCTATTTACAAGCGCTCGTCGTGCCAGTCTGTTTGGCGCTCTATCTCTTTACCCAAGATCTGACCTTTTTACTGCTGGTTGTCAGTATTGATCTGTTGTTGTTGGGCAACTTGGAGCCCTTTATGAAGCTGGATGGCTACTGGCTGCTCTCTGATCTGGCCGGCGTGCCCAATTTGCATACCCGCACCTGGGAAGCCGTGCGCACGTTCTTTGTTCGAGTGCAATGGTGGCTACGCTTGCGTCGCACCGCGCCAACCGCCACACCATTTGCCCAGTGGTCACGTACAGTCCGGGGCGTCGTACTGGTCTATGTGCTGCTCTCAGCGCTGCTCTGGCCGATGATGATCCTTCTGATGGCGCCACTGCTCTTTCAGGCCGTGACCACCTATCCGCTGTTGTGGCGGGATGCTCTGGCCACGTTGTGGACAGCCGGCAGCCAGAGTGATTATGGGGCGATCTTCGGTGCCCTAAGTAACCTCTTTGTGCCAACCTCCATGTTGTTGGCCCTGGTTTTCTCGCTCAAGAGCACAGTGGTGCAACTCTGGAATCTGCGGCGTGCCAAAGCGCAGACAGAGCAGCTATCCAAAGCAACCGTCATCAACGCTGAATCACAGGCATAGTGAAATTACAAATCACCCAATCAAGGAGACTCTCATGAAAAAAGTAATCATTGCCACCCTTGCGCTCAGTGGCGCACTGATGCCCCAACTGGCCTTTGCTCACGACGGCTTTCACGCCTCATCCGCCTTGGCCGCCTTTCTCTTTGGCTTTATTCATCCTATTCTGGGGCTTGACCATCTACTGGCCATGATCTGTGTCGGTGTGCTCAGCTCACAACTGGGCGGACGGGCCATCTGGCAAGTACCGGCCACCTTTGTCAGCGCGATGACCGTTGGCAGCTTGTTGGGCATTATGGGCATGCCGCTGCCCTTTACCGAGTTGGCCATTGCCGCCTCTGTCTTGGCGCTGGGCGGTGCGATTGTGGCGGACAAACGGCTCTCCGTTGCGATGACCATGTCCATCATTGCCCTCTTTGGGTTCTTCCACGGCCACGCCCACGGCGCAGAGATCCCAGAGATGTTGCAGCCGTCCCACTTTGTCCTGGGCTTTGTGGTGGCCTCCACCTTAATTCATCTGGTGGGTGTGTGGCTAGGCGAAATCATGACCCGTGGTCGTCAGCGGTTGGTTCTGCTCCGCGTGGCCGGCGCCATGATCTTTACCACCGGCATTCTCTTTTTGGTAGGCATCTAAATCGTTCAGCCGGCGTGCCGGAGACAGACCAGCCATTCCTTGGTCTGCCTCCGGCACGCCGGCATAGCCTGACTGTTTCATACCAAAAATTCTTTGCCAACAGAACAAATTTTACGAATCAGCACCCGCCAACAGCCAGCAGCTAACAGCCACTCGCCACCCACCACACGCCCGCTTTCTATCAATCCTATCCCAAATCAATAGCATTTGCCATCATATTTTCAGAAAATTCCCTATATTTCTCATGCGCGTTTCGTTACAATAAAACTATCTTTGATTTGTGGTTTGACAGCGTAGCCATTGACCCTGGGCTACCGCCACCACGCTAACGACACCAGGCGAATAACATCACACAATAGGAGAAAAAACCATGTTGAACGTAAACTCGAACAAGCGCACAGTCGCCATCAATCCGGCCTTAACCCTTGAGAATTCAGCGTCGACAACCGGCTATAGCCCTAAACGGCGTCTCTTCATCCGGGTCGGCATTGCCATTACCGGCGTGCTAATCCTGCTGGTCATCACAACGATTTTGTTGGGCGGCATCGCCCTTGACGGCTTAGCCGCGGGTGAGCCTGCTCCCAACTTTAGCCGGACGGATCTGCAAGGCAATTTGGTGCAACTGTCCGACTACCAGGGCCAGCCGGTCATGTTGACCTTCTGGTCACCCGATTGTGAGGCATGTCGCGAAGAGTTGCCCACCCTCCAGACGATTGCCGCCGACCCGCAGCGGACCGTGACCTTGATCACCGTGGTCAGCAAAGTTCCAACCGACCATGTACAAAATTTTGTGCAAGAGGCGGGCTTGACCTTCCCAGTCGTTGTCGATGAAGCGGGCACGATTACCGCCGACTACAAAGTCCAGGGCATCCCCTTCACCTATTTTATCAACCCCGACGGCAAGGTCGATCACACCATGATCGGCGCAGGAGCAGCCGGCGAATTGCAGAACAACCTGTTCAATTGGTCGCGCACCTGCAATATTGATGAAGTGTGCAAATAGGAAGTTTCAGCAAGCGATCAATGTTTATTAAGATTAATAAGCTAATCACAGAAGGCAGAGTATTATGAGCAGCAGAATGACCAACCAGGCGATGCACCGGCGCCCCGCCCCTGCGGTGATTGAGATTGAACAGATGACCAAGACCTATCAAATGGGCAACACCGCAGTTCATGCCCTGCGCGGTGTCTCCCTGACCATTCGCCAAGGCGAGTACGTCGCCATTATCGGCGCCAGCGGTTCCGGCAAGAGCACCTTGATGAACATGATCGGTCTACTGGACCGTCCCACCAATGGCCATTATCGCCTCTGTGGGGAGGAAGTCAGCCAGATGGGGAAGGCGCAACTGGCCACAGTGCGCAACCGGCAGATTGGCTTTATCTTCCAACGTTTCCATCTCCTGCCGCGCACCTCTGCCCAGCGCCAGGTCGAACTGCCCCTCTTCTATGCTGGTCTGCCGGCCCGCACCTCCGCCCAGATGGCGCAGGAAGCGTTGACACGGGTGGGATTGGGTGAACGAGCCCACCACCGGCCTGATGAACTTTCCGGCGGGCAGCAACAACGGGTGGCAATCGCCCGAGCATTGGTCAACCGTCCTAGCCTGCTGCTGGCCGATGAGCCGACCGGCGCTTTGGATTCCAAAACGGGTGAAGATGTGTTGCGTATCTTTCAGCAACTTCACGACCAGGGGTTAACGCTGATCGTGGTCACCCATGATATGAAGGTGGCCAAACGCGCCCAACGCATTGTCATGTTGAGCGACGGCAATATTGTAAAAGACGAATATCAATGAGGGGCCGGGTAACCGGGTAGCCCAGAGGTCGATTGGCTATCTTGTCATCTTGTCATCCTGTCATCTTGTCATCTTGTCATCCCCCTCGCACAGCCAAGGAGTGAACAATGAAAGCGGTACGGTATTCCAATGTGGCATGGGAAAGCATTATGGCGAACAAGCTACGTTCGCTGCTGACCATGTTGGGCTTAATCATCGGTGTGGCTTCGGTGTTGACCACCATTGGTATTGGCCGTGGCGCGGCGCTGCGGGTCAACCAGACCATTGAGGGGCAAGGGTTAAATACACTGGTCATTTCTCCCAATACCCAGGATATTAGCGGCAGCAGTTCACTCACTTCGGGGGATGCACGCGCCTTGGGTGACCCACAGTTACACCCAGAGATTATTGCCGTCGCCTCTGCCAACTCTAACTTTTTGCGGATCGTCAATGGTGACACGACCATAGAGAGCCAGGTGACCGGCGCCACTGTCACCTATGCCACGGTGCGTAACTTTACGGTGGAACGGGGGAGATTTTTTACAGCAGAGGAAGAAGCGGCGCAACAGCGAGTGATTGTGCTCTCCTCGATTGCTGCCCGTGAACTCTTTAAGGGCAGTGACCCCCTCGGCCAGAGCGTGCGTATCAACAACGAGCCCTTTGCGGTCATTGGCGTGTTGAGCAAAAGCAGCGGCGATGAAAGTGAAGCCTATTTCCGCCCCGTCTATGTCCCGCTGGATGTGGCCCAGAACCGGCTCTTCAATGCCACCCGCTATCGCGGCGAATATCGCATCTCGGAAATCATGGTCCAGGTCAAGAGTCGGGATCTGCTCAAGTATGCCGAAACCCAAGTGGAACAGACCCTGCGCCTGCGCCACGACCTGCAGGCGGACCAGAAAAATGACTTTAACATATTGAATCAGGCGCGGCTCTTGGAAATTGCCGGCAGCGTCAGCAAGATTCTCACCGTGCTCTTGACTAGCATCGGCACCGTAAGTCTGTTGGTTGGCGGCATTGGCATTATGAACATTATGTTGGTCTCTGTCACCGAGCGCACCAGCGAAATCGGTCTGCGCAAAGCGTTGGGCGCCCAAGATCAGGACATCCTGCTCCAATTCTTGATTGAAGCGCTGGTCTTGTGTGCCATGGGCAGTCTCATGGGCATCGGTCTGAGCTACGCGGTGAGCGGGGTGATCAACAGCATTCCCGATTTTCCATTCAATGTGGTGCTGGAAGTGGTATCTATCCTGCTGGCACTAGGGGTTGGGCTCATCTGCGGCTTTGTCTTTGGCCTCTATCCGGCTATTCGCGCCACCCGTCTCGACCCGATCGATGCGCTGCGCTATGAGTAGGGTGACAGGATGACAGGATGACAAGATGACAAGATGACAGGATGACAAGATGACAAGATGACAGGATGACAAGATGACAGGATCTCTTGTCATCTTGTCATCCTGTCATTTCTGTATAGGGATTGATAGAGAAAATGCGGGAAAGTGATAGAAAGTAGTGCTTATTTTCTTCTCTCTGATCGGGTATCCTTGTTGTAACAAAACAAAGATTCTGTGTTGAATTTGAAGGTTATACCAAGCAGCGCCATAAAATAACACTTTTTCAGGAGTGAAAAATGTACTTATGTGCTGCTGCGTAGTATGCATCTGCAAACAGTTGCACAACCAGAGCGCCGTCCTGACAAGCGTTTCACGCAACACGCAAGATTCAGCGTAGCCTTAGCAATCATTCAACCTAACTCAATAAGGAGACTACCGTGAGCAACCGTCGTATTTTTATGATTATCCTTGTGATCTTAAGCGCCATCGACATTGGATTGTTATGGAGTGGCGGTCCCAACCTTTCGGCATCCGAAGTAATGCCCCGCTACGATACCGAAGTGACCCGACCGGTAGCACCGAATTCTGGCACGGTACAGAGCCAAACGGTGCGCATTCGTTCTCCACGCACCGCCATTGACGCCCTTTCGGCCGCCGGCTCCGTCGAACTGATGAGCAAACGCCAGGTTGTGTTGGAGATTGAAGGCACCATTAGCCAGGTTGCCGTGAAGGTTGGCGATTGGGTCAAGGCCGGCGATCTGTTGCTGGCGCTCGACACCACCATCTTGAGCCGTGCCGTCACCCGTGCTGAGGTCGATCTGCAAACGGCCCAGGCCGAATTGGCCAAGTTGGAGCAGGGCGGCGACCCTGGTGAGATTGCTGTGGCCAAAGCCAATCTGGCCGCGGCGCAGGAAAATCTGACCAAGGTGCAAGCTGGCGCCACTCCCGAAGAGTTGGCCGCCGCAACGAGCAAGGTCACGGCTGCCCAGGCCAAATACAATGACCTCTTTGCACCGCCCAGCAGCGCTGAAATTGACGAAGCCAAAGCTGAGCTAGAAAAGGCTGACATTGCCCGCCAAGAAGCACAGCGCAGCTACGACAAAGTGAAATGGCGCAATGACATTGGCATGACCTCTGAGTCGGCTGAACTCTATAAAGCGACAGTGGACTTTGAACGAGCCCAGGCCAAGTTAGACCGGGTCAACAAGCCTTCCTCGTCGGCTTCGATTCAGGAAGCGAAGAGTGACTTGCAACGTGCGCAAAGTGACCTGGAATTGCTGAAGCAGAAGCCGGCAGCCGCGGATGTGGCGGAAGCCCTGGCCAAAGTGCAAGATGCGGAACAGAAGTTGGCCAAATTGCAGGCCGGTCCCGCCGGCGCCGACCTCCAGGCGGCCGAGGCCAAAGTGACCAAGGCGCAACTGGATCTGGAAGAGGCGCGCACCAAGTTGGCGGCAGCCCAGGTCGTAGCGCCCATCACAGGTGCAGTGTTGGAAGTCAATGTCTCCGCCGGCGAGCGCGGCACTGTGGGTAAAGAGGTGGTTACCCTGGCCGACATTCGCCAACTCCAACTGACGGTGAAAGTGGCAGAGGTGGATGTGCCCCAACTGACGGTGGGCCAAGCCGCCACCATCAAGATTGATGCCATTCGTGACCGCACCTTTAGCGGCATTGTGGAACAGATTGACCCGATTAATAAGTCGGATAAGGATGTCGTCAACTACCCGGTCACTATCCGACTGAGCGACCCCGACCTCAACGGCGTGCGGCCTGGCATGAATGCGGTGGCGACCTTTGCCACCCAAAGTAATGACCCGCAGCGCTGGCTAGTGCCGACCACGGCGCTCCAGCAGGTTGATGGCCAGACGGTTGTCCAGGTGGCACACGGCGAAGGCTTTGTCCCGGCGGTTGTCACTACGCTGGAGAGCCAGGGTGAGTGGACAGTGGTCCACGCCGAGACGTTGCAAGAAGGCGATGAGGTGCTCGGTCAGGTCGCTTCCTATGTAGGGCAGCAGCAAGACCTACAGGTGACCTACTAAGCTACTGCGATTACTTCCAAATCAGAGAATAATTACTTGAAACTGCCCGGCACTTAGCAAGTGCCGGGCAGTTTTTGTTACAGCTAGATATACACCATGATGAGCAACCCACCTTTGCGAGGCGGTTATTCCGATTTAATCTCAGTCCAGATCCGATCCCAGAGTAAGGTCCCTTCGCCTAGCTCGCGGAGAAACTCCATTTTGGCCAGTGTCTCTTCCGAAGGGTAAATGCCGCGATCACTTGTGATTTCTTCGTTAAGCAGCGGTTCGGACGCTTGATTCGGACTGGCATAGTAATTGTAGTTGGAGATCATGGCGCCGATCTCTGGGTCGAGCAGGTAATTGATCAGCACTTCGGCCGTATAGGGATTGGGGGCAGTGGCCGGAATCGCCAGATTGTCAGTCCAGATGACCCCTCCTTCCTGAGGGATTACATAGCCTAGATTGTCATTGTTGCTGGCATAGATGTCTTTGAAATAGCCGCCGCTCCAGCCATGGCCGATGACCACGTCGCCGCTGACCAACAGTTGACCAAAAGAATCGCTGTCAAAGGTGGCGACATAGGGTTTAATCGCGAGAATGACCTGTTTCGCCGCTTCAAGTTCGTCCGGGTCCACACTGTTCATGCTATGGCCCAAATACTTAAGCGCCGCACCAATCACCTCACGCTGGTCATTTAACAGCGACATCTTGCCCTTAAACTGCACTGCCTTCTCTGGATCAAAGATCCAATCCCAACTGTCCGGCACTTCACCGGTTGCCTCCAAATTATAACCAATGCCGGTTGTGCCCCACTGATAGGGCGCGGTATAGACATTCCCCGGATCATAGGGCGCCTCGGCAAAGCGGGGGTAGATGTTGCTCAGATTGGGGATGTTGGCATGATCCAGTTCATGCAACATGTTGAGTTGGATCATGATGCTTACCATATAATCGCTGGGCACAATCAGATCATAGCCCGTCGCGCCCGCCTGCATTTTGGCCAGCAGATCCTCATTGCTGGAGTAGGTGTCGTAGACCACATCAACGCCACATTCTGTTTCAAATTGGCTGAGGACATCGGGGTCAATATAGTCAGTCCAGTTATAAAAGCTAACCGACTTGCTCAACTTGCTCTTGTCGCCACAACGGCCACTGTCGCTGGGGGCCGCGTCAGCAGCACTGGAAGATCCACCACTATCACTGGCCGGCGCAGCCGGGGAAACCGCACCAGCGCAGGCGCTAAAGACCAACGTCAAAAGTAGGCCAAGGGTCAATAGGAATCGTTGCATTGCTCTGTAACTCCTTTTCTGAAGAATAAAGGTAACTACTCAGCCCGCTCCTAGCCGGTCCGTGACCGGCGCCAGTCATGGACTGGCTGAGAGCAGTCAGGCTGAGTAGTTACGAATAAAGATAGTAACTAACGTCGCTGCAAGGCTAGCGAGGCCAGCACTAATACAATAGAGGCGAATAACATCAACGTGCTCAGGGCATTAATCTCCGGGGTAATGCCGGTCTTTACCATGGAGTAGATGTGGAGCGGCAGGGTTGTGCTGCCGGGGCCGCTGGTAAAAAAGGTGACCACAAAATCATCCAGGCTAAGCGTAAAGGCCATGAGGGCTCCCCCCATAATGCCGGGCATAATCAGCGGCAGGGTCACATAGCGAAAGGTATCCCATTCATTGGCATAGAGATCGGCAGAGGCTTCCTCCAGTGCTTTGTCAAAACCGGCCAACCGCGCCCGCACGACAACGGCCACATAGCTGATATTAAAGGCGACATGGGCCAGAATGATCGTGGTCAAGCCCAACGAAAAGCGAATGCCGAACAAGCCCAGGAAATTGGCGGCCTGGACAAAGAAGAGCAAGAGCATGACCGCCATTGCAATATCGGGAATGATAATGGGGAGATAGAGCACACTGTCCAGGCTCACCTTGCCGCGGAAGTCAAAGCGTTCCATGCCCACTGCCACCAAGGTGCCCATCACTGTGCTGATGACGGTGCTGACACCGGCCACCACCATGCTGTTGTAGAGCGCCAATCCAATCGCGTCATTCTGCAAGAGCTTGGCATACCATTCCAGACTAAAGCCTTCCCACTGGCTAACATAGCGGTTGCTGTTAAAGCTGAACAGAATCAACACCGCGATCGGTACATAAAAAAAGATAAAAACCAGCCAGGCATTGGCGGATAAAAGTCGTTCGGTCAAGGTGCGGCGGCGCTGATTGGCCACAAGCACGGGCCGCGATTTCGCCGTAGTCGGAAGCGCGGTGGTGGTCATAAGGTTCTTCCTCCCTTGCGGAAGTAGATCAAGGTGGCGCCCAAGACTGCCACCATCAACAACACACTAAAAGCCGAACCAAAGGGCCAATCCCGCGAGGTGAGAAATTGCCCCTGGATCAAATTGCCGATCATCACCGTCTTGGCCCCGCCCAGCAAATCTGGCGTGACAAAGGCGCCCAGACTGGGAATAAAGACCAGGATGCTGCCGGCAATCACACCCGGCATGCTTAGGGGCAAGAGCACCTGGCGAAAGGCTTGCCAACCGCTGGCATAGAGGTCATTGGCTGCCTCCAGCAGACTGAAGTCAACCCTGTCGATGGCGGCATAGAGGGGCAGAACCATAAAAGGCAGGTAACCATAGACCAACCCAACAATAACGGCAAAGGGGGTAAAGAGCATCGGTAGTGGATCGTGAATCAGCCCAATATTGATCAAAAAGGCATTGATCGGCCCTTCATTGCTGAGGATGACACGCCAGGCATAGGTGCGGATCAGGAAATTGGTCCAAAACGGGATCATAATAAAGATTAGGAGCAAATTGCGGGTCCGCACATTTTCCAGCCGGGCAATATAGTAGGCAAAGGGGTAGGCGACCAAGAGGCAGATCACCGTATTGCCCAGGGCAATCAGCAAGCTGTTCCATAAGATGCCCAGATAGAGCGGGTCGATCACCCGCACATAGTTTTGTAGGTTAAATTCCCAGAGTAGCTGACCATAGGCGCCACGCTTTAGAAAGCTGTAGACAAAGACAATGCCCAGGGGTATCACAAAAAAGAGCAGCAGATAGAGCGTAGAGGGCCCGATCAGTGTCCAGATCTGCCACTGTCGGCGGCGCGCCAGGGTGGAAACAGCAGGCGTCGCGGTGGTTGAGAGTGATGAAGAAGTTGTGGTCATAATCTCTTACTCCGTAAGCAGACTGGCATTGCGCGCCTGCCAGGTTACATAGGCGCGGTCACCTTCTTGTAACATCGTTGCTTTCCCAGTGTAATCTTGATTTTGTTGGCGGGCAACAATCAGGATTTCACCCGGTAGCCGTACATGGTAATAGGTGTCTGTGCCAATGTAGACAATCTCTTCTACGCTACCGCTGTAGGCGTTGGGCAGCGCATCCGGGGCGTCTCCCCCGCCGATGGTGATCTTTTCGGGACGGATCGCCACCGTGACATGGGCGCCTGCTGCCGGCGTTTGGTCACAATCCACGCTGCTTATTTGGCCATTGGCCAGCCGCACCTGGGTCAGCCCTCCCTCGCCGTTAGCCACCACACCGTTGAGAAAATTTGTCTCACCAATGAAATCGGCGACAAAGCGGGTCGTCGGATCTTCATAGATGTTGTACGGTTTATCGACTTGCAGTACAACCCCTTCATTCATCACAGCAATGCGATCCGCCATGGTGAGTGCCTCTTCCTGATCATGGGTGACAAAGATAAAGGTAATCCCCACCTGTTTCTGGATCCGCTTTAGCTCTTCGCGCATAGCCTGGCGCAATTTGAGATCGAGCGCCGCCAATGGCTCATCCAATAGCAACACTTCGGGATGGTTGACCAACGCGCGCGCCAGGGCGACCCGCTGTTGTTGGCCACCGGAGAGTTGATCTGGGCGTCGCCCCCCCATCTTCTCCAGCTTTACCAAAGTGAGCGCCTCTTCCACCCGCTGTTTGGTCTCCGCTTTGCCGATCTTACGCATGCGCAGGCCAAAGGCGACATTGTTCCATACATTCATATGGGGGAAGAGGGCATAGCGTTGGAAGACTGTATTGACCGGACGGCGAAAGGCTGGCTCGTTGGCCATCTCCTGGCCATGGATTAAAATACTGCCGGCTGTGGGCAACTCCAATCCTGCAATCATGCGCAGTGTGGTGGTTTTGCCACAGCCGCTGGGCCCCAAAAGCGCAAAGAACTCCCCATCATGAATCTGGATCGACACATCATCGACCGCAGTGACTACTTCGCCGGAAGGCCCGGAAAACTGCTTAGATACATTGCGTAATTCAACAGCATAGTCAGCCAATTTACGATCTCCATTAGAAATTATTTTGCTATTGATGGAATCTACTATTACAACAGTTACCAACCTGCTACCATGCGAAGATCAAAACCGTACCAGTGTACAACATTACTACTGTAGTGCAATGAGGGGCAACCACAATTTTACAGCAGGACCGGCATAGCTATAAAAAGCGATATACTCTGTATGGACATTCGGGGCTGTGAAGACAAGAGTGGGCTCACGAATGATCTCACCGTCGTGTGTGGCTTGAACCGGCCAACCATCACTATAGATATACCAATAGTCAAAGTTGCCCATCGTGTCACCATCCAAAATCACAGGTGGTGCGTCTAGGGTAAGAATGGCGCCTATTACGCTTTTGATTGAATAAGCAGTCGTCGTTACCACACTGTTACTTTGGATCATCACCGGTATGGGCTTCGCATCCACCTGAAGTTGGACAACCTCCGGCTCTAACGTCTGAGCAAAGGTCAGGCGTTGACCTTGCGCGGTTGTCATAGTCAGTTCAAAGTGATAGTGAAGATTCCATTCGCTCTGATACTCTTTCCGGCTAATTTCAAAGATGCCATCGGCAGCAAATGAACTCAGAAGTGGTTGTTTATGTTGATCATGATACAGAGAGATAGACCACAGATACGGTGCATTTGGATCAAGCCCAGCCAGGCCACTGGCGCGTACCACTTGATAGCGCCACTTGTCGCCCATATGAAATTGTGGGCGATTCGGGTCGGTCAGGTTCTCTAGTTGAATCCTCGGCAATTCGCCGGAAAAGACATTGATCAGCTGTGACACCGCGTCCGACGCTGCCCCTCGGATATCTGTCACCTGCAAACGGGCTGTATAGGCGCCATCTGTTGTATAGGTATGGGACACAACAGTGCTTTGGGTGAGCAGGGTCGGCGTACCATCGCCCCAGTCCCACCGGTATTGCAGAATGGCATCATCAGGATCTTGCGACTCCGCAGCCGAAAAGTGCACTGTCAGCGGGGCCGCGCCTAACACTGTATCGGCTGTAAGCTGTGCCGTTGGCGCTTGATTAGGCGCTTCGGCATAGGTAATCATATTGATCTCACCCCGGTCAAAGACCAGATAGTAGAGATGTTCCTTGAAATATTCCATATCGACCACCATACCTGTATTGGCGGCAAAGGGCGTAAGCACAAAACCATCATTGCCTGTAGCCACCCACTGAATCTGGCGCAGGCCAAAATCGGCAAAGAAAAGTTGGTTGTGATATTCTGCTGGATAGCCGCTGCCTTCATAAAAGGCAAGGGCAGAGATGGCCGTTAGCGGATTGAGATCATTGGCATGGGGGTAGTAGACAACTGGGTCAGTATAGCCAGGCGGCGCAGCTGGGCAGGGTTGAAATTCGCCCTTCGGACAGGGGCCTTCGCGCAGATCCCACCCATAGTTGGCGCCCGGAAGCACCTCATTAATTTCTTCCCAGGCCAACTCGCCCACATCCAACATGAACAACTTCTGGTCTTGCTGACGACGGGTTATGCGAAAGGGATTACGTAGCCCATAACTATAGATTTCGGCGCGCACCCCTTCTACATCGACCCAGGGATTATCCGGCGGAATCGCATACCCCATGGCAGTTGGCTGGATACGCAGCACTTTGCCATTCAGCATACCCAGATTTTGTGGTATATTGGCCAATTCGCGGTCACCTAGCCCCACATAGAGATAGCCATCCGCGCCAAACATAAGCGCGCCGCCGTGATGGTGATAGCCCCAGGGTTGGTCTTCCAGCAAAATCACTTCGCTGTTGCTATCTGCCGTGCCATGCTGCTCATCATAGACAAAGCGCGATAGTCGATTGACGAGTTCGCCGCGCCAGTTTTTGGCGGCCTCGCCCACGGTGTACCAGAGATAAAAGTAGTGGTTGTTGGGAAAGTTTGGATCTAACACAACTCCAGTCAGACCGGCTTCGCCAGTAATCGTGGTCGAGAGGGTGAGTACGGGCTGTTCGGCCAACATTCCATTGCGCACAAGGCGCACAGCGGAGCGGCCATTGGTACCGGCGCCCGTGCCTTTTTCCAGCACAAAGATGTCACCGGAGGGTAAAAAGAGCATATCGGTCGGCAGATGCAGCTTGGATGTTACCGTGATCACCGCAAACCCTGGCGGTAAGTCCGGTTGGCTGCTCAATGGTGTCGCGTGGGCAACGACGCTCTTATTTGCTTGAAAAACGGTGCTGCTTATGCAAAGTAAGAGCACCAAGCCTAGTGTCCAGAGAAGTAATAGATACAGCCTGCTTATCCAGCGCAAAGTCGCTGCTCGCACCATCCGAAAGCATACCAGAGGATAATCTAATAAAGCTTCCATTCAGTTTCTGCCAGTGAATTCAAGCTAGCGCCAACACCCCAGAATAGAAAGGCTGCGCCATCTTGTGCAAGTGAGGGGTTTACAATAGAAGGAGTATAACATGTTTAGGGGGCTTGTCAAATTACAGGCAAAATTTACGCAAAACCCTAAAGTGGTGACTGGTGATTGGTGGATTGGTGATTTTCCACCCATGTCTCTAAAGTTCGCCAGGGTTCAGCCCTTATTCACCGACGGCGCCCTTGTAGGCTGGATCCCAGCGCCCCCCCAGCTCTTCTTTACGTAGGACAAAATTGCCCAGCACCAGTAGATCAATATCACTGCCGACGAAGGTGTTAAAGGCATTTTCAGGTGTGTTGACAATCGGCTCGCCGCGTAAATTAAAGGAGGTATTGAGCAGCACCGGAACTCCCGTCGCCGCGCCAAAGCGCTGAATCAGATCATGATAGCGCGGATTCCAGGCACGCCGCACAGTCTGTAGACGACCGGTGCCGCCAATGTGGGTTGTCGCCTGGGTCGCCGCCTGCTTAGCTTCCACCACCGGACTGACCAACAACATATAGCGCGCCAGGTAGTTATCTGCCAGGTTGGGCGTGGTAAAGTAATCCTGTGCACACGTTTCAATCACCGCCGGTGCAAAGGGGCGAAAGGGTTCGCGGAATTTGATTTTGGTGTTGACGATCTCTTTCATCGCATTGTGACGCGGGTCCGCCAAAATGCTGCGATTGCCCAGGGCGCGCGGCCCCCATTCAAAGCGTCCTTGAAACCATCCAATGACCTGCTCCTGGGTAAGGGCCTCGACCGCCTGATCCAGCAGTTGGTCATCGGCCAATTCATGATAAGGTAAGCCTTGGCTGCGCAAAAAGTCAGCAATCTGCCCCGGACTATACGCCGCGCCCCAATATGCATGTTCCATCGTCTCGACGCGCGGCTGGTTGAGCAATACATGATAGGCATAGAGCGCTGCGCCGAGTGCGCCGCCACTATCACCGGCGGCCGGCTGGATATAGAGCTGGCGAAAGGGCCCCTCCCGGGCGATGCGGCCATTGGCGACGCTATTGAGCGCAACGCCGCCGGCCATGCACAGATAGTCACTGCCGGTAACGGTGTGAAGGTAGCGCACCATCTGTAAGAGTGTCTCTTCGGTCACCACCTGGATCGAGGCGGCGACATCGGCGTAATACTGATTCTGTTCCCGCAGCGCACGGTTGCCGCCTAAGCGTTGATCGGGATCGGTGCGGTCAGTGACGAATTCGAGCTTGGTATCGCGCGGCGGGCCAAAGAGATCGACAAAGCGCTGGTTAAAGGTTCGGCTGGTTGAATGGTGAAAGCTGAAGTAGTGCATGTCCAGTACAAAGGATCCATCCGTCGCGACATCAATTAATCGGCGCACCTTGTCCACATAGCGGGGTTCGCCATAGGGCGCCATGCCCATGACCTTATATTCACCATTGTTTACCTGAAAACCAAGCCAGGCTGTAAAGGCAGAATAGAGCAAGCCCAACGAATGGGGAAAACGCAATTCGTGGGTGAGGGTAATCTGATTGGGGGCATCGTTCTGCTGCCATTGGGCGGTGGCGTGACCGAATGCCGTCGTAGTCCATTCGCCGACGCCATCAACCGTTAAAATCGCAGCTTCCGGGAAAGGTGAGCAGAAAAACGCGCTGGCCGCGTGCGCCAAATGATGTTCGACAAAGAGCACTTTCGTCGCGGGAAGCTTGAGCCGGCGCACTAACTCGCTCTTCAGCCAGAGCTTCTCGCTAAACCAGGTCGCCATTGCTTCGCGAAAGAGCCCAGCGCTCCGTGGCGCCGTGGCTAAGACGGAATGGAGAATGCGTTCAAATTTGGGCAAAGGCTGCTCATAGAAGACCACATAGTCGAGCGCCTGGGGCGTAATGCCGGCGGTGCGCAGACAAAAGTTAATAGCCTGTTGGGGAAAGCCGGCGTCATGCTTAATCCGTGAGAAACGTTCTTCTTCTGCCGCTGCCACCAGCCGACCATTGTGCAGTAACGCCGCCGCCGCGTCGTGATAAAAACAGGAGATGCCCAAAATGTACATAAAGGTGCACTATCCCTGGCGTTTTGCTCGGCGTAGGTCGGTGGCGAGAGCAGGACGCGCCCGCCAATAACTTGCTGCTTTGGTGCGTCGCACAACCAGCGGATCTTCAGCCAGACGCCAGAAAAAACCAACCGGCGCGACAAAGATGAGATAGAGCAAGGTCAACAGGAGGCGCGCCTGCAGATCAGCAAAACGATGCAACCCCTGTTGACATTGCTGCCAAATTGTCACAAATTTTACAGTCACCGCTTTTGTTCTCCAGCCTTTATCCTGAGCTCTGTTTGAAAACTGAAGTTTCTTTCTCTGGCAGAGCCGCCTAAAACTTCAGTTTTCAATCCAACCGCAGTATAGCAGCGGATTGAGGAAGTAACGGACTTACCCCTTGAAAATGCTCGACTTAATCTAGTTAATCTAGTGTTCCGCCAGAGTTAGACGTTACCCCACAAAATTGCGCTGGTTATATACTTTACTAGTTACCATAGGTTTGGGAATCCCGCGGTACGCAAGGCGATGAAGTCCCCATGCTAGTCCGCACCCGATCGGGCGCTGTTGTCTAGCATGGGGACTTCATCGCCCAGCGGTTTCCCAGTCTGATTGGGAAACTCTACGGTAGCTAGGTCACAGGTAAAAAATTACCAATCACCGAATCACCCATGTGACGAATGAAAAACACTGGACTCCAGTAATAAACTAACGGTAAGCCCTCTATCACGCCCATACCGGTTCCGGTATGGCGAAGCTCTCAAGACTCTTAGTCTGAGCGACCTCTGCGTCGGCAAAGGTTGCCATTTGGTTGAGCGTATTGACAGCGGCTTCTAGAATCGGCAGCGCCAACACGGCGCCCGTGCCTTCCCCCAGCGCCAGATCAAGATTGAGTACGGGCGTAAGGTCTAGATAATCCAACAGCGCACTATGCCCCGGCTCAACGCTCCGGTGCCCAGCAATCATAAAGGCTTTGGTCGCGGGACAGAGCGCCGCCGCAATCGCCGCACCGGCCGTAGCAATAATGCCATCCAAAACCACCGGTATGCGCGCCGCCGCACCGGCAATAACAATACCGGCAATTGCACCAATCTCCAAACCACCAACTTTGCTTAATACATCAATCGGATCATTTTGGTCGGGGTAGTGATAGGCGAGTGCGCTTTCAATCACCTCACACTTGCGCCGCCAGCCCATCAAGCCAACTCCCGTGCCCATGCCTGTGACCTGCGAAACGGGTAACTGGGTAAAGACGGCTGTAATTGCCGCGCTGGCCGTGGTGTTGCCAATGCCCATGTCACCGGTCAGCAACAAATTAGTGCCAGCATCGATCTCCGCATTGGCCACTTTGATGCCGGCTTCAACTGCGGTGACAGCTTCCGCGCGACTCATGGCCGGCCCTTGGGCAAAATTGTCGGTGCCATAGCGCACCTTATAAGAGCGTAGCTGCGCGTCTGACGGCAGATCCTCCGCCACACCAATATCTGCCACAATCACGTTAACGCCAAATTGACGCGCCAGCACATTGATGGCGGCGCCACCAGCTAAAAAGTTGCGCACCATCTGTGCCGTTACCGCCGCCGGATAGGCGCTCACCCCCTCTCTGGTCACACCGTGGTCACCGGCGCAGATAATCACAGTGCGCGGCGCCAGCGGCGGATTCATCTGCCGCGTAATCCCGGCCAGTCGAATGCTCAACTTCTCCAGCCGGCCCAATGCATTGGCTGGTTTGGCTAAATTTTGTTGCTGGTTACCCACCATTTCCATCAGTGCCGCATCCAGATCCGGCACCTTGGCAATGGTCGTGGCCAGCAATTCCCAAGTATTAGTCACCTCTTCCTCCTATCGTCAATGTTGTTTACAAATGGAAGCGTGCCTATGCAAAATTATCCTCACGAGCAGCCCAGGAAGTATTGCTGCTAATCTATGATGGACAGTTCCCTCCACACGCGCAAGGCGTCCATAGAGGACGTGCTCACTCCTTGGCAATGAGGGTTACGGTCCACTACTGTTCCACCTGACCACTGGAACCATGCACCTGGATCGGTGCGCCTTCAATCAGCCTCCTATAATCTGCGCCCAGTTGGAGGACAGTAGGGAGTTGCCAAAAGCCGGCAGCAATAACCAGCGGGTCAAATGGCGCGCCATCGGCCGCGACGAAAGCTTGGACAAAGGGCAGAACAAGAGACCAGCCACTATCCAAATGATCTGTCCCTATAATTGCTCTGTCCCCATACAACGAATCAGAACCTTGCCAGCAGCGCAGTAAACCGCGCGCCTGCCCCCCAACCCCAGGCAGACCAGGTTCAACCAACGCTTCGCTATCACCAATCAACAAGGGGGCAGGCTGTACACTTTGCCAGGCAGCATACGCAGTGCGTCGTTGGGCACAGGTTGCTTGAATTTCCTGGCGTGCGCTGATATTCCATTCACCGGTCATCATCTGCTTCATCTCTTCTAATGTAAAAAAGAAGACATCATCGCTCATTTGTAAGCGCTGATCGGCGCGCGCTTCTTTGGCTGCGGCTAAAGCCCACTGCCGTGTCCCAGCCCAAATATAAGCCAGGGCATGAAGCGCCAAACTTTGCAGCGTAATGAGTTGGTGAATTTTTTGCAAGAGCTGTTGGGCGGCCTTCTGTTCGCCGGGTGCAACCTTTGCTAGCAAGCGAGAAACACCTTCGGTTGCCGTGCGCTTTGCCGGCAGTTGCGGTCGTTGCGCAGTATAGGCCAACAGCGTGCTAAAGATCAGCTCGGGATCTTCCGCCCAGCGCAGATTACGAATTTCCGCTTCACCCATACCACGATGGCCATAATCGTGTAAAAATGCCTGAGTGGCACGGAGAAAACCCTGACTTGGCACAGTCGTTTGCCAGTTGGCATAGTCGCGCCGTTGGAGCCAGGCAATCAGGGCGTCATCCTTGCTTGCCATTGCGCCAAGTTCTAACAGACGTGTGGTCATGTCAGCTTCGACTTGGCTATTGACATCACAGAGTGCAGCTTGAATCAGGGGTAAATTCGTCGGAAATGGTTGTTGCGCCGCGGTCAACCAAAGTAAGCGGTTATAGGCGCGTTCCAGATTATGGCGCGCCGCAAAGAAGGCTTGAAACCCAGGCACTCCCACCCGCTCAATCTCTTCCATCACCTGTAAGATATCGGCCTGCGTCCAACGTAGTTCTTGGGTTTTGGCATGCCAGGCTTGGGCGCGTTCAAGCACGGTAGCCATGTTATGGCCCCATTCTTGCAGATAACTGTCCAGCTTCTTACGGTTACGGCCAGCTTTGATCCCAGCCAACAAGCCAGGTTTTTCCCCCTTTGCCACGGGATAAGGCTCACCATTGAGAAACAGGGTCAACGGTTCAATGGCAGCCGCCTCGGCGTCCCGTTGCGCCGAAAGGGTCAAATTTTGATAGACGCGCCCCTGATAGTGGCGCAACACCCGTGCGCGCGGCATAGGCGCAAAACCTAGTGCGTCAAAATATTGATACCATGCACTCTTGGCCACTTCCTCCAAAATGCTGTAACTAAACGGAGTTACGACCGTTGCTGTCCATGGTTGTAACGGTATCTGGCTCCACACCGTGCGGCTGCCTGCTGGCAACCCGCTGGGTAGGGTATAAGCAAACAAACTCCACCTCAATGAATATAATAAGGGCTCTGCGCGACAAAGTGTGCTCGACAAGTAAGGTGGCGAGTTGCGAGTTGCGGGTGGCAGGTTCGCAACTCGCCACCTTACTCTGTTTCGATCCACTAACACGCGTAGACCCATAATAAGTAACTAATTTCAGCCAGCGCAGTCGCCTGTTATTTTCACCAGAATCTACACAATTGTCAATTTAATAGCGGGACGCCGCAGGTTGAACGTAAAGTATCCCTACGCGCTTCAATGGGACAAAAGCGAAATCTCCATTGCATTTATAGAGTATACATTAATTGACATTTTCTGGAATAATAACTCACGTGGTGAAATACAATTGCGTATAAAATTTGCGCTCGTTCCAATTGCCATTATACTATAGCAAAGCTACCATAAAAACGAAGATGACGTAAGTCGCTCCAACAAGAGGCGTTGCTATACTCTCGCTTTTCTAGAGCATTAGGTATAGTACTTCGTCTGCTTTATAGTGCACCACGGTGGTAAATTGTAGAGCATTTGTAGAGCAGATGTAGCATATCCGTAGTACATCTAAAGTGGGCAGTGCAAAATAGCATTTGTGCTCTACCACCGAATTTGGCTTTGCCGGAAAGCAGTGATAATGGCTCGAAAAGTAACGCGCTCCCAAGAAAGTATGGCGAATCAGCAGGCTATCCGTCCCACACTGGCCTTTGTTGATGCCGATATTGTCAGTGGCAAAGATGAAATTGCTCGTGAACAACTTTTGAGCAACCTCCAGCGCTATCAATCGCGCGGGGTTTCCCCCCTTTGGGTAAATTGGCTACGCCAGCGTGCGGATCTGCGCTTTGTCTGTTTGGTCAGCGATCTAGCCGAGTTTAACGACTTTATGTTGGACGTCGTGCGCAATGTAGAATATGTACGCGAGACACGCACTGTGCTTAGCTTTAGCGGACGGGCAGATATTGATGCTTTGCTCGATTTAGAAATGGAAGTAAGTCCAACCAGCCAAATGGTGGCGACCAATGTCATGATCGACGTCCAGCCAGGGTTTGACCGGCAATGTTTTCAGAGTTTACTGGATCTACCCGTTCATCCTGATGTGCGGCGGGTTTGGTTGCTGAACTGTTATCACAGTGCCGACGCAGATCTGATGATGTTGCTGCTGGGTAAAAATGTTTCGGTCCTCACCGGCTACATTATGAGTTGGGTGCGCACTACGGTTGGAGTGATTGACACAGAAATGGAAACCGTGTTGGATTGGCGCTGGATGGCCAGCTCGGAAGACATTGTCACCCTCTGTGAAATGTTTTTCACCCATCGCCTGCCCCGCTAAATCGTTTGATAGCGAAAAATCCTTAACAAACAGCCAAGTTTTACACCGGGTGATCCGCAACTCGCCACCGCGCCACCTGCAACAACTTGTCGGTCTGATGCGTAGCTTTGTTAGGTATTTATCCAAAAACCTCTATGATTCCATGGGTCTTCTCGCGGAGGTGACGGGAGCCGCAACCGGTTCTCGGATAGGCTCCAGGTGTGCGGAGGCGCTTGTAATGGGTTGGCTCTGTGGTCCCCACAACCGCCAACGAAAGACCCTACTGCCCTGCCAGCCACCAGCGCTGTACATTATAGTCAAAACGCCAGGCGCCCGGCTGGATTCCTTGCCAACGACGCTGATAAGCCCAACTCTGTAGCTCTCCCCCAATCAGAATATAGGGTAGGTCACGGTAAATCTGCTCCTGGACATTTCGGTAGAGGGCACCTCGCGCCGGCGTTTCACAGCCAGGCAAGGTGCGCGCCCGGTCTAACCACTCATCTACTTGCGGGTTTTGATAACTGACAAAATTGGCGCCGCTGCCCGGCACATCATAGCGCGAGTGCCAAAAATCGCTACTGGCCGGATCTGCACCCAAATTATCCCATCCAATCAAGACCATATCGTAGCGCTGGGCAAGCAACTGGTCCGCCACAGTGTCAAAACTGAGCGCGTCAAAATTTATGGCAAAGCCCAATGCCTGCAACTGATGCTGAATCAGAGTTGCCAACGCAATCCGCTCTTCGCTGTCTGTATTGGTCAACAAGGTAAGCTGAAGAGCGACGCCCTGGCGGTCGCGCACGCCATCGCCGTTGCGATCGCGCCAGCCGGCACTCTCTAATAATTGACGTGCGGTAGCTACATCATAAGGACTAGGGGGGAGATCGGCATAGGCCCAATTGACCGTGGGCAACAGGTAGGAACCTAAGCGAAAGGCGGCGGCGCCGTAGACCTCATCCAGCAGGTGTGCGTAGTCAACGCCCAGCGCAATTGCCTTCCGCACCTTGAGATCCCCCAAAATGGGATGGGGCGTCTGGGGCGCCAACTGATCATTCACATCACGGCCCGGCTGCACTTGGGTTGGGTCGGCCAGGTTGAGCGCCAGAAAAATGAGGCTATCGGCGGGGCTTTGGAAGAGGGCGACACCGCCAATCCGTTGCGCCGGCGCCACTTGGCTGGCGGCCAGCTTGAGCCAATCGACGTTGCCGTTGGTTAGCGCTTGTAGCTGATTCAGCGAATCGGGGATAACCCGATATTCCCAGCGCTCCATCAAGGGCGCATTATCCCAGTATGTGTCGTTGCGCACCAGCGTAATGTGGTCGTTGAGCGTGTGATCGCTGTAGAGGAATGGACCGGCGCCCACGGTGGGTTTTACGTTGAGCGGATTGGTACGCAGATCGCCAAAATCGGGCGCAAACAGATGACTGGGCAAAAGCGGCTGTTGGAGATCCTGCAAGATCGTACAATCTGGGCTCTGCAAGTGCAGCACCACATGGGCGGCATCGGGCGTGGTGATTGCGGCAACGTTGGTCAGATGCTCACGATAGGGGCTTGCGACAGCCGGCGTGCGGATCGCCTCTAGGGTGAAACGGACATCATCAGCCGTTACCGGCACATGATCACTCCACAGCACATCCGTGCGCAAGGTAAGGGTGACCACCTCATTGTTGGGCGCAAAGTCCCACTTTTGGGCCAGCCCCCAACCAACAGCTGGCATGCCAGAGGTTGGATCTTGATCGATTAGGACAGGGTAAATCTTGCGCAACACAGCCAGGCTGGTGCTATTGGTGGTAAGGACAGGGTTAAAGGTGTCGGCGTCAATGCTCACTGCTTGCACAAAGCGGCCGCCTGCGCGCGGGCTGGACTCCTTCTGCGCCGCTGCCGCACTGGTGACAGCAGCGCCAGCAGCTAATGCTGACGGCTGTGATGATGCTTGCGCCGCTAGATTATTGTGGCGTTGTGGCTGTTGTGCTGCGCTAGAGACCAGTGCGACATTGTCAGAAGGGGCGGAGAGCCTTTGCTCAAGCCTACGCACCGCTGTCACACTCGTCAGGAGTAAGGTTACGGCCAATAAAAGGCGAAAGTAGCGGGTGTGCATTAGCTTTTATTGCGCAGCGTGGGGTCCAACGCATCGCGCAGGCCATCGCCAATCAGATAAAAACAGAGAACGGCCACCGAAATCAGCACCCCAGGCGGCCACATGAGATGGATCGCTCGATAGGCGCCAGTTGCCGCGTCCTTTAGAAAAAACCATTCGCTGGTGCGGCTCAACATATTGCCCCACGTGGCCTGGGGTGGCTGTACGCCCAACCCCAAAAAGCTGAGCACTGATTCAACCAAGATCAAGGAGCCCACATCAATGGCTGTAATGACAATAATAATGGGCACACTGTTGGGGATCACATGCTGCGCCAGAATACGCCAGTTTTTTGCCCCAAGCGCACGCGCAGCCAGCGTATAATCTAACTGCTTGACCTTGAGCACATTGCCCCGCATAAAGCGTGCGGTGCCAAACCAGCCTAGCAAGCCCAAGAAAAAAATAAGGGTGGTGGGGCTAGGTTTATAGATAGCCGTGACAATGATCAGCAAGTAAATGGTGGGGATGGCTTGCATGGTGTTGATAAACCAAATAAAGAGATCGTCAACAATGCCGCCAAAGTAACCGGCACAAGCGCCGGTGATGAGACCAATCAAGAGTGCAATAAATGCAGCAACAAACGCAATCCCCAGGCTCACTCGTCCACCATAGAGCAAACGCGCCAGTTGATCGCGCCCCAAATTGTCTGTCCCCAACCAATGGGTAATTCCGCCGGATTTGCCCAATTCCAAGGCGGCTGTGGTGGGATCAAGGCTCAACTGCCATTTGAGATAAGGCACGATATAGGGCTGGGCGAAGGCATTGTTGGGGTTTGTGGCATTGGGCCCAACACCGACCAATGTGTTGGTCAAACCTGGCGCGGCAATGGCCAAGATTGCCATCAAGCAAATCACACCCAGCGCCAACAAGGTTAGCTTATCGCGCCGCAAGCTTTGGACTGCCATACTCCAATAGGTTTGCGGCTTACGCCGTAACTGTGTGTCCTGCGCAAAGGCTCCTGTCAAGGTCGTATTGGCAGAAGCTTGTTGAACAGCCATATCCTCTCCACAAAATTCCAAAGCCAGAGCTAAGTAGGTAGAGAGGTAGAGAGGTAGATAAGTAGACAGGTAAATCAGTAGATAAGTAGATAGGCACTCCCTTGCACGTCCTACCTATCTTTCTATCTACCGATTTCTCTCTCTATCTCTCTACCAATTTCCCTCTCTACCAATTTCCCAATTTACGATACTAACAGAGGCAAGAAATGTCAAGCCAGGCTAACGCGCGGGTCAACCAAAGCATAAAGAATATCTGACAATAGATTGCCGAGGATGACAAAGATTGCAAAGAACATCACCGCCCCTAACGCCATGGGGTAATCCTGCTGCAACAAAGCATTGAGCGTGAGCCGCCCCATGCCAGGCCAGGCAAAGATCGTCTCCGTCACCACTGCGCCGCCGAGAATGCCAAAGATGGCTGGCCCCATAATGGTCATCAATGGAATCAGCGCATTGCGAAAGGCATGGATAAACCAAATGATGCTGACGGGCAGCCCCTTGGCTTGCGCAGTCCGGATATAGTCGGTATGGATCACCTCCAGCACCTCGGTGCGCATAATCCGGCTAAAAAGCGCAATCCCACCAAAGCCCAAGACAAAGGCGGGCAGAATCATGTGGCGTAAGCGGTCGATCGGGTCAAAGCTCTGGGTCAAGGAAACCGTTTGGCGTCCGCCTGTGGGTAGAATGCCCAGAATTACCCCAAAATAGAAGATGAGAATGAGCCCCATCCAGAAGCTGGGCACAGCCTGCCCCACCACCGTAAAGAGGCGTACAATATTATCGAGCCAGGAGCCACGATAGATCGCGCTCAGCACGCCCAAGGGCAGCCCAAGCAACAAGGAAAACAGCAAACTGGCCACACCTAATTCCAACGTTGCCGGCATCCGTTCCACCAGTCGATCCCAGACCGGTTGTTTGGTGTCAATGCTAATGCCCAACTGGCCGCGCAGCACACCTGTACCCGTATTACAGAGGGTGAAATTGAAGCTGTTTAGATAGGCACAGGTGGTGTCGCCGCGCTGAAACTCTGCGGTTACATCGCCTGTGCGGATCGATAGACCCGTCATCCAGTTGAGATATTGCAACGGCACGGGCTGATCCAGCCCCAGTTGGCGGCGCAATATTTCTCGATCCGCTTCGGTAATATTGGGGTCAAAGGTACGGAAGGTAATGGGATCGCCGGGCGCAGAATAGGCCAGCGTAAAACTGATAATGCTCACGCCCAACAGGGTGGGAATGGCCTGCAACAGCCGGCGTAAAATATACCTGCCCATAATGACACCACATCCTACTGCGACAAGTTCTTGAGATACCACTGGTGTACGTTCCAGTAGAAGCTCCACGTACCCGGATCCAGCCCGCCCCACTCGGTGCGGTATCCGGTGTTGCCGACGCCACCGCTAATAAAGACATAGGGCACGTCATCGTGGATCTGCTGCTGAATCTTCTGGTAGAAGGGTGCCCGGTCCGCAGCTGCACAACCGACCACAGCCACGCCCTCTTCTAGCAGCTTATCAATGTCGGCATTGTGATAGCTGACAAAGTTAAAGCCGCTGTCTGGCGTGTCATATTTGGTGTGCCAGAACGAATCGTCATTGGGGTCGGAGCCCAAACCGGTCCAGCCAATGATGACCATATCAAAGGTCTGGCCGAGCAATTCACCGACCAGGGTGCCAAAGTCAATGGCCTGGAAGTCGATCTGGAAGCCGATGGCATTCAGTTGATCCTGCACCAACACACCCAGATTTTCACGCGTGGTGTTACCGGCATTGGTCTTTAGGGTGAGGGAAAGGGTCTTGCCATCCTTTTCGCGTATGCCATCACCATCGTTATCGACCCAACCGGCCTCTTCCAAGAGTGCTTTGGCCGCTTCCGGGTCATAGTCATAGGGTTGAATGGCGGCGTCATGTGCCCATTCCACAGCCGGCAATACGTTGGAAGCAACTTGATAGCCTTGGCCAAGATAGACGCTGTCGATAATAGCGTTGTAGTCCAACGCATGGGCAATCGCTTTGCGCACATTGAGATCGCTCAGAATTGGGTGGGGCGCCTGGTCGATCAGATTGCCATCCTCATCCTGGCCAGGCTGCGGATTGGCCGGGTCGGCCAGATTGAGACCGATGTAGTCATAGCCATCATCGTTAAACTTGTAGATGTTGATATTGGGGTCAGCCTTGGCTTCCTCGATCTGATCAGGCTGCAGACTAATAGCGCTCACTTCGTTGCTCTTCAACTGCGCTAACCGGGCACCGGCATTGGGCACCACCTTGGTAATCAGGCCCTCCATCAATGGCGCACCTTCCCAGTAGCTGTCATTGCGCAACATGATGGTGTTTTCATCGCGGTTCCAGCTCTGGAAGACAAAGGGACCGGCGCTGACCGCGGGCGCTTCATTGAGCGGATTTTCCATAATATCGCTAAAATCGGCCGCATAGAGATGGCTGGGCAACCACCCCAAGCCTAAATCGCCCAAGCCGTCACATTTAACTTCTTTGAAGGTGACCTGAATAGTCAACGGATCCAGGACTTCAATGCTCTCAATTTGCTCAACGGCAGATTTGCGCGGCGTCTCGACCAGATCGCTGGCAATAGCGTCATAGGTAAATTTGAAGTCGGCGGCATCCACAGGGTCACCATCACTCCAAACCACACCATCACGCAAGTGAAAGGTCCAGACGAGGCCGTCAGCAGAGACATCCCAGCTTTCGGCCATTTGAGTGGCTTCGAATTCACCAGAAAAAGGATTGACGCCAATCAAGGAGGGGAAGAAATAGCCGCCCACGCCGCCGCTGGCAGCGTCTGACCAGAGGATTGGGTTGAGGATCGTTGCATCGGCGCTACTGACCGAGGTCCATACGCCGCCGGGTTGGGGCGCGCCTGCTTCACTATCACTGCTGGCAGCCTGACTATTCTCGGCTGCCGCCGGCGCTGCGCTTGGGGCAGTGGGAATGGGTTGGGTACACGCACTGAGTAACAATGTCCCGATCATGAGTGCAGCCCAAAAATGATGTAGAACTTTGGTCATCGCATGCTCCTTTCGCTAGTTGATCTTAAGCATTAGTCGATCGTTATGTAAAGATTGACACTCATATGGACAAAGAGGTGAAATCGTTGCAACTACTGGTGAAGAGTGGAACGATTTCACCCGGAGACCTATATGAGCCGAGATTGATGATGGCTCATCTAAGCAAATTGTGCAAACCAGTGATTTCATCGCAGACAAGTGATTACACTTGCACAATTTCGTCCAATGAGCGTTGATAATTAAGATGAAGGCTAGGCCAGCATTGTATTGTGCCATAAGGACGGTTGAGTTCAGGCGAGATGTGTTGATTTTCTGCTGCTCAAAGTCAAGCGACCCTACGAGCCCGATTTTCGACAACGGGGTAAAATTCAACTGTGACTTTACTACAAGATTCGCAGATCACAAAGAATTTCTTGTTGTCGATGAAGCGTAGTGCTTAGGTTCTTACCAGATAGTTTTTGCCCAAAAGCAAGATAGTGGGTAGATAGGGAGATAGGTAAATCGGTAAATAGGTATTCTCCTCCATGTCCTATCTACCTGGTTGACTGACAAAGCTTATTTTACCGCGAAGATCGCAAAGCAACGCGAAGAATCTACTCGAGTACCCTTTGCGCATCTTCGCGCCCTTTGCGGTAGCAAGATTCAATGTGTCAGTCAATCAGCCTATCTACCGATTTACTTATCTACTAATTTACCGCTTTATTTATCTACCGATCTACCTACCCCTATACCAAATGGCAAGCTGCCCACTGACCGGGTTGTTTTTCTTCCAGGGGGGGTATTTCCACACTACAGCGGTCCACAGCAATGGGACAGCGGGTGTGAAAGCGGCAGCCACTGGGCGGGTTGACCGGCGACGGGACTTCGCCCTTGAGGACAATCCGCTGGCGCTTACGGCGTGGATCCGGCACCGGAATTGAAGAAAGTAGCGCCTGGGTATAGGGGTGGAGAGGGTTACGATAGAGCGCGGCGCGCGGCGCAATTTCTGCCATTTTGCCTAGATACATGACGCCGACCCGATCACTGATATGTTCCACTACGCTCAAATCATGGGCCACAAAGAGATAGGTAAAGCCAAACTCATGTTGCAGATCGCGCAGAAGATTGAGAATCTGTGACTGGATCGACACGTCCAAGGCCGACACCGGCTCATCACAGATGATAAACCTGGGCTGCAAGGCCAGGGCGCGCGCAATGCCAATGCGCTGCCGCTGTCCTCCTGAAAATTCATGGGGATAGCGGTGCGCATGATAAGGGTTCAACCCCACCTTGGCCAGCATTTCCTGAACAATGTCATTCCGCTCTTTGCGGTTGCTCAGGCCATGGATGGCCAAGCCCTCGGCAATGATGTCGCCTACCGGCATGCGCGGGTCAAGGGAGGAATAGGGATCTTGAAAGACAATCTGCATGTGGCGGCGCAACTCTTTTAGGTCGCTCCCGCGCTTGCCAAAGACATCTTCGCCGGCAAAGAAGACAGAGCCATCAGTGGCCGGCTGCAAGCGCAGGATCGTGCGGGCCACGGTGGTTTTGCCGCACCCCGATTCGCCCACCAGACCAAAGGTCTCTCCCTCCTGAATGGAGAAGCTAACATCATCGACCGCTTTCACCCAGTTCACCACACGCTGGAAAACGCCGGCGCGAATCGGGAAGTAGGTCTTTAAATTTTTTACTGCAACCAATTCTGTGGTCGCCATTTTCACTGGAATGCTCATCGCTTTATGCCGCCACTTCTGCAAAGACTTCCTCACCCTGAAAGCGCCAATCGGTCCGTTCCACCCCGCTCCAGAGCGCTGCAGTCTGCGGATCGCGCATGAAGCAGCGCACTTGATGGCCTGGCTCTACTTCCAACAGCAGCGGTTCCCGCTCGACGCATAGATCCTTGGCATAGGGACAACGGGGTGCGAATTTACAGCCGGATGGCAGCTCAATCAAGTTTGGCACCGACCCTGGAATGACGGCCAGATGCTCCTGTACCTCGCCTAGCACAGGAATTGCCGCCAGCAGCCCCTCCGTGTAGGGATGCAACTGACGGTCAAAGAGGGTGTAGACATCGGTATATTCAACGATCTGGCCGGCATACATCACCGCCACGCTGTCACACATTTCAGCAATCACCCCCATATCATGGGTGATTAAGAGCACGGCCGTGCCGGTTTCATCGCGCAATTTTCGGATCAGATCTAAGATTTGGGCCTGAATGGTGACATCAAGCGCCGTGGTCGGTTCATCCGCAATCAACAGTTGCGGCTCACAGGAGAGCGCCATGGCGATCATCACCCGCTGAGCCTGGCCGCCAGAGATTTCATGTGGATAGGCGCCGGCGCGCTTGGCCGGATCGGGGATACCCACCTTACGCAGCATTTCGATAGCTTGTGCTGTGGCCTCTTTCTCAGAGAGCCGTTGGTGGACGCGAATGGTTTCAGAGATTTGGTCGCCAATCCGAAAGACCGGATTCAGACAACTGGTCGGCTGCTGAAAGATCATGGAAATATCATTCCCACGCAGTTTGACCAACTGTTCTTCAGGCAGATGGACAAGATCCTTGTCCTCTAGCCAAATTTCTCCATCCACAATCCTGCCCGATGTGCTCAGGAGGCCCATGATGGAGAGTGAAGTAACACTTTTGCCACTGCCGGACTCACCGACCAATCCCATAATTTCGCCACGACGAATCGAAAAATCAACGCCATTAATGGCTTGAACAACACCATCTTCGGTGTAAAAATAAGTCTTGAGCCCCTTCACCTGCAGAAGCGGCTGCGCATCTTTTGCTGTAGAATTTGTCATGCACACAATCGCTTAATATATTGTCATAGTTGCTTGGTATGGCTTACCGCTTCAGGCGCGGGTCCAGCGCGTCGCGTAGGCCATCGCCAATAAAATTAAAACAGAGAGAGGCTAACACCAGCGGGATGCCCGGAATCAGGGGCAACCACGGATGTTGAAACATATAGCTCTGAGATTGACTTAACATATTACCCCAAGTTGGCGTCGGATCCTGTACGCCCAATCCCAAAAAGCTTAAAGCTGCCTCCGTAATAATGATACCACCCAAATTTAAACTGGCATTGACCCAAATGGGCGCCATGCCATTGGGGATAACATGGCGTAAGATAATCCGCGCGTCAGAAGCGCCTTGGGCGCGCAACGCTTCTACAAAATCCTGTTTACTGAGCGAGAGCGCCATGCCACGCATCAGACGGGCCGCGCCTAGCCAGCCAAAAATGACCAGAATAAAGACCAATACCAAAATCTGATTCGCTTCCCGATCAGACGAAAGCAAGATTGACCCTGCCATCCGCACCATAAAACCGGGGAGCGGCAACCTGGCATCGGTGCGGATCATAATGGCCGAGACAATGAGCAAGATCGGCAACAGCGGCACCGAAAGCATAAACTCGATCAGGCGCGAAATAAAAGCATCCACAATACCGCCATAGAAACCGGCCAACGCGCCAATCAATACACCCAAGGTTTCTGAAAAAAGGACAACGCCCAAGGCGATGGAGAGCGAGATCCGACCGGCATAGAGCACGCGCGTAAAAAGATCACGCCCCAGGTGGTCAACACCGAGCCAGTGCACCTGACCATCACTGCCCATAGTGCCGGGGAGACCGGGGCGGCTGGATGCGCCAATATCTACGGTGTCTCGGCCAAAGGTCGTAATCACCGGTGCCAACAAGGAGGCAATGAAGATCACCAGGATCACAAAAACCGAAAGAACGGCCAGACGATGACGAGCAAAGCGGCGCAAGACAACATAAAATTGGCTTTCGCTTTTTGTCGTGTTCTCTTGTGTGTTTAATTTCATTGCGCCGGCGCTGGTAGCCATAGATCAAATCCTCAAGAATAGCTCATTACTCAGTCGACGTGCCGGGGACAGACCAAGCAAACTTTGGTTGACCAAGATCTTTCTGGTCTGTCCTCGGCACGTCGTGATGGCCTGAATAGTTACGAATAACGAATACGTGGGTCAACAACCGTATATAAAATATCACCGATTAGAGTGGCAATGACGGTAAGCACAGCAGTAATAAAAATAAAAGCCAACGCCACCGGCCAGTCACTGCGGTTGAGTGCGTCCACATAGAGAAAGCCCGTGCCATTCCAGGAAAAGACTGTCTCTGTAATAATCGCACCGGCAAAGACGCCGGGAATTTGCAACACCAGGATCGTGACAAAAGGAATGAGGGCATTGCGCAACGCATGTTTTGAGATCACCACACGCTCCACCAATCCCTTGGCACGCGCGGTGCGCACATAGTCCTGGCGCAGCACCTCCAACATAGAGGAACGGACAAAACGGCTCCAGGTGGCCATATTGAGCAAGGTAAGCACACTCACCGGCATGAGCAGGTGTAACAGGCGGTCGGCCAGCGAACCGCCTTCAATGCGGGGCAGCCAGGAGGCAATTTCATAAGGGCGGATGGCTTCACGCGAGCCCGGCGGCAGCCTGGGGATCCAGGGAATGGTGTCCTGGAGAAAGATCGGCATGACCGAAAAGGCAAGAATCAGCAGCAACCCAAAAAAGAAGACAGGCATAGAGGAGCCTATAAAGGCAAGGGTGGTGAAAATATAGTCAAAACGCGAATATTGACGCACGGCGCTGTAGATGCCAATCGGCAACCCCAATAGCAGCGAGAAGAAGAGCGCGGTTAGCATCAATTCGAGGGTGGGACGGATCCGGCTCCGGATCAGATCCATGACGGGACGGCCTGGTGTGATGACGGTTGAAGGGCCAAAGTCGCCGCGCAAAATTCCCCGGCTGCTGCGGACGGCCGGGTGTAGCGTCGGCAGTTCGGACAGATAGACAAAGTCATCACAGCCAATGCCTTGCTCGCTGGGCAAATAACAACCGACGGGCAAGTCAGCTAAGACTTCCTGTCCGCCAATCACAATCGGACCAGACGGAAAGCCGACAAACCAGCGCAAAAAGCGCACTGGCCAGTAGAGATCCAACTCATATTGGGCGCGTAAACGGGCAATATCCTCTCGCGTCAACTGTTGCTGTTGCTGTTGGAGCCCGGTTAAAGGACCACCTGGGGCAATGCTAAAGAGGTAATAGGTTGCAATGGCCACCAAAATGGTAACCACAATCATCTGCAACAGGCGCCGAATCAGATAGCCGGTCATGGGAAGACACCTTCATTTACAAAGGACGATTTGAGCCACAAAAGCAGATTTTCGGCTTCAGCAATCAGCAAAGATTAATTTCACCCTAACCTGTTGAAGCGCGAATGCCGCTCAATCATTAATTTATTGTAACTACTCAGCCTGCCTGCTCTCAGCCAGTCCATGACTGGCGCCGGTCACGGACCGGCTAGGAGCGGGCTGAGTAGTTACAATTTATTCTCCATTCTCCATTAGTAATTCTATTACTTGGTGTAAAGATTCATGTCGATATGTTCCCACGTGGGGCTGGGAATAATCTCCAAATTCACCTTATCCTGGCCGGCTGCATCGACGACAGTCTGGACCTCCGCACCGCCACCCAGGGTAGCCCGCTCCAGATAATCGACATCACCGCTGAGTAACTGGGCCACAGCCTGATTGGTGTCTTGAATGAAGGTGATAATCACCTTTTTGACTTTGGGCGCAGGCTCATAGTAGGGATTTGCTTCCATGACCATGCGTGACCCCTTGTCCCATTCGGTCAACACAAAGGGGCCATAGCTCAGACGCTTTTCGGCAATTTCCGGCAGAGTCTGCCATTCGGCCGCCGGCACATCCTTAAGGTTGCGGCCATCGCTCAACACCTGATGGCTTGGGTACAGTTCGCCATAGGGGAAGAGGAAATAGGTGGGCGATTGATAACCGGGCCAGTAGGTGACAGTGGTGGACATATCGCCATATTCTTGAGAAGCCATCGCGTCGCAGGTGATAAAGGAGGTGGCGCCTGAGTCTTTGTCACATTCAATCTGGTGGGCCAATGCAATATCATCGGACGAACCCGGGGTGCCATCGCTCCAGGTAAAGGGCTTGACATTGTAGGTGACGGTCAGCTGCGGCAGTTGTAGCGGGCTGGTGCCATCATACTCAATGGTCTCGCCATTCACGATGACCTTGGTGCCCTGGGCTAGTTCTTCGGGCTCACCGTCGGCATTATAGACGGTGTCGCCGGCTTTTACATCCACCATGTCATTTTGGGCCAGGCCATTCTCAATGGTAGAAAGCTCAGCCTGCTGCACCGGCTGATAGTCATAATTGTACTGGGTCCACATATTGCCGACAGCCAGTTGGGCAGCCTGTTTTTGGACAGCAGCCGATACGATCAGGGTAAACATGCTGGAAGGTTCTTGCGAGAAGCCGGCCACAACGGTGTCGCCACCATCAGCTAGTTCCCATTCCCAGCTATTGGCCGAGGAGTATTCCGTGGGGTCGGCTTTAAAGTTGAGCAGATTCTTGCTCCAGGCTTCCGCTTCGGCGCGCTGGAAGAGGGGCAATGAGACCATATCCTCTTCAAACTTTTGCTCAACAATGTCATACGCGGCGGCACGCGCGTCACGTTCCAGCGTATTATTGGCGAGCACAATCGCCTGACTGGCTTCTTCATTGCACCAGCCCATATAGTTCTGCCCTTCCCAGTTGTTGCTGGGCAACGGAATCTGGTTACAGGCATAGAGCGTGCGGCCGGAAGGATTGGCCTGGCCGACCCAGGCATAGGCGCCCAACTCGAAGTCACGGCGTTGGAGGCCGGTGGAATCACCAAACCACCAGGAAGCAGGCACATGGAGGCGAATCATCTGGATACCACAGTCGGCCAGATTTTGTTCAGCCACCGCGGCCCAGGTCTGGCGGAATTGGGCCGTCGTCGTAGTGAATTTCAGCGAGAGCACATTGCCATCCTTCTCGCGGACGCCATCGCCATTCGCATCGACCCAGCCAGCGTCTTCGAGCAATTTCTTGCCGGCTTCAACATCGTAGGGATAATCCTGATAGGGGCCGTTGTACGCCCAGTGCGTCTTAGGCAGGAAACTATCCATACGCAGCGCGGATTTGTCTTCCACATAGGGATAGACGGAGGCGATCAGCGCATCGCGGTCGATACAGTGGGCAATGGCGCGGCGGACATTGATATCACTCAAAATGGGATGGGGAGTCGTGTAGTCCTCTGCGCCGCTGGCACCGGCAGATGGGGCGCCGGCGGCCGGCGCCGGCATCGTGCCCTGCGGTGTACAGGCGCTGAAGACCATTGCGGCAACTGTTACAATTGCCAGCAAAAGAAAACTTCTTGTACGCATTTGTTATACTCCTTTACTAAAGCTCAAAAACAACAATGTTGTAAGGGGAACGTACATCTAACATTCTACCTGAACTTATGCAAAGCCGTCTAGTTGGCCAGCCGCTTGGTTGTCTAGGTTCTGTTGACATTTCAGAATTGGTGACACATACACCTGACAGGTTTTGGAAACCTGTCAGGTGTACCGCTGACCAATGTCAACGGCTTCTGGTCAACCGCGGTTTATCTCCAAGTTCCTCTACGCGTTTACTCTCTATTCCCCACTGGCCGCTGGCGGTAAGTGTCGCCGGCGGTCCATTCCCTTAGATCGGGCAAAGGTAAGCTTGTGGGGATGGACGGGTGATGCATAAGGGGATGTACTCCTGTTGAGATGGACGTACATAACGGATCAGCGCGACATGTTGCGCGTCGACGGCGAGATAACCGGCGCTGCCAGGGGGGATGACCGGTTGATAGCCAGCATAAATAATCTCATAGTTGCCAACGGCTTCTATGTGCACAGCTTGTGCTTGAACAGCCTTTTCCTGGGCCTCTGTTTCGTGCGCCAGTGGGAGCAATGCAACGGATGGCGCAGTCATCACCCCGTTAGTTTGTACCGACAGTTCTGCAAGCGTTCTTTGCGCGGTACTATGGGCTGGCGGCGCGTCAACTGTCGCGCCACCGGCCCATAGTACCGCGCAAAGCCCAACCACGATAATCGCCAAGACGCGCGCTGGTTGTATGGTTAGTCTACCGGGTAGCACGCGATCTGCCAAATTAGCAGTGATCTTATCCGCTACAGTAGCTGCATTGTGTCGCAGCTGTGCCAGCCAAGCCCAAAGTTTGGCGGCCAAGGGCCAAGAATGATGCAAATAGCGCCCCGTAAAACTGATTATTTGGCGCCCCTGTGTCTCATCCCGTCCCGTTCCACCCCAAAAGTTGACGCCGCGCCGCCAGCCGGAGATACATCGCCAGCGATTGGGCCATGGGAGCGCCACCTCTGGGTGTGACATAGGCACTGGTGGGTACTCGGATGGACAGTGTGCTGCATCTGTGGTCCGGCAGCCGTGGGACTTGTCCACCAGGGGGCGCCCTAACAGAAGTGCCAACAGGGTAGCATCCTCGTGCAGGGCCGTGGCCAGCCGCTCGAGTAGCGCCTGATCAATCTGAGTACAGGGCAAGAGTCCATGCTCCAGCGCATAAACCGTCATCTCTGCTTCGCCAATTTGCCGAGCAAGAAGCGCTTGGGAAAGTTGATGGTGACGGCGCGCAGTGCGCATATACAGACCAAACTCTTGCAATGCCTGGCGCTGTGCTGGTGTTTCCGTTACGCGGATCCGCTTGGCTAAGAGCGCGCCAAAGTCGTTTACAAAAGGTCGTCGGGGGTGTCGCTTAGGGTATCCCATACCATAGATTCCTCTAGCAGTGTGCGCAGTTTCTTCAACAAGCGATGATGCTGAACTTTAACTGCGCCTTCGCTTTTGCCTAAATAGTCGCCGATTTCCATAAAGGACATATTGCCGTGATAACGCAGGCGCAGAATGACCTTTTGCTCCTGGTTGAGTCGCTCAGTGACGGCAAAGAGCAATTCGGCCGCTTTACTCTTTACCGTGGGGGCGAACAGTTCCAAGAGCGATGTATCTTCGCCGCTTAACCTGGCCCACAGAAAGCTTTCCACCAACTCGAGCGGCGCTTTAAGCTGCTTTTCGCGATGAAATTGTTTGACTCGATTGGCAGCACAACGAAAAAGCCAGGAGCGGAGCGGATCTTCAGCAACACTGTCGGTGCGATATTCAAAGCGATCTAATTCCTCTAGCGCCACTAGCCACACCTGGCCGAAGATATCTTTGGCTTCGGCTTCAGCGCCATCCAATTGATAAAATATATATTCCCAGATGGGTTGGCAGTAGCGATTATAGATGGCCGAAAACGCGTGCGCACGCGTTGCCGCTTTTTCCGGAGCCGTACTGCTCTGAAAAATTTGCAGCAACCGTTGCACATCGGTGGTTACCCAATGTGTCCCAGGCAATAGGGCAGGGGGCGGCCAAATAGTTGCGGTGTCAAAACTCTTTACACGCATTAGATCAAGTTGCTGCTCCAGTGATTACGAAAGAACAAAGATAAGAAGCCACCCTGAAGTAAAGTAACTCTTTTTACAGGGGTAATAGGTTATTGCTTGTAAATATAACCCAGGATCGAAGCATGATAAGCCTACCCAGTTTAACATGGCTTCTTATCTTATATAGGTAAGCGCGTTACAATGTTGGGATTATCATTTGGGGACAGTTCAAAAATGTCAATACAATCTTGATGGGATTGGGCCGCGTCTCATGGGGATGCGACGACGAATGCTGTCGCAAAGCCGGGAAAAGCCCTTGGTGTGGGGAGAGGTGGTCGCCCAAGTCTTGCTGAAAGGGGACAGGCGATGCAGGAGTGACAGAAGTGGCGCCCCTCTGTCTGGCTTACCATTACCCATAAGTCGGCTGGCAGGTGACCGGCATCTTGGAGATGCCGGTCACCTTAACCCCACGTCCCACATCTAGGCGAAAAAGATGTAGGTAAAGGTAAGGCCTTTCCAGAAGAACTCTCGTCACCTGGATCCGCATCGCTGCTCTCTCATTGAGTATACTATCGCTGCTCCTGCATGAGGATACACCAGCAGCTTAGACGAGGATCTGGAGCGCATGGATTGAATCAGCACCACCTGGATCCGCGTCTGCCACTGTCGAACTAATCACGTAGGCGCGGATCAAAGGCGTCGCGCAGCCCATCGCCCAAGAAATTAAAGGAGAGGACCACAATCGCCACACAAATCGCAGGCGAGAGCAGAAGCCAGGGTTGATTGTTGATGGCGGCTTGCCCTTCCAGCAACATGGCCCCCCAACTGGTAATAAACACATCCATGGGATCGGTGGCTGGCCGCAGGCCTAACCCCAGATAGCCCAGGATAGCTTCGGTAATGATCGCCCCAGGCACAAGAAAGGCGCCGGCCACAATAATGGGGCCTAGGGAATTGGGTAAAATATGGCGCACCATGATCCGCCAGTTGGAAGAGCCAATCATACGCGCCGCCACCACGAACTCCTGCTCTTTATTGGAAAGAACCTGGCCGCGCACCAGCCGCGCCACGCCGACCCAGTTGACCAACGCCAACGCCACAAAGAGCAAAAAGAGGCCATTCAACAATTGGCCAATCCAAGTGGCCCGCAGCGATGTCATCACAATAATAAAAAAGAGGAGGTCAGGAAAGGCATAAACAATGTCTGTAAAGCGCATGAGCAAATTATCAACTTGGCCGCCGGCATAACCAGAGAGCAGCCCAATCAGGATGCCCAGCAAAAGGACAATAGTCGTGGGCACCAATCCCACGACGAGCGACACCCGCGCCCCATAGATCAGCCGGCTCAATACATCGCGCCCCAGATTATCGGTGCCCAGCAGAAACTGAGAATCGCCCGCTTTGTTGGTGGCGGAATTCTCTACCCAGGCCGGTGGCAAAAAGCCCTTACCGCTATTTAATTCTAACGGGTTATGAGGGGCAAGGAGTGAGGCAAAGAGCGCAATGATGACAAAGATCAGAATGATCAGCGCACCGCCAATGGCTGCCTTGTTTTGCAATAAGCGCAGCCAACCATCGCGCCAGAGGGAGCGTGGCGGGCGCGCCAAAATTGCGGCAACTTCTCGATCGAGCTGCGCTTGTGTTGGTTTGGCAGAAGAAGGAATTGCAGCCATAAAATCTCTACTCCACCTTAATCCGTGGATCTAAAAATCGGTAAAGCAGGTCAACCGCCAGGTTGGCCGCCGCCACTAACAGCGCGAACAACAGAGTCGTCCCCATGATCATCGAATAATCTCGGTTACCAATCGAGCGCACATATTCGCGCCCCATCCCTGGAAAGGAGAACATCGTTTCAATGATAAACGACCCAGTTACCAACCCTGCCAGTGCCGGCCCTAAAATGGTCATGACCGGGATTAGGGCGTTGCGCAACATGTGGCGAGCAATGACCACGGTTTCATTGAGCCCTTTGGCTCGGGCAGTGCGAATATAATCATGACTCATAACCTCCAGCATAGCAGAGCGGGTGAGCCGGGTAATATAAGCAAAGGTGCCAAAGCCCAAGATGACAGCTGGGGGGATCCAGGCGCCGGGGCTACTCCAATCCTTTTGGATAATGTTCATCCAGTTGAGCATACCGGCAAAGACAATAATCAGGAAAATACCCAACACAAAATTGGGCACAGAAATTCCTGCGGTTGAGATGAAAAGGGCAAGATAATCAATAATAGTATTGCGCCGTAGGGCCGCGGCGACGCCTAAGGGAATGCCTACCACGGTAGCCATGGCCAGCGCCAAGAGCCCTAAGCGCGCGGAATAGCCAAATTTGCTTTGCCAGAACGATTGCCCTTTCGGAGGATCAAAGAGGATATTTTCCACATTACGCCCGCGTTGCCGATAAGAGGGCCCGAGGTCGCCGCGCAGGGCATTAGCAATATAGTTAAAAAATTGGCTATCAAAAAAATTGCCGCCTTCTGTGTTAAAAAAGAGCGGTTTGTTTAAGCCGAAGCGTTCATTCAAAATTTCCTGAGTGCGCGCATCAACCTGGCGTGCGCTCAGATCACGATCCCAGGGCCCGCCCGGTGCATTGTGCATCAAAATAAAGGTAATGAGGGCCACAAAAAAGAGAACTGGGATTAGCCACAACAGGCGGCGGAGAATATAGCTTGTCATCTTGATTTAATATCTTACCAGGCACGTTCTTGCCCAAAAGCAGGAAGGGGGTAGATAGGTAAATCGGTAAATCAGTAGATAGGTAAATCGAGATTCCCCTCCATACCTTATCTACCGATTTACTAGTCTACCGATTTACCTATCTACTTATCTCCTTATTGACAATCCAGGAGCACTAGGGCGCTCAATGACTACTGAGGCAACTTAGAAGTATCGACATCCAGCTCCAATGATAAGTAGGAGCCCGGATATTGATCCATCGAGGTTGTGGTCACACCGGTCACCCACGGTTTTACCAGCCAAGTATTCTCATTGTTCCACATAAAGGCTACCGGTGCACTGTCGGTCAACATGCGTTGGGCGTCGGCATACAATTGGGCGCGGGTAGCGGGGTCGCCTTCAACATCAGCCTTTTCTAATAAGGCATCCAAATCAGGATTGGAGTAGCCAATGCGTTCGCCAAAGGCGCCGGTCTTCCAGTAGACGCTCAACCAGTTCTGCGGATCGGGGTAGTCGGCGCACCAACCCAAGAGGAACATTTGCGGGGCTGTGCTAATATCTTTGGTCAGCGCGGTAAAGGTTGTGGGTTCCACTGGATCGAGCGCAATGTCAACCCCCAAAACCTCTTTCCACTTGGCGACCAACCACTCCCAACGGGTGCGGTTGCGAGGGGTGTCGCCAAAGGTGGCTGTAATGGCCGGCAAGCTTTCGACGTTGGCATAAGAAGATTCAGCCAATGCCGCTTTGGCCTTCTCCGGATCGTAGCCCCAACGGTTTTCCTCGGCGTCATAGCCGGGGAAACCTTTCGGGATCCAGGTTAAGGTCGGCGAACCAATGCCGCGCAGGACATCTTGTACCCACGCGCCACGGTCCAGTGCGTAGGCAAAGGCTTCCCGTACATTCTGATCCGTAAAGGGCTCTTTGAGTTGATGGAACATGATGGCAAAGGTACAGGAGCCGGAATAGCGCATCAATTGGGCGCTCAGGTCCGCATCCGCCATCACCACTTCCAGATCCTCGGCGCCAAGACTGATAACATCCAGTTCATCGTTCTTATAGGCTTCAAAGCGGACGGCAGAGTCATTAATATAGGAGAAATCAATACTCGTGTGGGCGGTGCCGCCATAGTAGTTGGGGTTGGGTGCATAGGCACTGCTTACACCTTGTTCCATCGCAGTTAAGACGAAAGGACCGTTACCAATCTGATATTGGGGGTCCAGCCACCAGGTTTCGCCGCCGGCTTCAATATTTTCTTGTTTGGCTGGGAAGGTGACCCACAATGAAGAGACGGTGTGGAAGTAAGGGGCAGGACGGGACAAGGTCAACGTCAAGGTGTTGCAAGCCTCATCATCATAACCACTGCATTCGGCGCCATCGGCATGGCTGGCCATCACGCTTTGCATGACGGTGTTTTTGGCATCCTCACAGGCGCCAGCGTCATCGCCGCAGCCCCGCCATTCGGGTGCGCCGGCAATTTCGTCGGTAATCGCAGCATATTCACCTGCGGTAGCCGGATCGATATTGCGCTGGATTGAATAAGCAAAGCGAGCCGCATTTAACACAGAGCCATCGCTATACTTTAACCCATCACGCAGCGTAAAGGTTAATTGGGTGGAGTCATCATTGTAGCTCCAACTTTCAGCGGAGCCAGGCACGGTTTCCAGATTTGCATCCAGTTTTGTCAGCCCTTCGTACATCATCTGCAGGTTGGCAATTTCATTGACAAAGGAACTTTTCTGAGGGTCTACAATATCGGGGAAGGTGCCCAAGTCGATGCGTAAGACTTTGCCGTCGTTGCTCGCAGTTGCATTACTGTCGGCGGCATTCTCGGCCGTTGCGCCACCTCCCGCCGCGGGTGCAGTAGCAGGAACACAGGCCGATAAAAGCATCACGGTCAGCGCAACCAAGGTAAGGATTGTGTACTTTTGTCGTTGCATAAGCTCTCCTTTCAAAACATGTAATTTAGTAATTATTGGGCTCTTCCGCCAATCGCAGAGACTCCAAAGGGTAAGCAACTTTACGGTGCAAGTCCTGAACATTTCCAATGCCCATTGAACCGCCTACGGCAACAATCATCAGCCGTCACCATTCAGAATATCGAGAATGGTAAATGGTCAGCGACTGTCGCCGCAAGCGAAACAGGTAGGCTGCCCCGAAGTTTACCCCCTTGGAGCAAGAGCAGACCAGACTTTTCCGGTGCGCTATAGGGGGAAGATCCAAAAATTCAAAACAGAAGTATACAAGCTTCCGTTTTACTCATATAGGAAACAGGCGACATAGTGGCCGTTGCCGTCACTTTGGAAGGTTGGATCCTGCTGATGGCAAATATCCATGACGCGCGGGCAGCGCGTGCAGAAGTTGCAGCCTTGGGGCGGATTGGCCGGGCTGGGCACATCACCTTCCAAGATGATGCGCTTGCGCTGGCTTTCAATCACCGGATCGGGAATGGGCACAGCAGAAAGCAGCGCCTGGGTATAGGGATGTTTCGGATTGGCGTAAAGCTCATCTCGATCCGCCAACTCAACAATTTTGCCCAGATACATGACCGCAATCCGGTCGGAGATGTGGCGCACGACAGAAAGATCGTGCGCAATAAAGAGGTAGGTGAGGTCAAGCTCCTCTTGCAGATCTTCCAAGAGGTTAATGATCTGCGCCTGAATCGAGACATCCAACGCAGAAATCGGCTCATCACAGACAATAAAGGCCGGGTTGACCGCTAACGCACGGGCAATGCCGATACGCTGCCGCTGACCGCCGGAAAACTCATGTGGATAACGGTTGACAAAGTACGGGTTGAGCCCCACCGTCTTGAGCAGCGCCTGAACCCGCTCCTGGCGATCTTTACGTCCGGAACCGATGCCGTGCACTTCCAGCGGTTCGCCGATAATGCTGCCCACGGTCATGCGCGGGTTGAGCGAGGCATAGGGATCCTGGAAGATCATTTGCATCCGGCGGCGCATCTTGCGCAATTCTTCGCCTTTGGTGTGGGTCAGATCTTTGCCCTCAAAGATCACTTCGCCGTTGGTGGGACGGTGAAGCTGCAAAATCGCACGGCCTGTGGTCGATTTGCCGCAGCCCGATTCACCGACCAATCCCAACGTCTCACCACGATAGAGGGTAAAATCAATCCCATCTACAGCCTTAATTGCGCCCACCTGACGTTGAAAGATAATGCCGCGGCTAATCGGAAAATGCATCTTCAAGTCATGCACTTCCAGTAACTTTTCCCCTCTTGCGCCACTTTTGGCTGCGCCGTTTGTCATGCTCATGCGGCCGCCCCCTCTTTTTGTGTTTGTATAACAGGAATATCAGAAATATCAACCCAACAAGCCGCTTTGTGGTTTGGACCCACAGTCTCTAACGGGGGATTCTCTTGCCAACACTTTTCAATTGCAAACTGACAGCGCGGTGCAAAGGGACAGTGGGTCGGCGCTTCCAACAGATCCGGCGGTAAGCCGTCAATGGGCACCAGCCGTTTCTGACGCCCTAAGTCCAAGCGTGGAATCGAACGTAAGAGGCCAAGCGTATAGGGGTGGCGAGGGCGTGCGTAGATCTGATCCACATTCGACTCTTCCACGATAAAGCCGGAATACATCACCAGCACCCGTTCGGCCATACCGGCAACCACCCCCAAATCATGGGTGATCCAGATAATGGCCATGCCGAGTTCATCTTTCAGACGCCCCACCAGATCAACGATCTGCGCCTGAATGGTCACATCCAACGCGGTGGTTGGCTCGTCGGCAATCAACAGTTGCGGGTTACAACTGAGCCCCATAGCGATCATAACACGCTGGCGCATGCCACCCGAAAATTGATGGGGATAGTCATCAATCCGGGATTCAGCGCCAGGGATGCCCACCAGTTGCAATAGCTCAATTGCTCGTTTGCGGCTCTGCTCGCGGCTCATGTTAAGATGCAGTTCCAACGCTTCCGTAATCTGCCGCCCAATGGTCAACACGGGGTTGAGCGAAGTCATCGGATCTTGAAAGATCATAGCAATCCGGTTGCCACGAACATTGCGCAGTTCGTTTTCGCTCAGTTTCGTCAGATCTTGACCATCGAACCAGACTTCGCCATCGACAATTTTGCCGGGTGGTTGGGGGATTAACCGGATCAATGACATGACGCCAACACTTTTGCCGGACCCAGATTCGCCGACGATCGCCACGGTTTCGCCAGGATCTACCGTGTAGGAGATCCCATTTACCGCGTGAACGACGCCATCTTGGGTGAAGAATTGCGTTTTTAAATTCTTCACTTCAAGCAATTTCGCCATAGACGTTCACTCCTCTATCTTACTGTCTATTCTACGTGATTAGTGCGGGAATCATGCCCCCGATTACAACGATAACCATAACCACTGCATAATAACGATTATACAACGATATAGCCATAAATATTAATGACAATTTTGATGATAAATGCACTTGTATTTTTGTTCTATTCAATCATCCCTAATGGATGTACACCCCTGTCGGAGGTATGAAGTGACGATACTTAGAAGTAGCGCCATCGCCGAAACTGCAAATCACGCCGTAAAAAACAATGCAGTTCAGCGCGCCCAAGGAGCTCCCACTGCTACGGCATGTTTCTTAGGAGATTAGCTTGCCAGGATTCGCCACAGCGCGGATAAAGTGCCAAAATTGTACAGACATTAACCAATGAATGCAAATTTTATTCAGCGTAACAAAAATTACCTTGCTTGTCAAACGCTGAAAAATGTGCGACGACGAACCCCTGTTCTACTTACTGCGCCAGCCATGCTTGTAACCGGTCGATCTGCTCTTGTATAGCGCGTCGACTCGTGCCACCGGTGGCGTCGCGCTGTTCAACGCTCTGCTCAAAGTCCCAGACCTGCATCACATCTTCAGCAAAGGCTTCATGTAAGCTCTGTAGATCTTCCAGCGTAAGTTCAGAGAGTGGCACGGCCTGCATTTCGGCCATGCGCACGGCTGCCCCCGCAATGTGGTGCGTCTCGCGAAAGGGTACGCCTTTCCGCACCAGATACTCAGCCAGATCAGTCGCCAACATTTCGGTCGAAAGCGCTGCCTGCAGCGCCACGGGGTTGGGCATTAGGGTGGAAAGAACCCCGCAGGCGATCTGCAGCGAACTGCCCAGATTGTGCACCGTGTCAAAGAGCGGCTCTTTGTCTTCCTGAAGATCCTTGTTATAGGTCATGGGCAGCCCCTTGAGCATTGTCATTAAGCCGGTCATGCTGCCCATCACACGGGCAGATTTGCCGCGCAGCAATTCCAGCGCGTCGGGATTCTTTTTCTGGGGCATCAAACTGCTGCCGGTGCTATAGGCGTCGGCCAGGGTGACAAAGGCAAATTCACGGCTGCTATAGATGATCAGATCTTCGGCCAAGCGGCTCAAATGCACCATGGTCAGTGCGGCCCAGAAGAGAAATTCCGCAATAAAGTCGCGATCACTCACCCCATCCATACTGTTGTAGGTGATGTCGCCAAAGGCCAAATCGGCTGCCAATTGCCGGCGGTCGAGCGGAAAAGGATTGCCGGCCAGTGCACCGCTGCCCAACGGCATCACATTGACCCGTTGCAACAATTCATCCAGCCGTTGCGCATCACGCTGCCAGCCCCAAGCATGGCTCAAGAGCCAGTGGCTCCAGCGTACCGGCTGGGCCGGCTGTAGGTGGGTATAGCCGGGCATCAAGAGATCTATTTCCGCGGCGGCGCGTTCTGTGGCGACGGTGATCAGTTGGCGCAGGTGGTTGCGCAGTTGTGCGATTTCCGCGCGCAGCCAAAGCCGCACATCGGTGGCGACCTGGTCGTTACGGCTGCGCCCCGTATGGAGTTTACCGGCCACCGCACCAATCAACTCGGTAAGCCGCCGCTCATTGGCGGTGTGGATATCCTCATCGTGGTCCAGAATCTTGAATGCGCCGCGCTTCCATTCACCGGCAACCTCATCTAAGCCGGCCACAATCTGCGCGGCTTCCTCAGCAGTCAAAAGACCGGCGCGCGCCAGTGCCCGTGCATAGGCTTGGCTACCCTGAATGTCCACTGCCCACATGCGTTGATCAAAGCCGATAGAGGCATTAAATTGCTCCATTAAAGGGTCGGTGGCGCCGGTAAAGCGCCCGCCCCAAAGCTTACTAGCCATAAAAGAGACTCCTTGTGCGTATTCCGTGTTGCGAGTACTCAGCCCTTACCCCTGGGTCCGGGGTTCCTTTTGGGACGGAAATCTCTCCTCCAAGGTGGAGGCGAGCAATTTGATGCCCTTCCCCCTACGATCGGGGGAAGGGTTAGGGATGAGGCCCGAGTAGTTATACTGAGCAGCGCCATAAAACAACACTTTTTCAGGAGTAAAAAATGTACTTATGTGCTCCTGCAAAGTATAAGATCGAAATACAACAATCAGTACAAATGGATGCCTATTGCTACTGCAATAGACCTATTTTGAACGAATATGCCCGTTACGCCCGCTATAGTGGGCTAGTTCGGTCTGTATGGTAAGTTGGCCATAGCGCCATTGCACCCAGGCCAAAGTCAAGACAGAGCCAATAAAAATAGCGCTAATCCCCATTAACCCAGCTTCTGGACCAAAAGCGCCCCCTGTCCACAGCGGAGGGCCGGTTTGGTGGATGGCAATAAAACTAATCGTGCTCAGTTCATTGCCGCTGACGGGAAAGCCATAGACGCTGCCTTGAAAGAAATTCCATGTCATGTGTAGCCCAATCGAGAGGCCCAACCGCCCCGTCAGCACATAACCGAGCCCTAAAAAGACGCCGGCCAACATTAGCGCCACCGTGCTGACCCAGGTGCTATTGGGATTCAGGATATGGAGCAAACCGAAGAGAGTTGACGAGAAGAGCCAAGCCAATATTACCGCCCCACGCGGGCTAATGGCGGCGATCTGTAACCCTTCGGCCAGGTTGCGTAGTTGGTAACCGCGGGCCAGCAGTTCTTCATTAATCCCCACCACCACAAAGAGGAGGATGGGTTGCCAAATCATTACTAAGAAACGAGCATTGGCCACTCCCACATGGAAGTAGCCAATCACAGCAGCCCAACCCAGTAACCACTCGACCCCGAAGATCAACGTCATCAGGAGCGCGCCCAACAGCAAACCAAAACAGAGATCCAGCCACCAATGCCGATCGATCTGCAAGCCCAGATCGACCAGTGCACGATGGTCAATCACGCGCGCCATCCACCAGGTCATTAATAGAACAAGCACTAGATTTAGGCTATAAAATAGCAAATTGCCGACAATAGGCGTCAACACCGGCGCTGCCATTGCCAGCGCGGTGGTAAGGGGTGACTTTATGATCAGACTCGATAGAATCTGGATCACCACCCATAAAATTAAATATAAGGGCAAACGCCACACCACCCGGAGCCGGTTTTCCAGCCTATTCCAAAAAAGCTCTCTCACCCAGGGCATGTGAGAACAGTGTCCTATCTGATTGAGTTGAAAAAAGTTGCGGCAAGCCACCGTAGACGGTAGCCCAATGTTATATAGAGTGCCGACCGCCTTCCGGTCCACTCGGCTATTAATACAATTGGTGCTACACCGCCCCGCAACGGTAGGTTTGTTGACATTTGCGACGTACACCCCCTGGTTTTTGCAACCTGTTAGGTCTACCACTGGCCAGTTCCGCAACGTCAACAGAATCTAGTATACTCGCGTTGTCTATTTTTCAGAAACTGTATTAGTAGTTGGAATAATTGCGGTTCCTTGGTACAATGGCCGCAGGATAGGAAATGCAGTTAAATCTGGTTGAAATGTCGGGCTGAAATGTCGGGTTGAAATGTCGGGTTGAAATGTCGTACCCAAAGGCGGGGATAAATGACGGAAAAACGCTTGCAAGCAAAAGAAAACGTACGCAATTATCAAGAGGTCAAAGCCAAAGATGGGGCAGAAGTTCCAACGGAGGATGACACTTTAGCGCGAGAACCGTTGCCGCGCACAGAGCAAGGGTGGGATGATCTGATCAGCCATCGCATTGAGGAGGCGATTCGCAATGGAGCCTTTGATAATTTACGCGGCAAGGGCAAACCCTTGCAACTCAACATCAATCCATTTGTGCCCGATGATCAGCAGATGGCTAATTCCTTGCTGCAAAACAACAACCTGGCGCCTCAGTGGATCACCGACCGGACCGCGATCTTGGCGGCCATCGAGACCTTTCGCGCCAAATTTCAGGAGCGTGCCCATGGTTGGCAAGCGGCTTGGCGTACTGTGGGACAAACCGCAGCAGAGGAACGCATTCGGCAGGAGATGCGGGAGGAGTGGAGCAAGCAGCTTGCAACCTGGCAACAAGAAGTCAGCGAACTGAACAAGCGCATTAATAACGTTAACCTACAGCAACCGATTGCCCGTCTGGAAATTTTTAAAGTCATTCTGGATGAAGAGTTGACACGCGTCGGCATGAGTCGATCCTTATCTAACTGATTTGTCTGGATCAACTAGCCCGCCACGACGTCAGATGCAGCACCCCCTCCTGGTTGTTCAGGCCAGTCAGAATGGGTGCATTACCATCCAGCGGTGCGTTACAGCAAAAGACATCGCTCACATCTGCTGTGGTCATTGTGCCATAGCCCTGTAGTTGCCACTGTTGGACCATTGGCAGATTTGTAGGAATATCCACTTTACTGTCATCGGATGGGGCGATCATGTCGGTTCTAGCGCCGCTCCTAGCGGCCACCATGGGCTCACTCAGTTGCCAGCGCGCTACCGTCAACTGGGTGTTTGTACTGTGATGGAGGGCGACAAAACCGTTGGACACAGCCATTAAGCCAAAGTTGCGGATATTCTGTGCAATTGTGGCGCAGTGTGCTTGGTGAAAGACAATTCCTGTTTCATCAAGTCGATCGGTAACTACATGAAGTTCACCGGTGGTCCGCTGCATAATGGTGACCAGTGGCTGGCCCCGACCGGCGGTGTCGGGCAAAGTCAGCATGGCCAAGTCGATCACATCCGTCCGATAGCGCTCAACATAGTTGACCACCTGTAATTCACCAGCTTCCGTGCAAAGCCAGCGCGTCCAACGGAGGCGGTCTGACGCGACATGCATCGCCGCCACAAATTGGGTGGTTGTGCCTTGGTCCGGCACAGGCGTTAGCGCCAATGCCCCATAATCGGTCGCGGGTATTATGTAAGAATGGAGCAAGGTAAAGGTATCATCATCGCCATAGTCCCAGGTCATGAAGCGCCATTCCATCTGGGCCGTCAACGCACAGGTAAGCAAGCGTGTCGGGCTCAGTGCAAGCAGTTCAATCCAACGCAAATCGGTTTCGACCACTTCACTGCGGCCGGCAGCATAGATGGCGCCAATATTGCTCACATCCCAACTGCTCAAAACGAGTTGCCCGGTGAGGGTGCGACAGGCGACAATAAACTTGCGTGCTTGCACCATGCGCACCTGCGTCACGGCTGTGTGGTCCGCCAAGGTTGTGCCAGTTTTGACGACCGTGCCATCAGCGTTGACACGCCAACTTACCAAACAGAGTTGATCTTCCACGGTGCGCACAGCAGTCAATACCTGCCGATTGCGATATTTAACTGCGACGCAGCTGTGAATCAACGGACTTGGCATCATATTCCGTCCCACCGGTTCAATGGCAGCTGTGCATCCGTGTACTTTGCTCTGGTTATCCACTTGCATTCCCCTTTGAGAATCCATATGTGTAAAAATAGCGCTTGTGTCTAGGGGGATAGACACAAGCGCTGTAGAATGCCCAGCCCGCACAATGGTCGATGGCTGGGCGAAGTCAGCGACTTAATGCCCTAAGAAACATGCCGTAGCAGCAGGAGCCCCTGGGTGTGCCGCAATGTTTTTGACCGCTTGATTAGCTGCGCCCAATGGGCCCCTGGGCGATGGCGCTACTCCCAAGTCTTATATCAATCAAGTATAACTGGGGTGCGTTAATGCTGCGTTGTTTGATCGTTGATACATGTACCATTTACTCGGTTTGAGGTAACAGTTGCGCTTATTTGGAGCCAAAGGATGCCGTTGCTGAAACTCAATTTGCTGGGGCGACCTGAAGTCAAGCTAGATGACAAGGTTATCGAACTCGTCTCGCACAAAGCGCAGGCGTTGCTTTATTATTTGGCTGTTACCCAACAGACGCATTCGCGCCAGGGGCTGGCCGGCTTACTTTGGAGCGATCTCGATGAGTCGGCCGCGCGACGGAATCTGCGTGTCGAACTGCTCAAGCTGCGCAATGAAGTGGATGCCTTTCTGCTCACCACGCGCGACACCATTGCTTTTGACCGTGAGAGCAACTATGCATTGGATGTGGCCTTTTTTGAACGTAATCTTACCGGTAAGGAACCGACTTTTGCGCAATTGCAGGAGGTGGTAGCCTGCTACCGCGGGGACTTCCTGGAGGATTTCCACACGCGTGATGCCCCCCTCTTTGAAGAGTGGGTGACCAACGAGCAAGAGCGGCTACGCCAACTGGCTCGCCATGCCATGCTACGGCTGACGCTGCACTACATTCAACAGGCCGCATATGACAGCGGCATTGCCTGCATCAATCAGTTGCTCAAGCGGGAACCCTGGCTGGAAGAGGCGCACCAACTGTTGATGCGCTTGCTGGCGCTCTCCGGCCAACGCAGCGCCGCCCTGGCTCAATACGAGATCTGTAGCCAGATCCTCAACGACGAATTTGGCGTCCCCCCTTCGGACGAGACCAACGCGCTCTATGATCAGATCGAGCAGGGGGAAATTGGGGCGGAGTTACAGGTGACGGCCACCCCGCCGCCAACGGCTAGCCCCCCGCCAAGGGCGGCCACCCCACTGCCACCCCCCTTCCAAGCGCCGCCACCGTTGCTGCACTTTGTGGGCCGCACGGAGCAATTTGCCACACTCCATCAGCATCTCACGACCGCTAACGGCAAACGGCTCTGTGCATTGGTCGGTATGGGCGGTGTGGGCAAAACAACCTTGGCAACCCATATCGCCCATACGTTGCGCGCGGACTTTGTCGATGGCGTGCTTTGGGCTTATGCCGCGGGCAGCGAGCCGCTTGATATTCTAGGCGGGTGGGCCCAAGCCTACGGCTATGATTTTAGCAGTATCTCCGATGTGGAAAACCGCGCCGCGGCCTTGCGTGGGGTGCTGGCCGAAAAGCAGATCCTTTTTGCCCTGGACGACGTGCGCAGCATGGCCCGGGTTCGGCCTCTGCTGGTGGGCGGGGCGCGCAGTGCGACGCTGTTGACGACACGCGATCTCGATGTGGCTACCGCGCTGGGCTCGCATATCTACTCACTCGAGGCCATGACGCCGCAGGAGGGGACTGAACTTCTCGCCCGTATCTTGGGAGAGGAGCGAGTGGCGGCTGAACTGGAAGCGACTCACACGATCTGCTCTTTGTTGCACCATCTGCCATTGGCGGTAGAAATCACCGCGCAACGGCTCCTTTCGCGCCCACGACGGCGTCTCGCCGATATGGCGCGCCGGCTGCAAGATGTGCAGGAACGGCTAGACTTGGCGATCAGTGACCGCGCCGTGCGCACTTCATTTATGGTCAGTTGGGAATCGTTGGACAGCGAATTGCGTCGGGTCTTTGCCTTATTGGGTGTCTTCCAAGGGCGCTCTTTTGCGCCGCCGGCCTTGGCCCATCTAGCCGCATTGGATGTCTACAGCGCCGAAGATCGCCTCTTTGCCCTCACCGCACTCTCCCTTCTTACCGAAGAGGCCGAAGATCGCTACCGCCAACACCCCCTGCTGGCGGACTTTGCCCTGGAGCAATTGGGGGACCAGAACGATGCACCGGTGCGTATGGCGGCGTACTACCTTGGCTTTGCGCAGGACCATCAAACGAACTACACTGCACTCCAACCCGAGTGGGAAAACTTGATGGCGAGCATGGAGACCGCCCACGCCCGCCAAGAGTGGCGGTTGGTATTGGACTATGCCGATACGTTGACCGAACCGTGGTTTACGCGGGCACGCTATGGTGAGGCGCGGCAAGCTTATCTGTGGATGCAAGGGGCGGCAGAGCGATTAGCTGACAACGCGGCGCTGGCCACCTGTTGCTTAAAATGGGGACAAGCCTGTATTGAACAGTATGACTATGATGAAGCGGATGCGCTCCTCTTACGCAGTCTGACGCTGCACCAACGGCACGGATTGCAGGCAGGCGTAGCCCACACCCAATATCATCGGGCGCGCATTGCACTGGAACGCGCTCAGTACGATTTGGCCGACGAGTTGCTGCAAGAGAGCCAGGCACAATTTATCCACCTACAAGACCAAGCCGGCATTTCTGTCACCATGTACCAACAGGCGCTACTTGCCTATCGCCGCGGTCGCCTAGCCGTTTCCAGGGAACTCTGTCAGCGAATATTGGCCATGAAAGCGGATGCCGATCCCTTTTCGAGTAGGTTGCCGACGCTACGGCTTTTAGCAGACATTGACCTGGAGGAAGAGGCCTATGAGACAGCAGAGATGCACTGCAAACAAGCGCTGGCCCTGTGCGAACAATTGCATAATCGGAGTGAACTGGCTGGCGTATACTACAGTTTAACCGTGGTCGCCCGCTGTCAAATGAACTTTGCCGCGGCCAAAAAATTTGCGCAGCAGGCCCTAGAGCTATGTGATCTGACCGGCAATCGCGGTGATAAGGCATTGACACTGCATGAATTGAGCCGCATCCACGTGAGTGCCGGTAACTATGCCCTTGCCATTCAATCCAGTGAAGAGAGTTACGATCTATTGGTAGCAGTTCAGGATTACTTTAATATGGTCTATATTCTCCGTCAGTTGGGAGAGGCGCATAGCGCCGCAGGGGAATATGACAAAGCGAAGGCTGCTTGGAAAAAGGCGTACACCATTGCCCAGTCGCAACACCACCCCTTAACGGAGCAGATCCAGGCCAAGCTGTGCTAGCTTATGGCAATCACTGACCCGATGCGGGATTACAAGTTCAACTGGATTGCGGGGACAATCAAAAGCATTACTGCGCTCATTAAGTAACTCGGTATACACTGTAGGGGCGTACCCTTGCGGTCGCCCTAGGGCACCGGCAAGCGGATGCCCCTACAGTGTAATCAACAAATTTTTTTAACGCTCATATAGGTCTTCGGGTGAAATCGGCGCGATTCTCTCTGAGAATTTATGCGATTTCACCCGAAGACTTATATGAACCTTTATTTAATGAAGTAGTACCCCCGAAATCTTTTGGAGATTCCGAGATTATTTTGAGGGCTGTTGCGCGCCATGAATGGTTTGTCAGAACCAGCCCATTCATTTCCTCTGGACACTTCGCCGCCAGCATTTAGTGAGCATTGCTTCCTGGTCCCTCTGTCGCCCAGCCACTGCCGTCCAGCAGGGCCATCCACGCCGCGGGCGGCATGTTAAAGCTTTGGCCACTTGCGGCGGCTTCTTTCACCGCATCGATCCAGAGGCCGGTGTCGCCCACCTTACGCTCGGTCATTTGGCCATCGGCGTGGGGATCACCGGTCTTGAGACGCATCCATGTCCCCTTGTCGCCAGGGTTAGTCATCTGCAGATCGGGTACACGGAAGGTGTGATCGGCAGCCAGCTCGTCTACCGCTTTTCTGTACTGCGTGTAAAGCTGTTCTTCGTCCGCAGGTGCAGCCACTTCACCGCTCCACGGCTTGGGGACGTTTAGTTTGCCCAGGTCGGTCTCTAACATGCTCTGAATGACGGTATTGATCGTAGCCTGCCCCTTTTCTAGTGAAACTTCTTCGTTGCTGTCGGCAGGTTTAAAGCTGGTAGGCGCGCCGCGCTGCTGCTGCCACTGTTTCCAGCGTTCTTCGAGCAACGTCGTTACCCGCTCAAAACCGCCCCGTTGCCGCAAGACATTGTGATAGAGTGTGGGACGTAGCGCCGCAACAGGATGTTCGCCATCATCTTCAATAAACTCTTTTACCGGATCGTCGGTCACCAACTCCTCAAAACCGAGCGCCATCACCGGCCCACCAATGATGGCGCCGTAGACATCGGCAAAGATCTCTTCTAACCAGTTGACACACCAAGCCGGTTGGTTGGCCAGCGCGCTGGTAAAAGCAGCGTCAAAACGGGTTCCGGCTGGGGCACCGCTGGCTGTCCCATGGCGTAGACGACCATGACGATAGACATAGTGGCCAATTTCGTGAGGGATTGCAAGCAGATCACGGCGCGTAGTCACTGCACTCAACGGCAACCCAACAAAGGCCACCGGCGCATAGGGGAGGATACGCACATTGACAGCCTTTTGGAAATAGGTCACCACCGTAGTCGGCTCCAGCAAGTTGGCGGTCATGGCCGGTTGTAGGGCCTGATAGGCCAGCCGGTCGGCCAACGCCAGCGTATCGCGCATGGACTGAGAAGCCATGGCCGGCAACCGCTGATGAGCGGCGTGCTGGATCATGTCCAGATCATAGGCAATCTGGTCGATGGTGGCGCGCAGCGCATACTCAGCCGGATAGACCGTGGAGGGCTCCAGCCGCACCTTGGCTGATGGGCCAAAGCCGGCGAGGAAAAATTCAAATTGACTTTTGCCAAAGGCGCGCAGCCCCGCTAACACGCTGCGCAAGGTCGTCTGCCGTGCAACACTGTCGTCGTTATCCCGCATCAATTGTAGTTGATCACCGATGGCTGCCTGCAATGCTTGCCAGCGAGAGTGCCAAATCTCAGTATTTAGTGCGTGGGGTTGCATCATACGTTCTCCTTGTGCTTTCCGATTTGCCCGTCGATAAGTTGTATACCAAGCTGCGCCATAAAGTAACATTTTATACACGAGTAAAAATGTTACTATGTGCTGCAGCGAAGTATAATAGTCGGCGCGATTATCCTTAATGACGTACCGACCACAGTCTAAGATACGATCGTTGATCGAACGTTGATCGGTCGTAAAGCGTAGGGAACAGACCGTCTTAGCCCAGTTCAGCAACGCGCCTGGGCGGATCTGCCGCAGCGTCCACCTGCGCCTGCCCATTTTGTCCGTCAGCGGGGGCAGGACCTACCGTCGCCACCCAGACTAAAGTATCATAAAAGGTCGCGCCGCCGCCCATGTCGGTCACAGCCTGGGATACAATTTGGTTAATGTTGCGGCCATCAGGGCTGAGCTTGGCCCACCATACGCCCGGCGCCAGCACCGTGCCAGGGATCAGACCAGTGGTAATGTGCGCCGTCAAGGTGACACTCCCCAACTCATTCCACACCCGCACCGTAGCCCCCTCTTCTACGCCACAGGCCGCAGCGTCATCTGGATGGATCTGGAGCAGCGGCTCGACTTCACGCCGCAGCAAGCGCGCGACATTGACAAATGAGCTGTTGAGGAAGGAATGGGCCGGCGGCGAGATGCAGATGAGTGGGTGGCGGGTGGCAGGTGGCGGGTTGTTCCCACCACTTGGGCTAATTGCCTCCGGCGCGGCCACTCTCGCTGTCATCCTGTCATCTGTCATCTTGTCTTCCTGTCCGCTGATCCCGCGGCTCTGTTGCCAGTCGGGTGGCGTATAGGTGGGCAAGGGATCGTAGCCGTCGCGCGCCATGCGTTCACTGTAGAATTCACACTTGCCGCTGGGCGTGGGGAAGTTGCCTGCGGCAAAGCGTAAGTTAGGCAGGGGTAGATTGAGGCGGACGAAGCCATCCTTTACTAATTTTTCCCAGGTGACAGTGGCAAAGACAGGGTGGCGTTGGGCTTCCACCAACTCACGCAAGATCTCTTCATCTCCTTGCCGGAAGCAAGGATCGGTATAGCCCATCGCCTGAGCCAGCCGACGAAAGATCTCACTGTTGGGCAGGCTGTGACCCACCGGCGCGATGGCCGGCTGATTGAGCGAAAGGTAGGTATGGCCATAGGCGCGCAACAGATCCCAATGCTCCAGTTGGGTCGTGGCGGGCAGAATATAGTCAGCATAGTCAGCAGTGTCGGTCTGAAAGTGCTCAAGCACCACGGTAAAGAGATCTTCACGACGTAACCCTATCAGAACCGCAGCTTGATCCGGAGCCACCGCCGCGGGGTTGCAATTATAGACGATCAGCGCCTTGACCGGCGGCCCTGCCTCTGCCGGCGTGGTGCGGGGCTGATTGGGACGCGGATGGTGATGGGCTTGAGCCAAATGAGCAGGATCCGGGCTTAACGCATCGCCCAGGCGGTTCATGTTGAGCAGCCGCGGCCAGCGCTCCCCCAGCAGATCGGTACGTTGTAGTGGACGCGGGTCCAGATAACGGAAGGAGCCACTGGTGCTCAGTTGGATGCCGCCCCCCAGCTCGCGCCAGGCGCCCACCAGCGCCGGCAGACAGGCAATGGTGCGGACCGCCATCCCACCGCCGGCATGGCGCTGAAGGCCGTAGTTGATGCGGATCGCGGCGGGCCGTGTGGTGGCATATTCCTGCGCCAGTTGGCGAATGCGCGCCGCGGGGATGCCCGTGATGGCGGCGGCGCGCGCCGGCGTCCAGGTGGCCACTCGTTCCGCCAATGCCTCAAAGCCGACCGTATAATGGGCCACATAGTCGGCGTCATACCAGCCCTGTTGGATAATCTCATGCATGAGCGCCAGGGCAAGCGCACCATCGGCGCCCGGCTGGATCGGAATCCACTCGTCGGCCGCCTGCGCCGTGCGGGTGCGCGCCGGGTCGATCACCAGGACACGCCCGCCGGCCTTGCGTGCGCTTTGGACAAAGGGCCAGAGGTGCAGATTGCTGGTGAGGGTGTTGCTGCCCCAAATGATAATCAACTTGGCGTGGGCAAAGGCTTCGGTTTCTGTCCCCTCAGTCGCGCCGATGGTGTAGCGATAGCCTTCAAAGCCTGCTTCTGAACAGATGGTGCGCGCCAGACGGCTGGAACCCATCTGGCTAAAAAAGCGGGTGGCCATCCCCTCACCTTGGAGCAACCCCATGGTGCCGGCATAGGAATAGGGCAGCACGGCTTCAGCGCCCTCGTCGGCAATGACCTGTTGTAACCGGGTTGCAATCTCCGTGATGGCGTGCTCCCAGGTCACAGGCACAAATTGACCACTGCCCTTGGGGCCAACCCGCTGCAAGGGCGTCAGTAGCCGATCGCGATGGTAGGTTCGCTCCAGATAGCGGTCAACCTTGCCGCAGAGCTTCCCTTGCGTCACCGGGTGGGCGGCGTTGCCCCAAATGTCGATCGCTTTGCCGGTGGTGCGTTCTACGGCAACTTGCCAGCTACAAGTATCGGGACAATCATGGGGACAAACGCCGGTAACAACCGCGATTGCTGGATCATTGGCATAGAGTGTAATTTTGGACATAGCGCCCCTTTGCGAATCTATTGCAGATTATCGGACTTTACGACTTTACGGCCATACGACGCAGCGACTCGTTGGTTGAAGGCGTAGCGTCGCAAGCAATTGACAAAAAGCAAGTTTCTGCCGCTTACTCGCACCATTTGTGTAAGCGTTGTACGAACATAGTGTACCAAAAATCGTCCTATTCTCGCAACTAGCCGCCGCTGGCATGAAATTTGGCCTCTACGCCTGCGCTCTATTGTGCAAATTGCACAATAGAGCGCAGGCGTGATTTGGCGCTTTTGCCGATAGTCCATTTTGGTAATATCTACTACACTGATAGAGTCAATAACCTGTGCACTATTTCACAATAGCAAGTTGCAGCAGTAAGTTACAACAACAAGTTATAGTCGCAAGTCAGTATGCAGGTTACGAAAATGCGTTAATGGTTTTATGTGCCAAAACTTAATTAACGGAATCACTACTTTGTTGATTCATTCCGTCAAACAATCATTCCGTCAAACCAGAGGAGAAGTTGTATGGCTCTCAGTTGTAGCACAGCCCAAGATGTGACCAAAGTCATTGAAGAACAGGGCATTCAATTTGTCGATTTGAAATTTACCGACCTTTATGGTCAGTGGCAGCACTTTTCGGTGCCGACCGATTATTATGATGAGGGCGACCTCTTCCAGGATGGATTGGGCTTTGACGGTTCATCGATCCGTGGCTTTAAATCGATTGAAAATAGCGATATGTTGTTGGTCTGTGATCCCACCACGGCCTTTATCGACCCTGTCTGCCAAGCGCCTACCTTGAGCTTGATTGCCAATGTCTATGACCCGCTGACGCGTGAAGCTTTCAACCGCGATCCACGCAATGTGATCCGCAGCGCCGAAAATTATATGAAGTCCAATGGCTTTGCCGATGTTATGTACTGCGGTCCCGAAGCTGAGTTCTTTATTTTTGAAAAGGTGCGCTACGAAACAGGTCGTTACTCCAGCCAATATGAGATTGACAGCGATGAAGCGGCCTGGAAGACGGGGCAATGGGGTCCGGGCCATAAAGTTGGCTACAAGGGCGGTTATTTCCCAGTTGCGCCCTTTGACGCCTTCCAGGACATTCGCTCGGAAATGGTCAACGATATGATTGCTGCCGGCCTAAAGATTGAGCGTCATCACCATGAGGTGGGCACCGCCGGCCAGACCGAAATTGACCTCCGCTTCGCCCCCATGATCCAGATGGCCGACTGGATGCAAATCTATAAATACATCGTCAAGAATGTGGCCGCCCGCCACGGCAAGACAGCCACCTTTATGCCCAAGCCGCTCTTTGAAGACAATGGTTCCGGGATGCATGTACACCAGAGTCTGTGGAAAGATGGCCAACCACTCTTTGCCGGCGACAAATATGCCGGTCTCAGCCAGACAGCGCTTTGGTATATTGGTGGTATTTTGACCCACATTAATTCGCTGTTGGCCATCTGTGCGCCGACGACCAACTCTTATCGTCGTCTGGTGCCTGGTTACGAAGCGCCCGTGGTCATTGCCTATTCGGCTCGCAACCGCTCGGCGGCTTGCCGTATTCCGGTCTCGTCGCAATCTCCCAAGGCCAAGCGTGTTGAATTCCGCTGCCCCGATCCGGCTGCTAATCCTTACTTAGCATTTTCTGCCCTGCTGATGGCCGGCATTGATGGCATTAAGAAGCAAATTGATCCTGGTCTGCCCTCCGAAATGGATCTTTTTGAAGGCGAAACCCTCAAGCATGTCAAGACTGTAAATGGTTCATTGAGTGATGTATTGGATGCACTCGAAGCCGACCATGATTACCTGACCGAAGGCGGCGTCTTTAGCGAAGAGTTGATCGAGACCTACATTACGCAAAAGCGTACGACTGAATTTGATGCGGTTCGCCTGCGCCCGCATCCCCATGAATTTGTCATGTATTATGGTGTTTAAGTCAAAGCGACTCTGACACGGTTATGACAGTGGCGCCAGCACCACGTAAACGGTTGACGTTGCGGTTGAGCAGTACGACATGCAGTACAACATAGTGTCACAATAGAGCGGGAGGGTGATAAGCGTGCGCGGTTTGCAGACGGCCACCTTATCACCCTTCTTTGTTTTATGCGCATGGCATAATCTGCTCGACAGCGCTTGGCAACACTGTCCGACAATGTTACAATAGGGATGCATCCCCACGGGGGATCACAAAAAGAGAGCCAAAGTTCACGGGGGAAAGTTCACGGGAAAAGTTCACGGGAAAAGTTCACGGGGAGTGGCTCGACCCAGTTGCGGTGTGCACCCTAACCAGAAGAGCAACATGCAACAAAGGATAACTGGCTCAAAGAGGAGAACGCCATGGCGGTTACTTATACCACGGAGCAGCTTGAACGTGTGGATGAGTTGATCAAGCGCAATGACATCCGCTTCATTCGCCTCCAATTTTCAGACATCATCGGCGCAGCTAAACATGTCACGATTCCCATCAGCCACTGGGGGGATGCAATTGAACATGGCATTTGGTTTGATGGCAGCTCGATTGAAGGCTTTGCCCGCATTGCCGAAAGCGACATGTATTTGGCCCCAGATTTAGACACCTTTGCCGTCATTCCCTGGGATATGGATCTTTCGACGGCGCGCGTCATCTGTGACATCTATACACCGGACGGTGAGCCTTTTGACGGCGACCCGCGCTATATCTTGAAACGCCAGCTACAACGAGCGGCAGAGATGGGCTTCAATTACCAGGTGGGTCCAGAGTTAGAATTTTTCCTGTTTAAACGTCATGCCGATGGCAGTGTGCTGCCACTGGAACCACACGATGTTGCCGGCTACTTTGACGTAAGTACAGACCAAGCCAATAATGTACGGCGGCAAATGGTCGATGCCCTCCAAGCGTTAGGCATCCAGGTGGAAGCCTCGCATCATGAAGTGGCCACCGGACAGAATGAAATTGACTTTAGCTATGGGCCGGCGTTAACGACGGCGGATCATGCCATGACCTTCCGCATTACACTCAAGGCTGTGGCGCAGAAGAATAACCTACACTGCACCTTTATGCCCAAACCGGTCGCCGGTATCAACGGCTCAGGCATGCATGTGCACCAGAGCCTCTGGCACATCGACAGACAGGAAACGGCCATGTTTGATGCCGATAACGAATATGGCTTAAGCGAGACAGCCTTACACTTTATTGCCGGGCAACTTGCCCACGCCCGCGCCCTTTCACCAGTCATTGCGCCGCTGGTGAACAGTTATAAACGGCTGGTGCCCGGCTATGAAGCACCGGTCTACATCTCTTGGGGCCGCACCAACCGCAGCGCCCTGATTCGTATTCCGCGCATTACGCGTGGTCGCTACAAGAGCACACGCTGCGAGTTGCGCTGTCCCGATCCCAGCGCCAACCCGTATCTGGCCTTTGCCGTCATGCTGGCCGCCGGCCTTGATGGCGTGCAGAAACGGCTCGCCCCACCCCGCCCTGCCGAAGAGGATCTCTATCACGTAGATGGGATACGCGCCGGCTTAGAGACCTTGCCAGGCGATTTAGGCGAAGCAATCGAAGAACTCAAGAACGACGAAGTGGTGCAGAGCGCCATGGGCCAACATGTCTATGAGCGCTATGTCGAGGCCAAAAGCCAGGAGTGGAACGAATATCGCCTCTACGTCAGCCGCTGGGAGTTGGACCGCTATTTGACCCAATATTAGAGTTCCGAGTTTATTATGGACTATCGAACCCTTGGCAACAGTGATCTGCCGCTTTCAACCCTCGGCTTTGGCTGCGGTGCGATTGGTGGGCTCCTGGTGCGCGGCGATTATCCAACCATGCGCCAAGTAGTAGCGCGTGCCATAGAGTTAGGGGTGACTTACTTTGATACAGCCTCACTCTATGGCAACGGTCAATCTGAAGTAAATCTGGGCGCGGTTTTGCGTGAGTTGCAAGCAGATGTCATTGTTGGCACCAAAGTGCGTATCGTCCATGTTGAGCAGTTGACCGACATTGCCCAGACTGTCACTGCCTCGGTGGAAGGCAGCCTGCGCCGTTTGGGCCGTGAATCGGTGGATCTCATTCAGTTTCATAACCGCATTGGCCAGCAGCGTGATCTAGATGGCTCGCAGGTGACATTAGATGATCTGGCGGTTGTAGTGGAAACCTTTCAGCAATTGGCGCAGGCCGGCAAGGTGCGCTATTGGGGTATTACGGGATTGGGTGAGACCGCTGTCCTGCACCAAGCCGTGGCCAGCGGCGGCCTCCATTCAGTACAAGCTTGCTACAATCTGCTCAACCCCAGCGCCGGCAATTCTGTAGACGCAAACTTCCCATTTCAAGACTATGGGCAGTTGATCGACCGCGCCGCCGACCAAGGCATGGGGGTGATTGCCATCCGTGTGCTGGCCGGCGGCGCGCTCAGTGGGACCACCGCGCGCCATCCTGTGGCCGCCCAGTCAGTCAACCCCATTGCCACCGCCGAAAATTACGCCGATGATGTGGCCGCGGTGCAGCGCTTTGGCTGGCTGGTCGATGAGGGGGTGACCACCTCATTGGCCGAGGCGGCCATTCGCTTTGTCATTAGCCACCCCGCAGTTTCCACTGCATTGGTCGGCGTCTCCAATCTAGAGCAGTTAGAGCAGGCTGTGGCTGCCGTCAATCATGGGCCGTTGCCTAGCGAATCGCTTGCCCGTTCTCTGCGTTGAAAAAGTAGAGCTTGTTGGGGTTGAGTTGTAACTTGACGCTGTCACCAATCGCGTAGTGAAAATCTGGATCGGTGCGCACAATCACATTGACGCCGCTCACATCGACCGTCAAGAAGATATCGGAGCCCAGCGGTTCCTCTACATAAACTGTGCCCTCAATCCCTGTACCGCCCTCATGCTCAATCCCAATTGACTCTGGGCGCGCCCCCAAGGTGATTTTGCCACTGCGCAGATTCTGCTGGGCTAAGGTGCGCGCCCACTGGGTCGGAATGTGGTAACGCACGTGACCGCGTTGAAAGAAGAGCGTCTCGCCCTCGTGCATCAGCTCCCCATCGATAAAGTTCATTGCCGGGCTGCCAATAAAGCCAGCGACAAAGAGATTGGCCGGTTGGTTGTAGACCTCGTCGGGCGTACCATATTGCTGCAACTGACCATGATTCATAATCGCAATCCGGTCGGACATGGTCAGCGCCTCGGCCTGGTCGTGGGTGACATAGATAAAGGTGCGGCCAATGTCATGGTGCAGCCGCTTGAGTTCGGCGCGCATGGTGACACGCAGCTTAGCATCCAGGTTGCTCAGGGGTTCATCAAGCAGGAAGCAGGCCGGCTCGCGCACAATGGCGCGCCCTAATGCCACGCGCTGCCGCTGCCCGCCGGAGAGTTCGCGCGGTTTGCGGTTGAGCAATGGGTCAATCCCTAACATGCCGGCAGCCCACTGCACCCGCCGGTCAATCTCCTTGCGCTCCACCTTCATCATGCGCAGGGCAAAGCTAATGTTATCATAGACATTCATGTGTGGATAGAGCGCATAGCTTTGGAAGACCATGGCAATATCACGATGGTTGGCCGGCAAATGGCTCACCACCTCATCGTCAAAGTAGATGGCGCCCTCGGTTACCTTTTCCAGCCCGGCAATCAGCCGCAGTGTAGTGGTTTTGCCACAGCCGGATGGGCCGACCAGCGTCACAAACTCTTTATCCCGAATATCTAAATTGAGATTGTCCACCGCCTTGACATCGCCAAAACGTTTGCTCACTTGCTCCAAGATCACACGTGCCACGGTTATCCCCTTTTTGTAACTGTTCAGCCAGTATCAACAGCCGCAGATCCAGATAACGCGGATTGTTCTCGTCAGCGCCACTCATCCGCGCGTCCTTGATCCGCGGCTCTCCATCTCCATTCGTCAGCCTTTGACTGCGCCCGCGCCAATGCCGGAGATGATCATCCGTTGGAAGAAGAGCGCCAACACCAGCGGCGGGATCACGGCCAACACTGCGGCCGAGGTCAAGAAGCCATATTCGGTCCCCAGTTCATTGCTCAGGAAGGCGACCAGCACGGGCATAGTGCGCGCCTGTGGCGTTTGGGTCAGGATCATGGCATAGAAAAATTCGCCCCACGAGGCCATAAAGCTAAAGATGCCAACTGCAATAATACCGGGCAACGCCACCGGCAAAATCACCCGCACCATAGCTTGTAACCAGTTGCAGCGGTCGACGCGCGCCGCGTCTTCCAGATCGCGCGGAATGGTCTGGAAATAATTTTTCAGGATCCAGACCGTGTAGGGCAGGGTAAAGGTCAGATACATCAAGATCAGGCCCCACACCTGATTGAGCCCCCCAATACGCCGCAGGACCAGATAGACCGGCAAAATCAAAGCCAGGGCCGGCACCATGCGCGTCAGCAGGTAGAAGACGAGCAAGGTGGTCCGGCCGCGAAAGCGCGTGCGGGCAAAGGGATAGGCCGAGAGCGAACCGATGACGATGTTCAGAAATGCGACACTAAAGGCCACAATGATGCTGTTGCGCAACGCCAACGGCACCTCTTTGACCACTGCGCCTACCGTTAAGCGGCGTTCCTCCAACATATTGTTGACCACATTGGCGTCATAGTAGGCCTGGTAGTTCATCAAGGTGGGCTCTTGAGGGAGCCAATGGGGCGGCATTGACATAGCCTCTTCACGGGTCATAAAGCTGCTGATGACGATCCAGCTAAAGGGACCTACCAGGTAGATAAAGGTGAAAATGGCCGCCACATAGACAAAAATCCGTCGCCACGGAATGGGCAAGCGCTGCAACCGGGCGATTGCTCCCCCTGGTGCTTGGGCTGCACGTACACTCATTGTTCAATCTCCCCGCGCTGATACATCATCCGAATATAGATCAGCCCAATGATCAGCGTCATAAAGGTCAAGATATAGGCATAGGTATTGGCCAGGCCAAAGTCCAACGCGTCAAACGCTTTCTTCCAGGCGGTAAAGGTCACCACACGCGTCGCATCGCCCGGACCGCCGCCGGTCAATACATAGACCAGATCAAAGACGCGCAGACCGTTCATGGTGGCCAAGATCATGATAATCAGGATCGGTTGCAAGAGCCAGGGCACGGTAATGTAGCGGAAGCGGTTAAAGAGACTCGCTCGATCCACGGTGGCCGCCTCATAGAGATCGCCGGGGATGGCCTGAAGCGCAGCCAACAGGACAATGGTGTTAAAGGGCAACGAATTCCAGACCTGGACGAAGATCAAGACCGCCATTGCCATCTTTGGATCCACCCCCACCCAAGAACGATATTCACTGATGATGCCAAAGGTGTAGAGCAGGCCATTGAGCACACCAAAGCGCGGGTTGAAGATCCATTTCCACATCACGCCGGCAATAACGCCCGGAATCGCCCACGGCAAAAGCACTGCACTGCGCAAAATACCGCGCCCCTTGAACTGTTCATTGAGCAAGAGCGCCACCAAGATGCTGGCAACCACCTGCCCAATTACCGAGCCGACCGTAAAGGTAAAGGTGACGCTCATCGACTGCCAAAACTCCTCTTGGCTCAGTACATTCAGGTAATTCTGGCCGCCATTAAAGCCAATGCGATTGGGCTGGCGCAAATTATAGCGCTGCAAGCTGATCCAAAAGGAATAGCCAATGGGGAAGAGCGAGATCAGTGCAATCGCCAACAGCATCGGCCCATTCATGAGATAGGCGCGCACATTTTCATTCTCGCTGAGCCAATTGAGCCAGCGGGCACTCAAGCTTGGTTGGCGTTGCACGCTGCTACGAACGGCAATGCCGGCGCTGGTTTCCTGGGTCATCGGCAAAATGCTCCTACAACTATTGATAAAGAGAGACAACACGAACACAACAACGGATGAAGGAGGCGACGGATTGACTCTCTTATCGCCAAGGTTGGATGCAGATAAAGTTCACCGTATGGTTCCGGTTTTGTATGACTATTATACTGAGCTCTGTTTGAAAACTGAAGTTTCTTTCTCTGGTAGAGTCGCCTAAAACTTCAGTTTTCAATCCAACCGCAGTATAGGTCGCTCAATAGTGCGAAAAATCCGTTACTTTCTGAATCCGTTGTTGTGTTGCAGTAATCCTACGAATTCTCAAACGCCGCGCGCAGTTCGGTCCATTTGTCGGCCATATTCTTGGTCGCCTCGGCGGGCGTAACCTGGCCGAGCACCGCTTTGTGCCATTCAGCCTGCATAAAATTGTCCCATTCTGAATACCACGGTGCATCGACGCCCTTGCGCGCAAACGCCGTCTCTTTCTGTTGGGCAAAGAGTTCCGGATCGCCCCAACTGTTTTCGCCGGCCACAATGTCGGCATCTTCACCGAGCGATTTATAGGCAAAACCGAGACCAAAGCGGCTATGCCACTGTTTGGCTGTCCAATATTCGCCCGCCGCATTCTTGCCGCCGGCAAAATATTGTAGCAGCGCGGCGGCGTCTTGGTTGGCCGTCGTGGCGTTGATGGTGTACTGGCGTGTCCAGGCAATGGTGCCTTTGGGCCCTTCCAGTCCTGGCATCATCATCGGTTTAAAGACTCGCTCGCCTTCCACGGCCTGCGCCGTCTGTTGCGGATCATTCAACATGCGCAAGTCATAGCGGTTGGTACCCTGGAAGACCGTTTGGCCATTCTGGAACATCTCCGTCACATCGGCATCGGCCATCTCTAGATTGGCAGCATCCATGATCTGGCTGGTCTGGACCGCCCCATGCATCCAATTCAAGACCTGTTCCACCACCGAGTCCGGCTGCTGACAGATGGGCTCCCAATTGTCATCCACCCATTCGCCGCCACTGGCATAGACCAGGGCGTACATAGGCTCTTTAAAGTTGCTCTCCTGGTTGAGCCACATGCGCAGCGGGAAGTCGGCAATGCCTTGCTTCTTAATCTCCACCGCCATGTCGCTCAGTTCGGACAGATTCTTGGGTGGTTCAGTAAAGCCCGCCTGGTTGAGCAGCTTTTCGTTGTACATGATGGTGTGAAAGTCAGTGTAGTAAGGCAGACCATAGAGCTTGCCGTCATAGGTCATCGCTTTGATGTTGCCTGGAAACATATCTTCCTTGAGTTCGGCGACACCCAGTTCGTCATCCACCGGACGGATAAAACCGGCCGAGGCAAAGCCGGCCTTGTCGTCGTCGCGCGTCACAATCACATCCGTCTGCTCGCCGGCGGCCAGGAGGGTGATCTGCTGTTTGTAGTCCGATAGTTGGCGATATTCGACTTGAATGTCGGGATTTTCTTTCATGAACTCATCGGCCACCGGTCCATAAAATTCCAGCGTATTCCAGCCGGTCCAGAGCAGGAAAGGCTTTTCGCTGGAGGGCGCAGCTGCTTCAGCTTCCCCCGCTTGGGTGTCCTGGGCCGCCGGGGCGGCGGCAGGCGGGGTGCAGGCGGCCAACAGCAGCGCCCCGGTAGAGACGCCGATGCCCTGTAAAAATGAACGACGTGAAACTTTCCCTGAGAATTGTGGATGCTTGTCGGATGTCATGGTTTGTCCCTTTCGTCAACTATCAATCTGAAACAAAAATGTTGCTACACCGTTGCCAGTGTTCTACGCGCTTTTTGTGGGGAAATGATAGAGCTATCGCGAATGCGATCGGTTTACAAACGCTAAAGTGATGCTGTATCTCGATGACAGACCCGGGCGGGTCACGTTGAACGGGAAATTACATTGCAAGCTTGACACTCATAGGGACGAAGAGGTGAAATTGAGTGATTTCACCCGCAGACCTCTATGTGCCAACATTGAAGGATAACATCAAAGGTAAGTATCCACCTACCATTTGACGGTATACCAACCTTAGCAGATTTTGCCGCTGGCGTCAAGTGTGATTTTTGCAGCATAAACGACACCAGATTTTTGGTAGTTGTTGTGGCTACGCAGTGAGTTGAGCAACAAGTTGTTCAAATTCAACGACAAAGGGTGCGGTGATACGGTTCAGGCCAAAGCTGAAATTGCTCTGGATGCGCCGGAATTCGTGGAACCAGGGCAGGCCATCGAGTGGCAGCGGCGGATCAAACCAACGCCCTTGGCTGCCCTGTGCATAAAAGCGAAAGAGTGGACTATCAGCATCCTCCCCGATGGTGTCAACGATAAAGTAATTGCGCAGAAAGTAACGGCGTGGCCGCCCCTGGCCACAGATCAGCCAGACCTGGTTGCCGGGCAACCGGCGCACCAGCCCTTTATTGGTGCCAATGCCAAAGTCACCGCCAATCCCTTCGCGGCAATTTCCGCCCACGAGCGCCGGATTGCGATATTGTACATAATGTTCCATGAAGCATGAGTTCCCTGATCTTGTGCGATACGCGCAGCATAGGTCAACCATAATAAATTGTCAAATCAAACAATGGTAGTCTCCATCGGGTGCGATTATACTGAGCTCTGTTTGAAACTGAAGTTTCTTTCTCTAGTAGAGTCTCCTAAAACTTCAGTTTTCAATCCAACCGCAGTATAGCACCCTATACCGTAAATCTTTGACACACCCTTAATTTGTAGTACAATAGCGCAGAGACTGAGAATGCAGGGGGAGCCTCTTGTGAAATTCTCAGTCCTTTTATTTTGCGCTCTGATCTGGGGCGTGTGGAATCGAGTATATGACATCACCATGACGGACTTTGCTCGCAACAGACTTCAACGGTTCTGGCCGTTGCTGCTCTTTGTTCTGACAATCCCAAGCACAATCTTTCTCTTTCTCTATGGCTTGCCCATGACCCATGATGGCGCGACCCATCTGTTGCGGATTGCGCGGCTTGATGAGTATTTGCGCCAAGGCGTCCTCTTTACCCGCTGGTTTCCTGATCTGCTCCTTGGTTATGGCTATCCAGTGCTCAATTATTACGCCGCCGGCGCCTATTATCTGGTCGAAAGCTTGCATCTACTCGGGCTAAATTTGTACTATGCGTTTATTGTGGCCCAGGTTGCGTTAGTCTATTTGGCGGCAGTGGGCATGTATCTCTTTGCCCGCGATTTCTTTGGTGCTAAACATTTGCTGCCGGCTTTGGTGACCAGCATGGCTTACATCTACGCGCCCTATTTGTTGATCAACATCTACGTGCGCGGCGCGATTGCCGAGTTGGGGGCGCAGATGTTGTTGCCCTGGATCCTGTGGAGTTTTCGGCGTATTTGGCTTGCGCCGAAACCACGGCCCTATGTGTTGCCGGCGATCCTCAGCCTGGGCGCCTTGGCCTGGACCCACACCATTTCATTGCTCATTATCCCACCGCTGTTAATCGCCTACATGCTCCTCTTACGGTCGCTCTGTACCGAGCCTTGGTCACGTAGCGGCTGGTCGGCCTTTGCCATTACCGCGGCAATGGGCGTTACCTGTTTTTACTGGCTGCCACTGATTTTTGAACGCGCCTATATTACGGATGTCGGCTTTGCTATTACCAAGCAGTTCATGCTTCCCCTGAGTTTTATTGACTGGCACTACTTTTTGGATACAGGGCTCCGCTATTCATTTCCCGAAGATCCGCCTTTTCGCTTTGGCCTTGTCCAGGTGCTAGGGATGTTGGTTGGGTTGTTGTTTATTGGGCGCAAACCGCGCGAAATCTGGTTTTGGGTCGGCATCATGTTGCTCTGTCTGCTCATGATGACCGATCTAACCCGCCCGATCTGGTTTAGCAACGATCTGCTCCCCATTATCCAATTCCCCTGGCGTCTGCAGGCCATTTGGCAATTCCCGATTGCGCTCTTATGGGGGCTGCCGTTGATGGCGCTGCGCAGCAATTGGCTGCGGCTTGCGAGTACGGCCCTTGTTATCGCATTGTTGATGTATGTCTACTTTCCACACCTGCCTTGGGCTTACCTACTCTCATCGGAAAGTAACTTTGGCATGGCGCTCAATGCCTCGTTTGAGGCGCAACGAATTAGCATCATCAAACGTGGTCATATCGTAAGTTCCGTACAAGAGTTTCGTCCCAAAGGAGTGGCGCCCACGCTTGCGCTTGACCCCAAGAACGTGGCAGAGTCGCCTGTCCTGCTTAACAGCCAGGATACATTGACCACCACCGCGACCGTAAACTTAGTCGCGGCCAATCCCTTTGCTCTGCGGCTGCAGGTGGCGGGCAACACCCCCTTTCCGCTCCGTCTTGCCTCGTACTACTTTCCCGGCTGGGTGGCCACCTTGGACCAGAGCACCAGCCTGGCGCCTTACCCCACCACCAATCTTGGCCTTTTAACGGTGGATGTGCCGGCTGGCGCACATACGCTGACCATTGCCTGGCAAGGAACCAAAATTGCCGTGGTGGGCGGTCTGATTAGCCAACTTGCGCTGCTATTGGTTGCGCTCTGGCAATTGCGGCAACGGATGGCCACGCGCGGGTGGGGCTCACTGCCCTTGCTGTTGCTGGGCTTGGGCTTGTTCGGCACCTATGTCCAGCCTTCACCACGTCCGGTCCACCCCGGCGTTGCCGTAGATTTACCCGGCCTGGAGTTCATGGGCTATCACAACCCCACCGTAACCGGTGATGGCATCCTGGTGCAGCTCTACTGGCTTGCCACCCAAACTCAGCCATCGCCGCTCTCGATCCGGTGGCAACTGCGCGCCGCCGATCAAAGGGTCGTCGCGGAAACCGTGGCCGCGCCTTTTTATGATTCCTATGCTACGGAGCACTGGGCTACCAACACCGTCGTCGATGACGCCTACTTGATTCCTGTGCCTTTGCAAGCCGCGCCCGGCCTTTACACACTGGTTATGGCGCCGCTCGATCCCCATACAGGGAAAGCGACCACAGAAATCGTCGTCGGTGCGGTGACGCTGCCCCAGCCGCCAGCCGCGGCGGCGCCCCAAAATGCGACGTCGGTCTACTTTAACGACCTGATTGTGTTACGGGGCTATGATGTGCATGTGGTAGAACGGTTATGGCAACCGGACCGCTATCTGGCCCATCACCCCGACATTCTCGTTGTGCCCGCCGGGGAAACGCTGCACTATACCCTCCATTGGCAGACCGAGGCAGAGACCAATGAGCCCTATGTCGCCTTTATGCATCTGACCGACCACTTGGGCCAAACGCTTGTCCACCATGACCATTTGCCCGGTCCGATTTTTATCCCACCGGCCATTTGGGCGACCTACAACCAATACCGCGATAAGTTTCTCTTGGAAATTCCTCCCAATGCCGAGAGTGGGCTTTACTGGCCCAACTTGGGGATGTATAACTGGAAAGATTTTCAGCGGGTGCCGGTGCGGGCGCCCGGCCTGGCAGGGGAAGGCGATCACATCAACCTGGCGCCGGTCAAAGTCGTTAATTCGGCTATTCGCACTCAGGGCACAGCTACACATATAAACTTTGGCGATCTGGCCGAGTTGGTGAGCTTTAGCAGTGAAGGCGGTGTACGGGGCGCGCAACATGACGAAATCATCGTCAACGCCGGCGAGTCATTCACCCTCACCACCTATTACGAGGCCAAAACGACCAGCGAGCAGGAGCTGACCAGGTTCATCCAGCTGCGCGATGCAGCCGACCATATGTTGACCCAGTTTGACAGTGAGCCGCAAAATGGGCTCAACCCAACCTGGGCCTGGCTACCCGGCGAGATCGTCCGCGATCAAGTTGTCCTGCAGATTCCCCAGGACGCCGCCGCCGGCCACTATACCCTCTACCTGGGCTTCTATGACGCCGCCGGGAATTTTGCTCGCCTACCGGTCCGCGACCGCAACGGCACAGACCTTGCCAATCAGGAATATCCATTGATCGAGCTTACCGTGAGGCAGAAGGCCGGAGACTAGAGATTTGTATACAAGTCTTCAGTCTCCAGTCTTCAGTCTTCAGTCTTCAGCCTCCCGCCTCCCGTCTTCCATCTCCCGTGAAACGCGTAAGCACCTAAATTTCCGTTCCTTAGGATCTTAAGCTCAGACCGGCATGGTGCGTTTGGTGTGGGCGCGGCCGATCTTGGCCGTCTCTTCCCGATGACCGCCGAGGACACGCGCTCCCTCATCGATCTTGGTGCAGACATCCTCTGGCGTTGAGGATTCGAGGAAGGCAATGCCATGTTTGATGCAGGCGGCGCGCACCCGTTGGCGCACCTCTGCCATCTCCGGCGGGAAAGGCCGCGGCATGCGCCAATAACCCAGCGATAAGCTGAGATCGCCCGGCCCCATTTCAGCAAAGCCAATGCCGGGCACACTTAGGATCTCCTCAATATGGGGAATGGCGGCGGCCGATTCGATCTTGAGCCCCAACAGCAGTTCACCCTCGGGGTTCAGAGGCCAGGGTTCGGCGCGGCGTAAATACTCATCGCGGTCAACGCCCCAAATGGCCGTGGCCGACGGTTCGGAGCCTACCCCGCGCCGGCCTTCGCCTAGTCCAGCCCCAACACCGAGTCGATTAATGGGGTAGCGACAGCCCTCGACAAAGGCGCGCACAGCATCGGCATTCTCGGCCTGACAGAGCAGGATGCCGTGCACGCCACGGGCCAGAATCTGGCGAAATTGCCAACTGTTATAGCGTACAATATCGGCCGAAGTCCCCTCAACCGGCGCTTCGACAATGACCGTAGGCATACGATGACCGCTGCGGGTCGGCCCGCCGTCGACCAGTCCCCGCACATACTCGTCCAGCCCGGCCATGTTAAACGCGCCATGTTCCATGCCCACATTGATATAGTCGGCCCAGGTGCCGGCATCTTGCTTGCCCTGTTCATAGGTAAGAATGTGGCCGGTGTGGCCGCCCATGTAATAGATGGGCTGATCCTGCGCTAACAACTCAATCGCGCGATTGATGCGATTTGCCATGATCTGCTCCTAAACGGTAAAGATTCACGCCCATCTGGGCAGCAACTTGAAATTGCACAATTTCCCGGAAAGAAAAATCGCAACTTCAGTCGCAACCCTAGATGAGCCAAGGTTGAAGATAGGGATGGGAGATGCAAGTAAGCACTAGCATCAGTATAGCGCTGATTGCGGGAGGCGTCAATCGCTCCTTCTAAGGGTGCAAGCACTAAATAGCTTCCCGATGGACTTGCATCCACGCGCGCGCCTGTGGTAGATTGGCGCATAGCAATCACACAAATCTCACCAGCAAAGTAGGCTGCCTTGCTTGCAACTTTGAGTCTGCTCAGTGCGCGCATTGAACGCACCTTTACCGAGCCGTTAGCGCCGGAGGTGCGGCGCAACATGTATGTAGAGCTGTTGGCATCGCTGGCCTACGGCATCTTCTACGCCGCGGCCCTTCAGTACATCCCGGTCGTCTTACGCCGGCTGGGCGCTTCATCCGAGTTGCTGGCCCTCTACACGGCGCAGACCTATCTCGGCTCGATCCTCACCTCACTCAGCATTGTGTTCATGCGGCGGCGGCGGCCCAAGACCTTTGTTGTGCTCTGTTGGCTGCTGAGCCGCAGCCTCTTTTTGCTCTTTGCCCTGGTCACGCAGGTGCATTGGCTGCTGCTGCTGACGGCGCTCTTCTGGCTGCTGGAGAGCTTTCCCTCCCCAGGCTACACGCGCATTATCCAGGTCATTTACCCCGAACGGCTGCGCGGCCAGGTGATCGCAGTGGTGCGTCTGGGCATGGTGGCAGCCATTTTGCTGGCTACGCCGTTGGCCGGCTGGGCGTTGGATCAGATTGGCTACCGGGTGCTCTTTCCATTGGCCGGGCTGGTGGGTGTCGGCGCGATCGCCATCTTTAACCGGTTGCGGGTCGATGAAGGGCCGTTACCCCCACGCCAGACCCGTTCGGCGGCCAGCCTCTGGCAACTGGTGCGCAATAACCATCCCTTTGCCATCCACCTGCTCTCCTTTGCCGTCTATGGCATGGGTGGGCTCCTGGGCTATCCGCTCTATGCCATTGTCCAGGTGGACCGGCTCCAGCTCTCCTACACCGAAATTGGGTTGTTGGGCGTGGCCCAGTCGGCGGCCTGGCTGGTGGGCTTTCTGATCTGGGGCCGGCTGGTTGACCGCAAGGGCGGCTTGCCGGTTTTGGGCATCAACCAGTTGATCTCCATCGTTGTGCCCCTCGCCTATATCTGGGCCACCAACGGCTGGATGTTGCTACCCGCCTTTATTGTCCAAGGATTAATCAACGCCGGCGTCGATGTGGGGCTGATCAGCACCTGTATTCAACTGGCCGAAGCGGACAAAGTAGTGGAATATGCCGCGGTCCAGGCGACCATGGTCGGGCTGCGCGGCATGATCACCCCTTTTCTGGGCGCCGGTCTCGTGCGCTTGGGCATGGCCGACAGCCGCATCTTTGCCTTGGGCGCCGGCCTCATCTTCCTCTCTTGGCTCATCTTGCAGCGGGTGGACGGACCACCCGCGACACCGCAAAACCTGCCTGTGCGCCGTGCCCTGCGGGCGCGCTGGCCACTGCGCTGGCGCTTTCCGCGGCAGTGAGGTGATGGCAAGGGGTGGGTAGATGCCCAATGTCACACTTTCATGTAGGTACTATCTATAGCTACACGGTCTGGGGCAAACTAGCTGTGCAGCTATAGCGTCGGTTGTACGGCGCTGAAGCGACCGTGCGCCATAACGGCGCCCCATCAGTGGGGCTTCCCACTCTCTACATCGGCGCCCAAGCCTGCTTTAGCAGGCGCTGTTTGCTAGCCCGGGGCGATCAACCATTATGCACACTCCTCAGTTAATTATCCGGCGCGCCGGCCTTGATCCAGGCGAGGATGGTGTCGATTTGGAGTTGGCTGAGGGGGCCGCCCTTTTTGGGCATTTTGCCGCTGGTAATCATCTTGGCCAGGTAGCTGTTTTCGACATCGCCGGGCTCGATCACTTTGCCGTAGACAGAACCGACCATAACCTTTTGGTAGCTGGTCAGTTCCAAGCCCTCTTCGGGCTCGTCGCTACCGTGACACTTGGAACAGTATTGCGTAAAGATCGGCAACACGTCGGCCTGGAAACTGACGTTGGCCAGATCCACCGGCGCAGTGGCCGACACGGCGCCGGTCGCCGTTAGCGTTGCGGTTCCGGAGATGGTGCTTGTCGTGGTCGCCGGGGTGGTCACAGTGGCAGCAGCGCTGTCCGTTATGACGCCGGTGACGCTGGTGGTAACCGGCGCGGTCGCCGTTATATTCGCGCTGCCTGTCACTGCACTGTCCGTCACTGGTGTAGTGGCCGTCACCGCGGTAGTGGCCGTCAACGCGGTGGTGGTCGTCGGCGCCGTCGTTGCTGACGCGGTCGGCCCCGCCGGGCCAAATTCGGGCGCACCGGCTTTGATCCAGGCGATGATGGTGTCAATCTCGGTCTGGGTCAAGGGAGCCCCTTTTTTGGGCATCTTGCCACTCACCACCATCTCCACCAGATAGCTGTTATCGGGATCGCCGGGCTTGATCACGGCGCCATAGACCGAGCCGACCATGGCCGTCTTGTAGGTCGTCAACTCCAGCCCCTCTTCGGGATCATCGTGGCCGTGGCACTCGGCACAGTGCTGCGTAAAGATCGGCAAGATGTTATCCTGGTAATTTACCTGGGTCAGGTCGACGGGCGCCGCGTTTTGCGTGGTTGTGGTGGGCGCGGTGGCCGCAGCCGACGGTGTCGCGGTGGCAACTACACCTACGGGCAGGCCACTTTGCGCCACTAGGGCGATGGCGCGATCAATCGGTATATGGGCAACGCCGGCGCTTTGATCCACCCAGCCATAGCTCTGAAGTTGTGTGTTTTCCTGTGCGCGGCGGGCGGCAAGTTCCTGGGCCAGGGGCGCCTCACCTAAGCGCACAGGGCGTCCGGCGGTGGCATTGTCCAGAAAGCCAAGCAACCGGGGCGCCGCCACGGCCGCGGTGGCCACCAAGCCCACCAGCAGCAGCGCCAGGGCAACGGAACACCCCAAGCCGGTGCGTTGTGGCGCGCCCACTTTTGTGCTGCTGTTAGGGCGGGCAGGCTTACGCGCGTTGTTCTGCCGCGGTGAACGTTTCGAATTGCTCATTACTATCTCCTAAATGGGCTCCTACATGGGGATCGTGGAGGGGAAGGGGGGCTTTGCCCGTCCACTGCCAGATAAATAGTGCACTCCAAAGGCCGCCAATGGCAAAGAGCAGCGCCAGGTCCAGCCAGTGCCAATGGACGCCGTCGGGATAAAAGGCGGGCACAATGAGCCAGAAGAGATCGACGAGGCGCGCCAGTAAGATAAGCACGGCCAATGTAGTTAGCCACGGCGCCTTGCGCTTGAGGGTGCGGGATAAGAGCAGCAAAAAGGGCAGGACAAAGTGCACGGCCAGCAGCAAGAGGCCCACATTCAGCCAGCCCCCCTGGCTGCGATGCACATACCAGATTGCTTCTTCGGGAATGTTGGCCGACCAGATGATCAAGAATTGGGAAAAGGCGAAGTAGGCCCAGATCATCACGAAGCCGAGCAGAAAATTGCCCAGGTCGTTAAAGGACTGGAGCCAATGCGCTGTCATCTTCTTCTCTTTGGCCAACACGCCTAAGCCAATCACGGCCAGGGCAAGCGCGGCCAATGCCTGCCCGGCAATAAAGAGCAGCCCATAGATGGAAGAGAACCACTCCGGTTCTAACGACATAAGCCAGTCGAAGCCGGCAAAGGTTGCCGTCAACACGTAAAGCACCATGCCCACGGCGCTCAGCCGACGCATACGGGTGGCCAGAAGCGGATCACCGGTGCGATCCTGGGCGACAGACCAACGGTTGAGCAACAGCGCCAGCGTTAGCCAAACGGCAAAATAGAGCACGGCGCGCCCAATAAAGAAGGGCTGGTTGAGCCAAACACTCTTTTGTTGCAGCAACTCACTCTGCTGCACGTGCGCAGGGTTCGCCCATGGGTAAAGGGTTGGCAGCCCCAGCAACAGGGGCAGAAAGAGCAGCGCCAACCACGGCAAGGTCGCGGCGCTGGTCTCCATCAGGCGGCGGATCAGCGCACTCCAGCGGCCACCCACCAGGTGATGGAGCATGACAAAGCCCAACGAACCCAGGGCAATTTCCAGCCAAAACAGATAGGCCAGTAGATAGGATTGCCAAAACTGTGTCTGATTTAGGGTTAGACCAACCACTGCCAACGCCAGCCCCACTATGCCAATGCCTAGACTTGGCCATTGCCAGCGTTTCAATGCCGTTGTGGAAAGAATAGATTCACTCATAGTTGCCGTTCTACTTCGTTCATTAGTATTTATTCCGATTTAATATTCACCGCTGGTAGTAAACCTTTGGTCCCTAGTGACTACTTGAGTAAAGAATTAAATCGGAATAAGGGCTATTGTTAATTTTTGCCGCGTCGTCGCGGTGTCAGGTCGTCGCGGTGTCAGGTCGTCACGGTGTCGCACAGTCGTATGGTCACGTTCGACTGTTGGTTGTCATCTTGTCATCCGGTCATCTTGTCATCCGGTCACTTGGTAATCACTTGCGTCTGGTCCAGTTTAGGCAGATCGTCAGCGGACAGCTCTTTGCTGTCGGCATTCTGGCTCAGTTGTAATGCCCGGATATAGGCAATAATGGCCCAGCGGTCTTCCACGGGGATTCTGGCGGCATAGCTGGGCATGACGCGTGTCCCGTCAGTAATAATCGCAAAGTAGTAGCCGGCCGGCTGGTCGCGTAGATCGGGATCATGAAATGAGGGTGGGGTTGGCATGCCATAGTCGGTAATGATGCCATGACCATCACCCAGTTCCCCATGACAGGGCGTACAGAAGATGTTGTAGCGCTCCTGTCCCCGTTCCAGCGTCTGCAACGTCACCGTAAAGGGAAATGAGTCGGTAAATTGGCCGGCAACCCGACCGGTGTAGAGTTGATCATCTAGCTGCGCCTGGCCACGCGCCACCGTATCCGCCACTTTGGGGCGCACGGAAGCGTTATCGGCAAAGAAGGTGCTCTCAGCAAAGGGACGGTAGTAGGGCTGCTGGGTCATGGTGAGCCGGCAGCCGGCTGTAACAAGCAACAGAAAGAAACTGCCTACAAGGAGCACCACACGAAATTGATAAAATGTTTTCATGACTGTCATAAAGCGTCCAAGTTTGTTACTTCTTATAGATCACGCGCAAGCGTTCACAGACCAGCGGCATGGTCTCTGTCGGGGCTCGCCCAATGCGGGGCAAAGTGCGTGCAAAAAAACGCCAATGCGCCTGCCGCCAATACGCTAAAGTACGATCCCCTTCACCTTCGGCATAAGCAAAGGCGGCGTCCACTTCGTTGTAGGGCCGGACTGTCACTTCTGTGGTCTCTGTAATACAGAGCGGTCGTCCCTGCCCATCCAACACAATGTCCAACATTCCCACAGAGGGAAGCGGCTCCCCATCATGCTCATATTCCCAAAGTGCACTACAGGTGGCGGTTTTTATGCCGGCATAGATCAATTGTCCCAACTCATCGGCCAAAGCTGGACTGTCACCGTAGCCGGACGCATCAGGCTGATCCGCTGTCGTCAGACCGGGAAGGGCGGCGTCAGAGTGGAGAAAGGCCAGCCAGAATTCACGGACGGGATCATTGCTCATGCCCGTCATCCGATTAGCTGCTTCTCATAGCAAAGGCTGAGCGGATCTTCTCGGTACTCACCAAAGGGCTTAATGCGGTAAAAGCCCATACGCTCATAGAGACCAATCGCCTCGGTCTGATAGATGCCGGTCTCCAGCCGCACCAGCGTAACCCCCTGGCTTTGGGCATAGGCATTCAAATGTTCGACCATCAACTTGGCCAGCCCCTTGCCCCGGAATGAGGGGCGCACATACATGCGCTTGAGTTCGCCATATTCTGTGCCAAAGAGTTTGATGCCACCACAGCCCACCGGCTGCCCTTCATAGCGCGTGACAAAAAAGGCCACCCCTTGGGCAATCAATTTTTCCACGCTAAACCCATGCCGGCTTTCCACCGGATATTGGGGCGCGAGGTGATTCTCCAACTCGGCAATCAGAGCCATCGCGTCGGCGCTATCCGGTCGTTCGGCTTTGATTGTGACCAACTCTGGCATAAGCGCCTACCCTCTCTGCTCACGTTGTTTTATCAGTATTTGCTTGAGTTCGTCGTGAGAAATCACACTAGATGGATCAACTTCGGCTTTTGCAAGATTGCGCTTAGCTTCTGCCAAGAGTGCTATTTTTGATATAATTGTTTTGTCATTTTTAGATAGACTCATGACCGGCTCCATTTGTGGCATGTGTATCTCTTTATTTCCTGGTTAATAAGTCTATTTCTCTACTGCCACTACTTCGGCCGCGCCCAACCCCTCCAAAAACTGCCGCGTCTTTCCCAGATCAAATTGCGGATCGCGCGCCTCTACACAGAGGAAGAAGCGATCCTGTGACGCTAAGCGGAAACGTGGGGCATTGAAGGCTGAGTGATAGGGCTGCGGCAGGCCATTGCGCAGCAACATGCCCAACACGGCCGTCCCCGCAGCAAAGAGAATCGTCATCTCAAAAGTCACAATGATAAAGGAGGGCCAACTGTTGAACGGGCGACCGCCAATGTTCCACGGATAATCGATCACCGCCGCGTAATATTGCATGGCAAAGCCGCTCACCGCGCCCAGGACGCCGCCCACCAAGACCAGCAGCGGCAAGCGCGAGCGCCGCAAGCCAATCGCTGCCGGCAGTTCCTCAATCGGGAAGGGGCTATAGGCAGCGATTTTGCGGTAGCCGGCGGCATAGGTCTGGCGTGCGTTGGCCAGCAGTTGCTCCGGGTCGTCAAATTCCGCCATCAGACCGTAAAGCGGCGCGTTGGGGAGAGGCGCGGCTTTGGCGTTGCCTTTGCTGGCCTTGCCCTTGGCCGGCTGTGGTGCATGGTTCTCTTCCTGTCCCTCGTGCTTCTTGGTTTCTGCCAGCAAATGGCGCATTTCAAAGATGGAAATCATCGGCAGGACGCGGATAAAGAGGAAGATCAGCGTTACAAAGAGGCCAAGTGTACCGATAAAGGTGGCCCAATCCCAGACCGTGCCGCTGTAGATCCCCCAGGCCGAAGGCATAAAATCCCGATGCAGGCTAACCACAATGATGACATAGCGCTCCAGCCACATGCCAATATTGACCACAATGGCCACCAGAAAGAGTAGTAACGGCGAAGTGCGCACGCGGCTAAACCAGAGCGTCTGGGGCGTCACCACATTGCAGAGCATCAACGCCCAGAAGGCCCACCAATAAGGGCCAAAGGAGCGGTTAAAGAGCCAGAAACGCTCAATAGGGTTGCCCGAATACCAGGCCGTAAAGCCTTCGGTCAGATAGCCATAGGCCACAAAGAGGCCCGTGGCCAACATAATCTTCGCCATATTGTCCAGATGGTGCAGCGTAATAAAATCTTCCACATGGTAGAGCTTGCGCAGTGGAATCAGCAGTGTCAGCACCATAGCAAAGCCGGAAAAGATGGCACCCCCCACAAAATAGGGGGGGAAGATCGTCGAATGCCAGCCGGGGATAATGCCGGCAGCAAAGTCCAGGCTCACCACCGAGTGGACCGAGACGACCAGCGGCGTGGCCAGCGCAGCCAAGAGCAGATAGGCGGCGTCATAGCGTTGCCAATGGTTGGCCGCGCCGCGCCAGCCCAACGCCAGCATCCCATAGAGATAGCGCAGCACCGGATTTTCCGCGCGGTCGCGCATGGCGGCCAGATCCGGGATCAGGCCCACAAACCAGAACATGAGCGAAACGGTGGCATAGGTGCCAATCGCAAAGGCGTCCCACACCAATGGGCTGCGAAACTGGGGCCACATATCCATGGTATTGGGATAAGGAAAGAGCCAGTACGCCAGCCAAGGACGGCCCAAGTGCAAAATGGGAAAGAGACCGGCGCAGGAGACCGCAAAGAGGGTCATCGCCTCGGCAAAGCGGTTGATGGAGGTGCGCCACTCCTGGCGGAAGAGAAAGAGAATGGCCGAGATGAGCGTACCGGCATGGCCAATGCCGATCCACCAGACCAAGCAGACAATGGCAAAGCCCCACCCGACCGGAATGTTGATGCCCCAAATGCCCACACCCACGGTAAAGAGCACCCAAACGGCGTACATAAAGAGCATCAGCAGCGCAAAGCCCACTGCCACACCCACAAACCAGGATTTGGGGGTAATGCGCGTCAAAACGATGTCTGTGATTTTTTCGGTAATGGACCGGAAGGTGTGGCCCGGCCCAATCAGATAGCCTGATCGTTGCATAAGATTAGCTTTCACTCTCCAGTTCGGGGTTGGGATTGCGTAGGCGGGCTAGATAGGTCGTGCGGGGCTGGGTGTTTAGCTCCGTCAACAGACCATAGTTGAGTGGCGATGCCTTGCGTTGGGCAACCGCGCTGTTGGGGTCGTTGAGATTGCCAAAGCTAATGGCGCGCGTCGGGCAGGCGGCCTGGCACGCGGTGACCACTTCGCCATCCTGAATCGGGCGACCTTCCAACTGGGCGTTGATGCGCGCCGTACTAATGCGTTGGACACAGTAGGTGCACTTTTCCATGACCCCCCGTGAGCGCACCGTCACATTGGGATTGCGCTGTAGCTTCAGACTTTCTGCCTCATAGTCGTTATACTCCAAAAAGTTAAAGCGTCGCACCTTGTAAGGACAGTTGTTGGAGCAGTAGCGGGTGCCCACACAGCGGTTATAGACCATGACATTGAGCCCTTCGTGGTCATGCATGGTGGCGGCCACGGGACAGACCACCTCACAAGGGGCATTCTCACAGTGCATACAGAGCACCGGCTGATGATAGGTCGCCGGGTTGAGCAGGTCACCGTCAAAGTATTGGTCGAGCCGGATCCAGTGCATTTCACGGCCGGCTATGACCTGTTGCTTGCCCACCACGGGAATGTTGTTCTCGGCCTGACAGGCGGTGACACAGGCGTTGCAACCGTTGCAGGCGCTCAGGTCAATCGTCATGCCCCACGCGTTGTCGGGATATTCGACTTTGGGGTAGAGCGAAATCTCTTCGCCGTGGGGATCCAACTCATGGACAAAATCGGGCGTGGCGGCAAACTCAGCCACCGTGCCGACACGCACCAGGTTGCGCCCTTCCATGCTGTGGTGACTTTGCGTCGTTGCCAGTTGATAGCCACCGCTCACCTTGCGCAAGGTTGCGCCCATGCCAAACCAAGGATTGGCCGTAGTGCGTAATGGATAGGCATCAAAACCAATCTGCGTACCGACCTTGCCCGCGGCGCTCCGGCCATAGCCCAGATGAACGGTAATGGACTCTTCGCTGTGACCCGGCAGCAGCCAAAGCGGCGCCTGGAGACTTTGACCACCATAGCTCAGTTCCACTAGGTCACCGCTGGTCAATCCGATCGCGGCGGCGGTCATAGGGTTGATGAGGATGGCATTCTCCCAGGTCAGCTTGGTGAAGGGCTTGGGCAACTCTTGCAGCCAGCCATTATTGGCAAAACGACCATCGCCAACGGTGGGATCAGGCCGGAAGTTGATCTCAAAATTACGCGCTGGGTTGGATGAAGCCGGCTCCGTGCTTACCGCAGCTTGCACCGTCACACTTTGCGCAGCGGCGGCTGAATCGGCGACGGCACCAGCATTTAGCGTCGTCTGCCAGAAGGTGGTGAAGCCATCATCTCCCTGTCGTTCACGCCAATACCCCTGGACAATATCATGGTCAGAGCGAGGCGCTTCTGTGAGCAGGGCGTCCAGCACCTCATGGGCGGAGCGGCTGGCGTAGAGGGGTTCAATCAAGGGCTGTTGAATGGTCACCGTGCCGTCATAGGCGCGGCCATCACTCCAACTTTCCAGGTAGTGCGATTCCGGGATCTGCCAGTGGCACTGAGTGCCAGTCTCATCGGCATAGAGGCCGAGATGCACCCGTGTGGCGACCTTGGCCAGCGCTGCCGCAAAGTTGAGATCGGCGGGCGCTTGATAGACAGGATTGGCGCCCAAGATTAAGAGCAGTTCGACCGCGCCGTCGTTCATGGCGGTCACCAATGCTTGCAGCGACTCGGTTTGGTTTACGGGGTTGACCACAACCGGCGTATGGTAGGTCACGCTTTGGCCCACATTTTGGAGTGCTTCGTTGATGGCGTGGGCCAAGGCATGGACAATGGGCGGCTGCTGATCGCCGGCAACGACCAGGCTAGCGCCGCGTTGTGCCTGTAGATCGCGAGCGAGGGCGCTAACCCAAACTGCGGGGATCGCCGTCGCATCGCCGGCGGCCACCGTAAGCCCGAGTTCTGTCGCCAACGCCCGTGCAAAATTTTCAACCTGAGACGTCGGCAACGGTAACCGATGATCCGCCATTGCACCGGTAACGGTTGGCGCGCTCTCCACCACATAGAGCCGGTTGGGCGCGCGGTCCGGCGGGGCGTCGGCGCGCCGACCATCGGCAAAGTCGCGGGCATAGCGCACACGGCCTGGCCCAAGCCCAAAGAGGTCGGCATCTAAGCTGACAATGACATTCGCCTGATCCAAGTGATAGACCGGCTCGACAACTTCACCAAAGGCCAGGTCAGCGCCGACGTAGAGATTATCGCGGTTGATAGGCTCATATTGATGCCAGGTTGCCTTGGGAAATTGGGTTAAGACCGCCTGCAACTGGCTGGCCAGGGTGGGCGACGTAACGGTTTCAGTCAAAATTCGTAGGCCCGCGCCGCCACTGGCCTGCTGCTGCGCCAAATGGGTCTGCAGATCGGCCAGAAACGCTTCCCAGGTGGCCGCCGCGCCTTCGTGCGTCACCTGTTGGGCGCGGTCGGGGTCATAAAGAGTTAAGATGGAAGCCTGAGCCAAGGCGTCGGTCGCCCCCAGACTAGCGGGATGATCAGGGTTGCCTTCCAATTTCGTGGGGCGATTCTGCTGGCTTTGGGCTAAAAGTCCCAGGGCATAGCCACCGAGTTGCATGGCGGTGGCGTAAAAGAGCGATTGCCCTGGCGTCATCGCTTCCGGCGCCGTTACATAGGGCACAATCTTTTCCGGCGGCGGCGCACAGGCGGTGAAACCGGCTAGCGCCAGGGAAGCGCCCATTAGCTGGAGAAAGTGGCGGCGATTGAGGGTTGGGAGCCATTCTGAGGCTTGCCGCGGAAATTCGCGCTGCAGAAACTCAGTAAATTCTGCTGTCTCTGCCAATTGTTCGAGGCTACGCCAATACTCGCGTCCCCGCATCTGGGCCAGACGCTCTTGGATTGCAGCTAAATTAAGCGGAGCTTTACTCATGGTTTACCTATAAACACGGTTTGCATTAAAGTTTGTAGCGAATTATTTGTGTCTTGCGTATTGTGTGTATCATGATATGTAGTACACGCAACACACAACACGCTAAGTCTAGCGGTGACAGACGGAGCAGTCGGTGAGATGCTCGGTGTGAATCCCATATTCAGCGACCAGTTTGGGACCGAGGGTGGCTTGATCTTCCGTGGGTTGCCAGCCCATGGTAAAGACTGCACTGCGGGGGCGCACATACTTTTCTGGGGCGCGATGGCAATCGAGACACCAATCCATCTGCAAGCTATGGGCTTTGGCCACCACTGGCATCTGGTCAATACGTCCGTGGCAGGTCTCGCAACCGACACCTTGTTTGACATGAATGGCGTGGTTAAAATAGACATAGTCGGGCAGGTTGTTCACGCGCACCCACTCCAGGGGCTTGTTGTCGGCCAGGCTGGTACGCACCAGATCCAGGGCCGGCGATGCCGTGGCCACTTGGGCATGACAGCCCATACAGGTCGATGTAGGGGGGATGCTGGCCGTGTTGCTTGTCTCAACTGCGGTATGACAGTAGCGACAGTCCAACCCCAGTTGGCCGACATGTTGTTGATGGCTATAGGGCACGGCCTGCGCTTTGGCCACCCCTACCTCGGTTACAAAGGGGGAACGAGCAGCATAATTACCTAGCCAGGCTAGACCAGCCAGCACGAAGATCACCACCAGCAAGCTGATTCTGGCGATGATGTTAATGCTCGGATGGAAGATTTGGGACATACAAAATTTGCTTTCTTTCAATGCCGCGATGGTTCAAAATGGCTGATTTGTAGGATTTTCATTACCTAAGCTTTGTTACAAAGCTTTGCTATCTATACTCACGAGCAGCACAGGAAATACCATTTTACTCCTGTACAAAATGATACTTCCTGGCGCTCGTTGGTATAAACTTCGCTCATATGGGCGAAGAAGTGAAATCGCAATAACTACCAGGGGGAAAATAAAGCGATTTCACCCAGAGACCTGTATGAGCCCTAAACTTTATAGATAACGAGCAATTTGCATCCATTGGATTTAGAGGGCTGCCAATGATCGCCGTTAGTATAGCATAGAGTTCCCTATGCATAATTAAAAAGACATTAAAAAAACATGTTTCTGTTGTTAGAGCATTGCTGGTTTTTTGACGCACAATCATTACAGTGGTATCCTCCCTACTATGTTTCGGTGGTATACCACAAATTGTGTAAGGCTTATCCAGGTCTACGGGTGAAATCGTTCCATTCTGTTCTGGTAATTGCAACGATTTTACCGCTTCGCCCAGATGAGCGATTGTGTAAATTGTACTCTTGTCCAGGAATAGAAATTGAATTTACGCCCAATTTGGGACATCACCCATACTTTCGTCCTGTATAAACAGATTCTATGGTGCGGTCTAGTTCCTAATCCTCACTCATGAGCCAGTTCAAAATAAAGTTGCCTGTGTTGCCCGTCGTTGTGTCCGTAATTTTCTTTATGTTAACCTGGCCAGTCTGGCAGTGGTTGTGGGGTGAGTGGATGGGCAACGACTACTATAGTCATGGTGTGCTTATTCCTTTTGTAACCCTATTGCTAATGATCCAGCGGCTTCGGCTCGATCCCCCTTATCAACAAAATTCGGTTAAGGCAGATCGCGTTGCCCCTGTCCTTCTTGTATTGGCGCTTGTCTGCTATCTTTTCTTCCTCAAGGATAAAGCCTATTACTTAGCTGCTTTTGCCATGATCGGTCTTATCTTGGGCATTGTTTGGACCTTAGGCAGGACGGCACTGCTGCAAAAAACGTTGTTTCCGCTTACTTACTTGTTTTTTATGACGCCGTTGCCCTTTATTGAGCGTACAACTTTGCCCCTAGCGCTTTTTACCGGGGTTTGTGCCGGTGGAATTACACGTTTATTCGGGTTAGACGTACTGATCCATGGCAACGCCGTGACGTTGCCCAATGCTGATCTAGTGATTGGTGCGCAATGTAGCGGCATTAATTCCCTCATTACCTTGACAGCCTTGATGACATTAGCCGCCTATTTGCTCCAAGGTCCCCTTTGGGCGCGAATCGTGCTGGTGTTGCTGGCCGTGCCGCTGGCAATGTTAGGTAATATTTTACGCGTCGCATCGCTTTTACTTGTAGCGCGCCGCCTGGGGGCGGAAGCAGCCTTTATTTTTTACCATGATTATTCAGGTATTCTCTTTTTTATACTCGTATTGTTGCTCATGTTTCCTTTAGCCCAGCTATTACGCATCGCGCAGATACGCACCGATGTCATCTGAAGTGGGGTAGTGCGTTGGCAGACTTGGGGTCTGGAAAAAAGCACGCTATAATTGAGCACAAAGTGTAATTCCCGTGTAAGGTAAATCTATGGTAAACCGATCAAAGATGCTTCTGGGCGCCCCGCTACGCAGCGTTGTTGTAATTGGACTATTGTTGCTCGGCACAATCTTTGTCTATTTTCCCAACTGGCAGCTTGCCCTTTGGGGCCAACCTGCACCCAACGCTGCGAGTCACTATACCTATTGGGCAGACTTAGATTTCTGGCAACGTACTGATCGAGAACGCAAAATTGCGGCCACCGCCCACTTTGATCTGGACCATGATCTCCGGGATGTGCCTTTGCAAGTAGGTGATTGGCAGGGTGTGGAGGCACCTGAAACCAATCAAGAAGTCATGATTTTGCTGGACCCGGAACAGTATGTGCAGCGCCTGTACCAAAACACGGCAGGACAATATATCTGGCTTAGTATGATTGGCGGGCGCAGTTCTCAGCCCTTTCATGCCCCTGATATTTGCTACGATGCTGACGGTTGGCAATATGATCTAGGCTCCCATGCGGTGCCATTAAGCGGCGGCGGCGACCTCTATGGACTCTGGCTAGAAGCCAAAAAGGAGATACCTGCTTCTGGGCAATTAGCGGAGCATGTGGTCTTTTATTTCTATCTCTTTCCCACTGCAGAACGTCGGTTGAGCGATGGAATTGTGCTTTTTAAATTAACTTCAGGGCGCTATGGCACGCTTGAAGAGACGCTTACATTACAAACCGACTTCATCCAAAAGTTTTTTACAGCGGCAGAGAGCCACTCGTAACTGTTATCAGCGCCTACGGCTTATGCTTACGTATCGACTCACCCTTATTCTTGCACTGAGCCTCTTGCTTGCTGGCTGTAGCAGTGTGATTACACCTCAAGCACTTCCCCGGACAGGCTCTTGTACATTGGGTATTGATCCCACCGCGCCGGCAACCACCCACATTGAGGCAGTGTTAAAGGCAGAAGGGGATTTTGTCGTCAAACAAAAGATTGACGATCTAATGGCGCTCTGGAGTGAGGGCGCCTATGTGGTTAATGCCAAAAACACACCTAATGATCCTACCGATGATCAAAGTTGGCTGGACAAAGATGCCATCCGCCATCGCTATGTACGCACCGTCTTTCCCGGCGCGCCGAGTAAAGCCGACCCGGCCGATCTGCAAATTGTGATTGAGGGCGACCACGCCACCATTACGGCGACCACTCAAATTGGCAACGAAGTATCGCCGGCCGGTGACCGTTGGACATTGGGGTTGCACAATGGTTGTTGGGAAATCGAGAGTCTGACTTACAATTTAGAAGCGCGCTAATCGCATGGCAACCCTCGTAATGCTTGTCTTGACGCTCCTGCTGCTCGCCTGGTTTAGTCGTCAACTGAGTCTCTATATCCAAATGGTCTTCTTTGCGCTCACCCGCAATGGCGATCAGACCATCGTCTTTCTCTTTTTGCTCTTGCTGCCTGGTGTGATCATTCATGAAGCAGCGCATTGGGGTGCGGCGCGACTCTTGGGGCTCAAAACGGGCAAGTTTCGGGTGTGGCCCAAGAAGCAGGGAAAGCAGATTGGCATGGGGAGCGTCAGTGTGCAACGGGGTTCACTGTGGCAGGATAGCATTGTTGGCCTGGCGCCTTTGGTATTGGGATCGGTCCTGATTGCGTGGATTGGGCAACAGATCTTTGCGGCGGAACAGCTTTCTGCTGCGCTAGGCGCCCAGCAGTGGGCAGAGAGCCTTTGGATCTTTCGCAGCGCATTTAAGCAGCCGGATGGCGTTGTGTGGGCCTATTTACTCTTTGCCATCGGCAATGCCATGATGCCAAGCGCCAGCGATCGTGAGCCGCTCTTGCCCTTAATTTTTTATAGTCTGCTGGCGCTGATTCTCTATGTAATTCTGGGCCTGCCTTTAACCCCCTTTACCGCGCTGTTGACCTGGCTCACACCGCTGTTACAGAGCCTTTCCAGTGCCTTTATCTTCACAATTTTGCTTGATGGCGTCATTTTATTTGTGCTTTACTGCCTGGTGCTGCTGATGGCGCCGCGTGCAGTCGCTAAATAAGCATCAAAAATAAAAACGCGGAGTGGGCGGATCAAGCGTGTACAAACTGCTTACGCGCTTGATCCGCCCACTCCGCGGCAAGAGCTTATCTAGATCAGCGGGGGAAATCTCATCACCCCGATGCGTAATTTAGGCTTTGGCGTGATGGTGCTCTTTATTGCCGGAATCTTTGTGCTTTTCATCTTTAGCCAAATGCGGGCGCAAGCGGTTCATCAACTGCGGCTTGGGTTGGAAGCCTACAATACGCTCCACCGGCTGTCCATCTTTGAAGAGCAGCAAAGTTGGAATGCTCATGACACCAAAGGCCATGGCGGTGTCCTGATTCTCATCAATATCCAGTTTGCCGATGACCAAATCGTCCCCTAAATCTTTGGCAATCTCATCCAATACCGGGGCAATCATCTTACAGGGCCCACACCACTCCGCCCAAAAATCGACCAACACAGGCTTTTTTGAATCGAGCACTTCTTGCTCAAAGGTGCTGTCTGTAACTTTTACGGGTTTCGACATTATTATTCCCTCCACGAACTTAGCTTAAATTTCTAATGTGTATGTTTATTGGCGCTCTTTGCATACACGCTGGCTGCAGAGCCACATACAGTCACTTTGTATAACCAAATTTAGCCCTTATTCCGATTTAATTCTTTACTCAAGTAGTCACTAGGAACCAAAAGTTTACTATCAGCGGTGAAAATTAAATCGGAATCAATACTTTTGCACGACCAGCTATTGTTTTATAACGAGATTGCGAGAATAGCGGTAATTTCCACTACAAAAAATATAGTACCCTCTAACTACCCTTTTGTCAAACAACACGCACTCCCTGATGTATTGCTGTTTTAGAACGTTTGTAGCATGGGTCCCCAGATCGAGAGCGCCAATAGCAACTGCGCCAATAGCGTCAGGGTGGGATAAAGGAACTTGCGCACCGACACCGGTCGATAAAAATGATCCAAGCCAAGCAGCACATCAGCGCTCACAAAGGCCAGGGCGCCGACAGCGGCAATCATTGCCCAAGGCGCAGGCTGGGTCACCAACATTTCTAGCGCTTGCCAACTCATCAGATAAAGTCCGATGCTATAGGCGATCAGTGAACTGTGGAGTTCTGCCAGGCGGGGTCTGATCAGCCAGTAAACCAAGCCTGCGCCAAGGAGCGGCAAGAGCGCCCACGGCGTAGGCCATTTAAGTGGATGTTGTGACGCAAAAGCGGTCATGTAGAGGAGGGCGACCAACAGATTGTTGGCCAGCGCCAATGCGGGTGGTGTCGGCAACAACTCCAGCGCATTGCGCAACAAAGTCAGGCTAAGGGCGAGCACCACAGCAGCCTTATAGAAGATCGCGATGGGCATTGGCGCCATCAGCGCTACCACCAAGATCAACAGGCTTGTCAACGGCCGGAACAGAGGGCGCGCCTGGGTCACCTCCCCACGCAGGTAGAGAATGGCGGTTACGAAGGCTGCCAGTGTCAGTATGATAGCGATAGATAAATGAACCATGATAACCATGAATTATGCCTAAAAATTTGTACTGTTCCAAATCTGTAGTTTGGCGCGGTATCTATGGTAAAATGAGTAAAAGATGTGGAAATGTGTATAGCCGGGTTCAGTCTCAATAGTTTGTCAATTAGTTGCTTGCCCTTTGTCACTGGTTATTCGTCATTGATCTTCCGTCCTTGGCTGTTGACACTGGTCGTTTGCAGCACAAGTGACCAATGACAGGTGACCAATGACTAATTGACTAATGACCAACGACCATAAAAGGAAGGTACTATGCACCACGTTGCCATTGCTCGTCAACTTGCGCACAATGCGCAGAGCATTCGTGCGCTCTTGCTAGGTGTCACAGAGGATCAAGCGCGCTGGAAACCCTCTGCCGACGATTGGTCGATGCTGGAAGTAATCAATCATCTCTATGATGAAGAACGGGAGGATTTTCGCCAACGCATCGAGTATCTGCTCTTCCGCCCTGGTGAAGTGCCGGCGCCCATCGACCCAACAGGGTGGGTTACGGAGCGAGGCTATAATCAACGAGATTTGGCGCGCTCCTTGCAACAATTTTTAGCCGAACGCGCCCATTCCGTGGCCTGGTTACACGGCTTGAACGAGCCCGCCTGGGACACTACCTATAACCATCCCTCCGGTTTTTCAGTCACCGCACGCGATTTTCTGGTGAACTGGGCCGCCCATGATCTCTTGCACCTGCGCCAGTTGGTTGAACTCCACTACCACTGGCATCAACAACAAGTTGCGCCCCTTTCGTTGGCCTATGCCGGCGATTGGTAGCCAACCAAGTGATAGAAAGCTTTAACCATGAAAATCACCGATGTCAAATGTTACCCCGTTTGGGTGGGACACCGTAACCAATGTCTGGTCAAAGTAGAGACCGATGAAGGCATCTACGGCTGGGGCGAAGCTGGTCTCTCTGGTCGCGAGTTAGCTGTGGCCGGTGCGGTCAAACATTATCGTGAGTTTCTGCTAGGGCGTGATCCCATGCGCATGGGCGCGCTCTGGCAAGAGCTGTATCGCAGCCAATATTTTGAAGGCGGGCGCGTCCTCACCGCAGCCATCTCCGCGATTGACATTGCCCTCTATGATATTGCAGGCAAGGCGTTGGGTGTACCGGTCTATCAATTACTGGGCGGCAAACAGCGTGATTTTGTGCCCTGTTTTGCCACCACTGGCGCACCGATGGGGCCTCAGTTGCTAGATGACATCAAGCTACTGCTGGAACATGGCTGGAATGTGATCCGCACCGTGCCAGGCCAGCCTGACCGTGGCGATGATACGAATCTCTTTGAACCGCGCGAGTCGATTGGGCTTACGGCCAAATGGCTGACGCGGGCACGAGAAGAAATCGGGCCAGATCCGGTGCTAGGCATCGATTATCACCACAAACTCAATGTAGCAGAAGCGGCCTCCTTCTGTCAGCGGATGCCGGCTGGCACACTCGATTTTTTGGAAGAGCCGATTCGCGATGAAAGCCCAGAAGCGTATGCCACGCTGCGCACAATGACCGGTGTGCCCTTTGCCATTGGCGAAGAGATCTCCAGTAAGTGGCATTTTCTGCCCTATATCGAACGCGGCCTCACCAACTTTGTACGGATTGACGTCTGCAATGTGGGTGGTCTAACTGAATCGGTGAAGGTGGCGGCGATGGCAGAAGCACACTATATTGATCTGATGCCCCATAACCCGCTTGGCCCAGTCTGTACGGCGGCGACCATCCATCTGGCTGCGGCTGTACCCAACTTTGCCTGGTTAGAAGTGCGTGTTTCACCGACAGAATCAGGACGGTTTAGCGACCCCGATATCTTCCCGGTGCAGCCGATGTTGGACGGGGCACGTTTTCCGGTGCTCGCCACGCCTGGGTTAGGGATTGAAGTGAACGAAGAACTGATTGCGCGCCAGGAACTCAAGTTATGGGAAGCCCCTCACCTACACCGGCGTGATGGATCCTATACCAATTGGTAATCGGCGAAAAGGAGAGATCTGATGATAATTGACAGCCACTGTCACGCCTGGACTTACTGGCCCTATGATCCCCCAGTGCCCGACCCGGAATCACGCGGGCGGGTGGAGCAACTGCTCAATGAAATGACCTTGCATGGCGTAGATAAAGCGGTAATTATCTGCGCCCAAATTGACCATAATCCAGCCAACAATGAGTACATCGCCGATGTCGTCGCCCAACATGCCGACCGGCTTTATCAATTCCCTGATGTCGATTGCTCATGGTCATCCACCTATCATACCCCCGGCGCGGCCCAACGGTTGCAGACCATTGCCGATCGGTGGCCGATTAAGGGCTTTACCCACTACCTTCGCCATGATGACGATGGCGCCTGGCTCTATTCGGATGAAGGTTTGGCCTTTTTTCAGGTGGCGGCTGACTATAATCTAATTGCCAGCATTGCCGGGCGGCCACAACATCAGCCGGCCCTGCGCAAGGTCGCAGAACAGTTTCCCACGCTACCGATTCTCTGTCACCATTTGGCAGGAACAAGAGCCGATGAGGCGCCGCCCCACGCCGGGTTACAAGAGGTGCTGGCGTCAGCAACGTTGCCCAATATCTATATTAAACTTTCCGGTTTTGCCTACTGTTCAACGGTAAAATGGGGCTTTCCCTATGCCGACACCCACTGGGTAATCCGTTCCCTCTACGAACGCTTTGGCCCTTATCGTATGTGTTGGGGGTCGGACTACCCGGTCGTGCGCTTCTATATGACCTATCAACAGGCATTGGAAGCGTTCCGCACCCAGTGCACCTTTGTGCCGGCGGCCGATAAAGAATGGATTCTGGGGAAAACCTTGGCGCGCTTGTTAGAGAATGCGCGCCGCTAACGAATGAGCCGCAAATCGCTTGTGCAATGGGGGATGGGAGACTAGAGATTGGAGACTCGTGTATGCAGTCTTTACTCTCCAGTTTCTACTCTCTACAAAACAGCGGATCACAAAAGGGCCAGTCGGCAAGACCGGCCCTCCGTGGTTCTCTTGGCCAGGATAGGTCGCTTGGGCCATATCCTCGCAGTGTTGATGGTAGACCCTGCTGGAAATGAATGAAAGCTGTAGACTCAATTACCCACACCGCTCAGTCACACTGACCAGTTGAGCACCTGTAAGTCGCTACAGTTAAATCACAACAAATCATTCGTGATCACTTCTATGGATAGCAGCATTTGGGCACATTGTTCCATGGAAGCTATGTTACCTAATGGCGCTTGCCCTATGATCGCTTCATTCTTTCGTCAGCAGAGCTTTGGTGACGGTGGAGATAGACTTCAAACCCATTTCTGTAAATAAACTGATGATAGGTGAGGCTTGTCAAGCTCTCCACTGAGTTCACCATTGGTCTTGCTTGGTTTTAGGATAATCTACCGCCGTTAAATGAGTGTTGATCGAACGTTGATCGCTACTTTTACGATTGCTGTGTAATAGAGCATAACACATTGTTGCCGGTTGTACAGCAGCCTACCGCACAGCATAAATGTGATCTACTACACAGTAGCTAAGGTATCTGCGTTAATTTAACGTTGCTTGGTCGCAAAAAGTTCGCTCAATCTGCTTAGATGAGCCCCAAAGATTTCGCCCAACTATACCAACGAGCGCCAAAAAGTAACACTTTTTACAGCAGTAGTAGGTTAGTTTTTGTGCTGCTCGTTAGTATAAGTAGCCATTCTCTCCAATAGAAGACAAGATTCAGTGCTAACAGTTGCTGTCAAAAAGCTTACAAACCTTGCAGCTTAAAATCTAGAGTTACCGCTCATCAGGATATGGAGTAGCAGGCGCGTAGGGCAACGAAGAGATTGGGTTAGAGCATTAAAGTTTGACATTACTCTCTGCTTATGATAATCTCGTTGTGCGCCTTCAATTGACAATCTGACTCATAGAGGTCTGCGCATGAAATCGCTCAATTGCTCTCGATAATTATAGCAATTTCACTGCTTCTCTCTTATGAGTGTTACAATTTTCACTCTATAACATACCCCAAAACATCAAATTTATTTAAGGAGGAGTCCTGTGTATAAGCGACACATGTGGCTAACTGTGATCTCATTGCTGATCATCTTTAGCCTAACACTTGCTGCCTGTGGCGGCGGTCAACCCGCCTCATCAGAACAGCCGGCGCAAGAGGCTGCCGCGCCCGCGCAAGAAGAGGCCGCCGAAGCAACCGCCCCTGCTGCCGAAGAGGCCGCGCCCGCTGAAGAAGAAGCTCCCTTGGGCGCATCATTGATTGGCGAGATTGAGGGACCCAAAATCATCACCGATGAGAGCCAGTTCCCCACGGAATTCCACCAGGCGCCCATGCTTGATGAAATGAGTGACTTGCCGCCGGTGGCCGAACGCCTGCCTGTGCCGTCGGACCTGCTGGTCATTCAGCCGGTGCATGAAATCGGTAAATATGGTGGCACTTGGCGTCGTGGCTTTACCGGCCCGGCTGACGGACAAAATGGCCATCGCGTGGCCGGCGGCGACCGTTTTGTCTTCTGGGATGCAGAGAACTTCCCGGAGGTCGTGCCCAATTTGGCCAAGAGTTGGGAAGTCAATGACGGCGGGAAGGAGATCATCCTGCACCTGCGTGACGGTGTAAAATGGTCCGATGGGGAGCCCTTTACCTCAGCCGATGCCATGTTCTGGTTCGAGCATATGTACATGAACAGCGATCTGGTGCCGGTGCAATCAGCCTTCTTCAACGTTGCCGAAGGCGCTACCATGGAAGCGCCCGACGATCTGACCATTCGTTTCACGTTCCCCTTTGAGAACAGTCTTTTCCTAGAAGTATTGGGCAGTTCGGTGAGCGTCTTTGGCGGTCAGGCCATTAATGGCAACGTTGCCTTGGGCGGTTATGCCCCCGCACACTACCTGGAGCAATTCCACCCGGACTTTACCGATCAGGCCAAGATCGATGAAGTGGTCAAGCAGGAAGGTTTCGATAATTGGGTCAATCTCTTCAAAGATAAGAACACCTGGCAACGCAACCCAGATCTGCCGGTGTTAACCCCGTGGAAAACGGTCAATCCAATTACGACTGACAACTGGGTGCTGGAACGCAATGCCTACTATTATGGCGTGGACACCGCCGGCAACCAACTGCCCTATATCGACCGTATCTCCATGACCTTGGCTGAAAATCTGGAAGTGCTCAACCTGCGTGCGATTGCTGGTGAATATGACTATCAGGCGCGCCATGTTTCGCTCGCCAACCTGCCGGTCTTGCTGGAAAACGCCGAAAAGGGCAACTATACGGTGCATCTGGACCCAGCCCAACATGGCGCTGACGCCGGTATGCAGATCAATATGAGCTATGAGGCCGATGCCGAGATTGCCAAGTGGCTCCATACCACCGACTTTCGGCGTGCTCTCTCCCTGGCCATTAACCGCAACAAGATCAACGAGATCATCTTCCTGGGCATTGGCGTGCCTGGCTCTGCCGTGGTAGCCGAATCGTCACCCTTTAACCCTGGTCCCGAATATCGCACGCTCTGGGCACCTGCGGCAGGCGACTTTGACCAGGCCAACCAGATGCTGGATGCGTTAGGGTTAACAGAGAAAGACTCCGAAGGCTACCGCCTGCGCACTGACAACGGCGAACGGCTGGTCATCGAAATTCCGTCGATTCCGGCCTTTATTCAATTCACACAAATTGCTGAGTTGATTAAAGAAGATTGGGCCCAGATCGGTATCTTTGCCAATGTGGTTGAACAGGAGCGCGGGCTAGTCGAAAATCGCCGTGCCGCTAACGAATTGCAGATCTTCTTCTGGCAAAATGACGGCACAGATGAACTCTATCTCTACCCGTACCATGCTTTGCCCGTTGCTAACACCTCTGGCACCGGTCCCGCCATTGGTGACTGGTATGCTTCCGGTGGTAAAGCCGGTATTGAACCGACTGATCCTAAGGTCAAAGAGGTGCTCGATCTCTTTAGCAAGGGCTTGAAGGCGACACCGGAAGAACGCATCTCGATTGGTCAAGAGATCTGGAAGATCATCACCGACGAAGTGTGGACCATCGGCACCGTTGGCCAATCCGGTGCGTTTATGGGCGTCCGTGTGGTGAAGAACAACATGGGTAACATCCCCAGCCGCCAGTTCAACATCCAGGCCGGCCAAACGCCGAACATCTCCCGCCCGTCTACGTTCTACTTTACTGATGCGCAGTAGTCTTGTGGTAGAATGACAAGATGATAGGATGACAAGGTGAAGGATTGTTGCTATTAGAATTGCCGTAAATACCACGACAAATTGTCGGGATTTACGAATGCAGCAATCCTTCACCCTTTGTGACTAAGGAGTAAGTGATGGTTGCCGTTGCTGAATTGATTTCACCACAAGAATATTTAGAGGTTGAGCGTAAAAGCCAAATCAAACATGAATATATTTCAGGACGGATGATTGAAATGGCTGGTGCTACAAGAAAACACAATAAAATCGTCGGTAACGTATGCTTTGTTTTGATCGGTCAGTTACGGGGCCGAAGTGAATCAGTTTATCCAAGCGATATGCGTGTTTGGATTCCAGCTACCAACTCTTACACTTATCCTGATGTCACTGTGGCTGGAGATGAAACTCCGCTAGATGCTGAAGAGCAAGATATTTTGTTCAATCCCGTTATTATCGTTGAAGTTCTTTCTCCATCCACAGAGAATTATGACCGGGGTGAGAAATTCCAAAGTTATCGCACGATTGAAACATTGCAAGAATATATCATGATTGCCCAAGATGAGCATCGGCTTGAACATTACGTCCGGCAGTCCGATGGACAGTGGCTCTTTACCGAGGCCATCAGTTTAACCGAAACGATTCACTTACCCTCAATCGGTTGCGATCTACCGCTCAGCGAGGTTTATGACAAGGTTGAGATTAGCACGCCGGAAGCGCACCATCTGAACAGCCGTCAATAATAGTTTGTCAGGGGTAGCTCACTAAGGATAGCTCACCAAGGATAAAAAAGCATGATTTCTTATCTGATCCGCCGTATCTTGGCCGGTTTACTTACCATTTGGGCAGCATCCATTCTCTCCTTTGTGGTGATCCAGTTGCCGCCCGGTGATTATGTCACGGCCTATATTGCCAACCTCCAATCCACCGGCACCGTACTTTCCGCCGCCGAAGCCGAGGCCCTGCGCCAACAGTATGGCCTAGATCAGCCCATGTATGTCCAATATTTTAAGTGGGCGCGTTTGATGCTACAGGGTAACTTTGGCATGGCTATGGAGTATAATCGGCCTGTACGGGAGGTCATTGGCGATCGCCTAGCGTTGACGATGGTGGTTTCGGTGGCGGCAGTGGTCTTTATTTGGGGCCTGGCGCTGCCGATTGGGATCTATTCGGCCGTTTACAAGTATTCACTTGGCGATTACTTTTTTACCTTTTTGGCCTTTTTAGGCATTGGTATCCCCAACTTTATGTTGGCGTTGGTTATTTTATATACGGGCTTTAAATATTTTAATATGCAGAGTATTGGTGGGCTCTTCTCGCCTGATTATCTAAATGCAGCCTGGAGCATGGCAAAGTTTTGGGATATGCTCAAACATCTTCCTTTGCCGGCGGTCATTTTGGGCATGGCCGGCATTGGTGAATTGGTGCGCATTATGCGCGCCAACTTGTTGGACGAATTGCGCAAGCCCTATGTGGTGACAGCGCGCGCCAAGGGACTTTCCCAAACGCGCGTCATCATGAAATATCCGGTGCGGGCGGCGCTCAACCCCTTTGCCAGCACCATCGGTTATATCTTTCCCTATGTCGTGTCGGGCAGCATTATTGTCTCACTAGTGTTGAGCTTGCCCACGGTAGGACCATTGCTTTTTAAGGCATTGATTGCGCAGGATCTCTTTCTAGCCGGCACCATTTTATTGCTGCTAGCGGTAATGACTGTGATTGGCACCCTGGTTTCCGACCTGATCCTCATGTGGATCGACCCCCGTATTCGTATGGGCATGGAAGGCAGCAATTAATAATTAATGGAAAATGGAAAATTGTTAATGATTCATGAGCCGCGTATGGTGGAGGTAGGAGAGAAGTAGATGGCTGAGGCAGTTGAACAGTTGACCATGCGGCCGGAAACGCCCCAGACGCCGCCAACACAGGTGGAAAGCAAAGTGGCCGACCGCATTATGGTGGCGACGCAGTGGCAACTGATGTGGTGGCGTTTTCGCAAACATCGGCTGGCCATGATTGCGGCCGTGGTGATTCTGCTCTTTTACGCGGTTGTGCTCTTTGCTGAATTTTTCGCCTATGCCGACACTAAATTTTCGAATGAAGAGCTTTCGCTGTTGCCGCCCCAACCGATTCACTGGTTTGATGGCGATCACTTTCGCCCCTATGTGCATCCGGTTGTGGGAAAGCGCGACCCCAAAACCTTTAAAAAAGTCTACAAACCCGATCTAGAGACCAAAGTGCCATTGGTCCTGTGGGCCGAGGGCTTTGAGTACAAATTGTGGGGATTCATTCCCACCAACCGTCACCTCATTGGCGTGGAAGGGATGCCGGCCGAGGAGAGCATCTTTCTCTTGGGCACCGATTTGCAGGGGCGCGATCTCTTTTCGCGCCTGATGATTGCCACCCGTACCTCTTTGACGATTGGTCTGGTGGGCGTGGTGTTGAGCCTCTTCTTAGGGGTGTTGTTGGGCGGAATTTCCGGCCTCTATGGCGGTGCAGTGGACAACGTGATCCAGCGCTTTATTGAAATTGTACGTTCAATTCCCACAATCCCACTTTGGATGGGGTTGGCCGCGGCCATGCCACCGACGTGGCCGATTGGACGCATTTACTTCTTTATCACCATCATTATCTCGCTGATTGGCTGGACGGTGATGGCGCGGGTGGTGCGCGGCCGCTTTTTGTCACTGCGCACCGAAGATTTTGTCACCGCGGCCGAATTGGCCGGCGCTGGCCAATTGCGCATTATCTTCCGCCACATGGTCCCTTCCTTCCTCAGCCATATTATCGCCGCCGCGACGTTGGCCATTCCCGCCATGATCATCTCGGAAACCTCGCTCAGCTTTCTGGGGTTGGGGTTGCGACCGCCGGCGGTGAGTTGGGGCGTGCTGCTGCAACAGGCGCAAAATGTGCAGGCGGTGGCAATTTCGCCCTGGTTGCTCATTCCAGCCGGGCCGGTCATTCTGGCAATTCTGGCCTTTAACTTTCTGGGGGATGGGCTGCGCGATGCGGCGGATCCCTATGGATGATGCTCTGAGAATGCCTTTCGCACCTTGTGTTATAATCTGGGTAATAAGATTTCGATCATATGGGTGAAAGGGTGAAATCATTGTAGTTACCCGAGAAGAGTTGGATGATTTTACCTGAAGACCTAGATGAGCCTAAGATTTTGAAGGGATAAAACGATGACGTCATCAACCATGCCGGCGCTAATCGTAGACCGAGTCGCCACTACTTTGGTGGCGACGCAGATGTTTCCGACCAAAGAGGCTGCCCTTTGGGATTTGGCGTTCAGCGCCGTACAAAAAAAAATTCGTCACTACCAGCGGCGTATCCGTCGCCTTGAACAGAAATATGGCACAACGCTTGAAGACTTTACTTTGCAACTCAAAAACCAGGCAACACCGGAACAAGAAGATGATTGGCTAGCGTGGCGTTCTGCGCAGAGCATGATGGAAGATTGGCGACAGACCTATCAGGATCTGCTCCATGAACATGCTCGTTGAGCAGTTATTATCGATTTTACACTCTCACTCCTTAGTGCGCGATGTGCGCTTACTTAACTATGATGAGACGCCTATGGGTAAATTGGAAGTTAAGATTCGTTGCCGATTGAGCGCGGGATTGCAGTTGCAGATTTGGCTGCACCACGAAACCGCTTTTCAAGATTATGCCTATCAACTATTTACAAATCAACCAATTTGGCGCTGGGATAATGCGCCACACTATCCGCATATTTCGACCGCTCCCCACCATTTTCATGATGAAAACGGCAATGTCTGTGAATCACCATTAACAGGTGACACCATCGCCGATCTCAATTTCATTCTACAAGAAAGTGAAAGATGGCTATCCCAATCACGTAAGTGAAGTGGTGATTGACCAGGGGAACGATTCTGCCGTACCTAATCATTTCAGGGGAATGTACGAGAATAACCGATGTCCCAACCAATCCTTTCGATCAATAACCTCAAAACCTATTTCCACCAAGACGAAGGCATTGTACGCGCCGTGGATGGCGTTAGCTTTGATGTCTACCCCGGCAAGACATTGGGCATTGTCGGGGAAAGTGGCTGTGGCAAGAGTGTGACGGCGCGCTCCATCCTGCGCATTGTCGAGCAAGGGGGGCGGATTGAAGGGGGTGAAATCTGGCTGCGGCGCGAGCTGGGGAATGGCCAAACCACGGAGATCGACCTGACCAAGCTCAAGGAAGAAGGACGGGAGATGCACTCGATCCGCGGGGACGAGATTGCCCTCATCTTTCAGGAGCCTATGACCTCCTTTAGCGCCTTTCACACGGTGGGTAACCAGATCATCGAAGCGATCCGGCTCCACAATCCCGTGAGCCGCAAGGAAGCGCGTGAACGGGCCATTGACCTTCTACGCGTGGTGGGCATTCCCCGCCCCGAGCGCCGGATTGATGAGTATTCCTTTCAACTGAGTGGTGGCCTGCGGCAGCGCGTCATGATCGCGATGGCCCTCTCCAGCGATCCCAAGATCCTGATTGCCGATGAACCCACCACCGCGCTTGACGTCACCACCCAAGCGCAGATTCTGGAATTGCTCCAGCGCTTGCAAGAAGAAAAGGGGCTATCGATCATCCTCATCACCCATGACATGGGGGTCATTGCCGAAATGGCTGACGATGTGGTGGTCATGTACCTTGGTCGCGTCGTGGAAGAAGGACCAGTGGATGAAATCTTTCATGCGCCCAAGCACCCTTACACGCGCCTATTGCTCAAATCTATTCCCAGTATCCTGGCCAAACCGCGCACCAAGCTCGCCACCTTGGTCGGCTCGATTCCCCATCCCTATAACCGGCCGATGGGCTGTCCTTTCCATCCCCGCTGTCCAGATTTCATGGCCGGCAAATGTGATGCACAGGAGCCGCAACCGCAAGCCCTTGGTGAGCGACAGGTAGTCAGTTGTTTCCTCTATCATGCATAAACATGTTACAATCTAAAGGAAACCCATGTGCGTAATTGGCAGCCAACGGAGGGGAGTGGCATGACCGTTCTCACCTTAAATTTAAAACAATTTGTTGCGACATCAGACGAATTTTTTGATCTTTGTCAGGCCAACCCATATCTTCACCTAGAACGAACAGCAGAGGGAGAGGTGATTATTATGTCTCCAGCTGGTGGTGAAACAGGTTCACGCAACTTGAGTATTGGCAGCCAGCTTTGGAATTGGAATGAACGACAGCGAACAGGTGTAGCCTTTGATTCCTCAACCGGCTTCCATTTGCCGAATGGCGCTGATCGTTCGCCCGATGCAGCATGGATCCGGCAGGAACGCTGGGATGCACTAACGGCGGAACAAAAGCGCAAATTTCCACCTCTTTGTCCAGACTTTGTTGTCGAACTCCGTTCACCCACAGATGGCATAAAAACTGTACGCGAAAAAATGCAAGAATACATAGACAATGGCGCCCGCCTTGGTTGGCTCATTGATCCAGAAACCCGAAGTGTCGAAATTTATGAGCCTGGTGAAGAAGTTGAGATTCTCTACGATCCAGAGCGAGTCTTCGGTGATCCGCTATTGCCGGGCTTTGTCTTGGACATGAAACGCGTTTGGGAGTAAAACAGAGCGTATGGCTGTCGTTGCACCACAGAAGTTGCTGGAAGTCAAAGGACTCAAAAAATATTTTCCCATTCGTTCTGGCTTACTGCGCCGGGTGACCGGCCAGGTGCGCGCCGTGGACGATGTAAACTTTTATATCAATCAGGGTGAAACGCTCTCGCTAGTAGGGGAGAGCGGTTGTGGCAAGACGACAACTTCTCGCTGTATCCTCCGCGCGGTCAAGCCGACCGCCGGCCAGATCCACTTTCGCACCACCAACAACACTGTGGTCGAATTGGCGAAGCTCGCCAAGCGCGATCTGCGTCCTCTCCGCCGCCAGATGCAGATGATCTTCCAAGATCCCTTCTCGTCGCTCAACCCGCGCATGACCATTCTGGATATTATCAGTGAGCCTTTGGTGGTCAACGGTGTCAACAGTGGCCAGGAACGCCGCGATCGGGTGGAAGAATTGCTGAAGATGGTGCAACTGCCGCCCGAATTTATGAATCGCTATCCCCACGCCTTTAGCGGCGGCCAACGGCAACGGATTGGCATTGCCCGCGCTTTGGCCCTCAACCCGGCGTTGATTGTGGCAGATGAACCGGTCTCGGCGCTGGATGTTTCGGTGCAGGCGCAAATCTTGAACCTGCTGCTCGATCTGCAAGATGAACTGCAACTGTCGTTCCTCTTTGTCGCCCATGATCTCAGCGTGGTCAAGCATGTGAGCGACCGGGTGGCGGTTATGTACGTGGGCAAAATTGTGGAAGTGGCGGAGACGACCACCCTCTTTGAAAACCCCCAACACCCCTATACGGAAGCGCTTCTCTCCGCCGTGCCCAAGCCGGACCCACGCCTCCGTTCGCAGCGCATTATTCTGGAAGGCGATGTAGCCGATCCGGCGCACCCGCCCTCTGGTTGTTACTTTCATCCGCGCTGTCGCTATGCCGTGGACCGCTGCAAAATCGAGACGCCGCAGCTGTTGGAGCTTGAACCCAATCACTACGTCAGTTGCCACCGGGCACAAGAACTGTCACTGGCAGGGGTGACTGCTGAATAGCAGTTAATCCAATCCCCACCACCGGGCGTAAATCTGCGCGGCTTTGGTCAATTCAGCGATTTCCACCCACTCCACCGGCCCATGCGCCTGCTCGATCGCGCCGGGGCCAAAGACAATGCATTCTTGGGCCACATCGGCATAGGCCCATGCATTGGTGCCATAAGGCGCAACATAAGGCGTGCTCTCCGACCAGGCCGCCAAGGCTGTCACCAAAGGCGTGTCCGGCGCCTGATAATAGGCTTCGATCAGTTGGAGCACCTGAACGGTGAGCGGTTGCGATGAGGCCGTTTCCGCCAACTCTTGCAGCGTTTCGGTCACGGCTGCCGCACGTTCACCATTCACGACACGGCGGTCAATCGAGACGGTACAGGTGTCGGGCACAACGTTAATGCCTGTTCCGCCGGCGATCATGGCGACGGTTAACATCGGATTGCCCAAAGCCGTGGGCGGCAGACTTTGCAGTCGCTCATGTTCCCGTTGCAGCGCCTGCACCAAACCCGCCGCGGCGACAATCGCATTTTCGCCCAAGTGCGGTTGCGACGAATGGGCTGCCTGCCCCAACACTTGAAAGGCCAGCCGGACAACGCCCTTGTGGCCGTAGATGGGTGTACAGAGGGTCGGTTCGGCCACAATCATCTCTTTGATCGCGATGCCCTGCTGTTTGAGCCAGCGCGCCGCTGCCGGCGCGCCCAGAGCGCCAATCTCCTCATCCACGGTGGCCAAGAGGATAAGATTTGCGGGCAGTTGCTGCCCCGTTTGCTGCTTGGTTTCCAAGAGGCTCAAGAGCAAGGCCAACGAGGCTTTATCGTCAACCGCGCCACGGCCATAGACCCGGCCATCCATCAGCGCGCCGCTAAAGGGATCGTCTTTCATCTGCTCTACGCCGACCGTGTCCAAATGGACATCGACAGCCAGCCACTCAGCGCTGTGACCCCGCCAGATGCCGTACACATTGGGGCGTTGCGGTAAAACCTCGTCGCTATACACTTCACCGCCAAGCTGACGAAACCAGTGGGCAACTTCGTTGGCAAGCCGCCCTTCCCCCACCTGCCCGGCGCGAGGTCCGGCTTGATCCGGGGAAACACTGGGAATTTGCACAAGCCGGCTGAGCCAGGCCGCAATATTATCACCAACCATCATAGCAATCTCAACATTTCTTTGAGTTGAATGTTATACCGACGAGCGCCAGGAAGTATCATTTTGTACAGGAGTAAAATGGTACTTCCTGTGCTGCTCGTGAGTATATAAAAGTGAAACTGGCTGCTGCCACCAGCCATTCTGGTCTCCAATTATCACATATAATACCTGATAGCAGTCCCTTTAGCTGCGCGGTTGGTAGACGCTTCCGCCACGAATAACAATCGTCGGGAGCAGGCGCTGCGACCCTGTACGCACCTCGCCCCGTGAGTCGTGCAAGGGGAATGCCCCTGTCTGGCGGGCAAAGATCACCGCATCTCCCCACGCCCCGACCTTGAGCGTGCCAATCTGGTCTGCCATGTGGATCACCTGCGCCGGCGTTGCCGTAACCCGCTGCAGCGCCTCGTCCAACGACAAGCCCAGGTAGAGAAATTTGCTCACGGTTGTCGCCAGATCATAGACCGGCCCATTGACATTGTAATGGTGCAGGTCACTGGAAATGGTTTGGGGCAGCACGCCTTGGGCCAAGGCATGTTCTGCGGTCTGCCAACTGAAGCTACCGGCGCCGTGGCCCACATCAAAGACAATCCCCCGCGCCATGGCGTCCACTACCGAGTCACGCACCTTGCCTCGCTCATCCAGAATACCGTGGCTCATGCCGTGGTAGCAGTGGGTCATAATGTCACCCTTCCGCATGACGGCCAGAATGTCATCAATCGAATCACACCAGGCCGCTTGCGGATGGACCATGATCGGCAACCCCACGGCGTCGGCGGCCTCGCGCGCCAGGGCGAGGGGGCGCATGCCGGCGGCTTGGCTGACAATGGCATCCTTAGTCAGGCGCACCTTGACGCCTAGAATCACATCGCGGTGCGCTTCCATCATGGCCACCGCCCGTTCCACATTGACAAAACGAATGTCGTCCAATTCCCCCACATCCGGGTTGAGCATCCCCTGCCCCGAAATGTTGAGTTGGGCAAAGAGCCGCGTGGCACAGACATCAATGATATATTTGCGAAAGCCGGGGAAGGTGTCCGCCCCCGCCGAACCGGCATCGACCGCGGTAGTGACGCCCTTGGCAACACAGTTGGGATCAACCGCAATCCCCAAATGGCTGACGCCCCAGAAGACATGGACGTGAAGATCAATCATGCCCGGCGCCACAATGTGATCGCGGCAATCCAGCACCTGTTGCGCCGCAGTGACCGGCAGATCCGGTGCGACGGCGGCGACTTTACCGGCGGCAAAGGCCACATCTTGTATGGCGTGAATGCCTTGGGCCGGATCGACCAGTGTGCCGTGCTTGAGTAGTAAATCATAGTGCATGGCGACAACTCTCCTTTCTCGCTAATGAGCTAAGCGTTGCAAATTTATTCTACCGCAAAGCGTGGCGAAAGAACAAGCAGAAACATAACGTCGGCCAAACGTTATACTCACGAGCAGCACAGGAAGCACCCCGTCGGTATATCATGTTTGACTACAACAAAAGGCGTAAAATAAGGGCGTCAATTTGACTGTTATCGATTTTTGTCGATAATGACATTACACTTATGTCAAATAAATGAATCTTCAAATGAAGATTCTGACGCAAGTGTAAGCAAGACCTGAGCCCGGCTCCAACAACCAACCTAACCCCAGCGTCTGTTGTCAACAAGGAGGAACTCATGACGCAACCCGATCGTCACCGCCAGGCACTAATTCTCGTCGCCGCCGCCATTAGTCTGTTGTTCTGCTTACGGTTTTCACCCCCCCCTTACTAGCAGCCAACCACTTTCAATCCCCGCCCTCTAGTCCGTTGGGACTTAGCACCCTTTCGTTACCGCTCAAAGTATTGCTGCGTGGTCCCTACAATACCAGCAGCCACCTGATGAACGACACCCTGCGCACCCAGAATTTATTGCCCACCACCGAACCGTATAGCGCGCTCACCCGCTTCAGCCACGTCGGCGGTGAGCTGGTCGACCCTGCGGTTTTCGCGGTTACCGGCAACAACGCGATTGTGGATTGGGTGTTGGTGGAGTTGCGCCGCGCCGGCGACCCCACGCAAATTGTGGCCACCCGCGCCGCGCTCGTGCAGCGTGACGGTGACGTGGTCGATGTGGACGGCGTCGCCCCGGTCGTTTTTGCCAATCAGAACCCCGGCAGTTATTATGTGGCGGTGGGCCAGCGCAATCACCTGCGCGTGATGACCGCTGCGCCGGTGACCGTCACGGATGCGTCGCCGCTCGTTGACTTTACCAATCCCAACACGCCGACCTATGGCACGTATGCCCAGGCCACGGTGGGCAATGTCCGCGCCCTGTGGGCCGGCGACGCCAACACCAACAACCAGGTGGTCTATGCCGGCCCCAACAATGACCAGAATGCGGTGCTGACCGTGGTGCTGACCGACCCCGGCAACACAGCGGGCAACGCCAACTATGTGGTCAACGGCTATGGCGTCACCGATCTGAACCTGGACGGCAAAACCATTGCCGCCGGCCCCAACAACGAGATGAATGTGATCCTGACCACCATCTTCACCCACCCCGGCAACAGCAGCGCCAACGCCAACTATGTGGTGCAAGAGCAGGTCCCGGCGGGGGTATTGATGGCGCCGGTCATTCCAGACGTCTTTGCCGGTTCGGCCAATCTGATCCTGAGTGATGAGTTTCTTGCCATCCCGCTGAGTGAAACCGAGGAAAAGAGCCGTTGGCAGCAAGGGTTGCCGGTTCCTTTGACAAGTATTCCGGATGAAACAACGTTACCCCGTGCGTTTACCGCCTGGGAAGGAGCCGGTGCGGCCACGGCAAACCCTGTTGCGCAATCAACGACGACGACCGTGAACGTTGTCGATGGCTGGATCCAGCGCGATGAGGAAACTCTGGAACAGGCTTTGCCGTCGGCAGGCGGCTGTGTATGGCGCACCGGCCACCTCACCAACAAAGCCCATTATCAATGGGGACGCGCGGATACTCATCACAAAGGAGGTGATTATGCAATTTGGCCGGCAGGGACCGCCCAAAACGGTGCACCCGGCATCCCAAACAACGCGCCCTATCCCGACAACGTCGAAAGCTGGTGGCAATGTGAATTGACCCAAGTTCGCACGCTCCACAATTTTGCCACCGAGTTTGAGTTGTGGCTTGAACTAGACAACGACGGCGACAGTTTTGAGGTGCGTTTTTATGACGTCGATTGCACATCCGCCACGCTGGCTCACTATCGCGGCGGCCTGCAATGGAAGGGGACGGGGCAAGGTTTGGCCAACACCCCTGGTAACTGGCGCAACTATCGCGTTGCGGTGCCTGGTTTACAGAGCACGAGCAACAACAAGTTGTGTTTGGAGTTCAAATTTAGCAGCGATCAGATCGACGGCAATTACCCCGCGGCGCAGGGACCCTGGCTGGACAACGTGCAGTTGTGGGATTACGCCAAACCAGAGAGCAGCGCCAATTGCCAGACCAAAGATCCAACCGTGACAGTGACTAATGCGCCGGGCGACGGTGCGGTCAGCAAAGGGATCGTCGTGCCACCCTATACCGACGACATCCGCGCCGGTGTGGTCGACGATCCGAACAACCTCCTCGATATGGCGGGTATGGTGGAGCGGCTCAAAGCGGCCGATGTGCAGTGGGTGCGGCTGGAATTCACCATCCCGCCCGCCGAATTGATGCGTACCGGTGCCGGGTTGGGACCGTATGGTGTCAGCTATGTCGATTTGCGCCACTATGATCGCCTGATCGATATGCTCTGCGCCAATGACATCGCCGTCTTGGGGCTGGTCGACAACCAAACCTTGGCGCGCCAGGATTGGAATGACGAGGCAAAGACGGCTGAATATATCACGGACTTTACGCTGGCAACCAAGCAGTTGGCCGGCTATTTCAAGGACCGCATCCGCTACTGGGAAATCTGGAATGAACCCAATTTCTCGCTCAGCGCGATCGAGCCGTCCGCTTATGCGCAGTTACTAATTGACAGCTACGATACAATCAAGACAATTGAATCCACGGACAAGGTTCTCTTTGCCGGCTTAGCACAAGCTACAGGGGAAGTGGCTGGCAATTCCAATGGTTATTTCATAGATACATCCGCTCAATTAGCCCTTCGCAGTAGACAAAATCCAGCGCCATATGATCTGTTTGCGCTGCATCCCTATCCTTCTAACGAGTATATACAGAATGGGAAAGTGGTGGTCGACCCCGCAGTCTATCTGCAATGGGAACAACCGACAACAATCAATAAGTTTTTTGAAACGATGGAAGAGAATGGTAAGCAAAATCAACCGATTTGGATAACAGAGATGGGGTGGAATGGCTCGGCCAATACGATGAATGAGGTCACCAAAGCGTGTCCAGCGGTCAACCAGACATGGGTCAGTCGTGAACAGCAGGCGCTCTATGCCGTGCGTGGCTTTGACATTCTGTTTACCGAGACTGGGTGGTCACCGAGCATTCCTTCGGTCACCAAGATCTTTTGGTATCAGTATGTGGATGTCTCTATTCCAGCAGCCGAATGCCACGCCGCCACCAGTGCCGGAACAACACCATCCGGTCCGGCCTCATATCGCACGCGCGGTCGGGTGCTGGCCCAAGCGCAGGAAGCGCCACAGGCTGCGGATTGGTGGTTTGGGCTCTATAGCGGGATCAACTGGGTAACCGACGAAGAAACCAAAGAGGTCACTGGCTACATTGAACCAAACCTGGTCCAATGTACCTTCCGGGAATACCCCACCGAGACACCCGGTGAGATCCTCCACTGTCTCAATATGGTCTATCTGCCCTTCATTCAAAGTGGCGCTCCCGCCGCAACTGGACAATAACGGATAAGATGAACGGATAAGATGGGTAACACCGATTACCCACCTTTATACCATCGCTGAACAAGACCGATGGGGACTCAACTATCCCTTGTAAAGAATCTTGGATACAATGCTAATGTCACCCTCAAAGCAAGTTCACACTATGATTGCTCTCGCGTTGCCCATTGCCCTGCTTTGTTTACTATGCGCGATGTTACTCGCCGGCTGTAACAAAGCAGACGCGCAGACACTGCCGTCACAGGCAACTATTCCGCAGTTCATTGCAACGATCGATGATGAATTTTATGTCGAGCGGACCGCCGTTCACCCCAATGGGCAGATCTACTTTTTAAGCGAAAGCCACGTTTCCATCGTCGATGGGACAGCTGTTGCTACGCGTATTGCCTTTCCAAAACCCGCTGACTCGTATGGCCAACACATGGCTGATGTCGCGGTTGAGCGCCATTCCGGATTGGTTTATACCATCGAACGATACGCTGATGCCATTTATGTGATTAGCAATACCCAGTTGATCACAACGATCCTTGGTCAAGTAGATCAGCCTTTGCAGATTGTGGCTGATGAAGATTCCGGCGAAATGTACGTTTTCTACACTTCGCAAAAAGGTGATAAAGCGCAAGCGCAAGCGGCAATTTTATCTGCGGCTGATGTCATAACAGATATTGTCTTACCGGTGTTTAGCAACCGAACAGCACGCTATAATCCTGTTGATGGGCACATCTATGTAGTGGGGAGCAGTTCCCCCATTCCAACAGATAGGCGCATTCCGCCCAACGCGTTAACGGTCATCGACAACCGAGAAGTGATTACGACGATTACACCGCTTGATAAGCCCGATTTATCTGTGATCGATCTGACGATTAACCCAAATACCGGCGACGTATATATCCTCTTGGCCACCAAAGTTGTCTACTGGGATCGACACAACCCACCCCGTTCGATTGACCTCTATGCCTTGGGCTACAAAAACCTGGGTTGTATCACGGTTGATCCCAAGCGCGGTTGGGCGTATGTCTGTTCGTGGCCGGGACGGCCCAGCTACATGCTGGTGGTGGACAAGGATCAATTTGTCGGCGCCATCGAAGTCGAACATTGGCCCTACGCCGCGGCCGCCGATGCCACGCATGATTACATCTATGTCGCTCACTATGATCCCACCTACCTATCGGTCATCCGCGCCACCGACCTGATCACCACCCTCGACATCATCGGCTTGGGCACAATGAACGTCACAGTTGATGAAGAGCGGGAACTCATTTACACCTCCAACGCCGGCGACGGCACCATCAGTGTCTTTGGCTTTCAACCGCTTGCGGATCAGCCTTCCCTGTGGCAGAGCTTCCTGCCCTTCCTGCAACGATAGCCGACAGCGGTCGATATCATCGCCACCAGTGCCGGAACAGCAGCTTCCGGCACTGCCTCCTACCGGACACGCGGACAGGCATTGGGCGCGGCGCAAGTGCCGTTGGCGGATGCGTAGTGGTGGTTTGGGATCTATAGCGGGATTGACTACGCAACAAACACGATTCACCCGAATCCGCTCATCCACTGTGCGTTTCGGGAATATCCGATCACAACCCCCAGTGGCGTGGTTGAATGTAACCATCTTGTCTATTTGCCACTGATTCAAGGCAATGCCGCTGCGGCCACCGGTCAATAGCACTTCTTTGACAGAGATCGGCAGATGTCACGCGCGGTAAGCCGCTTCCCCCACGGCACAGCGCGTGGCTTACCTTCACTCATTCTTGCAGGAGACCCAAAGCGATTATGGATCATTCCAAAAAGATTGGCCCACTGCTTGGCACCGTGTTTTACGCGGTGCTCCTTCTCACATGCTTTTTCGGCGTGTTGGTGGGTTGTCACCCAACGATACCAACAGCGACAACTGCCGGTGCTACGACCGAACAGCTACCAACGTTGCGTACCAAGGTCAACGCCTCCGCCGGGATTGATCGCGCTGCAATGGGTCCCAACCACCGAGTGTATTTTCTGGGCTACGATCAGTTGAACATGATCGATGGACCAAAACTCGTGGGGCAAATCGATCTTGCCGATGCCGCCACTGACCTTTTTGATATCAGCGTCGAGCCCCGTAGCGGATTGGTTTATGTGACAGCGAGAAGGACCGATGCTGTTCATGTGCTCAGCAACACGCAACTGTTGACAACCATCACCGGCATCGTAGAATCACCGCGACGTGTAGTCACAGAGGAAGATTCCGGCGAACTCTACATCTTCTATTCGCGGTCTGGAGATGATGGGCCAGCGTATCGGGCTGCCGTGCTCAGTGGAACACAAAAAGTTGCAGACATTGCAATACCATTATGGACAAGAGTGGCACGTTACAACCCAATCGATGGACGCATCTATCTTGGGGGAGCCATCTCTCCCAACCCAACAGACGGCCTTATTTCTCCCAATGCAGTAGCGGTCATCGACAATCGTGAAGTGATTAGCACGATTTCGCCGATTGATAAACCTGATTTAGCTGCAATTGATATGGCGATTGATTCAACCACCGGCGATGTGTATATTCTATTGGTTTCCAAGGTAGTCTACTGGGATCGACACAGTCCACTCCGCTCGATTGATCTTTACGCCTTGGGCTACAAAAATCTGGGCTGTATCACCGTTGATCCCAAGCGCGGTTGGGCCTATGTCTGTTCATGGCCGGGACGACCCAGCTATATGCTGGTGGTGGACAAGGATCAATTCGTCGGCGCCATCGAAGTCGAACATTGGCCGCACACCGCGGTGGCCGATGCCACCCACGACTATGTCTATGTCGGGCACTATGATCCCACCTATCTCTCCATCATCCGTGGCACTGAACTGATCACCACCCTCGATTACATCGGCTACGGCACCGCCAATGTCGTCGTTGACGAAGAACGGGGCTACATCTACATGGCCAATGCCGATGACGGCACCGTGACGCTCTTTGCTTTCCCCGCAGCGCCCCAACCCTCGTTCTGGCAGCGCTTCCTGCCCTTTATTCAGCGGTAAAGTTGACTCCCCACATCATCTGCGGCTCCCGAATTCTTTGGCAAAGTTGCCTGTTTGACGTACTATAAACGCTGGTTTTCATCACAACCGCAGTATAGAGAAGTGAACAGGTTCCGCAGATGACCCTCTTTGATCAAGCCCATGCCGACCGCATGGAAAAAGAAGCCCCCTTGGCCGCCCGTATGCGTCCCCGCACCTTGGACGAATATGTGGGGCAGGAGCATATTATCGGCCCAGGGCGGCTGCTGCGCCGCGCGATTCAGGCCGACCAGTTAGGCAGCTTGATCTTCTATGGCCCCCCCGGCACGGGCAAGACCACCTTGGCGCGCGTCATTGCCAACACCACCCGCGCCCACTTTATCGCCCTCAACGCGGTCCTAGCCGGCGTCAAAGATATTCGTGAAGCCATCGCCGACGCCCAGGAACAGGCCAAACTCTACCGCCGGCGCACGCTCCTCTTTGTGGATGAGGTGCATCGTTTTAACAAAGCGCAACAGGACGCGCTCTTGCCCTGGGTGGAGAATGGCACCGTCATTCTCATCGGCGCCACCACCGAAAACCCCTACTTTGAGGTCAACAAAGCGCTCGTCAGCCGCAGCCGTATCTTCCAACTCGTCCCCCTCACCAAAGCCGACCTGCGCCAGGTGATCCACCAAGCCCTGACCGACCCTGACCGCGGCTATGGCCGGCTCAATCTCACCATCGACGACGACGCTCTTGAACACCTCGTCGAAGTCGCCAATGGCGACGCTCGGGCGGTGCTCAATGCGCTGGAGTTGGCGGCCGAAACCAGCGAAGACTTAGGAACGCCACCAGCTAACCGCCAGCAGTCAGCAGCCACAGTCCATATCACCCTGGCCATTGCCGAAGAATCGATCCAACGCCGCGCCGTGCTCTATGACAAAGAGGGCGATTATCACTTTGACACCATTAGCGCCTTTATCAAGAGTTTGCGCGGCAGCGACCCCGACGCAGCTATGTACTGGATGGCCAAGATGGACTACGCCGGGGAAAGTCCCCGCTATATTTTTCGGCGCATGTTGATCTTTGCCGGCGAGGATGTGGGCATGGCCGACCCCAACGCGATCCAGGTGGTGACCGCTTGTGCCCAGGCGTTTGAACAGGTAGGGCTGCCGGAAGGGCGTTTTCATCTGGCGACGGCGGCGCTCTACCTGGCGACGGCCAAGAAATCGAATACGGCCTTTGCCTTCTTTGACGCCATTGAACAAGTCAAGAAAGAGGCCGACAGCGGCGTCCCCAACCACCTGCGTGACGCCAATCGCGACAAGGAGGGCTTTGGCCACGGTGAAGGCTATCTCTACCCCCACGCCTACCGCGACCACTGGGTGGCGCAACAGTACTTACCCACGTCACTTCAGGGTAAGGTCTTCTATCAACCTTCGGATCAAGGCTATGAAGCGCAGATCCGCACCACGGTCGCGCAGCGCCGCGAGGCGCAACTGGCGGCCATGTTGGAACTGGAAAGCGGCGGCAGCAGTCCGGTGGATGTGCTCACCTTTTCGCCTGACGACCCGGCGCGCGAACGGTGGCTGCAGCGCACTATCTCCAACACCGGTGAGCGGTTAGCCCAAGTGCGCGACCGTGTTCTGGCATCTGCGCACCTGGCGCGCCATAACCTTTTGCTGGATCTCAAAGCCGGGACAGGACTGCTCACCTGGGAAGCGTTGCGGCGGCTACCCGAAGGAGGGGTCTATAGCCTGGCGCGTACGGCGCGCGATGCCGATGCCTTGCGCCAGTTGGCGGAACGGCTGCCGGCCATTGAGCGGCCCATTGTGCTCCAGGGTGAACTTGCTGACTTGCCGACGCTACTTGCTAACCAGGCTCAAACCATTACACAACTGTCGGGCATCCAGTCTCCAATCTCTAGCCTCCGCTTTGATGCCATCGTCGGCTACAACGCGCTCTTTGATCAACCCGACAAGCCAGCGCGCTTTACCCTCCTGGCCTCACTGCTAGCCAAATCAGGCGTACTCACCGTGGCGGAGCGCATTCCCCGCTATACACAGCGTCTTTATCAGTTGGTCGATCTGGCTGAATTAGATCGGGACTTACGGGAGCGGTTGGTGGGGGCCGAAGAAGCGATTTACACCGACGCCGCTGACCCCATGATCAACTGGGATGCAGAGCTGCTGGCGACATGGGCGGAAGCCGCCGGACTGCAGGCGGACGTACACCAAGATGAGGAAATTGCGCAGCTACAGGTTAGCACCGGCGTGTTGCAGCGCTGGTTTACCCCCGTCGCTGGCCCCCGCCCTAGTTATGGCCAGCGCCTAGCGGCTTTGTTAGACACAGAAGAAGTTGAACAGATACAAAAACTTTTTGAAAGGCAGTTGCTCAATCAAAGTATCAATTGGACAGGCAAAATCGTTTATCTAGTGGCAAAACTAATGTGACGGTATGTTAAGTTGACGCCATTAGTTTTGCTAAGTAACTGTCAAGAAATATGTTGGCGACCAAACCTATCAGGTCTGCGAGACCTGATAGGTTTAAATCTACAAGTTAATTCTTTACGCTCATTAAGTTACTGCCCCCCTGCTCTACCCAATGTTCAAACGACTCCAACGAATGGGCCACCGCAGCCTGGCGCAGTAAAGCTTTTAGCTGTGCCAAGTCAGTGATTAGGGCAATTCGTGTGGCCAATTCATTAGGAATGGTATGGAAGCGAGCTGCAAGAATTTCTAAGATTGAATTTCGCGTGCCTTGTTCAATGCCTTGTTCAATGCCTTGTTCAATGCCTTGTTCAATGCCTTGTTCAATGCCTTGTTTCATTCCCCGGTCAATGGCGCGTCGTTCAAGGCTGGTTACATAACGCATTTTTTCCGCCTCCTCTATTTCCTGTACAGCTCTTTCAAACCGTAATTCAAACCGCTCGGGTAATTGCATCACCCAGTCTAGAAATCGAAACAATTGCCAAACCTGTGCCCGACTCCAACCACGCGCATATAAACCTTTGACAATCTCGATCTTCCAATGCAAACGGGTTTGGGGGTACCGCCGTGTCTCTAACGCTTTCAAGTGGGCCATAACTACCACGGCAAAAGGGTTACTGCTCTTCTCTAGTACAGGCCATTGTTCAGCATAATCCAACAGCTTGATGATTGGAAATTCTAACTCAAGGCGGAAACCCCACCGCTGGTATGTATAACTGCTTGGTCGCCACTCGCTATCATCATCAGCCAACACAGCAAGACCAATCACCGGATGTTTATGCAGGTCAAAGATCCGATAGTTGTAGATGTACATCCGCTCGGCGAAGACGCTCTCTACCTGGCTTTGCACCTCAATATGGATCAACAACCAGACATCAATGCCATCTTGCAGCCAGACTTTGACCAGCTTATCCACATACCCGCGACCACTCGCCGCTTTAGGCAAAATCTTCTGCAATTCTTTATCCAGAAATTCATGCTTGTGCGTCCAATCAATGTCCACATGAATCTGGGGAAAGAAAAAGCTCATGAATTCAGGAAAAAAGCGTTCAATCACTTCTTTCCATGGACTATCATAATCGGCTTTATGTGTAGGCACAGTGGCGAATCTTTCTATTAAGTTTGCCAGTGATTATGATAATCAGATAGGAAGGTTGTGTCAACTTGTGCATGAACTATCTATTATAAAAAGTGTTACTTCTAATGGTTTACAGTTACACTCCTATTCAGTCGTGACAAACGGAATATAGACTTTGTTATTTTGTTCTTCTGGTACAGCATCCTCCATGCTTGCCGCATTCCCTTCAGCCGCGGCCGCATGCATCATCGGCATGGGCTGACCCGGCTGCATGGGTCCGACGCGGTAGGGCCGCATCATTTCGTTGTCCTCATGCTCGACAATGTGACAGTGCCAGACAAACTGGCCAGGCGTATTAAACTGGGCGCGGATGCGGGTGACCTGGCCTGGATAGGCAATCACGGTGTCCTTAAAGCCCGTCTCCCACGGTTGCGGTGGTGTCGGCACGGAACCGGGCACAACCTGCACCTCTTGCGTCTCCTCATTGACAAAGATATCTTGGCGGTTGAGCACCTCAAAGACCACTTCATGGACATGCATGGGGTGGGCATCCGCCGTGGCGTTGTAAAATTCCCAAATTTCGGTGGCGCCTACAGGGGGATTCTCGGTGACCTCCTCCATCCAGACGCGCTTGGTCCATATTCCTGTGGCAGTATTCGGATCACCACCGATTGTCCCCAGCAATGCCGCAGAGGGTGATTCCGCAAAGAAGCCCGACATCTCTTCCAGCAACCCCAGTGCACGAGTGACAGATGCTGCCGGGAGGGACGGAATGGGCGGCAACACCAAAAACTTGGGTGGCGTACTCAGATCAAGCTTTCTACCCGACATTACATGGAATTCCAACACTTGGCCGGTGCTTGATGGGTCAGCAGGCGCAAAATCGACGCCCGGCACACCACCGCCAAAGGGCTCATCCGGCCCCACATTGCCCAACACATAATTGCCCGGCGGCACATTGGTAAAGTCAACAATCACGTCGGCGCGTTCGGCCAAACCCATGAGGATGCGGTTACCGTGGTTCGCCGTGATGTTGACGGGCGCGGTCAGGAAGCCTCCCTCATTGCCAATCTGCCATACCTCGACCCCAGGGATCTGATTAAAATCCAAAATCAGGAAACGCGCCTGGCAGCCATTGAGGAAGCGGAAGCGATAGCGCACCTTATCCACCTCCAGATAGGGCCAGGTGTTGCCGTTGACCATGATCATGTTGCCAAAGAACTCGGGATTCCAGTAGGGTGAAATGTCCGTCTCTGGAATGTGCGGCCCCGCTACATCATCAAAGAAAGCGCGTGTGTCTGGATAGAAGAGTGAACCATCGCTGTTGAACGAACGGTCTTGGATCGCAATCGGGATCTCGCGATATTTGCGCATGAAAGAGGGGAACAGTTGCTCCCATTCTTTGGGCGCCGGCAAGGGCAGCAGGGCCAGGCGCCCGGTGCGTGAGTCGCGTAAGGCCGCGTCGCCATCCGATCCGCCACGGATGATATAAAAGCCAGCCGGTCCGGCATAGACGTTGAGCCGAGTCATGCCCAGCGCATGGTCATGATACCAGTTGGTCGAGGCGCGGTCTTTATTCGGGTATTGGAAGGTGGCAAAACCGGGGCCCCACGTTGCGCCAAAGGTCGCCTTTGCCTTGCTGGCAAAGAAATTGTACCAGGAGCCTTCTGTGGCATAACCGGCGGGGATGTTATTGGCGGCCGGCAGATACCACGCTTCCGTGTAACCATCACTTTCGTCGCCCACGCCTACGGCGCCATGCACATGGGTGACGATGGGCACTGGCCCAGTGTACGGGTCAGGTGTGGAGGTAAAGGTTGGATGTGTGTCACGACTCTCCATACCACCTGGGGGGTTAGCCCAATGGAGCGTCGGGTCAACGGTTAGCAAGTGGGGCAGGTAATTCCCATTGGCGTCTTTCAGATCGTTGATCCATTTGATGCGCGTAGCTCGATTGGCGCGCGCTTCAATTGTGAGGGATGGGGCATTGTGGAGCAGTAACCCTTTGGGATTGGCCGAACTGACTGCACCATAGCCCCACACTGTAGTGGCTGGGAAACCGGGCGGCAAGATCTGTTGCACAAACTGCCGCATAGAAATTTCGTAGTAATCCATATTCGCGGTAATGCGCGAGCGTGGCATGACGGGGGGAATCAGCATAGGTGTAACAAATTTGGAAACACTTGCCGGAGCCAGGGTGCCGCCAGGGATCTGTGCCAGCACTTGGGGCGTCATACCGCGCCCGGTAAGACGAAGCGTTGGGCCAAACCATGATAGTGACAGACCAGCGCCGGCTGCGGCGCTCAATTTTAGAAAAGACCGTCGGGATACCATTGTTGTTCTCTCCTGCGATAAGGTATGGAATTACGTAGATGTCAACAACTTACAAGCGTGGAACAATCACCGCCGGCAGGACAATAACGGCTTCTAATCGGCGCCTACTAGATTCGCCGCGGCTCTCTCCGGCCATGACTTATGAGCAAGATTACCATTTTTTGTGGCAATAGGGACTATCCATGCAGCAGGTTTTTATGCTAGCCAGTAGGCCAGGTAGTGCTTATCGATGGTATCGAAACACCAAAGATTTTGCCAGCTTGATTAAAAGGGGCAACTGCATATAAGATGGCATGATTGACGTCACTAGCAAATTCCGACAGAAATCCTCCGACAGTTACCATTAATAGTAGATCCCCTGAATTTCTGCCGTGGTATTTACGTTGAACCCATTTATTTACCGTTATGCTTACTACAAGCATCACCCAAGGAGTTTCTATGTCCATTCGTGTTGCGATTTTGGGCTGCGGCCGCATTGCCCGCCTCCATGCCCAGGGCTATAAAGCTGCCCAAGATCTGGCCCAAGTTGTACTCTGTTGTGACGAATATAGTCTAGAATTGGCCGAGACCATGGCGCGTGATTTTGGCGCCGAGGTGACCAATCGTTGGCAAGCAGTAATCGACCGCGCCGATATTGATGCCATCTCTATCTGCATGCCACCCTATCAACATGCCGAAATTGCGTTGGCTGCGGCGGCCGCCGGCAAGCATGTGTTGGTGGAAAAACCTATGGCCATGAACTTGGCCGAGTGCCGACAGATGGTCACCGCCGCGCGGCAAGCAGGAACGGTGCTGATGGTCGGCCAAAACCAGCGCTTCCAGCCCGAGCATGTGAAGATCAAAGAATTGCTCGACCGCAATGCCATCGGCCGTATTGTGGCGCTGCGCTTTGACTGCAACCAATTTGTCAAGTACATGTACCCGCCGGAGAGTTGGATCTTTGACAAGGCCAAGTCCGGCGGCGGCATGGTGGCGCAGACCGCCGTGCACAAGATCGATCTCATGCGCCACTTCTTTGGCGACATTGCCGAGGTGGCCGCCTTCAATGGCTACACCGGCCTCAACTTGAACTACAAACCAGGCGGCAACGAAGACATCTCCGCCTTTATCATGAACTTTGCCAACGGCATCATTGGTGAAGCCTTCTACCTCTTTGCTGCCCACAAAACCCCCATCCCCACCATGACCAGTGAACTGACCATCTTTTACGGCGAAAAGGGCATCATCCACAATGTGCTGGGGTGGCATATTTACAGCACCGACATTCCCGAATATAGCGGCGGTCTGACCCGGTTGGAGATTCCCACCTATCCCTATGTCGATTCAGTTGCCGCCGAAGTGCGCCATTTCCTGGAGTGCATCCAAAGCGGCCAGGAACCCATTACCTCCGGGCGCGATAACTTGGGAACGATGGCCGTGGTCGAGGCCATTTACCAGGCAGCCGCAACCAAGAGCGTAGTCAAAGTGGCACAGTGATAAAAGAAAAGGAAAACGCCAAGCCGTGCCCTCTGACAGAATTCAGTCGGCATGATATAATAGCGCATTAGCTCCATTCAGTAGTGGGCCGGTTAAGATGACAATCACTGGCCGGAACAATTTAGAGTTACAGAAATTGCTTGGTTAGCGACTATTATCTAGATTGCGTAAAAGCAAACAACTCTACTGTTTTAGTGGTCTACGTGAGTTAGTGGATTGGTGCATTGGTGCGAAGACCTATTTTATCATTGGCGACAATCTTAGTTCGCACAATTTACTTAGATAAGCCTACATGAAAACCAGAGAGGGTGTGAAAACAAATGACGAAACGTGTAAACTTTGATCTGACAGGCAAAGTAATGATTGTAACGGGCGCCAGCAAGGGCATCGGTAAGGCGATTGCGCTATGTGCGGCGGAGTGGGGGGCGGACCTGGCGCTGGGCAACCGCAATGTGGCCGACTGTGAGGAAGTGGCCGCGGAATGTCGAGCCATGGGCCGACGCGTGGAAACGTGGGAATTGGATGTAGCCAAAGTCGAAAGTATCAACGCCTTTGTCGACAAAACCACGGCTGCCTTTGGTCATATTGATGTGCTGGTCAATAACGCCGGTTATAACACGCCCAAGTCGGCGCTCGACTATACGGAAGAAGAGTTTGATTACATTTCCGATGTCAATTTCAAGGGCGCTTTCTTTATGTCTACGGCTGTCGCACGCAAGATGATCGAGGCGGGGACCGAGGGCGCCATCATTGCGATTAGTTCTCAGGTCGGTGTGGTGGGCGGCCCTTTGCGCACCCCCTATGCGGCGTCCAAAGGCGCGGTGGGGCAGTTCACCCGTTCCTTGGCCGCAGAATGGGCGCCGAATCAGATCACGGTCAACGCCGTCGCGCCCACCTTTACACGCACGCCCATGCTGGAAGCAGCGGTCAAGACGAGCCCGACCTTTGCCAAGAACCTGGAGAAGGTGCCGATGGGGCGCCTGGCCGAGCCGGAAGAGATTGCGGCAGCGGTGATCTACCTCGCCTCGCCCGCGGCACGCATGGTGACCGGCCAGGTACTCTGTGTGGATGGCGGTTTTACGGCGGTGTAGCTGATTGACTGACATATTGAATCTTTCTACCGCAAAGGGCGCGAAGATGCGTAAAGGGTACTCGAGTAGATTCTTCGCGTTTCTTTGCGATCTTCGCGGTAAAATAAGCTTTGTCAGTCAACCAGGCGGTGTAGAGTTTCTCCCCCTTCATATCCCCAAAAACAAATCCCGTCCCTGGACCAGTGACGCCATCTTACGGTCAGCAACCGAGCGGGGCAACATCCAGAACCCGCAATCGGGGTGAACCCACTGCACCCGTGCCTCGCCCAAGAGGGTGACGGCTTGCTCAATGCGCTGGGCAATCAGCGTCGGCGTCTCGACTTCGTTGTCTTTGATGTCGATGACGCCGATGCCCAAAGCAATGTCGTCACGCAACTCTTGAAAGACCGCCAGTTCCTCATAGCCGCGCCGGGCAAATTCCAGCACCAGATGATTGACATGCAGTTTGTTGAGAAAAGGCAGCAGATTGCGCCAGAAGCCGCGTTGGATGCTCTGGCCGCCATAGTTGCCAAAGCAGAGATGAAGCGCCCGTTCCCCCTGAATGCCATCCAGCACATGGTTGATCGGTGCGTGCGCCCACTCGGCGTCTTCGGGATGACCCGTTAAATTGGCCTCATCGACCTGAATCACTGGCGCATCAATCTGCTCCACCTGTTGGCGCAGCACCTCCGCCAGGGCCATGGTGAGCGTTGGCAGATCCCCATAGTGGTGGTCGAGCAAGGTTTTGGCCAACATATAGGGCGCAGTCACGGTAAACTTGAGCGGTCGCGTCGTCAATCCCTTAACCAGCCGCCACGCATCGGGCAAGTTGAGCGCGCCGGCGCTGATTGAACCATGCACGACGCCGGCCGGCTGCGTGCGAAATTGCATGCCCGGTTGGGCGCGGAAGGCCATGATCTCGTCAAAGGTCAGGTGCGTCTCAATGCCGGCCATAGGGCTGATGAAATATTCGATCATGCCGTTGGTTTCGGGATGATTAACATTGAAACGGGATAGCTCCCCATCGGCAATCAGATCCAGCCCGGCCAGTTCCTGGGTCTTGAGGACGACCATGATGGCGTCGCGCAAGTTCTGCGTTGAAGGCTGCGTCGCCAGCCAAGTGGGCAAGGGATAGCTGCCGACGACGGTGGTTTTGATGGCGGGGGCTGGGTGGCTTGTGGATTCAGTCAAAATGGTTTCTCCTGAGGTAGCGCTGTTTGTAAACTGACGATGATTTGAATTATACAAAATTGCCTTGATTGTGGAAAAATGCAGCGATCTATTTGAATAGCGCTCTTTTTCGAATATATGTTTGACAGGCTATCGTTCCATGTTATACTAGCGTTATGGTCGATCAATCTATGGTGCAACCAGCGCAGACACCGTGGCATCGCTTTCTGGCCAAAGCCTTGGAACTTTCTGTCGGACTTGAACGCATTTGGGTCGAAAGCGAAGTACAAATCAGCAGTGAGCCACCAAGAGTAGATATTGTGCTGTTGCGTCGGGAAACTACCGCGTGGACAGCAGCGCAGCGGGCCCTATTACCCGATGGTGTGCGCGATGCCACGGCCCATTCAATTTTGCTGGAGTTCAAATATGGTCATACACCTGGACTTACTGCATCAAGCAAGGTTATACCAAGCAGCGCCATGAAATAATACTTGGCTCATAAAGGTTCCCATTGCTCTGCTACAACACAGAGTCAGCGTAGGCTAAGCAACAGTCACAGGTGTAGGCCACCCGTGGCTGTTTTTGATTGGCGCAAGTCAGGCTATCCTACGGTTGTCTCTGTCGGGACAGGCGTCTGGTTGTTGGCTGGCGTCGATTGGCGTCGGATAGTGACCAAAACGGTCGCGGGTCTTTTGTACCCGCGACCGTTTTTTATATGAACGCTCATATGGGCGGCAAACTGAAATTGCACGATTCCCCAGAGAGAAAAAGCGCAATTTCAGCCGCACCCCTATATGAGCCTCTATGAAAGGAGGATGTCATGTTTGCCATTTGGTTCAAAGTTCACAGGTTATGTCCATACTCGTTACGAATACGAAGAAAGGTTATCCATTATGGAGGCAACATCTCATCCCAAACAGCTTGTCGCCCGCAGCTATGATCAGTTGGGCGACACCTACCCAGCTTGGGCACAAGGTGTGCGGAAGGCAGAGCGCCAACGGTATACACAATTAATCTTGGCTAAGGCTCCCAAGGAAAAGATTTCTAGATAAGGAAAGCCAGATGAATCGAAGGTCGCATATGGCGCAATTTGAAATTGATCCCCAAACTGCTTTGCTCGACCAGCTAATTAATATCAAAGTAGTCGAGCTTACCCCAAATAGCAACGTGGTCATTCGCCTCCACTTTCAAGATGATCTAGGCCAAAGCTGGAGCAGCTATGCCAAGTTTGTCGCTGACGATACGGGCGTGGTCGATTTGCACTCGGCACAGCCAGTTGAAGGCGATTATAAAGAGCCTGGCCCAATGGCAATCTTTTGGGCTGTCCACCCTCAAGCCCAAGCTGGTGTTGAGCGTAGGCCCTTTCTCTTATCAACCACGCATTCACTAAAGCCAATCATGGTGCAGTTGACCGCTGAGATAAATGGCTTACCTGTTGCAACGGCGTCGCTGACTAGACGTTTTTACGCCGAGACGGTGGAACGCACCGATATTAACCAGCCAGAATTAGTAGCAACCCTCTTTCGCCCAAGTACTGGTGATTCCCGCGGGGTTGCAATTACCTTAGGTGGTTCTGGCGGCGGTTTTGGCTGGTCGCGGCAGGTGGCAGCGCTGCTTGCTTCCTATGGACAGACGGCAATGGCCGTCGCATACTTTGATTGGATCGGTCAGAATGGTCTGCCACGGGAACTAGTGGAGATACCGTTGGAAACAGTTGAGAAAGCCATTGCTTATTTGCGAGCCGACGCCACAATCGGGGTGGATATGCTAACGCTATTAGGTTATTCCAAAGGCGCAGAACTGGCACTCTTGGCAGCGACCCGCTATGCAGATATTCGTCGTGTTGTTGCCTTTATGCCCAGCAATGTGGTTTGGGAAGGAGTATCTGCCCAACCTACGAATCCGCATTCCTCCTGGTCTTACGCAGGAGACCCACTGCCCTTTATTCCTAATTCAATGGAGGGAAACTATTACACCAATATGGTCAACGTGATTGAACAGATAGAGCAGAGCAAGGTGTTGGTCACACCGTTTGCTGATGCACTCATCCCCGTCGAGAAAGTTGGTGGACCCATCCTGTTAATTTCAGCAACAGCCGATCCTATTTGGCCTTCGGCAACGATGGCAGATCTAATCATCAAGCGTTTACAGCGGCGCCAGCATCCATTTGAAGCCGAACATCTTTGTCTGCAAAATGTTGGCCATGCACTTGGTATCCCTTACCTACCTTATTTACCTATTGGTGCTACAGAAGTGGCAAACATGGCGACAGCAGCAGAGCAAGTATGGCGCGCAGTAAAACAATTTATGGACATTTCATAAGGGGGAATATTATGCAACCAGCTAATGATCCAACCATTAACTACAAAGCGCTTGTCCAACAAAACTATGACCGCTGTGCAGCGGCCTATGAAGCTGCTCGCCGGGATACCGCCCACCCCGAACTCACAGTGTTGATTGACCGCTTACCCAGCCCTGCACAGGTGCTCGACATTGGCTGTGGCGCCGGTGTTCCGGTTGCGCAGACGCTGGCGCAACATTTCGTGGTGACCGGCGTGGACATTTCCGCAGAACAGATCCGTCGCGCGCAGAACAATGTGCCCAATGCTCAGTTCATTCACAGCGACATCATGGCGCTCGACTTTCCGGCCGCCACCTTTGACGCAGTTGTCTCTTTCTATGCCATCTTTCATCTGCCACGCGAAGAGCATCCGGAGCTGCTGCGCCGTATTTACACCTGGCTCAAACCCGGCGGTTATCTGTTGGCAACAGTTACGCAGTTTGCCGAGGCAGCCTACACCGAAGATGACTTCTTTGGCGGCACCATGTATTGGAGCAATTATGGCTTGGCTGACTATCGCCATATTCTCCAAAACCTGGGGTTTACCATACTGGATATTCATGCCCTTGGGCATGGCTACAACGTTGACGCCAATGCAGCGCCAGAGCGCCATCCACTGCTCTTTGCCCAGCGGAACTCGTGATCAACCCCTACAGGGTATGACAAAGGAGACCAGTGACATGAATCAGCCCATCGTAAACTTAACCGGTGAATCAATTGCCCTTGGCCCACGTCATCGTGACCATCTGCCCTTATTTTATCAATGGATCAATGACTTTGCCGTAACGCGCACCTACGGCATGCACTTTCGCAACCGCACAGTAGCCGCCATGGAAGCAGGCTTTGCAGACAGCAGCAAAGGCGGCAGCGACTATGCAGATTTTACCATTTACGAACAGCCCGGCCTGCGCCCCATCGGCTGGACATCGTTGGAAGAAATCGACTACGTTGACCGCACAGCCAAGTACACGATCCTCATCGGTGCAAAAGAGTGTTGGGGCAAGGGGTATGGCACAGAAACCACCCGCCTCATGCTTGACTATGGCTTCACCGGCTTGGGCTTACACAACATCTACCTAACGGTCTTTAGCTTCAATGAACGGGGCCTCCGCGCCTATCAGCGGGCCGGCTTTAAGGAGATCGGTCGCCGGCGTGAAGCGCACCGGATTGGCGGGCAAGCCTATGATGTGATCTACATGGATTGTCTGGCGACGGAGTTTGCAAGTCCAGTGTTGCAGCAATTTTTGCCTACCAAATAAGGAAATGATCTGTGAATCAAGAAGCACGCTATGAATATGAAATAGACGAACGCTTAACACCAGAATTACGCTATCGGGAAGCACCTGTGCAAACCGTACACAGCCTGCCCGTGCGCTATTGTTCTCTTGGCCCCGAAGATGTGCCAACCGCGGTAAGCGAATTGGAAGTCATCGCCTTTGCGCAGCGCTTTGGGGCCGTTGCCATCGCGGCGGAGGGGATTGGCGGGGTGGAGACATTGCCGGCCTATCGCCAGCGCGGCTACCTGAGCCATTTGCTCACCAGAGCGCTAGAAGGTATGGCACAGCGGGTGGCAGTGGCTTTTGTTTCCGAAGCGATCGATCACCTCTATGAGAAGTTTGGCTTTGTCACCTGTCTCAATGAAGCACGCTTCTTGCTCAAGTTACGCAACCTGGAGCCACTGCGCCAACAGCGCGACCAATGCCTGGCTAACCGCCACCTGCGCACTTTTACCGTAACCGATCTACCGGAGATGATCAAACTCTACAATCACGCGCATAGCCATCGCCCGTGGACCCATGTGCGCCAACCCGATTGGAATCGTCTGCGCCCACGGACCACGTGGGATCCAGGCACAGCGGCGCTGGTGCTTGAAGATGGAAAAACGTTAGTTGGCTATGCGCTGTTCAAGGGTGAAATCTTTGGCCGACCAGCCGCTTCGTTTACTGTGGATGAATTCACGGCCCAAGATGCGGATGCCGCACGGCAGCTCTTGGTTGCCATTGCGGAGCATTGCTGGGATCTGCGCCTCAGTGAATTTACCATCCGCGAGCCGCTTGATACGCTGGTCGGGTGGGAAGCGCGCACGTTGGGCTGTGACTATGTACAGTTGCTGCCCACGACAGGCGAAATGATGGGCGCCATCCTCAACCGGGCGCGGTTGCTCCGGGCGTTGGAACCGGAATTGCGTCGCCGTGTGCATGATACCCATTTATTTCAAGAGCATGAGGCTGCGTTCAAGGCCCTGCTACAGGGCGACCTGCTACCGGACAACAAAGTGCTGTTGCGCCTGCTCCTAGGCTTCTGGTCGGCAGTCGATGCGCAGTGGGCCGGGGCAAACATTCCCGCCCCATGGCTGCGCATCTGTCTGGCCTGGTTTCCCGGCGGTGGGACGCAGGCGCTTGCCACACCTTATGCGCATACATTGGATCGTTATTAAAAGTAGGTGTTGTATAGATCATAGAGAGTTATGCTGAAATTGGTAGATTTAAAAGATGCAGTTCTTCACGAATCACTTGTCGCAACGTTTCTTCCAACTCTCTCTGCACATTCTGCTGTGTGACTACTTGGTGCAAAGCATCATTAATTAAAATTTGATAATCGTTTTCGCCTGCTCTCGCTTTAAAATACTCAATGAGCACTGTATCCAAAAGAAGGGTAACTCGCTGTTGCTGCGGAGCCGACTTCAGCCCTACACGGAATTTTGCTCGATCTAGATCAACTTGAGTGACCTTCGGATATTCATCCTGATCATCAAAGATGGGAGAAGAATAGGTGTTGTTCATCTTTATCAGCCTTGCACATGGAAATTATGCGAATTTCAGCGTCTGTCTCTGTGTGCACTATCACTACTACGGTTGCTTGCAATAATCCAAGTGTAACCCACCTTTGTTCGCCATAATCTTTGCGGTCATCTTCAAAGGTGAATGTTGGCCCAGCAAAGACCTGTTTTGCATGGTCAAAATCCAAATTTTGCTGTTTGAGTGTTGCTTGGCGCCAATCCTTATAAACTCTATTTTGGGTGCGTCCCAAATTATTGCGACCAGAGGTGACTGTCACTGGGCCCAGGGCGTTGTAATGCCTCCCACCCCGTGTGCCCAGTGACAGTCACCTTCTCGCCACTTTCGTGGGACACACCCTCTATTTTACAAAGGGTTTACTTTGCAGCGCGCATACTGTATCTTGGGTGTATTTCACTTTTTGGGTAGCGCCGCTCTTGGCGCGCCTAAAGCAAAAACTCGCCCTAAAACTGAAATACACCTCTGTATCTTTCCCTTGTTCCATACGCGGCAGGTTTATGCTATACTAAATCAAATATCACCAGTTTCACAGCTGCAGGAAAGGAATTCCATGGCTCAAACTACGCCCGTTCCACCCGTTGCGGCCACCCATCCCAAGCGTCTTGAGGCGCAGGGAGATGTACGCATTGATCCCTATTTCTGGCTGCGTGAGCGTGAGAACCCCGCCGTGCGCGCCTATGTGGAGGCCGAAAATGCCTATACGGCGGCGGTTATGGCCCACACTGAGTCGTTACAGGCCACGCTCTACCGCGAGATGCGCGGCCGCATTCAAGAGCGCGATGCCTCCGTGCCCGAAAAGCTCGATGAGTATTATTACTATCATCGCTACGAAGAAGGCGCCCAATATCCTCTCTACTGCCGCAAAGCGGGTGACCTGGACGCGCCCGAAGAGCTGTTGCTCGACCAAAATGCATTGGCGGAGGGCCACGACTTCTGTGAGTTGGGCGTCTATCGCATCAGCCCGGACCATCGCTTGCTCGCCTTTGCGGTCGATTATGAGGGCAATGAACGCTTTACCTTGCAGATCAAGGATTTGACCACTGGCGCCCTCCTGGCCGATGTCATCCCCGACACCTTTTATAGCGTGGAGTGGGCCGCCGACAATCGCACCCTTTTCTATAATAAGCAAGATCAAGCCTGGCGTCCCTACAAAGTCTTCCGCCATCGGTTGGGAGATAATCCGGCGGATGATGCGCTCATCATGCATGAAAGTGATGACGCCTATTGGCTGCAAATTTTTAAGACCAAGGATCAACGCTATCTGCTGCTCGATCTGCACAGTTCCATGACCAAGGAAGTCTGGTTTATCCCCGCCGACCAGCCCAACGCTGCCCCCATGGTCATTCACCCGCGTGAACATGGCGTGGAATATAGCGTGGAACATCATTGCGCCTATCAGGGCGATTCGTTTCTGATTACGACCAACTGGGAGGCCGAGAATTTTCGCGTGATGCGGGCGCCGGTGGACAATCCCGGCAGGGCCCACTGGCAAGAGGCCATCCCCTACCGACCGACGGTCAAGGTGGATGGGGTTGAGCCCTTCCACGACCATCTGGTGGTGCATGAGCGCGAGCATGGTCTGCGTCAACTCCATGTGATTGCACTCAATGGCGGCGGTGAGCACAACATTGAATTTCCCGAACCGGTCTACACCTGCTATGGTGGCAGAAACCCCGATTTCAACAGCACGCTCTACCGCTTTACCTACACTTCGTTGACGACACCTAACACCATCTATGACTATGATCTAAATGATCGCAGCCGCACCATGCGCAAGCAACAGCCGGTGCTAGGCGGCTATGATCCAGGTCAATATGAGACGCTGCGCATCATGGCCACTGCGCGCGATGGTGCCCAGGTGCCCATCTCATTGGTGCGGCGCAAGGATACCCCCACCGGCACACCGGCCCCCGTGTTGCTCTATGGTTATGGCGCCTATGGCTCCTGTATCGACCCGACCTTTCATTCCAACCGCGTGAGCTTGCTCGACCGGGGCGTCACCTATGCCATTGCCCATGTGCGGGGGGGCGGCGAAATGGGGCGACAGTGGTATTTACAGGGCAAGTTGCTCCACAAACTGAACACCTTTACCGACTTTATCGACTGTGCCCAACATCTGGTTGATCAGGGTTACACCGCGCCCGACCGTCTGACGGCAATAGGGCGTAGCGCCGGCGGCCTGTTGATGGGCGCAGTGACCAATATGGCCCCCGATCTCTTTACCGCGATGATTGCCGGCGTGCCCTTTGTCGATGTCATCAGCACCATCTCCGACCCAACCATCCCGCTGACGGTAATCGAGTGGGAGGAGTGGGGCAACCCCAACAAGGCGGAGGAGTACGCCTACATGCGCGCCTACTCACCCTATGACAATGTAGAGGCCAAAGCCTATCCCCATATCTTGGCCACGGCTGGCTTCAACGATTCACGCGTCCAATATTGGGAGCCGGCTAAGTGGGTGGCCAAATTGCGCACCCTCAAGACCGATACCAACCGGCTTTTGTTAAAGACCAATCTGGGCGCCGGTCACAGCGGCGCCTCCGGGCGCTTTGACTATTTGCAAGAAATTGCGTTTGAGTACGCTTTTCTGTTGGATGTGCTGGGCTTAGGCGACTGAAGCTGCTGCCAAGCAATTACTTCCAAGTGGGCGTGTTGCGGGTTGCGTGGACTACACCCGTGAGCGGTAACGCAATACGCAACACGCAACACATAGCAGAAAAGATGATATTAAATCGGCAAATAAAGTTTAGATGAAAGGATCCACCCATGTCCTTCCGAATTGCAGCATGTCAGATGAATTCACGGAATGATAAAGCGGCCAACCTGGCCACCGCCAACCGCTTGATTGATGAGGCAGCCGGCCTGGGCGCGGAGATGGTCGGCTTGCCGGAGATGTTCAACTTCCTGGCCGACGATGCCAAAATGATGGAAGGCGCGGAAGCGCTGGATGGCCCCACCAGCCAATTTCTCCGCGACAAGGCGCGCCAACATGGGATCTATGTGCACGGCGGCAGCATTCCCACCCTCCAGGCGGGCAGCGACCGCATTGGCAACACGACGTTGGTCTTTGCCCCCGATGGCGAATTGATTGCCCAGTACAACAAGATCCACCTCTTTGATATCCACATTGAAGGGCAAAAGAGCTACAAAGAATCGACGCGTGTCGCGCCGGGCGAGGAGATGGTCACCTTTGAGACCGAGCACAGCAACTTTGGCCTCACGATCTGCTATGACATTCGCTTTCCAGAGCTTTATCGCGCGTTGACCCTGGCCGGCGCCCGCGTTATCTTTCAGCCGGCCGCTTTTACACTCTATACGGGGAAAGATCACTGGGAGACGCTCATCCGCGCCCGCGCTATCGAGAACCAGGTCTATATGGTTTCGCCGGCGCAGATCGGCACGCATGGCAGCGGCAAACAGTGCTTTGGCAGCACCATGATCGTTGACCCGTGGGGCACGGTGCTCGCCCGCGCCCCGGAGCGCGAATGCGTGGCCGTGGCCGAGGTTGACGCAGTGGTCCAAGACAAGATCCGCGCCGAACTGCCCTCTCTCCAACATCGTCGCCCCGAAATCTATGCGCGCAGCTAAAGGGTGGTGATTAGTGATTGGTGATTGGTCCTTTGGGCATGAATGCTCTATTCAGGACGGGTCAGCCAATGACTAATCACCAATGACCCCTATCCCTAATTCGCAATATTGATGGTGATAAAATACTCGTCATAATTGGAGCCGGTGCGGACGACGCGTAGGCGCAGCTTGTGTTGCCCATTGGGATACTTTGTGGTGTCCAGGGTCGTCAGCCGGCCCCAAGCCGGGCGTTTGCCCACGGCCACATTGGTGGCCCGTTGTTCTTCACCATCCAGCAGCAGATCGACCTGCCATTTCAGGAAGGTTGGGTGCATGGCCAACCCTGCGATTTCGATGGTCCGTTGCACGGTGGCATTGTCACGCGGGGCGGTGAAGCCGACATCAACTTTGGTTACAGCCAGGGCTTGCTCATAGTTATTCAAGGACAGATAGAGCTGCCAGAGACGATAGCGGGTGCGCTGGGCTTTATCCAGATCCGGCACTTGTTGCCAGCGCTCCACCGCTTGAGTCCAGGCTGTGGCCGCGGCGTCGAAGGCGTTGCTGGATTGCTGCCAAGCGCCAATGGAATCGAGCAGCATCGCCTCGCGGCGTGTGTCGCCTGTGCTGTGGGCCAGTTTGACGGCCTCCTGATAGGCGGCAATGGCCTGATCGGTTCTGCTCAGCTTATCGTAGAGGTCGCCTTCTGTGCGCTTAATGAGCAAGGCCGTCTCCTGATCATTCGCCTGCTGCGCAATTGTCAGCCCTTGGGCTAGAGCGTCAAAAGCCTCTGTATACTCACTCCGTTTCGCATGGCCCTCGCTCACATTGACCAACGCCCGCGCGGCACGCTTGGGGTCATCATTGCGTTGCCAGAGCGCCGCCGCCGCTTGATAGGCCGCCGCCGAGAGGTCAAAATAGCTGCGGCTGCTCTGCACCGCGCCGACGGCTTCAAGCAATTTGGCCTGCAACACCTCATCGCCACTCGCTTTGGTTAGTTCAATCGCGCTTTGATAGGCATCAAGGGCAGCGGTCCACTGTTTCGCTTGTTCATAATAACCGGCTTCTGTTTGTAAGATCTGGATGGCCAACGTACTATCTTCGGCGGCCTGGGCAACTTCGAGCGCCTGCGCATAGGTGGTTAGCGCTTGGGCGTTTTGCTTTTGGGCCACATAGACATCGGCCATGCGTACCAAGACACGCGCTTCGGCTGCGCTCTCATTCTGGTCATGCCACGCGGCTGCGACCGCTTCCAACGCGGCCAGTGTCTCTGAATATTGTTTGGTGGCAAAGAGTGTTTCGGCCTCAGCCTCGCGCAAAGTGGTGGCCAACGCCGTGTCTTTTAGCTCAGTAGCCAGGGTCTGCGCCGCCGCATAGGTGGCAAGCGCCTGGTCATACTCCTCTAAGCTCTGATAGAGTTGAGCTTGAGCCTGCAAAATGTCAACCACGGCCGCGCCGTCATCGCCACGCTTGGCCACTTCCAGCGCCGCCGTATAGCTTTGGAGCGCAGCTTCGCTATTCTCCGCGCGCGCATAGCCATCGGCTGCCTTGGCGAGGGCGCGCAATTCATGCCGGTCATCTTCCTGTAGCTGCCACTGCTCTGCGGCCGCTGCATAGGCCGCGGCCGCCTTGCCATACTCCTTTTGGCTCCACCAGAGGCTGGCTTCCGACTCATAGATATTGGCTGCGAGCTTAGCGTCCTCGGCGGCAGCAGCTTCCTCCACCGCGGCCTCATAGACGGCAACGGCTTTGTCATAGGCTTCCAGCGAGACATAAAGATCGCCTTGGGCCACTAAGACCGTAGCCGCTGCGCCGGCATCACCATCAGTCTTGGCCAATGCCAGGGCAGACGCGTAAGTCGCCAGCGCCGTCTCTGTGTCACCCATCCAGGCATAGACGTTGCCAGCTTTGCTCAGCGCGCGGGTTTCCTTCTGGATGTCACCCAATTCATGCCACTGATCACTGGCCGAGAGAAAGGCATCCAGCGCTTCCTGATATTGCTCTTGGCTCCACGCCAGATCGGCCTGTGCTTCGTAAATCGCGACCAAAAGCTTGGGATCGCCTTCCGCTTCCGCCTGTTGTTCGGCCGCAACATAGAGTGCTGCCGCCTTGTCATACGCTTCCAAGGTGCGATAGAGATCCCCTTGCGCCAGCAAAATGTCGATAATCGTGGCTGGGTCGCCGTCGCTCTTGGCTAATGCCAGCGCCGTCGTGTAAACATCGAGCGCGGCCTGGGGTTGGTCCGTGCGGGCGTAACCGCTGCCGGCTTTGGTTAGGGCGCGCAGTTCACGCCGTGTATCTTCCTGAAAACGCCACTGCGCCGCGGCCGCTTCCATCGCTTTGGCCGCCTTCGCATAGGCTTTTTGACTCCAAAGCAGGTCAGCCTTATCCTGGCTCAGGGTGGCATAGAGCTTGAGGGTGTCGAGCTGTGCGGCGGACAAGACCGCAAGCGCATCATCATAACTCTTGAGCGCGGCGTCGGTCTGGTTAGTCGCCTGGTAAAGTTGGGCCATCTCCTGGTAAATAGTGGCAACCAGGGTGTCATTCTTGGCCTCCTGCGCCACCGGCAGGGCATTTTGGAAGGCGGTCAGGGCGCTGTCGTTATCATCATGGGTGACATAAGTGTGACCAATGAGCACCAGCGCATTGGCTTCACTCTGCAGATCGCCTACGGTATGCCAGCTCTCCGCCGCGGACTGATAGGCGGCAACCGCTTCGGCAATGTTGTCATGGCTGCTCTGTAGCTCGCCAATCTTTTCCCAGATTTTGGCTTGCAACGCCACGTCCTCGGTCATAGCAAAATAGGTGGAAGCCTCTAAATAGGCCGTCAGCGCCTGTTCATTATCTTCTAACGCCAGGTGAAGATCGCCCATCTCACCCAGAATGGCGGCGATACGGCGATCATTCTCCGCCTTGGCCAACACAAGCGCATGATCATAGACCTCCAGGGCGCGCTCCAGTTCGCCCGTGCTTTGCAGATCTTTGGCTTCTTTAATCAGACCACTTACGTTCGTAGTATCACCCTGCGCCACAGGTCGGCTTACGGGCGCGGCATAAACCGACACCGCGGGTGTGACGATCGTGATCAGCAAGAGTAATGTGACAACGGAAACCTTGATACGAGTTAACAAATTGGGGGAAGCAAGGTGCATTTTCATCGGTGATATATTCATTTTCCTCAAAATATCCTCGCACCGACCCATCAAATAGCAATAGCCAGCAACGTTCTGTCCCGCTACGACTTGGGTGGTGTGGGCTAAAAGGTTGCTGGAAAATTGTCACACAGATGGCTTAGTGCAGCTACACAAAATATCGCAATACTACCGCACAGTACATGTCACAGTATAAGTATAGTATAAGCTAGAATGTCGATTTTCTACCTTACAATTCCCATACAATTGTCGGAGTCAGGGCATGGCGTGCCCGTCGTGTAACGACGCCCGCAGCTTAAGCCGTTTGCCTGCACCGCACATCCGTGCTAAACTTGGCCTATGGCCAAACAACGCGCTTATATACCCTTTGACGATGATGATTTCGCCCCCGATGATTTTGCCACAGGCGAGTTTTTGCCTATGGCGGATGAAGCGGACACGCCGGCAATTGGAGACGCAGACGCCGCGGCAATGCAAGAACTGGCAGATTTTGACCTGGCCCATTTCTTTGGCACGGAGGGCCTGCTGGCGCAACAGTTGGATGGCTATGAATTTCGCCCCAGCCAACTGGAAATGGCGGAAGCAGTCAAGCGCGCTATCCTGGTCCAACAACATGCGCTGATTGAAGCGCCGACCGGCACGGGGAAATCGGTTGCCTATTTGGCCCCAGCCATTCTCAGCGGCAAGACCGTAGTAGTGGCCACCGCGAATAAGTCACTCCAGAGCCAGCTCTTTAATAAGGATATTCCCTTTCTGCGCCAGGTGCTCAACCGCCCCATCCGCGCCGTGGTGGTTAAGGGCCGCAGCAACTTTCTCTGCACCTATAAGTGGGAGAAAGAGTTAGGAGCGCAACAGCAGATTGCGTTTTATGATCGCGAGCACGAGCAGATCAAGTTTATGCGCCAGTGGCTGACGGAAACCACCACCGGCGATGTCGATGATCTGCCCTTTCTGCTCGACAGCGATCTCCGTCCCCGCATTGTCAGCTACCCGGATGACTGCCTCCACCAGGATTGCCGCTTCTACTTTGACCAATGTTGGGTCAACACGATGCGCGACGCCGCGGCCGAAGCGCAGATTCTGATTACCAATCACCATCTGCTGCTCAATGCGCTGGAGTTGGGCTGGGCAGGCGAACGGCTGCTGCCGCCGGCCGCCATCTACGTCATTGACGAAGCGCATGGTCTGGAGCAGACAGCCACCGCCGTCTTTGAAACCAATCTCACCGACTACACCGTCGAGCAACTGCTTACCCGCAGCGTCTTCCGTGAATATCTGGATGAAGATGAGGTCGATGAACTGCGTTTTCAGAATACGCTGGCTTTTCAAGAGATTGCCCATCTGAGCCGCGACAACGCTTATCGCATTGAACCTGAATTAGAAGAGATGAAAAAGCTAGGCCGACGACTCCAGGAATATCACCAACGGCTGCGCCAAAACAGCCCCTATGCCAACAAGAGCGACGACGAACTGGCTGTAGAGGGCAAGCAGGTGGACCAGGTAACCGAGGAGCGGCGGGCCTATGAGCTAACCTTGGAAGCGCTCAGCAGCACCGCCACCAAACTCCAGACCGTGGCGACCGACCGCCATGATGATGACTTTGTGCGTTATGCCGTGCGCGTCTTTGACCGGCGACACATTACCCTGGAAGTCCATGCTGCCCCTATTAATCCGGCTGGCTTGCTGGCGCAATATCTCTTTCATCCCGAAAGTGAAGAAGAGACGCCGCCGCGCACCGTCATCTGCACCAGCGCTACGCTGGCCACCAACGGCCATTTCACCCACTTCAAGGTGCGCTGTGGCCTCACCGAAGTGGGCGAGGAACAGGTCTTACCGACCGTCTTTGACTATCCGCAACAGGCGTTGCTCTATCAACCACCGCTGCCGGCCTATGACTATCGCAATGCCGACGCCTACTATAACGCGGTCTCCCATGAAATTGAACGGCTCTTAGAAGTGAGTCGCGGGCGGGCGCTCTGTCTCTTTACCAGTTGGAGTGGTCTACAACAGGTGAATGATCGCCTGCAACAGACCGACCAGGCACATATCTGGCCGGTGCGCGCTCAAGGGGACGCCCCACGCGATGCCCTGCTCCGTTGGTTCAAGGAAACGCCCCACAGCGTTCTCCTGGCGACCCGCTCTTTCTGGGAAGGTGTCGATATTCCGGGCGACGACCTGAGCCTGGTGGTCCTAGACAAAATGCCCTTCCCTACGCCCAACGATCCGCTCCACAGCGCCCGTATGCGTGCGCTGGACAGCAGCGGCAAGAGCAGCTTTGGCGATTATATGGTGCCGCTGATGAACCTGGCCTTAAAGCAAGGCTTTGGCCGCCTGATCCGCCGCGCGACCGATTGTGGTGTGGTGGCGATCCTGGATGAACGGCTAAGCAGCAAGGGCTATGGTCGCCAAACGCGCCAGGACTTGCCGCCAGCCCGCTTTAGCCGTGACTTTAAAGATGTCCATAAATTTTTCCAACGCACGCTCACCTCACCCGCCGAATTCGCGCTCAATGTATGGTCCTGGTCAGACAGAGGCGCCGCAAGTGGAGGATTGGATGACGATGACGAAGCGCCGGCCGGCAGTGTGATCCAATGGCGTTGGCAGTTGTTACGGTTGCAGGATGGCAAAGCGGACGAACAACGGGGCACAAGCGAAGCGGACGCAACGTTAGCCGCCGGTGAGCTGGCCGCGGCGCTGGCCGGTCTACGCGATCTACACAGCCGTATTGCCCGCGCCGGTCGCCAACCGGCTCAATTCGGTGTCGAAGTGCGTTGCCGTCACTTAAGTTCCCAACTCAATGCACTGGCAGCCACACAGCCGGAGCAGTTTCAGCACTGGCGCACCGAGAGTGCACAGTGGCAAAGTGTTACTCTACTCCAGCTATAATCTACTGGGGTGCGCACCTGTGCACCTGTGCTGCATAAGTGTTAACTTAACGTGTAGTGCGCATTCTCAAATGCGCACTACCCAGAGCACGCTCGCATCTAAGGATGCTCACTACACAATTACCAACGCATAAGTTAACACTTATGACGTGTCCTGCTTTGCGTCCCCATAGTTTGCCCCTCCTCTTTACCCTCCTATGTTGACATCTGCTATTGATAAGGTTTCATTTCTGCACATTTTTTTGTGCTAATCTTTAGCCGCTACCTCAATTGTTCTTCAATTCCTATACCATCGACCTGTTGCTTTAAAGCTTCGCCCATGCTAGACTCTGCGGCTTGTGTGAATTTGTAGTTACATGCTATTAATCGTTATCTGTGCTGTTTTATCAGAGGAGCTAACAATGCTGTCAATTCAATCAGTTGCCGGCAAAGGTCGCGGCGTTTTTGCCCAGGAATTTATTCGGCAGGGGGAAATTTTTGAATGTGCGGCAGTCATCGTTCTACCAGCCATGCAGTGGGGTTATGTGGAGCGTACTGAACTCTTCAACTACTGCTATGCCTGGGGCGAAGACTCGGCGTTGGCGTTAGGGTATGGTTCGCTCTTTAATCATTCCTATCAACCCAACGCCGTCTATGTGAAACAATTTGATGCGCAGCGCATTGACTACATGGCGCTGCGCGACATTGCACCGGGGGAAGAGATCACCATTAACTACAATAGCGATCCTGCGGATTTAGATCCACTGTGGTTTGCAGTGGTTGAAGCGTAACGTGCAGTGGTTAGACAGGTAGGGACGCTGGTGGCTGGTGGCTGCTAGCTGGTAGCCGCTGGCCACTAGCATTCAGCCACCAGCTAGCAGCCACCAGCTTTCAGCTATTTACATATCAGCACCGTTACCCAAGCGCAGTCAGCAACGCCCGCTGCGCATCCAGCCGTTCCGACCGGGCGTCGGCAAAGCGTTTGATACCGGTGAAAATCGATTCGGGGTCCAAATGGGCTTCGGCGATGACATCTGGTTCAAGTCCACCGGTGAGCCACTGGTTGTCCCAATCCGAGGTGAGCGAATAGGCGTCGGTCAACGGCCCCACATCGCGGATGGGCCAGACGCGGCGCGTGCCGGTGCTCACCACCATCAGATCATAGCGCGCTTCGGGTGGCAACACACGGTTGCGATAGTCTTCCGGCTGCCGGTCGAACAGATCTTCGCTAATAGCGGCAACTACCTTAACATTGATGCCTGCCGCCTCCAGGCGGGGCAGAGTCTGAAGTAAATTGACAGTGGAGCTAGAGCCCTGAACAATGACATAGCCGTGGCGGGGTTGGTCGGGCGCAAAGTCACGAATGACGTAGAGCCCCTTGGCCGCGGCATTGAGATCGGAATCGGCAAAGGTGCTGCGGTCAGCCACAGGGAAATCGGGTCGGGCCACCTCCAAGATAATGACACTAACCTTGGCTTCGCGTGCAGCAATCGCGGCGGCGGCAAAGTAGCCAGGAGCCACGTCGTTGTAATCCCAGAAGCTGAGATGAATCGCCTGTCCCCGTGGGAAGAGCTTCCAGACCTGGGGCGAAAAGATGCCGAAGTGGGTGCGCGCATCGGCGGCCGTCTCTGGGCCAGAGTGACCGGCAAGAATGTGGAGCACCCCCATGCGGAAGCGGCTGTCCTGGCTCTGTTGGCTCCAGACGCGGGCCGGCAGATACATCAACGGGGTAAAAGCGCCGTAGGTGCCGCTCAGCGCCCAGACGCCGGCAAATTTTTGCGGATCAAGTGACGCGCTCTGGCTCACCAGCCCAATCGCCGACGAGGCATTGCCCGCCTCTTGAATAGCCGCCTTGAAGCGGGTCCCCACAGGATTGGTTTCTGGGTTATAATGGCCCCAGAGACTGCCGCCTTCCACATTAATGGAGCCAGAGAGGTCGGCGGCAAAGGTGATGAAACGATTATCGGTCACATAGTTCATCCACTTGATGATCTCGGAGATGGCGCGGCGGGTGCCCGCATTCTCGCCAGCTTTGCGATAAAGGGTAATGCCCACTTCTTTGCTCGCGCCCGAAAGAGGATTCTGCACGGTTACCTTCTGGGGTGTGGTCGGTAGATTCTGCACCTGGAGTCGCTCATCCAAGAAGGGATCACAACTGTTGTCAATGCGTAGAGGCAGGTCGTCTTTGAGCGTATCACCAATCGCCACCAGCTGGTCCGCAAGCCAATCGCCCAGCCCATTCTGGTCGAGCAGCGACATGACCACGTCAATGTTGGTCTTGAACTGAATAAGCCGTTCGCGCTCGTCGGTGACGACGCCATCCCGGATACCGGCAAATTCGACCTCGTAATGCTGTTCAAAATTTTCAGCCAGCGCCACAAAGTAGTCAGAGTTCATCTTCATGGCATAGGGGTGGCTGGCATAGCCCACCAGTTGGTCTCCATAGCCGGGGATCTTGCCATCGACTGCGCCGGGCCAATAGCCCTTGGTTGTCTTGCCAAAGAGGATCATGGGACGACGGTCGGCGGCATCCCAATCCTCCATCGTCTTGAGCGCAGCGACGACCTGGTCATAATCATTGCCGTTCTCAATCGCGAAGACATTCCAGCCATAGGAGGTCCACTGCTCTTCCAGACAGTAGCGATCCGCATATTTGCTGTCGATAACGCCGCCCATGAGCGAGTCGTCAATGCCGGCGTTGTTGCTGGAGAAGAGAATGCGCAGCCGTTTGCCGGTCTGCATGGCCAGCGCCTGGGTCTTGAGTTCCTGGGCATGGCCTGCGGTCATGGCAAATTCACCTTCCAGCCCAATTACCTTGAGATCGTGAGGCGCGCCTACAAAATCCCAGAAGGCCGCTTTGCCGCCGGCCACGGCAATCCCCACGCCCGAAGGACCGCCGTTGACATCGTTGGTCACGTCAATCGATTCGGCGTGGCCGGAGAGGGCGCGGATGCCCCGCAGTTGGGCCTGAGCAAAGCGCGGGTCGTCGGTCAGGCCATTTTCCGCCAATAATGTCTTGAGTGCGCCGGCGCCACGGCGAAAGCCGAGGGCGTCAATGGGCAACATAGCGACCTTGGGGTCTACATAGTAGCGCTGGTCGCCGGTGGCGGCATATTTGCGCGCCAGGGCTTCGCCCATAATCATCCACAGCGCATAGCCGGTAGGGATGTTGTGACCGCCGGCCAACATAAATTTGTCACAAAAGGGATGCTTGGGCCGCCGGTAGTCATAACGTAGCCCGCCCAACTCCGGCCCGGCCAAATGAAGGGCGATATTGTAGGGAGTATAGGCCAGCGGTCCGCCAAAATGGCCAGTTTGTGCATAATTGCCCAGCAGCGACAGCGTCATACAGGTCATGAAACCAATATCCTCCAGCCGCTCCCGATCATAGGTTGCCGTCAATGGCGCCACCGGCGACAGCTTTGCGTTTGTACTCATGGTGAATGTTACTCCTCCTGAATCTGAATTGAATGGGGTGATGACCTGCACTGCCGGAGGCTGCGCCAAGGGAACAAGGTGCGTGTTGCGTGAACCGGCTGGGGAGAGGGTTCTGGTCATGCACCGTCTATCTTGCTACACCCTAGAGCGCGACTGCCGCGGCTTCAGCAGCTTCACACGAATTGATTGGCGTAATGATGTACTAGCTATGGGCTAGGCGCAAAATGCTTGAGGCTATTGTAATAGAGCTATGCGCCATTGGCAAAGTGGCTGTAAGCACAGGCGCCCCACTGACCGCCCAATGTAGGCGCAGTTGAAACTCGCCCCAAAACGGAAATATCCCCCAATTTGGGCGACTTGACAGGCAACCGCGGCTGATATATGCTAGACGACGGACAATCTGTCTGATCGCCCCGTTACACCTGCTATAGTACTTGCGAACCTGTAAGAATGACTGTTTTTGCGCTCGGTGGGATTAATTGCAAGCCCACCTAGATGCCACTTTGCGCCATCTATGGTCTTGCTCAGTATAAACGTTAATTCAAGGAGATGCATTATGCGCTATCATCGATCTTCACTCTTTCTCGCTTGGGTGCTGCTCTTGGCGCTGATGATCAGCGCCTGCACCTCCATGCCGGCTGCGCCTAGCAGCGGCGAAACGGCCGCACCCGCGGGGCCGGTAGTTAACTCGGTGGGTGTCCAGTTGCCGGACGATGCGGCGCCGTTGGAACAGCAGATCTTCCACACCATGACCATTGAGGGCAAGCACTTTGATGTCACCCGCAATATCTATGAGACCAATGGCATGCAAGGCACGGTGTGGGAGCCGCTGGTCTGGCTCGATGCCGACTTTAAAGCCTATCCTGGCGGCGCCGATAGCTGGGAAGTATCGGACGACGGCCTCACCTGGAGCTTTCACTTGCGCCAGACGGCCAAATGGAGCGACGGCACGCCGATCAACGCTGATGATTGGGTCTTCTCGCTCCAGCGCATGCTCAGCCCAGAGATCGCCAACCCCTATGGCTGGTTCTACGCCAGCATCAAAAATGCCACGGCCTATCAAAAGGGTGAGGTGGGCATTGAGGAGTTGGGTGTAGCCAAAGCTGATGACTACACCCTGCAGATTACCACCGAGACCCCCATTCCCTATTTCTTGCAGGTGGTAGGCTTTATTCCCACCATTGCGCCCAAACATATGATCGAGCAGTATGGCGATGCGTGGGCCGATAGCCCGGAGACCGCGCTGAGCAATGGGCCCTTTATCATCAAAGAATGGAACAAGGGCGCCAACCTCGTCTATGTGCCCAATCCCGAATATGACGGACCCATGAAGCCCAAGGTCGAGCAGGTGATCTCCACCCTGATCCCCCAGGCCGACATTCCCGTGTTGCCTATGTTCCAGGCCGGCGAGATTGACGGTGTCGCCGGTCTGCGCGGGCCACAACTTGCCCAAGCGTTGGCCGACCCGAATCTGGCCAGCCAGGTGGAGAAATACCCCAGCTTCACCACCTTCTACATGTTCTTTGACAACCAAAATCCACCTTTTAACGACCTCAAGGTGCGCCAGGCCTTTAGCCACGCGATTGACCGCGAGTCTATCTCTAACGCAGTCATGCAGGGGCTAGAGATTCCGGCCTACACCATGCTGCCCGAAGGCTTCCCATGCAGCCAGGCCAGCAACCCCGACATTCGCGCCATCCAAGCCTATGACCCGGAGCAGGCCAAAGCGCTCCTAGCCGAAGCGGGCTATGCCGACGGCGCCGGCTTCCCGGAACTGGCACTGTGGACACGCCAGGGCCAGGTCGTCACCGAAGCGGAGGCGATCCAGCGGATGCTCAAGGAGAACCTGGGCGTCACCGTCACCCCCAAAGACCAGGAACGCTCCTTTTATATGGACCAACTGCGCGCCTATGCCATTCCGCTGGGGATCATTCAGTGGGCCCAGGACTACTCGGACCCGACCAACTTCCTCGATTGGTGGGCCACCGGCTCGCGCCATAACTGGCAGAATGAGAAGTTTACGGAGCTAATCGATGCCGCGCGCGGCGAACTGGATACGGCCAAACGCTGTGAGATGTACAACGAAGCCGAAAAGATCCTGATCGAAGATGTTGGCGGCGTCTTTATTGGCCACCCAGTGGAGGGCGTGCTCTGGTCATCCAAGCTGGGCGGCCTGCGCACCACCAAAGATGGCATCCACCGCAACTCCTACCTGACCTGGGTGGATGTGTATATTAAGCGATAGAAGAGCGTGACAAGATGACTGGATGACAAGATGATAATCATACGGTTATCTTGTCATCCAGTCATTTTGTCATCTTGTCACCTTAACCCTATGCTACGTTACATTCTCGGGCGTCTGCTTGGCATTGTGGGGGTGCTGTTGGGGGTATCGTTGATCACCTTCCTCTTTATGCACGCGGTGCCGGGCGGCCCTTTTGATGCAATGAATAAACAGGAGATCCCGCTGCCGGAGCATATTCGCGCTGCGCTGATGGAGAAGTACCAGTTGGATCGGCCCATCTACGTCCAATACCTGAGCTATCTCAACCATGCCTTGCGCGGCGATTGGGGCGTCTCCTTTCGCTATGGCGAACCGGTGACGGCCTTTATTGCGCGCAGTTGGCCGGTGACCATTCAGCTTGGGCTGCTGACGATGGCGCTGGCGCTGGTGGTGGGTGGCCTCATGGGGCTGTTGGCCGCGCTCTGGCCTAACTCGTGGGTCGATTATGTGACCTCGGTGGCGGTGGTGACCAACCTGGTGACCCCCACCTTTGTGGTGGCGGTGCTGATGATCGTCATCTTCTCGGTGCAACTGCGCTGGCTGCCGACCGGGGGCTGGGGCACGCCGCAGCAGATGATCATGCCGGTGGTTGCCTATGCGTTGGGGCCGGCGGCTACCATTGCGCGCTATGTGCGCTCCAGTATGGTGGAGGCATTAGCCGCCGATTATATCCGCACCGCCAATGCCAAGGGGCTGGCGCCACGGGCGGTCATTGGTCGTCACGCCGCACGCAACGCCCTGCTGCCGCTACTGACCGTAGTCGGCCCCTTGGTGGCGTGGATGGTGACCGGCTCCTTTTTTATTGAGACGATCTTTCGCATTCCCGGCATCGGCAACCAGATCACCCTGAGCATCTACAACCGCGACTACCCAGTCATCATGGCGCTTTCGCTGCTCTGGTCGGCGGTCATTGCCCTGGCCTACTTGCTCACCGATCTGCTCTATGTCGTCGTTGACCCACGCGTGCGCCTGACCGACCAACGTTCGTAGTGGGTGATTGGTGATTGGTTGATTGGTGATTGTACGGCCAGCGCCGCCAATGACCAATCACCAATCACCTAATCAACCAATCACTAATCACCTAATCACCATGACCCGTAAAGAATCCAAACCGGTGGCCATCCCGCTGCGGGAACGGACGCTGTGGGGGGATGCGCTACGCCGCTTTGCCCGCAATCAACTTTCGCTGTTGGCCTTCTTTTTGGCAGTGGCCTTGATATTGCTCGCTATCTTTGCGCCGCTGCTGGCGCCTGAGGGCTATGACGCACAAAATTATACGGTGGCGTGGCGCTTTCCCTCCCCTGAATTCCCGCTGGGCACCGATCCCTTTGGTCGCAGTCTTCTGAGCCGCATCCTCTTTGGCGCCCGCATTTCGCTGTCGGTGGCGCTGGTGGTTAACACCATCGCGTTTGTGGTGGGGGCGCCGATTGGGGCGCTGGCTGGCTGGTATGGCGGCATCATCGACTACTTGCTCATGCGGCTGGTCGATGTGATGTCGGCCTTTCCCACGCTGCTCTTTGCCCTGCTCATGCTCACCACGATTGGCAGCGGTCTCTTTAACCTCTATCTCGCGCTCTCGATTACCAGTTGGATCGGCATTGCACGGCTGATTCGCGGTCAATTCCTCAGTCTGCGCGAAGAGGAATTTGTGGTGGCCGCCCGTGCCAGCGGCGTACCCACCTGGCAGATCCTCTGGCGCCACATGACCCCCAACGCGCTGGCGCCGGTCATCGTCAGCCTGACGCTGGGCATTCCTGCCGCGATTATGGGCGAAGCGGGGCTCAGCTTTCTGGGCATCGGCGTCGACCCGCCCACGCCCAGTTGGGGCAAGATGGTGAGCGAATATCTGCCCTATGTCCAGACGCATTGGTACTTAAGCACCTTCCCCGCGCTGATGATCGCCCTGACCATGTATGCCTTTACGCTCATGGGTGACGGGTTGCAGGATGCGCTCAATCCGCGGGCAGGGCGGTAAGGGTTAGTGGCCTGGACGTACACCCAAGTGAGACAGTGGGACAGTCAGTCTTGCGCACTATCGCACTAGCCCATGATTGGCGTCTTCTTCATTTCCGTTCAGCATATATTTAGGGAACGCAAAGAGCCTGGTTGAACCAGGCTCTTTGCGTGGGGTATTCAGTTAGGCTACGTCAGCGGCTTAGCAGTGCCAGCTCAGGTATGGGCGGTAGACATAGACGACACAGCCGATGAAGGGCAGGCGGACCAGGCAGACCTTGGCGAAGTGTAGGTGCCAGCCACAGTGCATTTCCAGGCGATTCTCAAGTTGTTCCATTGCGAAGTTGCTGTTCATGAGTGTTGCTCCTTAAGTGAATGAGTGAGTGATGCAGTTACGTTTGGTCAAGACGACTTAGCAGTGCCAGCTCAGGTATGGGCGGTAGACATAGACGACACAGCCGATGAAGGGCAGGCGGACCAGGCAGACCTTGGCGAAGTGCAGGTGCCAGCCACAGTGCATTTCCAGACGATTCTCAAGCTGTTCCATTGCGAAAGTGTTGTTCGACATGATTGTTCTCCTTAAGATGAATGAATATGTGACCTTTGAATGATACTAATTGATTGGGCGGTGCTTGGTCAGAGTTGCTGTTGCTCGTTGCATTTGCTCTGTTTTGTTGTCCGCCGTTCATGACCCTATTGTAGCGGATCACAGGGGCGGCTACTAGAGCAGGATTCTGAGAGTTTGCCAGATATTGCTATAATTTACTGACAACCATTGATAGAAATCTGAAAATAGCTGGTAGCTGGCAGCCGATGGCTGATAGCTGTTGGCCAGCGGCTACCAGCCAACAGCGACCAGCAGCGACTCACCTAAAAGCAGGGTTAGAAACCCGCGGCTGACAATGAAAAGCTGCTGAGGGGAGTGCCTCGCCCGCCTCCACCGCGCCGGCGGCGACGCCATCCTGAACATAAGCTCGGCGGAAGTGATCACCCTCTTCGCCCAGGCGTTGGGGGATGCGGCGGCGTGAAGTGCCGGGGGTGGAGCACAACAACGGGGCCCTGCAGGCTCCCCGGAGCCAATGGATTGATTGCGCGCAGGGGCATGACCCAGGGGAAAGCAAATCCGTTCCTTCCCACATCCGCTGTTGTGTTTCGACGCGCCCCCAGACGCGGTGTTGCCGAGACGGTCGCGGGGGTAGATCACAACAGTGGGGCCCAGCCCAGCTCCCCGGAGAGAACGGATTGGTTGCGCGCAGGGCGTGACCTCTTACAGGGGTAGATTTTTGGCTCGTCACAACGTTCGGCGTTTACAGCGGCGCGGAGCGCCGAGTCTGCATGACGACGTGGAACGTCGTAACGAGCATCACCACCGGTTCATCTGGGTTTCGGGTGGAGGAGTCAAAATAATCCCGGAATCTATGGGAGATTCCGGGATTATTTTGACGGTCACACCTGGCAACCACATGAGATCCTGTTGCACCAATGAACCAAGCCAAAATTAGGAATCCCCCCTATCTAGCGACCATCCTCAAGTGCGGCCTGGCCCGCCCCACTGTCCCACTGTCCACTGTCCCACTGTCCCTAGTATATTAACCGGCGGTGTTGGCACAGAAACGATAGCCGCGCCGGTTGACTGTTTTCAGATATTGGGGCGACCCAGGGCGTGCTTCGATCTTTTTGCGCAGGCGTGCAATGGCGACACGGAGAAAATTGAAATCTTCATCTTCGCTGTAGCCCCACACCATACGCAAAATTTCATCCTTGTCCAGGGTCCTGTCCGGATTGCGCATCATATAGTTGAGCAGACGATACTCCACAGGCGTCAACGCGACTGGCTCACCCTGTATGTAGACCTCCTGCTTAGTCGTATTCATGATAATGTCACCGGCCATAAGCGTCTCCGCCAGCTCCGGCAGCGGCTTTCTGCGCCACAGGGTGGCATGGATGCGCGCCAACAGTTCCTGCAAGGTAAAGGGTTTGGTCAGAAAATGGTCGGCCCCGGCCTGCAGCCCCTGGAGCAGTTGCTCGCGTTCCTGCTCCCTGCCCACCAGAATGATAGGCACGGCCGACTGTTGCCGCAGTTGCAGACAGAGCTGGTGGCTGCCGCTCTCTGGTCGCTCGGCAACATCAATGATGATCACATCTAGCGCCTGATTGATACAGATGTGGATTGCTTCCCAACTGCTACCGGTGAAGGTTACTTGGTAGTCACTGGGCAAGTGTGAATAAAGGAAATTGGGGTGCGCGGCCGCGCCACTGGCGAGATCACGATCCAGGTCACTCGTGACAACGAGGAGGCGGATGGGGGGTTGCAGGGGGCGCCAAGGTTTAAAGCCGCACCCAGTATTGGGGCATTGCAACTCCGGGTGCTTAAATCGACTGCGCTGGGTGTTCATACGAATTTCAACTTTGTGTTCTTGCGATGAGACCGTATAATCAATGGATTAGTCAAATCATCCTATAAATGGACGCGATTCTGAAAGATAATACGATATAGCCGTCGAAAAAGCGTCGAAAAAAATTCGGCGGTTCAACGCAAGTGGAGTAGCTGAATGACAACCTTAGGAGCAAGAAAATTGCGTCACGCCATTGTGGGTGTGGGCGCCGGGATTCTCAGCGCACATCAGCCTGCGCTGCAACAGTTGGAGACCGTTACCGTGGTGGGCGCTTCCGATGTGAACCCTACCCTGGGCCAGGCCAATGCCGACGCACTGGGCTGCCCTTTTTTCACCGATCACCGGGCTATGTTGGCGGAAACCCAGCCTGATCTTACCGTGATCCTCACTCCCCATCCCTTTCATGCCGCCATTGCCATCGATGCACTAAAGGCCGGCAGCCATGTCCTGGTCGAAAAGCCCATGGCGGTACAGGTGCGGGAAGCGGACGCCATGATCGCCGCTGCCCAAGAGAATCAACGCCTGCTCGCCGTCAATTTTCAGCAGCGCTTTCGGCCCGAAGTGGTGGCAGCCCATCACCTGATCCAAAGCGGCCAGCTTGGCGAGATCCAGCGGGTCACCCAGATCGAGCCATGGTTGCGCACCGCGGCCTACTACCAAAGCGCGGGGTGGCGGGGCACCTGGAAGGGCGAAGGGGGTGGTGTGTTGATGAACCAAGCGCCCCATAGCCTGGATCTGCTCTGCCATCTGGCCGGAATGCCGCAGCGGGTAGTCGCCTGGAACCGGACGTTGCGCCACCAGATCGAAGTCGAAGACACAGCCATGGCCCTGTTGGAATGGGCCAACGGCGCGCTCGGCAGCATCTTCTTTAGCACCGCCGAAGCCGGACCACGGCGGATCGAGATTGTGGGCACTGGCGGCATCCTCAACATAAGTGAAGACGGTAGCCTGCGCTTCCAACGCTATGAACCGGATGTACGCGCGCATATCGCCAACAGCCCAGAACGCTTTGCCGCCCCCAAGTTGGTGGAAACCGCGGTCCCCTTGGGCGACGGGCTGGGCAAACATATAGAGGTCTATCAGAATTTGCATCAGGCGATTTTGGCGGGTGGGCCCGTGCGCGCCGACGGTAGCCAGGGGCGCATGTCGCTGGAGCTAGCCAATGCGATGATCTATTCTAGCTATACCCAGAGCACGGTGGAGTTGCCCTTGGATCGCGCCGGTTACGCCGCGCTGTTACACGAACTTCAGACCGGAAGCAGGCCATCATAGGTACAGTAAAGTAGTTTGCTCATATAGGTCTTCGGGTGAAATCGCTGTATTTTGCCCTGGTAGTTATTGCGATTTCACCTCTTCGCCCATAGGAGCGAAAGTAGTTACGATCAATGAAGAAGCCAGCCTGAAATTCGGTTGTGGGCCCAGGTGTTGCCCGGTCGGGCGCGGCGGACGCAGAGAATTTCAGGCAAAGTTAAAGGTGACTGAGCCATGAGCAATGCAACATTTACGATTAGCGCCTTTGCCGACGAGATTGCCAAAGATCTGGCCGAGCAGCTCGCCACGCTGCGCCATTTGCAGATCGGCTATTTGGAGCTACGTGAGGTTTGGGGCAAAAATGTTCTGACCTTGAGCGATGAGGAAGCTAGGCGCGTCCGCGCCGACTGTGCGGCGCAGGGAATTGCCGTAAGCGCCATTGGTAGCCCCATTGGCAAATCGCCGTTAGTAGCCCCCATTGAGCAGGAGGTGGCCAATCTGGAGCGTATTCTGACCATTGGCGCCCTTGTGGGCACGCAACGGGTGCGCATCTTCTCCTTTTACCCGCCCGACCGCAGCACCAACGCCCACTATGATCAACATGTGGATGAGGCAGCGGACCGGCTGGCGCGTCTAGCCGCCGTGGCGCAAGCCGCCGGCGCCCAATTGCTGCTGGAGAATGAAAAACATATTGTGGGGGATACCATTGACCGCTGCCGCGCGCTGCTGGCCAAGGTCAACAGTCCAGCCCTCGTCTTTGCCTGGGATCCGGCCAATTTTGTCCAGGTGGGGGAAGCGCAGTTGACCGAACGGGGCTGGCCGCGGCTGAGCCAGTACCTCGGTTACGTGCATATCAAAGATGCTGTCTTGGCCGACGGCTCGGTGCGTCCCGCCGGGGAGGGGGATGGCCAGGTGGATCTGTTGCTGAGCAAACTGCGCGCAACAGGCTATCAGGGCTTCCTCGCGCTGGAGCCCCATCTGCGCATTGCCGGCCCCAACGGCGGTTTTAGCGGAGCGGAAGGCATGGCCGTCGCCGTCGCCGCGCTGCGCAAAGTCATGGCCACACAGGGGTGTGTGGAAGCAAAACCAGCGTGGGGATAGGGGACAGTGGACAGTAATCAGTGGACAGTGAGGCAGTGAGGCAGTGTATGGACTGTCCTACTGATTACTGTCCTACTGCCTACTGCGGCTGAGTATCGTCTACCGCCAGCCCTTGTAGCAACCGTTGAATGCCGGCCACAATCGCGGTATTGCTGTGGTGATTGGTCTCGCGCAGCGTATGTAACGCCTCTGGGGCCAGCAGGGCGAGCAGCGCGTTGCCGACAAACTCTGTATCCACATCCGCGGCCAGTTCGCCCTTGGCCAATGCGGCGCGTAACAGCCCCTGCACCGTCAACCGTTGCCACAGAAACGGCGGCGATTCCGGGTTGGTGGCCACATCAATCTCGCGACTGACCGCGCAGAGCAGCAGGCTGTGATGAGCCTGGAAATGGACCAGGGCGTCGATAAACCAGGCAAGTTGGGTTAACTTGCCGGCGTTGGCGGCAGTCATCGTGCGCAGGTGCGCCAGCACTTCTTCCTGAAAGTCGCGCATCTGCCGGTCGAGCAAAGCCAGACACAACTCACTTTTGTTGGCAAAGCGCCGGTAGAGCGTCCCCTGGCCAATGCCGGCCGCCCGGGCAATGTCCACCATATTGACCGCGGCCACGCCATGTTCGGCAATCAACTGCTGTGCGGTGGCCAAAATCCGCGCCCGATTTTCTGCCGCGTCGGCGCGCTCCGGGCGCGCAGTCACGGCTCCTGGATAGGTGATCTCAATCATACCCTCTTGTTCTTCGGTAAGCTTCATATCTTTATTATATACGCTTTTGCCAGATCTATCAATTTGACAAGTGGACACGTGTCCGCTAAAATTCTACACCAGAAGTGGACACCTGTCCATATATATCAATGCTCACCTGGGCGCAGCAGTGGAATTGTTACAGTAGCTGCAAAAGGCGCATACAAGCGTTTTCAGTTTTCAGTGACCAGTAATCAGTGACCAGTAATCGGTGACCAGCTTGTCGTGTTCCGGCAACTGAAGACTGAAAACTGAATTGCTATCCCTGTGTGAGCGAATTTGTTTTACGCAAGGAGCAGACCATGGCTTGGAAAATTGACTCATCCCACTCGCAGATTACCTTCAGTGCCCGCCATATGATGATCTCGACCGTGCGGGGACGTTTTAACGAAGTGGACGGTACGGTCGAATTTGACGAACAGGATCCGGTTAAATCCTCGGTCAATGTCAAAATTACCGCCGACAGTATTGACACGCGTGATGCGCAGCGAGACCAACATCTCAAATCAGCCGACTTTCTGGATGCCGAACACCATCCTTACCTCACCTTTGTTAGCAAACGGGTCGAAAAGATCGACGACAAGCATGGGCGCATCATTGGCGATCTGACCATTCGCGACACTACCCGTGAAGTTGTGTTGGATACCGAGTATGCCGGCCAGGCCAAGAGTCCATGGGGTACCACCAATGCTGGCTTTAGCGCCCAGACCACCCTCAACCGCAAAGAGTGGGGACTAGCGTGGAATGTGGCGCTGGAGACTGGTGGCGTTTTGGTCGGTGAAAAGATCAACGTGGATATTGAGTTGGAGATCGTGAAACAGTAACCGGAAGCACAGCGCTTGCAGGTTGCAAACGGGTAGTCTAGTAGGTCAGAAGTTCGACTTTCTGAGAAGTCGAACTTCTGAGGACTCATCCAACCGTTGGCTTATGGACGCCACAATGTACGAGTGCAGTGTCAAGGAAAGGTAAGCCCAGACTAGGGAGAGCACTGTCACCGGAAACTCTCAGGGCGTCTATCCCAGTATAACTAATGAAAAACGAAAAACAGTTAATAATTAAGGCTTCTTCGCGACAAAGTGTACTTGACAAGCATAGCCCATAATTAATTGGAATTCTCGAAGAAAGGCGTATCGCGCAGGCGCATGGCCTGCAGTACCTGGAGTGCGTTGGCCACGTAGTGGGCCACCAGCGGCAAGAGTAGACTGCCTTGGGTGACAAAGAGGATGCCAAAGAGCAGCCCGGCCAACCCGGCGCCCAACATGCCCCAGATCCCCTGCGGGCTGTGCAGCAGCCCAAAGACAATGCCCCACACCACCAGCAAGAGCGACGCAGGCGCCAGGGGCGTCAACCCACCAATCAACAGGCTACGAAAGAGCAGTTCTTCTAAAAACACAACCGAGATCAGCGAGAGCAAAACGCCGAAGAGTTCGCGACCATTCCGCGGCGTAATGGTTTGAATGACTACGGAGGAGTAAAAGCGTTGACCGGTGCGCTGCACCAGCCAGCGAGTGGCGCCATAAAAAAAGAGCGCCAACGCACTTCCCCACAGCACGCCCCACCCCAGTTGCGACCAGGTGTTAGTCATGGTCCAGCCCAATTGGGTCAAGGGCAGGCCACTGACCAAACCCAGCACAACACAGCCGGCCACCAGCAATAGACGCAACAAATTCTCTTCGGGAATGAGCAAAAGATTGCGATCAGGACGCCAATGCTGTAACAGCCGCGCCGTGGCATAGGTGCCATAGCTCAAAAAGGCAAGCAAAGCCAGGGTCAGGGTCAGAAAGACCCAATAGTTACTGAGCAAGCGCCCCGCCTCCCAGTCCTGTCAGGGCTTGCAAGCGCGCAAAGGAGAAGGCGTCAATGTTCAGTGTACTCTGTCCATCCAATGCCAACTGGGCCAGCGTTTCGCCAATCGCCGCCGAATGTTTAAAGCCATGACCAGAGCAGGGCGAGGCCACCACGACACGCTCATGCTGAGGGTGAAAATCGATTACAAAATGTTCGTCGGGCGTATTGGTATAGAGACAGATGCCACTTTTGATGCACTCAGCTCGGACGCCCGTTACGCGCCGGCTGACAAATTCCTGGTACATGCGCGCAATCTCGTGGGGCTGCACGGTACGGTCCACCGTGGCGGGCGTCACGGTGCACACATATTCCTCGGTCACCACCTTGGCGCCCACGGTGCCGCCCCCAGTGTCGCCTACGGCATAGGGAAAGATCGTAAAGAATTCTTCCTGTCTGTCGCCAATCCAAATGACAAAGGGGAAGTTGGCGGCGGCGAAGCGCGCCGGTTCGTCAACCGCAAACCAGTAAATAACCTGGCGATAGACATGAAAGGCCGGTGTCAATGCGCTTGGCAGCAATTCCGAGATCCAGGCGCCGGTGGCGATGATCAACTTGTCGGCTTGATAGGTGCCCTGCGCCGTAGTGACCGTGACGCCATGTGTATCGGCAGTATAGGTAATGACCCTTTCATTCAGACGCAAAGTAGCGCCGCGCCGTCGTGCTAGCTCAAGCTGGGTGGCAATCGCCGCTTCCACCGCCACAATGCCGCCTGTCGGCTCATAATAGGCATGTTCTCGTTCCTGCATCTGGAGTTGCGGCCAGCGTTGTCGCACCGTTTGCGCATCCCAGACGGCGTGGTCAATGGCAAAGCGCCGGGCGATGGCGGCGGTCTGGTTCACAAAGTCACTCTGGCCGTGAAAGTGGGCGCCCTTTTCCTCAGGGCAGATGATGAGCCCACCACTCAGCGTCAGCAAGGGCGCACCACTCTCTGCCTCTATCATCCGCCAAAGTTCGTGGGAGCGCTGGGCAAAGGGCACATAGGCGGCGCCTTCACCGGTGGCTAGGCGCGTGATGCGGCTTTCGCCATGCGACGAGCCCAGGGTATGGGGGGGATGAAATTGATCAATGCCCAGGGCCGAAACGCCGCGCCGCGCCAACTGATAGAGCGCTGCGCTCCCCATGGCGCCCAGTCCAATCACAATGACATCCGCGCGCTCCCTGTGTGATTGTGTCATAGCTGCTTTTACCTTCCGATTTAGCGATCGTACATCATTTATTTCTATTGTATCACACGACACCTTGTACAAGGGATTGTCGGCAAGTTGGCGGGTATATCTCAGTTTGGGGACGAAGTTGTTGGCAAGTTGTCAGGATTTGTCAGCTTTTACCCCTTGACTTAGTGTTGTTTTTACACTATAATTTTGGTGTATAAGTGACACTAAGTCAAGAGGAGATAATATGTCCTTACACAACTTACTAAACCACTTGCGTCAAGCTCCAAGCTGGGAAAGCGCTTTTGACCTGCCGGTGGGGCAGCCAGAAAGTGCGGCGGCCAATGCGCTCAAAATTCGCTATCGCGCCTTGGCGGCGCTGACCCATCCCGACCGCAACCCTGACTGTGCAGGGGAGGCAGAGGAAGCATTTAAGTTGTTGCAGCAGTGGTATGCGTGCGCACAACAGCAGCTACAGCGAGGACGCGACAACGCTGCGCCTGCCTTGACCGTGACGACACGGTTGCACCATTACGTCAGCGCCGGCCCGCCCGGCCAGGGGGCGCTCTGCGATCTCTATTCGGCACAGGTGGATGGTGAATCGTTTCTGCTCAAAGTGGTGCGCCACGGCCGTAACAATGACCTGCTGCAGGCCGAAGCGCAGGCGCTGCGGCAGGTGGCGCGCGCATTGGTCGACCAGCCGGTGCGCGCCCATTTCCCGACCTTGGTGGAGGCGGTGCAGATGCGTGATGCCAATGGGGCGCAACGGCAGATTAACATTCTGCGCCAAGAGGAAGGCTACGTGACCCTGGCCGCCGTAGTGGAGAAATATCCCAATGGAGTTGCACCAGCCGACGCGGCGTGGATGTTCAACCGCCTGCTGGCCGCGTTAGGGGTCACCCATCGCCTGGGGCTCATTCATGGTGCGGTCACGCTCGATCATGTGTTGATCCGGCCCGCCGACCACAACGGGCTGCTGCTGGACTGGTGCTACAGTGTGCCCGTCGGCGCCGTGCTGAAGGCAGCCAACCCGTCCTATGGTCATGATTATCCACCGGAAGTCTTTGCCAAAGCGCCGGTTACTGCCGCCACCGATCTTTTTATGGCGGCGCGCTGCCTGGTGCGGCTGTTGGGCGGCGATGGCTCATCCGACTCATTGCCCCCTGCTGTGCCCAAGGCGATGCAAGCGCTCCTGCGCACCTGTCTCTTGCCGGCTCCCCACCGCCGCGCCAACGACGCCTGGGAACTTTTTGACGATTTCCAAGAGATCCTGGCGCAGCACTACGGCGCGCGTCATTTTCGCCCGTTTGTAATTTGAGTACTGGAATCTGGCGTTTTTGGCTGACTACACTGGAGATTGGTGATTAGGTGATTGGTAATTTTCACCTATGATCTGCAAATTCGCCAGAGCCCGGTTGAGTACCTAGGGACGCAGTTGTTGTTAGGTAAGACTGTCATTCCGAGGAGTGAAGCGACGAGGAATCTCTGTCTGCAAAGTGATCCATAAACAGCACTGGCTACTCAACCGGTTCACGCAACACGCAACCAACACTATTTTCTTGGGTTAACCCCCTCTAGTTTCCAAAAGAAGGTGAACAATGGGATATTCAAATTGGAGTGACGCCGCTTATCAAGCGCGCCAGCAGCAGCGCCACCAGAGCAAGCAGAGCGCCTTTGCCTACGACCAGCAGGTGCGCAGCAGTGGCGTAAAGCGCGTCCATGATCAGATGAACCCGCGCGGCGTCACGCGTGAAAGCCGCGACAGCGCCGACCATCCGAACTCAGTCGCCGTAGGCGTCATCTTTGATGTCACTGGCTCTATGGGCAGTGTGCCCCGTATGTTGCAGACCAAGTTGGGCAAGTTGATGCGCCTCTTGATCCAAAAGGGCTATCTTGACCATCCGCAGGTGCTCTTTGGCGCCGTCGGTGACGCATACTGTGATGCAGTACCGCTGCAGATTGGGCAGTTTGAGTCGGGGCTGGAGATGGATGACGAGCTGGGCAAGATCTTTCTGGAAGGGGGTGGTGGCGGCCAGGTGCATGAGACCTACGAGTTGGGGATCTATTTTATGGCACACCATACGACGATTGACTGCTATGAAAAACGCCATAAGAAGGGCTATCTCTTTACCATTGGTGACGAAAAGCCTTATCCAATGGTGCAGCGTCAGCAGGTGCAAAAACATATTGGCGACAGGCTAAAGCGCGACCTGCCCATTGCAGCCGTCATTGCCGAAGTGCAGAGACGCTATGAATATTTCCACATTATTCCAACCAACACCGCGCATGGGCAAAATCCAGAGGTGCAGGATCGCTGGCGTGAGTTGTTGGGAGAACGGGTCCTGCTGCTGGAAGATGAGGCCGCGGTCTGCGAAACCATTGCCCTGGCCATTGGCCTCTGCGAAGGAACCGTCTATGATCTGAATCATGGCGCCGATGACCTGGTGCAAGCCGGCTATGACGCCACCGCGGCCACCGCCGCCGCCACCGCCCTCACCCGCTACGCCGCTGTGCGTCCGCCCGTGGCTGTCACCAGCGGCGGTTGGCTGCCGGTTGCGGCGAGTGTGGTAAGTAATGATGGTCGTTTGTAAGTAGGGAATTGGTAATTGGGTGATTGGTAATTAGGTGCTTGCTTTGCAGACGCTATGCGCCATGGGTAATTGAGCGGGAACCCTGAGGGCGCGTAATCACCTAATCACCAATCATCTAATCACTAATCAACTAATCACCAATCACCCAATCACCCACAGGAGTTTCAATGCGACAGGCATTTCTCACCGTAGATTTGGGCTTTGGCGATGCAGGGAAGGGCTCAGTAGTTGATTTTCTGACCCGCGCCCATGCAGCCCATACGGTCATTCGCTATAATGGCGGCGCGCAGGCAGGGCACCGGGTGGTAGCCGCCACGGGCCAAGGCACACTACAGGAGCATGTCTTTGCCCAATTTGGCAGCGGAGCGCTGGCCGGCGCCGCAACCCATCTGACGCGTTACATGATCCTAGATCCGCTGGCTATGTTAGCCGAGGCGGCACATCTCCAGCAACTGGGGTTGACTGACATTTTTCAGCGCACCACCATTGATGCTCAAGCGTTGGTGATCACGCCCTTTCAACGGGCGGTCAACCGCCTGCGTGAGTTAGCGCGCGGCCAGGGACGACATGGCAGTTGTGGCATGGGCATTGGTGAAACAGTGGCCGATTCCCTGACCTATGGCAAAGCTGTCCTCTTGGCGGGGGATCTGGCCAACCCAGTGATCCTGACGGAGAAGCTAGCCATGCTTCAGCAGATCAGCAGGGCAAAGGTTGACGCCTTCCGCGCCCAGTTGCCGGCGTGTGAGGAAGTCGATCTGGAATTGGCATGGCTTGCTGATGCGTGGCGGGAGTGGTTGCCGGGCGCCTATGCTGAATTTGTGGCGGCGGTACAGATCGTGGGGGCAGACTATCTGCCCGCCCTGTTACAGCGACCAGGGACGGTCATTTTTGAGGGGGCGCAAGGGGTGCTGTTAGATGAATGGCGCGGCTTTCACCCCTACACCACCTGGAGCACGACCACACTGGCCAACGCCGACCGCTTGTTGCAAGAAGCTGTGTATCAGGGCAATGTCACCCGCATCGGGATCACCCGCGCCTACACCACACGCCATGGCGCCGGTCCTTTGGTCACCGAGGACACCACCCTTACCCATGCGCTGCCGGACGCGGCCAATGGACACGGCGCCTGGCAAGGGAGTTTTCGCGTGGGCTGGCTGGATTTGGTGTTGCTACGCTATGCTACGGCGGTGGTAGGACGCCTTGACACCCTGGCCGTAACCTGTCTCGACCGGTTAGCAACGTTGCCGGCGCTCAACCTCTGCGCCGCTTATCACAATAAAGACCGTAAAATCGAGCAGATCAAACCGGGCGCGCAGCCGCAGGATCTGCACTATCAAGCACAGCTTACCCGTACTCTGGCCCAATGTCGGCCGCTACTGAGTGCCGTAGCGGATGTAGATACACTGTTAGCGCAGATCAGCCATACCCTTGGCCTGCCGATTGGGTTGACTTCCTATGGGCCGACAGCGCAGGATAAACGTGTTACCTGACCTGCACTTCCCCCAACAGCAGGCTATCGGCGCCGTCAGACTGAGTCAAGCGCACACCTGTCTCCGGTTGATAGAGCCCGACGACGACGGCATAGGCGCCGGCGGCCAGGTTGTCCGGCAGCCGTAATTCATAGTGATCCTCGACCATCACACCGGGCAACCAGCCATGCGTGGGATAGAAGCCCGCAACAGGGGCACGGTCATTTTGGGCAACGGTGGCGCCGTTTTGATCCACCAGATGGACAAAGACCGTATAATCGTGATGGGGCTGAGCTTGCGCCGTCCACACTAGCCGCAAGACAAAGGTGGCGCCGGGCGGCAGGCTCGCCGGCAGGGCATCACTGCCCACCAAGGTGACGCCATCGTTCCACGCGACTGTGCGCGCCACCGCTGGCGGGGCAACGGTAGCGGTGTTGAACCAGGCCACCGGCTGCGGCTCCGTCAGCGGCGTGACGGTGGCGGCGTCATAGGCCAGGAGTTCCAGCCGATAGAGCGCCGGCGGAGCAGTTGCCGGCAAGGTCAGCACCTTCGGATCAGGGATCGGTTGGTCAAAGATCAGCGTCGTGGGGATCAGCCCGTTGGCCGGCGGCCCATCCACCCGATCCAGCATTTCGCCGGCTTGGTTGACCAAGCGCAGCGAAGTGTTGATCTGCGCACCAACCGGCGTGGTGCTCTGCCATTGGAGCGTCACCGGCAGATCGGGCAACTGGGCGGCGCCCCTCCATTGATAGCCGACCAGCGCCAGCGGGCCAAAGTGGAGCGCCGGCGTCAACATCTGTGTGGACTGTAACGGCGGCACGGTGCGCCAGCCCTGCGTCTGCAAGACCATAACCCCTTGCGCGGCAAAGGCAAGCGTATATTGATCGACCACAGTCTGGATAAACGCTGCGTCATAGCGGGTGGCTAACCGAAAACTGTCGGTAATAAACCAGGTGCGCGGCGCTTGGCGAATCACCGTGGCAAGCTGCGCTGTACTGTTCAGCAAGGCTGCACCCGACCACCGGTCCACCAATTTCCCGCCACGTGAGATCACAAACTCTTCATAGCCCCATTGTATGGCGTAGTAGTCACACCCCCCCACCACCAGCGCACAGGCCGGCGGCTGGGGCGAGAGCACCACGTCGCCGGCCTGCCGCTGCGCCGCCACATAGGCCAGTGCCTGATCATAGCCTTCTACCTGCTGGTGCAGCACGGCCTGCGCCTGGGGCCACAGCGGCCAGATCGCCACCAACGTCACCAGGGCCAAGCCTCCCCACTGCAAGCTGCGCCTCGGCAGCCGCATCAGCAACCAATCAATCCCGGCGGCGCCCAGCAAGAGCCAGAAAGGCTGGACAAAAAAAAGATAGCGCGCCTCGCGCCAGCTTGTGCCCACCAGGGCAAAAACGACGGCCACCACAAAGAAAAATTGCAGCGCCACAAAGAGCGTCGCCTGTTCGGCCCGCGGCAGCCGCAGGAGTTGGCCTTGTACACGCACTAATTGCCACCCGGCCACCGCCAGCGCGATGACCAGCCCCAGCGTCCAGAGCAGCCGTTCCGGCGCCACAAAGAGCGGACTATAGGTTGCCCAGGCGCCGGGCAGATCCAAAATCAACCCTACATAGGGTCGCTGCGCCTGGATCGTCTCGAAATAGCCGGGTTGCCCCACCTTCTCCAGTGCATAGCGCAGCCCCAATGCGACGAGGCAGAGGCCGTGCGTCAGCCACACCGGTCGCTGCAAAAAGAAGCGCCAGCCCCGCCAGAGCCAGACGCCCAGCAGCAGCGCCGGGTAGAGCAGCACCGTCTCTTCGTGGGAGAAGAGGGCCAAAATAAAGAGTAGCGCGAAGACAACGTGGCGGCGGGCCAAACTTTGTTGTGAATCTTCCGTCGTGTCCGCTGCGGAATCCACCGTGAGCAACGCCGCCCAGACCACCAGCAACACAAAACATTGGAGTTGGGCGTAGAAACGGGCGCGCGCGCCCCACACGATCGCTTCGGGCAGGAGCGCCAACCCCACCGCCGCCAGCCAGCCTACCGATCCCTGCCAGCGTTGACGCCCCATGCGCCAGAGCGCCAGCAGGGTAGCCAAGCTAAAGAGAATACTGGGCAGCCGGCCAACCAAATAGCTAAAGCCAAAAAGAGCCAGAAAGGCCGCCTCGACATAGGAAGCCAAGAGCCCGCGCGTGTAGAGTACACCGCTGGGCATCAACGGTGCGCCTAACGCTTGGACACGGCGTGCAGCCCATAGCGTGGTAAACTCATCGACATAGAGGCTAACATCTCGAGCATAACGCCAGCGCAGCCAAAAGGCGCCCATGAGGAGTAGCGCCAGCCCAGCCAGACCAGCATAACGGCGCCCATATGCGCTGGTCCGTGGAGCCAAGCTATACACCGGTTGTAATCACTCGTGCTGACATAACATAGCCTCTACTTTCCCCTCATCGACCGTTCGACGAACACAAATTAACCATTAGTCATTCACTATTTTCCATTAATTATTAGAGAACTCCAACCCCCTCACGGCGCCACCACCGACCCAACCTCTACAAAATCTCCCACCACGTTGCCAGCTTGCACCACCGGCAGCCGTCCATCGGTCAACGTATAGAGGCCAACCTGTACCATGTATTGGCCTGCCGGCAGATCCGCGGGCAGGGGAATCGTGTAGTCATCCAGCAACTGCTGCCCCGGCTCCCACAGGCGGGTCGGGGCAAAGCCGCCCAAAGGCGGCCCATCCTGCTGTGCTACATTGTCGCCGGCGCCATTGACCACATGGACAAAGACTGTGTAATCGATGGCCGTGCGCGTCAGGCTGGTCCACTGGAGTTGAAAGGTCAGTTGCCCTGTGGCCGGGAGTACAGCCGCCGGCTTGGTCACGTCCAAGCCAAAGTGATCCCCAAACTGCCAGGTCGGCGGTGTGGCTGTCGTTGCCGTGATGGGAGCGCCCACCTGAAGCAGCGCCACCTCCCGTGCGGTCGTTCCCAGCGCTTCATCGCGGTTGACACGCAGCACCGGTAAGGGGTCAAAGGTGGCCGGGTCATAGAAGCTCAATTCAAAGCGATAGAGACCGGCTGGCAGGTCCGCCGGCAAGAGCACCGTATGGCCGTCAGGCCGGATCTCGCGTATGGGCCACTCCTTGGTCGGCGCGCCCCAGGGCCAGCCTTCATCACGCCAATGTTCGTGGCCATCCTGGCCGACCAGCCGCAGCAGCACATTATAATTGACCGGCATGGGCGCCAGACTCTGGAGATAGAGCGTGACCTGCAAGCGGTCACCGGGCTGCGCCTGGCTCTGCCCCACCTGATAGGCCAGCAAACGTAGCTGGCCGCCAAAGTCGGCTGCACTGTTCTTGCCAATGTCAACAAAATCTGGCAGGAGCAGATTGCGCATATCATAGACACGCGCCAACTCGATGCCGCCAAAGCGCACCACGTGGACAGGCGTCTGCGCCGCAAAATAGGCAATGACTTCTGGTGACGGTAACTGGCGCTGCCATTGATTGACATAGAGCACGGCATAATCTGTATCTAGCCAAAAAAGCGGCGACTCATCACCGATATTTACGACGCGATTTTGGCTGTAATAGGAAAAGGGGCCGTCGGCATACCAGGCGGCGACGCGCAATTTGCCGGCGCCCGGTTGCTGATTGAGCCACTGCGCCGCCGCTTCCAGCCCCTCGCCCCAGCCCATAAAGAGGGCGTAGGGCGCGGTGAGCGCTCCACCAGCCAGTGGATTAAAGTAGGTTAGATAGTAGGGCGCCTGCAGAAAACCGGGCAGGCCATGCAGCAAGAGCAGCGTGCCTAGCGTCACACCACTCATAGCCCGTGCACCGGGCAATGGCCGGGCGGAAAAGCGCGACCAGAGCGTCTTCACCAACGGCGCTAGGAGCGCCAGCCAGCCCAACAGCCCGACAATTTCCAGCGCCAGCAATCCCGGCAACATATAGCGGTCAAACTTCTTCGCGCCAATTGTCATGCCCAAGGTCAAAATGAGAGCAAAGAGGGCAAGCGCACCAGCGGTGCGGCGTGTAGTCGGATCGGCAAAAAGTTGCTGCCGCCGCCAACCAAGGACGGCCGTGGAGACAAGCCCTACCAACGTCAGTGGAGTGGTGCGAAAGAGGTAAGCAACAGGATAGAACCAGAAGCCCGGATCATCCATGGGCTGGCCCCAGAAGTAATTGGTGGTCGTGTGACGCTCGACATAGACGCCCATCTCTGCGTTGATGCGCAGCAGCGTACCAATAGGGTCAAACCACATGGCCGGCCAGAGCGCGACAAAGGTCAGCACTGCGATAACGCCCCACAGCACATAACCGGTCAACAAGCGCCGCCACGGTGCCCCATGTGCAGGCGTTCGCCGCAGCGGACGCCATAACTCGTACAGAATCAACAGGAACCCCGTGGGCACTAGGAAGATAGCCGGCGTCTTGGTCAGCCAGGCCAGCCCCATGACAAAGCCGGCGCCGATCAGGTAACGCCATTGCTGTCCACCATAGAGCCAGGCCAGAAAGAGGAGCAACGCCAACATGGTAAAGCTGGCCACCAGCCCATCAGGGTGGAGTTGGCGCGAGAGGGCAATGTAAAAAGGGCTCCACGCCAGTGTAAGGACCGCCCAGGTGGCGGTGGTTGCGCCCACGAGGGTGCGTAAAGGAAAGTAGCTCAGCACCACCGTAAGGGTGACCAGCAGCACAATCCACCAACGCCCGGCGGTCAACAGCACCAGTGGCGAGGGTCGTCCTGGCTGTTGCTGGAGCCAGGCCTCCATATGCTCCTGGTCCCAGGCAAAGAGTCCCGGCGCAACTTGGGCGTAGTCCGGAAAGAGTTGGCGTAACCCGGCCATGCCCGCCCACATGACGGTGACGCCAGGGTGTTCGCGCTGAAAGGTGTTGGCCCAATCGCTGTGGACGAGGGCGTAATCAAAATTGGCCGCGCGCGCCAGCCACTTGCGTTCATCAATCGTTACAAAGCGATCCAATGCCACAACGCGTGGCAACCACCCTGCAAAAAAAAGCGCCAATAACAGCAGCGCCGTACGCACCCGATTGCTCAACCCCACTCTCCTACTGCATGAGCCAGCAAGGCACTTCCCTTACCCGCCTTGCCGTGATTACTATAGATGTTCAGAATAAAGATCCGTGCCAAGAAACCAGGTTTCTGGCAGAAACCTGGTTTCTCTACCCCGAATGATTATCTGAATTTCTATAGCTTTGACCATGTCACCATTGTATGGCGAAACCTACGGTGCGTCAAATGTACCAGCGAAGGGAAACGCAGCGAGTTCAGGCGTTGCTGAGGTCAGCCAGCTTATAGGCCCAGGCGACATAGAGAGGATCGGCATGGCGGGGCGTATGGGCGGCACTTTTGGGCTGCGTCCAGTTGCCGGAAAGGGTAAAGTAGGATTGGACGAGCGCCAAGTGTTGGGCATCACCGCCAGCCAACCAGGCCGCGATCGCCTTGGTGGGAAAGCAACGGTTGGAAAAGGAAAGCACAAAGAGACCATGCGGCTGCAACACGCGGTTGACTTCCTGAAAAACCGCGAGGGGGTTGGTCATATATTGGACGGAGACGGTGCAGACCGCGGCGTCAAATTCGGCGGCTTGGAAGGGTAAAGTGGGCGTTTCATTGAGATTGTGCACCAGAAACGCGTCCAGTTGTGGGTTGTCGGCCATTTCCGCTCCGTTCAAGCCCAGCCCGACGACCCGCTTGGGCCTGAGTTCATCAGGCAGGTGTGATCGCCAACTGCTCATCAGATCCAGGTAGACGCCCCCCGCCGGCAGCAGCTTGGCCAGCAGCGCAGTGAGGGCGCGAATCGCGCCGTCGTCAATGTGCACGACCAAACGCGGCATGGTGTAGAACAGCTCATCGTTGCTCTCATCCTGGCGGCGAAAATAGGTCTGGGGAAGTTGAGTGGCGTCGTTCATCGGTGATCTACTCCAGTAAACATATATTATAGCCCATTCATTATCCTAACTTCGGCACGCGGTGTCAAACAGAGGAAGCATGTGGGGTGCATTTCTGTTTTAGGTAAGTTCTCGGCGGCGCGGGCCTTCCTGGAAGGGGTCAGACTAATTTCCTCAAGTTGCGCGTGCTATGATCCCTTCCTGGAAGGCCATTACTCCCAAATGTAACACACTCCAAGCGTGCGGACTGAAGCTGAAATCAGGTAACACGCTTGCCTAGATCTATAGGATGGGTATTGCTGCATCCGGCCATCCGTGAAATCGAGCTTGGGACAAAAGGTAGGTTTCTGCCGATAAGGGAGTCTTGCAATGAAAGAGCTAAAGGTATCTTTGCGCAGAAGACGGCGCTGGGTTGTCGCTGTTTTGCTAACGCTTCTGGTGGGGGGATGTCTGGTCCAAAGAACCCCGCCAGGACCCAACGCAGTGAGTGGCGCGGTCGAGGGCAGCGGCTATCTGCTACTACGGTGGGAGGCGGGCTTGACGGTGTTGATCTGGGACGATATTCATGGCAGCCACGAAAACAGCGGCGGCAGTTCCACCTCGGATCCGTTCTTTCACCAACAGGGCCACGCCGAAGCCGAAGATGGCCGCCACTACAGCTATCAACTGGAGACGCGCGATGGCAAAACCGGTCGCTTTAGCATTGACGGTCAAACTTATGACCTGACCCAAGGTGTGCTCTTCTTGATTACAACGACGGACGGGCCGACGCTGGTCCAACAACTCCAACGCGATTTGACCTCGATCGAGCCCACCAATACCGGCGTTGAAGCCTTTGGCCGGCATGATCCCGCTATCGCGGCCTTGATCCAAAAAACCATGCAGTAGGGGTGGCGGGCAAAGATTGAGTTTACTGCTGCCAACGGTAACGCGGTTGCCAGCCCAGCACGGCTTTGGCCCGTTGATTGGAGACCAACGCCCGCCGCGGATCAGCGTCATATTCAGGGCCGCCCACCCAAGGCACATCGGGGTGCACCTGCTGCGCCAGGGCACGGCCCGGCTGGTCAGAGTTGATGTCGTCGGCGCAGAGCAGCAGCGTCACATGGCCGGGGTCGGGGCAGGTTAGGCCCAACACCGCGGCGGCGGCCACATCGCGCACATCACAAAACGCACCATATTCCCAGGCACGGCCCCACTCCCGATCGGGGTTTTCCTGGCGCCAGGCGCGCACTCGATCATAGGTCTCCGGCAGCCAAACCGCCGGCGGGCGCAGGCAGATGGTCGCAATGCCGGTGCGCTGGGTAAAGTAGAAGCACATCTCCTCGGCCAGCCGTTTAGAAAGACCATATGCGCTGACCGGTTGGGGCGGATAGCTATCATCAATCGGCAGGTGATCGGGCTTTTTTAGCCCCATAAAGATGCCCAGCGCATTGACGCTGCTAAAATAGATCACCCGTTGCATCTGTTCGGCTTCGGCCGCCTGCAACACATGCCAGGTGCCCATCAAGCTGACTTGCATAGTCTCATCCGGGTCATCCTTCGGTCCACCCAAAAGCGAGGCCAGATGGATCGCCGCCTCACAGCCCTTAGCTGCAGCACGTACCCCTTGGCCATCCAACATGTCGTAGCCATCAGCCCGGTCATAGCCGACCACGGTGTGCCCCTGTTCCACCAGTTGCGCAGTAATCACTGAGCCAATTCGGCCGCGGTTGCCTGTAACAAATACTTGCATAAAAACCCACTTTCTTGTGCAGATACATTGCGAACCGGGGCCAACGCGATGATGGCCAGCGTCAGCCCCGCTTGATTATTATCATCGTACAATCATACCAGGCAGGCGAGCAAAAACCACAGCATCTGGCAGCAAACTTACTACTTTATTAGCGGTAATTTATTAGCGGTAAGCCTCAGCTGCGTCTTGAGGGACAAAGCCGACCCTTTCCCGGGGGTGGGCCAGATCGCGATAGCCCCACTTGTTGTTGGAGAGCGCGAAAAAGATGTCAAACTTGAGGTCGGCGGGGGCGTTAACACACCGTTCGATCATCTGGCCAATATCCCGATGGCTGCACCAGGCCGAAAAATCACGCATGCTTTCGGGCCGGTCGGAACGGGTGACGTGGCCGATACGCACGCAGAGAATGGAGAGGTCGGTGGTGTCGGTAAAGTGACGGGCCAGCGCCTCACCCCACACCTTGGTCGCGCCATAGATGCCGCTGGGCCGCGTCGGCGTCGTGTGGGTGATCAATGGCCACTGTTCGCCAACCTCGTCATAGCGCCCCGCAACCAGGGCAGCGTAGGGCTCTTCCTTTTCCCACCCCGTGATGGTCGAGCCACTGCTAGCGTAGATGACCCGTTGAACGCCGGCGCGGCGGGCCGCCTCAAAAACATTGTAGATTCCCGTCACATTGGCGCGGTGCAGTTCTTCCCAGGTTGCCCCGCCGCGCGCATTGGCTGCCAGATGCACCACCACGTCAATGCCTGTAAAGGCAGGCTGGATGGCCGCCAGATCCTCAATATCAGCACAATGACAGGGGACACCGGTCACCTCGCTGCGGTTGAGGGCGCTGAGCTGAAAGTCATTTTGCAGCCGGGAGCGGGCAATGCCACCAATCAGGCCACTCATGCCGGTAATCAGAATTTTTTGGGTCATGGAATTTTCCTTCGTAGGGCTTTTGTCTAACCGAGAATCCGCCCTGCGCGAAATCGCTGGGCTACGAACAGCGGCCGGTAAACTGGGCTTAGCACACCGGAAAAGCCCAGTTTACCGGCCGCCGCTGTCTAGCCAGGAGACTTCATCCCCTGATGCACACCGATCTTGGGAAACCCTACGGTAGCTAGATAGACGATTTAGTTCTTCCACACTTTTGCGATCAACGAGCATAGGATGTGGTCTCACAAAATAGGCAACGCTCATATGGGCGAAGAAGTGAAATCGCAATAAATACCAGGGGAAATAAAGCGATTTCACCCGGAGACCTATATGAGCCAATAAGCAAAGTACAATTAGGCTAATTGTACTTTGCTTATTTTGTGAGACCAAATAACAACATCCGCAAAGGAGAAGGCACCTTGCGTTAAGTCGTCATTTGTGCAGACTTTATCTGATCTCTCGCTCAGGCAAGCCCGGAGAAAAAGTCAGTCTTGATCTGTGAATTTTTGACCTGGAGTTGACGCAACACGGTGCGGAACGCATTGACCATGCGGTTAGGACCCGAGATGTAGAAGAGACATTCCTTATAATCGGGTACGGCGGTTTTGATCAGTTGTGGGGTGATGTAGCCCACATGCCCCGTCCACCAAGCGGGGACTTTGCTGCGGTCGGTGACGGTGTAGATGGTCTGCAACCCCCATGCCCTGCGGGCTTGGGTAAACAGCCCATGATAGACAAAGTCATCCACCGTTCGGCAGGCATAGATGAGAGTGATGGGGCGGCGCTGGCCGGTATCGAGCAGATATTTGATCATGCTGCGGTAGGGGGTGATGCCAATGCCGCCGGCAATAAGCACACAATGCTGCTGTAGGTTGGCCGGCAGCACAAAGTCACCGGCCAGTTGCGCCGCGACAATTTCATGCTCTGGCTCCATGGTCAGCAGCGCCTGTTTAAAGGAGCTGGACCGTTCGTAAAACTTGACGCCAATGCGCAATTCATCCTCGGTGGGCGCAGAGGCCAGGGTAAAGTAACGGCGATTGCCGCGCTGATCGGGGTCGGCGTGGCCCAACGTCCACTCCATGTATTGGCCGGGGGCAAAGGCCAGCCGCGGCGTCGGCGCAAAGATAAAATCGTAGACATCAGCCGACAGTTGGATCCGCTCCTTGAGGCGCAGGATCAATTTGGCTTTGGGGCTGACGATATAGGCAAAGAGATTACCCACCAGGATCGCCACTTCAGGCGTGGGATAAAAAGAGCCCAGATGAAATTGGGGTGCGCCAACCACCCCCACCAGCGCGCCATAGATGATTTGGGTGCGACGCGTCGGCGGCATAGTCAGAGGCTCGGTGAGAATGACAAAGGCAAAAAAGAAGAGCGGTGAGTAATAGACCGTCCGCTGGAAGGACTCCACCATTGCCGGCGCCCCATCCCGTTCAAGCAGACCAAAGGCCAGCAAGGTGACCAATGCGCTCACAAAGAAGCTATAGACCAGTGCAAAACGTTGCGTTTTGCGCACGATCAGAATGCCGCCCAACAGGACAAAGGGCAACAGTTGGATGTTGCCTACCCACCAACTGGCCGACTGGTTGATGGTAAAGTAGGTAAGAGCGACGGCAAAGGCCACCGGATTGAAGAGATGTTTGTGTTTAATGGCCACAATGTACTTGGAAGCCATCGCCAATATGGCGGCCCAGCCCAAAAACCAGAGATCCTGGTAGGATTCAAGGGGCGAAATGATCAACGCCAGAATCAACGCCGAAATATAGGTCGATTCCACATTCGGTGGCGCTGCAAAGGTCTGGGCAAAGATCCAATTGGTCAATGCACAAACACCTACAAGAAAGCCAGTCGAAAAGAGCAGCGCATAGGGATCCTGATCCGACAGGCCGGCAAAGGCGAAGAGGAGCGCCACCCCCAGCAACGCGATCAAATAATATAGAATGAGCCGATACATAGTGACTCGATTGAGGAGATTGTCAACCCACTTCATCATAAACTTACATACCTCGTAAAACCGCTGGTCAAGGTCGCCTGCCGCTCTTGGTCGATCAGATAGCCCTCAAACCCTGCCAAACTTTCAATAAAGCGAATCCCAGCGCGGCCCATGGCAAAGGCCGCCGTCGCAAAGCGGTCTGCATCATAAATGTTGGGGCCGACCACAGTCAGACTCGCAATCTCCGTAATGGGCTGGTTGCGCGCCTTGGGATTGTAGATGTGCTGGCCCTGGAGGTAGGTGCCGGAGGTGGCCACACCACAATCACTCACTGCCAACACTTTGACGATCTCATCAAACGCAAAGGGATTGCGGATGCCCACCTGCCACGGCTCACCCTCGCCATTTTTGCCCATTGCTTGCAGGTCGCCGCCGGCTTCGACATAAAAGTTGCGGACGCCTCGTTGCCACAAAATGGCAGCGGCATTGTTGATGGCCCAGCCTTTGACGATACCGGAAGGGTCATAGCCACCTTCGTTGGCAATGTCAAAGTAGCCGTCGGTCTCCTGCTTGGTCTGTTCCGCCAGGGCAAAGATCGTACGCATATCCTGGCTCGCCTGGGCGAGAGTGCGCTGACGCCGGTTGATCAACGAGATCTCGCTCTGTTCTTTAAAGGTGCTAAATTTCTCGTCAACGTAGGTGAAATAGGCAAAAGCAATCTCAAGGTGTTCTGTTGCTGCGGCTCTGGTCAACGCCCCATCCGCCACCTCCACCGTGACCGGCATGCCCATGATGATGCGTGTCTGCTTCATGATTGGCTTCGGGCTGCATCAAGCGCCGATTGCAACGATTGGCTAAAGGCGCGGCTGGTCAACGTGGCTCCGGAAATCAGATTAACCCTGGCCGACTGGCTCTGCAACGCCTCTGTTTGCAAGATCGGCGCCACGCGCTGGTTGATGCGCACCGAAGTGCGGCGGTGAGTCGGATATTCCAGAAACTGGACATCGACCAATTTGCCATCCTGGATCAAGACATTGACCTGCACCGGACCATAAAAGGCGTCCGCTTCGATGCCGGTATATTGACCATCGATATAGAGACTACTGGTTCGTATGGTCGGTGTGGGCGTGGGATATGGCGTGGGCGTAGGCAGCGGGGTAAAGGTCGGTTCTGGCGTAGCCGTCGGCGCGGTCGTCGCGACGGCGACGGCCACTGGCGCGGCGTCGGTTGCGGCTTGTTCCGTCGCCGTGGCTGATGGTTGTTCGGTGGGAGTGGCCGACGGTTGTGCGGTCGCCGTCGGCGATGGCAGCGCCGAGGCTAGGGCGACCTGTACGGGGGGACTTGATTGCACAGCCGCATTATCCGCTGGCGGACCGGCGGTTGGCGTGGGTGCAGCCGGCGGCTGGACGCGCACAACCGCTTTCGACGCTGATTCGGCCAATAGGCTAGTGGAATCTGGGTTGACGGAACGCTCATGCAATACGTAGAGAATAAATGTGGCGATTACAAAGGCGGAGACGAAAAATTTCTTTACAGTGCGCAACAGACCCGAGCTGTGCGCGGGACGCGAGTTACTCATAAACTGCTACCTTCAACATCCATACGGCTTATGTAGGGATAGACCAATCGCTACCCCCATCGATCAGGGGAATGGGGCCATTATATCATGCAGTTTGAGTCGATGGGTTAAATCTAACTTAAATCATTCGCTGGTTTCATTTTCCGTCTCTTATTCGTGCTGCGCCTACCTACGTCGCCTGCCACCGCCGAGTATTGGGCTGGCCATCGACATATTGATTCATAAAGGCAAACTCAACCGTCAACACAAAGAGAATATAGCGCGCCTGCGGTTGGTAGGAGGCAGCTTGTACGGCTGCTTCACGCAGGAGTGGATCAGTGGTCAGGGTCGCCTGCCCACGGACATAAAACTCACCAGCCCCGCCGCTGGAATTTTCAACAGCACAGTGCAAGGTGTAGCGTCCATCGCGCTGTAGGTCTTTGCCTTTGGGTGAGGTCGGCTCCATAAAGAGAAACAACTGCGCACCCATGATGGGCGTCACCGGATGGACACGCGGACCACCGTCGGCGCGCACTGTGCCGAGATAGGCCACGCCACTCTGAAAACGAGCCTTGCCAAAGGCCGCGAGCTCCGGCGCTTGGGTTGCGAACTCTTGCCAACTTGTCATGATTTGCTCCTGTAAAATTTATCGAACTAGTAGATCACTCGTTTTTCCGCCGCCATGATTTGGCGCAAAGTTGCCGACACCAACTCTTTGCCAAACCAACTGAGGTTGCCGCGCAGACTATCGGGTCTGAAGCCTCTCTTGGAAGCCGACGCCCTGTCGCCAGACCACCTGATTGGTGATGTCAGTCATTCGCCAGCCGCGTGCTCCCAAGATCGCGTGCCCGGTTATTACCCCACCCGCTAGAAAATAGTTAGCGTTTGGAGCGGCGTTTGGATCACCGTGACCCTCCACCCACAGCTATGGCGATGGCTGTCGCCGATTTCTTTGGGACCTGTCGTGATTGCGCCGTTGGACCGCACTATTTTTGCATCATCTGCAAAAATCTGACGCAGCGGCGTTGCATCAAATTGCTTCTGATCCAACGCCGCAAAGTAGCGGTTGACAACTTCAGTAATCGCGATAGTATATTGGAATTTTTCTTGGTCATTCATGTGCTCATCCTTCCTTTGTATTAGCACTATCTTTAGGCATACCAAAAATTCCCTGCCGTTGTATTAAAGTGAATTTGAAGATTTAAACCAGCATCTTGTGCTACCCTACGAGCACTAGTTTCATCTGAGTACAGTTTAGAAAGAACATTTCTCAAATCTGCAACTACTGTTTGACTTTCCATCACATTAACTTTCCCTTCTAAAATTATGATTCACTGGACAATTCGCTCAATATTCCCATCGGTCAAACTATAGGTAAATGAAAATATGGTCGCCGACTTTGCGTAAGAATATTTGGTCGTGGCAGTAGTACAGTGTGTCCGAAGTTTTGCTCGTTTAGCCAATGCGGGTGCGCTGGTGTGCGTCTTCCTGGAAGGGGCAACGCTCACCTCCCGTCTTTCACCATCCGCCGCCCCTTCCAGGAAGACTTGGGTGACCACCTCTAAACTAGCAGAATTTCGCTTACAGTGTACTAGCTTTACCAGCTTAGATCTACTGCGGTTTCCACCTCGACCTGATCGCCATTTTGGCCGTGGACAATCGCATGGAGCCGATGCGTTCCCCGTTGCATTGGTTGACCATCGGGCCACTGGTCACCGTAGCCAGCCAGATCCAAGACGGTACAGTTGGGCTCACCGCCGCCAAAGGCGCAGTAGCCGGCATTACTTTCGCGCTTTTCGTAGACCAAGGCGCCATCTGGGCCATAAATTTGTAGATCCACATTGGCAATGCCGTCGCCATCACGATTGCCGACATTAGGGTCATGCGCAGCCACCTGGAAGACCAACTCACCATTGACTGTTGTATCAGTACGGCCGACGCCCGTCTGTACAATGGCGGCCACCAACCCCTGGCGCGATGGGACAAGCTCTGTATTCAATTCAATATCAATTACAAAGTCTGCGCGCTTGCTGCCACCCCTGATAGCGTTGGCGGTTGCACGCAGGGTGTGGGGTCCATCCTGTACTGACTGTCCATTGGGCCATTGGAAGTTATGTTCGGCAAAGATCCAGCGGTTGCAGTCGGGCTCGCCACCGCTAAAGGCGCAGTAACCGGTATTATTTTCCTGACGCTCATAAAGCACAGTACTATCTGGCCCCAAGATTTGCAATAGCACATTGGCAATGCCGTCACCATCCTGATTACCCACCGTTTGATCAAAGGCTTCTACTTGGAAGACAAGCGTACTCCGCACCAGTGGCTCAAGGCTGCCAGGACCGATCTGGCGCAGATTGACCACCAGAGCGGCCGGAGCTGTAGTAACCTCTTCACACGCATCCAAGCAGAATTGCCAGAACCAGAGGCTCTGCTCGCCCGCCAACGCATTGATGGTAATGGTCGCTGAGTATTGCCCGACTGGCCATTGATCCCGCTGTTGACGCGGGTTGATACCGGGACAAGTCGGATCATCACCTCCCAGGAGGCAAAAAGGCGCATGCTCCTCGGTCCGTTCGCGATGGAGGCCATTGGGACCGTCAATGGCGAAGTGGACATTGGCGATGCCACTGCCGTCGTGCTTGTCGGGCAGCCGAATATCGGAGACGATGACACGTGCGGTAAAGCGCTCGCGGAAGACAAGCGGTTTCTCTTGCACTTCAGCCTGCGTAAAGTTTGGGAAAAAGAGAACGCGTCCGCTGTTGCTGGATGATTGGCTCACCAACACATCTTTGCCTGTGCCATCGCTCCCGTCCACATCGCTTTCGGCAAGCTCTTCAATGGCAGGCGTTGGCGTAGGTGTCGGTGCAACAGTGGCCGGAGTAGAGGTTGGTGGCGCCGTTGGCAGCGCCATCGTTGACGTTGCGGTGGGCGCTTGCGCCGCGGCTGACAAAGCCATCGCAGTCGCAGTCGCTGCCTCCGCAACACGCGTCGCGGCAATTGCAGTTTGGACAGCTGCATCTAAATCTGGCGTGGGCGCGGCGGTGCGCGAACAGGCACAAAGCAAGCTGCTGATGATCAGAAACGCAATGCCAACCATCATCTTTGTGCTCATTTTGCCTCTCCTTCCAGCCGCCCCAACTGTTCGGCGGCTTTGGTATAGTTGACACGACAACTCTGTTCAATAATCTGGCTCTGTAGGAGTTGATCTTCCGGCGCCTTTTCGCCTTGAGCAATACAAAGGGCATAGGCGGTTTGTGCGGCCTCATATTCGGCTTTGCTTGCCTGCACGTCTGCTTGATTCGAACTCACTTGTGCCTGTTGATAGTAGGCTGCGCCACGCGCTTCATAGGCTTGAGCAATGAGCCGCACCTGTTTGGTGGTGAGCAAGTAGGCTAATGCCTGATCCAACTCGCTTTGCGTTGCGGCGAATGCGCGCCGGGCATCGTCATATTCCGCCAATTGTCCTGCGGTGCTCCCTTGCAGCCGGTAGCTTTTGGCCAGAGCCAACCGCGCGAGGGCGACCATAAAGGGATCATGGGCTGCTTGCGCCAGAGCCAGCGCTTGTTGATGGGTCTCGATCGCTTTTTGCAGATAAAAAGGTGGCTGCCGCCGTTCTACATGGGAGAGCCCGCGTGCGCGCTGCAGATAGGTAGTGCCCAGCCCCAACAATGAACGCACATGGTGTGGATCATCGGCCAACGCTTGTTGGAAATATGCCTCCGCTGCGTCATCCTGGTGTAAGAAGAGAGCAGAACGGCCGAGCAAAAAGTAGAGTAGCGCATTGTTGATCGCGCCCTCTTCCTGCGCCGCTTCTTTGACCGCCACCGCAAAATATTGGAGCGCTTTGGCTGGATCCCCTAACACATCATAGGTTAGCCCAACGGTCAACCAAAACATAGCAATGGTGCGATTGGCCAAGGGCGGATTGATCTGTCGTTTGGCCAGCGTTGGGTCAGCCTGGAAGGAGCCGGCAATGGAAATGGTGGCAAACGCATAGAGCCCGCTGATCAGATCCAGCTCGCTGCGGAGCTTGTCTGAACGATAATAAAACTCCATCTGCAATTGGTCCCTTTGGCCATCGTCCATAACATTGCCATAGATGACCATATCGGCGCCAATTCGTTCTGCCAAGCGCGCCGCGCTGGCGGCTCGTTCGCCCTCATTCTTACCTTTCATGACGCCAAAGTGGACATTTTTGATACGCCCTAAACTGTCATGCCAAATCCAGACACTGCCCTCTTTGCCTTGGGTTAATTCTGGGAATTCGTCTTTGTATAACATGGCTAGCTTATCGTAGACGGATTGGCTTAACGTTGCGCCAAAATCGCTGGAGCGCGCCACACCATCAGCGCCGATTTGACCAAACTCGGCCACGGCAATATTTAGCTCCCCCTTCATTTGCCAGGGGTTCCAGAGTGGTTCGACCAGCGGATAGACCCAGAAACCTACCAGCACCAGCAAGAGCAACACAATGGCGTAAATGGGCAATGTTAGGTTGCGCCCGCCAATGTTGATCTGGAGTAACTACTCAGGCATACAAATTGAACTAAAAAGCAAACAGAAAGCAAACGTAAATCAAAGAGAGCAGCGGTAAAGTGTGTAATTATGAGTGAGCCAGAAAAGCAATTGAATCAACAAATAGAGAAGTTGATAAACCAATCCGAACGGACGGAATTGGAAAGGTTGCTATGGGCTCAAAATCAAGAATTGCTTGCGCAGAACGAGGAACTGCGCAAGCAACTCAAAGAACAAGCAAACGAAATCCAGCGACTGAAAGATCAAGTTGCGAAAGATAGTCGCAATAGCGGCAAGCCACCAAGTAGCGACGGACTCAAGAAACGGCGAACGGAGAGCTTGCGTCAAAAAAGCGGTCGCAAGCGCGGTGGACAGAAAGGGCATCAAGGGCATACGCTCCAAATGAGCGAAAATCCAGACCATGTAATCGTGCATGAATTGTCGGTTTGTCCAGAGTGTGCCCATGACTTGAGTCAGATAGAGGTCATTGAACATATGCGACGTCAGGTCTATGATGTGCCGCCAGTCGAGTTGGAGGTGACCGAACATCGCAGCGAAATTAAAGTCTGTCCCTGCTGTCAGAAGCGGGTGAAAGCCACCTTCCCAGCCGGTGTCACGCAACCGGTACAGTATGGCGAGTTATTCAAAGCCCAAGCCTGCTATCTCAACACCTATCAACTCCTGCCAATCGCCCGCAGTTGTGAGCTACTGGGGGATTTCTATGGTCACCAACCAGCAGAAGCGATCATCCAGGAGGCAAATCAAGCTGTCCAAGCGGGCAGCGAACCAGCGCTTGAGGCCATCAAGCAGGCACTCATCCAGGAAGCTGTCACCCACCATGATGAAAGTGGGGTTCGGGTGGAAGGTCATCTCGAATGGCTCCATGTCAGCAGTACAGAGCGCCTCACCCATTACGAAGTCCACCCCAAACGAGGCCAAAAGGCGATGAAAGCAATTGGCATTTTGCCCAACGCAACCGGACGCATTGTTCATGACCACTGGTCATCTTACCTGACCTTTGACCAAGTTGACCATGCCTTCTGCAACGCCCACCACCTGCGCGAACTGCGCTTTATCTCTGAGCAATATCAACAAACATGGCCGACGCAGATGAGTCAACTGCTCCTTGAGATTAAAGTCGCAGTCGATGCCGCACCCGCTGAGCGCAATTCCCTCTCCTCAGTGCAGTGCCTTGACTTTGCAAAACGCTACGACGCCATTTTGCAACTGGGCTTTGCGGAAAATCCGCCTCCCTCCGAACCCTATCCTAAAAAACGGGGCAAGCCCAAACAATCCCCTCCCAAAAACTTACTCGACCGCCTCGCAATCCACAAAGAAGGTGTCCTTGCCTTCATGTATGATTTCCGCGTTCCCTTTGACAATAATCTCGCCGAGCGCGATGTGCGTATGATCAAAGTCAAGCAGAAAGTTTCTGGTGCTTTCCGTACTTCCGACGGCGCTGACACCTTCTGCGCCATTCGTTCCTACATCTCTACCGTTCGCAAACAGGGCTTGAATGTTATTTCTGCTATCCGTGACTCGCTTGCTGGACAACCTTTCGTCCCCTCTACTCAGCCTATGCCTGAGTAGTTACGATCTGGACATTATTCTTGCCGATGATCACATTGGTCGCACGCTCGCCTACCTGGCCGATGATAATATCGCGCACACGCATGGTGCGCAGGTGCAGCCACTGGCGGCGTAACCACAAACCCGCCTGCGGCTCGCCATTTGATTTTGGGTCTTTGTCAGCCATAAATGAGTACTTTTTCTATACCGGGAGCATAACAAAATAGGCTCTTCGCGCCAAAGTGTATTTGACAAGTAAGGCGGCGAGTTGCGGGTAGCGAACCTGCCACCCGCGGAGCTCTCTGGGCGCGCCACCATGTCTGTTTCGATCCACTAACACGCGTAGACCCACAAAATATTGTAGAGTGCGTTGCACAGGTGAACCATTAGTCAAGCTTGCCGACATATTCAGGCCTATGCAACGCACTCTGCCACGCTAGCTTACAATAGCCCTTATTCCGATTTAATTCTTTGCTCAAGTAGTCACTAGGGACTAAAGGTGTACCACCAGCGGTGAAAATTAAATCGGAATAAATACTAATGTAGGAATCGAATGAGGCGTGGGTGTTTCTGCGAGGCAAAGCTGCTGCGAACAACTTACTTAACGTAACGCTTCAAGCACTTCCTGTGTAAAGGGATTCTCACCGCGTTGCATGGCTTTGATCCAGCCCTTACGCAATTCAACACTGGCCGAGGGACGGCCGCCGTTAGTGCGTTCATAGGCGTTGATATAGATCGTAAAGTCAATGATGGCATTGCCGTAGTCACCCAATAGGGCGTAGACCAGCCCCCGGCTGTCGTGAATGTAGGGATCGGCGCGCAGTTCCACTGCCCGCTCACAATATTCTAACCCTTGCTCCGGTTGGTTAAAGGTGCCATAGGCCCAACAGATATTGTTGTAAATGTTGGCGTTTTCCGGATCGAGCGCTAGTGCCTGCTCATAGGTCGCTATGCTCTGCGGCAGATCGCCCAACTCCTGATAGGTAAGGCCCAAGGTCATATAACCCTGGATCTCCTCCGGCGCCAGGTCAATCACCCTTTTCAGATCGGCCAACGCGGCTGTGTACTCTTTCTGGACGCGGTAGATGGCGGCCCGTGCGTAAAGCGCTTGCGGCAGATCGGGCTCCAGCGCCAGCGCCTTCTCGACAGCAACCAGCGCCCGATCGACATCACCTGCGCGTAAATTGGCGATTGCCCGTTCGCTATAGGCGCGCGCTTGAGACTGCATTGGAGGTGGCGCACAGGCCGCGGCCAAGAGCAACAAAAACAAGGCCGCCAGAGCAAGCGTCCACAATTTTGGTTGAAATCGTTGGTGAAACCAGATCCAGTTGATGGTGGGGATAATCATCTTTTCTGCTCCATATTGAGTAATAAACTTATCTATCGCACGCCATTTAAACGCTCATATAGGTCTCTGGGTGCAATCGTTCTATTCTTCTCTGGTAATTGCAACGATTTCACCGCTTCGCCCATATGAGCGTTTAAACTTACCGCGAAGAATGCCAAGCAGCGTCATCGAAAAACCTTCCCGCTCTTAGCCTCCTTCGCGGTGAAAACTGAGTTTCGCAACAGAAAGTAGCTAGCGCTGTCCCCGATAGAGTTCGCGCAAAATAATCACCTTTTGGATCTGTGTCGTCCCCTCATAGATTTGATAGATCTTGGCATCGCGCATCAATTTTTCTGCCGGATACTCGCGGCTATAACCGTTGCCACCCAATACTTGGACCGCATCGGTCGCATTTTGCATAGCGGCATCGGCGCAAAATGCTTTGGCGACAGCCGCTTCGGTCGTGTTACGCTTGCCATTATCAACCAACCAGGCGGCTCGCCTGGCCAACTGCTGCGCAGCATCGGCTCGGATCTTCATATCAGCCAGAATAAAGCCGACACCTTGGTGTTGATAGATAGGCTGGCCAAAGGTAGTGCGCTCGCCGGCATATTTGACTGCTTCATCCAGGGCGCGGCGAGCCAGCCCTGTGGCGGCAATGGAAACGGGCGGCCGGCTCTTGTCAAAGACACCCATCGCGATCATAAAGCCATCGCCTTCTGCGCCAAGGCGATTTTCCGCGGGCACTTCCACATTTTCCAAAAAGACCTGGGCAGTCTGCGCGGCATGTTGTCCCATCTTTTCCAGGGGCTTGCTGACACTGAGGCCGGGCCAATCGCGCTCGACAATAAAACAGCTCATCCCGCGATGGCGCGCACTTGGGTCAGTTTTGGCAAAGATGATAAAGTAGCTGGCTACCGGTGCGCCAGTAATCCAGGTCTTGGTGCCATTCAAGAGATAGCGGTCACCTTGTTTGACTGCCGTGGTTTTGATGGCTGCCACATCAGAACCGGCATCAGGCTCGGTCAGGCCATAGGAGATGATTTTCCCTTCCTCCAGCAATTTGGGCAGGTAGCGCGTCTTCTGCTCCTCACTGCCGGCAATCAGGATGGGCAAAATGGCCAGTTGGTTGATCATCATGGCTGTCTCGATCCCTGTGCAGCCATAGCCCAATTCCTCAACGACAATACACTCTTCCAATACGCTAGCGCCAATACCACCATACTCCTCCGGCGTATTGAGATTCACCAAGCCCACTTCACGCGCCTTATGAAAGATTTCCCACGGCCACTCACCAGTGCGGTCGTACTCTTCGGCTTTGGGAATAATTTCTTTACGTGTAAAATCGCGCGTCAACTCCTGTAACATGCGCAGATCATCACTAAGTTCAAATTGAAGTCCACTATCCATGTCCTGCCTCCGCTTTTATCAAAAATATATCGCTCTGTTTTAACGTTCCATCTGCAGCCACTCTCTGCAACTTACAATTCTTCTTGCTCACACTTTACACATAAACGGGTAGAGCACCAAATTAATCTACCGCTCATATGGGCGAAGCGGTGAAACCGCTGCAATGACCAGACAAGAATGGAACGATTTCACCCGCAGACCGATATGAGCCTTACCCTATTCGCTGTGTGAAGTACGGCTCTATTCAACCAAGTAAAGATTCTGGATTTGTTGCCAGCTTGTTTATAATGATTGGGTAACGAAAAATCTGTACAGATCCTATCGCCTTTACGTAGCGCGGCCTACCAACAGCTAGCAGCCAACAGCCAACAGCAATCGCCTGTCAGTTTGCGACACACTCGTTGGACAGTTGTCAGCTCATACACTTACATACAACGGATGATCTATGCCTCATACATCTTATCTTTATCGCGAAATTCATGAGCAGCCCCAGGTTTTGGCCACTCTACTGCGCGAGGAGCGCACTGCCATTACGGCACTGGCCGCGGCTATTCGCCAGCGCGCCATTCAGTATGTGGTAATTGCCGCACGCGGCACCAGTGATAACGCCGGGCGCTATGCCAACTATCTCTTTGGCGCCCTGAATGGACTGCCGGTTGCGCTAGCTACGCCCAGCCTCTTTACCATCTATCAACGTCCACCCCGGTTGCAGAACGCGCTTGTTTTGGGCATTAGCCAGAGTGGCAAAAGCCCCGACATTGTCAGCGTTTTGGCCGAAGCGCGCCGCCAAGGGGCACTGACGGCGGCGATTACCAACGATCCGACCGCCGAACTGGCGCAGGAAGCAGATCATGTGCTTCAGTTACACGCCGGCGTCGAACGGTCGGTCGCCGCCACCAAGACTTACACCAGCGAGTTGATGGCCATTGCGTTGCTAGGGGCAACCCTGGCCGAAGATCAACAGATGTTGGATGAATTGGCGCGCGTGCCTGATGGCGTCGCACAGGTGTTGGAGGTCCGCGCCGAAGTGCAACAGATAGCGCAACGCTACCGCTACATGCAGGATTGTGTGGTAATTGGGCGTGGTTTTAATTACGCCAGCGCCTTTGAATTGGCGCTTAAACTTAAAGAACTAACCTATGTGATTGCTGAACCCTACAGCAGCGCTGACTTTCTTCACGGACCTTTGGCGCTAATTGAACATGGTTTTCCGGTCATTGTAGTGGCGCCGTCGGGGGTGATGCTGCCGGAGTTGCAGGCTTTTCTCCAGGTTTTGCGGGAACGTGAGGCGGAAGCCATTGTCATTAGCGACGATGCAACCACCTTAGCCGCCGGACGGGTCCAACTGCCGCTTGCCGTTACATTACCGGAATGGATCTCACCCATCACAGCCATTATCCCTGGTCAACTTTTAGCCCTCTATCTGGCCCACGCCCGCGATTATGATCCTGACCATCCGCGTGGGCTGCGCAAGGTTACAGAGACGCGCTAAGACGGCTCCGAAAAAATAAATGCATTCTAAGTAGAGGAAGCAAACTCAATGTCAATTTCGGACTATTTACGCGACTTACGCGCGAAAGTAGGGACTGAACTGCTGCTGATGCCTGCCGTGACGGTGGTCTGTCGCGATGAGGCAGGACGCATTTTATTGGCGCGTCACCGCGACGATGGACGCTGGGGCATCCCAGGTGGCACGATGGATCCTGATGAAACGCCTGCCAACACGGCGGTGCGTGAACTATGGGAGGAGACAGGGCTGCTGGTGGAACCGGTACACATTTTGGGCGTCTATGGTGGTCCGAATTTCCGGGTGACCTACCCTAATGGGGACCAGATTGCCTCGGTGGACACCGTATTTGAAGGGCGCATCCTTGGCGGGGCATTGGCCGCCGACCAGGACGAGATCAGCGAGTTGCGTTACTTTACCCAGTCAGAAATCCCGCAGTTGGATCTACCGCTGTGGATGCGCATAATCCTGCCCGATCTCTTCCGCGTTGACGGTCAAACTGGGTTTCAGCCGCCTATCTGGCAGCCGCCGGTCGATGGTGTACGCAAAGGAGGTATTTCCGACTATGTACGGCAGTTGCGACGTAAGATTGGCCACGACCTGTTGTTGATGCCGTCGGTGGGTGCACTGGTCTTTGACCAGGCCGGCCACATTTTGCTCCAGCAGCGGGCAGATAACGGACAGTGGTCGGCGCCGGTAGGGGGTATGGACCCGGATGAGGCGCCAGCGGATGCCGTCAAGCGGGAGGTGTGGGAGGAAACGGGGGTGTTGGTGCAGCCGGAGCGGGTGCTTGGCGTCTTTGGCGGCCCACGCATGCGCAACACCCACGGCAATGGTGACCAGACTTCGTCAGTCTTTATGCTCTTTGCCTGTCGCGCCGGTGAGGAAACAAGCCCTTCGCCAGATGGGATTGAATCGCTTGATGCCCGCTTTTTCCCCGCCGACGAAGCACTGGCGCGTCTCTCTGCACGCTGGCAACAACGCGTGGGTTTTGCCTTCACCCCTGCAACCAATGCACAATTTGAACCGGCGACATGGCGGCCCTAGTGCCCCAAATGGATCACCTATCCCCCAAAATTCTACTTTTTCTTTGCGTTACGCGCGTTGACACTGACCGCAATGTCAAGCTTACGCGCTTTACGTTTGGTACTCTTCTTTGGCTTTTCTACTGCCTCTGGCGGGAAGAGTTCCAAATTTTGGGGTGCTTCAGGCTTGGTCGGCGCTTGAGCGGAAGATGCCGGCGACTTAGCTGCGCGCGCGGCATTAATTTTGGAGGCAGGCTTGCCTTTGCTATCTTTGGCTGAACCTGATGTTGCACTCTTTTGCGTCGTCGCTGCCGGGGCGGTCTGGGATCGCTTGCTTTGCCCGCGGTGATCGGGTTGGGTGGCGGCCTGCTTCGTTGCCGTGGAACGCTCCGCTCGTTTTGTCGCAGTGGGGCGTGTCGAGGTACGCTCGTTTTGTGTGGTCGGAGTTCCTTCTGTGGCAGCAGTGGTTGCGGCAAAGGTGCGTTGCTTGCGCTGAGAACTCTTACGCTCTGGCTTAGCCGGCTTGGTTGCCGTCGGCTTGGCGTCAACCGCTTTGGCCGTACGCTTGTTTGCAGCCGGTTGCGCCGCTGGTGGCGCTGGCGCGGTTGCTTTGGTCACCGGGGGACTTTTCACAATCGGTGTCGTCGGCGTTACGTCTGACTTTGCCGCAACAGGCTCTTGGGCAGGGGTCGATTTTGCCTGGGTGGAGTTCCGCCGCTTTGCGCGCGTTGGCTGATTTACTGGCTGGGCAGAGCTTGATTGCCGGCGCGCTTTGCCTTTAGGCGCGGCAGAACGCGCTTCGGCATCTGTAGCAGTAGCCGCTTTTGTTGTGCTACCACGCTTGGGCGGTGAAGTGCCCCCCTTTTGCGCAGGCTTCACGTTGACCTTCACTGGCGGCTCAGTAGGCGACGACTGCGCCGTTCCTTTACGTTTATCCTCTGTTCCAGCTCCATTATGACGTGCAGTGGGCGTGCTTTGTTTTGCGCGTGCGCTGGAGCGCTTGGCCGTGGTCGCGCCCGCCGCCGCACTGGCTGTCGCTTGTGCTGGGGCAGCCTGTGCTTGGCCTGGCGTAGTCGTTGTAGCCTCAGCATCATCTACGCCTGGCGGCTTGCTGGGTCCACGCTCTTCGGTCACACGGGTGAGGAGCAGAACCTGATCGTTCGTTTTGAGCGTCACCACCTGCTTTCCCTGAACACTGCGGCCCATCATGGGAATCTCGGCCACGGGAACATGCTCGACTCTGCCTTTGGCGGTAAGCACCCAAATGGGTTCATCCACACGCAGTTGTGCGGGTAGCATCATAGCGGCTGCCACCTGTCCGGTGCGGCTGGTCGGTTTATGGGTGACAATGCCACTGCCGTTCCGCCCTTGCCGGCTGTAATCGTTGAGGGGGGTGCGCTTGGCATAGCCTTGGGTTGTCATGGTGATCAATTCACCGGCCGGATCAACAACGGCGGCATGGACCACCACATCCTTCTTTTGCAGCTTAATACCGCCTACGCCACCGGCGGCCAAGCCCATACTGCGCACATCTTCTTCGCTGAAGCGGATCGACTGTCCGTTCTCTGTGACCAGGATAATTTCCTGTTCGCCAACGCTTGGCAACACCCACCCCAGTCGATCCTTTTCATCAATATTCATCACGACGAATTCGTTGGTGATGGGGGCAGTAAAATCCTCCAGGGTCACCCGCTTAACCATCCCCAAGACTGTGGTGAGGAAGAGATAACCCCTGCTTACATCATTGCGTGGCAAGCTAATGGCTGCCGTAATCGTATCACGGCGGGTAAAATCGCAGAGTTCGGCGGCATGTTTGGGTGTGCCGTTTTGCGGAATTTCATGGATTGCAACCTTGGCACAGCGGCCATCTCGGGCAAAGAGATAGAGCCAATCCCTTGTGTTCGCCATGAGCACCGCTACCTGCCCATGCTTGGCCAGTTGGCCCAGTGCAGGCACACTCAGTCTGCTTACATCCTGCCGCCGCAGGTCGCCATCGGCGCTCACGGTCACCCAAACATCCTGTTGCGGGAGTAGATCGGTAGTGGTGAGGGTGCCCTTAGTGCGGTCCACAATTTGGGTGCGCCGGACATCGCCATATTTTTCCTTTTGAGCTGAGAGATCATCTTTGATCACCGCCAGGATTTTTTCTGGGTGCGCCAGGAGATCTTCCAAATAGCGGATCTGCTTCTGCAGCTCGTCATATTCTTCTTTGAGCTTTTTGCGTTCCAGGGCCGCCAGACGACGCAACTGCATGTCGAGAATGGCCTGAGCCTGGATTTCGGTAAACTTAAAATTCTTGACTAGATTGTTGCGCGCCGTCTCGACACTTTGGCTGCGCCGAATCGTGTCAATCACTTCATCTAAAATATCTAACGCACGTAGGAGTCCTTCCACAATGTGGGCTCGGGCTTGGGCGCGCTTTAGATCATATTCGGAGCGACGGCGAATGATCTCCTCGCGGTGTTGGATAAAAAGATGAAGGGCGCGCTTGAGGCTCAACAGGCGCGGCTGACCGTCGACCAGGGCCAGCATCTGCATCCCAAAGGTCTGCTGTAGCGGCGTATATTTGAAGAGATCCTTTAGAATGTCTTTGGGATCGGCGTTACGATTTAGCTCAATGACAATGCGCATCCCCGTGCGGTCACTCTCATCGCGCAGGTCGGTGATGCCCTCTAGTTTCCCATCACGGGCCAAGGCAGCAATCCGCTCAATCAAGGCGGTCTTATTGGTCTGATAGGGAAGCTCGGTGACAACAACGCGCATGCGCCCGCGGCTCATCTCTTCAAAGTGCGCCTTGGCTTGCAGCACGAGGCGTGATTTGCCTACGGCGTAGCCTTGGGCAATGGCATCTGTGTTTTCGTCGCCTTTGCTGTCTTCACGGAAGCGGTAGAGAATGCCGCCGGTGGGGAAATCTGGCCCCTTGACAAACTCCATTAACTGTTCTACTGTAATCTCATCGACTTGTTGATAGTGGTCGATAAGGTAGACCAGGGCATCCACCACTTCGATCAAATTGTGAGGCGGAACATTGGTAGCCATACCTACCGCAATGCCGCTGGCCCCGTTGATCAGCAGATTGGGCAGCGCAGCCGGCAACACATCTGGCTCATCTAGCGTATTATCAAAATTATCATGCCAGTTGACAGTGTCCTTATCCAGGTCATCCAACATAAGGTCGCTGATCTCAGCCAGGCGTGCTTCGGTATAACGCATGGCGGCAGCGCTGTCGCCATCGATAGAGCCAAAGTTGCCTTGACCATCGATCAGCGGATAGCGCAGGCTGAAATCTTGCGCCATGCGCACCATGGCGTCGTAGACAGCCACGTCGCCATGCGGGTGGTATTTACCCAAGACCTCACCGACAATACGCGCACTTTTCTTATGGGGTTTGTCGTGGGTCAGGTAGAGATCATGAAACATGGCGTAAAGGATGCGCCGATGCACCGGTTTCAGGCCGTCACGGACATCCGGCAGCGCCCGCGCCACAATGACGCTCATGGCATAATCTAGATAGGCCGTCTGCATCTCGCCCACAATATCAGACGGCCGCACAGTTCCAATCCCTGGAGCATGGACAGCACCGTTGCTGCCAGCCCCATCCGCACTTGGAGCAGCGCTACCAGTGGCAGTGCTGGTCTCTGTCGCACTGCCTTCCGTAGCGCCGTTTATATGAATTGTTGTTTCGGTTGTTCCATTAGTTGTCGTCATAATTGCCCATATTGCTTTCAAATCGAACAAAAGTTCTGATGGAATCAGTATACCCTGAAGTGTTCAATTTGTCCAGCGCGGAAGGCAAATTGGGTGCGACCACCCATGGAGCGAAGCATCAGCAAAGCCAATTTGAGCTTCTCGCCCAGCGCTCTTAATTGGGGACGCGCGCAGCAAATCAAATCTTGGGCAGTTCTGATTGAATCCCAATAAATTTAGGTGTATACTTGGATTTTAGTTGCTAGATGACTTGGTTTTCTAAAAATCACAAAATTTATCGCTCATATGGGCGACAAACTGAAATTGCACGATTCCTCAGAGAGAAAAATCGCAATTTCAGCCGCATACCGCTATGAGCCAAATTTATAGTTTCTACCTAGAGTTACCTATCTAGAAGATTTGCGTCATCAACTATAGCGTGTCCACTATAGAAGCTAAAAAGGTATTACACTTTCTAGCTTGAGCAGCGCCATAAAATAACACTTTGGCTCATAGAGGTATGCGGGTGAAATCGCTCAATTTCTCTCTGGTGCTTGCGACGATTTCACCTCTTCGCCACTATGAGCGTAACACTTTTTCAGGAGCGAAAAATGCGATTATGTGCTGCTGCGGAGTATACATTCGGTAGACCGCAGCGCAGAGTGAGCATTCTCTAATGCGAACGCGCCTCAAAGGCCATCGGGCGTTAGAAAAGGCTTTCTCCACCGCGGCCGACTGATACTTTGGATGAATGAGCAAAGCATGAAATGGAAATTAGAACGAGCATGAGGGAACAGGACGCGCGTGTCTCGCCTGCTGATCCGCAGCGTGTGGGGTGGTTTGACAGTTTACGCTGGCGGTTGACTGCGGTGCTGGGCATTATCCTTGGGGGCGCATTAGTGGCAATGGGGATTAGCGGTGCGATTTTTGTACAGCAGATCGAAACCGATAATTGGCATGGTCGCCAAAGCGAAGCTGCACGCAATGCTGTCCACGCTGTAGAAGCGGTGCTGGAAAATACACGCTATTCGCTTCGGTTGATCAGTGCGATGGGTTTGGATGAATTGACCGAAGAGCCACAAACAGTTGCAGTAGTGTTAGCGCAACATCCATTGCTGGAAGGGTTGGTTTATGTGAATACACTTGGTCAGGTAATTGCTGCTGCGTCCATCGAACAGTCAGTGTTAAACAATGAGACGACCGTTGGAAGTGCGCCCTGGTTTTTGGCTGCTCAAGCGGGACAAGAATATTACGGACCGTTAATGCTTTCATTGCATCAACGCCCTTATATAATTATCGCTTTACCGCTCTCTAATGCCAGTGTAATGGCGGCGCAGGTCAATATGAACGCACTTTGGACTTTAGTCGCCGAAACTCATTTGGGTGAAAGTGGCCGAGTTTATGTAGTCGATCGCCAAGGGAATATTATTGCGCACACAGATGAATCCGTTGTATTGGAGCACAAGAGCATTGAACTGCGCAGCGAGTGGCAATCCTCATTGCGCGCCGATGAACTATGGTATGGGGAATATACTAACTTTCAGGATGAAAAAGTGGTTGGCGTAGTTGGGGTTATCCCTGGCGCTGGCTGGCGCGTCTTTGCCGAAATGCCCAGATCCGAAGCATTTGCAATCAGTCGGAAAGCATTTTGGGTGCTCGGTGGTGTTATAGTTACTTTGATTGTTTTGTTGATGTGGGCTAGTTCTGAATGGCTGGAAGGAACGATCCTTACTCCGGTTGACCGGCTGCGCGATGGCGCCGTGCGGATTGGGCAGGGCGATCTCTCCTATCGTATGGCGCCGCTTCATGCAGACGAAATTGGTCAGGTTACTTTGTCATTTAATCAGATGGCGGCTGAGTTACAGTGGCTTTACGATAGCCTGGAACAGAAAATCAAAGAACGCACTGCACAGTTGGCGCAACAAACAGCAGAATTGGCACGATCCAATGCAGAGTTAGCGCAATTTGCCTACATTGCTTCCCATGATCTTCAGGAACCACTCCGCATGGTGACAAGCTATCTGCAATTGATTGAACGGCGCTACCGCGGTAAATTGGATCAAGACGCGGATGAATTTATCGCCTTTGCCGTGGAAGGGGCCACCCGTATGCAGCAACTTATTCGCGACCTATTGGCCTATTCACGCGTTGGCGCAGTGAGCCACCCCCTTCCTCCGGTTAATAGTCACTTTATCTTGAAAAAAGTATTAGAAAATTTGCAAGTGAGAATTCAGGAAACTAGCGCCGCTATTACCCACGACCCGCTGCCTACAGTGGCAGCCGATGCGACGCAGTTGAGCCAGCTATTCCAAAATCTGATCGCAAATGCGATTAAGTTTTGTAAAGACCGGCAGCCCCAAATTCATGTGAGTGCAAGCCTCTGTACAGAGCAACAGGAGTGGATTTTTTGTGTCGAGGACAATGGCATTGGCATTGCACCGGAGTACTTTGGGCGCATTTTTCTGATTTTTCAGCGCTTACACACACGCAGTGAGTATGCTGGTACAGGCATTGGTCTGGCAATTTGCAAGAAAATTGTTGAAAGTCATGGCGGACGGATCTGGCTTGATTCGGCGCTTGGGATAGGAACTAGATTTTACTTTACATTGCCGGCAACCGTTCAGACTACACCCTAGTCAATCCAGGTAAATCGGTAAATAGGTAAATCAGTAGATGGGTAGAGATATAAAGGAGAATCTCTATTTACCTATCTACTTATCTACCTATCTACTTGGTTCTAGCTTTGCCAGGTTAGCTATTGTCGATTCGTTTCGTCTTGAGAAAGAATCAATACGATGCAACAAACTTCTTATGAATATCCTCTGGAGATTTTACTGGTCGAGGACAATTTGGGTGATGTGCGCCTGATTCTTGAAATCTTAAAGGAGAGCCTCTGGGAAACCCGGATCCATGTGGCCAAAGATGGGGCGGAGGCACTCGCATTTTTGCAGCGTAAGGCGCCCTATCAAGAGGCAAAACGGCCTGACATTATTTTACTGGATCTCAATCTGCCCGGAATGGATGGACGCGAACTGCTTACGATCATCAAACATGATAAATTGCTAAAACGGCTGCCGGTGGTCGTCTTAACTTCTTCGGATGCAGAACAGGACATTGCCAGCGCCTATGACCTCCATGCCAACTGTTTTATTACAAAGCCAGTTGACCTAGAACAATTTTCTCATGTCGTGCGCGCCATTAACGATTTTTGGATGACGATTGCCCAAATCCCCTCAATTTGACTTTCAGCCCGTTAATCAACGATAGGAAGTTATGATTCCAGCGTAGGGCTAACCAGGTAAGGAACAAAGAGAATGCACGATTCAACAATTCATGCACTCCTGGTGGAAGATAACCGCGGCGACGCGTTCTTGATCCAACAGTTACTGGCTGATGTACCTGCAATTCAGGTAGCCTTCACCTGTGTTGAACGGCTGGCGACAGCGCTGGATCTATTGGAGCATCGCCAATTTGAAGTCATCTTTGTGGATTTAACGTTGCCTGATAGCAATGGCTATGCAACTTTTGAGCGGCTGCGCCAAAAAGCGTTGCAGTCTCCACTCATTGTGCTGACCGGTTTAGATGACCAGGAGCTTGCTTTGCGCGCCGTACGCGCCGGAGCCCAGGATTACCTGGTCAAAGGCGAAATCACTTCTCACCTCTTAGCGCGTTCCATTCGTTATGCGATTGAGCGCAAACGCACCGAGGAAGCGTTACGGGTTAATCAGTTACGCTATCAGGCGCTCTTCGAAAATAGCAACACAGGCATTTTTATCATCAGTTTAGAGCACTGCTATCTCAACCTAAATCAACAGGCCGCGCAACTATTGGGGGGAAACGTCAGTGAATTTATTGGCAAAAAGGTCACAGAATTTGTGGTGGAACATGGCCAGCAAAGTTTTGCACAAAGGATTGCACATCTGTTGACAGGCAAAGCCATCCCCATTTATGAATGTACATTGGTGAGAGCGGATGGCAGCCAAGTCCCTCTAGAGGTAAATGAGACATTGGTGCGCGATGTAGCCGGTAATCCGCTCTATCTGCAAAGCATTGCCAGAGACATATCCAAACGTAAACGAGCTGAAACGGCACTGGAACAGGAGCGTACACAACTGGCGCAACGGGTGGAAGAGCGTACACAGGAATTGAGAACAGCCAATTTACAGTTGCAACAGTCGGCGCGCTTGAAGGATGAATTTATGGCAACTGTCAGCCACGAACTGCGCACGCCACTGAGTGTGATCTTAGCCCTTTCAGAAGGCTTACAAGAAGAGATCTATGGGGCATTGTTACCACCACAATCAAAAGCGCTAGAGCGTATTCAAAAGAGCGGTCGCCATCTATTAGAATTGATCAATGATATACTTGACGTCTCTAAAATTGAATCCGGCAAACTAGAGTTGGAGATAGGCCCTGTGTCACTGCAGGGTATCTGCGATGATTCGGTACAGATGATGCAGGCAGCCGCCCAAGCCAAACAGATCCAGTTGCAAAAGGCCATACCCCAGGAAGTTGACAAATTTTATGCTGATGGGCGGCGTTTAATGCAAATTTTGCTCAATCTGCTCAACAACGCAGTGAAGTTTACGCCGGCAGGAGGCAAAGTTGGCTTGGAGGTGGAACCCGATGCAGGCGGCGAATCTCTCAGATTTTCTGTCTGGGATACGGGTATTGGTATTGCAACGAGTGATTTACCTAAACTTTTTCGTCCCTTTGTACAATTAGACAGCAGACTCTCGCGCCAGTACCAAGGGGCTGGTTTGGGGTTAGCTTTGGTCTACCGCTTGACCGAGTTGCATGGCGGCAGCGTGCGTGTCGAAAGCACAGTAAACCAAGGTAGTCGGTTTACTGTGCTGCTGCCGCTAATGCCACCCCCTGCCTACCTTGAAGTGACAGGAAGCGCTACCCCACAAGACATCAAAACATGGGCCAAACCTAAGCCAACGGCTAAAGCACCACTCGTTTTGCTTGTCGATGATAATCCACTGAGTCTTGAAGGAATGCAAGCTTATTTAGAGAACTATGGTTATCGTGTTATTGCAGCCACCAATGGTGTGACTGCAGTTACGCAAACCCAAACGCATGCACCGGATTTGATTCTGATGGATATTCAAATGCCTCAGATGAATGGGCTAGATGCTATTCGCAAAATTCGACAGTTATCCATGCATTCTCATCTGCCCATTATCGCATTGACTGCATTAGCGATGCCTGGTGATCGGGAACGCTGCCTAGGAGCGGGCGCTGATGCATACTTAAGCAAACCGCTTAGTCTCAGGCAACTACTCCAAGTGATGAATCAATATTTGAACGCAGAAGCATAAAGTTTAGCAGCGGTTCAACTGGTATTGGTTGCGACTTCACTTGGCTTTTGAATCAATGAGAAAGCTTACCTTTTGATCATATTCTTTAACAGAACTCTTCTTTATCTTGCATTTCTCCATATTATCCTCGTATACTTACATAGGGAAAACCGCCCAGCTGCTGACAGCAAATTGTAACAGAGCATAAACTGTATTTAATGTAAACTACTGGATGATCCAGAGGTGGAGAGCATCTCTAGTTCAGCTATAGCGACTGTCTTATACTGCGATTTTCATACAGAGCAAAGTATGGCCGTAAAGACCAGCGGCCATCTCTAACACTTATGAGGCCATCCCATTACGAGAAGGTGGGCAAGTAGGACAGAAAGTCTAGTCACAGGGGGGGACATTGCAAGTATTATGTCTCCTAATTCTGACTGGGCGTGATTGTAGAGAGACGAGAGTATACTTAATTGTCAAATAATTTCAGCCACAGCTCACTCTAGCTTGTAGAGATATGACAGAGATAGAGGCATATACGGTACTATGCAGAATCTAAAATGGGAAGCTCGCCTATATATTGGATGCACATTGGGCATTGGGGCAAGTCTCTACATCTGGCATTTTTTGCACCTTGGGGTCAGTCACCCAGTGCTCTTAACCATTATCAGTATTTTTGCCGCAATTACCCATATCCTCAAAGTAGAAGGCGCCACTGCTCGCTCTAGCTATCAAATTAGCTGGATCGCCTATGGCGCCTCTTTTGTCTTACTTTCTCCGTCTGAAATGATGCTCGTCTTGTTAGTGACCCACGCAGCGGAGTGGTTTTGGCACCGTCAGGTCTGGTACATTGTTCTCTTCAACCTTTGTGCCTTTGTTATTGTGGCAAGCACAGCCACGTTGATTAGACAATGGATTAACGCTGACAATCCACCCTTTGCTGCCATTAGTGCAGTAGGCTTTTTAGCAACTGCGGCAATCTTCACCATCCTCAATCACCTGTTAATTGGCATCGTTATTTGGCTTGCACGCGGCGAAAATCTTGTCCGGTCAGGCATTTTTAACATTCTATCGCTGATGATAGATTTTGTCAGTTTTGGCATGGGCATTGCATCAGGGCTGATTTGGTTGGTGAACCCCTATGCTGTCATCTTTATTCTTTCACCGCTCTACTTAATTTATACAACCTTGCAAGTTCCTGCACTTCAGGAGCAAACGCGCACTGAACCCAAGACAGGGCTCTATAATGCTCGCTATTTTTCAGAGGCGCTTGCCGCAGAACTGGAACGTGCTGACCGCTTTGACCGTCCGCTAACAGTAATAATGGCCGATGTTGATCTGTTGCGCAATATCAACAATACCTATGGCCATTTAGCTGGTGATACAGTGCTAATCGGTATTGCGAATATATTGCGGGCATGTGCACGTGATTTTGATGTCGTAGCGCGCTTTGGCGGTGAAGAGTACGCAATTCTCATGCCGGAAACGACCCTCCATGAGGCTTTGCCCCTAATTGAAGCAATTCGGGAAACCATTGCAACGACCCAATTTGAAGTCTCAACCAGCGTAACCCCTCTGGCAGCAACTATGAGTTTTGGGGCCGCCGAACGTGAACATTTTGGACAGAGTGCAGAAGAAATTGTCCACAATGCCGATTTGGCCGTCTATCACTCAAAATCGACAACCCGAAACCGGCTTTGCTATTCAACCCAAGGCGAAATATTCGATTTCGGTTCCGATCATACCAAATCTTATCTGGCCGAAGATCGTAGCGCAGTGGAGGTTGATCCATCTTTGGCACAGACCGTAGCAACGCTACGTGAAAAGCCGCTCCGACGCAAATTGGAGCATATACAGTTTTCCGGTCCTAAAACTGCCTACAACATCGGCAACGCCATTGATAAGCTGTTGAGTCAGTTGCAGCCGATGAAATGGCTAATAGCCTATATTACCGCATTGGCGCTCATTGCAATTTCGTTCTATCTCTGGTCATTTTGGCAGGAGTCCGTACCGGATTGGCAAGGGATTATTATTTTCACAGTGTTGGCTTTGCTGACCGAACTGCTTGCAATCGAAGTCTATGCGCGCAACACCTCTGTCTCCACTGCGGTTGCTCCACTCGTTGCCGGCGCATGTCTATTTGGCGCCAATGGCGCCCTGGCCCTGAGTTTGGTGTTGGCTGCTGCTTCGTTGATCAAACATCGCAGCCCCTTTAGCCGTTTTGTTTTTAATGCAAGCAATCATCTCTTAGCCGCTTTAGTCTGCGTAACCTTTCTACGCTTATCAGGCTTGCTCATTACAGATACACCTACACTTGCATCGGCATTAGCGGTTATTACTGCTACTGGGTTAAACTATCTGATCACAACATTACTTACAGCTGGAGTCATTTACCTGAGCAGTGGGCAAACTGCACGCAGTGTATGGTCGGAGCGATTTTATTGGTTATGGCCCTACTATGTTGCTTTGGGATTGGTTGCCTATGCATTGGTGCTTGCTTATCTCAGCAGCGGTCTCATTGGAGTTCTTGTCTTCTTAATCCCGTTGTTGATGCTCCGTATCAGCCAAAACCAGTATCTTAGTCGTACTGAATCTATGGTTGTTCAACTACGCACGGCTAATGCAGAATTAATTGAACGGAGCAACGAAATTGCAGCGATGAATGAAGGATTAATTCTCGCGCTATCCCATGCAAGCGACCTCCGCGATCCTTATGTACATGGCCATGCGCTGCATGTAGCCCGCTATTCTGTTTTGATTGCAGAAGAGTTAGGCTTGTCGGTCGAAAGAATTCAGGCAATCCGACAAGCTGCTTTATTGCACGATATTGGAAAAATAGGTATTCCTGAAACAATCTTATTCAAGCCGACCAAGCTGACGTACGAGGAATACCAGCTAATGAAACATCATGCTGCGTTAGGGGCTGCGCTTGTGCAGGAAATTGAATCACTCCACCACCTAGCGCCCTTTATTCGTCATCATCATGAGCATTGGAACGGACGCGGCTATCCAAGCAGTTTAGCAGGTGAAGCCATTCCTTTAGAATCACGGATTATCAGCGTTGCCGATGCAGTTGAAGCGATGGCCTCTGATCGTCCTTACCGACAAGCTTGCGATGCAAAAAACATTCTGTCAGAATTGCACAGCCATTCAGGTAAGCAATTTGACCCATTAGTGGTTGACGCATTTTCTAAAGTAATCACCAGACAGGGTGAAGCGTTGATTGTCAATTCGGCCAGCAATATTTTACGTCACATTGAAACTGGCGAGAGTTTAAATTATCCGAAAATGGGGAACAGTGAGGGTAATCATGGAACAACACAAACAAAATCGGAGCGTATTTTTCTATCAGAGTTGGATTGTATGAACACAGCCTTACAAAGAGCAATTGCTGCGCATCGGCGAATGGAAGCCAATGCACAAGAAGGGAAAGAGTTAGCAGAAACTCTGCTTCGGGTTGCCAGCATTATCAATACAACCCTAGAACAAGATCGGGTTTTAGCCCTGATTCTTGAGCAATTAGCGAATGTGGTTAACTATGATAATGCCTCAATCATGTTATTGGATGGCGACATCTTAAATGCTGTAGCGCGGCGATCTATTCATGTACCGGAAAGCCAGTTCTTATCTGTCCGCATTGACAAATTGATGCATGTACAGGAAGTACTAGAGCATAAGCGGGCCGTTGTTATTTCAGATACGCACAATGATCCGCGCTGGATGCGGCGTCAGGGGAGCGAGAATATTCGCTGCTGGTTAGGCGTGCCGTTGATCGTACAAAACCATATCATTGGATTACTAAATTTGAGTAACGGTACGGCGGGATATTACACCGAGCGCCATGTACAGGTTACCACCGCTTTTGCAGCCCATGCCGCGATTGCGTTAGAGAACGCCCGGCTCTTCACCCAGGCCCAGCAGGAGTTGGAAGAACGGGAGCGCGCCGAGTCCGAGTTGCAAAAGGAACGCGCCCTGCTGGCACAACGTGTAGAAGAACGCACGGCCGAGTTGCGCTTTGCCAATGAGAAACTCACTTCCGCCTTGCGCACCAAGGATGAGTTTCTGGCGACCGTTAGCCATGAATTGCGCACCCCGCTCAATGCTATTCTACTGTTGACGGAATCGATGCAAAATGGCGTCTACGGAGTGCTGGGTGAACGTCAGTCTGGCGTCCTTGACAATGTGCAACAGAGCGCTCGACACTTGTTAGCCTTGATCAACGATATTTTGGATATGTCCAAAATTGAGTCCGGTATGTTTGAACTGGATATGGGAGCAGTTTCGGTTCCCATTATTTGTCGCGATAGCTTGCAATTAGTGCAAGAGGCGGCTAATGTTCGGCATATTACACTGCGGCAAGAACTTGACGATACAGTGAAGATGATTCAGGGCGATGAACGGCGCTTAAAACAGATCCTTGTCAATCTGCTGAGCAATGCTGTCAAATTTACGCCAGAAGGAGGAGAGGTTGGGCTGAAGGTCGTCCGTGATCACGCCCATCAACTTGCACACTTCACCGTTTGGGACACCGGCATTGGGATCGCAAAAGAAGATATGGCCAAACTCTTCCAACCTTTTGTACAGTTGGATAGCAAACTTTCCCGACAATATGAAGGAACTGGGTTAGGATTAGCTTTGGTTCATCGTCTGGTGCAACTCCACGGCGGCGCAGTTAATCTAGAAAGTGAAGTAGGTCAAGGGAGTCGTTTCACTGTCTCATTACCTTGGCATGAGGATTCAGGTGTTCAAAACGGAATCGATTTTCTTTCATTAACCGAACACGCGTCTGGTGAAATGGATGATAATGTTCACATGTCAGATGCAGAATGGCTGGCGTCTATTGGATTAGAGTCCTTTGAGGATATTGAGAGTTATGTGGCAGAGGATACGTCGTCACTCCATACAGCCCCACTGCTCTTGTTAGTTGATGACAACGAAATCGGTATGGAGGCTATGTTGGATTACCTAACAGCCCACAACTACCGGGTCATTGTTGCCCGTAATGGCACAGAAGCCATTGCGCAAACTGCCCAACATAGACCAGACTTAATTTTGATGGACATCCAGATGCCGGATATGGATGGACTCGAAGCGACCAAACGGATTCGCGCCAATGCAGAGTTTGCCGCCACACCCATTATTGCGCTGACAGCGCTGGCAATGCCAGGTGACCGCGAACGTTGTTTGCGAGCCGGAGCCAACGAATATCTAAGCAAGCCAGTAAGTATGAAGCATCTCATTCAGGTTATTGAGTCTCAACTTAATGAAATTGTCCTTAACCAAGCGTGAACGGTTTGGCACGCATCGTGCTACGATGCTACAAGCAATGAAAGTGTAAGCTGACAGAACAGGTTTTGCAGAGCCGCAGTAGATCGCATCTCTACAAAACCTGTTCTATGCTGAGAGTGATGGGGCAAATCCAACCTACTACTTCAGTTCAGTTCGTGTATAGCCTAAGATCTGCCGGGCGACAATCAAAGTGTTGATCTGACCAGTTCCTTCATAAATGTCGTTGATCTTTGCATCACGCATCCACTTTTCCACCAATGTTTGTGTACTATAGCCAAGCGGTCCTAGTAGTTCCACTGCTTTTTGTGTAACCCATGTAACCACCTTGCCGGCCTTTACCTTACACATGGAGGACTCAAGTTGGTTTTCCTCATGCGCATCGAGTAGGGCGGTGGCCTTGAGCGTCAGCAACCAGGCCGCCTTGAGTTGAGCTTCCATCTCTAGCAGATCAGCCTGCACAGCGCTCAGTTTCCAACGTGGCTTGTCATACACTAGTTGCACCCCTTCTTGCGCCAGCGTATCCCGAGTAAATTCAAAGGCAGCACGGGCAATGCCAATCGCACTAGCTGCGACAATGGGACGGGTGGCATCAAAGGTCTTCATCGCGCCTTTAAAGCCCTTAGTCCCCTGCCCCCTCTTTACATCAGCATCACCCAGCAAATTTTCGGCTGGAACCCGGCAGTTGTCTAAAATGATGGCGGCGGTGTCACTGGCGCGAATGCCAAGCTTTTCTTCGACCTTGGCAATGATGGCGCCTGGCGTACCGGCCTCTACAACAAAAGGCTTCATACCAGCGCGTCCTGCTGCTTTATCCACAGTTGCCCAAATCACCACCAGCCCATTAGATTCTTCCAGAGCAAGTTTGCCGCTGGTGCAGAAGATCTTCTGGCCATTGAGCACCCATTCGTTCGTGGCCGGATCAAAGGTAGCCGTAGTCTGAATATTGCTTGTATCAGAACCTGCCTGCGGTTCGGTCATGGCCATCGCACCCCACTTGGGCTCACCATCGGTAAAGCGGCGCAGAAAGCGCTCCAACTGCTCCGGCGTCCCTACCGCATTAATCGCGGCACCAGCCAAGGCGCTGGCGGGGATACAGAGATAAACACCGGCATCTCCCCAACTTAACATCTCAATCATATGCACCAGGCTCATGTTGGCCAGATTTGTCTTTGCACCCTCTGCTTGCGCTTTGGATGCAGAAGAGACGCGATTGTCGTTGGCGTTACCATCAGCTTTTTGTGCACGTTGGAGGGCAGCTTCCAAGTTAGCCAGTTCCATTGCGCGCATTTGTGGCCACATCATCTGCACGAACTTGGTTGGGCGGGTATGTTCGTGATCGTCTAAGTAACGGCTCTCCGGTCGCATAACATTTTCAGCAATCATCTGTACCTGATGCAACTGTTTCTCAATCACATCAGGAATTTTGAATTCGATTGACATACACTGCTCCTGCTCATCACTTCTTTTATAACTATTCCATCTCGCTCATCTAAGCGGGGCGCCCTTTGAAAGCCACAGTAGCTGTTGAGTAAAAGCGTGGCTTTCAAAGTAACCACACAACAAGCCAATGACGCCGGCGTCTTACGCAACCAGCAAGCCTTCCCATATGGCAAAACCACGCCCATTGCGCAGCCATAACTCTACGGGATGTTCACGCACATAGCCATGTCCCCCCAAGATTTGAACCGCGCTGTCAGTTACCTCCAAGACCATCTTGTCGGCATATTGCTTGGCTAGGAAGGCCGCTTTGGTGGCATCCTCCCGTTGGTCAAATTTATAGGCCGCTTCCCAAAGCAGTAGACGCGCCGCCTCAATTTCAATCCGCATATTGGCCAACATAAAAGCAATACTCTGCCGTTGCGCAATTGGATCACCAAAGGCAGTCCGCTCCTTGGCATAGCTCAGTGCGTATTCATAGGCAGCACGCGCCTGCCCCACCGCCAACGCAGAGAGTCCTAGGCGGCTAATCGTTTGAAGGCGGCTAAGTCGAATACCCCGTTTCCCGCCTAATCGGTTCGCAGCCGGAACCTGCACCGTGTCAAAGTTGACATCATAAACATGCCACGCATTAGCCCCCATCAAGTGAACCCTGGAGCCAATGCGGACGCCGTCCGTGTCGTGCGGAACGATGAAAGCTTGCGTCATGCCATTCTCTTGGGCGTAAACTAAAAACCATTGCGCCTCGGCAGCCAGCGGTACGTAGGTCTTTTGCCCACGAATCACATAGCTATCGCCATCTTTGGTGGCAGAGGTGCCGAGAGTGGCCCAATCAAATTGGTAAACGGCTTCGGTAACAGCTGCAGTTGCGATAGGAAAGGTTTCTGTACAAAAATGCTCTAAGTAGGTTTCCTTTTGTGTGCTGTCGCCCCATAAGGCAACCGGCAAGGCAAAGAGATTAGGGGTCAATAAATGCAACGCGATCCCTACGTCACCCCACCCCAACTCTTCCAGATATAAAGCGCTGGTCAGCGCTGAGTGCTCGCCAAAACCGCCATAAGCTGGCTCAATATTGCCAGGCAACAGCCCCAATTCCCAACCGGTCTGCGCTACCGCAGCAGGAATCGTATGCGTCTCTTCGGCTGTACGAAAAGTTGCTCGCATCTCCTTGGCGGCAAAACGATGGACCGTCTCCACCAACATTTTCTGTTCAGGGGTCATGTCAAATGAGTACATAGTTGCTCCAAGTAGCTTAGACACGTTCAAAGGATGAGTGTTCACTTAATCACAAAATTTCCTTGCTCTAGTTAGTAATTAACTTACAGGAATAATGTTTCGTGCAAGTTGCCAATACGTTGGTTGAGCGCTTTATCCTTGTCCATTTCTAGATTTTATCCAACAGAAACTGTGTCAAATTTGATAGGGTTTATAGAGATAGGCTACAATGATACAAGGCTCAGCTAGGTCTGCGGGTGAGATCATTCCATTCTTCGCTGGTAATTACAATGATTTCACCGCTTTACCCTTATGAGTGATGATACAATCCTCCCAAACGCTTGCGTACTTACTTGATGCGATTATAGTTTTGACTGCCATAGATGGGTTCACTGTAAAAACCGGGGTTTCCCAGGAACGGCAGCGAGTCAAATATAGTTGATGAAAAGATGAAACCTGTACAGGACGTTAATAGCCACGAATGAACATTGCTGTTCAAAGATCATCCTGCCCACAGCCCAAAGTTGGGACAGCCAGACGTATTGCTCTGGTCCATGATTGGCTGAATCAAATGGGAGGCGCGGAAAATGTATTGGAAGAAATGGTTGCCCTCTTTCCAGACGCGCCCGTCTATACCAGCATGTTTGCCCCGGAACAGATGCCGGCGGACTACCAACAGTGGCAGATCCATACCAGCTTTATGCAGAAGTTGCCTGGCGTTGCCAGTCATCATCAAGCCTATCTGCCGCTCTATCCTCTTGCCTTTGCCCGCACAGACTTGAGTCAGTATGATTTGGTGCTGAGCAATAAAAGCGGCTTTTGTCATGGCGTCCAAACGTGGAACGGGAATGGTCGGCGCGCCTTACACGTCTGTTACTGTCTAACCCCCACCCGCTTTTTGTGGCTCTATGAACAGTACCGTGAGCGCGAGCAGATTAGTGACACACTTCATGCGGTGCTGCAACCTGTCCTTCAGCTCTTGCGCCGCTGGGATTGGCAGGCAGCCCAGCGTGTTGACCATTTTATTGCCATTAGCACCACCGTCCAACAACGAATCAAGAGCATCTATGGGCGTGATAGCCTCGTCATTCATCCGCCAGTCGACACCTGTTATTTTGCGCCGGAGCCGACCACTGGCATTGATAATTACTACCTGATCGTCAGTCGGCTGATTCCCTACAAACGTATCGATCTGGCGATCGAGGCGTTTCGCCATCTGCCCCACGAAAAGCTGCTCATTATCGGTGAGGGACGCGATCGCGCCGCGTTGGAGGCGCAAGCAACACCGAACATTCACTTTTTGGGGCGCCAATCGCGTCACCATATTCTACAACTCTTGCGCGGCTGTAAAGCCTTTTTATTTCCCGGCCTGGAAGATTTTGGCATCGCGCCGGTGGAAGCGATGAGCGTTGGCCGTCCTGTCATTGCCTATGGCGGCGGCGGCGCACTAGATACCATTGTGCCCGGCAAGACCGGGGAACTCTTTGCCCAGCAACAGTGGCAAAGCCTCCATGAGGTTATTGCCAACTTTGATCCGCTTTTCTATGATCCTGCTGACTGTCGCCGCCAAGCCGAACACTTTAGCGTACAAAATTTCCGGCACAATCTTTTGACCTTTCTGGAAGAGAGCTTGGCGCACAGTGGCTCTTCAATTCAACACGGCCTGCCGCAGAGGGTTCACTTCTAGCTATGGAATTACGTGAATATTGGTCGATCGTGCGTCGGCGTTGGTGGCTGCCGTTGGCGCTCACGGCACTGGTCACTGCGCTTAGCCTGTTGCAGCTACGGCCCTGGCAGCCGCCCACTCTGACCTACCAGGCCTCCATGCGCCTTCTGGTCGGTGTCATGCCAGCTTCCGATGCCGATATCACCAGCTATGATCCCCGCTACTATGCCTGGCAGACCAGCGAATACTTGGTTGATGATTTCACAGAAGTTGTCCACAGTGAACTCTTTGCCCAGCATGTCAGCAAGCGGCTGGCAGATTTGAAGCTTACCGTTCCACCGGATTTAATTCGTGGCAGTGCCGCAACGGGCAAGTTACATCGTATTCTTTCCATCACGCTGACCTGGCCGGATCAAGCACAGCTACACGCGATTAGCGCAGCCATCGTTGCCGAGCTAACGGAAAATAGCACCTTTTACTTTCGCCAATTAGGGACCGAAAACACCCTCGCCACCCTATTAGATCAGCCAACCATCCAGGCTGTCGGACCTTCGCTCCGCCAACGGCTGGAATTGCCACTGCGTATTGGGTTGGCCTTTCTGGCCGGCATTCTCCTACTTTTCCTATTGGATTATCTGGACACCACCGTCCGCAACCGTCAGGAATTAGAGACATTGGGCTTTACCGTGCTGGGGGAGATTCCGCGGCACAGCAATAGAATCACAAAGTAATCGCCCGTTTTATGCGCTGCGCCGCTAAGGTCCTAATTACCCGAAACGAGCCGGGGACGGACCTCACGTAGCCCGGTATACACGCCAAGGCTTGGTCCGTCCCCGGCTCGTTTCTTTGGAACCAGCGCAAACTCGCCCAAAAACCGCAATGCCCCCTTCTTTATTTCTTTATTTTGCCTATTGACACGTCTCCCCACTTCATGATAAACTAGCCATTATCAGTGCGATAGTAACTTTTACGCTCATATGGGCGAAGCGGTGAAATTGGAGCGATTCTCTCTGAGAATTTATGCAGTTTCGCCTGAAGACCTATATGAGCCAACTTTTATTGTTCTTTTATGAGGCGTATCCGATGACAACGGTGAACACAGACATTTTTGTGATGAATCTACTTGGAGTGCGCCTATAACTGAGCGGTAAACAACGATATGTTGTACATCTCGGCCACAGTGCGCTTGCACCGTGGCCGTTTTTATTTACCAGACAGTTGTGTCTGTAACGGCCACGGGAGGTAGTACCTGTGGCCGTTTTGTTTTTTATACTACGCACCTAGGGACGAAGAGGTGAAATCGTGCAACTGCCGGAGAAGCGCGGCACGGTTTCACCCGTAGACTTATATGAATTTCTACACGAAGGATTAGGTGATTCTATAGATGCTGTTAACGATTGATAACATTGTCAAAGCGTATGGCGACAACCAGGTGCTTAACAACGTCACCCTGGCGCTGCCCTATGGCCAGAAAGTGGGGCTGGTGGGCGCCAATGGGGTGGGGAAGAGCACGCTGATCAAGATTATCATCGGGGAGATTGAGCCGGAAGGAGGCGAGTTGCGGGTGGCGAATGGCGCAGAGATTGGCTACCTGGCCCAGACGTTGAATGCTGCCGAAGGGCAGACCATCAACCAACTGATCGACGCGACGCTGGGCAACCTCCGCCAGATCGAGCGGCGACTGCGCCAACTGGAAGCGGCGATGGCCCAACCGGGGGATGATCTTGATGAGTTGCTGGCCGAATACAGTGAACGTACCGAACAATTTGAGCGCCGGGGCGGCTATGATCTGGAGCACCGGCTGGATCAGGTCATGGCTGGTTTGGGTGTGGCCCACCTGCCACGTGCGCGCCGCGTGGCCACCCTCTCTGGTGGGGAAAAGGCGCGGGTAGGGCTGGCTGCGCTCTTGTTGGCCGCGCCCGACCTGCTTCTGCTCGATGAGCCGACCAACCATCTCGATTTTGCCGCCTTAGCCTGGTTGGAAGGTTACTTGCAGAGTTATAAGGGGGGTGTGCTGGTGGTCTCTCATGACCGTCAATTTTTGAACCAGACCGTCACCACGATCGTTGAAATCGAGGAGCATAGCCGCGCCGCCAAACAGTACAGCGGCAACTATGATTTCTATGCGGAGGTCAAAGCCCAGGAGCGCACCAAGTGGATAGAGAGCTATTGGGCGCAACAGGAAGAGATTCGTGACCTACGCAAGTTGATGAAAAGCAAAGCGCGCACCAATCCCTTTGCCCGCGCCCCACGCGATAATGACAAATTCGCCTACACCTTCAAAGCCGAGAAGATGCAGATTTCACTCTCGCGTGATATTCGTTCAGCTGAAGAGAAGTTGCGGCGCATTGAGGAAGACCCGATCCCCAAGCCGCCCGCGGAGTTGAAGATCAACCCCGATTTTGACCCGCAAGCATTGACCAGCAAGACGCCGATTACGGTGAATGGCGTCAGCAAAGCCTACGGTCAGCAGGTGGTGCTGGACAATGTCACCTGCACCGTAGAACCGACCAGCCGCATCGTCATCATTGGACCCAATGGCGCCGGCAAGAGCACACTGCTCAAGATCATGGCAGGTGTGCTTGCGCCTGACCGCGGTGCTGTCGATGTGACACCCAGTGTCGTGTTGGGCCACCTGGACCAGGAACAGGAGACGCTGGTGACTGACGGCACGCTCTTTGATGTCTACCGTGATGGCCGCGTGGGCGATTGGGAGGAGTTCAAAGCAGAATTGCTCGGTTATGGCCTCTTTACCTGGCCCGACCTGCTCAAGCCGGCCGCGACGCTCAGTGTGGGGCAAAAACGTAAGTTGCAGATTGCTGGCCTTATGGCGCAAAAGGCGAACTTGCTGCTGCTTGATGAACCGACCAACCATATTAGTCTGGATGTGTTGGAAGAGTTTGAACAGGCGCTGCTCGATTTTGCCGGGCCGGTCGTGGCCATTTCCCATGATCGCCGCTTTATTGAGCGCTTTGCCAACGAAATCTGGGAGATGCGCGATGGACGGTTAACTCGTTTTTTGGGCGACTGGGCGCGCTATCGGGAAGTGGTGCGTGTTGCATGATGCGTGCCAAATGTCCAGTCCTGGGCCTTGAAACAAATTGGCACACAATGGGTTTAACGAGAAACAAAGATGATTCTGATTATCACTGGTCCACCTGCCGCGGGGAAAAGCACGATTGGGCCGTTGCTGGCCCGGAAGTTGGCGCATTGTGCCGTGGCGGATGTCGATCAACTACGCGCCATGGTCGTGCAGCCGCACATTGCGCCGTGGCTTGGCGATGCCGGGATGGCACAGCTTCGGCTGGGGGCGCAAAATGGCTGTGCCGTGGCGCGCAATTGTGTAGGGGGCGGCTTTGCGGTTGTGCCCCTGGATGTGTTAACCGATGAAACGGCGCAGATCTATCGTTGTGAGCTGGCAGATCTTGTCCCGCAGATTGTGTTGCTATTGCCGTCACTGACAGTTGCGCTAGCACGAAATCGGGCGCGTGGTCAGTTTTTGACGGACGAAGAGGTGACGCTACTTTATGGCTGGCAAGAGCGCCTAACCAGCTATGACAGACGGATCGATAATTCCGAAATTGATGCTGTCGTAGTTGCCAAACAACTATATCGGTATGCGCTGGAGCAAAGGGCGTAGTTGTTCAACAAAAATGCCTAGAATTTTGCCCGGTTCGCTAATCAAATATTCGTCAAAGTCAATGGCAATGGTTTGGCCCTGCAAGGTGAGAAATTTCCAATTACTGCCGGTGGTGATTACGCCCAAAATCGTCTCAATGGCGTTGCCACGTCGTTCATTAAAAAGTTGTGCACCGATCATTGTTGCGACACATTGCGGATAGGCAGACTTGATATTTTCATTTTTCGCTTCAACAATGCAAGCCACCGGTTCGGTTAAGAAGACCTGATCCGGTGAGGCGCTCAAGAGGAAATCACAGAAGCCGTTCAGGTTGCGCTGAGGATCAACATTAAATTCAATAATGCCGGAAAAGAGGCCGATCTGTCGTTCAACTAATTTGCGCACCTCGATCAATAGCGGCGCAATGATCATTTCTGAACGCGCTTTTTCTGTGTTGATATTGAGGGCAAGGGGAATATTTTCGGCTAACACTTCCGTCAACTGCACGGATGGTGAGGCTGGGACAACCGCGCGGAAAAGCGGATGGCTGGAGTGGATAGTTACATCAAAAAGCTCTTCAATCTGCTCAATGCTTTTAAAATCGCTATAGGCCATTGCTTTGTCCTGAAATCCACTACAATTTGTATCAAGCTTGTTTCATTCGCTGTATGTTACGATTAGTATAATGTTACTTCCAGCCTGTGTCAATGACCAGAGAAACAGACTCAACCTATGCTAACCATTCGACCCTTTCAATCAACCGACGACGACTACAACGCCGTCGTCGCCATTCAGAACGCAGTCTGGCCAGACCAGCCGGAAACGGTGGCGTGGTGGCGATATCGCGATCAGATACGCAACCGGCAATATTTCTACCACTCGCTGCTGGTTGAAGCAGATGGCCAAATTGTTGCCTCTGGCTATTGCATGGAGACGCCGTGGTCTTATCGGCCCGGCAAATATGCGCTCGGGATCACGGTGCATCCAGCCTATGAACGGCGCGGGATTGGTGCCATGCTTTATGAGCATATCATCAATCTCTTAGCCGCGCGCTCGTTGCCGCCCACCCTATTGGTCAGTAATGTCCGCGAAGACAAGACGCAAGGCGTTCGCTTTTTGCAGCAACGCGGCTTCCAACAAGTCATGCGTTCGCCCATCTCGCGTCTGGATCTGGCCGGCTTTGATGGGAGTCGCTTTGCAACTGTTCAGCACAAGGTGCAAGCAGCAGGGATCGAGCTTTATACCATGCCGGAATTGGCCAAGATCGACCTCGACCACAGACAAAAAATCTATGAGCTAGATTGGCAATGTACGCTTGACGAACCGCTGCCTGACGCACCGACCAAGCCATCTTTTGAGGATTACAGCAAGTTTTTCTTTGACAATCCCAACTTTATTCCCGAAGCTTGTTTTATTGCTGTAGACAAAAGCGAGCATGGCAAAAGCGAGCATGGCAAAAGCGAGTATGTGGGGCTGTCGAACCTCTTCCATAACCCTGGGCAGCCCACGACCATCAATACCGGCTTCACTGCGGTTCTGCGCACCCACCGACGCCGCGGGATTGCCACAGCGCTCAAGCTGCGCGCCATCACCTACGCCCAACAACATGGCTATGCAGCGATCAAAACCGGCAATGAGGAAAACAACCCTATGTTGGCCATCAATCTTATGCTCGGCTTCGTACCCCAACCGGCCTGGCTTGACTTTCAGAAAATCATCCAATAAAGATATTCGCTCATATGGGCGGTCCACTGAAATTGCATCATTTTCTAGAGAGAAAAAGCGCAATTTCAGCCGCATCCCTATATGAGCCAAGATTATTAATGGAGAATTTATGTCGCAGCCCAAACTGACCATTGCAGAAATTGACACCCTCTTACAGCAACAACTCCCTGCCGGCTACACCCTACGCCCATCGACCTTGGCCGATGTATCGGGCGCCGTGGCCATGCACAACGCCAGCGCCATTGACACCCTAGGCGCGCCCCAATTTACGGAAGAAGAGTTTCGGGCGGATTGGCAGGAGCCCGGTTTCACATTAGCCACCGATAGCCGGGTGGTGACCACGGCAGAGGGGCAGATCGTCGGCACGACCGATGCGGTTGCTAATCCCCCTTATGTGCGCAACCTGATCTGGGCACGCGTCCACCCCGCCTTTCGTGGGCGGGGCATCGGCACGGTGTTGACGCGTTGGGCCGAAAGTCGGCTTTTAGAACGGCTGGATGAAGCGCCGGCTGGCGCCCGCGTCACGGTAGACTGCTTCAATCTTGATACCCATACCGCCGCAAAAACGTTACTGACGGAGCTGGGCTATCACCATGAACGTAGCTACTATCGCATGAAAATTGAACTGTCCGCGCCACCACCCTTGCCGGCCTGGCCAGCGGGAATGACTATCCGCACCATGATCCCCAAGCAAGAGGAAGCTGCGGTCTATCGCGCCAAAGAGGAAGCATTCCAGGATCATTGGGGCTATGTGGCAACCCCTTTTGAGGAAGGCTTTGCACTCTGGCAGCACCATCTGCAGCATAACCCCGACCATGACCCGACGCTCTTCTTTCTGGCGCTGGATGGTGACGAGATCGCGGGATATGCCCTCTGTGATCCCAAGATCACCGACGACCCAGCAATGGGCTGGATTGCCAATTTAGGCGTCCGCCGCCCCTGGCGCCGGCGCGGCCTCGCCTTGGCCCTGCTCCACCACGCCTTTGGCGAATTTTATCGTCGTGGTGTGAAAAAGGTCGGCTTGGGGGTCGACGCTGGCAGTCTAACCGGCGCCACCCGTCTCTATGAAAAGGCGGGCATGAAACCCTTTCGCCAATACAACACCTACGAAAAGGAACTACGCCCCGGCCAGGATTTGGTGCGACGGTAGCATCTCTGGTTTCTGATACACCAGAGGTGACAGTCACTGGTATCACATCTGCTCGAAAGGTGTGATACCAGTGACTGTCACCTTAGACAAAGGCTGAGTCGTTATATACGACGTTAAGAATACCACTATACACATTGCGTCTGATCGGCGGCTGGTGATAGGTCCCGGGCGCGCCCCAGAATTCGCTTGCCGGTGTTGACAAAGAGTTGGGTGTCGGCAGTGAGCGACTGGGGTGGCCGGATTCCGTTGTTTGCTTCATTTGTAACATCTACGACCTGACCTTGACGGACGGCTTCGATGACAAATTGGTCGAGTGAACGCGGCGCCGGGCCACAGATATAGTCTCCATCACGGCTAAAGGTCGAGCCGTGGCAGGGACAGCGAAAACGCTGCTTTTCCGGTTCCCACTTGTAGAGGCAACCTAAATGGGTGCAGACCATATAGAGCGCCTTAGGCCCCGCGTCGCTATTCACCAGCCAGAACTTACCGGTAGGATTGCCGACCGGATCTGCGCCAGCGGTTGGCAATGCTGATGGCGCGCCGGCGGCAAACTTCCCGCCAAATTCACCGCTGTGAAAGCGGGGTGTTGCATAGAAATAAGTTGCGCCGACTCCCTGGATTGTCAACAAAGCCAAGGCTGCACCCCAAGCATAGGTCAAAAACTCACGCCGCTGCATAACCTGTGTTTGATGCTCTGGCGTCGTAACCGACATACTTTCGATTGCTAGCTCAATATTGCTCATCTTTGCTTCCTTTCACGCTATTGCACCACCTGCATTGATAGGGCAATCTGCACCATCTGTTCAGCGTCGAGTCCTAGCCCCTGGGCATAGAGTAGATAGTTCAACTTGTGCGCCTGCCAGGTTAACCAGGCTGCGTCAAGGGTGCTATCCCAGAAGAGCGGCCCTGTCGCCTCACTACTTTGGGTGATAGGCTCCGTACTGTTCCAATTGCCGTGGCTATAGAAACCTAGCTCCGTGCCAATGGGCACAGGACGTTGTTCTCCCTCCGCAATCAGTGGCCGGTTGGGCAGGCTCCCCTCGCTGATTACAATAAAAAGGAGCGGTACATCCGGCGCATAACCCGCCGCCGGTGGCTCGGTGAGATGATAAGCCAGGGTAACCTGTAATCCGTCGGTCGTTTTGTCAACGAAGCCGCCGGTAAAGCGGAGACCGATCGGCAGATACCGCGGCGGTTGAAAGGCAAAGGGCGCCTCAGCTTGCACCGTAGCCAGGCTGAGAGAGGCCGGCGTCTCCGGCAGCAAGGTTGGCCTTGCCAACGGAAGCGAACGGCCGCTAATGGCATTTTCGTGGAGTAGCCCAAAGCCATAGAGCCAATCCCACAGCGTTGCCCGCGCCGTCGGGGTAGTGAGCAGACTCATAACGAGCAGTAAAAGCGCAATTCCTACGGCTACCATTCTCCTGGCTACCGGCCCGTTTGGCACCATAAACTTCCTACTCATGGACGCCCACCACCGCGCCCGCGATGACACAGCCGCGGCCGGCGGATATTGACGACGCAGCCGCCGTTCAAGGTTATCCACAAAGACAGGATTAGGTGCAGTTGTTGCCGCCAGGGTGAGTAGCGCATCGATCATTGCCTGCTCATGCTCCACAGAATCAGCGCGCAAAGTGTGATCAAGCGCCAACGGCGCTGTTTGGTCGCTATTCATCTGCTGTTGGCGTGCAGTGATCAGACGGTCCACCATTTCTGCTTCTTCTAATTCACTTAGCCGCTTGCTCTCTTCCATCACACAATCCTCTCTTTAATGGGCGTTAACCGCACCCGCAGATCCTGCAAACCCCGATGGACGAGCATTTTGACGGCGCTCTCCGGCTTCTGCATGATGACCGCCACCTCACGATTGCTCAACTCGCCAAAGAAACGGAGTGCAATTGCCTCGGCGCGTTCTGGCGTCAGTCCATGCAACGCTTGTTCCAATGTTTCACGTTGCAACTGCTGTAAGAACACCTCGTCCGGTAACGCGGCCGGATCAGCGAGATTCTCGACAGCGCTTAAAGATATGCTTGGCCTGCGTTGGCGCTGCCAATCGACCCATTTATGATGGGCGATCCCCACAAGCCAGGCCGCTACGCTCCCTGTCCCACGGTAACCGGCCAGTTGGCCCAAGGCGCCCAAAAAGGTCTGTGCGGTCAAATCCTGGGCATCTTCAACATTGCCTACCCGACTGTACAGATAGCCATAAACCCGCTTGACATAACGGCGATATAAATGTGTAAAGGCTGCCTGCTCCTGTGCGGCCAGCCGGATCAATTCCTGGTCCGTTAGCGTTTCAAGAGCCTGCTTTGGATAGTTGATTCGCAGCACAATCGATCCACCGGTTTGTGTTTTAGTAAAGCTTCTATTACTATAGTCGGACCGCAACGCCCGTTGGTAACAGGCAAAATGCAACATCGTTCACAGATGTGCTACCCCGCACGATGGCAATCCATTAACCGTGTTCTATTAGGTTCTGTTGACATTTACTGCCCAAGGGGCTCCTAGGCCACGAGTAGCACTACCGGTACCGGCATATTCCACCAGCAGTGGCCTGTGAAATGTCAACGACTCCTAATAATTAGCAAGTCCTAGCGCAAAGAGAAGCGCCAGTAAGATCGGTTGGTGGATCACATAGATGAGTAACGAACGCCGCCCTAGCCATTGTAGGAGACGAACCGGCGCCCAGTGGGAACGGTCGGGGAGTAGAAGGATGCGACCTTGCGGAGTGTAGAGTGTGTTACCGATAGCCACGCCCAGCAACACAACTCCGAACCAGGGAATCAAGGGGAAATAATCAAGCGGGGCATAGAGGCGGGTGTGAAAGCCAAGCCAGTCCAGCCAGTTGTGATCGAGGTAGGTACCGCGGATAGCGCCACCCAGCCAGAAGAACAGCGCCCATGACCCCAAATTGACCCAGCGGTACTCGATCAGCGGGTAAGCCAGAATAATGGCTACGCCAATCAAGTGCAACACGCCAAAGTGAACATAACCAAAGCCAGTCGCCCAGGCAATGAGGGTGAAGCCCATGCCGACAGCAAAAATGCGCAGCCCGCGCCAGAAAAATTTGGGAAAAAGGAAGGGCCCTGGGGAGTGGCGCGTCTTGGCGCGCCAGTAAGAGACCGTCAGCGAGACGCCAACCAGCAAGAGAAAGGAGATCGCGGTCGTACGCTGGAAATATTTCCAGAAACCGGCATAGAGCACCACATTGGGAGTAATGCCAAAGGAGACTAAGTCCCACATCAAATGAAAAATTACCATCATCACAATCGCCACACCGCGTAGGGTGTCGATTTCCCAATAGCGATTGGTGGTTGGGCGCGCCGAATTGTCAGCAACGACCGCGGTGGATAGGGCCATCGAATTTCCTCGATCTACTGTTTGAGTACATCTCACCCATCAGGGGCGAAGCTAGTGTCGCGACAGACCTAAAATGATGGATTGCCTGATTCGCATGCTTACCGCAATGGATCTTCTGATACTATCAAATTAGCTGTGTCGGGACACTAGGTTGCTGCGTTATTTTAGCAAACTAGCATAGCACTACAACGAGATTTCAAGCAGTTCCAGGTGACTGTCACTGCCCGGAGCTAAGTCCTCTCTATCCGACTACTTGTGGGCAGTGACAGTCACCTTTGCAAAGTCTCTTTGTAGTAATAACATACTTTAGAAAATGGGCTTTGTATGTTATAAATCTAACTATATAGACCCTTCGCTCGTATAGGCGGCAAACTGAAATTACACCATTCCCTAGAGAAAAATGGCAATTTCAGCCGCGCACCTCTATGAGTCAACCTTTATGAGAAGTAGGCCTCCCATAACCGCGGAGGCGTTGTGTAGGAGACACTATGGCAAGTCAAGCAAAAGCAAACAAAAGTTCCCGTGGTTCTGTCCGCAAGAATACGTTGCGTGAAAAAGCTGCGAAACAGCGTCGTAATCAAAATATGATCATCATCGGTGCAGCAGCGGTTTTCTTGCTCGTAATCGGTGCTATTATTTTTGTCAATGTCCGCAATGCGCAGCCTGTGGCTGGGGAGGAAGCGCTCCCATCGCTGGGCAATATGCACATTGACTTTGGCAGCCCATCACCCATTACCTACAACAGCACACCGCCCACCTCCGGACCACACTACGGCAACCTGGTTGGTTGGGGTGTCTATAATGAGCCCCAGCGTTATGAACATCTGATCCACAACCTGGAGGATGGTGGTGTTGTTGTCTACTACCAATGTCCTGACGGCTGCCCAGAGATAGTTGACGAACTGCGCCAAATTGTTCAGCCCTATATCAGCGCCGGCCGTCACGTGGTGATGGTCCCCAATGATCCGGCCTGGTCCATCAATGGTGGACCGCTGCTGCAAAAGGATATGGAAGCCAAGATTGCCCTGACCGCTTGGCAACACATCCTGAAACTAGATACCGTTGACACCGAAAAGATCAAATCCTTTATCGACCACTACGAAGGGATTGACCATCACGTAGCTGGGATTGGATAGGTAGTGATTGGTGATTGGTTGATTGGTAATTGGTGATTTCGACAGGGCTTCGGCGTGAGCTCAGTCGAACGCTCAATGGCGCAGAGCGCTCGCTTTACGAGCACCAATCAACCAATCACCAATCACCATTTAACTACTCCTGTCCGCCTCTAACCCTTGCCTCCAGCCAGGTGCAAATCTCGTCGAGAATCTGCTGCTTTTCCGGCTCGTTGAGCAGTTCGTGGTAGAGTCCTGCGTAAAGTTTTAAGCTTTTGTCCCTGGACTGGGCGCGGGCATAGAGTTGCTTGCTGCCTTCGGGGCTCACCAGCCGATCCGCCTCGCCTTGCAAAATGAGCAGCGGAAGCGCAAGCTCTTCCATATGGACCTGCACATACGCCGCCCCTTCGATCAGCGCCAAACCCGCCGCCGCCGGAATTCCACCGTGGTAAACTAAGGGATCTTGCTCATTTTCTGCCACCACGGCAGGGTCGCGCGAGATGGCGGCGATTTCCAGCTTGGTCATGGGCAGCGCCGGGGCCACTTTGGCAATGACGCGACCCACTGCAATCAGGAGCGGTGACACATTGTCCAATTGTAGGGCTGGTGCGCTTAAGATCACGCCGTCTACCGCGGGAGGCTGCGTTAGGACATAATAGGTGACGATCAAGCCGCCCATGCTGTGGCCTAAGAGAAAAAGCGGGCGGTCCGGTTCTTCTTGCCGTACACGCGCAAGCAAGGTTGCAACATCGTCCCGGTGTTCGTCTAAATGGCGCACCAACAGCCGCTTGCCCGGCGACCGGCCATGGCCCCGCAAGTCCAGGGTCTGCACCGTATAGCCCTGGCTGGCTAAATACGCGCCGACATGGCGATAGCGTGCGCTATGCTCAGCAATGCCGTGGACAAGGATCACCGTTGCTTTGGGCTCCGGCGCGCGCCAAGCCTGCGTATAGAGCGCCACACCATCATGCACTGTCAATGTTCCTTCTGAATGGACAAAGGGTTGTGTCATCATAGTCTAATTTGGCTCATCTAGCTCTGCGGGTGAAATCGCTCAATTTTCCTCTGGCGCTCACGGCGATTTCACCTCTTCGCCCATATGAGCGTTCTAGTTTTACCAACAGCGCATCGAATTGAGGAAAAGTTGGCGCAGGTCGTCGGGGCCGGCCGGCTTGGGCGCCAGCTTGGTCACCCGATGTTGTGGCAGCGTGCCTTCCACCAATTTGTCCACATCCGCTTCACTAAAACCAATGGCGGCGAGGCCATTGGGCATGCCCGTTTTGCGCATAATGTCTACAATCGCGTCAGCCAAAATCGTCCCGGCATCTTCGGGCGCGGCGTCGCGTGTCTCCGCGCCCATAAGGCTCGCCGCATGTAGGTGTAACGCCGGATTGGTCGGCGCCGTCCAGCGGAAGACCGCTGGCGCGTGGAGGATCACCGACATGCCATGCGGCACAATCGGATGATCGGTGGGATAGCCGGGCGGCACATAGTCGCGCACCATGCCGGAGACAGGGTAGGACATGCCATGCGGCAGATGGACACCGGCATTGCCAAAGCCAATGCCGGCAAAGGCTGCCGCCAGTAACATTTGCCCGCGCGCCTCATCATCCTCCGGGTCGTCAACCGCCGGCAAGAGATTGGCGGCGACGACTTGAATTGCCTTAGTCGCCCAGATGTCACTGATAGGATTAGCGCCCTGGTAGGCCGGTCGCAGTTTGGGATGCTCTGGCGCGGGCCGTTGGCTAAAGGGCATGGCGGTCAGTGATTCCAGCGCATGGCTCAAAACATCGAGCGCACTACAGGCGGCGGCCATTTTGGGCAAGGTGCGCGTGTTGTTGGGATCGATGATGCCCATGACCGGGCGCAGCGCGCGATGGGCAATACCGGTCTTGGCATGCATCTCCACTAGATCAAAGATAGCAACACCGGTCGTCTCGCTGCCGGTGCCCGCCGTTGTCGGCACAGCAATCAGGGGCATCAAACGGCCCGGCACCGGCTGGCCCTGACCGATGGGCGGGTTGACATAGGTGAGAAAATCAGCGGGATAGGTGGCGTAGAGGTTGGCGGCTTTGGCCGTGTCCATGCTCGAACCGCCACCGACCGCCACATAGCCGTCAAAGTGACCTTCTGTCGCAAAGCGGATCGCCTCCTTAAAGGATTGGTCGGTCGGCTCAACCCGGCTCTGATCATAGAGCACGGCATCAAGCCCTGCTTGGCGCAACGCCGCCAACACGACCGCCACCGGTTCCAGCTTTGCTACCCGCGGATCGGTGACCACCATAACGCGCTTGGCGCCCAACGTCGCCATATCGAAGCCAATTTCGTGCGTGACACCGGGGCCATATTTAATGCTGGAGGTATCCATTGTAAAGGCGGTTTCAAATTGCATAATTATACTCCTTTGGGTAGGCGCCTGAACCGGTCGAGGCGCTAAGCGGCAAGGTAATGAAAAATTGGGTTCCCGCCCCTAGCTGGCTTTGACAGCGGATCGAACCTCTTAACCGTTGCGTAACCAGGTTGTAGACGATGTGCAGCCCCAATCCACTGCCTCCCTGTCCACGGCGCGTGGTAAAAAATGGTTCAAAGATCTTAGACAGATGCTCATCAGGGATGCCTTTGCCGTCGTCAGCATAGGTAATGGTGACCATTTGTTCAATGCGTGTGCCGTGAATCGTAAGGGCGCCTTGGGTATTGGGTTCATAGGCATGAGCCAACGAATTCATGACCAGGCTGGTGATAATCTGGGCAAGTGCGCCGGGATAACTTTCCAATACAAGTTCTTCATCAATTTCCAGCACCAGGGCTAGGTGTGTACGACGCAATTCGGGCGCCAGGCTGGCAAGCACCTCGCTCAGATACTCCTTGAGCGTGAAACGGCGCAACACGTCGCTAGTTTGATCGACCGCAACCTGTTTGAAGCTCTGGATTAGATCCGCGGCACGGCCAAGATTGTTGGAGATCAAGCGGCCACATTCATTGATCGTGGTCAGAAAGCCCTCCAGATCGGCCCGTGTCAGTTGACCCTGTTGGTAGCGCTGCGTCAGTTGCTTGGTCTCATCTTCCCAAAGTGAGGCTGCCGTGACTGCGATCCCGATGGGGGTGTTAATTTCATGGGCCAACCCAGCCACCAATCGACCCAAGGCGGCCATCTTTTCGGCTGCAATGAGTTGTGACTGGGCCTCCGTCAGTTGTTGCAACATTGCTTTGGATTCAGCTAAGGCCTGTTGCGTTTGGGCGAAAAGGCGGCGACTTTCTAGATTCGATGCCACTAAGCTGGCAATCTGCTCAAGTCGGCGCCCATCTCGTTCGGTAAAAGCATCAGGTTGGATAGAAGCTACACTTAGGGCGCCAATTGTCTGGCCACTTGTGATTAGCGGCGCATTCATCTTCGCGCGCATGGCTCCCAATGAATCGTCCTGCACATTGAGTTGAGTCAAAAGCGCTTTGGTGTGGATTGCTTGCACAACATCCGTAGCGTGCAGTGGGAAACGTTGCCCCTGTGCCGGAGCGCTCGTGTCACCCGTCAAGGAAATAAGCTCAACCTGATCCTTCGCGTCGTCTAATAGTGCGATGCTGGCGCAATCAGCCGCAACAATTAGCGGGATGTAATGCGCCGCAACTCGAAAAACATCTGTTTCAGCGACGGATAGATTTAGCTCCCGGCTCATCTCATTAAGCAGCGTCATCGCACGAGCATGATCGGCTGCTTCCTGCGCAGCTGTGCGTTCGGCATGAACCAGACGTAGACTTTTCTGAATAATTTCCGTAATATCATATTGGATGCCTACGTAATGGGTTAGTGCGCCGGCCGCGTCCCAAAGGGGATAAAGGGTTAGCTCATTCCAAAAGAGGAGACCATCTTTACGATAGTTGTGGAAGACAACCCGGCGTGATTGCCCTTTTAGCAGGGTCTGTCGCACCTGAGTGCGCCCTTCCTGCTCCCGATCCTCCCCTTGCAAAAAGCGACAGTTCCGCCCAAGGACCTCCTGCGCAGAATAGCCGGTAAGTTGCTCAAAACCACTGTTGACATAGATCAGCGGATAGTCCGGCTGGCGTGCATCGCTGATGGTAGCGCCGTGAGGCATTGTAGCCAAGGTTGTTGCAGGTAGGTCCAACATTCATCTATCATCCAGAAAAACGCACTCTGTAGCAGCGTTGCCCCCTTTGTCGCCAGGCAATGAAGATATGCAGCAAATCGATAAGGAACGGCGCCTTGATCTTGTTAGCCATTGATCATAACAGATCAGGCAGTTCTGTAAAATTCTTAACAGTGGTTAACGCTGAATGGTTAATAATTAACCATTCAGCGTTAACCATTGTGACAGTTACTGCGGAAGACGGCGACCATCCCGTCCACCGCCTTGGCCACTGTAAGGTTTGCCTGGCTCCCACACCTGCGCTTGCGGTGATTTAAATGGCGCGAATGGCAGTGGGACGGCCACCCGATCATGATTCGAGCGGTAGGCCGCTTCACACAACTCTAGTGCAGCTAACGATGCCTGGGGCCAGCGATAGTCGGGGGTGTTGCCTTCGATCTGGTCGGCGAGCAGCTCCAGATACTTCTGGTGGGCAGAACGTGGGCCAGGGTCCACCTCAATCAATTTGCCCTGCGGGAAAGCGCCATTACACAGACGATAACATGGCTTCCAGGCGTAGAAGTCCAGCGTTCCCTGGGTCCCGATCAGCCGGAAGAGGGTATTTTCGCCTGGTTCACTGCTTTTGACATAATCGCCGGTATTCATAACTACGCGCAAGCCGCTCTGAAACTGGATATAGGTGACGGCTAGGGTTTCCACCTGCATGCCATCGCGGTAGGTGCGCGTCGTGGCATCACAAGTGGCCAGCACATAGTCAACCGGCGCCTGTTGGGTCAGCACCACGACAAAATTGAGCCAATGAATGCCGGCGTTAATAATATCCCAGCCGCTACACTGGATCTCAATCAACTTGAGTTCGCCGATTTCGCCCTGTTGGACACGCGCCATAAGCTGCTGCACGTGCTCCGCGACCAGCAAGCCATGGGGCGTCACCATCGGCAAACGGCGCGCCTGAATCAGGCGCAGGAGTTGCGCCCCATCCGCCGTGTTATCCGCCAACGGTTTCTCAACCAAAATGCCTTTGAGGGGCATGGCGAGGGCTGCCTCGGTTACAGCCAAATGGCTAGGTGGCCAGGTGGAGACACAGACCACATCAAGGGGCATGGCCGCGAATAACGCTTCATGCGTGGCAAAGGTGCGGATGCCAGGATAGAGCGCTTCGGCTTCATGGCGCGCCTCCTCCCGCCAGTCGGCCACAGCCACCAACTGAAAGCGCGCTGACGCGGCAGCCGCCTTCATGCTGAGTTTGCCGCCCATGCCCGCGCCGATGACAGCTACTTTGTAAACTTCGGTCATAGGGTTGCCCTTATCTGTTTATGCTCTTCTAGCCCGCCAATAAACAATCGGCCAACTCAGTAAAATTGCCGACAATCTGATCTGGTTGATAAGGATGATCCTCCACCGGCAGGTTGTACCGATTGACATAGACCGCGCGGAAGCCACAGGAGCGCGCGCCCACGGTGTCAAAGGCGTTGGCCGAGACCATGAGACATTGCCCCACCGCCAATTCCAAATGCAAGGCGGCGCGGCGGTAGACGGCGGGATGGGGCTTAAATGCACCCACGGTATTTACCGAAAAAATATCATCAAAGGCCCACTGCACCCGGTTGGCAGCCAGATGTTGCAGGAAGTCCGGTTCGCCGTTCGAGAGTACAACCAACTTATAACGGCTGCGCAAGCGCGCCAATGCCGGTGTAACTTCTGGGAAGGATGATAGTTGTTGCCAATTGCGCATAAACGCGGCCACTTCGTCGGCAGTCGTCTCAATCCGGTTGTTGCGCAGGACATAGACAAAGGCGCGCCGGGCCACTTCCTGATAGCCACTGTGGCCCAACATCATGATTGTATCCTGGTACTGTTCGATCCGTTGGCGATAGCGCCACTGCGCCCAAAACGCTTCGGCACTCAAAGTCGCGTTCTTCTCCTGCAAAAATGGTCGCAGCGGCGGGATTAAGCTGCCGCCCAGATCCAGGATCGTGCCAAAGAGGTCGAACGTTAACGCTTGTACTGCTGAAAAATCTGCCATGACCCATTCTCTCATTGTCTTGTAATTCTCGTTACAACGCTCTGCGTCCAGATGCAGAGCGTCTACCGGGCGCTCCCGTGTGGAGGTGCTAGGACGCGGATCTTTAAACGCGTACAAACTTCTGCAATCGGCCATCTGCCTGCACTTCACCCACGTAGAGGTCACCGCGTGAGTCAGCCCAAATGCCATGCGGACAGGCAATAAATTCACCCGGCCTCTCACTTTTCACCCGACCGCCCCATTGGGTCAGCAACTCACGTTCCAAGGTGTAGATACTCACCTGTTGGTCCAACTCGGCAATATAGATCACATCGGCAGTGGGGTCAAAGTAGATCGTGTCGGGATGATAGAGCCCGGTCCATTCCGAAAGGAAATTACCTTCGGTGTCGAAGATCTGGATCCGGTTGTTGGTGCGGTCGCAGACCCATAGCCGATCTTCTTTATCTACGCGCACACAGTGGGAAAGTTGGAATTGCCCCGGCCCTTCGCCCCAGGCGCCCCACGATTTGATCAATTGACCATTGGCGGTGTATTTGTGGACGCGGGCATTGCCATAGCCATCGGTGATAAAGAGCGTCCCGTCGGATGCAATCGCCAGATCCGTGGGCAGCCGAAAAGGATCACCATCGTTGGCGCCTTGGACACCCGGCGTGCCGATCGTCATGACCAATTCGCCTCTATGATTAAACTTGCGTATACAGTGAGTCTCCCGTTCCGTGCACCAGACATTGTCTTCCCCATCGATCCAGATGCCGTGGGCATCCTGCAACACATCCTCGCCCCAGGAGTCGAGAAAGTTGCCATCGCGATCAAAGATGACCAACGGATGTTCGCTGCGCGAGTAGACAAAGACATTATCCTTGGAATCACACGCCACCGCGGGAATCCAACCCCAACGCCAGCCGCTGGGCAACTTGCCAAAATTGGGGATCACTTCATAGGTATACTTACCTGCGCCAAACGCCATAACTTCCTCCTCTTTTCCTATAGAACCACTTGCTGGAAATAACTTTTGTCAACTACAGTCGATTACATTTGTCGCATAAAGCGTTCCATCGCGCGCCGTGCTTGGTCAAGCGCCGGTAAACGCCGTTTTCGCTTTACCTGAAAACCGAGATCTGGTTGCAATGTCCCTAACAGGTGTTGCAATTGAGGGGAGCTAACATCAATCTCTTGGGGCATGACCCCGATCTCCAACAATTTTTGTACTACTGTCAGCGGCACGCGCGCCCACATTGCCTCTAACGAGGGCAGCGGCGCCAGCACTTCAGTGCTTACCACCATACGGGATTCGCTCTCGACAAAGAGCAAATTGTAGGGAAAATAGGGGCGTTCGCCCTGCTCTTGCACCGGCGCCGGCATCAAAAAGAGAGCAACTTCTAACTTATTGGTCACCTTTGGTAGACGTTGCGCTTGGGCTAATACTTGCATATCCATCTCCAGTTGCAGCGTGGTGGACGTCGGTTCCGCAATCTCCTGTGCCTTATCCTGCCAGCGCACCTGCTGCTCCTGCTCTTCTGCCACGCGCACAAAGATGCGCTTGTCGCCAACGCCATAGAAGAGGTCGCGATCGGCCTTAAAGCGGGGGCGACATCCAAAAGTTGCTCGACCGCTTGAGTCAGACGGACGACTTCGGCGCTTTCTACATACCAAGGCAGAAAACCAGGGCGGAAGCTGCGTATCATGGGCCAGGCATGGCGTCCCCGATACTTCAAACCAAGTGCTTTCAGTTGATCTCGATCCTGTTGGGTCAATTGATTCCGATCCTCAAAGGACGCCTGTAACTGTGGAATCAGCAGCAGATCTTCGGCCTGCATTTTCTCCTGGTTCTCCTCAAAATGCCAGAATTGCAAGAGCGCTTGATTACCTAGATAGAGACTTATGGCAAAGTGTTCGCCCCGCATCCCCATAACACTCACATAATCCGGCTCTGGCGCGCCGACACCTTGTACGCCAAAGATATCCGTCTCCATCATCCACTCCCAAGGAGCTAACTCTTTTAACTGCGCCATGCGTTCATAAAGCGGACGACATTCCTCTGGGGATGCAAAAGCATTAGCCATGCGTAACTTCCTTTTGCCATAACTGTTCAATGTCGCGCCAGGGCTCAAAGCCCAAAATGCGCTTGGCCTTGTCGTTATTAAATTGGCTGTGGGGCATATCGGTGAAGATGTTAAAGATTTCGCAGCGCGAGGGAAGCTGGTCTAGGGGGATCTCTAAACCCAGACGGAAAATTTGCGCCGCATTCTGCCAGGAAATGGCAAAGGGGCGCACTTCCTGTCCTGGGTGCAGATCCGCCGGATCTCGGAAATTGTAAAAGAGATAGGTCTGTACAAAAATAGCATGGGCTTGGGTAAAGACGCGGCAGATCTCCTGCCCAAGTGATTTCGTCAAGGCGTAGAGATTCGTGCCCGGTTGGGGCGGGATGTCGGCGTGTAGATCATAATCAAAGAGTTCATAGGTAGGCCCGGCAATGGTGAAGTGGGGCCCTGTGTTGATCACGCGTTGAATCCCATGCGCCACCGCCGCACGCATCATGTTGTAGCAACCCAGGGTGTTGACATCAAAGGCCAACTGACGATCCTGGCGCAAAACCGAGAGGTTGATAATGGCATCCATGCCCGTCGCCGCGGCCAAAACTTGCTCAAAATTGGACACATCAACCTGACGGAATTCACCGCGGAAGTCAATCTCCAATGGTTGAATGTCGGTGACCAGCAGATCATACTCTTGGTGTAAAGCTGGGACAACGTAGGGCCCTAACATACCCGCGCCGCCTAAGATCAGAACGTTCATGGTCTACCTCAATTATAGGATGATGGATCAAGTCCTAAGAGCCGTTTTGCCGTCGTCACGGGGAAGCGGGCTTGCGGCCCTTCGGCCTGAATATGTAGCACCGACCAGCGGGGCAACTCAGCCGCCAAGGCTAACCTGACCGCTTGTACCACATCTTGCTCATCTACCCACAGCGGATCCGCCGGTTGGTCAGCGCCAGCGGCTGTATCCCCCACCTTGCCCAACCGCAACACAACCACCTCCAGTTTGTGTTCACGAGCAAACTCACGACATGTGTACTCACCCAAATGTTTGGCCAACACCGGCGCAGTTGGCGTGGGCAAGGGTCGCCACCGTTCGGTGACGATATAGTTGGGGTCATACGCGGTCATGAGATCGAGCGTGCTTAGATAAATCAGCCGTTTGACCCCTTCTGTGGCCGCGGCCAGACACAGATTATAGGTGCAGCGGGTCAGATAGTCGAGCTGTTGCTCGTCACTATCGGTGGGCAGTGGCGCGGCGACATGGACAATGGCCTCCAACCCGCGCACCAGCAAATTGGTGGACAAATCTGGGCCAAGTGGACTCACCGCCAGATTCGCCACACCGGGAACCGGGAGACGCTCCGTCAAACGCACCTGATGTTCTTTGCCTAATCCTGCGGCCAATGTCTGTGCCAAAGGCGCAGCCGCGGCGGTAATCAGTAGTTGCATAGCATCCTTCACTTATCTACCTAACTTACGCCAGCACTTCTTGAGCATAGCCAAACAATGCCGGCGCGCCTCCCGTGTGCAAAAAGAGCACCGGCTGTTGCGGGTCTAGCTTACCGGTGCGAATGTGGGCAATCAGCGCCGACATTCCCTTGCTGGTGTAGACAGGGTCAAGCAGAATGCCTTCTGTTTGGGCCAGGAGATGGAGCGCTTCAAGGCCGGCTGGCGTGGGGATGCCGTAGCGCTCACCGATAAAGCTGTCATCGTTATCGAAGTCGTCGGCGCTGACCTCAAGGAGTAAACCCAGCCGTTCTGCGGCCTGGTTGGTCATCTCCACCATGCGTTGGATACGCTGCGCTTGGGGCGCGCCCAAGGGCGTAATCCCACGCACATGGATGCCGCTTTGCAGATATTTCATGCCCAGCACCAGCCCAGCTTGGGTGGTGTCATAAGCTGTGGCATAGAGATAGGCGGGCGCAATGCCTGCTTCGCCACATTGACGCGCAATCTCCAACGCCGATTCAGCATAGGCGATTACATCCAGATCAACGGTGGCGGGTTGGCGCGGGACATAGACCCGCTTGCCGGCGCGGCGCAACGCTTCGGCTTTGGCGGCAATGGCCTGCTGTTGTTGGGTGCGGTCATTATGGGGCAAAATAGTCACATGGGCGCCAAAGAGGCGCTGCAACAGTTGATTGCCTTGGATCTCTTCCTGATCGATGGGCCGTTCACTGCGCAAAATCAGATAGAGTTCAATGCCCAATTTGGCGCAGGCGGCGGCTAGTTGGCGACAGTAGTTGGACTGCACCGCCGCGCCAAAGACGATCACCTCAGCGCCATTGGCCTGGGCGTCAGCCATACTAAATTCCAACATACGCGTCTTGTTGCCGCCAAAGGCCAAGCCAGTGAGATCATCCCGTTTGATATAGATGGGTGGGCCGCCTAAGGCGGCGCTTAGCCGAGGTAAATGCTCCAGGGGCGTGGCCATCACCCCCAAGCGCACACGGGGTAATTGGGCAATGGCCGCGGCCATTTGTTGTTCATGTTCGTGGTTCATAGCCGCCTCACTTAATGCGATTATGCAGCGGGGGCACAGTGGAAGGAGAAGTAGAACAATGCCCGGCGCAGTGACCGGGCATTGTCAAAAACAACTCTATGCGAATTTAGAGGGGCTGACACATAAGCCGTCAAAATAATCCCGGAATCTTTTGGAGATTCCGGGATTATTTTGACCCCACCGAAATCCGCGTAAACTTTATAATTTTAGACCAGCAATTCACAATCAACTAGCCTACTGGTCCACTGACTTACTGCTTTACTGCGCAGCCAACGCTAGCGCAACCTTACCAGGATTCATGGGCATTTCGGTCATGCGCAGACCGGTGGCTTTGTAGATGGCCTGGGCCAACGCGGCGCCGGGCGGCACAATCGGCACCTCGCCTACACCACGGACGCCAAAGGGATGGTTCGGATTGGCGACCTCTACCATGACTGTCTCAATCATCGGCAGGTCGAGCGCCGTCGGCATGCGATAATCGAGGAGGGAGGCGTTGACCAAGAGTCCATCCTTGTTATAGAAGTACTCTTCGTTGAGCGCCCAGCCCACGCCCTGCGCCACGCCACCTTGGATCTGCCCTTCAGCGTAGCTGGGATGGATCGCATGGCCCACATCTTGCACCGCCGTATAGCGCAGGATAGTTACCTTGCCCGTCTCCGGATCGACTTCGACATCGACAATGTGGGTGGCGAAGCCGGGGCCGGCGCCTCGGGTATTCTCTGAAACACTGGCCATGAGGGGGCCATCATGGGTCACTTCGGCCGCCGCGTCTTTGAAGCTTAGGCTGTGCCCGTTGGTCGAGAAGGTGCCGTTCTCGTAGGTAATCATGCCGGCATCAGTCTCCCAGTGCTCAGCTAACCGCGCGGTCATCAGTTCAAGCAGCTTCAGACCGACCTTGTGGGTGGTGATGCCAATCTTATGAGTCACACTGCTACCGCCGGTGCCACCGGTATAGCCGATAGTGTCGGTGTCGACCACTTCGGGATTAATGTCTTCGGCGGCAATGCCCAAGGTTTCCGCCAACATCATCGAAGCAGAAGCGCGCGTACCACCGATGTCGGTGGAGCCTTCCACCAGGTGAACTTTGCCATCGGCGTTGAGGATTGCCGTCACGCTGGAAGGACCGGCGCCGTTAAACCAAAAGCCGGAAGCAACGCCACGGCCACGGTTCTTGCCTTCCAATGGCGCCTTGTAGTGCGGATGATTGAGCGCAGCTTCGACCGTCTCTACATAGCCAATGCGGCTGTAGACCGGGCCATCTGGCCGGCGGTCGCCTTCCACCGCACCATTGATGCGGCGGAATTCCAATGGGTCAATGCCCAATTTCTCGGCTATTTCGTTGAGCACCGACTCCGACGCAAAGGCCGCGTTGGTGCCACCCGGCGCACGATAGGCGCCCGTTTTGGGCCGGTTTACAACCACGTCATAACCGTCAATTTTTACATTTTCCAGACGGTAGGGGGAGAGAATTACACCGGCGCCGGCGCCGACCGGCGAGCCAGGATAGGCGCCCGCTTCGTAGATCAATTCAGCCTCGGCGGCAGTAATGACACCCTGTTTGTTGGCGCCAATCTTGACCCGAATGTACGAGCCGGAGGTGGGACCGGTAGATTGCAAGACTTCCGTGCGTGACATGGCAATCTTAACCGGACGATGACCGCTCTTCTTGGAAAGCATTGCGCCGGGCACGTCGCCATAAGCCGTGAATTTACCACCAAAGCCGCCACCAATTTCGGTGGGGGTGACACGCACCATAGAGACCGGCACCCCTAACAGCTCGGCGACCTGATCACGAATCTGGAAGGCGCCTTGGGTGCTGGTCCAACAAAGGATATGGCCATCCTCGCGCCACATGCTGGTGGAGCAGTGAGGTTCCAGATAACCCTGGTGAACCATTTCGGTCTTGAACTCACGTTCGACAATCACGTCAGCCTCGGCAAAGCCTTTGGCGACATCGCCACGGGCATGTTGGAAATGCTTGGCGACATTGGTTGGTTTATCACCCTTCTTGCCCAATTCATCAGTGCGCAGCGACTCATGCAAAATGGGGGCGTCCTCAGCCATTGCGGCCTTGGCGTCCAATACTGGCGGCAACACTTCGTATTCAACCTTGATCAACGCCAGCGCTTCTTCGGCAATATGGGGGCTGGTCGCAGCCACTGCAGCCACTGGATGACCGTGATAGAGCACCTTATCATGGGCGATAATGTTATCGCGCAGTTCGCGCAGATTGGCCGAATCTTCACCCATTTCCTGGATTTTGTCTGCCACATCGCCAAAGTCATCGCGTGTAACCACGGCAGCAACACCAGGATAGGCTTCGGCTGCGCTGGTGTCGATCGAAAGAATGCGGGCATGGGCATGGGGGCTGCGCAACACCTTCCCGTGCAACATGTTGGGCAGGTGAATATCGTTGGCATAGAGCGCGCGCCCGGTCACTTTGTCTACACCATCATGGCGGATGGGACGAGTGCCAATTACCTTGTAGCCGTTGGCGCCGTTAGTTGTACCACTCATTAGTCAGGCCTCCTAAAGCAGATAGTATCGATTTGTGCAAGTGCGATTTTTACTTTGATCGTTTAGCCATCATGGCTCAACCCCATATGGGTTCAACCTCATACTACTAGTTCAACTCTATACTGGTTCAACCACTATGCTAGCTAAACTAATTGTTACTATAGATATTATCTTACCAGCTTTTCTATTTTACTACGAAATAGAAGATCCCCGCAATCTCACTTTTGCAGGGGGATGCGTACCACAAATGGGGCGAAGCGCCAACAAAGTGGTATAATGGCAGGAGAGCACAACCACCTCATCAATATCTATAGTCAAATCATGCTATCGTATTTTTAGTGACAGGTGTCAATTTATGCTGATCCCTTCATCTTGCCATCGCACCAAATCTGCTTACGGGCTGCACCGACTGTGGAAAAGTGTTAGCCTGCTGGTTGTTATGCTATTAAACTATGTAGCACCGCTACCCCTGTGGGCGCAGACCGCCACGCCATCCGCGACGCCGGTTGTCATAGAAGTTTATCTGCCGGTCGTGTCCGATGTAGAAACACGCACGACCGTGGCAGTCACGGGCCAAGCCATCGGTCCGGTGGTAGAGCTCCTGGGGCAGTTACATCCGGCTACCGGCCATACCTTTGGCAATTTTTTGTTGACCTATGACAATATTGCCTACGGGCTCACTGGCTCAACCCAAAGCCTGGAACAGCAGATCGACGCTTTGCGCGAGCAGCAGCCGCCGATTGCGGTAAAAGTGTGGGGCACACTCTATCACATCGCTAATGAGGTTGAGTTGACACTCATTGTTGTCAGCTCAATTGAGCCTGTGAATCGTAATGCTACGACAACAACACCCAGCGCGCCGGTTGCGCAGGTGACCTATGCACTAGTCAATCTCTATGCCGGACCGGCTTCTGCCTATACACGCACAGGACAGGTGACGCGCGGCCAATCGTGCACCATCATCGGTCGCAATCGGCTCAACACCTGGGTGGAGTTGCGTTGTACCGACGGCTTGAACGGCTGGATCGACCAACAACTCGTACGTATCCAAGGCGATGTCAACAGTGTACCAATCACAGAACCCCAAGTTACCGTGGTGGGTACGCCAACACCGACCGCCACCGCGACTTCTTTGCCGATTCCCACGCTGACGCCTACCCCCGCGCCGATATTGGCCTGGCGGGCAGAATTCTTCCCCAACTGGAATTTACAAGGAACACCCACTGTTATCCGTGATTATTCTAATCTGGATTTTAACTGGGGCTCTGGTGCACCAGCCGCGGAACTGCCGGTCGATGGGTTCTCGGCGCGCTTTGAACGTATTTTGTCCTTTACGGATGGCTACTATCGCTTTTCGGTTACCGCCGATGATGGTGTCCGCTTCTGGCTGGATGGGGAATTGATTTTAGACGAATGGCATGGCGCAACCGGCCGCACCTACACGGTTGAACGCGATCTCAACGGCGTTCACACGCTCAGAATTGAATATTATGAAGCAAATGGTCTGGCGCAGTTCCGTTTTACAACAGACTATATTACCGCGGCCCCCGATTGGACGGCCGAGTACTTCGCCAATACCGATTTGCTTGGGACGCCTGTCTTCACCCAAGCCGAAGCGCGCGCCACCATTCCGCTTGATCATGATTGGCAAACCGCTTCGCCCTTTCCGGCGCGCATCCCGGCTGATAATTGGTCAGCGCGCTGGACTGGACGCTTCCGCTTTGACTATGGCGCCTATGTTTTCCGCGCCACGGCCGATGATGGGGTTCGCGTCTGGCTGAATAACCAACTTGTGCTCGATAGCTGGCATGATGGTTATAGCGATGTCACCAACCGGTTTTACGGCGTTGGCGCCGACACACACACCATCCGCATTGAGTACTATGAGCGCACCGGCAATGCGTCCTTGCGGGTATGGTGGTATAAAGATACGTCTGGAGGACCGCAATAGGACTGGCCGTATTCGTGTTGCGTATTGCGTGTTGCGTATTGCGTGTTGCGCGCCTTGAGACTAGACTTCGGTATAAGTGGTGCCCCGCAGATCACCCGCCGCAGACATAAACATTGTCTACGTGATGCACAGAAGACGCAACACACAACATACGCCATCATGCTAGGCGAAGAGAAACGTTGTATAATCAGAACAGTATGATTTTTATGTTAGATTTTGGCATTGAATTGGAGTTACCCTTGTCTGAACTTCGTCGTCTTTACACCTATATTCGCCCCTATGGGCCGCGCGCGGTGGGTGCGCTTGTAGGGTTGATGCTGAGTAGCTTGATTACCCTAACCCTGCCGTATGCCATCCAACGGCTGGTCGATTCGGTCTTTGTCCAACGCGATTATGGCGAACTCAATCGCATTACCCTGGCTTTGGTGATTCTCTTTATCATTCAGGCGGTGGTGTCATTTAGCTATCGCTTTCTGCTACAATTTGTTGCACAGCGCGCGATTGCCGATCTCCGGCTGTCGATCCACCACCAGCTTTTGCAACTTCCCCTGCGCTTCTTTACCGACCGGCGCGTCGGCGACCTGGTTTCGCGGGTGAGCAATGACGTCACCATGCTGCAAAATGCCCTGGTGGACGCACCAGTGAGCCTCATGCGCCAGTTGCTCACCGTCTTGGGTGGGCTGGGCGTAATGCTCTGGTTCAATTGGCAACTAACCTTGATCATCCTGGTGTTGATACCACCCCTTATGCTGGTGGCTATCGTCTATGGCAAACGTATCAAAACCTTGTCCACCACGGCACAAGACCGCCAAGCCGATGCCACGGTGGTGCTGGAAGAGATGCTGAGCGGTGTGCGTGTGGTCAAATCCTTTGTACGTGAGCAATTTGAGATGCAGCGTTACAGCGCCGCAATTGAGGCCAACTTTGCCGTGGCACTGGAGCGTGCACGCCAACGATCGATCTTTGTGCCGCTCATCGCGCTGCTCGGCTTTGGCGCAATCTGTATTTTGCTCTGGTATGGCGGTCGTCAGGTGATTGCCGGTCAGATGACCCCGGGCGAGTTGGTCGCCTATCTCTTCTACATGATCTTTGTCTCTGGCCCAATGGCCGAATCGGCCAACCTGTGGAGCAAGTTGCAAGAGGCGGCAGGCGCCTCGCAACGGGTCTTTGAAATTATTGATGCTGAAGTTGAGCCAGGGCTCACCGCCGCCGCCATGACGCCAGTTGCGGTAGCTACTCAGCCTGCAAAAGCATCATTCCTGCATCAGAATGGTGCGCCAAAGAGACCATCTCAGGGGCAGGTGCATTTTGTCGACGTCAACTTCCGCTACCAAGATAGCAATGAAGATGAATTGCCGGTCGTGTTACAAGGCATCAACTTGGTGGCGGAGCCCGGCGAAGTCGTCGCCTTGGTTGGCTATAGCGGCGCCGGCAAGAGCACGCTGGTCAATCTAATTCCCCGTTTCTATGATCCGACCGGTGGCTACATTGCCATTGATGGTCAAGATATTCGCCAGTTGGCGCTTCACGATCTGCGCAGCCAGATCGGTCTGGTGCCCCAAGAAACGTTCCTTTTTGGCGGTACAGTGCGCGAAAATATTGCCTATGGTCGCCTCAATGCCTCTGACCAGGAGATCGAAGCGGCCGCCATTGCCGCCTTTGCCCACGACTTTATCAGTCAACTGCCAAGAGGCTATGCGACCATTGTGGGCGAACGGGGCGTCAAACTGTCGGCAGGACAGCGCCAACGCGTGGCAATCGCGCGGGCGCTGCTCAAAGATCCGCGCATCCTCATCCTGGACGAAGCCACCTCAGCCCTCGACACCGAGTCGGAGCGTTGGGTGCAGGCGGCCTTGGAGCGACTCATGGAAGGGCGCACTTCCTTTGTCATTGCCCATCGCCTTTCCACCATCCAACGCGCCAACCGCATCTTGGTGCTCGATCAGGGGCGCATTGTCGAAAGTGGCAATCACGAAGCACTACTGGCGCAAGCTGGCCTCTACCGTCGTCTCCACGCGCTGCAATTCACCGAAACCCCGACAGAGTCACCTTTCCGCGAAGCGATCCGTGCGTAACGGATTGCCCCACGCACCCTTCGATATGCTCAGGGTGCGTGGGCAAATCGTTGTGGGAGGTCTCTATTTTCGGAATAGGAGCTTCGGCTCTTCGAGATTTCCTGTGGTTAACAAGACGTAGGTGCGGATTGCAGCCCATGCGCATCAAGCGAAGCCACAACAACTGATGTAGGCGGCAACGGATTTGCTATCGGAATGGTGAAATTGTCGCACATAATGAAGATTGCTGAAGGAAGCGTGAGCGATTTATCCAGAAATTTTGTCTCACGACGGCACAAATCCGTTGCAACCGGGGAGCCCACTGGGCCCCGTTGTTGTGTTGTGTACCCCACGATTCCTTCGCTTGATGCGGGGACCCTGGTATCACACCTTGCGAGCAGGTGTGATGAGAGAACCTGGTATCACATCTTGCGAGCAGGTGTGATGAAAGAATCTGGGGCGTGAGTCATTTACATTGCAGCCACGCAACACGCAACACAATAACAGAAACAGGAATCACAATTCATGCTTGTCTCTTATTTGACGACATTGCGCACCTTTCGGCGCAATGTGTGGCTCTATTTTCTGGCGATGAGTCTGGTTGGCTTTACAATTGACGGCGGCATCTATGCGGTCGTCTTTAACCTCTTTCTGCTGCGTCTGGGCTATGGGCCGGAATTTATTGGCCAGGTCAATTCGGCGGGGTTATTTGCCTTTGCGTTGTGCAGTCTGCCGGCGGGTGCGCTAGGGGGGCGGCTGGGCAACCGCCGCGCGATGATCGCAGGGCTCTGTTTAATGATGACCGCCAGCTTTGCGTTGGCGTTGGCCGAATTCATCCCAACCCAAAGCCGTTCTCTGTGGTTGCTCTGTGCGTATATCCTCTTTCACAGTAGCATTGCCATCTATTTTGTCAACACCGCCCCTTTTCTCATGGCCGTCACCACGGAGGCGCAGCAAAGTCATGCCTTTTCAATTCAGTCAGCGATGATCTCTTCTGCTGCCTTTGTGGGAAGTATGGTGGGCGGACTGTTGCCTGCACTCTTTGCCCACAACCTGGGCCTGACGCTGCAGGAGGCCACGCCTTATCGCTACCCATTGTTACTCGCCGCCGGGACGCTCACGTTGGGGATTACGGCGTTGGCGCTGATTAAAGAAGCGCATCCCCCATCATCTCCCCCGGATCCGGCGCGCCAGCCACAGCCGCGGCGCACCTACCCGACACTTTTTCGGGTGCCGCGTTTTGGTCAACTGAATTGGCGAAAATTTCTCGCGACGAATGCAGATCGCACCTTTATTATATTGATCATTGTCATCTCATTGGTGCGCCTTTTCCAGATTGCCGGCATGGCGGTCCTCTCTACCTTCTTCAATGTTTATATGGATGCCGGATTGGGCGCGCCCACGGCGCAACTGGGGCTCATTACTGGTTTGGGGCGACTTCTGGCCGTGCCCATTGTGTTGACCATGCCCATGCTGGCGGCACGTTGGGGCCATCGTAATTTGGTCATTTGGGCTTCAACCAGCGCAGTCTTTTTTCTGCTGCCGGTGGCGTTGATCCCCCACTGGAGCGCAGCTGGGCTTGGCTATATGGGGGTCATGGCCGGCTCGTCAATCCGCTACACTTCCTTTTTGATCTATATCATGGCCATGATCAAGCCCGAACAGCGCTCCTTTATGTCGGGGATCAATGAAATGACCGCGGGACTCAGCTTTGCGGCTATGGCCTTTGGTGGCGGCTACATTATTGTCCACCAGGGCTACTCTACGCTCTTTCTCATCGGCGCCGGCGCCACCCTGTTCGGCTCGCTGCTCTTCTGGGCCTATTTCCGACCAACCGCCAAAGCGGTCGTCGCGCCGGCTACACTCAAGGTGAGCGCCGATTGAACAGGCGCGTTCCCCAAAGGGAGCGAAATGTTAAGGCGCAAACTAACGTGTTGCGTCGATCGCCCTATTGGAGGAACGCGCCTGTTCAATCAACGGCTCTCCGCTGGTGACAGAGTTCTGTTAACGATCCGAAGTCGTATCTACGACGAGGGTGCGATCATGGAGCGGCTGCACTGGACGGAAGTTATTGTGCAAAATATTGGCCAACGTTGCAATCTGCTCCACGGACAGCTCGACCGGGGTGGTAAGCACATGCCACTTCACCTGTTCGGAGCAGGGCGGGGTGGTCAAGGAGCCGCTGTAGGCAAAGTAGAGGCGCTCTGCCGGCAGCAGGCTCTCGGCAGAGACCATCAGATTGTCAACGGTCATGACCGCCATCTCCCCCGCCGGGGCATGGGCAATGATGTCGGCAAAGGCCGGGTTTTCCGCCCCTTCCTGGATCATGACCCCCACCACGGCTAGGCCGCCTTCTGCATTGCGATGGACCAAATGGAGTTCCAGCGGGTATTGTTCGCCGTTAATTGTATGTTCGCTGGGGGCATGAAAATGGAACTGAAGCAGATCATAGCGCATCCCGTCCACCTCTATATAGCTGCCTTCGTCATAGTTGACCTGGACAGTATGGCCGTTATTGAGGATATTGAGGGCGCTTTCCCCATAATGGAAGGCAATGTCGGGCAGATCTTCGCCAACGGCATTGCTCAAATCAATGGGCGATTGTGAGGCGCCATCGGCGCAGGCCGTATAATCGGCGTTAAGCTCGCCCCAATGGTCAGGGCCGCCCTCGCCTTCATAGCTCCAGTGAATTGCATGATCTTGGTGTGCGTTGCTTTCGGCGCCGTGCGTTGCCGCGCCCTGCTCTGTTATGCCATGTTGCGGCACGGCGGCTACTAGCGGGTGGCAGGCAGTTAACACCGCCATGGATAGAAGGATGCCGGTCAGATAAAGACGGAGGTAATGCATGAGAGAAATCCCTTTCCAAAAAGTTGAAATGGTAGAGTCTAGATGCGATGATCGTTTGATGATAGCTAGATAAGTTTTTTGTAAACTTGTGTTTACGATACCATTTTTGCGTAAGGAAAACAAGAGGGTAAATTACGGAGAATGAAAGAAAAATGTGGCGTTGATCTTTAAGCCTGGCCACGCTGGCGGCAAATTTCAAACAACATTGCAGTTGTGGCACAGGCTAGATTGAGTGATGAGGCCACGCCTTGCATGTGAAGATAGGCCAGCACATCACATTGTTCCTTAAGCCAGGCGCTCAACCCCACCGTCTCGTTGCCTAGACAAAGGATGGTAGGCCGGGTAAAGTCACAGGCGGTCAGCGGTAGATCCCCTTGGGCGCTAGTCCCGATGATTTGTAGTTCCGGCCACTGTTGGCGCGCTGCGGCAAACCAGGTGGCCAACGTCTCATTGCCAGATAAGCGGGCCAACGGTACATTGAAAAAGGCGCCCGCGGTTGCCCGCACAGTGACGGGGTCAAAGGGATCGGCGCCATGCCCGGTAAGCACCAGATGATCCACCCCAAAGGCGTCACAGGAACGGATGATGCTGCCCAGATTGCCGGGGTTGCCGGGGCGATCCAAGAGCACAACCACCGATTTTTCGGTCAGCTTGACCGGAAGGTCATCGATCATCGGCATGTTGACGATGGCCAATACCTCCGAAGTCTCCTCTTTGTCACTCAACTCGGCCAACAAATCGGGCGTCAGGGCAAGATGATAGGGGCAGGCGATCTCCGCCAGCACATCCTGCGCCCAGCCAGATAACCGTTTGCCCTGGGCATAGAGCAGTGCTTCCACCTGCCATTGCGGTGCGCGGCGCAGTTGATTGATGGCGCGCACCCCCTCTACCAGAAATTGGCGATGTTGCCAACGGCGTTTGCGGTTGCGCTGGATCACCTCGGCGCGCTGGAACCAGTTGTTTTTGGTGGTGACGGGAATGGTTGTGGTTGACATTGTTTTTTCTGTGTTTATCTGGCCACCTTATTGCGCGGCATACGGATTATACATCCCTACTGTAATGTCTAGTTGTTGATGTTCCGCCCAAGGACCGATGCCTATCCATGCATTCTCCAGCACGTCTGCCACCGCTTCGCTATCAGCTAATTGCCCACTCATCACCATCTGGCACAATGCATCGTGGCCCGCCGGGCGGTCTGGCAGCAGCATTGATTCTGCCAACATTTTTGTGCCAGTGGTGTAGAGTGTGCGGTGGGCTAACCCAATGAGCAGGGCATTGAATTCGGCAAACGTACAGGCTAGCTGCGGCAGATAAGCGCTTTCACCACGGTCGCGCGCATTGCGCACCTTGCCAATGGCTTCATAGTGGCCCAAGATGATTTCAATCATGACATTGTCGAAAATTTCTTTTGCGGGCGAATGGGGCAAGGTCTTTAGGTAGGCGAAATAGTTTTCATCACCGTAGAGCAATTGGGCGACGCGAAATTTCCCCCGGCGCGGCCAGTCCACATCGACTCTAGTTGCTTTACGCACTACGGCTTCTTGATCGTAAAGATCGATCTCTACTTTGCCGAGGACATCGATCCATACCAGTTTTCTGTCTAAACTCTTTGCCTGGGTAACACAAAAAAGTTCAATATCGGAGAAAGGACCATCTGTGTTATTTGCGGCTGAGCCATAAAGACCGATGACCACGATTCTGGGGCCATAATCAGCTTTGAGTTGTTCAACAAGCATAGCGATTCGCTGTCTACGTTCCTGGCTTGTTTGACGCGGTGGACCTGTAAACATTATTTACCCCTTTCGCAAATGATAGTGAATCGCCTTACCAGAGTCAAGTATAAGAGATGTCTGTTCATTGACGAAAATTGGTTCCAGCCACTTGCTGGAGTTGGCCGGCCAACCGCAAATAGCTCGCCTTGCACTCGACCTTATCTATTAGAATTCTACAGCCTGTCCTACAGCATTTGGGGATGGATGAGAGATTCCCACAAACTTAGGGCTTGCTGCTCCATTGCCGGCGTCACCACTTCTGCGGTGAGATTCAACACCGTCTCGCCATCCTGCCAAAGCCGCCCCACCGGCGCCAACACCTCTGCCGCTAATTCTTCATAAAGTCGAAATTTCTCACTACGATTTGGCTCCGCCAAAAAACGATTGAAACGTGCCAGGAAGGCCGGATCGTGCTGCTGGAGATAATGGATCTGTTGCTTCTCACTAGCCGGCGGCAGGCCACGCACAGCAAAGTAATTCCAGAAGAGATCCTGTGGGCCATAAATCGCCATGCGCATGTCGGCGGCTACGAGATAGTTTGGATCGGTGCTGCTCAGGTAACGGCGCACTACGGCCAGATTATAGTTGATCCGCTGCCAGGCGCCATAAGCAGCTTGGTTATCAGCGGACGCAAGCCAGGTTCCGTTGCGCGCCTTGGCTTGGGCCGCGCCAACTCTGCTATATCGATCAAAGCACACCTGCCCTTCAAGCAGCCATCCCACCAGTCGTCCTGTCCAATCCCAGAAGTCAAAGGGCGTGGTTGCGGCCAAGATCTGCTCAATCTGCTCACTGGTATGGAAAACGAGATCGGTGAAGCGACCGTCGATGTAGGTCACGCCCGTGTGGAGCGGCACGGGCATCTCGCCCAAGATCAGCACCAGATCATAGTCGCTGGCCGGCGTCATCTCTTTTCTGCCGGCGGAACCAACGACGATCAGACCGTCAACGATGGTTTGCTGAGCAAGTGTAGTAATTACTTGGTCTAGTGTAGATTGATTGGTGCTTGATTGTGATATTTTAGGCATAGCCTTATTCACTTTTCCGACAAACAAACGCTATATTTCCTGGCCCCTCTGGCTTCGGATCGTTAAAGGGGCGGCTCATCTCAATATCAACAAAGCCGGCATCTTCTAACAAAGTGCTGAATTCCGTGCGGAAGTAGAGGCGTTCCGTGTAGGTGTCCAACTCTGCTTCCTGTAACTTGCCATTGACAAAGCGTTCATGTTTGCCGATGGCCCGTAAAATACGCCTATCCTCTTCCAATTCAAAGAGAAGAGTGTGAACCAACTTCGATCCGTCGGGCAGGTCGGTCCAGCCACCCTGCCACACCCCGGTTAGAAAGTCCTGCGCGCCAGGGGATTGGACATCGACGGCCAATACACCACCCGACAGCAGATGATCATAAAGCCGCTGCAACGTCTCTTGCACAACTGCTTTTTCATACAGCAAGCCAATGGCGCGGTCGGGCATAAAGATGTAGGCGTATTGGCGCGGCAACTCAATCTCCTGGATAAGTTGGTGATAAAGATTTGGCGCAAAGCCTTGGCCCGCACAGCGGTCGCGGCAAGCGGTTAGCATGTGTTCCGACGCGTCCATGCCATCAATCTCAACCCCGCGCACTAGAAAAGGCAGCAAAAAGCGCCCCGCCCCGCACATGGGTTCCAGCACCGGGCCATCCACCCCGACCGCAGTATACTGCTGCCAGTAAAAGTCAAAATAGTCAGCTGGCGGCGCCTCATTGTCAAGCGCGTATTCGAGCGCCGCCAGCCGGCCATAGGTTGTCAATTCCATTAGCTTCTCCTTGTATGCCACTCTGCGGCCAATAGGGCATAGAAATATTCATCCCACCACGTGTCATCATCACGATAGATGCACTGGCGAAAATGACCCTCGCGGCGCATCCCGATCTTTTCCATGACGCCATACGACGCAGGATTTTCCGGCTGACAGGTGGCGATAATACGGTGTAGCTGCATTTCTTCAAAGCCATAGCGCAGCAGTGCCGTCGCCGCCTCGCTGGCATAGCCGCGGCGATGATAGGCCGGATGAAGCACCCAGCCGATCTCATAGGTGCGCGGCGCAAACCAGGGATGAAAGACCATGTGACCGATCAACCGCGCTTCGGCTTGCAGGATAAGTGCATAGGCATATTCCGTCTCGCCACCGGCGTTATTGTTGACAAATTCCTGTGTCTGTTCCACCGTTAACACCCCGCCTTCCATATAGGCCATAATCTCTGGCATGGTCGTATAACTCGCCACTGCCGGCCAATCATCCACTTGAAAGGGACGGATCAGCAGCCGCTTGGTAGCAATTGGATGAGTGATCATAAGCTTATTCTCATCTCTAACTCGTTACCATGCTCTTTACCGGTGTGGGTAAAGCCCAAACTTTCATAAAATTCTTTGGGGCCGCCCTCTTTGGGCACATAGCTCAGCAGCAGTTCGGTCGCATTGGGCCGCGTCCGCACATGGTTCATGAGCAACTGAAGCGCCTGCCGCCCGAAACCCATGCGCTGATAGCGGGCGTCGATCATGTAGCGCCAGAGATAGTAAACCGGCCCTTCCTTCCCGTCCGGCTCATCGTGCAACATGAGAAAACCGACCGGCGTCTCATCGGCATAGATGGCGCGGAACCAGGCATGTTTGGAAAAGTGCGCCTCGGCAATCGAAACGGCGTTGGGCGCGACAAAGCCTTCCTGTTCCGGCGCAACTTTGAGCCGCAAAACGTCAAACAGTGTTTCAGCAGTCACCTCACGCAGGGTGACGGTAGCATTGCGATCTACAGTTGTAGTTGATTCAGACATGGTTCACTTCCTTTTTTGTAAGCTTTTTCGTCAAAGTGTAGCTGCCCGGCTGGGGCTGATAGCCCAATTTGCGGTTGATAGTCAACATGGGCGCATTCTCAGAATTGTTGTTGGTGCGAATATAATCGGCGCCATAGGCTTTGGCCCAGCGAATGGCCAGCACCTTGAGCGCTTGGGCGATGCCGCGGCCACGATAGGCTTTATCCACACCGGTCATCATGTTATACATGGAGTTGGATTCCTGAAAGTAGCCCGCGGCGCACATACCGACAATCCGCTCACCATCTGCCGCCAGCCATTGGCCAGCGGGGCGATACCAGGGCGCGGGGAACAGCACCTGGCTAAATTCCTCGAAGGTCGGGAAGAGACCGTCAGAGCCAGGATCGTCGAGCGAGACGCGGCGATTGATGTCGTAGAGTCCCCGCCGTGCGGCTTCGGTGTCGGCAACATCGGCCAGGGTGTAAAAGCGAATGCCGCCGGCCGCCACGGCTTCCACCATAGCCGCAAAGGGAGCCTCATCAAAGTCAGCCAGATCCAATCGCGACTGAAAGGTGTGCTTGCCGCGGACAAAGCCGTGTGTGGCCGCGAAGCGCAAACCCTCCGCCTGGTCTTCACTCACCTCGGTTGTAATGGCCGTGCCCTGGTGGGCTTGAATAAAGGCCAACGCGTGGTTATAGAGTTGTTGGCCAATGCCCTGCCCCCGCTGTTCCGGGTGGGTGCCAAGCCAAAGGTAAAATTCCCCCGGCTGATTCCAAGGCCCTTGGAGCGCGACGCTATAGCCGATGATGGCGCCGTCAGCGTTACATACTACACTGCGTTGTAGAATGTTGCCCTCATTCCGCCGATCCCACTCCTGAATATTGGCTGCAGCAATGGGATCCGGCTCGAAGTGATTGAGCAATCGGGCCAAGGCTGGATAATGCACTGCCGGATTGGCAATTTCAACGAAGTAAGTCATTTGTGCTCCTATCATGTTCCTAAATGGTTTTATGATATAATTCAGGCAAGTTGTGTGCAGATAATGAATGGGGGAACAGATGCGTTTCTTTAACACAGAAGGACCGGTGCGGTCGGCTGATCATTATTGCATCCCACCTTTATCCAGATTCGACCTGGATGATGTCTTATTACTGATTCAACAGAAAAAATACTTTATCCTTCATGCCCCGCGCCAGGTTGGCAAAACATCTTATTTGCTGGCGCTTATGGAGTATCTGAATGCACAAGGCAATTACACTTGTCTCTACTGCAATGTTGAAATGGGGCAAGCCGCACAGGAAAATATTGATGTTGCCATGCGGGCTATTCTGAGCGACATTGTTTCGCGAGCGCGCACCTACTTACAAGACCCCTATCCGGGGCAGATTTTTCAAGCTACACTGGTCGAGAGCGGCGGCATCCGCTTTTGGCCCAAATTGGCTATACCACAGGCTCTGGTAGAGGAGTTGATAACCAGCCGCCTCGGCACAGCCCAACATGGCTGTATTCCAACTGCCGGTTCCCAGCAACGCCGTCTCCATGCCAAAGTCGCGCAGCCGTCGGCACGCGGCCAGTACTACTGCCTTGCCCAACCCTCGCCGTTGATAGCCAGGGTGGACACCCACGGGATCGGTCCACCCTTCGCGGCAATTGCGGCGATGGTTCTCCTCTTGGTCAATGCTGCCCACGCAGAAGGCCACCAGCGCGCCATCGGGGGCGATCACGACCAGATCCAAGTCAGCGACATACCCGGGATCGCGCATCAGCACCAACCGATCTGCCACATCCTCGGCTGTGGCCGTCTCCCGCCCAAAGGCTTGGGCATGGAGGGTGGCGCGGGCCGCGGCTTCCGCCTCGCCGGCCACGGGACGGATGGTGAATCCCGGCGGCAGTTGAGGCGGCGGCAGTGCGCCGGTCAGGTCACGGATCATACGCACGGTGTGGCGTTCCTGATGCTGAAAGCCCTGCGTCGCTAAAAAGGCAGTGCGCTTGGTATCTTCGGCGCGCACCTGGCAAGTTAGTGTAGTGAAGTCAGGATTGAGCCTGCGTTGCGTAGCAATCGCCCAAGCCAGAATCTGTTCGGCCAGCGCTGTGTCCTGCCCGCGCTGCGGATCGAGATAGAAGTAGAGGCCGGCATAGGTGCGAAAGGTCAAGGCAAAGGCGGCCAGCGCGTTTTCTTCCGTCAGCCATAAGTGTTTGATGCAGTCATCACGTTCGGGGTGGCAGAGCAGCCTCAACTCCGCCACCGTGGGCCAACGCGAAATTGGGTTAGTCGCGCGGCAGCGCAGGAGGAGATTGATCATAGCCTGGAAGTCATCTTCATTTTGATAGGGTCGATTTGTCATGTTACTTTCTCCTTGAACAAATAGTTGCTTTACGCTTGCTAGCTTTATGCTACCCGCCGTCGGTAGATCGCATTTCCCACTCCCTTGATCACCTGCATTTGCCCATCGCGCTCGTCCGCAAAAGTCTTCACGCCCAATTTGCTAGCAAAGGCGTTGACGCCCACAGGAATATAAGGAAAGGCAATAGCAAAGAAATTCAAGTGAAAGATTCTTTTTGATTTGCACTTATGAGCAAATACTCATATAATAAGCTTCATCATGGCGGAAAAGGGAAAACCAATCATTTGGATGGGGGATTCGCGCAAGGTTGTACGCTTATTCCCAACAGAAGTAAACCAAGATATTGGTGTTGCCTTGTATGATGCCCAAATGGGTGAGAAGTCACCACTTGCCAAACCATTCAAAGGTATTGCACCTGGCGTTTTTGAAATCGCCATTCGTTTTGACAAGAACGCTTACAGATTAGTCTATGTTGTTCAAATCGGTCAACACATCTATGTGCTCCACGCCTTTCAGAAAAAATCAAAACGCGGTATTGCTACGACGCAACATGATGTGAACCTAATTAAACAACGGTACAGCCAGGCAGTCGATTTGGAGGACAAATTATGAGTGAGAATCCACTTGACTTTGAAATTGGCGCCGAGAATGTCTTTGCCGATCTTGGTTTAGAAGATGCCGATGAACTCTTGATCAGGGCTCGGCTTGGCCATTCAGTGCGAATGATCTTAAAAGATAAAAACCTAAAACAGTTCCAAATTTCAGAATTACTTAACATTGACCAATCTGAGGTCTCTAAACTCATGAATGGCAAATATTATCTATTCTCTGAAAGTCGACTATTTACCTTTTTAAACAAACTAGATAAAAAAATCACTGTACAAATTTCTAGCTGGCACGAAGGCGAAGCATTGCAAGAAATCGTCTTTACCTAAAACAAAGCATAGAGGGGGCAGCCAGGCGTGCCGGCGGCAACTCACCTTCGGCAGCCGTCGAAAAATAGGGTTGGCTGGGGCCAAGGGCATGGCGAATACGGAAGTAATCCTGTTCTTTGCCAATGGTTTGGGCATGAAGCCACCCCAAAGCCGTCATCAATTCGAGCAGTACAGTGAGATATGTTTGTTCATTCATATCAAACCTTATGCGCAATCACAATAAATGTATAGTCATCCAACGCAAGCGGCGTGTGGGCGGCTGAACTACCGGAGAACGCATCAACCGCAAAGCCACTCTGCCGGAGGAGCAGTGTCAGATCCGTGGGTAGATAGCAACGGGTGCTGGTAACGATGGCTTTTTCTACCCCGTCTGGCGTCTCCCAATAAGACTCACCCGTGTGCACCATCCGCACCAAGTCAAATTCACCGTTGGTGAGCGCTTCCGGCGTCAAGCTGCGCAACATGCGCGCCCCATTGGGCACTTCCAGAATACATTTGGCGCCAACCCGGAGTGCCGCGCTGAGATTGCGCAACACCGCCAGATCTTGCGCGTACGCATCGCCGTCCACCGGGATCAATCCAATGGCGGCCTCCAACATACAGATCGCGCCATCAAATGGTTGCTCCGTTGTAAATTGGGTGGCGTCGCCGTGGATCCACTCGACTTCGACACCGGCTGCTTGGGCCGCTTTTTGCGCTTCCGTCAACATGCCGATGGAGAAATCGAGTCCGGTCATCTGGTAGCCACGGCGGGCCAGTTCAACGGTATGACGACCCGTGCCACAACCTACATCTAAAACCCGGCTGCCCGGCGCAAGCCTAAGCTCTGCCACCAGAAGATCAACCTCCTGCTGCCAATTTTTCGTGTACCACTCAGTCATATAATCATGGGCTCTGTTGTCGAAATAACGCTGCCATGAATTGTGCAACATTAGTCATTTCTCCTTATCGCTGTTCTTCTGTTTGCTCTAGTTGCGCCAAGAATTGATCTACATCACGCGGTTGGCGACACTGAATCGCTTTGTCCATATAGGGCGCCAGATATTGCACGACACCGGCCCGGTTGACGGCAAAGTCATCGTCTCGCGCTTGCGGCACCCGCGGTTCCTTTTCTAAATAGTAGTGGCGGCAACCCCAGGCAAAGTTGACCAGGTTCATGAGGCCGGGATGCTTATTTGTGCCGGCCCAACTCAGTTTGAAGTGGCGGGTGACAATGCGCGGCATGGAGACCCACCAGGGCAGATCGAGCCAGACAATGGCGTCAGCCGCGTCTAACAGATCATCGATCCACCAGAGAAAGAAACCTTCTGTAACCCAAGCTGGTTGGGTAGTAATGTCCTGCAAACTGGTCAGCCGTTCTTCAAGGGTGCGCTTGCGCGCATAGCCTCCTTCATAGGCAACCGCGTCTAGTTCGTACCAGGGACAGGCCAGCCGTTCCGCCGACCAGCGAGCCAGGGTGGTTTTACCACTGCCCGCCGCGCCCAAGATGTGAATGCGTTGCACGGGTTGTATTGTTGCGTTCATCTAATGCTCCTCTTGTTTCCATCCCCAAAGGCGATACGCCTTCTCCACCTGATAGCCCAACTTCCGCGCAATGGCAGCAGACGCGACATTCTCTTGGGTGCAATTCCAGTAGGTTCGATCACCCAGTGACTCAATCGCATGGATGAGATGGGCCGTCACAATCGTGCCATAGCCTTTCCCGCGGTGTGCTTCTTGCGTGAAAACTCCCGGTTCCCGTAACCCCAAAGCGCCGGGACCCACGGTGGCTTCAGCGAGGATCGCATTGTCACGTAGCAGACAGTAGCCAAAGCAGGTCGCCTCCCACGCTTCGATCCCCCCGGCATAGGCCACATCACCCGGCCCCCATTCACTGAGCAGAATCAGATCGCGGTCCATGCGCCGGACTTGGCAACCGTCAGGCACACCATCGAGGTAGGCATCAAGTCCTTTGCCGATGGGTCGATCATAGAATTCCAGCACCCAATGACCATAGCGGGTTGGCGGCGGGAGCAGATCAAACCGTGGGTCGTCAGGCCACAGCCCGATATGTACGTCACCGTCTTGGCGCAGATGGTTGATAACACCGGCAATGGTTGGTGCATCAAGCACCCCACCCAAATAGATACAGTTGTCATAGCCTTCTTGCATCACCCCCCAGCTTGGGTTGGTGGGGTCATCGGTCAGAATCCGTCCCGGCGTGCTGCCCTCCAACACGGTGAAACAGCGCTTGGCCTGTGGTTCGTCCGTGCGAAAGAGTGCTTTGAATGTCGGTGCCATCTGGCTTGGGTCGATCTCGCTCATCTTGCCTGTTCCTTCTCGGTGTTATGCAATGACGTGGAATTCACCAAAGAAACCAGGGATTTGGCAAATCCCTGGTTTCTGACCACAGTACGTAACTCCGGCCTTAACATCGCCGATAAAAGTAGACTTCATCAAAAACTGCCGATTCGCCCCACGTCTGATAGATCCCCCGTGGCAAGCGGCCATATTCAGTAAAGCCCAGCTTGGGATAGACTTGTTCGGCGCCCGTACCGGAGCGACAACTGGTCTCCAGGATTTCGATACCCAGCGTTTGGGCTTGAGTCAGCAACGCATCGACCAACCGTCGTGCAATGCCACGTTGCTGATAGGCAGGATACACCACCAGGCCAAAGAGTCCAGCCCGATGTGAACGCAACGCGTGACCGTTGCGGATCAAGGTGGCGCTGCCAATTACCTGGCCGTCCATCACGGCGACTAGTTGCAACTCTTTGCCGCTGGTCGTGGCGACCAGGGTGTTGTTGAGCGCTTCCCGTACCTGTTCGACTGAGGCTGCCGAAAAGCAATTGGCCTGTAATTGGGCGGCATCGTTAAGAGTGACGGGTCGAATTACTACATCTTGGCTATTGATCATGCTGGACCTCCTAACTTGGCTTTATGCGACTTAACCCAATTCAATAAGCGCCGTGTACAATCAAATCCAAAATGTTCATATAGCTGAATCATCTCCTGTTGGATCACCCCAGTGTCGCCAACGGCCAGCGGATAACCAGCCTGTTGCATGGCGCGCAACAGGTGATAAAATAGAGTTGTCCCCACCCCGCGCCGGCGATAGCCTGGCAAAATACCAGGGATGCCGATCACACCATTGCGGAAGCATTCCATCAGCCCAACGACTTCCCCATCGAGCTCCGCCACCAAGCGAATATCGTAACTACTCAGGCATACAAATTGAACTAAAAAGCAAACAGAAAGCAAACGTAAATCAAAGAGAGCAGCGGTAAAGTGTGTAATTATGAGTGAGCCAGAAAAGCAATTGAATCAACAAATAGAGAAGTTGATAAACCAATCCGAACGGACGGAATTGGAAAGGTTGCTATGGGCTCAAAATCAAGAATTGCTTGCGCAGAACGAGGAACTGCGCAAGCAACTCAAAGAACAAGCAAACGAAATCCAGCGACTGAAAGATCAAGTTGCGAAAGATAGTCGCAATAGCGGCAAGCCACCAAGTAGCGACGGACTCAAGAAACGGCGAACGGAGAGCTTGCGTCAAAAAAGCGGTCGCAAGCGCGGTGGACAGAAAGGGCATCAAGGGCATACGCTCCAAATGAGCGAAAATCCAGACCATGTAATCGTGCATGAATTGTCGGTTTGTCCAGAGTGTGCCCATGACTTGAGTCAGATAGAGGTCATTGAACATATGCGACGTCAGGTCTATGATGTGCCGCCAGTCGAGTTGGAGGTGACCGAACATCGCAGCGAAATTAAAGTCTGTCCCTGCTGTCAGAAGCGGGTGAAAGCCACCTTCCCAGCCGGTGTCACGCAACCGGTACAGTATGGCGAGTTATTCAAAGCCCAAGCCTGCTATCTCAACACCTATCAACTGCTGCCGATGGCCAGAAGTTGTGAGCTACTGGGTGATTTCTATGGTCATCAACCAGCAGAAGCGATCATCCAGGAGGCAAATCAAGCTGTCCAAGCGGGCAGCGAACCAGCGCTTGAGGCCATCAAGCAGGCACTCATCCAGGAAGCTGTCACCCACCATGATGAAAGTGGGGTTCGGGTGGAAGGTCATCTCGAATGGCTCCATGTCAGCAGTACAGAGCGCCTCACCCATTACGAAGTCCACCCCAAACGAGGCCAAAAGGCGATGAAAGCAATTGGCATTTTGCCCACCGCAACCGGACACATTGTTCATGACCACTGGTCATCTTACCTGACCTTTGACCAAGTTGACCATGCCTTCTGCAACGCCCACCACCTGCGCGAACTGCGCTTTATCTCTGAGCAATATCAACAAACATGGCCGACGCAGATGAGTCAACTGCTCCTTGAGATTAAAGTCGCAGTCGATGCCGCACCCGCTGAGCGCAATTCCCTCTCCTCAGTGCAGTGCCTTGACTTTGCAAAACGCTACGACGCCATTTTGCAACTGGGCTTTGCGGAAAATCCGCCTCCCTCCGAACCCTATCCTAAAAAACGGGGCAAGCCCAAACAATCCCCTCCCAAAAACTTACTCGACCGCCTCGCAATCCACAAAGAAGGTGTCCTTGCCTTCATGTATGATTTCCGCGTTCCCTTTGACAATAATCTCGCCGAGCGCGATGTGCGTATGATCAAAGTCAAGCAGAAAGTTTCTGGTGCTTTCCGTACTTCCGACGGCGCTGACACCTTCTGCGCCATTCGTTCCTACATCTCTACCGTTCGCAAACAGGGCTTGAATGTTATTTCTGCTATCCGTGACTCGCTTGCTGGACAACCTTTCGTCCCCTCTACTCAGCCTATGCCTGAGTAGTTACCGAATATCTGCATTTTCATCGGCCAGCCATGTTGCCAACTCTTGTGCCGAGGGGTCGCCGCCAAAGGCAAAGGGCGCGCTCTCGCGGAAAATACATTGGATGGCACTACTGTCATCCGCCTGCATAGGACGAACAGCCACTTCATGGTGTAGTGGGACGATTGGCAATGGCCTGGTTAAGTCAAGCTGTGCAAAAAATGCATCATAGGTAAATGGCTCCACTTCAGAATAGGTCGCAAGATAAAACAGCGGACGATTGACAAAGCCCAGCTTGGTGAACAGGCGGGTTGCGGCTCGGTTGAAATTATAGCTGTAGGCGGTGACCACTTGACCATCTGTGGTAGTAAAATCAGCCAGAATGGTCTGGAGCAGCCGCGTCGCTACGCCGTGTCCTTGCCATTCGGGGGCAACCGCAATGCGACTTTGTCCCCAATCGGCATGGGTGACGGGGAAGTGCAACACCCGAATCGCTTGTTCGCCCGGCAATGTGGCCGGGCGGCAGGCTGCGTAACCAATCACGGTATCGGATTGCCGGGCCACCCAGATAGTCCGGTTAGGGTGCTCCAACCACTCATGCACCTCTTCGATCTGCAACGGTTGATAGCGATAACAGACCGGCAGTTGCGTTGCCCATTCCGCAAAAGCGCGATGATGGACTCGGATGATGGTTTCCCCATCGCCCGGCTGAATAGTGGAAATTTGCAGATTCATCGATGATTTCCCAGAAAGCTCACAATTAGACCACTGTTACTCAACACGCGCTGCCTGTAAGCGTAACTCGTCGCAAATCACTACCTCTAGCGCCTGCACTGCGTCATCTGCAAGCGGCGCAAAGTACAGCATGGTTTCGTTCTCTAGAGCAAAAAACATTCGGTCTGACGCTGGATAAAATGCCATTGCGTCGCCGTTAGGGAATTGGACGAACAGATGATCTTCCACTGTTCGTACGGTATAGCAAACTGGGCGCCCATCCCGCACCTGCCATTGGCCTGTGTATTCCACAAAGCGATCTACTGTTAATGGATCAGCTGTGATGGCATAGGTTCCGGCATAGGCGGTTAGCCTCTCCGTTTCCACGGCAACGCGTGTTTTGCCCACGGGTTGGTAGTGGGGCCACGCGTAGACCAAAGCAAGGCTGCGCAAAAGTTCCAAGATCTGCGGCCAACCGTTGGCCCCGTTCGTCATGATCACCGCCCCTTGGCCGCGTGCGGGAAAAGCGACCAGACGACAGAGAAATCCTTCTCCTGCACCACCGTGGTTGAATTGCAACCTATCGCCGCTTCCCGTAATAAAAGGACCCAACCCATGAAATCCAGCCTGAGGAGTCAGCATGGTCTGCGCCACCTGCTGAGTGAGAATGCAACCGCCATTGTGGCTGTAGGCGCGCATCACTTCTAGGGCATACTGGGCTAGATCGGTTGGTGTTGTCCACAGTCCACCATCAGCCTTGCCGGGATGACGCGTCCATTTATCAAAAGTCACCGCGCCATTCCCATCATGGGCGGCGGCTACAGTATCGTCGGGTTCTACAAACGTGCTAGCGGTCATGCCCAGCGGTTCCAATACCAACTTCTGCATCGCCGCGGCAAATGGATCTCCCGTCACCTCCTCAATGATCTGCTGCACCACCCAGTAGCCTGCACCGGAATAGAGATAGCGGGCGCCGGGTTCAGTATTCACCTGCACTGGGCCTGAATTTGAGGGGAATTCACCCTGGAGCAACTGCAGAAAGGTCGGCATTGGCTCATCTGGGGCATAGCCGTAGTACTCACCCACATCCAGCCCGGCGGTGTGACTCAGACAGTGGCGTAGAGTTATATGGGCGCGGTGGGTCAGTTCATTTTCCGGCACATGCCACCGATGGAGATAGTGATTGATGTCGGTATCCAGATCGAGTATCTCCTCTTGCACCAAGCGCAGCACGGCCAACGCCGTTACGGGCTTACTGATGGACATGGCAGAAAAGGAGGTGGCCGTTGTCACCGGGATAAGGCTTTCTGCATTGGCGACACCGTAGCCCTTGGCCCACTCAACAGCCCCATTGTTGATCACGGCAAGACTGACGCCAGGTACACAGTGGTGGGCCATGCGCTCCGATAAGTTTGCCGGCGCGGCTGGGCTATGTTGTAAAAAGACAGGGGCGGTTTGCAAACCCTGTTCGATGCTCTGAATTTTCTCCTGTAGCTGATTCATCATTCTCTTTCCCTTACTCATTCTGTACAGCGCTGCCGAAGCTGTTTTGTAACTACTCAGCCTACCCGCTCTTAGCCAGTCCGTGACTGGCGCCGGTCACGGACCGGCTAGGAGCGGGCTGAGTAGTTACGCTGTTTTAATAAATTAACCTGAGCCTCTGTTCACGTACCACACCAATTGGCTATGGGTGTGGTCGTTCAATGGTGTTCAGCCATAAAATTTCTCGAGTAGTAAAGGCAGATCGCCCTTCACCGGCTCGCCGCTGTGGATTTGGTTTTGTAATTCTTCAACCTCAAACCAAGCCGCCTCGATAAAATCAGCGGGGTTCCAGGAAGGCGTTGTGTCACTATGTATTTCATAGACCTTCATAAACATGGAAACACCATCACGATAGGATGACAAATGGCCTAATAACGACCAAGCAACCTGCCTCAGATCGAGATTGAGTTCCTCTTGGAGTTCCCGTTGGAGCGCTTCCTCATAGCTTTCGCCGCTGTGCACATGGCCACCGCAACTCATATCCAGATGCAGTGGGAATAACCGCTTCTGGGCAGTACGCCGTGGAATCCAGAGTTGGCCTTGTGAATTGACCAGGAACGCGTTAATCGCCCGGCAATTGGATGAGTTTTCTGCATATAGCTCAGAACGGCGCTTTTGTCCGACAACCTGATCGGACTGGTCCACTACGTCCATTAGTTCATCTTCCATACGATCTTATTCCTTAGCTACTTCAAGTTGCAACCACAAGCTCTCACACTGGAGCAAGCTGATACGATCACTGCACTACTACAAGATTGGGCGCAACTTGGGTTAGATAATCTTTCCATTGTTTTGGCCAAATAAAACAGGCATGTTGTCACAGTTGCATGTCCATGTGAATATCGTTTGGCTCCAGGGCAAAGAGCGTTGGGTGGGGTTCGCCGGTGGGGCGAAAGCCCTGGCTCAGGTAAAAATTCACGGCTGAAGCTGATTCGGTGGCTGAGACATAGAGCGTCTGGGCGCCTTGCGCTTTGACCAGGCGGATTACCGCTTGGGTCAGTGCAGTTGCCACTCCCTGCCGCCGGTACGTGCGGCTGATATGTAAGGTGGTCAGTTGGGCCATGGTCTCTGTCAGCCGGTAACGCAGCGAGGCCAAGCCGACCAACCGTTCATCCACAAACGCGCCCAGAAAGAGATCGGGGTGCAGATCGGCCATCCAATGTTGCAACCGTCGTTGCCACTCTTCCGGCGTCCATCGGGGATGCGCCCACTGCTCCACAGTGGTTTGTAGCGCCCCATCGGTGTAACGGTAAATCACATTGCCACTCTCTGAAACATCAATCGCGTGGCTTCGCGTCAGGTCATGCTCGGCCAGTTGTCGAATCCTCATGGTACGTTTGTTCCCTTTGCTTCAATTCTGTACAGCATTGGCGAAGCTTTCTTAACAGGCTGTGTTGGGCAGTGGTTAGGATAACCTGGCTGTCGGTGAAACCAGCCAATTCCTCTGTCAGAAGATCGATGCCCCTTTCTAAGCAGCGCAGCACCGACCTGCGTTCAGCTTGGGGCAACATGGCGGCGAGCCTGTTTTGTAGGCCCGGCGCAGCATGCGCTTCAAAACTCTGGATGGCGCGCACGTAGCCGCGGGTAGCGGCATAAAGCTCCATTAATAGCGTGCGCATCCGGTGGAGCAGTTCAACGGCCAGCCACAGGCGTCCCCGTTGCAGTTCGATGGTGACGCCCAGAGCGTAGCGGAGATAGCGATCCAGCAACGCGACCGGTTTCGTGGTGGTCACAGAGCCGCGGTTGGCTTGACCTGCCGCGACGACGGTCGCCAGGTCAAGTGGGCCATGCAGCAGTTGCAACGAATCGACAATTTTCCAGTTGGTTGTCGCCAACGGATGATAGCGGATTGAGAATTGTACAAGCGACGCCAACACGACATCACCGGCATCGGGCCGATCTGCGATCATGAGCAGCGGCTCTTCGCCCATAGGATGCAAGAAACCACCCAATTTTGCCAGCTCATCTTGAATATCGATCTGAACATCGTCCCGGATCACAATGTCCAGGTCGAGGTCGGAAAATTTGTCCCAGTTGCCGCGCGCCAGCGAGCCAAAGAGACCGATGGCCAGAATTCGGCGGTCGGCGGCATAGAAGTCGCTAATCAGTTGGATCACGCGTTGCTGTTCTGTTGTGCCCGGCAGTTGATTTTCATGCATCGGTTGCTGCTTTTTCATCTTTGTATTTATCTCGCTTGGGGCGAACCGTGCAGAAACCCATTGTATTGGACCAACCAAACGCCCCCTCCGAGCCGCCCAGAACGAGGACTGGTGGAGAGGCTTTGAGCGTTTGGGGTGCGAAGATTCTGCCAGCTAGTGTATCAATTTTGAGATCGCGCTGTTCCCAAAAGGTTGTCGTACTCATAGATTATCCTATCGCTTCAACCTGCCTTGTGCGCCTCAACCATGTACTTCTTGGCCGTGAAGATGAGCTTGCCCTCTGCTGCCAAGCGGCGTTGTAAGGCGAGTAAATTCTCCAAATGGGTCTCGACTGAAAATCCGGCACCAACCACGGCACCGCTTTTAGGTAGTAAACAATGGCGCCTACATCGGTAAAGACCAAAGCGCCGGACCAATCTTCATGATCGACAATCTCTAGACCAGCGGCGGTCAGCATGGGCAGATAACGCTCCGGCGTGGCGTCAGGCCACTGGGGTGTCGCGCCAAAGGCGGCCAGCAGATCGTGCGCCCACAAACCATGCACCTGCTGGGTGAAGAAGACACCCCCTGGCGCGAGAACCCGCGCCACCTCCGCTGCATTAAAGGCGCCGTGGCGGTTGAGCACCAACTCAAACTCGGCGTCGGCAAAGGGCATGATTTGCGTCTCGCTAGAATTCATCTCTACAACCGTGACACCCAATGGTTCTAGTCGTTTCTGCGCTAGCTGGACATTGGGTGGATAGCCTTCGGTCACCACCACCTTGGGCGGCCAGGCATTGTGCATTGCCAACAGCCGCTCACCGCCGCCCGTATCCATGTCCAAGACCGAGGTCACCTGGACCATTAGTTCTTTGGCGCGTGCTGGGTAGGACCAGGGCGGTTCGTCTTCCATCATCCGCCCGTCGAGATAGGAAAAATCCCAGCCGGTAAAGGGCCGTTCTTCTTCTTGCTGCCAGCATGTAATCAAGTCGTTCATGACAGATCCTTTACCATGTGAATATCAAGCGGCTGTAGCTCGAAAAGATGGGGATGGGGTTCAAGGGTGAGTCGGAAGCCCTGGCGCGTGTAAAAGCCCACGGCTGGAATCGACGGCTTTGACGAGACATAAATCGCCTGCGCACTACCGGCTTGGCTCAAACGGAATATTTCCTGCACCAGTTGTTGGGCTACCCCGTGTCGCCGATGTGCGCGGTCGATATAGAGCGAAGTCAGTTGCGCCATGGTCGGCGTCAGTCGATAACGCAGGCCAGCAATACCGACCATACGGTCATCGGCATACGCGCCCAGATAGAGATCCGGCTTTAGCTTCGTTGCCCAGCTTTGCAAGCGCAGCGGCCACGCCTCTGCATTCCAAAAGGGCCGCTCCCACGTTTGCTCGATTACTTGCAGTTGGCCATCGCTGACCTTGTAGCGCTGTGTTCCTGTTTCCGCGACATCAATATCGATAACCTGCGCCAGATCATCTGGCAGGAGTTGACGTATCTCAAACATGATTTTTCTCCTCAAGAAAATATTTTTCTAAATTAACCCATGCTGGCTGGGGTGCGAAACCCAATTGCAAATTGATCTGAACCATAGGATTCCCCTCTGCATTTTCCGTCACGATGTACTTTACGCCCTGTCGCCGGGCATAGTGGATCGTGTGAACCTTGAGCGCAGTGGCAATGCCGCGCCGCCGATAGGCCGGATCGACGCCGGTGAAACCCTGCCACAGACGTGTTGCATCGTTGGCATCGGGCCAGAGGGTGCTCATGCCCACGTAGGGACCGACGGGATCAGTGTTGGTCTGTGCAGTCGCAATCATCCATGCCGCGGGGGTAAATCCAGGCTCGGCAAAGCGCTTGCGGTACTCAGCGTAGGGACGCTCCGTGATCTCTGCCACAGTCGGCATCGTTTGAAAGGCGGCATTGTCCAACATCCAGAGATGGGATTGCCACTCAGGATCGAAAGATTGCAATTCACTGAGTGGGCGAATGACTATACCGGCAGCCTGGACGCGGGCCAGTGCGGCTGCATAGCGGCTAACTTCAAATGCAGCTACATCCAACCGCGCAATGGGGTGACGCATCACCTGTTGGAAGCCATTGCTCAGCAAAAAGGCGATCTTCGCTGGCTTGTCTTCGCGCAAGTTGGCGGTAATGAGCTTGGTTGCGCCGGGCAAACTGGCCAAGCGCTGTGTGATGTGTTGGCAGAGTAGCCCATGAATTTCATTGTTGTCATGGGCCGGGTCAACCTCATAGAAAAGCACGTAGGCGCCGGTCCCTGCCGACCAGACCGGCTCTTCATAGCCGCCATAGGCGATGATCCGCTCGTTTTGTTTCACCACAAAACGGGCATAGGCATAGGTCGGATTGCGCTGCATAGCGGTGCGTTGCCATGCGGCAACGGTGACTGGCCGGTCGGGCCAGTTGGCGTTCCAGATAGCGACGATGGCGTTGTACGCAGCCTCAGTCAGGTCAAATTCGTGTATGGTTAGCATGTTCTCTAACGCCGTCTATCTTTCACTGGCCAGTAACGCAGGCCGCGTTTTCTGGTCACATAGCGTACCGAACTATCCTCATTCACCGTAAACTCAAGCAGACACCCTGGGGCGACAAAGGTGGTTGGCGTGAGCGGGGTGCATTTTACGCCGTTCTCTTCATCAAGCGGGATACAGTGACCATACACTGGGGTGCGTCCCAAATTCGGTGCGATAGAGGAGAAGCTCAAATTAGACTTGCTGGTGCTTAGCCCTATTTGTGGTACGCACCCATGCACTGCCGCGGGGTAGACAAAGAGCCCCTCCTCTTGCGCGCCTATATAGAAACCGACCAGGGTGTTGCCTTCTGCATAATTGGCGTAGAGACCTGTATAGGCGGCCAAGGTTGCCAGGTCAAACGTGAAGTCGGATGGCAACTCGATTCGGTTATGTAGGTCACCATCTAACAAAAGAATTTGGGTTGGACCGAATTGCTCTGGCAGAAACGCAACGGGGGTGCGGTTGCCCTCAGCGTCGATAAAATAATATTGATCGGCGGTAACCGCAGTCAGGAGATACCCTTCATTGTCAACGGTGATGGTCAGTTGTCCAGCCTGCACCGCAATGGTGAGCAGCGTTCCCCAGGGGGACAAGTAGGCTCCTCTATGCTGTGGCCACAGCGCTTGATGGGCATCGCCAGTCAGCACAGCCGGTTCTGGGTAATGGTAGATGGCAGGCGTACTCAAAAGCTGATCATAGAGTTGAAAGAGCATCGCACGACGCTGATTGGCATTGCAATAGTTGGACATAGTGACCACGCCGATGCCTTGTGCGGGGAAAAGATCGCACATGGTAAACATGCCCTGCAACGTGCCGGCATGACGCACCACGCGCACCCCCTTATAGTCGCCAATCCCCAACCCCAGCCCCCAATAGCGCATGAGCGCGGCGCGCAACGTGTTGGCAGCCGCGGTTAACGAATCGCCATGAATCGCCTGCATAGCCGCCATCGAGGCGGGAGTGAGATATTGTTCTTGGCCAATTCGTCCCTGATTGAGCAGCATAATCATTACCTTTGCCATATCATCTACCGTCGAGAGGCAGTGCCCATCGGGGTTGCCGGCGGCATTGTCGGCAAAGTGATGGACAACAGAAAGCTTCCCCGCTTCATCGCGATCATGGGGCAAGGCCAGCGGATAGGTCATGGCAACGAGTCGATCGTAGGTGCTGCGCGTCATACCCAGCGGTGCAAAGACCTGCTCCGCCACTAATTGTGGGAAAGCGTGGCTGGTCACCGCTTCGGCGACATGGGCGGCCAAACAAGGGCCATTGCTATAGTAGAGGGCGCACCCAGGTTCGGCCAGCAAGGCAAAATGCGCCATCTCTTCCCACACCCAGCGGCGTAGTGCATCAGGATCGGATGGCCCCCACTCCCTGTCGCCGCTAGCCAGCCCGGACGTATGGCTGAGGAGATGGCGCAAGGTGATCTTTTGTCCCCACACCGGGTTAGCGGTAAAGGTATAGCCGGGCAGATAGTCCACCACTGGCCGATCCAGCTCCAGCGCCCCTTGCTCCACCAGGCGCATGATCAACAGTGCCGTGATGATTTTGCTCGTTGAGCCAATGGCAAAGAGCGTCTGTGCAGTGACAGGGATACCCCCCTCTTCAACGCTGGTGCGGCCAAAGCCGTTGGCGTGGACAACTTCTTGCCCTCGCACAATGGCAATGCCCATGCCCAAGACGGCGTCAGCGCTGATGTAGGGTTGAATGATCTGCTCTAGGGTTTTGTCGTCGATCATATTTGCCCCTTGTGTTGGTCGGCAAGGTGAGCGGCGCTTGCCTAGTGCCGCTCACCTGTGGCGAATGTTGGCAATTTCCAAGTCTTCTTGCTGTCACCCGCCCCGGTTGAAACGCTTGGGTACATGCGCACCAACCATCTTGCCGGCTTTGCGTTGTTGGTTCCATTGCGCCCGTTGTTGGTTGCGGTTTAGCAACGCCGCCTTTTGTTCAACAATGGCTGCCAACGTAAGTGGCGCACTTTGGTTGGCTGGGGTGTCAGACCCGGCTTCCTCGCTCTCTTGTTCAGCAGCGTCAGTTGGAGTGGGTGGCGTGGGATCGACGCCGCCAACAGGCTGAACTTGCTGCTCAGCCCCTTCCGCCATGATCTCAGGGATCTGTGGTTGATTGGCACTGTGCCGCTGCTGCTTTTGCTGTTTCTGTTTGTTCTTTTTCTGCTTAGAAGACTTTTTCATAACGATTCCTTTCTTAATTTTCCAACTTGATTGAAATGACATTAGATGAGCTTGCAAAGGTCAACTCAATTTCAACTCTTGCCACACCAATTCGTACTTCCCAATAAATGAGATGCCCACCGCCTGGAAGCCTAAACGTTGATAGAGACGTAAGGCCGGTGTCTGTGGTGTCGTCGTATTGACCACCATTAGCGCATAACCCTGCGCCTGCCCCCAATCGATTGCCATCTGACAAAGCTGTGTCCCAATACCTTGGCCGCGCGCCTCTGCCGCGACACGCACCCGCCGCAATTCTATGACATCAACGCGCCCATCCCACACTTGCGCCAGGGGATGGGTCGGTGCCATCTCCACACCAGAACGGAAGGGTAGTACGGCCACGGTGCCGATTACTTCATTGGCGCCCTCTGTCATCTGCTGCGTCGCCACCCAAAACGCACTGTAGCTTTCCGGCGTTGTGGGTGAATCGTGTAGCGATGGCGCCATCCAACGGGCATCGTTTTGCCGTTCGGCCTGCTTGGCGCGTTCAAACATCGCCTCAACTGCGGCTTGATCTTGGGGGCGGTATGGCTTGACCCGTGCTTCAAGTGCCTCCACCCCTGGTAAGTCGGTCATCCGGTACAGGCGAATTTGAATCGGCAACATAGCAACCTCCGTTTTGGGGATGACAACCTATATCGGGATTAGACGGTAAACTTTATGAGTAATTTGCACATAGTCATTTTTACCTATCCTGCATGACAAATTTTGATAGAAAAACTCATTGAGTTGATAGAATTTTGTCCTGGATTTGGTCGACTTGCCCTGCTACAATTGACGTAACAACAACGAAGCCGGACGAACCCAGATCACCCCCCAGATAGAGCCCCGGACTGTGGTCACGGAATGCTTCGCCAAAACTGCTCAATACGGCGGCACGAAACATGTTTCTGCGGCGGTTGTCGAGCCAAGATAGAGACCGCTGGGATGACGCCCAAGAGACGCATCATCAGCAAAACACCTAAACGACGAAGGGCTGGTCTTGCCGACTGGCCTTTTCGCGTTGTTCGCTTTTGGTCATTGGTCATTGGTCCTTTGTCTCTTGTCCTTCGCCGTCAATTCTATTCAGGACAGGTCACGACTCAACTAGTGACCAATGACTAATAACCAATGACCAATAACAAAATAAAAACGGCCACAGGATCGAGTCCCGTGACCGTTGTGTGGTTTGGCTAAGCAACTGCTGCTGTTGATGCCAGCGCGCAAAGCGCACTACACATATAACAGCAGCTTGAGTCGTTTGCCAATCAAAAACGGCCACGGAAGGAATGCTCCCGTGGCCGTCTGTTGCGTTTTATAGCAAATTCAACGCATTTCTAGCGCTAGGTGCACTCCGACAAGGTGAAAGCCCATTTCCCAATGGTTTGCACAGTCATAGTTTCCTTCTGCATGGATTGCACAACCCAGATCCGAGGTGTGCTGATCTTTGTAAAAACCATGTTACTCACTAGAATTGCTTATTAAACGATATAACCAAAAGTTGTCTGTCGCTAAAAATGCGCAAGAGCCAATCTAACATACAAATCAACTTGTGTCAAATTTGACTGCTGAATTAATTTTAATTCTAGACTTTTATAGAGTTAACAAGGGAAAGATTCACTCTATACTGGTAAGTATAGGGCAAATTCCGTGCCCTGGGCCTGGTCCGTTGGTGGGCTGTTGACCTCAATCTCGCCACCGTGCGCCTCGACCAGTTCGCGGACAATGGCCAGCCCTAAGCCGGAGCCGCCAGTGGTTCGGTTGCGCGAGCGGTCGACGCGGTAGAAGCGGTCAAAGATGTGCGGCAGATCTGCGGCGGGAATGCCCTCGCCACTGTCCGCTACACGCACCTGAATACCCTTAGCCTGACGCATCACCTGTAGTTGTACATGGCCACCGGCAGGTGTATGGCGTAATGCGTTGTCCAACAAATTTGCAAAGATTTGACCTAGCCGCTGCTCGTCACCGCGGAGCATGGGTAGTGCGTCGGCCACCTGCACAGTTAGCTCAACTTCATGGGCGACGGCGCGATAGCGCAGTGCGTCTGCCTGGCGCTGCGCTAACTCAGCCACGTTCACTTGGGTTACATTCAGCGCCAGCTTGCCCGCTTCGGCATTGGCCAGTGTCCGCAGATCATCGACTAATCGATTGAGCAGCAGCACCTCATCATGGATTGGCGTCAGATTTTCTGTGCTCAACGGAAAGATGCCATCTTGCAGCGCCTCTACCGTGCCCTGGATGGCGGCCAAAGGTGTGCGCAACTCATGCGCAACATCGGCCATCAGATTGCGTCGTAGTGTTTCCTGTGTCTCTAGCGCACCGGCCATCGTGTTAAAGGAAGCGGCCAACATTCCCAATTCATCCTGGCTCTGCTGTGCAACCCGCACCGCTAGATCGCCGGCGGCAACGTGGCTGGCCGCGACCGTCAACCCGGCCAGCGGTCGCGTAATCTGCCGCACAAAGAGGCCGGCCAACAACAACCCTAACAGCCCCGCAATTAAGCCGGCCACCAACACCGCTCGGGTAATGCCACGGACAAAGATGCGATCCTCTGCCGTGGTTGCTTCCATGAGTGGTCCTTCAACCAGCAACGTTCCTACCTGGCGACCACCGACAGTGATGGACCACTGGCGTGCATTTCCTGTCATGGGTGGGCTGGGGCTATGGCTGCTGTCCGCCACCAACGTTCCTTGGGCATCATAGATTACGATGCGATTGTTGGCCATGCCCATTACGCCCCCCATCATGCCCTGCATCATGCCGCCCATCACACCATCGGCCGCGTTTAATAGAAGCTGCTCCAGTTGGGGCTCCAACCCTTGCCATCCTCCGTGGGCTTGATAGTAGTCCGCTAACGTCTGCCGTAGACGCGGTGGCTGCACAACATGCCCATCGATCATCAGATGGGCAAATTGGGTGGTGGCGCCTTGGCGGGTGAGCAGCACTGTGATCAAAATACCCACGGCAATCACCAATGCAAAGGCGCCAATCAGTTTGAACCAGAGACGCTGAAAAAGCGGGGGAATCAAAGAGTGGGGAGTTGGCATTGTCATTAGTATGAATGTTATCGTATGAATGTCATCATGTTGGTGTCATTATATCAGCGTCATCGTGTGGGTCGAGTAACGGCCGGTGTAAAGCGATAACCAATGCCGTGGACCGTTTCGATAAAGCGGCTGTTTCGTCCCGATTCGCCCAATTTTTGACGCAGATTTTTGATATGCGCGTCAATCGTGCGTTCGTAGGCGATGTCATCACTTGCGGTGCTTTGCAGTGTATCGAGCAGCTGGTCGCGGCTAAAGGGGCGCCCGGGGTTGCGCATGAGATAATGCAATAGGTCAAACTCGGTGCTGGTGAGATCGATGCGCATGTCCGCCAAGGTTACTGTACGATAGGTAGGATCCAGACGTAGATCGTCGGCTTCTAGCAACTGCACCGCGGCGTTGGCGGTCGGCCCCTCTAAGCGGCGTAGCGCGGCGCGCACGCGTGCAACCAATTCACGCGGGCTAAAGGGTTTGGGCACATAATCATCCGCGCCTAATTCTAGCCCAACAATGCGATCCGTCTCCTCGACGCGCGCCGTGAGCATAATAATATAGAGTTCGGCCACCGCCGGATCATTGCTGCCGCGCAGCCGCCGAGTGATCTCCCAGCCATCCAGGCCAGGCAACATCAGGTCAAGGATTAACAGCGCAGGCTTTTCGCGTTGGGCCAGGGCTAGCCCTAATTCGCCGTCAGCTGCGGTCAACACGTGGTAACCGGCCTGCTGTAAATAGCCCTCCACCACACGCCGAATTTGATGGTCATCCTCAATGATTAAGATTGTTTCGTGCATAGAAGGATCTCCCCTTACTGCATAACATGGCACCCTCCTGAGTATAGGCCAGAATCTGTGGCTATGCAATTGTGAAGCAACCAAAGGATTACCCGCGCTTAACGATCCCTTAACAGCCGCATGGCTTGGGCTTAACCATGCCCAGCGGCCCCTCTGCTATTCTATGCCCAGTCATGTTTTGGCAACAGTTCTGTACTAACGAGCGCCTCAAAGTAACGCTTTTTACAACAGTAGGTTGCATTTTGTACCGCCCGTCAGTGAAAAATGGTTGCAAGAACAGGGATTCAGTCAATCTAAGTCGTTTCGTATTTCGCTCATATAGGGATGCGGCTGAAATTGCCCCATTTCCCAGCGAGAAAAAGCGCAATTTCAGCCGCATCCCTATATGAGCCTCGTATTCTGCATAAGGAAAATGGAACATGAATAACAATCAAACCTCGAAAGTGCTCGTCTGGTCGGCAATTGCGTTCATCATTATCACAGGTCTAGTCCATCTGATAGATGCGGGCGATGCAATGGGCGAAGCAGCCTACAAAGGCTTGCTTTTCTATGCCAATGGCCTGGCTGCCCTGGTCGCTGCGTATGGCATTTATCGTGGCGAACGTTCGTGGGGCTGGCACTTTGGTGCACTGATTGCTGCCGCAACTATTGTTGGCTATGTGGCCAGCCGCACGGTAGGTTTGCCCCAAATCCCAGCTGAACCGGATGAATGGCTAGAACCCTTGGGCGTTGTCTCGTTGCTCGCGGAAGGGCTGTTCTTGGTGGTCTATGGTTGGGCGCTGTCCCACACCAGTGCACAACCGACCCAAGCGCTAAGCATGGATGCGGGTGACTAGTAGATCGCGGCGTTAATTGTTGAACCAGATAATTTCCCTTTTTACTGGGGAGCGTAACAATTTATCGCCGTATAGAAACAGATTTATCCCGTAGGGATGGTTGAGTTTAGGAGCCCGCGCGGTTGTTTGCGCCTAACCTCAATCCAATCATCCCTACGGCACTTCTTAACCTCATCTTGCGCAAGTGCGCCGCACCTCTTTGCGCATAAGCCGGTCAAGCCAGGGCAGATAGTGGAAGGCGAGGCCCCAAGCCGCCAAAAGGCCGGTCAACAAGCGCATCCACCAATTAAAAGTTCCATAGTGATCGCCCGCATAAAAGCCAGGAAAGGCGTTGTTGGTCAGTTGCGCCAACCAAAGATTGGTATCACGAAAGCCGCCATTGCTGATCCCATAGAGGGCATCACTGAAGACATGGGTCATGCCGTCAAGCATAAGCGGCGTCAGAGCTAAAAACATAAGCCACATCGGAATGGGGCGCAACGTATAACCCAGTCGCCGCAAAAGCGGGTAAAAGAGGCCAAAGACGGGGGTCATAAAATAGAAGCTGATCATGCGATCGCTCCAGGCCACCTTCCAGCCCATGGTGGGGGTGCCGATAAAGTGGCGCAAATGCCAGGCGTCAGCATAAGGGTAGACCTGTTGTATCTCGGTCAATGTATAGGTCAATTTCTCGCCAAACAAGAACCAACTGCGCTGAGGCAACTGATGGCAAAAGGGCGAATAGGCGATGTAAAGTATTCGTCCGATTCCTTCCCAGCCCCAATGCATGGCTACAGGAGCTAGAAAGGGCAGCGTGACAAAGATGAGCATGGGCGTAAGAAAGAGCAACAACCAATGGCGCAAGAGCGTACAAACAAAGGCATCGATCCTACGGGCCAAGGGAGATTGCGCTAAAGTTGGTTGGTGTAGTTGATTTTTGATCATTATCCAATGTAAAGTAGTAAATGCCGGTAGATTTTGCAACGGTCGGTGCTGCAAACCAGGTAACACATAATAAATTATACTCTCGACTGCCATAGATGAGAATAAAAACGCACCAAATACACGAGCGCGCTATTCTCATCTATGAGCGAGTCGAGTATATCCATAGACCGCAACGGTAACAAAGGTTAGATTAACCGACACTGGACCATGCGACCAAGCGACTGCGCGACTAAGTGACTGCGCGACTAAGCGACTACTGATTATAGCACATTGCTGCGCGATGGAAGATGAAAAGAGCAGAGGAGTTGCTTTACAGGCTCACTGTGGCAGTGCTAGCACAGCGGCCTTTTGGAAGTTTCTGGGGAAAGGCTGTGGTCGTAATCGGGAGTAGTTAGTACAATGATAAGAACTAGTAAAGCTGGGTGATAACTCACAGTGCTTGAAAGGCTGTACTGCTTGGCTCTTAACGTAAATTTAATCTGTTTATAGGATTTAGATAACCGCAATTTGAATAGTATTCGTTATACTATAAACTATGAGCAGCAAGGCCCAATCCAAACAACCGCAGACCAATACTTCGGCACCGCCCATTACCCAATCGTCAGCGACAGCAGTGACTACGCGCCCGCACACACGTTGGTTCTGGCAACGCAGTTTGCGCCATCGTATCATTGTTACTTATGGGGCGTTGTTTTTGTTGATCCTTGTCTCTATCTTGATCTATACGGGAAGCGAAATCTACCATGTTCAGCTCGAACAAGCTGAACATGAGTTGGAAATTTCCGCGTTTTTGATCGCAAATGCGTTGGAAGATCCCCAATCTGGCTATCCTCAAGAACTTAAGCGCTTTGGAACGCTCGAAATTGAAGATGGTGGTGATATTTCCCCAAGCCGCGGTACTAAGGGTTGGAAGCGCGATGACCCCGATCCTGAGGAAGACAACAGCAATTCAGCGACTGCTTCCTTTCTGATATATACAAAGGGAGCAAACGTACTCGCTACAAACCACTTCTTCACCGCAACAGACATTGCCATGGTTGATCTCGATAGTGAAGAGGCGCATCATTTCCAAGACTTTGTCAAAGCGTACATGCGCAATGAAACTGAGCAAGTCACTTTAATTTCGGTCAGTGGCGTTGTGATCGCTGATACGATACGCGAAGCGCAGGCGATGCCCAATCAAGCCACCCAAACCGAAGTGGCATCCGCCCTAAACGGCTCGGAGCAACACGAAGTGCGCACCGATCCAGAGAGCGGACTCCTTATGCTCTATGCCGCAGCCCCTGTCCAAATTAGCAACCAGATTTTGGGCGTTGTGCGGTTGGCGCGGCCCATGCAGGAGGTTGTGCGCCCAACGCGTCGCTTCTTGCTTAACCTTACGCTTGGCGGTCTGATCTCGTTGCTGCTAATGACTATCATTGGTATGGGACTGGGCCAGTACTTGGTGCGTCCTTTGCACAAGTTGGAGGAGACGGCGCGCCAAGTAGCGCAAGGGGATCTGAACCAAGTGGCCCCCGTAGAGACTGGCGATGAAGTGGGTGTGCTAGCAATTACGTTTAACACCATGGTGGCGCGTTTGCGAGAGATCATTGAGCAACAGCGCCTTTTTGTGGCCAATGCCAGTCATGAGTTGCGTACGCCTCTTACCAATATCAAGTTACGCAGTGAGGCACTCTTGATCATGGAGACTGAGCTTTCGCCACGGGTCAAACGCTATGTGACCGAAATTGATTGGGAAGCGGACCGCTTGCGCCGTCTGGCCAACACACTGCTTAACCTGGCCAGCATTGAACGGACGGCCCATGCACCCCCAACCGAGACTGTTGACATTGCGCCTACGCTGCTGGAAGTTGTCCGCTCTTTTCGGGTGGCGGCGCGTCACGCCGAATTAACCCTGATTGCCCAAATACCCGAGCCTATAGCACCCTTGCGCGTCTGGCCGGACCATATTGTCGTCATTGTCAATAACCTCTTTGACAATGCAATTAAATATACAACAGCCGGGGGCGAAGTTCACTTTACAGTTTCGATAGTAAAACGCACCTGCCAAATTCGTATCGAAGATACTGGCGCCGGCATTCCCGCCGAAGATCTACCCTTTATTTTTGATCGATTTTATCGTGTGGATAAAGCGCGCAGCCGCCAATCGGCGATACAGGCCGGGATCGGCAGTGGTTCGGGGTTAGGGCTGGCCATTGTAAAATCACTGGTTGAGCTAAATGCCGGCACCATTACTGTCGAGAGTACGCTAGGGCAAGGCACCTGTTTTGTCATAGGATTCCCATTAGCCTAGCATAGGAATCTCATCACCACTGACAATCCGATAGCCTACATTGCGGACTGTCAGTAGCAGAACAGGATTCCCAGGATCTTCTTCAATTTTTTCACGTAACCACCGAATGTGGACATCTAAGGTGCGAGGATCGCCGATCCATTCTTCACCCCAAACTAGATCGAGCAGATCGCCGCGCTTAATCACTGCGCCTTGGGCATCGACCAAGGCCATGAGCAGATCAAACTCGCGGTGAGAGAGATGGACGGGGTCGCCGCCTTTGTTCACCGTGCGTTTGGCCGGATCAATGGTAAGGGCGCCCAAACGAATAAGCTCATGCTGCTCCTTGCTTGCACCTGCCGTTTCATAGTAGGAGACACGACGGAGGTTGGCGCGAATGCGTGCATGTAGCTCACGAAAGCTAAATGGCTTGACAATGTAATCATCGGCGCCCAGCTCCAATCCCAAGACACGGTCGATCTCTTCACCCCGTGCCGTTAGCATTAAAATGGGCGTTGTCTGATGCCGTCGAATTTCGCGACAGACCTCCCACCCCTGACGCTTTGGCATCATAACGTCGAGCAAGATCAGATCCAGGTCACAGCTTAACGCCATAGTCAGTGCTGCTTCGCCATCACAGGCCACTAAGACATGAAACCCTTCACGCTCAAGTTGATCTTTTAATACATCGACAATCATTTCGTCGTCATCTGCTAAAAGGATTGTTTCTTCCATACTATACCTATTATTTGGAACCTGTTATTTGAAACCTATTGTTTGAATTGATTGGATCTGCTGGGTGGATCCTTTTACCTAACTGTTGCTTAAGCTCTACTTCTCTATTATGCATGAAGAAGCTAGTTATAGGTAAAATTATACACAAGAGGATGTTAAAAGCAGGTTAAACCTGTCTAGATTTTTATAGAGCATCTTGATAACTAATCCAGTGCGGCTTAAGTAAATCAGGGATGAGCATAAAGCGAACGAAGGGAGACCGGCGTCGGTCGCACGGCGCTGAAGCGACCGTGCTCTGTAACGGCGCCCCATGGATGGGGCTTTCCGCGCTCGCCATCGGCGAGCCAACATTATGCACACCCCTTAAATAAAGGCTCATATCGGTATGCGACTGAAATTGCCGACCTTGTCTTGAGGGCAAGCAGTGCAATTTCAGTGAGTCGCCCATATGAGCGTAAATAAATCAGTAGTTCAGCAGAGCGGTAAGTCAGTGACTGTCCACTGTCTCACCGTCCTAAACAACCCATTGGTCTATTTGCACCGCGATATACTAGGCATTCCTGTCTAGCTACTGCAAACACCGCTACCCTCGATTAGGGTGAGGATAGATGGATCCGGAATTTGCATAAGCTGCTCTTAACATTGATATAACCTCTCTTTAACCCAGCCACCAACGGAATGGCGTATACTACATTTATCTCATTTGGAGACTAAAGCCTTCAGTCGGGGAGGGCTTTAGTCTTCGGATGGGGATCTGTAATTTAGCTACTACTATAGATTGGTTTTAGGCCACGGTCTTGCAGCAGAACGCTGTCACCGTGGTTTTTTTGTTGCTTATTCGACCAGCACAGTATAATTGTTCTACTCCGAGTGCACCAACCTACAGCCATGGCTCGGTATGTTCGGTAATGGCCAGGGGGGGTGCACCGTCCTTGCCCCGGCAAGGCGTCTATACTCGCGCTTGAGCGTAGATGTAGGGCCGTCACCGGAAACGGGGCGACCTCCCGCCGTGTATGTGTCAATGCCGTCACATGCACCACCTTGGAAAGGAGAGCATGAGATTATGCTTGATTTGCAACCTTTGTTGGCTGAATCTTCAGCCCGCCATAAACACCTCTGCCCACGCCAGGTGTTGGGCGTGCGCATTGGTCTAGCCGGCGCCCAAGCGTTAGATCTGTCCATCCCCCGCCACGACAAGCGTCTTTTGGTTATTCTGGAGACTGATGGCTGTTTTGCCGATGGTGTTGAAGTTGCCACCGGCGCCACGGTGGGCCATCGCACCCTGCGTATTGAAGACTATGGCAAGATTGCCGCAACCTTTATTGATGTCAAATGGGGTCAGGCGGTGCGTGTAGCGCCTCAGCCCAATGTGCGTGACTGTGCAGCGCATTATGCTCCCCAGGAGCCCCGTCACTACTATGCCCAATTGCAAGCTTACAAGATCATGCCGGATGCGGAACTACTCACTGTCCAACCTGTGCAGTTATGTAGGCCGCTTACTGCAATTGTGAGCCGCCCAGGCTATCGCGTCAATTGTGCCGTCTGTGGTGAGGAGATTATCAACGAACGTGAGATTATGGTCGAGGGCCAACCACACTGTCAGACTTGCGTTGGCAACGGGTACTACCAGCTTACTACGCCTGACGTGAAGCTGATCTGAACAGGGGTTCGACTTCTGACAGAAGTCGAACCCCTGTTGCGTTTACGCAAGTGTAAACTGGGCCAGCAACGCCAGCGCCCATTGACGATTGGCGTCCCGTGTGCGCCCGGCGAGATGGGGCGTATGCACCACATTGGCGCGACCTAGCAGCGGATCATCCAGCGGCATGGGCTCCACGTCAAAGACATCGGCGGCCAACGCTAGCTCATCATCCAGGACGCGGCGACGAAGCGCGGCCATGTCGCAGATGAGCGCGCGCGTCGCTAGGATGACCAGACAGCCTTGGGGTAGGTCATTGATAAGGTCCGCCGTGACCAAGCCGCGTGTGTCGGCCTTGAGCGGCAGCATTGGCGCAAAAATTTCAGCATCTTTAACCAAGCGAGATAGGTGATGTTCACGGCGTGCGCCGGCGCGATGAAAGGCCGGCTCCGACGCAAAGGGATCCCAACTGGCCACGTCGGCGCCCAACATGTGGGCGAAGCTGGCATAGCGGCTGCCGATGTTGCCGGCGCCCACAATGCGTACTCGTTTGCCTGCCAGTGTGCCGTTGGTAAAGCGACTGTCATCGCTATATTGCGCACCCACGGTGCCCGGTCCTTGATTACGCGCCGGCTGATAGCGCAGCCACGGCTCATGCGTAGTCAACATGGCATGATAATTTTGGGGGATCTGGCGCAGTGCACAGAGGGTCAAGGCCAGAGCAAACTCAGCCACAGATTGGCCCCAGAAGCCTTCACTGCGCTGGCTATAGCAAGTGACCCCACGCGTTTTTAACAGAGTCTGCACTTCCTCGCTCAGTTGCGTCTGCCCATAAAGAGCCAGGAAAGCAGCTTCAGACAGCCGGGGCAAGGCTGTCAGACAAGCTGCTGTCACCGGAACCCCCAAAGCCACCAGGCGCGTCACCTGGCTGCCATCGCCAATGAGTTCACCCAATGGGCGTCTCTCTGTCTGGGGTAGACGCACCAAGGTGGTCTCGCTTTGGGCCTGCCAACTTTGCAACAGGTCATCGGCGACAAAGGGCCAATGCGTTTCAAAGTCGCCATGGACAACAATTAAATTGGTCAAGTTGATTTCTCCTGTTAATCTAACACCATTTGTTGTGGCGCGGAAACCTCATCCAATTGCTTGCGCACTTCTGGGTCCAGGGTCCAACCGACGCCTCCTAACACATCATCTAATTGCGCCGTGGTGTCAGCGCCACTGATCGCCGTGGTGATTTCGGGATGGGAGAGCACCCAGGCAATGGCCAGTTGCGCCGGCGTTTTGCCCACTTCACCAGCCAGGCGATGGAGTGTAGTAAGCACTGCGCCAACGCCGCCTTGCATGGCTTTGTCAAACCAATCTTTGCGCCGTGTGGCCCAGAGTGAACCGGCGGGCGCCGGCTGGCCTGGTCGATAGGCTCCGCTCAGCAGCCCAACGGCTAAGGGACTATAAACCATGACGCCCAACCTTTGGTCGCGCACCAGGCCAAACATCTCTTGCTCCAGCCGGCGATTGAGCAGGCTGTAAGGGTTCTGAACGCCGACATAGGGAGTGGCATGGATCGTGTCGGCAATCCAGCGGGCGCGACAGACTTGCCAGGCAGCATAGTTACAGCAGCCCACATAGCGCACCTTGCCGGCGCGCACCAGGTCATCCAGCGCACGCACCGTCTCTTCCAGCGGTGTCATGGGGTCATAGACATGCACCAGATAGATGTCTATGTGGTCGGTGTCGAGGCGACGGAGAGAGCGCTCCACCTCGCGCATGATGTGAAAGCGCGAGAGCCCTTGGTCATTCGGCCCGCTGCCTACCGCACTGGCCACCTTAGAGGTAAGCACCACATCATCGCGTTTGCCTTTGATTGCCTTGCCCAACACCACTTCGGACCGGCCAATATTGGCGCGGTCATCCATTGGACCATATATGTTGGCGCAGTCGATAAAGTTGATCCCCTGGGCGATGGCATGTTCGATCAGCCGTTGCGCCGCGGCTTCATCGGCTTGCCCACGCAACCCCAAGCCAAGCGCCAGCGGACTTACCTTGACGCCCGCGGCGCCAAAATTTCTGTACTCCATTATGAATTCTCCTCTATTGGTAAGGGTAACAATTTTCTCTTTTATTATGCCGCAGATTAAATCCCTGCACAACAGGCCACGCGCAAAGGCGCTGGGGCTGCGAGCCGACCAGATCGGTTTGGCCACTCACTTCGCACTCGTCCTCAGCGCCTTTGCCTAAAAGCGAATGGCTCCCATCCCACGCAGCAGAGTTGACAGCTTTTGTCCTGTTCGTCATAATGTCAGAGGATGAAACATTTACCATTCACATAGCAGGATCCCCAATATATGTGTATATTGAAGCGGATCGTGAGATACCACTTCTACGATCACACAATTTGCGGAGTACTGCCATTTGTAGAGCGAGGAACCCATGATCATTGACCATCTCCGCAACATAGATTCTATCCCCTGCTCTGGCCTTTTTGCCGGTCAACCCAGCTCGGCTGGCTTTGATCAACGCTTGCAGGCGGCCTTTGCCTACCTGCGCAATACCGACCTGGAAGCGGTAGCCCCAGGCAAAGTTGAAATCGAGGGTAACCAGGTCTTTGCCTTGGTTCAAGAGTACAAGACCAAACCGCGCACCCAAGGCTTTTGGGAAGCGCATCGTCAATATATTGATGTTCAATATGTTGTCAGCGGCGTGGAGCACATGGGCTACGCCAATCTGAGCCAACTCACTGCCGGTGATTATGATAATGCCAAGGATTTTCTCCCGTTAGAAGGCGTCGGCAGCTTTATCCTGTTGCCGGCTGGTATGTTTACCATTTTTCTGCCCCAGGATGGTCATATGCCCGGCATTGCTGTGGATGAACCCAAAGCAGTGAAAAAAGTTGTGGTCAAGGTGGCAATTGCAGATTAAGGAAGCCAGATGAACGGAAAAGAACGGGTTGTGGCAACCCTTCAACGCCGGCCGGTTGACCGTACGCCGCTCGACTGTATGCTCTATCAAAAGCAGTTTGTGGAGATGTTGGCCGCCGGCTATGGCTCGCGCACACAGTTTTTAGATGAGTTTAACATTGATATCTTTGCCGGCTTTGTCCCCTACCCCAATCAATTTGGGCGCAAGTTTGATGTAAATGAATTGGCTGGGATCCAGTTGGAGGACCCGACAGACGGCAAGTGGGTGACCCACCGCGACTGGAATTATGACTTTGCTGGCGTCAATGTTGCTGAAGCAGTAGAATGGTATGGAAACAAGCGGATGATTCGGGCCCATCTTTGGGGCATTGTGGAGGGAACCAGTTCGTTCCTAGGGATTGAAAATTGCTGGCTCAACCTGGGCCAGTCACCTGCTCTGATGATGGCCTGGTTTGACCGTTATGCCGATTGGCTCTGTGGTCTGGTGGACAATTGTGCCGATGCAGGCGTCGATATGATCACCCTCTCCGACGATTGGGGCAGCAACGAGACCATGCTCTTCTCGCCACGCATGTGGCGACGCATGATCCGCCCCTATGCTGAGCGGGTGGTGCGCCATGCCAAGAGCCGCGATCTCTATGTAATGCTCCACAGCGATGGCTACATGATGCAGATTATGGATGACATTGTCGAAATGGGCTATGATCTGGTGCATCCCATCCAGGAGAGTTCGGGCATGGACCCGCGGACCATCAAGCAACAGTATGGCGACAAATTTGTGATCTACGGTGCGCTGGATGTGGTCGATGGGCTCTATAGTCACGAAGGAGAGGCTTTGGATGACTATATTACCCAGCGCTTTGCAATTTATGCCCCCGGAGGTGGCTTTATCTTCTGCACCGGTCACTTTGTCCAACCTGACGTGCCGCCAGCGCGGCTGATCCGGGCCTATCGGTTGGCGAATGAGTTGGCCAAACAGTATAACTATTCATATTGAGTTATTGGATGGACGTTCGTTAGCAATTCCGCTTTGGTGGATACCCACACTGCATGAAGAGACAGCGGAAGAACGGGAAAAATATATAATCAGCCGTAACCGTACCATGCTAATTTGGGATCCAGCTAGCTGTAGCATTAATGATGAATTACGAATTGCTGGTAACTACTCAGGCATACAAATTGAACTAAAAAGCAAACAGAAAGCAAACGTAAATCAAAGAGAGCAGCGGTAAAGTGTGTAATTATGAGTGAGCCAGAAAAGCAATTGAATCAACAAATAGAGAAGTTGATAAACCAATCCGAACGGACGGAATTGGAAAGGTTGCTATGGGCTCAAAATCAAGAATTGCTTGCGCAGAACGAGGAACTGCGCAAGCAACTCAAAGAACAAGCAAACGAAATCCAGCGACTGAAAGATCAAGTTGCGAAAGATAGTCGCAATAGCGGCAAGCCACCAAGTAGCGACGGACTCAAGAAACGGCGAACGGAGAGCTTGCGTCAAAAAAGCGGTCGCAAGCGCGGTGGACAGAAAGGGCATCAAGGGCATACGCTCCAAATGAGCGAAAATCCAGACCATGTAATCGTGCATGAATTGTCGGTTTGTCCAGAGTGTGCCCATGACTTGAGTCAGATAGAGGTCATTGAACATATGCGACGTCAGGTCTATGATGTGCCGCCAGTCGAGTTGGAGGTGACCGAACATCGCAGCGAAATTAAAGTCTGTCCCTGCTGTCAGAAGCGGGTGAAAGCCACCTTCCCAGCCGGTGTCACGCAACCGGTACAGTATGGCGAGTTATTCAAAGCCCAAGCCTGCTATCTCAACACCTATCAACTGCTGCCGATGGCCAGAAGTTGTGAGCTACTGGGTGATTTCTATGGTCATCAACCAGCAGAAGCGATCATCCAGGAGGCAAATCAAGCTGTCCAAGCGGGCAGCGAACCAGCGCTTGAGGCCATCAAGCAGGCACTCATCCAGGAAGCTGTCACCCACCATGATGAAAGTGGGGTTCGGGTGGAAGGTCATCTCGAATGGCTCCATGTCAGCAGTACAGAGCGCCTCACCCATTACGAAGTCCACCCCAAACGAGGCCAAAAGGCGATGAAAGCAATTGGCATTTTGCCCACCGCAACCGGACACATTGTTCATGACCACTGGTCATCTTACCTGACCTTTGACCAAGTTGACCATGCCTTCTGCAACGCCCACCACCTGCGCGAACTGCGCTTTATCTCTGAGCAATATCAACAAACATGGCCGACGCAGATGAGTCAACTGCTCCTTGAGATTAAAGTCGCAGTCGATGCCGCACCCGCTGAGCGCAATTCCCTCTCCTCAGTGCAGTGCCTTGACTTTGCAAAACGCTACGACGCCATTTTGCAACTGGGCTTTGCGGAAAATCCGCCTCCCTCCGAACCCTATCCTAAAAAACGGGGCAAGCCCAAACAATCCCCTCCCAAAAACTTACTCGACCGCCTCGCAATCCACAAAGAAGGTGTCCTTGCCTTCATGTATGATTTCCGCGTTCCCTTTGACAATAATCTCGCCGAGCGCGATGTGCGTATGATCAAAGTCAAGCAGAAAGTTTCTGGTGCTTTCCGTACTTCCGACGGCGCTGACACCTTCTGCGCCATTCGTTCCTACATCTCTACCGTTCGCAAACAGGGCTTGAATGTTATTTCTGCTATCCGTGACTCGCTTGCTGGACAACCTTTCGTCCCCTCTACTCAGCCTATGCCTGAGTAGTTACAATTGCTGATTATTTAGGGCCATGCAGTAATAGCACAGACCATTAGGCAATGACTGATACACGGCATTCTTACTGTCATCGTCGAATTTTTCAGTGGGATGGGGAGGGTGCGTCCCAAATTAGGGGCGATAGAGAAGAAGCTCAAATTAGATTTGCCGGTGCTTCGCCCCCTTTGTGGTACGCACCTGGATGGGGCGAAGCGCTTGGCAACCCAATAAAATGGTGTTACTATTGCAACTGAGTTCAGATAATTGCGTTGCAAGCCTGCACAGTATAGAATGGTACAGTATGAATAGAATGGTACAGTATGATCTGTGTAACCAGTGTGTTATGGGATGAAGATAAGATTTGATGATCGTTATGCTTGCCGGAACTTTGGGAGGAGTAATGACTGCACACTCTGTGCAAAATGAAGTTGAGCACCCCCCATTACACAAACGCAATGGCGAAACAAATGGGCGAGTGCGTGAGCAAAATCCCGAACTCCTGCATTGGCGCGCAAATGTATTGTTGGACGAAATGATGCTTGGCGCAATCGATATTGCCGCCGATGAATCTGTCGCACCGCGTTCTGTGGCGCGGCCAGCAACCGCGACCACAACCGCAGTGGGCGCCGCCACGACGGTGCTGGGTCAACAATCTACCCCTCCCCAGCAGTACAGTAATGGTGACTATCATAATCATCCCTCCCCGCGTGACTATCGTGACAATGAGCATAGTGCCTCCCATAACGCTGGCAACAGATCAGCTCATTCAGCAACTTCTGCCTTGCCACTGCCGTCGGATGGTTCTGTAGAGGCTTTAGGCAGTGCCACTTCTGATTACGCTGCTAGTGCTGTCACTGACGAGTGGGCGCGTCCCTCGTGGCACTTTGCCGAACCAACTGCGTTTGATCAAGGGCCACCTGCTGAAACCTCCCCCACGCAATCAGCTAGGGACACTGAAGACACTGCGGCAACTTCTGCACGAGAGCGTAACACAAATCAACAACCGATGAGACCACAACCTTTGCCCCGCAATGGTCACTATCCAGAGTCGGCTTCTGCTGTTGCTCCGTCAAGCGGGGCGCAAAGTGGTCGGTACGCAACCGGCGCACCACCTTCTGCCCGGTCCCAAGGGCGTTCGCCCGACTTGGAGCGGTCGCAAAGGGGAGGAGAGCAAAAAAAACAGAGTGAGCAATGGGTTTTTGCGGCAGAACAGCGCTATCAACAGCTCGCCGCAGAGCCGCGTACAACGCCTCCAGTAAGTGGGGCCGCACCTACCTACGATGGTTGGTCTGCACCTGCCAATTACCAGGCCGGTTATCCGGGAACTCGGCAGGGCGTTGAGCCACAGCTGGCAGCCGCACAAGAGCAGAGTAACAGTGCCGCGCGGTATAATCGCACCAATCGGCCTTCGAATTTGTTGCCCCGCATGTCTGCGACAAAACCCCAAGCTTTGCAACAGGAAATGGTCATGTTACAGAGCGAGATCGAAAATGTGCTACCACCGGGCCACGAATCTTACGAGCGCGCCCAGCATTTATTGCAAAAGGCTTATGCCATCCTCCAAGCTGATCCACTGCGTTCAGCCGAAGTGGATTACTATTTACAACAGGTGCGCAAGATTGTCGAACGGGTGCAGGAGACAGTGCACTGGTCTACTCTCTATCGTAACAAGTTGCGGACCTACCTCTCGGCTTGGATTTTATTGAGCGTCATTGTTCTGGTCACGCGCTATACATATCAAGGCCAACTGAGTATCACTATCGCCGGTTGGGGAGGAGGCCCAAGTCGTGAACTCTTTGCCTACAATGTGTTGACTGCCTTTAGCACCTTTTTTGCTGGTGCGTTAGGTGGCGCCGTAGGTGCTTTGGCGAATATGCGCACACAGATCAAGTTAGAACATGGCTTCTTTGATCGCAAGTATAGCCTCCGGGGCCTGATTTTGCCCTTGATTGGCGCCGTCTTTGGGGTTGTGCTGTGTGTCATCTTGGGGCTCTTCTACTTGCTGTTTCATATTGATCCCGCAGTCAGCGTGCTTTGGAATGCAATCCCAGCGTTGCTTGCCTTTGGTTTTGGCGTCACACAAGAATTTATCTATGGCACCCATAGTGAATGGTAAGCGGCTATCGTTGTGCCGCAGCGGTTTGTCCCACACAACGCAAAGCACGACTGTCATGAACTTTGTGCCAAACCTTTTCTGTCTAGCTGCCTTTGGGTCAAAAGTAAGTTCATGTTTGTAGAATTAATTGTCAACCGCCCGATTCGGCGCACTTTTCGCCCTGCGCCAGAACTACCAGCCTCTTCCGCAGAGTTACTTTCACCTGATCCTTTTCATGATAGTGCGTTTGATGACTTTAGTGCGCAACTGAGCCTTGATGTTTTTCATTACCATGTGCCGGTTGAATTAGAGGCAGTGATTCAGCCGGGGCATTTGGTTTGGGCGCCCTTTGGCGCCCAACGTGTGCAAGGGATTGTGGCGCGGCTGGTTGAGCGCTCTCCCGTGCCGACCAAACCTATTCAGCGCCTGGCGCGCCCGGAACCAGTCTTAACCGCAGCACAGTTAGCATTGGCTGCTTGGATCGCAGAATATTATGTTGCGCCCCTGTCAGAAGCAGTAAAACTTTTTCTGCCGCCGGGGTTGCTTAGCAAAGATGAAGCCGGTGCCAAAGTTCGTGTAAAACGGGAGTTGCAAATTGAGTTGATCTGCACCGATCAGCAGCAGATTGCGGAGAAATTGGCGACCCTGCAGCGCGATACACCGCAGATACGTGTGCTATCCTGGTTACTCACTCACGCGCCCACCACGCCAAGCGCAGCGTTGTTGCAGCGCGAATGCCAACTCAAGAGCCCTTCTGCTTTGCAAACGTTGGCAAAGCAAGGCTTGATCACTCTCCAAGATGACACTGATAGCACTGTGCAACTAGCCTTGCCGGTGGCGGCCGTGGCGACGCATCTGCAAAATTTGCGCGGGCTTCGCAAGTACGAACAGATCTTGGAAGTGTTGCAAGCGAGCGATGGGCCCCTTTGGAAAAGCGATTTGTACGCAGCGATCAAAGCTAAGGGCGATGCCGCAGATATTTCGCTGGCCAAGTTGCGCGAGCTACAATCGCTTGCCCTTGTCACCCTACGCGAACAGGTGCGCTTCCGTGATCCACTGGCCGGACGCACCTATATGCAGACAACGCCACCGCCGTTAACTGAAGAACAGGCGCGGGTTTGGCAACAGATTCGGCATCATCTTTTTGCGGAGACTCAAATAGGAATTATTGCGCCCAATGTGGCTGCAGGAATTCCCTGGCCAAGCCAACGGGCCTCTAAGTTTTTGTTGCATGGGGTCACAGGCAGTGGTAAGACAGAGATCTATCTGCGCTTGATTCGTGAAACACTGGCGCGCGGTCGGCAGGCAATTGTTTTGGTGCCGGAGATTGCGCTGACGCCACAGACGATGGCCCGCTTTGCGGGGCGCTTCCCTGGGCGCGTTACTGTCATCCACTCTGCTTTGAATCAAGGTGAGCGCTATGATGTCTGGCGTTATATTCGTGATGGCGAGTTTGATGTGGTGATTGGGCCACGGAGCGCGCTTTTTGCTCCGCTTGCTCGGTTAGGCTTGATCATTATCGACGAAGAGCATGAAACTTCTTATAAGCAGAATGCCGAAGAATGGGGAAGTTTGACGGTATTTTATGATGCGCGGACTGTGGCTCAACAACTTGCCGAGATTACCGGCAGCGTGCTCTGCCTCGGCAGCGCTACCCCAAGCCTGGAAAGCTATCTGGCGGCGACACAAGGTGAATTGGAATTGCTAGAGATGACGCGCCGGGTAATGGGCCATTTGCTGGCAGAGACGAACGCCGCTGCTAATAGTACGCCCGCACGCTATGCCGAGTTGCCGCCGGTGGAAATCGTCGATATGCGCCAGGAGTTGCGCGCCGGCCACAGGAGTATCTTTAGCCGGACCCTGCTAGCCGAATTGCACGCCACGCTAGATGCAGGTGAACAGGCCATTATTTTTCTCAACCGTCGTGGTGCGCGCACCTTTGTCATGTGTCGTGATTGCGGCGCAGTGCAAGAATGTACACGCTGTGATATCCCACTGACTTATCATGAAAACAGTGATGTGTTGATCTGCCACCATTGCAATCAACGCTATCCGATCCCTCAAGTTTGTCCAGAGTGCAGCAGCAAACGCATCAAATATTTTGGTAGCGGCACCCAACGCGTTGAAGAACTCATTGGCGAAGTGGCGCCGCGTGCGACGTTGTTGCGTTGGGATGCTGATACGGCAACCAAAAAAGGTAGCCATGAAGAGATATTGCGCCGCTTTGCTGCGCATGAGGCCGACATTTTGGTGGGCACCCAGATGATTGCCAAAGGGCTAGATTTCCCCTTGGTCACATTGGTCGGTGTAGTGGCAGCCGATGTTGGGCTTTATTTGCCCGATTTTCGTAGCAGCGAACGCACCTTTCAGTTGCTAACCCAAGTGGCTGGTCGCGCTGGGCGTAGCGCGCGCCAGGGCCGTGTCGTCATTCAAACCTATAAGCCGGAACACTATGCAATCCAGGCCGCTGCCCAACACGACTACCAGGCTTTCTACCAGCGTGAGATAGCCTTTCGCCATGAACATGGCTATCCGCCGGCGCGCCGTTTTGTTCGTCTTGTTTATTGGGATAAAAAGCTGGAAAAGGCACAGCTAGCCAGCGCGGAAATGGCCGCAGTGTTAACCCAACGGCTTACCACCTTAGGGTTAGCGGGGGAAGCCGCAGCAGTGATTGGCCCAGCCCCGGCATTTTTTGCACGCCACCGGGGCTACTACCGTTGGCAGGTGTTGGTCCGTGCGCCAGATCCGGCACAAATTCTGCGCGGGTTGCCCATTCCTTTTGGTTGGCGTGTTGATGTAGATCCAGTTTCTATGTTATGATAGGACTGATGTGAAAATAGCTAGTAGCCGTTGACTGCTAGCTGTTGGCGCGTGCAAGCGCAGCGACGCGCCAGCTGCTACTAGCCAGCAGCAGCTACCTTCATGGTTATCGGTGCTAATAGGCATGGCGCCTGTAATGCAAGTAGATCAATAAATCGGGAATTCGCCGTCAGGCCCGATTTGCTTAGAGCCTATCCATAGATTCGGTTGTCGCGTCCATTGCTTTGTCGAGTTGTGGACTTGGGCACAGAGAATTTACGGACAGACCCTTAGTAGTTCTGGCTTTGCCAGGTTAGTGATTTACCAATGACAATAAGAGCGGAAGAACAGTCGCCCCCTGGTAAGGTGGAGAGTAAGGTAGAGATGCACTCTGTTTCTCCTCTGAAGCAAGGGGAGATTACACAACATTCCTGGTTGACCTTAAAGGATGCCAGTGACTTTTTGGGTGTTCATTTCACCACATTACGCACCTGGGCGGATAAGGGAGAAATTCAGGTTTTCCGTACACCTGGAGGGCATCGGCGTTTCAGCGTGGCCGATCTGCGGCGTTTTTTGGAAGAGCGGGCTGGGCGTAGCGTCAGCAGCGATGTGGATGTTGTGATCGGTGTGGCGTTGCAGCATGTACAACGCGAAATTGAAAAGATGCCGCCGGAGCAGTGGCGCTGGAATTATGCGCTGACGGAAAATGCTCACCACTTGCGCCGACAGCGTGGACAACGGCTCTTTGCACTGGCAATTTCTTTTGTGCTAAAGCCCACACAGCGTCCCAGAATTTTGGAAGAGGGCCGCAAACTGGGCCTGGAATATGGTGTTGAAGCTTATACAAGCAAGGTGAGTTTGGTGGACGCAGGCCGTGCCGTACGTTTTTTCCGCAATCAGTTGATTCAGGCTGTGCGGGCCGAGGATTCGCCGGAGCTATTAGATGCCGACGATCTCCGCATTCAGCAACAGATCGATCTGTTTTTAGATGAGGTCCTTTACGCTGTGTTGGCCGGTTATGACCAACAGCAACAACTGTAGCAGATTGCGCAAGATTATTCAAAAACGTGGCCTCTAGAGGCTAGTTGGGGCAAGTTTAAGCGCGATTTCTTTTTAAACCGTGATGAAGGGTTGCGTTAATTTTTAAATCCTGTTATAATGTAGCTCCCCTTGGGTTCCAACACAATTTTTAGCGTTTTGCATTTGCCACAAGTCGGTATATAATCTCATATGTATTGCAGTTTCGCAATGCGAAATCTGTACATAAAATTAACCAAGTTTTGTAGTAGACACAAAGGGAGGATTCTATGCACAACCGAAAGATGTGGGCGTTGTCCCTCGCGCTTGTCTTGGTCTTGGCAAGTTTGTCTGCCTGTACGATGGGTGATGCAATGGGAAACAGCTGTAGCCCAACAATCAGTGTTGAGAATGCACTTGCTGCACAAAATGCAGGTATGGCCGGTTTAGCAATGGGCAAAGTTGAGTGGAATGAGGATCAGCTGAGCAGCTTCCTCACGGTTCTGTTGCAACAGAACACCGGCAGTAATTTCCCCGTAGAGGCAATCAATGCCTGTGTCGAGTCCGGCAACAACATTGCTTTGCATGTTCAGTTGAAGGACGACGTTCTCTTGGGTAGCAACATGATTTCGCTGGGCGGCTCAATTGGCGTCAATAACGGGAGCGTCGCTGTTGACTTGACTGAGGCTTCCGCAAATGGTTTCGCTGTTTCCGGCGCGATGCTTGCTCCAATCAATGCTCAGATCAATGCTGCGTTGGCTGGTGCTGTTAGCGGTTTGCCCGTAAACGTTGAAACCACCGATGATATGCTCACCATCAGCATGGGTGGCATGTAGTAATTTGTAATTATTCAGGCAAGATCACCGCCTGCCATAGTGCTGTCGACTGAGTAGGAGAGTTGGAGCCTTTCCGTAGAGAAATAGGGGTTTACTCTTATTCGGTTATGATAAGCAGATGTAGCAGAAAGGTCTGGAGAGGAACCCTCCAGACCTTTCTGCTATTTTGGTGTAATTGTTATTTTGATGTAGCTGTCTTTGGAAAGCTTTGAAACTTGTTGTAAACAAAAGCCCTGCGCGATTTGACCTGCTTTGGTCCTTTGTGTTACACTTGCCGTTCGTGGGTAAGGCGCTGTTGTAACGTTTGGTTTTATGCTTATTATTTGATTTTTAGTTAAGCATTGGGTTTGACTTTGTGATATGATTTTTAAGATGTCATAAGTTTGATGTCATAAGTTTATACTAATTTAGTAATATTTTTTGAGGGAAGATCCGTTTTTTTGTACTGCATGGAGGACTCTTTTGCCGACAATTAACCAGTTGGTCCGAAAAGGCCGCAAAAGCTTAGCGAAGAAAGAAAAAGCGCCCGCGTTGCGTTTTACACAAAATACGTTGACTGGTCGGACCAGGCGCATGAAAAAAGGCAATCCGATGAAGCGTGGCGTGTGTACCAACGTGCGCACAACTACGCCGAAGAAGCCAAACTCGGCATTGCGCAAGATTGCCCGTGTTCGCCTGACTAATGGGATTGAAGTTACTGCTTATATTCCCGGCGAAGGACATAACTTGCAGGAGCACAGCGTTGTTCTTGTGCGTGGCGGTCGTGTAAAAGATTTGCCGGGTGTTCGCTATCACATCGTCCGCGGTGCGCTTGATAGCACTGGTGTTGATAAGCGCAAACGAGGCCGTAGCAAATACGGTACAAAACGTCCTAAAGGCTAAAGCTATGCTGGGCAGCGCCATGAAGTAACATTTTCGCTCATATGGGCGGCAAACTGGAATTGCACGATTTCCCAGAGAGAAAAAGCGCAATTTCAGCCGCATACCTATATGAGCCAACATTTTTTAGGAGTGAAAGGTGTCCTCATGTGTTGCTGCGGAGTATATATCGCGACGATAGTAGCGGAGAATAGATAATGCGGAGAAATCGAGCTGAGAAGCGATCAGTTACCCCGGATCCTCGCTATAATAGCGAGGTAGTGGCAAAATTTGTTAATAATGTAATGGAACGCGGCAAAAAGAGCCTTGCGGCGCGTGTCGTCTATAGTGCCTTTGATTTGGTAGAGGAGCGCACCAAACGACCGGCCATGGAAGTTTTTGAGGAGGCGCTCAAGAATGCTACGCCTTTGGTAGAGGTAAAGCCGCGCCGTGTTGGTGGTGCAACTTATCAAATTCCGGTCGAGATTAGCGCTTCTCGGCGTATGGCCCTTGCAATGCGCTGGTTGATTGAAAATTCGCGTAAACGTAGTGGGCGTGATATGGCCGCCCGTCTTGCTGGCGAAATTTTAGATGCCTCGCGCAATGAAGGGGCAACCGTAAAGCGGCGGGAAGATACGCACAGAATGGCAGAAGCCAATCAGGCATTCGCACACTTCCGCTATTAAGTGCGGGTGTGGAATGGGCGGCTTCTTTGTTTGCTTTAAATAAGTAAACCGCCGATTCCATCAAACAGCGCTCATTTTCGGTAGGATTTGCACTTTGGGCAACCTGCTTTGGTGGGTAGCTCTTAGCGGTTTATCCAAATCGATTTTTATTGGATGAGCCCATTAGAAAATTAGTGCGACGCCTAATCCACAATTTGTCCGTCTCGTGTTGATACGGTATGTGTCAATAGGGTTAAAAAGGGCTTTTGTGGTGCATGGGCGTCGTTTTGTTTTGCTCAAAAAATAGGGTTTATTATGAGTATTGAATATCCAATTGAACGAACACGCAATATCGGGATTATTGCCCATATTGATGCAGGTAAGACGACAACAACTGAGCGGATTCTGTTCTATTCGGGACGCATTCACCGTATGGGTGAAGTGCATGAAGGTACGGCTGTTACAGATTGGATGGTGCAAGAGCGCGAGCGCGGGATTACCATTACTGCCGCAGCGATCACTACCACCTGGAAAGATCGGGTAACCGGCGAAGAGTGCCAAATCAATATCATTGATACACCTGGACATATTGACTTTACGGCCGAAGTACAACGTAGTTTGCGCGTTTTGGATGGCGGCGTCGTCGTCTTTGATGCTGTGGCCGGCGTTGAGCCTCAGTCCGAAACGGTCTGGCGTCAGGCCGATCGCTATCAGGTGCCGCGCATCTGCTTTGTCAACAAAATGGACCGGATTGGCGCCAATTTTGAGCGCACCTGTCAAATGATTATTGATCGTCTTGGCGCTGATCCGCTGCCGATCCAGCTGCCGATCGGCAAAGAGGATAACTTTCAGGGGGTTATCGATCTGTTTCTAATGAAGGCGTTAGTCTTCACCGACCAACTTGGCGCTTCCTCGTCTGTTGAAGAGATCCCTGCCGAGATGTTGGCATCGGCTGAACAGGCGCGCGAGCAAATGGTTGAGCGCATTGCTGAGACCAACGAAGAGTTGACGTTGAAATTTCTCGAAGGCGAAGAGATTTCAACCGAAGAACTCTATGCGGCCTTACGCAGTGCTGTGATTACAAACAAGTTGGTTCCGATTCTCTGTGGTACGGCGCTACGCAATAAGGGTGTGCAGCCATTGCTCGACGCGATTGTTCGCTATTTGCCCAGCCCTCAAGATGTGCCAGCCGTTCAAGGCACGGATCCGGATACCGGTGAAGCTTTACAGCGCAATCCCGATTCTAAGGAACCCTTCTCTGCATTGGTTTTTAAGATCATGACTGATCCTTATATTGGGCGGTTGGCCTATGTACGGGTCTATTCAGGCAGTTTGCAGGCTGGCAGCACGGTCTATAATGCTAATAACAAACGGCGTGAGCGGATTGGTCGCCTGCTGCAAATGTATGCCGACAAACGCGAGGAAATTAAAGAGTGCGATGCCGGCGACATTGCGGCTGTAGTCGGCTTAAAGCAGACCTTTACCGGGGAAACGCTTTGTGATCCAAGTGATGAAATTTTGCTGGAGACGATTGAATTCCCTGATCCGGTTATTAAGGTAGCGGTTGAGCCCAAATCCAAGGGCGACCAGGATAAGCTAACCGAAGCACTGATCAAACTAGCCGAAGAAGACCCAACCTTTAAAGTGAATTATGACAACCAAACGGGTCAGACGGTGATTGCCGGTATGGGCGAGTTACATCTTGATATTATTGTGGACCGCCTCAAACGTGAATTCCGTGTCCAGTGCAATGTCGGTGCCCCACAGGTCGCCTATCGTGAGACTATTACTCAACCAGTGAAGATTGAAGGGCGCTTTGTGCGCCAATCCGGCGGTCGTGGTCAATATGGACATGTTTGGCTGGAACTTGAACCGAATGAGGCTGGTGGTGGCTTTGTCTTCGAAGATCGCATCGTTGGTGGTGTAGTCCCCAAGGAGTATATCCCGGCTGTGCAGAAGGGCGTGGTTGAGGCCATGGAGAGCGGCGTCTTGGCCGGTTATCCTGTTGTGGATATTAAGGTGGCCCTGATCGATGGTAGCTACCATGAAGTAGACTCCAGCGAAATGGCGTTTAAGATCGCCGGCAGCATGGCCCTGAAGGATGGCTGTCAGCGCGCAAAGCCTGTGTTGTTGGAGCCGATGATGAAGGTCGAGGCCGTGGTTCCTGAGGAATACGTGGGTGATGTCGTTGGTGACATCTCTAGCCGCCGTGGCAACATTGAAGGCATGGAGTCGCGCGGTATTGTTCAGGCAGTTAAGGCTTCGGTCCCGCTGAGTGAGATGTTTGGTTACGCCACCTCATTGCGTTCAACAACAAGCGGGCGCGGTACTTTTTCAATGGAATTTGATCGCTATGCGCAAGTTTCCCCCTCGATTGCGGAGAAGATCTTAAAAGGCTAAGCTGCGTTCTCATCTTGATATGGGGAGGGGTTGATCCTTCTGGCGCTTTAAATGGATCAACCCTCTAAACTTAACGCTCATATGGGCGAAGAGGTGAAATCATTGTGAATGTTAAAGAAACGACGAAAAATTTCACCCGGAGACCTATATGAACCAAACTTGCCAATGTTGTCTCATAAAGGTCGGATGGGCAGTTGTGAAATCTATTTTAACGAACCGATAATTTGCAAATTTAAATCGTCTAGGTATATAATGGGTAAGTTGCGTCAGTAAAAAGCCATATTTGTCGTTAATCATTGGCTGTTCGAGCAATACACGGCCTTTAAATCTTTACTTCGTGTATTGTTTTGATGCAACAGAAATTAAAAAGGGTAGCTCATCTGCACCGCCAAAGAGTCTTTGGCGGTGCAATATTGCCATGTATCAGATCTTATATGGGTCAGGTCTTATCGGGAATGAATTGATAATGTTTCCCTAGGTCTGTCTGAATCTGTTTAATAGCAGTAGTTGTTTAGCCTTCGTATACAGCCACCCTTTCTGGAGTAGGCGATAGCATTTGGTGCGGAAGAATGCGCTTCGTTTATTGCAGGGAGGGTGGATCTGTCTGGATCGTTGGCAGAAATACTAAAGTGCATCTGCTGCAAAGTAAAATTAGATGCGAAAGTAAAAATAGACGTTGGCGTGGTTGCAGCGTTTGTACGGTTTTGTAAATTGTTGTGCAAACAATTGTTAGTGCATGGAAGGGTGAATTATTATGTCCAAAGCGGTATTTGAGCGAACGAAGCCCCATGTGAATGTGGGGACAATCGGCCACATTGACCACGGGAAGACGACGCTGACGGCAGCGATCACGAAGACGTTGTCGCTCAAGGGGTGGGCGGATTTTTCTCGCTTTGACCAGATTGACAATGCGCCGGAAGAGAAAGCGCGTGGGATTACGATTGCGATTTCGCATGTGGAATATCAGACGGCGAGTCGCCACTATGCGCATGTGGACTGCCCCGGTCATGCCGACTATATTAAGAACATGATTACGGGTGCGGCGCAGATGGATGGTGCGATTCTGGTGGTGGCGGCGCCGGATGGACCGATGCCGCAGACGCGCGAACACATCCTGTTGGCGCGGCAGGTGGAAGTGCCGGCGATGGTGGTCTTCATGAACAAGTGTGACATGATGGACGACGAAGAACTGCTGGACCTGGTCGAGTTGGAGTTGCGTGAGCTGTTGAGCAGCTACAACTTCCCTGGCGATGACATTCCGATCATTCGAGGCAGCGCGCTGGGCGCCTTGGAAGCGACCTCGACCAACCCCGATGATCCGGCCTATGCCTGCATCTGGGAGTTGATGCGTGCGGTGGATGAGTACATTCCCACCCCTACCCGAGAAACCGATAAGCCCTTCCTGATGCCGATTGAAGATGTCTTTAGCATCAAAGGCCGCGGCACCGTGGTGACCGGTCGTATCGAGCGCGGCATGATCAAGCCGATGGAAGAGGCGGAGATTGTCGGGCTGGCGCCCACGCGCAAGACGACCGTGACCGGGGTGGAAATGTTCCGCAAGCTGTTGGACCAGGGCATGGCCGGTGACAACGTCGGCTGTCTCTTGCGTGGTATCAACCGCGATGAGATTGAGCGCGGCATGGTCCTCTCCAAGCCCGGCAGCATCACCCCCCACACCGAGTTTATGGCCGAGGTCTATGTCCTCAAGAAAGAGGAAGGTGGCCGTCACACCCCCTTCTTCAAGGGCTATCGACCCCAGTTCTACATTCGCACCATGGACATCACCGGCGCAATTGAGTTGCCCGAAGGTGTCGAGATGGTGATGCCTGGTGACAACATCAACATGCGCGTCACCTTGATTTCGCCTGTCGCCTTGGAGACCGGCAGTCGCTTCGCCATTCGCGAAGGCGGGCGCACGGTCGGCGCTGGGGTTATTACTGAAATCCTCAAGTAACATCTGGAGAGGGGTATGCGATTAGAGCGTTCCCCTCTTTTAGCGCAGTAACATCATACTGCGGTTGTGATGAAAACCGCAGTTTTCTAAGGGCTTTCCTCAAGAACGAGAGCCCGGTTTTCAGGCAGAGCGAAGTATAGCAGAGATTGGAAAAGGCGACCTAATGGCGAAACAACGAATTCGGATCAAACTCAAAGCCTATGATCATCGTGTATTGGATCTGTCGGTGCGGCAGATTGTCAGCGCGGCTGAACAGACTGGCGCACAAGTTGTGGGGCCAGTTCCGTTGCCCACACGCATTGAAAAGTTTACGGTTATGCGTTCCACTTTTATTGATAAGGACAGCCGTGAACAGTTTGAGGTTCGTACACATAAGCGGTTGATTGATGTAGTTGACCCAGGCAATAAGACGATTGAAAATCTGACACGTCTTAATTTGCCGGCGGGGGTCGATATTGAGATTAAGCTGTAGTCGATATCAATGGATTTGCCCATCAATTTGTTAGTCAGGTTGGTTTTCGGGTAAGTTCTACAATTAAATATGGGGATGATGTGGCAGCTAAACAAAATGGTTGAGTTGCTGGCAGTCCCAGGGGGAGCAAATGCGAGGAATTCTTGGCAAAAAGGTAGGCATGACCCAACTCTTTGATGAGAATGGGGTCATTATGCCAGTGACAATTATTGAAGCTGGACCTTGTTATGTAACACAAGTGAAGACAGTTGAGACTGATGGCTACTATGCCGTTCAACTGGGCTTTGATGAAGTGCCGGAACGCAAGCTTACAAAGGGTGAGCGTGGGCACTTGCAAAAATCTAACACTCCAACGCTTCGTCAGTTGCGCGAAGTTCGTTCAACTGAACCCTCCGCCTATGTTTTGGGAGATGTGATTAAAGCCGACATCTTTCAAGAGGGCGATTATGTCGATGTAATTGGTGTCTCCAAAGGTCGTGGCTTTGCTGGCGCAGTAAAGCGTCACGGCTTTGGTGGCGGCCCCAAAACACACGGCCAATCCGATCGCCATCGCGCCACCGGTTCACGTGGTGCGGGCACTACTCCTGGTCATACATTCCCTGGCACGCGCGGTCCTGGTCACATGGGCAATCAGCAGGTTACTGTCCAGAACCTAAAAATTGCATTGGTGGATCCGGAGCGCAACTTAATTGCAATCAGGGGCGCCGTTCCCGGTCCGCGTAGCGGTCTTGTGTTCGTGCGCGATGCTATCAAGAAGACGGCTACAAAGGCCTGATTTTGACGCGCAAATCGAAAGACAGGAGACAAAATCATGTTATTTCCGCTAAAAAATATGGCTGGGGAACAGGTCGGTGAAATCGACCTGAATGACGCTATCTTTGGGGCGTCTGTCAGTAAACCCCTGATGCATCAGGCCCTAGTGCGGCAACTGTCCAATGCCCGCTTGGGCACACACAATACCAAGACGCGCAGCGAAGTTGCCGGCGGTGGTCGTAAACCTTTTCGCCAGAAGGGCACTGGCCGTGCACGACAAGGATCTATCCGCGCTTCCCAATGGGTTGGCGGCGGTACTGTCTTTGGACCACGTCCACGCAAGTATGTGAAGCAACTGCCCAAGAAGATGAACGCGGCGGCTTTGCGTAGCGCCTTGAGTGTTAAGGCTGCGTCTGAGCAGATCGTAGTTGTGGACACGCTGCAGGTTGATGCCCCAAAGACCAAGGTGATGGTGCAAGCGTTGTCGGCGCTAGGTGTGGCTACCAATACCATCTTGATGGTCATTGATGAGAAAAACACGCCGATCCAACGCAGTGTAAGTAACCTGCCCAATGTGAAGACGGTTTTGACGGGGTATATTAATATACGTGATCTGTTAGGATATGATACGCTGCTTCTCTCCAAAGATGCTGTTGAATCTATTGAACTCTGGCTCACGCCAACCAATGGCGGCAGCGAGGAGGAGGAAGTCGTAGATGTTCCTGCTGAAGAGCCGGTTGTGGCAGAGCAATCAGCGGCTGTGGCGAGTACTGATTCGGACGATTCGACAGAAGAAATTTCTAACGACGAGGCGCTCACGGATGAGGCATCAACAGAGGCGGGAGCATAGCTATGCATATCTATGATGTACTGATACGGCCTGTCATCACAGAAAAAAGTGTTGACACAGTCGATTTTCATAACAAATATGTCTTTGAAGTTGATATGCGCGCCAACAAGTTTTTGGTTAAGGACGCAGTCGAGACGGCTTTCGATGTGACAGTTGAAGATGTTAACATTACGGTTATGCCCGTTAAAACTGCACGACGTGGGCGGCGCATTGGGATTCGTAAGCCTAAGTGGAAAAAAGCAATTGTAACGCTTGCACCAGGCAGCAGCATTCAGCTGTTTGAGGGCGTGTAGGGTAAGGAGCGCTAGCTATGGCTATAAAAGTATATCGACCAACTTCGCCGGGGCGTCGCAACATGAGCGTCTCGACCTTTGAAGAAATTACGCGCACGAAACCGGAACGCTCCTTGCTGGCTCCTTTGCACAAAAAAGGTGGACGCAACAATCGGGGTGTTGTGACGGCTCGTCATCAAGGTGGCGGTCACAAGCGGCGTTACCGCATTATTGATTTTCGGCGCAATAAATGGGATGTTGCCGCACGAGTTGAATCGATTGAATATGATCCAAATCGGACGGCTAATATTGCACTCGTCGTTTACACGGATGGAGAACGACGCTATATCCTGGCCCCAACGGGTCTGGGTGTGGGTGACACCGTGATGGCCGGTCCCAATGCGGATATACGGCCAGGGAATGCACTGCCGATTCGTAATATTCCACTAGGTACAGTGATCCACAATATTGAACTTTATCCTGGCCGTGGTGGGCAATTGGTGCGCAGTGCCGGTAATGGTGCGCAACTGATGGCAAAAGAGGGAGCAATGGCCCAGGTGCGCCTGCCCAGTGGTGAAGTTCGCTATATCGATATGAATTGTTTGGCTACGATTGGCACTGTTTCAAATTCCGATCATGGCAACTTGAATTTGGGCAAAGCAGGACGTAAACGCTGGCTGGGCATTCGCCCTGGTGTGCGCGGTATTGCCATGGACCCATCTTCCCATCCACATGGTGGTGGTGAAGGACGTTCGCCGGTTGGGATGAAAGCGCCTAAGACTCCTTGGGGTAAGCCAGCGCTGGGTAAACGTACCCGGCGTAATAAACAAACTAATAAGTTTATTGTGCGCCGTCGTGGCGGCAAGTCAAAGTAATTGAGTGGCTGAACGCAGGAGAATAAGATGTCAAGATCGTTAAAAAAGGGACCATTCATCCAGCCGAAATTGCTGAAAAAAGTTGAAGATATGAACCGCAAAGGGGAGCGCAAGGTCATTAAGACTTGGTCGCGCGCTTCGACGATTTTCCCGCAATTTGTTGGACATACAATTGCTATACATGATGGACGCCGTCATGTGCCGGTTTATATTAGCGAAAACATGGTGGGTCATAAGTTGGGCGAATTTGCGCCAACTCGCTTCTTTCGAGGGCATGTGCGGTCGGAAAAGACAACACGAGCTCGCTAAGTGGTAGACCGAGACGAATGGGAGTGCGGAGATGGAAGTGCGAGCAGTTACGAAATTTACGGGGATTAGCCCGCAAAAAGCACGTTTAGTTGTAGATGAAGTGCGTGGGCGCCAGGCTGAAGAAGCTATTGCTGTTCTGGGTTTTATGCCACAACAGTCGGCGCGCGTGGTTGCCAAGACAATCAAAAGCGCACTGGCGAATGCAACGGAAAATTTTGGCTTAGATGCTGGTGATATGTATGTAGCGAAAATTTTTGCCGACAGTGCACCGACGCGTAAGTGGCGTCGCTTTGGCGCACGTGGCCGCTTTAAGCCATGGTTACGCCGTTCTTCACACATTACTGTTATCTTAGAAGAACGTTTGGTCGTTGAATAATAGAGGAGGATCGTCTTGGGTCGCAAGGTACACCCTACATGTTTTCGCCTGGGTATTGTCAAAGATCACAAAAGCCGCTGGTTTGCGACCGGCAAAAAGTATTCGGAGCAGCTAGAGGAAGATCGTGAGATTCGCGCAACGGTCTATGCCGATCTGCCCAAAGCTGGCATTAGCAATATTGAAATTGAGCGCCAGCCTAATCAGGTGCATGTGATTATTGATACTGCCCGCCCTGGTGTCATCATTGGTCGCAAAGGAGCAAGTGTGAACATACTTCGTTCCAAATTGCAGGATATGACACAGAAGAAGATCAAGATTGATGTGCGTGAAATCACCAAGCCGGAACTGGATTCACGCTTAGTCGCGGAAAGCATTGCTGAGCAGTTAGAGCGGCGCATTAGCTGGAAGCGCGCGATGAAACAAGCTGTGCAGAAGACAATGCGCGCTGGTGGCAAAGGTGTGATGATTACTGTCTCCGGTCGTTTAGGCGGCAGCGATATGGGGCGCGTCGATACCGTGCGTGAGGGGCAGATTCCCCGCCACACGTTGCGTGCTGATATTGAGTATGGCACAGCTGAAGCCAATACCACCTTTGGCGTGATTGGGGTTAAGGTGTGGATCTATCATGGCGAAATCCTCCCTGGCGAAGAGTATCACGCACAATTGGTTGCTGAAATGCAGTAGGGAATGATCAAGGGAGTTAAGTCATGTTAATGCCGAAACGCGTTAAATATCGTAAATTGCAGCGTGGACGCCTGAAAGGGATGGCCCAACGGGGTAATCAGGTTCAGTTTGGCACCTACGCGTTGCAGGCTGTTGAATCGCACATGATCACCAGTCGTCAAATTGAAGCAGCCCGTCGTGCTATTGTGCGCTATATTCGCCGTGGTGGGAAAGTCTGGATTCGCATTTTTCCGGCCAAGCCTATTACAAAGCGCGCCGCGGAGACACGTATGGGCTCCGGTAAAGGTAGTGTGGACCATTGGGTGGCTCCTGTGCGACCAGGGCGTGTGCTCTTTGAGATGGCAGGCATCCGTGAAGATGTGGCGCGTGAAGCGCTTCGCCTTGCCGCGCATAAGTTGCCGCTGCGCACTCAATTTATTACACGTGATGAATTGGGCAATTAAATAAATCCAAGCGGAAGGGTGGAGATGTACCTTGGGGCTAGCGCAGAGTGATATACACCAGATTATCTGTCCAAGGATTTATGCCCAATTGTACGAGGAGGTTGAAGCATCATGAAAACAAATGAATTGCGCACTATGGCTAATGCAGAGTTGGCGACCAAGTTGGATGAGGCCTACCAAGAACTCTTTAACTTGCGCTTCCAGAAGGCTACGGGTAAGTTGACCAATACTGGACGGCGTGGACAGGTACGCAAAGATATTGCGCGCATCAAGACGGTTCTGCGTGAGCGTGAGTTGGCCGAGCTCTAATGCGGTTGAGTGTACCACGTCTGCAACCGTGGGTGATTAAGGAATAGTTGAATCACTGTCGAGTCAAGCTCGACCATCGACAACGCTTAGCGTACTTGAGGAGTAGAGGGTATGCGAGAACAACGAAAATCATTTATTGGGACAGTTACAAGCGACAAAATGGATAAAACCATTGTGGTTTCTGTCGTGCGGGTTACGCGACACCCACTCTATGGTAAAGTCGTAAAAACCAACAAAAAATATAAAGTTCATGATGAGACAAATCAAGCTCGCATGGGCGATCGGGTGCGTATTCGAGAATGCCGGCCGATCAGCAAAGACAAAGCCTTCTTTGTTGAAGAGGTTCTGGAACGCGCCGATTTGGTTTAAGCCGGTTTGATTTCTAGATACATTAACGCACGAATCAGCATGTACTGAGTCGTTATAATTAAGTATAGAGGTATATAGGCTATGATTCAGCAAGAGAGCCGGCTAAAAGTTGCTGATAACACCGGCGCCAGAGAACTATTGACGATCCGAGTTCGCGGCGGCAGCACGCGTCGCTATGCTGCTGTTGGGGATGTAGTCGTGGCCAGCGTTAAGAGCGCGACGCCAACCGGAAATGTTAAAAAGGGTGATGTTGTGCGCGCTGTGATTGTGCGAACGACGCGCCCTGTACGTCGACCGGATGGCAGTTATATTCGGTTTGATGAGAATGCTGCAGTGATTATTGATGATAATCGAAATCCGCGCGGCACACGTATTTTTGGCCCTGTCGCACGTGAATTGCGTGAGGGCGGTTATATGAAGATTGTTTCACTAGCGCCCGAAGTGCTCTAACGGTTCATGACGGCGTGTAGCTGGGGGAGATGAGGAGGCTGTCGTTATGAAGCTGAAAATCTGTAAGGGCGATACCGTTGAAGTCATTGCTGGAAATGACAAAGGTCATCGTGGTGAAGTACAACGGGTAATTCGCAAAAAGAACAAAGATGGATCTTATGATCCAGATCGTGTCTATGTCTTGGTTGCTGGCGCCAATATTGTGGTGAAGCACCAAAAACCTACGGGGCGTGTCAACACACAGACCGGTCGGATTGAACGTGAAGCGCCCATTCATATCAGCAATGTGCTATTAGTTGGGGCAGATAATCGCCCCACGCGCGCTGGCTATGAAGTGGCTACAAATGGTGAAAAGACACGTATTGATCGGCGCGGCGGGACACCTTTACCTAAGCCGGCGACAAGTTAATTGTAACCACTGGAATATTAGCCTGAACTGGCGGCGGACTGACCGGCGCTTGCGGGCAAAGGAGTGTATAAGTCATGAGTGAAAATGGGAAAGCGCCAATTCCGACGCCCCGCATGAAGGTGCAATATCGGGATACGATTGTACCTGCGATGATGAAAGACTTTGGCTATGACAACGTCATGCAGGTGCCAAGACTGGTTAAGGTTGCTGTGAATATTGGTTTAGGTGAAGCTCTGCAGAATAGCAAAGCACTAGAAGCGGCTACAGAAGATTTGCGCTTAATCACGGGACAAAAACCGGTTATTACCAAAGCGCGTAACTCGATTGCGGTGTATAAATTGCGTGAGGGAATGTCGATTGGGGCAAAGGTTACCCTGCGCAGTAATCGTATGTGGGATTTTGTCGATCGTTTGATCAATATTGTTTTACCACGCCAGCGCGACTTTCAGGGTATTTCGCCCGATTCATTTGACGGGCGTGGCAATTATAGCATTGGCTTACGCGAGCAGCTTGTCTTCCCAGAGATCAACTACGACAAGATTGATAAGGTGCGGGGCCTTGAAGTGACAATTGTCACAACTGCGCAGAGTGACGAAGAGGCGCGGCGCATGTTGGCTCTGATGGGAATGCCTTTTAAGCGGTAGCTGCTGGAAAGCCTGTTTTGATTGTGCAGCATACCGAATATATTTGTATACTTGTTGCATAGAGTTGTAATGACAGTTAAGCTGCGCTGAGAAAGGAAAAAAACGTGGCAAAGAAGTCAATGGTCGCCCGTGAAGGTCGCCGAAAATATGCCGTGCGTGTCCGCAATCGTTGCTCTCGTTGTGGCCGTCCACGAGGCTATATGCGGCGCTTCGGCCTATGCCGCATCTGCTTCCGCCATGAAGCGAGTCGCGGCAACTTGCCTGGTGTCGTGAAATCAAGCTGGTAATTAGGAGTCGTTGACATTTCACAGGCCACTACTGGTAAGATATGCCGGTAATCGGCAATGGTACTCGTGGCCGCACTGTAAATGTCAGCAGAACCTAAAAAGTGCCGGTTTGATTGCTAACTACAGTTTTCGCTGTACAAAGATGCCTATTCTATTGTGTAGCGCAGATGTACAGTGGGGATTGCAAGAGCTTTGAAAGGGAAAAAGAATGGTTACTGATCCGATTGCAGATATGTTGACGCGACTTCGCAATGCGTCAATGGTGCGCCATACCCAAGTGGTGATGCCCGGCTCTAAAATGAAAGCTGAAGTTGCGAAAATTTTGGCAGAAGAAGGCTTTATACAAAGCTATTCTGTAATTGATGAAAAACCGCAGAACCGGTTAGTACTGACGCTCAAATATACGGGGCGCGGCAGACCTGTCATTACAGGCTTGGAAAGGGTTAGCAAACCTGGTCGTCGCGTCTATACCAGTTACAAAGATATTCCTTGGGTGCGCAGCGGTTTGGGCATTAACATTGTTTCAACCCCCAAAGGTTTAATGACTGGTCGGAGAGCGCGTCGATCCAAAGTCGGCGGCGAAATTGTTTGTAATGTTTGGTAATGTTGGGAGGTGTAAACATGTCACGCGTTGGTCGTAAGCCGATTGCGGTGCCGCCAAAGGTTACCGTGAAGATCGAAAAAAACAACGTTGTTACAGTCACTGGCCCGAAAGGCACGCTGACTCAGCAGTTCAGCCCAGATATGACGATTGCACAGGAAGATGGTCATATTGTGGTGACACGTCCAACTGATTTGCGCCATCATAAGGCGACACATGGGTTGACGCGTTCTCTGCTAAATAATATGGTGATTGGCGTTACAACAGGCTTTACCCAACGAATGGAAGTCCATGGTGTTGGCTACCGTGCTGAGAAGCGCGGTAACAATATTGTGCTCCAAGTTGGTAAAAGTCATCCGGTGGAATTTACACCACCAACCAAGGATATGTCTTTCGAGGTTGACAAAGATGGCCGTGGCTTTACTGTTAGCGGAATGGATAAGTGCGAGGTAGGACAATTGGCGGCGGTGATCCGCAAGTCGCGCCCGCCGGAACCCTACCAAGGCAAAGGCATCCGCTATGCTGGTGAATTTGTGCGCCTGAAGGCCGGCAAGACAGGGAAGAAGTAGAGGAGTGAACAATGGCTCATTCATCACGCGCTGTTGCGCGCAAACGACGACATGCACGTGTCCGCCGCAAGATTCAGGGCACGGCCGCGCGTCCCCGACTTAATGTCTATCGCAGCCTAGAGCACATTTACGCTCAGTTGATCGACGATGAAGCAGGTAATACACTACTTGCCTCGTCAACCGTTGCCAATGGCTTGCGCAGTGATTTGCTGAAGCTTTCTAAGATGGAACAGGCCAAAGCTGTTGGCAAGGCATTGGCCGAGCAAGCACGTGCGAAGGGTATTGAAAATGTTGTGTTTGACCGTGGCGGTTTTCCCTATCATGGTCGAATTAAGGCGTTGGCCGAAGGTAGCCGTGAGGGTGGCCTCGTCTTCTAAACTGAGTACAGGAAGTGCTAGAGGATAAACTATGGCAAAGCGAGAACGACGCAATAAAGAACGAGATAAAGAACGCGAGCGCGAGGAGCGCGAGGAGTTAGTTGAGCGCCTGGTCAATCTTGCGCGTACAGCAAAAGTAGTGAAGGGTGGCCGCCGCTTTGCCTTCCGTGCTGTCGTGGTTGTTGGCGATCAAAAGGGACGCGTTGGCGTGGGTGTTGGTAAGGCGCGTGAAGTGCCTGACGCAATCCGCAAAGCCTCGGATCAAGCGCGCAAAGCAATGGTGCAAATTTCTTTGCTTGGTTCAACCATTCCTCACTCTGTTGAGGCGAACTTTGGCGCAGGCAAAGTGTTGCTGAAGCCGGCGAGCCCTGGTACAGGTGTGATTGCCGGCGGCGGCGTGCGTGCAGTCGTGGAAGCCTGTGGCGTTAGTGACATTTTGAGTAAGTCACTCGGTAGTGACAATATCTTGAATGTTGCCCAGGCGACTTTTGTGGCGCTACAACAGTTGCAAGATTTTCGTAGTGAGGCGCAGAACCGTGGTGTCGATCCACAGCACCTAGCGCCCTTCTGGTATAAGGAAGAAAATAGCTATGCCTAAGACGATTCAGATTACCCTCGTGAAAAGCCCAATTGGCTTTAACAAGCGGCAAAAAGCGACCGTCAAGGCATTGGGCTTAATGAAATTACACCAGACCGTTGAAAAAGATGACTCACCGGCGATTCGGGGCATGATCAACCGTGTTTCCCACTTGGTCGAGGTCACAGAATAATAAATTCTACGAGTACAGTTTGACGTAAATGCCACGCCTATTACTTCCGTCGGGATTTATTGGCTGGCCACGTGTCAATTAAGGGAAATTCTAATGAAATTACATGACCTGCGCCCCGCAGAGGGTTCAACTAAAAAGCGCAAGCGAGTAGGTCGCGGTACTGGTTCCGGTAAGGGCAAAACAAGTACACGCGGTACAAAAGGGCAAAATGCGCGCACCGGCGGTGGCGTGTTGCCAACCTTTGAGGGCGGTCAGCTTCGCTTGGTCAAGCGGCTGCCCAAGTTACGCGGTTTTAATAATCGATTTAAAGTTCACTATTCGGCCATTAACCTTGATACGCTTGAGCGCGTGTTTGAGAGCGGTTCCACTGTAGATCCGGTGGCACTGAGCGGTGTCGGCTTATTGGGTAAAGAATCAGATCCGGTGGTCGTGCTTGGTCGTGGCGAAATTGCCAAACCAGTTCACGTGAAAGCGCATCGAATCAGCGCCACAGCCCGCCAAAAAATTGAGGCGGCTGGTGGTTCGGTCGAGATTTTGCCCTTTACGGTAAATCGCAATCTACCCCGTTCCTAAAGCGCGATTGTGAACTAGACAGGATTCCTGGAAAGTTTCATTCGAGCGAGATTATCGAACGCACAGGGTGAAATTCTTCTGGGAACTTGCTGAAATAGAACTTTGATAATTTAGTGCGACGCAAAGAGGCCCAGCCGGCTCCTGCGATCAAAGGAAAAGTGTTATGCTTGACGCCATCCGTAATGCATTCCGTCTGCCTGACCTACGCGAGAAGTTGTTAATCACTTTTGGTATTTTGGTCTTATATCGTTTGGCTGCGAATATTCCATTGCCAGGCGTAAATCGGGATGCGCTTGATCTGATGTTCCGTGGTGATAACCAGAACATGTTGCTAGGTCTCCTTAACTTTTTTAGTGGCGGGGGACTATCGCGTATGGGGGTAATGGCCTTGGGTGTTTACCCTTACATTACATCCTCAATTATTATGCAGTTGCTGACACCAATCATCCCCGCATTGGAAGAACTCAGTAAAGAAGGCGAACAGGGTCGTCAACGGGTCAACCAGTACACGTATTGGTTGACAATTCCACTGGCGGTTCTACAGGCTATCACACAGTCCACGTTGCTGAGCCGCCAACAGGTGGGCAATGGTTTAGTTGTATTACCCAACTGGGGCTTCACTGGTGATAATTTGTTGCCATCGCTGACCATCATTGTTGGCATGACGGCTGGCACGATGTTCGCAATATGGCTTGGTCAGTTATTGACAGAGCAGGGGATTGGCAACGGTGTTTCTCTGATTATCTTCGCCGGCATTCTTTCTTCTGTACCATTCCAGATTCGTGTGCTTTCACAACGACCTATCATGCTGGTCTTGTTTGTCATAATTACCATTTTGACGATCGCGCTGATCGTTTGGGTGCAGGAAGGTCAACGGCGGATACCGGTACAGTATGGGAAGCGGGTGCGCACCATGCGCGGCAATCGGATGATGATGGTGGGTGGACAGAGCACCCACGTCCCGTTACGCGTAAATACCGCGGGCATGATTCCTTTGATTTTTGCTCAGAGTTTATTAATTTTGCCCAGTACCGTTGCCAGCTATTTTACGTTAAGTTCTGGCTTTCTGGGGACATTGGCGCAAGGTGTTGTGCGGTACTTAGGTCCGTCTAACTGGCTCTATTGGCTGCTCTATTTCTTGTTTACTGTGGCCTTTACCTATTTCTACACAGATGTGATGTTCCGACAACAGAACTTGCCTGAGACATTACAAAAGCAGGGCGGCTTCATTCCCGGGATTCGTCCAGGGCCACGCACTGAAGCCTATTTGAATGGCGTTCTGTCACGTATCACTTTGGTAGGCGCGCTCTTCTTAGGTTTTGTCGCGATCTTACCTTTTATTGTGGGCGCGGTTGTCAGTGGTTTTATTGGCAACACAGATGCGTTAACCAATAATAACTCGTTAATTATTAGCAGTACCGGGCTGCTGATTGTTGTCGGCGTTGTCTTAGATACGATGAAGCAAATTGAAGCGCAGTTGTTGATGCGCAACTATGAAGGCTTTATCCGGTAATAACCTTATCGTTTGGATGATGGTTTAACAAGATCCAAACGAATGAGAGGAGTACTATTGGCGTGGATAAACGCACGTATTTAGTTCTGCTGGGTGTTCCAGGTGCAGGCAAAGGGACACAGGCGCGCTTGCTTGAAGAGACACTGCATCTGCCGCAAGTCTCTACCGGTGATATTTTTCGTTATAACCTGAAAAATCAGACTGAACTTGGCATTCTTGCCAAAAGTTATATGGACCGGGGCGATCTGGTGCCTGATGAAGTGACAATTCGCATGGTGGAAGACCGTCTGCAACAACTTGATTGTGCCCAAGGGGCTATTTTAGATGGCTTTCCGCGCAATTTGGTCCAAGCGAAGGCGCTGGATGAGATGACAGCTCCTTATGGTGGCATTACGCTTGCCCCTCTGATTACGCTGGACGATGAGGAAGCAATGCGTCGTATTACAGGGCGGCGTGTCTGCCGCTCATGCGGTGCTGTTTTCCATGTCGATTATAACCCGCCCCAGAAACCGGGTGTTTGTGATCGGGATGGTGGTGAACTTTATCAGCGTGATGATGATAAGCCAGAGACGGTGCGCAACCGCCTGTACGTCTATTACAAGCAAACTTCGCCGCTGATTGGCTATTACTATGCGTTAGCGCTGCTGACCGAACTAGATGGCGCACAGCCGATTGAGACAGTCCAGAGCCAGTTGCAGGCACTGATTGCGCAGGCACTGCGAGACAATTGATATGTGCGAGTGACAAAGGTAAAATTATGTTTCGACGCAGTGGACAGAAGTTGTTGCGCAAGCAGAAGCAAGCAAATCAACGGCCAAGCCCGCCAATTCTGAAGAGTCCGCGTGAAATCCAAATTATGCGCGAGGCGGGCCGAATTGTGGCGCGGGTTCATGCAGCTTTGCAAGAGGCGATTCGTCCTGGTGTCAGCACATGGGAGTTGGATCAAATTGCGCTACAGGTTTTGCAACGGTATAGCGCTTCTTCTGCATTCCTAGGCTATCGAGGCTTTCCTGCCCATATCTGCGCCAGTATCAATCAAGAACTGGTCCATGGTATTCCCAACAAAGATCGCGTTCTGCGCGAGGGCGATATTATCAGTATTGATGTAGGGTCCAAGTATCGTGGCTTTATTGGCGACAGCGCCTGGACCTATGCTGTAGGTGCGGTCAGTGATGAAGCAAAGACTTTGATGCAGGTGACCGAAGCGAGCCTCTATGATGGCATTAAACAAGCGATAGTAGGGAACCGTGTAGTGGACGTGAGCCGTGCTGTGCAACGCTGTGTTGAGGCCCATAATTTGCATGTTGTGCGGGAATATACAGGGCATGGGGTAGGCCGACAGATGCATGAAGCCCCTCAGGTTCTAAATTATGTGGCTGGCGACGCGGATGGCAACATAATTTTGACGCCTGGGATGGTGATCGCGATCGAGCCCATGGTTCAAGTCGGCACCTGGAAGACAAAGACCTTGCGCGATAATTGGACTGTTATCAGTCAAGATTACACTTTGGCTGCCCATTATGAACATACTGTTGCCATTACTAATAATGGACCTGAAATTTTGACACTACCATAACTTGTGTGTTAAACTTGACAGGTTACGCTAAATTGATAGTAGTAGGGAGTAGTGCAGCTATGAAAGTTCAACCTTCTGTAAAGAAGCGATGTGAAAAATGTAAGATGGTACGCCGACGAGGCGTGTTATATGTGATCTGTAGTAATCCGAAGCATAAGCAGCGCCAAGGCTAAGAGCAAGGAGTCGTTTCATGGCACGTATTGCTGGTGTAGATATTCCACGCGAAAAACGAGTTGTTATTTCGTTGACATATATTTACGGTATCGGTCGCAAAACCAGTGCAGATATTCTGAAAATGGCGGAGATCGATCCATCGACGCGGGTGCGCGATCTGGATGAAAATCAGGTTACGCAACTGCGTGAGATCATTGATCGAAATTATGTCGTCGAGGGTGATCTTCGCCGCGAGGTGAGCATGAATATTAAACGCCTCGTGGAGATTGGCTGTTATCGGGGTCTGCGCCATCGTCGCAATTTGCCTGCTCGTGGCCAGCGGACACGCACCAATGCTCGCACCCGGCGCGGTGTGAAGAAAACGGTGGCAGGGAAGAAGCGCGCTGCCCGTAAGTAAAATAGAGGCGCTGGTGTAGGCTATCGTGACGAAGATAGATTTGACTTACGCAATGATCAAGACCGGGTCCTTGCCAAGGACCCGGTTTTCTGGCGTGATCATTGTGCCGCTTGGGGCGTAAGTTGGCAGGGTTTCAATCTGTAGTTTTTAGACAGTGTAAAGTATTGCGACCCATCTGGGCAAAGGGATGAAGCGATTTCACCCGCAGACCTAGGTGAGGCAAGTATAAATAGCGGGGATTAAAGGAGTAAGCATGGCGCGACCTCAAAGAAGACGATCAAACCAACGGTCGACAAGACGAGAAAAAAAGAGTGTACCGGTTGGCCAGGTGCATATTCATGCCTCTTTCAATAATACGATCATTACGATTACAGATCTGACCGGCGCTACACTTTGTTGGGCAAGTAGTGGCAGTAGCGGTTTCAAGGGCAGTCGTAAATCGACTCCTTTTGCCGGCCAGTTGGCTGCTCAAAACGCAGCTAGCACCGCACGCAGTGATTTTAATATGCGTGAGGTAGATGTTTTTGTCAAAGGTCCTGGCCCTGGGCGTGAAAGCTCAATACGCTCTGTGCAGGCAGCCGGTCTTACTGTGCGATCGATTACCGATATTACACCGTTGCCGCATAATGGCTGTCGCCCGCCTAAAAAGCGCCGTGTCTAGAACTTATTTATATTTATCCTCACCGCATAGAGTTGAAGTTGCTCATCGGTTAGAAATAAGATGCGACTTCACCCATTGATTTGCGTGAGCTGAGATTTTTTGTAGAGAAATACAGACATAGTAAACACAATGGCAGGTTTAGGTGCTTCTGAGCCTGCCTTCGCTGAGCAGCACGCTGTGCTGCTTGCTTTGTTGAGCAATTCCGGAGGAAAAATGGCGCGACACATAGATGCCGTATGTAAGCTGTGCCGGCGCGAAAGTCAAAAGCTCTTTTTAAAGGGAGAGCGTTGCATCGGGCCAAAATGTGCAATCGAAACTCGTAATTTCCCGCCTGGCGATCATGGTCGTAAGGCAAATTTTCGCCGTAAGATGTCCGATTATGGGACACAGTTGCGTGAAAAGCAAAAAGCGCGACGCGTTTATGGTGTGATGGAAAAGCAATTCCGTCGCTACTTCAAAGAAGCCAGCCGACGTACGGGGATGACTGGGGCAACCCTCTTAGCGATTTTGGAGAGTCGGTTGGACAATGTTGTCTACCGGCTTGGCTTTGCTGATAGTCGGGCGCAGGCTCGCCAGTTAGTACGGCACGGCCACTTTGAGGTCAATGGCGTTAAAACAGATGTCCCTTCATTCCTGGTTAACATTGGCGATGTCATTACTGTCCGCTCGACAAGCCGCAATTCGGCTTATTTTAAGGAGCGTGGACAGATTTTGCAGGGGACAAAGCAAGTTCCTGCTTGGCTGAATTTAAGTTCAGTGGAGATGAAAGGCTCTGTTCTTGGTAGTCCGGCGCGTGAGGATATTGAGATTCCCTTAAACGAGCAGCTAATTGTCGAATATTATAGCCGGTAACGGATGTTCCCCTGTATCACGATTAGGGTTGTCTCAAGGACTCTTGACTATCTGAGAATTTTACTAGCAGAGTAATATCGCCCTGGCCGCGGGGGCAAACACTGAACATCAGGGAGGAATACCATTGCTAAACATGGTTCTGCCCAAAATTGAAATTGGGGCCAATTCACAAAATTACGGCCACTTTATTATTAGCCCACTTGAAAGCGGGTACGGCATCACGCTGGGCAATGCATTACGACGTGTACTATTGTCCAGCCTGAGTGGTGCGGCTGTTTCAGCGGTTCGTATTAGTGGTGTACATCATGAATTTTCCGCGATTCCGCACGTTCGTGAAGATACAACTCAGCTCATTCTGAATATTAAGCAGATCCGCTTGTTGAATCATAGCGAAGATCCGGTGCGGATTCATGTAGAAGTGACGCGCGAAGGACCGGTGACAGCCGGGGACCTCATCTGTCCTCCGGAAGTTGTTGTAATTAACCCGGAACAATATCTGCTGACAGCCGATTCAAATGATGTCGATCTGGATATTGAAATGATTGTCGAAACCGGACGCGGGTATAGTCCGGCTGAAGAGCGTACGCGCTTACCTTTGGGCGAGATTCCTGTTGATGCAATCTTTAGTCCGGTGCGTAAGGTCGCCTATCGCGTCGAACGAACCCGTATTGGTCAACAGACAGATTACGACAAGCTCAATCTGGAAATTTGGACAGATGGTACTATCTCGCCCGAAGATTCGTTGCGGAAGTCTGCCAGTATTCTTGTCCAACATCTGACACTATTGGCCGGCGCCGAGACGGTTACAGTTGAGCCAAAGGCGCGTGAGGAAGAGGGTATCCCGAGCCGTATCTATGATTCGCCGATTGAAGAACTCGAACTCACTGTACGCGCCTATAACTGCTTGAAGCGGGCCGGCATTACCAAGATCGGTGAGATCTTGAAGCGTATGGAAAAGGGCGAAGAAGAGATGCTGGCAATCCGTAACTTTGGCAAAAAATCATTGGATGAACTGGTTGATAAGTTGCGGGAAAAGAATTATCTAAATGTACCTGGGGTGGACTTGAGCACCTTCTGGAGTAGCATGACCCCCAGCGAAGAAGATGACGAAGAGTCATTGCTGGTTGAGACCGGCGAAAGCGAATAGCGTACTGTGCAGAGCACAGGTGGGCACACAGCCGTCTACACCTAGAGTATTTTTGAGGTTAATTGGGAGTTGAGCAATGCGACACAATGTTGCTGGGCGAAGTTTAGGCCGTGATGCAGGCCATCGTAAAGCCCTATTTCGTAATTTGGTTAAAGAGCTATATAAACATGAGCGCATCATGACCACAGATGCCAAGGCGCGCGCAATTCGTGGTGAGGCAGAAAAGTTGATTACTAAGGCAAAGCGTAGCCTGGCTGATGGGGGAAACCGTGTCCATGCCCAACGTCAACTCGTTGCTTTTTTGGATGATAAGACCATCGCCAAGAAAGTCTTTGATGAGTTTGCGCCTCGTTATGCCGATCGCAATGGCGGTTATACCCGGATCATCAAACTGGGCAAACGCCAAGGCGATGCTGCTGATATGGTTGTTTTGGAACTGGTTGATTCAGAAGTATAGTGATCGGGGCCTAGATCTTGCTGCTGTAACAGGTTTTGCGGCAGTAGGAGTGGGTGACGTGTGATCAGTGAATGGGTCAACCCTCTATGTTGCGGGGCAAGTTGCTTATGATGGCACCGACTATCATGGTTTTCAACTCCAACGCAACGTGGCCACGGTCCAAGGCGTCCTGGAATCTGCACTTCAGGCTTTGACGGGCGTAACAATACGGGTTACCGGTTCCGGGCGCACTGATACAGGCGTTCATGCCCGCGGTCAGGTGATTGCCGCTCATGTACCTTGGCGTCATTCTTTGCTGGCATTGCAGCGGGCCTGGAATGCCCATTTACCGCCAACTGTTGCTGTTCGGCAGCTACGGTTGGCGCCTGACGATTTTCACCCGCGCTTTAGCGCACAGTGGCGCACCTATCGTTATACAGTCTATGACCACCTAGTGGCGTTTGGTGCAACTGATGAGGTTCCCCCCAACCATTCGCCCCTTACAGATCGCTTTGCGTTACATATGCGAGTGACGCTTGATTGGGTAGGTATGCAGAAAGCTGCTAACTATTTGGTCGGTGAACACGACTTTGCTACATTTGGTCAACCGCCGCAAGGCGAAAATACAATTCGCTGTTTGAGACAGGCGGAGTGGCAAGTTGTTGAAACAAATTTGCCGTCATTAGACAACCATCCCGGTCGCTGTTTGGTCTTCACGGTCACCGCCAACGCTTTTTTGCGCCACATGGTGCGCAATCTGGTTGGTACGCTGCTAGCGGTTGGACGCGGCGAATGGTCACCGGAACAGGTGAAGAACGCGCTGGCGGCCCGTGATCGTGCGCTTTGTGCACCACCGGCGCCGGCATGTGGGTTGGTGCTGGAATCGGTGACCTATCCTGTTGCTATGAATCCTTGGGTGTAAATCTCAGAAAAACTTATTCGCCTCTGTGGGCGAAGTGATGAAATCGTTGGCAAAGCCGATGTGAGGCGCTATCATCAGCAAAAAATAAGTAGTTTCTGCTGATACCTATATGGGCCAAACTTGTTTCTCTTCACATGAAGATCAGGCATTCATTTTGGGCAAAAATATAGAATTGATGGATATAAGGAGTAAGCAGCGTGAAGACATTTAGTCCAAACGCCGAAGAAGCAAAAGCGCAGCGAGAATGGTGGGTTGTTGATGCAACTGGCCAAACATTGGGCCGTTTAGCTTCTCAGATTGCTACGGTTTTACGCGGCAAGCACAAGCCTTCATTTAGTCCCCATGTTGATGGCGGTGACTTTGTGATTGTGACGAACTGCGACAAAATTGTGGTGACCGGCGGCAAGTTAGATAGTGTGCGCTATTACCGTCACTCCCGCTACCCGGGCGGTCTTAAGAGCCGTACCATGCGGGAACAACTGGACCGTTTCCCAGATCGGGTGATCTTTGAGGCGGTTAAGGGGATGATGCCAAAGACGCGGTTAGGGCGCGCCCAAATGAAAAAATTACGAATTTACGCCAATGATGAACATCCTCATGGCGCTCAGCAGCCCAAAACATTGTCGTTGTAGGAGATAATAAGATGAGTGAATATGTAGAAGCAATTGGGCGGCGCAAGACAGCAACGGCGCGTGTTCGTCTCTATCCGGGCACGGGTGAAATTGTCGTTAATGAGTTGCCGGCCGATACCTACTTTGGTCGCGCGCTTGACCGTATGATCCTGCGCCAACCACTGGTGCTTACCGGTACAGAAGCCGCGTACAATATTAGTATCCAGGTTAAAGGTGGCGGTGATGGAGGACAAGCTTCGGCTGTCCGGCATGGCATCTCTCGCGCGCTGTGTGAAGCGGATGGTAATCTACGTTCCGCGCTAAAAAGTGCAGGCTTCCTTACCCGTGATTCACGCGCCAAGGAGCGCAAGAAACCAGGTCTCAAACGCGCGCGCAAGGCCCCTCAGTACACCAAGCGTTAATTGGGTGGCTTAGTACTTTTTTGAACCTGCTCTGTATTGTTCTGTAAAGTAAGTTCTGATGATACCGTAGGGACATCCGCTTACCGGTGCCCACGGGGCGCCCGCAAGAGTCAGTTGCCTTCTAGGTGCCTACCACCTATCATAACTTATCTGACAAAACTGTACGAGCGTGTGCTGATTAATTGTAGTGTCATTGGAACCTCTTCATAGCAAGTTTGTCAAGAGGATTGACGAGCTGCTGTGAAGAGGTTTTTGTGCTTACGAAATTATGCCCTATCAACCGTTAACACTGTTTGTACGCACCGCCTTTCTCTGTGTTCCTGAGCTTGATGATGAAGCAATCGCGGTCATCTTTGGTGCGCTGAAGGCACATTTACCTGCGGCTATCTTACACCAAAGCATCGCGGCGCGCAATCAGCGGAATTGGGTGGAAGAAATTCTACGACGCTGGTGTGATGAAGAAGAGGTCGATCTGGTTATTACCATCGGCGGCACCCTGCCTGCTCCTGGCCCGAGTTCAGCCGAGATTGTGCCTGAGGCGACCCAATCGGTTGTCGAACGCCTTGTGCCGGGGCTGGCTGAGGCTATGCGCTTCCATGCCCAGCGTGAGAGTGCATTGGCTTGGCTTGACCGTGGCATCGTCGGCATTCGAGGTCGTTCTCTATTGCTTAATCTACCGGCTGGCGCTGCGCCGGCTTTGCTCTTTTTTACGCCTGTGGCCGAGTTGACCGCCCCCCTATTGGCTCATCTGCAAGCAGACGTAGCTGCACCCCAATTAGCCGATGTCCTTGTGTTACAACAGGATAACCCCGCCGCAGTAATAGCAGAAGAGGAGTCATTGCGCCCCTCCGCGCAACCTGAACAGCGCAAGGGGCTTGACGCTGAAGAATTTGCTGCCTTCCTTGCCCGGCGCACCAAGTCGGCAAAGTAGCATTCGTTGATCAATAGAGCGCGGATTGCGTGGCGCAAGCCGACGCTAACGGATAAAAGTCCGCTCAGATCCGCCTAATCCTTGCAAGCCGCGTTCTATCTCCATCTTCGCTGGCAAAGCGTTAACCCATCACGGCTTGCTTGGCTTGCGCTTCAATGGCGTTGAGCAGCGATCGGTAGGAACTCTCAAATTTTTCGACCCCTTCGTGCTCCAGCTTGGTGGTGACATCATCTAAGGCAATGCCAACATCAGCCAATTGTGCTAAAGTCTGGCGTGCTTCGGCGACCCCTTGCGTAATGGTGGCGGCAACCTTGCCGTGATCCCAAAAGGCCTGTAATGTGGACATGGGCATCGTGTTGACGGTGTGTGCGCCAATCAGCGGCTCAACATAAAGGAGATCAGGATAGCTGGGGTTTTTGGTGCTAGTGCTGGCCCACAGCGGACGCTGCACCTGCGCCCCAGCATCGGCCAGTTTTTGCCAGCGTACGCCGCTAAATTTCGCTTGGAATTGGGCATAGGCCACAATGGCATTGGCTAAAGCCGTTTTGCCCATTAATTGCTGGGGATCAATACCATTGTGTTGCTGTAGTTTGCCCAAACGGTTATCCACTTCGCTATCGACGCGGCTGACAAAAAAGCTCGCCACTGAAGCAATATTGGCGACTGTTTTACCGGCAGCCAGACGATCTTCCAGGCCCTGTAAAAATGCCTCTTTGACCGCAGCGTAGCGTTCCAGGCTAAAGATCAACGTCACGTTGATGTTAATGCCGTCACTAATTAACTGGCGAATCGCAGCAATGCCAGGTTGAGTGGCAGGCACTTTGACCATCACATTGGGGCGGTTCACGGCGGCAAAAAGGCGGCGTGCTTCGGCGATGGTGGCATCAGTCTCATAGGCGAGATCGGGCGCAACCTCAATGCTCACGTAGCCGTCAAGGCCGTTGGTTTGCTTGTAGACTGTGGCAAGTACATCTGCGGCTGCCTGGATATCCGCAACAGCTAACGTTTCAAAGATTGCTTTGGCTGATAAGTTTTGTTGGCTTAGCTGCTCCAAATCAGCCTGATAGGCTTTGCTCTTGGTAATGGCTTGTTCAAAAATCGTGGGGTTGGAGGTCACACCGGTGACGCCGTCAGTCACAAGTTGGCGCAGTTCGCCTGACTGCACCATACCACGCTCAATGTAGTCCAGCCAGACACTCTGGCCAATCTCATGCAGGGCTTGCATCTGGTTCATACGGGGCTCCTTTTGTCTATCACTCATATAGGCCACGCAGTGAAACCACTGCAAATCCTAAGCAAAATGCACACTTCACCACGGACCTATACGAACCTCGGTTAATTATGGAACAATCGATGTCGGCTTTCTCTGGAAGCCCATTATAGCTTGTTTATAACCAAATGGAAAGTAAGCCAGGGAACGGGGTGTGCGATGCTGCTATACCAGCGGATTGACCATTCACCTGACGCATGTTAGACTTAACGGCACTTACGTTGTGACGATTCAGCTCAGTACTTGAGCCTATCAAATAAACCCATGAACGCAATCATCCGTCTTCTACAAATGATCCAGGGGCGCCGTCGTCGACAGATGGCTCTCACTGTACTCTTTGGTCTGCTTTTTTCGGCCACTACACTTGTTCCCCCCTTGTTGATTCGACGCCTAATTTTGTGGATCACCGATGGCGCCGCGGCGTCGGGTTCCCTGACTTGGATCGTGGCGCTCTTGTTGGCAGTCTATCTGGTGCGTGGGGTCTGTCGTTATTACTATGGCCAATTTTCCCATCGCGTCGCCTATCAGGTACTCGATGATCTGCTGGTCCGCGTCTACCGCCATCTGCAGACTCTCTCCCATCGCTTCTACAATCAGCAGCGCACCGGCTCCCTCATCGCCCGTTCGATTAATGATATTGACGCGATCGAGGATTTTATCGCCCACGGTGTGCCCGACCTGGTGATGGCCGTGATCATCCCGCTAGCCATGTTGGGCGTGCTCTTTACCCTTAGCCCGTGGCTCACCTTGATTGTGATCATCCCGTTGCCCGTTGCTGCCTTGGTCATCTATCGCTTTACCGGCAACATTCGCGCCATGTGGCGGCGGGTGCGCAGTGGCTCCGCCGCTTTAATAGCTCAGGTGCAGGATAGCTTTGCGGGGGTCACAGAGATTAAATCCTTTGGTCAGGAAGCAGCGCAAGCACAAGCGATTGCCATGCGCAGCGCCGAATTCCGTGACGCTTCCATTGCCGCCAACAAGGTTTCGCTCCTGCCGGCGGGGATTGTTGAGGTCACTGGTGGGTTGGGGATGTTGTTGGCTGTCTGGATCGGTGGTCGCTTTGCACTGGCCGGGAGCATGAATGTGGCCGACCTTTTTGTGTTTGTCTCCTACTTGGGCCATATCTACCAACCCTTCCTCAAACTGGCCGACATCGGCGATGTTCTGCATAAGGCTGCCGCCAGTTGCGAGCGGGTCTTTGAACTGCTTGATGTCAAGCCTGATATTGTGAATCCGTCCCAACCCCTTACCCCCACACAACCCACCTGGAGTATTGAATTTCGCCATGTTTCCTTTAGTTACAATGACGAGCCGGTGCTGCACGATCTCTCTTTTCAGGTAGCGCCAGGCGAGATGGTGGCGCTGGTGGGGGCGACAGGCGCCGGCAAAACGACCATTAGCCGTCTGGTGGAGCGCTTTTATGATCCGCAAGCCGGTGCAGTTTTGGTTAGCGGCCACGATCTGCGCAGCTTAGACCTGGACTTTTTGCGTCGCAATATTGCTGCGGTGATGCAGGATGTCTTCCTCTTTCATGGCACAGTGCGCCAAAATATCCTCTTTGGTCGCCCCACTGCCAGCGAAGCCGAACTCATTGCCGCGGCCCAAGCCGCCAACGCGGCTGAATTTATTGACCAACTGCCCCAAGGCTACGACACCATTATCGGTGAACGGGGTGTGCGCCTTTCTGGTGGTCAGAAACAACGCCTATCAATTGCCCGTGCCTTGCTTAAAGATGCGCCTATTTTAATTTTAGATGAAGCGACCTCCGCCGTCGATGTGGAGACAGAGGGGTTAATTCAACAGGCTATTGCCCGACTGACCCAACAGCGCACTACGCTGGTCATCGCCCATCGCCTTTCCACCATCCGTCATGCTGACAAGATTCTGGTGTTGGATCATGGCCGGATTGTGGAAATGGGCGCGCATGAAGCGTTGCTAAACCAACAGGGGCACTATGCCCGTATGGTGCGCGCCCAAAATGTGGCCGAGCAGTGGGAACTGCGGCGCGAACTGACCGCGCCAGCCCAAGCGGCCACCCAGCGTAATGGGCATCACCCAGTAGATGCCAACGTACAGACTCTCTCGGTGGTCTCAGGCAAGTAAGCCGGTCAGACATGTGGACGACTTCCATATTGGGGGCTGGTCTACGCGCATGTAAGCGCTGTTACACCCGATTGGAGGTTAGAGCAGTTACAATCCTTGGTGATATGCAAGATTGTAATCTTTGGTCATGATCCTTTTTCTATGCAGCTTACAAACTGAAGTGAGGTGTTCTATGAGTCACAAAGGCTACTTGCAACGTGCCGCGGGCGTGGCGATTGCGCTACTTTTGCTGCTGACAGGGTGTGTCGCACCACCGGCTGAACAAGTTGTGCCGGCGGACACGACCGCGGCCACGACATCGTCCCAGGTGGCGCAGGTTCCCACCTACACCACCTGGGACGATGTCGTGGCCGCGGCTGAAGGCACAACGGTAAATTGGTTTATGTGGGGTGGTTCAGACACAATTAACACCCATGTCGATGAAAAGGTCGGCGGACCGTTGCTGGAGCAGTACAAAGTCACCTTGAACCGGGTGCCCCTGGAAAATACCGCCGACGCGGTCAATAAAGTGCTCAACGAAAAGGCCGCCGGCAAGGACAGTGGCGGCAGTATTGACCTGATCTGGATCAACGGCGAAAATTTCCGCACCCTCAAAGACGCGGGTCTGCTCTATGGCCCCTTCACCGCGTTGCTGCCCAACTCGCAATATGTCAACTGGGATGATCAGGCCGTTGCTTACGACTTTGGCACCGCAGTCGATGGCTATGAATCGCCGTGGGCCAGCTTTCAATGGGTCATGGAATACAACAGCGCCACGGTGGAAAAGCCGCCCCAAACTTTTGAAGAGCTACAAGCGTGGGTCGCCGCTAACCCTGGCCGCTTTACCTATCCCGCACCACCCAACCATGTCGGTAGCGCTTTTGTCCGCACCCTCTTCTACTGGGCTGCCGGCAGCGCCGACCCTTTCTTGCAGGAATTTGACCAGGCTGTCTATGACCAATATGCGCCCAAGGTTTGGGACTATCTCAATGCGCTCAAGCCCAACCTTTGGCATAGTGGCGAAACTTATCCCGAGTTGGCGGCTATGCCCGATCTGCTGGCCAATGGCGAAATCGACTTTGCCATGGAATATGATGCCAGCCGCGCCTCGAATTATATTGACCAGGGGCGCTATCCCGACACCATCCGCACCTATGTCTTTACCACCGGCACCATGGCCAACGTGAGCTATGTCGCCATTCCCTACAATGCCAACAACCCGGCCGGCGCAATGGTCTTGGCCAATTACCTTCTCTCCCCAGAGTATCAGATTCTCCTGACCGACCCTACCGAGTTGGGCTGGCTCGTTGCCATTGATCCCACCCGTCTTGACCAGGCGCAGCAGGAGCAACTAGCCACCATTGAGCGTGGCATTGCGACCTTGCCGCCGGCGGAACTCAACAGCCACGCCCTCCCCGAAGCGCGCGCCAGTTGGGTCGCGCCGATTGAGCAGGGCTGGGAAGAGAACGTTTTGCAGTAACACGCTCATGATGGCTCGACTTTTGCATTCGGCAACGGCGCGACATTGGCTCATGTTGACACCGGCCCTGGCGGTCATTGGCCTTTTCTTTCTGGGCGGCATTCTAGTCGGCCTGGGCCAAAGTCTCAACTATATGCCGATCATTGGGCTGCGTTCCCCCACCCTGCGCCACTATGCCGCCATTCTGACCGACAGTCGCTTCTATGGGTCACTCTTGCTTACGCTCTACCTGGCGGTGGTGAGCACTCTCCTTGCGGTGGCCCTCGCCATTGCCATTGCTATGCTTTTGCGTCGCACTTTCTGGGGCAACCGGCTGGCGACCTTTGTCTTCCAACTGCCGCTGCCGGTGCCCCATTTGGTCGCAGCCGCCGGAATTGTCATGTTGCTAACCCAAAGTGGTCTTTTTGCCCGCGTGCTCTACAGCGTGGGCGCCCTCCAACGCCCAGAGCAATTTCCTATCTTGGTCTTTGACCGTTGGCAGGTCGCCACTGTCCTGGTCTATCTCTGGAAGGAGGCGCCTTTTATTGGGTTGGTGGTGTTGGCCGTGCTCAAAGGCGTTGGCCAGGAATACGAGGAGATGGCGCAGACGCTGGGCGCGAATGGCTGGCAACGCTTTCGTTATGTGCTGCTGCCGCTCATCATGCCCGGCGTCACTGTAACCGCCATTATTGTCTTCGCCTATGTCTTTGGCAGCTTTGAGATCCCCTTGCTCTTGGGTCAACGTTACCCCAATGTGTTGCCGGTCACTGCCTATCGCGCCTATGTCGATCCCGATTTGCAACGCCGCCCTGAAGCTATGGCCATGGGCATGATCATTACCGTGATTGTCATTTTTCTCTTAAACCTTGGCCTCACTTTGGGCCGCCGTGTGCGAACAAACTAATCATAATGCGCGCTTTGCGTTTTCTCGCCATCGTCTCTCTGTTTGTTGGTGTCTTGCTGCCACTGGTCCCCCAGATCATTTGGTCCTTTGCCTTTGGCTGGTTCTTTCCCAAGCTGCTGCCTCAAAGTTGGACGCTTAACGCCTGGGCCTATTTGCTCTCACCCTCTTCCCGGGTCGGGGAAGCGTTGCTGACAAGCACATTCCTCGCCACTGCTGTGGTTATACTATCACTCCTCATTGGCCTGCCTGCGGCGCGCGTGCTGGGGCTCCATCACTTCCTCGGCAAACAGTGGGTCAATTGGCTCATGACCGCGCCCCTCTTTGTGCCCACCTTGGTCGTGATCATGGGCATCCATATTCTCTTTATTCGCTATGGCCTGGCCGATAGCGCCCTGGGCGTCATCCTGGTTCATTTGGTGCCGGCCTTGCCTTACTTTGTCCTAGTGATGTCCAGCGTCTTTGCCAACTACGCCACCGAGTTAGAAGAGACGGCGCGTACGCTGGGCGCCGGCCCGCTGCGCACCTTTTGGCATGTCACCTTGCCCAGCATCTTCCCTGGTCTGGTCGTGGCTATGCTCTTTACCTTCCTGGTTTCGTGGAGCCAATATATTACAACCATTCTCATCGGTGGTGGACGGGTGGTGACGCTGCCTATGGTGCTCTTTCCCCTCATCAGCGCGGCCAACCATGCCAACGCCGCAGCCGTGAGCCTGGTCTTTATCTTGCCGGCCATCTTGGTGTTGATCTTCTCATCACGCACCCTCAGCGCCGGTTCAGACGCAGTCGGAGGGCTGGGGCGTCTATGACAGAGGTGTGTTTAACTGGCTTGACCAAACGCTACGGTGAACTGCTCGCGGTTGATCACCTGGCGTTGACGGTGCAATCGGGGGAGTTGGTGGCGCTGCTAGGCCCGTCCGGTTGTGGCAAAACGACTACGATGCGTATGATCGCCGGCCTGCTCGCCCCTACGCATGGTGACATTCACTTTGATGGCCGCTCTGTACTCAATGTGCCTGCTGAACGGCGCGGGGCCGTCATGGTCTTTCAAAAACACCTGCTCTTTCCTCACATGTCGGTGGCCGAAAATGTGGGCTTTGGCCTGAAGATGCGGCGGGTTGACAAGCGTGTGCTCCAACAGCGCGTCAGCAAGATGTTGGAAATCGTACAACTCCCTGGCTTTGAGCGCCGCCGCGCACATGAACTTTCGGGCGGGCAGCAACAGCGGGTTGCACTGGCGCGGGCGCTGGTAATCGAGCCACAGGTGCTCCTCCTTGATGAACCATTGGCCAATTTGGATGCTAACCTGCGGCTGGAGATGCGCAAGCTCATTCGCACCCTGCAACAGGAACTGGGCATTACCACCATCTTTGTCACCCACGACCAAGAAGAGGCCGTCATGTTGGCCGACCGGGTGGCGCTCATGGTTGGTGGCGTCTTGCAACAATTTGACACGCCGCGCGCCTTCTACGAGGCGCCCTGTAGCACCGTGGTGGCGCGTTTCTTTCGCAACGAAAACTTCTTACCTGGCGTCAAACAGGGAGCATTGGTCGAGACGGCTTGTGGTCCACTGGTCACCACCGCGGCGGCAACGTTGCCTGATGGCCCGGTGTTGGTCACCATTCGGCCTGAGCATATTACCGTAGCCGGGGCGAATGACGGAAATCGCGTCACGGCCACCGTCATCAACGTGCTCTATCTGGGAACTTATGTTCAACTTCAGGTCGTATTGGGCGAGTGGCAGTGGACCGTCAATCTTCCACCCAACGTTACCTTGCAACCCGACGACGTGATCCGCTTAACACTGCCGCAAGAACATCTTTGGCTTTTGCCGGCTGACCCCACAGGCTAACCATCCCTCTTTTCCATAGGGCGCATCCAATTTTGGGGGCAAGTCACCTAAATTTGTGGCCAGCGTGCCCCCGAAAATGTGGTACGCACCCCTTCCCTTTGTGCTATTTGTCTTGTTGGCCAAAAACCTTTATGCTAACGGGAAACAGTGCCATTGACAGACGCGGATTTAGGTAGCGCAGATCATTTGAGTTAGCGACAAAAATTGCGCGATTTTGATCCGTGTCTGTAAGTCTACGGATAGACGCGGATTCAAATCATAGCTCGTTTCACTTAGCGGCAAAGATCCGCGTTGTCTGAATCCGCGTCTGTAAACACCGGCTACCTAATTTGTTTCCAAAGTAAGGCGAAGTTACCATCAAGAAAGAGGAACCTGACTATGTCAACCGCACCATCAACCACATCAACCGTCGCCATTGACACGGACGACTCCAGTATCTATGACATCTACACCAGCGCCGCCGGGCCCGCCGGCGCACTGCCCTTGGACCACGAACTGCTGCTCAATGCCCCCAGCGGCGATCTCTTTGCCCTCAGCCAGAATGTAGGCATGGGCTGGGATCCCAGCATGTTGCGCCGCAAGGAATTTCTCATTCTCAGCACGCAGGGTGGCATCCGCGCCCCCGACGGCAAGCCGATTGCCCTGGGCTACCACTCCGGCCATTGGGAGGTGGGTTTGCTTATGCAGGCCGCGGCCAAGCAATTTACCGAAGAGGGCGCCATCCCCTTTGCCGGCTTTGTCACCGACCCCTGTGATGGGCGCAGTCAAGGCACATTGGGCATGATGGACAGCCTCCCCTATCGTAATGACGCGGCCATCGTCTTGCGCCGGCTGGTGCGTTCACTCCCCACCCGCAAGGGCGTTATGGGCGTGGCGACCTGTGACAAGGGGCTGCCGGCCATGTTATCGGCCCTGGCCGGTCAACATGATCTGCCCACGATTCTGGTGCCGGGCGGAGTAATGCTGCCCCCGTCCGATGGGGAAGACTCTGGCAAGGCCCAGACCATTGGCGTGCGCTATGCCCACGGCGTTCTCACACTGGAAGAGGCCGCCGAAATTGGCTGCCGCACCTGCGCCTCACCCGGTGGTGGTTGCCAATTCCTGGGCACTGCGGCCACCAGTCAGGTGGTCGCCGAAGCCTTTGGCATGACCCTTGTGCACGCGGCCCTGGCCCCTTCCGGCCAACCGATCTGGCTGGATCTGGCCAAGCGGTCGGCGACGGCGCTCATGCACTTAGAGGCTGCCGGTATTACGACCAAAGATATCCTCACCGAGGATGCACTCCACAACGCGATGGTCGTTCATGCGGCCTTTGGTGGCAGCACCAACCTCCTGCTTCACATCCCTGCCGTCGCCTACATTGCCGGCCTGACCCGCCCCACCGTCCAGGATTGGCACCGCATCAATGCCCAGGTGCCGCGCCTAGTGGATGTGCTGCCCAATGGCCCCGTCGGCCACCCCACCGTCCAAGTCTATATGGCAGGGGGCGTGCCCGAGGTCATGTTGCATCTCCGGGAACTAGGGCTGTTGCGTCTGAACGCGCTGACCGTGCAAGGTCGTCATCTCGATAGCCTGTTGGACGAATGGCAGGGCAGCGAACGACGTAAACGCGTGCGCGATCTGCTCCATCAATTGGATGGCGTCGACCCCGATAATGTGATCATGAACCCCAAAGCTGCCCGTGAACGGGGCCTGACCAGCACCGTGACTTTCCCCTTGGGTAATCTCTGCCCCGAAGGCGCAGTGGTCAAAAGCACCGCCATCAACCCCAGCGTGATCGATGGCGATGGCGTCTATCGCAAAACAGGGCCGGCGCGTGTCTTTACCAGCGAGCGCGCCGCGATGGCCGCCATCAAAGGTACGGGCGATACACCCGAGATCCAGCCGGGCGACATCCTGGTCGTCATGGGGCGTGGCCCCATGGGCAGCGGCATGGAAGAGACCTATCAACTGACGGCGGCGCTCAAACATCTGGAGTGGGGCAAGGAAGTGGCCCTAGTAACCGACGCACGCTTTAGCGGGGTCAGCACCGGCGCCTGTATCGGCCATATGGGGCCGGAAGCGCTGGCCGGCGGGCCGATTGGGCGCCTGCGCGAAGGGGACACCGTCCAGATCATCATCGACACCGTCAACCTAACCGGCAGTGTCGATCTGGTCGGCCATGACGGGCAGCGCTACAGCCCAGCGGAGGGCGCACAGGTCTTAGCGGCGCGCTCACCCCATCCCCATCTGATGGCCGATGAGCGGCTGCCGGATGACACGCGCCTCTGGGCTGCGCTGCAAAATGCCAGTGGCGGCACCTGGGGTGGCTGTGTCTATGATGTGGATCGCATTATTGAGTTGCTGGAAGCGGGCAAAAAAGCGCTGGCCGCCAATGGCAATCGTAACGGCAGTGGAGCACATTGATCCATGAATGGCGCGCAAAGTTTAATCCAAACCTTAGTCAACTGTGGCGTGGACACTTGCTTTACCAATCCTGGCACTTCGGAGATGCACTTTGTGGCGGCGGTGGACAAGGTGCCGGCTATGCGCACCATCCTCTGTCTCTTTGAGGGCGTCTGCACTGGCGCCGCCGATGGCTATGCGCGCATGGCCGGCGTTCCCGCCGCAACCTTGCTCCATCTGGGACCAGGGCTGGGCAATGGCTTTGCCAATTTGCACAATGCCCGCCGCGCCCATACGCCCCTGATCAATATCGTTGGCGACCACGCAACCTATCATTTGCGGCACGATGCACCCCTGACCAGCGACATTGAATCGGTAGCGCGGCCGGTGTCGGCTTGGGTTCATTCCTGTAAGGACGCCGCCAGTGTTCCCGCCGACACCGCCGCAGCCGTCGCCGCCGCGTGCCGTCCACCGGGGCAAATCGCCACCTTGATTCTGCCCGCTGACTGCGCCTGGAGCGAAAGCGGTGCACCGTCTGGCCCGTTGCCAGTGACCCAACCCACCCCAGCCGACCCGGCGGCGATCCGGCAGGCCGCCGCTCTCCTGCGCAATGGCGCGCCGTCGGCGCTCTATATCGGTGGCGCGGCCGCATTACCGGCTGGGGTGGCGCTAGCGGCCCGTATCTGTCGCGCTACCGGTGCACGGCTGATCAGTCAACGGGTCAATGCGCGCATGCAGATGGGCGCTGGCGTACCGCGCGTGGATCGGGTGCCCTATTCAGTGCCCCACGCCTTGCAGTTGCTGGCCGGGCTTGAGCAGTTGGTGCTGGTGGGCGCCCCGCCGCCGGTTGCCTTCTTTGCCTATCCCAATCAACCCAGCACGATGGCGCCCCCTAATTGCCGGCTGCATACGCTGGCAAGGCCGGAGGAAGATATTCTGAGTGCGCTCGACGCCCTGGCCGAGGAACTGAGCGCGCCGCCGCTTGGCGAAGAACCACTGCCGCGTCCCCGTCCCACTTTGCCCACCGGCGACCTGAACTCGGAAAAGGTCTGGATGGCGCTGGCCGCGTTGCTGCCGGAGGAGAGCGTCATTGCGGATGAATCAGTGACGGCTAGCTTTGGCGCGGGCCGGTGGATGTCCACCGCACCCAAGCATGATTGGCTGAATAACATGGGCGGTTCCATTGGCCAGGGCATGCCGGTGGCGACAGGCGCGGCGGTCGCCTGTCCGGGGCGCAAGGTCATCAATACCCAAGCTGATGGTTCGGCCATGTATACCCTACAGGCGCTCTGGACCCAGGCGCGGGAAAAGTTGGATGTGGTGACCATCCTCTTTGCCAACCGCGCCTATGCCATTTTGCAGGGAGAATTGCAGCGCGTCGGTGCGGACCAAAACAGCCGCAAAGCGCAGGAGATGTTGGATCTGAGCAACCCGACCCTTGACTGGGTGCAGTTGGCCAACGGCATGGGGGTCGAAGCCTCGCGCGCCACCAGCAGCGAAGCGTTGGCGGACCAACTGGCCGCCGCGCTGAAGAAGAATGGTCCACACCTGATTGAAGCGGTGATCTAGTGAATGAAGTGCTTTGCCATCATGGGACGCCCATCCCGTAGGGACGGCTGACTTTAGAAATAAGAAGGTTATGACCCTTCCCTAAATTCAACCGCCTCCCTACAGGGCAAAGGTGGTCAGTAGCGTGCGAAATCTACCAAGACCGGCAGGTGATCCGAGGGATAGCGGCCCTCTGTCTGGTCGGCCAGGATGGCATGGTGCGCAATGCTCAGTTGCGCGGCTGTCGTTGCTGGTCTGACAAAGATAAAGTCGATTTTGGTATGGAGTGGATCGGCAAAGTTGGTGTTAAAGGTGGCAGTGGGACCTTGATGGGGTGTCGCCGCGTGGTGCATCGCGTCAAGTAATGGCGTATCATCGGTTGCAACCGGCCTAGTCAAGATCTGATAGGGCACGCTGGCTTCGGTGCAGTTAAAATCGCCGGTGACAAGGGCCGGCTGGCCATGGGTCTCATGGCGCAGAAAGGTATGGAGCAGTTGGGCGCTGGCAGCCTGTGCTACTGTGCCGCGGTGGTCAAAATGGGTGTTGAGGTGGAGCAAAGTCGCGCCAGTGGCTTTATCGGTCATGCGGGCCCAGGTGGCGATGCGTACACAGGCCGCATCCCAGCCAAAAGTGCCGGGCTGCTCCGGTGTGGCGGAAAGCCAAAAGGTGTCGCTGGCCGCTAACGCCAGCCGATCGCGGCGATAGAAAATGGGGGCATATTCGCCTTTGGCCCGGCCATCATCGCGGCCAACGCCGAGCCACCCATACTCCGGCAGCCGTGTCGCCAGGTCGGTAAGCTGATCGTGGAGTACTTCTTGTAGTCCAATCAGATCGGGTTGGTGGCGCCGCAGGAGGTCGGCGACCCGTTCTTTGCGCTGAGGCCAGGCATTTTCGCCATCGGCGGGATTATGGTAGCGAATGTTGTACGAAATCACACGCATGAAGAGGGTGCCCCTCCTACTCTTCCGCCTCAAAGAGCAAATCGATCAGCTCATCGCTTTGGGCTTGCACCTCATCCTCATCGCCGGCCTGGGCAGCCGTGTACAGCGTGTCAATGACCGCCATAATGCGTTCGCCTAATGCGCGGTCAAGACCCGGCGTCTCCAACACATTGCGCGCCCGATCCAACAGCGCCATGGTGGCGGCGTCAAATTCAACATCGCCAACGGTTTCGCCTTCAATCTCATCACCGTAAATATCAAGCTTAGCCTGGCTGGCGGCGATCTCTTCTGGCGTCAGCCGTTGGCGGTCAGCATGTAGCCGTTCCGTTACCTGTTTGCCGCTGCCGCGCTCGGTCACGGTGACATCAAGAATGCCATTGATATCGAGCTTAAAGTTGACAGTCACGTCGGCCAGCCCATCTTCGCGGTTGGCTTTCACATCTTCCACCATAAAATCGCCCAAGAGCACATTGCGCGAGGCCACGGTGTGCTCACCCTGGTAAACTTTAATATGGATGCTATCCTGGCCAGGGAAGATGGTGCTAAAGACCTCACTCTTTTCGACCGGAATGGTGGCGTTCCGGTGGATCAACGGAGCAAAATGGTCGCCATCTAGGCGTCCGGTCATGGTCATGCGCGCCGTTTCAATGCCCAGAGACATGGGTGTCACATCGACCAAAATCGCGTCAATCTCTTCACCGGCAATAATGCCTGCCTGCACGGCTGCGCCCAAGGCGACCGCCGCGTCAGGGTCGATCTCTACATGGGGATCCTGCTCTAGCCGTTCGGCCACCAGATCCCAGACCGCGGGGATACGGGTGGAACCGCCCACCAGCAGGACGCGGTTAATGTCGCTTGCCTGCAACTTGGCGTCGTTGAGGGCCTGGTCAATACAGGTAATGGTGCGGTCGAGCAGATCTTCAATCGTCTCGACAAATTCGCGGCGTTCCACTTCACGGCGGATGTGAAGGGCGTTCCCGTTGTCGTCCTGGGCAATATACTCCAGCGTGACGGTGGTAAAGGGTTCGCCCGACAGGCGAATCTTGGCCTCTTCGGCCTCGCGCAGGAGGCGGGCCCACGCTTGATGATTTTGGCGCAGGTCGATTGCATGTTCTTCCTGAAATTCATCAGCCAGCAAGGCCGCCAACCGCTCATCAAAGTCGTCACCGCCCAGGAAATTATCGCCGGCGGTGGCCAGCACATCGACTACGCCAAAGTTCATCTCTATGATCGAGACATCAAAGGTGCCGCCGCCCAGGTCGTAAACCAACACACGCAAATGTTCGTCGGGATCTACCCCATAACCATAGGCCAGCGCCGCTGCAGTGGGCTCATTGATAATGCGTTCCACCTGCAAACCGGCGATCCGGCCCGCTTCCATCGTCGCCTGGCGCTGCACTTCATTAAAGTAAGCCGGCACGGTGATAACCGCACGTTGGACGGCATGACCCAGCGCAGCTTCGGCCGCCTGTTTGATCTCACGCAGAATAAACGCGGAAATCTCTTGAGGTGTATAGCTCTTGCCCGCCATGGTGACGCTCTCGGCTTTGCCCATCTGCCGCTTGATCGAACGAATCGTGCGTTCCGGCGCCACCACCCATTGATTGCGCGCTGGGGTGCCGACCAGCAGTTCATTTTGCGGTGAGATCCCTACGACCGAAGGTAACAGATGCGATCCCTGAATGTTGAGCAACACCGGCGCACCCTCTTGAGTAATGGCCAAAACGGAGTTGGTAGTGCCCAGGTCAATGCCGATGATTTTAGCGTTGTTTTCTGACATAAGATAATTTATCCATTCTGGGCCGTTGTCGATTCCGTTGTAGACTCTGGTGCTGCTAGCGCACGCGCGACAATCACTTCGGCATAGCGCAAGACGCGCTCCTGTTGTTGATAACCTTTGCGCACCACACGTACTACAGTGTTGGGCTCCACATCGCTGCGTACTTCCATTTCGACCGCTACGTGCAATTTGGGGTTAAAGGGCTGCTGAAGCGCCTCAATGGGGTGGACATCTTCGCTGGCCAGCAGAGCACCAAAGCGGTCGGCCACCAACTCCAGCCCGCGTAGCCAGGCCGCAAAAGCATCTTGCATACCGCCCACCAACTCTTGCATGGCCTGCTGCGAGGGTCCAGTGATTGCTGGCGGCGGAAATACATGCTCTGCCGGCGCCTGGCCCAGGAGGCGCTGCCAAAGACTTGGCGCGGGAGCTGGTGCATAGCGCACCGGTGGTGGGGCTGGCTGAGCCAAGAGGGCGTCACTTTTCGTCTGCTGGCGTTGCAAAAGTTCTGTGCCATTGGCCAGCGCCAATTCAATGCTGTCCAATGCCGGCAAGAGTTCAGCCGCTAACTCACCGCGTGCTTCGCTGCGGAGGGCGTCCAGGCGCTGACCATCATGCAACTGCTGCTGCGTCTGTGCCTGCTCACGCCGCGCCACCATTTCACGCAGGGTGGCTAAGGCGCCTTCGACCTGTTGCTCTTTGCTTTCCACCAGCGTGTTGGCTTTAAATTGGGTGCGTGTGAGCTTTTTGAGATTGTCACTCAACTCGTCCAACTGGCTTTGACTTGCTACGACTTCGATCAGCCGTTCCAGTTGCCCCTGTTTGGCGACTTGGGTGACTAACTGTTCTAACGCATCATGACGTGTGACGTTCATGACCGCCCGTTGCAGTTGCTCCAACTGTTCACGCTGTGCTACTGTGGCCAGGGAATGTCCCAATACCGTCAGTTGTTCCTGGGTGGCGTCGAGTGCGTTGGCGAGATCGGCCAGTTGGCTGTGCACCGGTTGCATGGCCTGACCGTCGGTAAAGTGACGCACCAGGGTCGTTACCTGTTGACTGTTCGTCTCGGCGCCAGTATGCAACCCGTCCATTTGGGTCTGAATGCGGTCGACCTGCGCCGCCAGTTGCAACAGTCGGTTTTGGATCTGCAAGAGGGTGGCGTCCGCTTGCGTCTCTGTGCCGTCGCGCGGTCCTGGGGTACTCATTGTCGGAAGTCCTCCTCAATGGGTATGGCCGCCGTCTCCATGGCCAGGATAAAGAGATCTTCCCGATGGACGGTTAGATCATAACTAGGGCGCCGGCGACCGGGGAGATCGGGGGGAGGCTGCAACAAAAAGAGATCGACCAATGCCCGGCTCTCTGGCGTGCGCAGCCGTTCATAGGCGTTGCGGATAGTTTGAAATTTTTCCGGCTCCCGCTCCGGCGGAAATTGGCGCACCAGTTGAAAGTAGGCGCGTTTGATCTCCGCATCGGTGGCGCGCCGGTCAATCTGGAGAGTCAGGTAGGGATCGGGCGCACTGGTCGCGGCGGCTTTAAAGGAACTTGCGGAAGGCATTGAGCAACTCCTCCTCGTCAAAGTCAAGATCAGGGTCAAGATCGGGGTCAAAGTCGGGATCCAGGTCGTTAAAGAGCGCGGCCAAGGGGTTGCGCCCGCCAAACATGGCATTCATCGCCGAAAACTTGATGGAGTTTTCCAACTCTTCCACCAATTCGACAATGCCAGGCTCACTTGCTTTTTGCGCCATGCTCTTGGCCTTGCGCAGCAATTTGGAGATAGGCGCGCTCTTCTCTGGGTCACGTTCTACGAGGGCGAGCGCATCCATATATTCGATAGCGCCACTCTTGGGGTGATGGGTGCGTAGTTGTGTGGCGTAGGGCTTGGCCAACTCGCTTGCGTCATTGTTGTAGGCCGTATCAACAATCCGAAGTAATGTGGCTGCCGGCGAATCATCCCCGCTCCGGGACTGGGCGCTGGCCACGGCCTGATCCCAGAAAATGGTGGTCCACGTTTCGTTTAATTCGCACTCCAGCACCTGTTCACCCTGGTTGATCCAAAAGCCGGGACGTAGGCCAGAGACAGCGCGCACACGTGGTATCAATTCACGCACCTGGTCATCACCATCCACGTGGAGCAGTTCATGGAGTACCACGCCCAACACCATGACATCGCCAGGTGCGGCTTGTGCGGCCCGATAGAGGTGATCGCGGGCTTGGGGCTTCTGCTTTTTCTCGACATAAAGCCGGCCCAACGCCAGGAGAAGGAACGGATGTTCAGGCAACTCCGCCAACCCTTCTTCCAAAACCTGGATCGGGGTCTTCTTGCCAAAGTTGGTAAGCCGACCAAAGCCGAACATGCCGCGCCCGCCGATACCGGCGCCTTCGACATAGTACATCGCCAGCGCCGTGCGTGCATCCTCATTGTTAGGCTCAAGGGCGAGCACACGCCGCCAAATGGGCAGGGCATCGCGGTCCCAACGCCCTGTTGAGATCATACCGAGCCGCATAAGCGCCGGTACATAATTCTCATCGATCTCCAGGATGCGTTGCAATTCATTTTCTGCCGCATCCACCCGATCTTCGTCCATCAGCAGGCCTGCTAGCTGCAGCCGCAGATCCAGATCCGCTTCGGCGTACTTGATCGCATTTTTCAGACAAGTGACGGCCTCGCCCATGTTCTCTTCTTCCAGATAGCAGTGGCCAATACGCTGCCAGATCGCAGCCACCTGGCTGTCACTTAAATAATCAGGGTGACTCTCTTTACGGGGGCGGCGGCGCACCATCTCGCGCCACGCTTCGGCGGCCACCCCCCAACTCCCCATTGCTTCCGCCGCCAACGCAAAATTCTGGGAGAGCAACCGGTTTTTAATCAGCTTATCGGCGCTGCTAAAATGGCGATAAGCTTGGGCCCAATCCCCATGCTGGCCGGCGGCGAAGCCCGAATGAAAATGGGCGTACCCAGCGATCTCATTAAAGACCGTGTCCATCTCCTCTGCACCAACATCCGCCAGCGTTGCTTCATATAAATCGATAACCGCTTGCCATTCGTTTGCTTGAGCCAACTCGGTGGCCCGTTCACGGCGGAAATTATGCAAGTTTTCGGTGACCCAAGGCGTATTCAAGTATCTGTCTGCGCTTCGCCAACTCGCCTGGGCCTGGTTGGGGTTCCCCTGGCGCATGTCCAAAACACCCTGATAATAGGTTACCACCGCGTTGGTTGCCAGTATCCCCTTGTGTTGCGCGGCTTGGGCATAGGTGACGGCGGGGACAGAGTTCTCGTTATCATACATCTGGAGCAACACGGACCATAAATCGGTCAGGTCACCCAATGGCGCCTTACCCTGTAGCTTGGCCAGAGCCTCCTCACCGGTTTTGCCTTGCTGTAACTGCTGGAGTAATGTCAAGGTTGCGCATTGCACGGGAGAAAATCCTTTGGTCTCCACAGCTTTGCCAGCAGCCACATTGGCCAACTGTACCAGATAGTCGGTGTGAGGATGTTTGGCTTGGGCTGCCGCAGCCAATGCTTTGCTAGCTTCGTCGACCTTGCCTGCCCGCCACAGGGCCAGTCCGCGGTGATAGTACAGGCGACCCTCTTGGGGGGCATGTTTGAGCGCCTGATCCAAGAGACGCAGCCGTTCCTGATTGGGCTTGGGCGCAGCTTGGCGCAAAAGCGCCTCTGCCAGGATGCTCTTAGCGCGTCGCTCCGTGTTCGGATCATTGCCGGCGCACAGCGCTAACTCGGCGGCGGCAACGGCTTGCTCCATATCACCGCTGTGAAAGGCTTCCTCAGCAAGCTGCAAGCGCGCTGCCGGGCGTTTGGCTTTTTGTTGTTTTTGTTTAAAGGCTGCTTTCTTCTGTTGGCGCCGATTTTTAGACATAATGGGTTCGTTGTCTGCTCCTTTCGCCTTTAAGGTCACCTTCAGAAAGGTCATATTTATCAACTTCCCGGAGGCTCGCGCTCCCGGGAAGTTAAAGTTGTGGATCAAACGGATTTCATGTGGTTGACAAATGCTGGTTTCAACTGATGTCAACCACTTAAAGCTCTATACACGCATACGCTGACCGCTGCCGCCATTGGTCTGCGCGCGGCGATCGCTCTGCATATGACACTGTTTATACTTTTTCCCGCTGCCACACCAGCAGGGATCATTACGGCTTAATTGCGGACCTGTGTTGCGTACAGTTTGCGGTTTACTACTGCCATTGGCCCCATCACGGTTGGTGCGAATATTACGGGCAATGGGGGCGGCGACTGGAACGGTCTGTTGCCGCTGCACCTGAACAGCATAGACCGCTTTGACAATGTCGCTGCGAATGTCGGCCATCAACTCGCCATACATGTTAAAGGCTTCACGCTTATAAGCGACCAGTGGGTCAACCTGGGCATAGGCTTGCAGACCAATGCCCTCGCGCAGGTGATCCAGATCGGTCAGATGGCGTACCCAGCGGTTATCCACAGCCCAGAGCATGATCTGCTTCTCGGCCTGGCGCATGGTTGCCTCGCCTAGCTCTTGCTCTTTGGCGGCATAAGCCTCCAAGGCAAGGGCAACCGCCTGCTCTTCAATCTCCTCGCGGTGGGCATTGCGCCACTGTTCCGCATCAAAGTTGGCAGCGAGCGGGAAGACGCCACGCAGCGCCTGCACCAATTCGCCCACTTCCCATTCATCTTCATACTCACTGGCAGTAAATTGATCGACCACTGCCGCCACCTCTTCTTCGATCATCACCTCGACCGAAGTTTTGAGCGAAGGCTCGGTCAAGATGCGGCGGCGCTGCTCATAAATGCGATTGCGCTGTTCGTTGACCACCTCGTCATATTGCAACACATGCTTACGAATATCAAAGTTGTGGCCTTCGACCTTAGTCTGGGCATTCTCAATTGCCTTGTTGACCAGGCCGGCTTCAATCGGAACATCATCTTCGACGCCAAGGCGATTCATGAGACCACTAATCCGTTCGCCGCCAAAGCGCCGCATAAGTTCATCTTCCAGACTCAGGTAGAAGCGGCTGACGCCCGGATCGCCCAAACGACCAGAACGACCACGCAACTGATTGTCGATGCGCCGTGCTTCGTGGCGCTCTGTGCCGACTACATAGAGGCCGCCCAAATCACGCACTTGCTTCTTGTCCGCTTCAGTCTCTTGCCATTTTTTCTGAAGCACTTCCGCCCACCGTTCCTGATAGCGTTCAGTGGGATTCTGATTATGCTTTAGCATCTCTAAGGCGTCATTCCACGCGATCTGGGGAATTTCGGCGAGGTCAACGTCTTCTTTACGCAGTTGTTCACGCGCCATACCTTCGGGGTTGCCCCCCAGCAAGATGTCAACACCACGACCGGCCATGTTGGTGGCAATGGTAACGGCGCCGGACTGACCTGCTTGGGCAATAATCGTCGCCTCGCGTTCATGATTCTTGGCGTTGAGCACCTCATGGGGGATGCCGCGCCGTTTGAGCAACTGACTAACCACCTCGCTGGTCTCAATCGCCACGGTGCCGACCAGCACCGGTTGTTGCCGTTTATGCGCCTCGGCAATGTCATCCATCAGCGCTTTAAATTTAGCCGCCTGGGTGCGATAGACCAGATCGGCCATGTCATCACGAATGACCGGGCGATAGGTGGGCACCGTGACCACTTCCAAGTCATAGATGCGTTGGAATTCCTCTTCCTCCGTTTTGGCAGTACCGGTCATGCCGGCTAATTTGTTATACATACGGAAGAAGTTCTGAAAGGTGATGGTGGCCAGCGTCATGGACTCCTTTTGCACCTTTACCCCTTCCTTGGCCTCAATCGCCTGGTGCAAGCCTTCGCTATAGCGCCGCCCTTCCATCAAACGTCCGGTAAATTCATCGACAATCACAACTTCTTGATTGCGGACAATGTAGTCCTTATCCAGTTTATAGAGGGCATGGGCGCGCAGCGCATTGTCCAAATAGGGGATCATCTCGAAGTGTTCGGGGCTGTAGAGATTGTCGATTTTTAGTCGCCCCTCAATAAAGGCAATCCCCTCTTCGGTCAAGGTGACGACACGCTCTTTTTCGTTGATCACATAGTGATCTTCCTCGCGCAGGTTTTTGACGAGGGCGGCAAAATCACCGTAATAATTCGAGCTTTCCCGCGCCTCCCCGGAAATAATCAACGGCGTACGCGCTTCGTCAACCAAAATGTTGTCCACCTCATCGATGATGGCGTAGTGCAGATCCCGCTGGGTGAGCCGCGTTAGCTCATGCACCATGTTATCGCGCAGATAGTCAAAGCCAAATTCATTATTCGTGCCGTAGAGAATATCGGCGCGGTACGCTTCGGCGCGGCTAATAGGGCGCAAGGCCAGAAAGCGGTCATCCGCGGCAGGGTATTCAGGATCGTAGATGAAACTGCCCTTATCCGGGCTCCCGGCGCTGTTTTGAATGACCGCGGCGCTCACCCCCAGCAGATGATAAATCGGCCCCATCAGTTGTAGACCCACCTTGGAAAGATAATCATTGGGCGTTACCAGGTGGACGCCCCGGCCGGCCAACGCATTGAGATAAAGGGGCAGCGTCGCCACCAACGTCTTGCCTTCACCGGTCTTCATTTCGGCAATACGACCAGAGTGGAGCACCATGCCACCGAGAAGCTGCACATCATAGTGGCGCAAGCCGGTGGTACGCTTGCTCGCCTCGCGTACGGCGGCAAAGGCTTCGGGCAAGATCTCGTCGAGCATATCGGCCTCAACGTTTAACATTTCCTGCTGGATGCGATCCACTTCGACCCGTGCAAATTTCTGCTCGTCGGTGCCCAGCACCGCCAGATATTCTTCTTCGGCGCGCCCCAATTCTTCGCGCAACTCTGCCGTCGCTGTTTGCACACGAGTCTTGAACTCGGCGGTCATCGCGCGCAACTCTGACTCGCTCTTTTTTTCAAACGTTGCTTCTAACTCGTTAATCTCATCAACGATCGGTTGATAGCGTTTTAAAAGCTTGTCATTTGGATCGCCGACAATTGAATAATAAATTTTTTTCAGCATAATGATTCCCTCAAACCCGCGCTTTGAACCAAACGGCGCTCGTTGCTTAAACTGCGCTCATCAGACGAAACTGTACAATGCGGTATTTTATCTCTAGCCATAACATTGCCTTGTACAAGGCGCCTCGGCACTGACCAAACTGCTCTGCACTGGCCAAAATCGCAAGTATTATCACATCCTGCGCACAATCGTGCAGACTATTCTACCATGAAGCCGCAAGAGATCAACAATATCACTCGACCGCATTTGGGCAATAGCGCTTCACCCGCAGGAAGACCAGCAAATCTTGACGCAAACGACTGCACAGACAGCTTCCGAAATCCACACCGGTGGCGCAATTATTGATCCCGTAAGGATTTACGCTCAATGTACTAGGCAAAGATTGGACAATGTTCCCCCAAAAAGAGTAACATTCCTAATCATACAACAACATTCATCCGTCTATCTGTAAGATAGCACAATTAAAGGAGGATCCGTCATGCCGACGCCTCAACCATTGACCGGCGTTTTCGCACCTGTCTTAACCCCTTTTCATGCTGACCTCAGCCCTGATGTAGCGCGTTGGGTTCAATTTTGCAAAGATCTGCTGGTGGAAGGTTGTCATGGACTTTGCCCTTTTGGCACCACCAGCGAAGCCAATTCCCTAGGTGTCGATGAGCGGATCGACATGTTGGAACAGTTGGTGGCCGGCGGTGTGCCCGCCAGCTTGCTGATGCCGGGCACTGGTATGTGCGCTATTCCCGATACAGTGAAGCTGACGGGTCACGCCGCCAAGCTGGGCTGTGCCGGCGTGTTACTGCTGCCCCCGTTCTATTACAAAGGCATGAGTGATGAAGGGCTCTTCCGCAGCATTGCCGAGGTCATCGACCGGGTGGGTGATGGGCGGCTGCGCATCTATCTCTACCACATTCCACCGGTGGCGCAGGTCGGTTTTAGCTTGGGGTTGATTGAGCGGCTGATCAAGAGCTATCCCAACACTGTCATCGGCCTCAAAGACAGTTCCGGCGACTGGAATAACCAACTAGCCATTTTGACCAATTTCCCCGGCTTTGGCACCTTCTCCGGCTCAGAGAAATTCATGCTGGCCAATCTCCGGCATGGCGGCATGGGTGGGATCAACGCTGTGGCTAATGTGATTGCCGGACGTCTGCGCAAGCTCTATGATCACTGGCAGAGCCCTGAGGCCGATCAACTACAAGAGGAGGTGATGCTGATCGCCAAAGCGCGCGGCGACTACGCACCCATCCCGGCGCTCAAGCAAATTGCAGCGCGCCAGCGCAACGACCCAGCCTGGCTTACCCTGCGCCCACCCTTTGTGGGGCTGACAGACGCGCAGGCTGAGGAGATCTTTGCGAAGTTGGCACTCTAGCTCAATTTAGTTAATCCCATATAGGGATGGTTGAATTTAGGGGAAATATTCTATTTTTCTTGTTCCTAAACTCAACCACCCCTACGGGGCAAAGAGAAGCAGTAGACCGCAACGTGCGGAGCAAGCACTCTCTAGTGCGCACAGGGGCCCACTGGGCGCGGCGTCAGCGAACGCCTGCTCCGCATTGCGGTTTATTGAGAATAGCTCAACCAATCGCTTTCTCTTTAGCGCGCGGCGCTGAATATCAGCAAGATCACCACTTCGCTTACCTCGACAGTGAGGCCATAGACATCGCCGGTAACGCCGCCGAGACGGCGTTGGGCGAAGTGGTTAAGGAGCAGAGTCGCGCCCACCGCCAGCACAATGGCCACTACCGTCCGCCAGTGAAAAAAATAGAGCGCCAGCGCCAGCGGTAGCAGCAACGCCTGTAGCACAGTCTGCAGTGCAAGATGTTGGCCAAAGTCGGCGCCGAGACCGCTGGGGCGGGCCAAGGGCTGGCGCGCCGTCCAGAGCAAGTTCCAGCGGCTCCAGGTGGTGGCGAGCAGCAGCGGTGACGCACCGGTCAACGTGGCGAGTGCGCCTACTTTCAGCAACAAAAGCAATACCAGGCCAATGACTGCAAAGGCGCCTGTGCGCGGATCGCGCATGATCTCCAGGCGCCGTTCGGCTGGGACTGGCGCCAGTAAACCGTCACAGCAGTCGGCCACCCCATCCAGATGTAGACCGCCGGTGAGCGCAGCCCACAGGGCAATCACTAAGGTCGCACTGAGCAGCGGCGTAAACAAGTGCCCAAGCCCCCATTGCGCGGCTGCCAACAATGCACCCATCATTAGCCCGACCAGAGGAAACCAACGCCCCGCGCGCGCCAACAGCCCGGGCTGATAGGCGATGGTTGGCATGGGGGTAACGGTCAAAAAGCTAAAGGCAAGGGCGAGTTCGGACCCCATGTGCACCTTATGCACCCGGTTGCCAGAGTGGCTCTGGCACGCCGCGTTGATGGTTTTCAAAACGGGCCATGACGAAGAGCGCATCGGAAAGGCGGTTGAGATAGCTGAGGACATGGGCGCCCACCCCCTCTTCACGGGCCAAGGTAGCGGCTGCGCGCTCGGCGCGGCGGCAGACCGTGCGTGCGACATGAAGCTGGGCCGCGCCGAGGCAGCCACCGGGCAAAATGAAGTTTTGCAAAGGACCCACCACCGCGGTCAGCTCATCAATCAGCGCCTCCAACTTCTCCACATGGCGCGCCTCGATTTGGGGAATCGACCACTTCCCCTTGTCCTCTTCGCGGAAGCAGAGATCAGAGCCCAAATCAAAGAGTTCATTCTGAATGTGCGGCAACTCTTGGGTTAGCCTTTCACAGAGCCCGCCTGCCAAGGCCAGGCCGATCTGGGAATTGAGTTCATCGACTGTGCCATAAACAGCGACGCGTAGATCATCCTTGGCTACCCGCTGCCCACCCCCCAGCGAAGTCATCCCTTGATCGCCGCCTCTGGTATAGATTTTGGTCAAACGTGGCATGGTCTCTTCTTTCTTACGTGTAAGTCTGGATTTAGTCGCCTTGCAATCAATTGCAAGTTGATAGCTAATGCCCAGTGGGGATGGCGGCCAGCAATTGGTGCGAAGCCAATTCGCCAATAATAAAGAGCTGTATTATTTGCCTTTAGTATAATTACTCTGGTGTACAGCAGATTAATTATAGTCAGGTTCATAAAGAGTCATACCTAGTGCGCTTGTAAAGGCAGCTAGATCCGCATCCAAAGTCCATAATCTAGCCCCTGTTGGCACTTGCAATGCGATAATCATATCCCCCAAGGGCCAACACGCCGTTTGCCCCAAGATATCTTGAGGATTGTTGATTGCAGCAGACAGGAAGTGTTCAACGCGCATCTGCCCTTTAATACATTGAGGACATGTCGCAAGATAGTTCGCAATTGTGTAGAGTTGGGGTTGTTGTTGTGCTAAAAAGTGAGGCAAATTGCAAGCCGCAGTTGCCTTGCGACACGAATCGGCCGTTATGAACTCGCCGTTCACACCGCGAGAAGAGCCTTTAGCTACAAGATCGCAGTGAACGAGATCGGGAATCGGGTTTACATAACGCCAGAAACGTTTGGCAAGATTGCGCTCGATTTGTATTTTGAGTAAACTTAATGCAATCTCACGTTGCATTTGGCTAACAACAAGGGTCCGAGTGAATATCTGCATACTTCTTACCAGAGAACGTGGTCGGTGTGTCCGCGTACCTGAGCGCAATTGGTTAGCAGTTTCTTCCCAATCCTTATATTTCCGTATCTGATTGTGGACATGTACATGATCGGATATGACCGAACGCTGAAATTCCATGAACACATAATGACTGGTGACAAACTGGTAGCCTGATGTTGCCAAATGATGCTCAATTTCAACCTGCTTCTGTTTCGCACCTAGGATTCTTTCAACTTGAATACTTGTATCCAAGAAGACAGGTTGATCAGGTTTCATCTAAATAATCCTGCAGAGCTTCTGGGCCGAGACTAAATGTGAGATAGAGATCGGCCTCAAACAGTTGCTCAAGACATTCTTCCATCTCTGCTTCGGTAAGCCTTTCTTGAGCAATCTTGCTGAGTACAAAACGAACTGCTTCAACCTGTTTGGTCGACAGCGTTTCTTCATGAATGTTCTGCGTAGCCAGCATTAACATTGCACAGAGATCACGCTGTGAAGATGAACATAGATACCATAGCATCTGTAGATCATCACGAAACATTTTGGCAAAAGTGTGATAGACAACTGATTCTGACCAATGGCGTGAAAATCGGGGAAGAGCAGTATATAGACGCGCCAAACATTGATGGAATATATCAGTTCTGACCTGGACGCTATCTGGTCCCACAACCTGAACCTGAACCATCGTCGATTCCGGCAATTCCAGTGGTTCGAGCGGATAAAAAGCGCCCTGTTGGTAAATTGCTGAGATTGTCGTGTCCATAATCCTTCCACACGCTTCACTAATGCGACCGCTTCGCCATAATAGCATTTACGCCATAAGATACTCACAGTATAGCCTACAGATCAGGAAACCTGAAATCAACTGTGAACTGTTATACTGAGCTCTGTTTGAAAACTGAAGTTTCTTTCTCTGGTAGAGTTACCTAAAACTTCAGTTTTCAATCCAACCGCAGTATAGAAATGTCTTTTCAATAAATGTATCCGTCCTGCTTCTGCTTGCGCCAATCCGGCAAATAGCCATGCGTGCTGCCAAAGCCATAGGCACGCCCGATCTGGTTGGGGCTGGACCAGGGCCACGCCTGCCCGCCGATAATGCGGTACTCATCGCCTTTGCCACAGAGCCAGTAAAACATGTGCGCCACATAGCGGGCCTGGTTGTGGCCGCCATAGTACGCGGTCTGAAAATCAAAATCCGGCTCCATAATCCAGTCGCGCTGCGGCGGGCTGGTGCGCCAGTAGTTGTACTTGAGCATATGGCGCAGACCGGTGGCGGTGGAGAGGCCGCGGCGGTGGAGAATGCTCTGGTGGTGGATGCCAATCGTGCCGGCAGGGCCGTCGGCAAAGACGCCGGGCTCCTCTTCGGGGCGTTGGCTGGGGCCCAGGTGGGTGCCGGGGACCAGTTCGGTCGGGCCCAACGCAATGGGCGTATCCTGAGGGAAGTAGAAGACCTCGACAAAGTTGAGTTCCGGGCCAAAGACGTGGTCGGCGTCATGGTGCCAGCGTTGGGGTGGCGCCGGACACTCGACCCGGTGGTGGCTGGCCAGAATGGGCAACCCTACGTTAGGGCCCAAGAGCGAACGCATGATGCCGGCCAGTTGCGGGTTGAGCAGCACATGCTCGATAAACCAATCCTCCAGGAAGATCGTGCTCGGCTCATGCGAGTGGCGAATACGTTCCAGGTCGGCCTGGGTCATGCCGGCGGGGATGTAGCTGGGGTTGGCCGGAATCTTGCCCTCCAGATAGTCACAGGTGCGCCGGTTGATGGCGTCGGGCACCGCGCCGCGCAAGAGCAGATAGCCATCGCGGCAGAAGGCCAACACTTGTGAATCGGTCAAGGTCGGGGCACAGTCAAAGGTGTGCTTGCTGGGATCGTACTGCATCGTGGTCTTCCTCTCTGCGCTACCCGCGTGACGGCTCTTGCATGGTGAGCTTGGCCTGGCGCACGGCTGCGGCCAGATGACCCTGGTGCGCCAGCGGTTGGGCCAGGTGCGCCATGCGTTGAGGCGTGGCCGTGCGCACCATCGCCTCGCCATAGACCGAATCAACCCAGAAGCGGGCAAAGGCGGCGATCTCGTTGTGGAGCAGGGGCAGTTCGGCTTCGCGGTAGTGCGCCGTACAGTTGATAGTGAACATGCGCCGCCGGTTGCTGCCGCCCCAGGCGCTATGTTTGGTGTTCTGGTTAAAGACTACCACATCGCCGGGGTTGCTCTCCAGCGCAATTGCGGGGACTTGACTGCCGGGGATGCCCAATGTCTCCGGCGCCGTGCGCAGCATAGCTTGCAACGCCTCGGCAAATTGGTCGCCATACTGTTGGCTGCCCGGAATCACGCGCAGCGCTCCGGATGTGGCCGTGACCGGGTCGAGATAGAGCGCCATTTTGTAAAAGATGCGCGGTGGTTTGCCCCGCATCTTGCCGCTCCAATCCGTGTCGGAATGCCAGTTGGTGTCGCCGACGTAGAAGTTGCCGTCGCTGCCCAGGTAGTTGTAATCCGGGCCCAGCAGGCTAGTAAAGATGCCATCAATGCGTGGGTCGTCAATCAGCGAGGCCAGATAGTCCGTCTGATCGACAAAGGGGAGAATACACGAACGGGCTGTGCCGTCGTGGGGCTTGCCATTGTGGCCGCCACCCAGGGTGGCAAAGACCGCTTCAAATTCCTCCGTAATGCGGTCAATCCGGTCGTCCAGCAGCCCTGGAAAAACCAGATAGCCAAAGGTCTCCATAAAGGCCAATTGTTGCGCACTCAATTGCAATTTGTCCATAGCCGGGTTCCTCGTTGGTTGGGTAAAAGAAGCACCTAACGCCCAGCGTGGGCGCTGGGATCATTATACACCCGCGCCGGTTTGGTGAAAAAGCGGAAAAAATAATCCCGGAATCTGGCAGATTCCGGGATTATTTTTTCCGGTCGCTCACCCTTCCAACCCCAACAGATACTCCTTGAGCGCCGCAGGCATTTGACTGCGACCGGCCAGGTAATCCAGAACGAAACGCTGATATTGACCGGTTGCAGGAAAATGGGCCCGGACCAAGGCTCGATCCACCAACGTTCCCTGACGCAGGCCAATCCACTCGGCATAGTTGGAATAGGGCCAGAGTTCCGGCGCAGTGGCAAAGCCATCCTTGACTGGATTCATATGTATATAGCGGCAGAGATGGCGTAGATAGTTGTCGTTGTCAACCAACTTTGCCTGAAAACGACTTGCAAAGAGCGTGCCACTTTCTGCATAGGCATTGTTGAAAGCGCGGGTGTAGCTGCCAAAGACCCGCTGCGCCAGCAACTTGGCCGGGATCTCTCCATCCTGGCGCACCAGCCAATGATAATGGTTGGGCAGCAGACAATAGGCGATCATGGCAATCTGACATTCAGTCGCCACCGCTTTGATCAAGCGTAGCAGGTAGCGGTAATTTTCGTCGGTACGAAAGATCGAGCGCCGCCTGGCCCCGCGATTATAGATGTGATAATACGCGCCCTGCACAAACTCCAGATTACGCCGTGGCATGTTCACCTTCTTTTGGCCTACAAAATCCTTAAGTAGCTCCTGGCATAATAGCGTGTTCTAGCTCCCTATGCAATTTCGCCGCGCGGTCGGGAGGCAAAATAATCCCGGAATCTGGCAGATTCCGGGATTATTTTGCCGGTCGTCACCCCCTTCCGTCCGCAAAGGCCGGCCAGAGGGCGATCCTGCCATGCGCTTACTACTTGCGCAGCTTCTCCAATTCCGCCGGTGTAAAGGGATTCTGGCCGGCTTTTAGCTCGGTTACATAGCGTTCACGCCAGTCAATATTCCTGCCGTTCCCGGTTCTCTTGGCCCAGGCAATAAAAAACTCAAAATCCTCAATGGCACCCTCTATATCCCCCATGAGGGCGCGGGCAAGACCACGGCTGTCGCGGATATTGCCATCTTCCGGTTCAGCCGCAACGGCATTTTCACAGGCCGCCATGACCTGCGCAGCTAACCCAGCCAGCGCACCGTTCCAGCAGATGGAGTTCCAGGTATTGGCGCTGATTTCTACATATGGATCAAGCTGAACTGCCTGGCTGATGGCAGCCAGGCTCGCCGTAATTTCACCGCTACGCGCTAACTCGGTAGCTCGACCGGCCATGACCGGAGCATACTGCCGGTTGGCTTCCACCTCTGGTGTGATCGGTAATGTGGCATTGAGCCGTAATGCTTCTTGATAGCTGGCTACTGCCGCCGTGATCTCCCCACCTTGTGCCAGTTGTGTGGCCGAGATCACCACTGTCTTGGCAAATTCGCGATTGGCTTCCTGTTGTGGGTCAAAGGTGAGGCGTGGGTCGAGTTGGCGCATGAGCTGATAGATCGAGATGGCCGCCGTGATCGCGCCGCTTTGCGCCAGCCGGGTGGCTTCATGCCGGAAGGAGGGGGCAATGGCTGGTTGTCGCAGGTGCGGCGATAGTCGTCCTCTGGGAAATAGCGTTGCCACTCTTCCACGCTCAAATTACGTCCGGCCGTTGCGCAGGCCAGCGCCAGCAGATCCGCCGCGGTTGCGCGCCAGAGGCGAATGGTCTGGTCGTAACTGGCCGAAGCCAGCGTCTGGCCATCGGGGCTAAAGGCCACGCTAGAGACGGAGTCCTCATGGCCGCGCAGCACGACGGGGTCGGCGCTGGGGTTGGCCAGCGACCAGAGGCGAATGGTCTGGTCCCCACTGGCCGAAGCCAGCGTCTGGCCATCGGGGCTAAAGGCCACGCTAGAGACGGAGTCCTCATGGCCGCTGTAACCAAGCCCCCCAATGCGGCCCAATAGGTTATGGGTGCTCTGTAACACAGAAGGGATGGGGGGGCTGATAATCCCGGCGGCTTCCACCGCCAACAAGAGGGCGCGCTGTGGCAGTTGATCCTGGTTATCCACGACCAGAGCTGTCTGCGCCAATTGGTCGGCGCGGATATAGCGGCTCAGTTCGGCCGTTTGCTGGCGCGCCGCTTCGGCCATGGCCTGCGCCTGGAGCGCCGTCTCTTTTTCCTGCTGCGCCTGCCCTTCGGCGGCCTGGGCAGTGGCTTTGGCCACCTCGGCCTGCGCCCGCTGGTCGTCGGCCTGGCGACGGGCAAGGTCAGCGGTCGCTTTGGCCTGCAGGGCTGCGGCAGCGTCGCTTTGCGCTTGCGCTTCGGCGGTGGCGGCTCGATTGGCAAATTCCAGCGCAAATCCTGTGGCAATGAGCGCCAACAGCGCCAGCAGCGCCACCACTGCTACGATTCGCCATAGGTTGCGCGTACGTCTTCCTTGGGCTGCGGCTTCTCCCTGCAACCGTTCCATCTCGGCCTGGGTACTTGCCGCCAGAAAGTCGCGTTCTTCCTGGCGCAACAGGTCGCCCTGGGCAGCGGCAAATGCCTGGATATCCTGCAACTGTTGGCCGGTCAACAATCGTGCCGAGTCACGGTTATTTTCCAGCCATAACCGCGTCACGGCGGCCAACGGGTTGCTTTGGCGCGCCTCCCAGGCGTGGTTAGCCTCTTGAATTGGCTGGACAAAGCGGTCGTGGGTCAGTTCGACCCAGCGGCCGCCGGCGCGGCTTTCGCTGCGCAGCAGCCACTGGCTTTCCAGCTGATCGACGACTACATTGGCCAGGCCAGCGGTCTCATGGTCAACCCGATAGACGGTGCTGCGCGTCCCGGCTTCGGTGATCAAATGCTCCTCAACCCAATCGCGCAGGCGGCGCTCGCCGCCGGTCACGGGGTGGGCCTGGAGCGCGGCGACCAGGGTGGCCTCATAGAAGCTCTGCAGTGCGCGATCTACGTCGCCGGCCTTTTGCACATCGGCGATGGTGATGGGAGTGGTGGGAATAATCCCGGAATCTCCCAAGATTTCGGGATTATTCCCACCGGCCGCCCATTGTGCCCACAGTTGGTAACAGACCACCTGCAACTGCACCGGTTCAATGTATTGGCCACTTTGGGTGGTCGCCTGGCCAGCCACCCGCACCTGGCGTAGGTTGTGGAGCAGCAGTTCGGCGGCATCGTCTGCAAAGGGACGACCGCGAGCGGCGGCGGGGCGGCTAATCGCAGCCCGCGCCGCGTCAATGCCCATACGCTGCATGTAGTAACGGGCGCGTAGCTTGTCACTCAGCAATGGGGCATAGGGATCGAGCGCGGCCACAAAGTCCTCACGCAGCGTCAACACGACCCAGAGCGACGGGTCAGCGACCATGGCCGCTTCCAGTTGGCGGAAAAAGTCGGCGCGGTTGGGCCAGCGTGCGCTGTGGGTGGTGATGATCTCTTCAAATTGGTCGATGATGAGGACGTAGTTGGGGGAGGGTAGCGAGTGGTGGGTGGCGGGTGGCGGGTCGATAACACTCACGGCCATCCCTTCATCTTGTCCTCTTGTCATCCCCTCATCCGTCGCGGCGTAGTACCAGTGAACGCCGCCGGTGGTGGTGAGGTGGTCGAGAAAGTGAGGGAGGGTGAGATGGGCTAGGCGAACGGGGTCGCGGTTGCTCTGGTCCAGGCTGGTCATCAGGTTGAAGAGGTAGATGTTGTCCACCGTGTCATCGACGACGCCCAACAGGTCGCCACCAATGCGCCCCACGGGCAGCACCACAAAGCCGGCCTCTTCTAGGCGAGGGATAAGCTGGGTGTTGATCAGCGAACTCTTGCCTGCGCCCGATTACGCGTAAAAGAGCACCAGCCGCTGCGAGACGACGCGCGAGAAAAGTTCCTCGGCCTCCCGTTCGCGACCAAAGAAGAGATGGGCCTGGTCACGCGTAAAGGTGCGCGGTCCCACGTAGGGGTTGTCGTCCGCCGTCCGTGGGTCGGGGGTGGTGCTAGCCTGTGTCTCGCTCATGCCGCCACCTCCTGATAGAGTTCATATAAGTAGGTGTCGATGTCATCCCAGCAGACCTCCAGGTTGTGATCTTTTTGCAGATACTTGGCGTAGTAGGCCTGCTCGACCGCACTGGGTTTGAGGTGGATCTCGACCACGCTGGCCTTTTTGTCGCTGAGCGTGTCGATCAAGCCCCAGAAGAGGGAACGAAACTCGGCGCTGCGCAGGCTGTAGCCCACCAGCAGGAGCGAGGAGAGGGAGAGCTCACGGCGCACACGGCTGTGGACCGGGTCGGTCTCTTTGCCCGCGCTCTGGGCGCACGGCATGAGAAAGCGGTAGTGGTCGTCATCGGTCAAGACCATAGATTCGGGCTCGCCATCCCAGCCATGCAAATGATAGACCAGGGGCTGTTGGCGGGTGGGCGTGTAGCCCTCCCGCAGCACACTGGGCAGGTCAATCAACTTCTGGTTCCAGCGGCAGTAGTCAATCTGCGGGTCACAACCGGCGCGGCGCAGGGCATTGGCCAGCAAACCATGAAAGTCGGTGGTGAGATAGATGGGCAGACCGAGCGCGGCCACGAGCAAAAAGGGATCGTGCCGCTCATCGACGCGGGCGGGATAGGCCAACTGTTGGCACATCTGGCTTAAGCTCAGCTCGTCAAATGCTGGTCGATTTCATCCAACTTTGTTTGGGCTACGCCCTGGCTTTGGGCCAATTCAAAGAGACGACTCTTGATAAAGGTGAGATAGTGCTCGCGCAGCGAGAGCGCGTCACGAATGGTGTCATCTTGGATGGCCTTAAATTGGGTCACTTGGGCCAAGCTGTGCTCGGTGAGCGGGTAATGGTTGTACGCGGCATAGGCGCTGATCACCGCGTCATGGCCGCCCAAGGCGAGGTCGTGGGTCAGGACGCTGCCGATAATGGGTACAGCCTTGCCGCTGCGCAACCGCTCGACAATGGTTGGTTGGGTCGCGACGGCGGGCTGGGGTTGGTTGGTTTGGATCCGGGGCATATCTCATCCTTCATGCTGTACTACACTTAGTGTCTGTCCGTAAATTCTCTGTGCCCAAGTCCACAACGCGACAAAGCAATTGGACGCCACAACCGAATTTACGGATAGATTCTTAGTTCACGTGCGGCCGCGGTGCATCGGGCGCAGTCAAACTGTTGTTGGATCGGGACCGTAGGAAGGTGTGCAATGTTATAGCGATTATAAGGTAACCGGTTGGCTTCGTCAAGGGGGAATACAACAGCGGATTTGGGAAGCAACGGATTTGATGCCGGCTCGACAAGTTGGTCGCGCAATAGATGCCTTGGCGCAGAAAAGCCTGTCTGTCCGACGATAAATCCGTTCCCTTCTGAATCCGTTGTTGTGTTTCTATTGTCTCTTGCTGATCTGCCATTGGTTGGCTTTGCACCTAAATGGCTTTGCGCTATGATCACTGATAGCAATCTTCTCTCAATTTAAGATCAGACAAGTCAAGATCAGACAAGGAAGCTACGATGTATGACTTTTTGGTTGTGGGCAAAGGGCTCATGGGCGCGGCGGCGGCGCGCTATCTGAGTGAGCACTCGGCCCAAGTGGCGGTGATGGGGCCGGACGAGCCGGTCAACCATGCAACACACACAGGCATCTTTGGCGCGCACTATGACCAGGCGCGCATGATTAGCCAGGTGATTAACCGGGAATTAATCTGGGCCGCGCTCTCGCACCAGACGGTCACCCAACTGCCGCGGCTAGAGGTGGCGCTGGGTGAAACGATCCATCGCCCGGTCGGCTGTCTCTCGGTGTTGCCTGCTGGCTTTGGCGCGGAACGGTTGCACCATGCCGACCAGTTGGCCGCCCAATTCAACGCCAGCTACACCCTGCTGGATGGGGCGCAACAGCGGGCCGCCTTGCCCATGCTCGCCTTCCCGGCCCACGCGATGGCCCTTTGGGAACAGGCGCCCGCGGGCTATCTGAACCCGCGTAAGTTGCTGGCCGGCCAGTTGGCTGTCGCCGAGCAGCAACAGGCCACCCTGATCCGTGAAATTGTGACCGCTGTGCTAGATCGGGGCGACCATGTGGAGGTGCGCACGGAGGCAGGGGGCAGCTATCAGGCGCGCAAGGTGCTCATCGCCACCGGCGCCTTTACCAACTGCTTTAATCTTTTCCCCAAACCGTTGGCACTGCGCACTAAGATTGAGTTTGTGGTGATGGGCCAAGTGCCGAGGGAGGAAGTGGAGCGGTTGCAGGGTATGCCCGCCGTCAGCTATCAGATCGAAGCCGAGAATCTGGCCGATCTCTACCTGTTCCCGCCGGTTCAGTACCCCGACGGCAACTATTACATCAAGATGGGCGCCAACACCCGCGCCGACCGCTATGTCACTACGCTGGACGAGATCAACGGCTGGTATCGCAATGGCGACAGTGATGAAATGTTGGCCGAGATGCGCACGGCGCTCTGCGCCATTGTGCCCGGTCTACAGGCTACAGCCTGGCATACCGCACGCTGTGTCATCACCCGCACGGTCCATGCCAAGCCCTATATTGATGTGGTCGTGCCGGGCCGGATCTATGCCGCGATTGGGGGCAACGGCACCTCGGCGCAAGCCTCTGACGGCATTGGCAAGGTCGCGGCGAATCTGGTGCTGCACGACGCCTGGCACAGCCCGCTGGAGGCCAACGCTTTCCGCCTGGTCTATGCCGATGAAAATGCCGCATGGGCCAATCGGGAGCTGGCACGCGGACGGATGCGCTAACGCCATTGACAGACGCGGATCAAGATGGGTGCGGATTTTATCCGCACCAGCTAAATCCGCGTCTGTTATCCCACCTACCGCACCAACCGGCGGAAGGGCTCTTTCTTCAGATCGGCTACCAAGAGCCGGTCTAGATTCTCATGCTCCAACCCAGATTTGATCACGGCGCAAGCTTCCCGCGCCGCCGCGGCGGTCTGCGCAATATCGGTGTCGGTGTGGGCCAGGGTGGCCTTGAAGGACATGTAGGTGTGGACGCCGCGGCGCGCCATCTCCTGAATAAAGAGGGTGGACATTTGGCGTGGATCAATCCCGGCCGGCGTCTCCAGACTCACCACCGGGTTGCTGTGGAGACCGACGCAAGCGCCCTTGAGCCCGGCATCGGCAATCGCGCCATTGAGGGCGGTGCGCAGCTTCTCGCCAATCTCCTTGAACCGCGCCTCGGAGTCGCGCCGCTTTAACTCACGAATGGTGGTGAGCGCGGCCACTAGGCCAATGTTGTCACTCCAGTAGGAGCTGGAGATAAACATGCGCGCGGCCGGCTCCATGACCGCACGTGAGCCAACCACGGCGCCCATGGGGTAGCCGTTGGACATAGCCTTGGCCACCACGGTCATGTCCGGCGTCACGCCGACGACCTGCTGCACACCGCCAATCGCCAGCCGCCAGCCACAGGAGACCTCGTCAAAGATCAGGATCACGTCATGGTTGGCGGCCAGCGCCTTCACCCCTTCCAGATAACCGGCGGGCGGCAGTTCGCTGCGCGCCGGCTCCATCATAATCGCGGCCACCTCGCCGTGATGTTCATCTAGTAGCGCTTCCAACATGGGAAGGTTGCCATAGGTGAAGGGGATGACCGTGCCGGCCAGCGCCTTGGGAACGCCAGTCGGTTCAATGCCGGCAAAGGGGAACTCGCCGCTTTCAGGATCGACGCCAAAGTTGGCCGCCTGATACCAATCGTGCCAGCCATGATAGCCACAGAAGAGGATCTTGTCGCGGCCGGTGGCGCCACGGGCAATGCGCGCCGCCACCGCGCACGCTTCACCGCCCCCCTTGGTGTAGCGCACCATCTCGGCGCTAGGAATGGTAATGCAGAGTTCTTCGGCCAGTTCAATCTCCAGCGGGCTGTTGAGCGTGTAGAGACTACCGCGGTCGATCTGCTCCTTGACCGCGCCATCGACCACCTCATCGGCATGGCCCAGAATGATGGCGCCCACGGCGTTGACCCAGTCAATATATTCATTCTCATCCACATCAATAAAACGCGACCCCTTGGCGCGCTGGGCATAGATGGGACTGACGCCCTTGGCAAACTGGTCGGCGCGGCGACTGATCAGTTGCGTCCAGCCGGGGATCAGTTCGCCAGCGCGTTGGTATAATTCGAGGGAACGGGAAACGTCAGGATAGGTGGGCATAGGTTATTCCCCTTGAGTTGAAGGTCAATTAACGCGCGGGGGACATTGCGGCGATCCAGATCGGCCAGCTCCTGTATACGCTGCAATGACATGACAACACGCCAAGTGTGTCTTGGTAGGATAGCTTTGTTAAGTGTATGTTGGCAGGAGACACTTGTCAAATGCGCTGGAATTTATGGGTGTGTACCGCATTGGGGAGGACTCTGGTTAACGCATTTTAGTTGCTTGACCAGTCCCCCAAAGTGGGACGCACCCAGAATTTATCCATTATGTTGCTGGCTGGGCAAGTCATTACCTCGAGTATGGCCGTGTTTTGCCTAAAACCCCTGCTGGATCAGATCTGCCAATCGCTCGCCAATGACCATGGAAGTCACATTCGTATTCGCCCTGATACAGTCGGGCATGATCGAGGCATCGGCCACCCGTAACCCCTCCAGCCCATGTACCTTGCCAAATTGATCGACTACGGCCAGCGGATCGGTGGCCGGACCCATTTTGCAGGTGCTGGAGCTGTGGTGGCTGGTGGTGACCTCACGCGTCATCCATTCATCCAGTGCCGCGTCGGAGGCGATTTCCGCATCGGTTGGCGTCAGCCGTTCGGCCACAATGGCGCGATAGGCGGGGTGATCGAGCAGATCCAGCGTAAGGCGCACGGCCTCACGCAGCCGGTCACGGTCAAAGGCTTCAGCCAGATAGTTGTAGTTGATGGCCGGCTGCATATGGGGGTCGGTGGAAGTCAGATGCAGCGACCCTGCGCCGACGGCCAGGTAGATGCTCGGCACAATATAGAAGCCTATCGGCGGTTCCTCACTGGTGACGCCGCCCGCGGCAGCGTTGGTGCTGGGGATGAGCACCATGTCATTGCGCAGGTGCGAACCGCTGGCGGTGTAGGTAAGTGCCAGGTTGAGCCGCGGCGTGCGCCAGTCGAGCGCCACCGTCGGCTTGGTGCGCAAGGTGACCAACATCTGGGGATGGTCGCGCAGATTTTGGCCTACACCGGGCAGCTCCTGCACCACCGAGATGCCCAAGCGGCGCAGATCAGCGGCCGGTCCAATGCCGGAATGGAGCAACAGGTGGGGCGACGCAATGGCGCCGGCGCTGACGATGATCTCGTCGGCGTAGATGTCTGATAGTGCACCCTGGTGTTCCACCTGGGCGCCCACGGCGCGCGTCCCGTTAAAGAGGAGGCGATGCACCAGTGAATCGCCCTGGATGGTCAGATTGCGCCGTGTGCGCGCCGGATTGAGATAGCCCAGGTTGGTGCTCCAACGAATGCCATCGACGTTGTTGTGGGCCAGCGGTCCCACACCGGTGGCGTCCGGCGCATTGTGGTCGGGGCAATGGGCATAGCCGGCCGCACGACAGGCGTCATAAAAGGCAGCCTGGTCGGGCGTCCACTTGTCCGGCGTAAAGCGCTGAATGGGAATGGGTCCGCTATTGCCGTGAACCTCATTGTGGAAATCTTGATCCGCTTCGTTCTTACAGAAGAAGGGGAGCAACTCCCGATAGCTCCAACGGTCGTTGCCGGCGGCGGCCCAGGCGTCATAATCTTCGGGAATGCCGCGGAAAAAGATCGTGGCATTCACCGCGGTGGAGCCACCCGTGATTTTGCCCCGCGGCACAAAGAGCGGTTCGGCCTGGGGCGTGCGTGTCGCCATGTAGCCCCAGCCATAGTGGGTGGCGGGGCCAAAGGCGCGCGCCCACAGATTGCCTGGCCGGTTATAAGCGTGGTAGATCTCTTCGGGTAGTGCGTCAACAGTGGGAAAATCTGGCCCGGCCTCCAGCAGCAGCACCGAATGGACGGGATCTTCCGTGAGGCGGGCCGCCAGGATCGCTCCTGCCGCGCCGGCGCCGATGATGATGGTGTTGTAGTTCATTAGCTTACCTCCACACTTGTCTCAATCTCCGCTATCAAAAAGGGTAAATTGGGTTCCTCAAACGATAAGTCTGGCGCTGGAATCCGATGATGTTTGATGTCTGGCGGTACATGTTTATGGTGAGGATGTGAGCTTTGCAACTCTGGAATATGCGGATGTGGCATAGGATCATGCCACCAAAGTTTCTCGCCTTGATAAATCACTTCATATGAGTAGTAGCGGATACGGTGGGCAACAAAATCAATTTGTTCAAAGACACGCAAGGTATGACCTGAATGAAAATTAACCTCTCCACGCATAATACCCACGGTCTGGCTCGTTGTATAAACTGCCAGCGTATGATTGGCAACCGATGGGCGCGCGGTTAACAAAGCGAAGATAAAATGGGTATATTGGGTATAGGAAACGAGTGCTGACGCCATCTGTCAAGCCGGTATTTGTAATTGAGTAATATGCAAATCCGGTAATGATGCGGGCACAGCAATCAATTTCAGGTGTTCATCAATTGCGCGTTCATAGCGCTGACGGCGGTCCTGATAAATTTCAAACCAACCAGCCCATTCCATATATTCCTGAATTTCAACAGGATCCTCGTCGCGCAGTTGTCCTTCTTGCAAAAGGCGATAGAATGTCTCGGATAGAAGTCCATATTTTTGCTCAAACCAGCGTAGTTGCGCTTCGGCTTGATAGATGTCACGCAATAATTCTTCCGATGTAATTGTTTGTTCGACCATAAAATTGATCCCAAGGTAATTAAGAATTTTCTGAACATGTTAGCAAATCTACTCAACTTCTTATATCATACAACGCAACCGCATTGTTGTAAAACAGATCTTCAATCTGTCCATCGGTCAATTTGAGCCGGTGGATGGCCAGGAAGAGGCTGCGCAATGACTCCAGGCCGATGAGCACCGGCTGCAGGTTGGCATGCTTTTCTGCCAGGTTCATCTCCTCGGCATAGAGCCAGTGGAAGGAGTCGCCGATGGCGATACAGCGCCCGCGCATGTGGCTTACGTGAAAGTCGGTGCCGTAGAGCAGCCGTTGATGCCCCAACGTTTCCACAATCGCTTCAAAGGCGCCGGCTTCGGTCACGGCGGAGGTGTCACACCAGACGTTGTCCAGCCCGCGCAAGCTCTCAATGCCTTCAATCGTGTGCCAGGGGTTGAAACCGCGCGCTGCATGGGCCAGGATCAGGCGCATGTTGGGGTAAGCCTCGCAGTAGCGCCGGATCGTGGCCTGGTTGACCGGGTCGGCCAAGGCGCGGTCGCGCACCATGTGCAGGGTGATGCTCAGCCCCTCTTCGTGGGCAATACGCACATGCGCTTCGGTTAAGTACGCTTCAATCGGGGCGAGAAAGGTTGGCCCCGGTACCTGCGCCATGAGATGATAGGGTTTGAGGCCGACAAAGCCTTGCCGCCGCACCTGTTCGCGTACATACTCCGCTTCCATCTGCGGCGCGATGATCATCTGTCCCCGCGCAGCAAAACCGGCGGCATTGGCCTGCCGCACCTCCTGCGCCACAAAGTCATTGTTGGCCACCCGATCGCCCTGAAAGGCCAGCCCAAAGAAGAGGCCGCCCTGGGTCCGCCCGTGGGGATGCAGCCACTCCATGTACTCACGATAGGCTGCCAGCCCCGTCACTGTCGGCGCGTCATTCAAGCTGGGCGGCAGTGTCCCCGCTGCATAGTGGGTGTGACAAAAGAGATGGGCATGGGCGTCAAAGATCTTGTCGGGCAAATAGGGCTCTACATGGCGCGCCACAAACGCCTGATCCGCTTCGGTAAATTGCCAGCTTGTCATTGATCATGATTCCTTTCTGGATTGGTCATTTTATAAAATCAGCGGTTGCCAAATCAACCAAAGTAGTCTATGCTCTTCATTATGTACACAATTGGTCAGTTAGCCAAACGGGTCGGAATTCGTCCCTCCGCGTTGCGTTATTACGAAGCAGAGGGGCTGCTGCAGCCGGCTGAACGCACCACAGCCGGCTATCGCCTCTATGACGAACAGGCGGAGTGGCGGCTGCGTTTTATCCAGCGGGCGCAACGGCTGGGCTTTTCCTTGCGGGATATTCAGACCTTGTTGGCCGGCGTGCAAAGCGACAACCTACCGGTGACCGAGATTGTCGAGATTGCCGAAGCGCGCTATCTGGCGTTGGAACATCAGATCACCGATCTGCTGATTTTGCGCCATGAATTGGGGCTCTTCCTCCAGGATCTACACCGCCACCAGACACCCGCCACCAGCCTTTCGGCCCACCAGATCTTCGACCAGTTGGTGGACCAGATCTGCAGCAACCCCACCACCCAAGCCACCACCCTGCTCAATTGGCTGTTGCACCAAACCGGCTGCGAACTCGCCACCCACGAAGCGCGCGACCTGTTGCGTCAATTGCGCGGCCACCACGTACATATCTGGCAAGAAGAGGATGCCTATCATATTCTCATTGTCGATGATAAACCGGCGACCGGCAAAGCCCTGGCGGCGCTGGCGCAATTAGAGGCCACCTGTCAGGTGCACGCCAATCAGCAACAGGCGCCTGAATTCCTCCACAACGATGAAGGCTATCTGCTCATTGTACGCGGCCCCAGTGCTTTTGTCTTTGCGCGCCTCTTTCTCTCCCTGGCCGATTTTGCGGTGTAAATGCTCGCTACTGGAATTACACTCTTGACCTTCAACCCGACTTGAAGGTGTATGCTAGGTGCAGACAAAATGAATGTCTTAACCAAGCTAAGCGTAAGGGGTGATCATGGCAGATCAAGAGAATGTGCTAAACTTTCAGATTCAGGGGATGGATTGCGCCGGCTGTGCACAGTCGATTGTGACAGCAGTCGAGCAGCTTGAGGGCGTGCGCCAGTGTGATCTCAATTTTACCACGGCCAAGCTTAAGATCACCGGCGCGGCGCCGGCAACGGCCATCATGGACAAGGTTCAGGCATTGGGGTATGCCATTGCGCCCCTGGAAGCCCAGCAACCCGCGGCCGCGCCAACGGAGGAACTGCCCAACTTTTGGCATTATCTCTGGCAACGGCGCACCACCCAATTTGCGCTTCTCGGCATTCTGCTGATCCTCCCCGGTCTCTTTTGGGAAGAGCTGTTGGGCCAATCCATGCCCTGGACCACTGCCACCTCCCTCTTGGCGTTAGCGGCGGCCGGTTGGCCCGTGGCGCGCAGTGCCTGGCGCGCATTGACCATCAACCGTGAGGTCAATATCAATGTCCTCATGACCATTGCCGCGCTGGGGGCCGTCGTCATTGGCGCCTACACCGAAGCGGGGATGGTCATGGTGCTCTTTGCCCTAAGCGAGGCGCTGGAAGGTTACATCGGCAATCGCGCCCGCCACGCGATTCACAGCTTGTTGAGCGCCGCACCTGCGGAAGCCACCTTAATTAGCACCAGCAAAGGCAGCAGATCTGAAGGCAATCCTGCAAACGCCGATCGTCACCTGACCACTGTGCCGGTCAATACCCTGGCGATTGGCGACCGCATCTTGGTGAAACCGGGGGAACGGATTGCCATGGATGGCATGGTATGCGCCGGACGTTCTGCTGTAAACCAGGCGGCTATAACCGGCGAGAGCATGCCGCTGGACAAAGCGCAAGATGACACCGTCTTTGCCGGCAGCATCAACGGCGAAGGAGTGCTAGAGATCGAAGTGACCCATCTGGCCGCCGATAACACGATCAGCCGCATGATCCGCCTGGTGGAAGAGGCGCAGGAAAAGCGGGCGCCGGTGCAGCGCTTTGTCGACCAATTTGCCCGCTGGTATACGCCCACGGTAGTTGTCCTGGCGGCATTGGTCGCCACGCTGCCGCCGCTCTTTTTCGGACAGCCCTTTTGGAATCCGGCGCCGGAGAGCTTTGGCTGGCTCTACCGTGGGCTGGCGCTGCTGGTGGTGGCCTGTCCTTGCGCGCTGGTCATTAGCACGCCGGTGAGCATTATTAGCGCCATTACCAACGCAGCGCGGCATGGTGTGCTCTTTAAGGGGGGCGCCTTTGTCGAGCAGTTGAGCAAGGTTTGCGCTATTGCACTGGATAAGACCGGCACCTTAACCGCCGGCGCGCCGACCGTGGTCAACATCCGCACCGTGGATTGCAGCGAGCAAGCGCCAACTGTCCACGGCGCCTGTCTGGCCTGTGACGATCTGTTAGCACTAGCCGGCGCCCTGGAGCAACAGAGCGAACATCCCCTGGCGCGCGCCATTGTCAATGCGTCGACGCAGCGAGGTTTGACCCACCGCTATACCGCTGTCGAACAGGTGAAGGCGTTGACAGGTCGTGGCGTCACTGGGTTGGTGGATGGACGCCAGGTGTTGATTGGCAGTCACAGTTACTTTGACCATGCCGTTGCCCACAGTGCGGAACAGTGCCAGGCCGCAGGCAACGATGCGGCGCAAGGCCATACACCCATGTTTGTCAGCGTGGATGGCGCCTATCGGGGTGTCATTGCCGTGGCCGACACGGTGCGCCAGAGCAGCCGCGCCGCAGTAGCTGCCCTCAAAGCGACCGGCATTACCGATGTGGTGATGTTGACTGGTGATAATCAGGCGACTGCACAATCGATTGCCCAACAAGTTGGCGTTACGGATGTGCAGGCTGAACTGCTGCCTGCTGACAAGTTAAGCGTGATCCAAACGCTACAGGCTACCCACGGCGCGGTGGCCATGGTGGGGGATGGGATCAATGACGCACCGGCCTTGGCTGCCGCAGATGTGGGCATTGCGATTGGCGGGGCGAATGGCACTGCCCAGGCGATGGAGACGGCGGACATTACCTTGATGCGCGCTGATTTGGCCCAGCTTCCCTTTGCCGTCAAATTGAGCCGCGCCGCAATGCAGACGATCCGAGCCAATGTCATCCTCAGCATTGCGATCAAAGTCCTCTTTTTGCTCATCGTGCTGCTGGGCTGGGGCACCATGTGGATGGCCGTCCTGGCCGACATGGGAACCTCGTTATTGGTCACCTTTAACGGGATGCGTTTACTGCGCTTTTCCGATTCAGCATCGGGCAAGATATAATTAGGGCTAACTCAAGCCATAAAGAAACGTGTTGCGTACCAGACGACACGCAACACGCAACACGCAACACAAAACCCTATGCAAACACTAACCCAACTACTATCTGACCTGGTTGCAATTGATTCAATCAACCCTGATCTCGTGCCCGGTGCGGCGGGGGAGGCGGCTGTTGCCCACTATGTGGCAGAGTGGTTAACCGCGGCCGGCCTGGAGGTGACGGTGCAAGAAGCGGCGCCGGGGCGGCCCAACGTCGTCGCCGTGGCGCGCGGTACTGGCGGTGGCCAGACGCTCATGCTCAATGCCCATATGGACACCGTCGGCGTGGCAGGGATGGAAGCGCCTTTGACGCCGCGTGTGGAAGGCAACCGTCTTTATGGCCGCGGCGCCTATGATATGAAGGGCAGCCTGGCGGCCTGTATGCTGACCGCACAGCGTGTCAAGGCGCGTAGGTTGCGCGGTGATCTGATCTTTACCGCCGTTGTCGATGAAGAATATGCCAGTATTGGCACGGCTGCGGTTGCCCAAGAATGGTCGGCTGACGCGGCGATTGTGACCGAACCGACCGGCCTCAACCTCTGTATCGCCCATCGTGGCTTTGTCTGGCTAGATGTAGAGACAGAAGGGGTGGCTGCCCACGGCTCGCGGCCCCAGTTGGGCGTCGATGCTATTGCCAAGATGGGTCAGGTGCTTGTCGGCATTGAGGCATTGGACCGTGATCTGCGCGCTCAGCCTAGTCATCCGCTGCTCCACAGCGGCTCACTCCACGCGTCGCTCATCGCCGGCGGCCAGGAGCTTTCGAGCTATCCCGCCCAGTGCAAGCTGGGGGTCGAACGGCGGACAATTCCTGGCGAAACGCCGGAGATTGTGACGGCCCAGATCCAGACGATCCTCGACCGGGCCGCGGCGGCCGATCCCCAATTCAAAGGTCAGGTCCGCACCACTCTGGTGCGCAACCCCTTTGAGATCAGTCCGGATGCGCCCATTGTCCAACTGTTGCAGCGTCAAATCCGTCAGCAGATTGGCCACGAGCCGCGCATCTATGGCGACACCCCCTGGATGGATACCGCCATTTTGGCCGAGGCCGGCATTCCGGCGGTGATCTTTGGCCCAACCGGCGCCGGCGCCCATGCCGTGGTGGAGTGGGTGGATCTGGAAAGCGTGGCCCAGTGCGCCGATATACTGACCGCCACGGCAGTCGCATTCTGTGCATAGTTGCAAGGACCCACGCGCGGCGGTCATTCTTGATCGGGCGCGGACAACAACTGCTGTGCTGCCGTGTAGGGATCGGTGGCGCGCTGCTGTACGGCTTCGACGAGCCGTGACATGTTCGCTTGGGGCAGGGCGGCGAGGATGCGGCGGTTCAGTTCGGCGCGCACGATATTTTCCAATGTGTAGGCGGCGCGCACCTGTTCGCGATGCAGCCATTCGCCCGAATCAATCAACCAGGTGCGATGCGCTTCGATCTGTTGGCGCAACTCCACGACGCCTTGGCCTGTGCTGGCAATGGTCTTGTAGACGGCCACCTGCCACTGCTCCTGTTCCGGCGTCGCAGGTTGGGGCAAGTCGACCTGTAGCAATTGGCCGTGATGATGCAATTGGCGTGGGCTGCCATGCTCCAACTCCAGCATCATCTCTAGTGCTTGTACAGTGCGGTCGACCCCGGGACGGTCTGCCTTGTTAACGACCAGGATGTCGGCAATTTCCAAAATGCCGGCCTTGATCGCCTGCACTTCGTCACCCAACCCCGGCGCTTCAACGACCACGGTCGTATGAGCCGTGCTCGCAATGGCCACCTCAGCCTGGCCCACGCCCACCGTTTCAACTAGGATGCGTTCAAAGCCGGCAGCGTCGAGCAAGGTGACCACATCGCCGGTGCTTTTGCTTAGCCCGCCCAGGCTGCCTCGCGTGGCCATGCTGCGCACAAAGACGCCGGTATCACCGCTCAGCGCCCGCATACGCACCCGGTCGCCGAGGATAGCGCCGCCGGTAAAGGGGCTGGTGGGATCAATCGCCACAATCGCCACTGTTTGTCCGGCCGCGCGATAAGCCTGGGCGAGGGCTGTCACCAGGGTGGATTTGCCGGCGCCCGGTGTGCCGGTGACGCCGATGATGTGGGCGCGCCCAGTGCGGGCGAAAAGTTCGCGCAGGATGGTGTGGCCGTGGGGCCGTTCATTTTCCACCTGGGTAATGGCGCGGGCCAATGCCAGCCGATTCCCGGCGAGCACACCGGCGCTTAAGGGATGAAGCGCCATCTACTATGCTGCCTGCTGTGTCACGTGGGTGCGGATAAAGTCGCCAATAGCCTCGGTCGATGTGCCAGGGCCAAAGACTGCGGCAATGCCCTGCGCTCGCAGGTGCGCCACATCTTCTTCCGGTACAATGCCGCCTACAACCACCAACACATCCTCCTGCCCTTGGGCGCGCAGCAACTCCACTACCTTGGGGCAGAGGGTCATATGTGCGCCACTGAGGATGCTGAGGCCCACGACATCTACATCCTCTTGCAGCGCGGCTTCGGCAATCATTTGCGGAGTCTGGCGAATGCCGGTGTAGATCACCTCAAAGCCGGCGTCACGTAAGGCGCGCGCCACAACCTTGGCGCCTCGATCATGGCCGTCCAGCCCCGGCTTGGCGACCAAGACCCGGATCTTTTGCTGAGACATGGAATTCCCCTTTCTGGTTGTAATCCTTCATTGTTTCACCTATTTATACCTGCAATGGCAGTAAAACAAGAAATTAAGCCTAGTAGATCTCGGCGTAAATCGTTGCCTAGATCAGTTTCTCTGCTCACCCGATATACTGCAACGATTTATCGATGTAAGTATCTACGCCCAAATGTACTAGAGCTTTATATCTCTTGTTGATCCTCAGCCGATCGCAACTCTGTGTTTGCTTAGATAACTCTTACAGAGATGTGTATAAATTATGCTATAATGGTTGCTAAATCAATACTGGACTCTGGCGAATTTGGAGACGGCAGGTAAAAAATTACCAATGGCGCACAGCGCCCGCAGGCGAGCAACTAATCACCAATCACCAGTGTAACCAATAAAAAACGCCAGACTCCAGTAAATATCCTCGCGAGCAGCGTAGGCAGTAATCTATTATTGACGGGTCTTTTTGACCGTAGCGGAGTAAATTATGTTTTATCCTCATACTGAACGACAAGCGCGTTTCATTGCGATTGCGCAGGAATTGGCCGACAAATTTGCCAAACGCGCCGCCGACTATGACCGCAGCGGCGCCTTCCCTTTTGAAAACTATGCGGATGTACGTGCATCCGGCATGCCGGCGCTGGTGGTCCCCGAAGACTATGGCGGTTGGGGGGCCTCCTTGCTGGAAACGGTCATGACGATGGAAGCGCTAGCTGTGGGTGACGGCAGCACGGCGCTGAATGTTACCATGCACATGCAGACGTTGGGCGGCGCCCTGGAGGCACAGGGATGGCCGGAGCGGCTACTGGAGCAGATCTGCCGCGCTGCGGTGGAAGAAGGCAAGTTGATCAACTCGATTGCCACTGAACCGGAGTTGGGCAGCCCTAGCCGTGGCGGGAAGCCCAAGACGCGCGCCACCCCGGTTTATGAGCGCGGCAGTACTGCTGTGGCCTGGATTATTAATGGGCGCAAAAATTTTGCAAGTATGTCGCCTACCCTAGACTACATGATCATTCCCGCTGTCTTGGACGACGGTACAGAAGAGATTGCCCGTTTTTTGGTGCCCGGCAGCGACAAGATCGAAATCATTGAGACGTGGGACGCCATGGGCATGCGCACCACGGGCAGCCATGATATTGTGTTGCATGATGTGCGCGTGCCGCACCATTATATCCTAGGGCGTGGCGCCACAGATAAGCCGCACCAGAAGGGCAAAGCCAATGCCTGGTTTGGCCTGGCCGTCAGCGCCGTCTATGTGGGGGTGGCCGTGGCGGCGTTACAAGGGGCAGTCAAGTATGCCAACGAACGCGTGCCCACCGCATTGGGCAAGCCAATTGCCGAGTTGGAAAGCATCCAGCGTCAGTTGGGCCAGGCGGAGATGTTAATCCACCAGGCAAGGACACATCTCTACTATGGCGCTGAACTCTGGGAACGTCACCCTGAGCAACGTGTGGATCTGAGCCCCACAATTATTGCCGCTAAATATACCGCTACGAACAATGCTGTCGCCGCGGTGGACCGCTGTATGCGCGTGGTGGGTGGCGCCAGCATGACCCGCCATTTGCCCCTGGAACGCTACTACCGCGATGTACGGGGCGGGCTGAGTCATCCGATGAATGATGACCAGGCACTGGTGCTATTAGGGCAAATGGCGATTCGCAACCTCGGTCAATTGTAGCTTGTGGGTCAGGTGGATCCTCTTTACTATGGTAGTAGATATGTTCCGGCAGGCTGATGTGACCCTATTGCAGCCAGCCTGCCGGTCAAACCAATCTACCAAACCAACCAAACACAAGAGCATACCATAGTTTGATCCATGAAGCATACAGTAGTTTCCCCAGGCGACGAACTTTTGCCGCTCTATGAGACGTCTAACGCAACACTCTCTACTTCCTTAAGTAATCGCGCAGAGACGACTGCGTCTTCGACAACAGCTTTTCACTTAACATCCTATTTGCTCGGTTTATTGACCGCGATCACGTTGGTCGGCGGCACGCTTTTATTGCTACGGCGGGCTGACCCGCCTCCCGTTACCTTGCATCCACCGCCGACCCTAGCGCCCACCGCCACGCCCCTACCCCCGCCGCCCCCGGCGCCAGTGGTGGTCTTTGTGAGTGGCGCCGTGGTGCGACCGGGTGTCTACACGTTACCGGCGGATGCGCGCGTTGGGGACGCCCTTGCCGCCGCAGGCGGCTTGACCTTAGCGGCTAACAGCACCATTGTGAACCAGGCCGAGCGATTATGGGATGGGGCGCAGGTCCATGTGCCCACCACGGCTAGCATGACCGTGGTGGCAGAAGAGCCACCTGTGGGCCTCTCCGGTGCAGAGGCAGCCGCGCCAAGCGGTGGGGGTGGACAAAGCGGTGGGCGGATTAATTTAAATAGCGCCACTGCCGCCGAGTTAGAAACACTGCCGGGGATTGGGCCAAGCAAAGCCGCCGCGATTATTGCCAACCGGCCCTATGCCACGGTAGAGGATCTGGAGCGCGTTCCTGGGATTGGCGCCAAGACCATTGATCAGATGCGGGATCAGATTGTGGCGCCGTAAAGGCTATGCTATGAACTTCATGATAGTTCGACAATGTGACATTGTCGAAGTAGTTTGGTTACGCGTGCTGTGTCACTTTCTTTTTACTCAAAAAATAAATAGAACAGCCGGAGAGCTTCGCTCTCCGGCTGTTCTATTATAAAGTTATTGGTTAAGCGTAAACTATCGCACTACTGGCTTAGCGCTTCCAACGGAATGATCTGTGCATTTTCTGGCGTTTCGACTGCCGGTGCACTGTTAAAGTCAGAGGCGTTGGAGGTGATCTCGAAGCTAATAACGGGCGCAGAGTCGCCCAACATGGTGCTCAGTCCCATTTCACCCTGGCTGTCAACCATTTTGGCCACGCCAACGAGCGAAGAGAGATCCCAATCAAAGACAAATTCGCTTTGATGAACATACTGGTCATCGAGGCCAATAGCTTGCGCGCTGTGGAAATCCAGCCCTGTAAAGAGCATTGGGCCCACAAAGGAGAGCATGGTCAGCCCTTCCGTTACCTGGTCTTGGGTCAGATCGGTTTTGGCGGCCTGGTTAATTGTATCGAGTTGGCTGAGGACAAGATCGCGGAAGATAGGGCTGCCGACAAAACGGCCAAAGTCAAAGGTGCTGCGGAAGATGGCTACATCTTGCCCGTCAATGGTTTCATCACGCAGACGTTCCACCTTGACAAACTGCTCCATCATGGCGCGACCTTCTGGGGAGTTGAGATAGTTGCCAATACCAAAGCCAGCCAGTGAAGCAGGCATGGAATTGCCAGCGGCATTGACTGCGTTGGGATCGAGCCCTTGCTGTAGCCCCATCTTCATCAGTGTGAGCAGATCGATGCCGGCCCATCCTTGCAACCCTTCGGTATCGGGCGCAAAGGCAGCGAGGCTAGCCAAATCGAGGAAGCCATAGCCATCCACAATGCGGAAAGCAACGTCAAAGTCATTAGGAATGGGCGTTTGGGCTTCGGCGGAGAGAATATCGGCCACTTCCTGGGACATGACCAGATTCATATGGCCATCATAACCCAACGAGCCATAGAAATTTACCAGCAGATCCAGTACATCTTCAACATTAGCCGTAATTTCTTCTGGCTTCATCATTTGCACTTTTGCCAGCCCAGCTACCAACTTTGGGTCAAACGAATAGGTGGCATCCTGTGAGAGATTAAACGACACTTCGTCTGCAGGCAACCCTGGCACGCCAGAGATGAGCAAATTCATTTCTGAATTGTACACGCCTGACTCAACACCCAACATGGCCTCTTGCGATGCAATCAAGATGTCGCAATCAGCGGTAGAGAGGTTGCCACAGAATGGCTCCGGTAGCTCCTGGGCAAAGACTGGTGTTGCTGTAAAAACAAGCAAACAGACGAGGAGAAGGATCAATCCCATTTTTTTTGTTTTTTGCTTCATCCGATTCTTCCTTTCATGGAATACACTTTGGTGGAACATCAGTTGCGAATTTGACGGAAAAAGACCCAATTGACAACTTGTCACTTTGAGGAGAGTATGGGTAGTACCTCTGCCAGCTTAGCAGGCATGGTCGCTTTTCGTCAAATTTAATGAACCGGGGGTAAAAATATATCCTGCCATTGGCACTACCGAAATCGGTGAATTTGCTGATTTTAAATCATAGCATAACAGTTTTAATTGGGCAATAAGGTAACAAAAATGAAAGTTGGATACTAGGCCCGTAACACAGTTTGCATTACCTCTACGGCAAGCATCGGCAGCCACAAGCGGAAAGTGGCTCCCTGTTGTAAATGGCTTTGGACTTCGATTTGCCCTTGGTGTAGTTCTGCAATCTCTTTGACCAAACTTAAGCCCAGACCAGAGCCAGCGATAGAGGTCTGGCTGACGTTGGCGCCGCGATAAAAGCGTTCAAAGATATAGGGCAGATCACTTGATGCAATGCCAATCCCATTATCCTTAACCTGCACATAAATTTGTTGATTTATATTACCTGTACAAATGGTAACCTCACCGGGCGCCGAAAAGTTCAGCGCGTTTTTAAGCAGATGAGTCACAGCAAGATGTAATTGGCTCCGTTCGCCTCTCATGAATAAAGGCTTAGCGATCGGTTCAAAGCGCAAGAGCACGTTACGCTGCTGAAACTGGGGTTGGTACTTTTCCACCACCTCCGCAACAAGCCGATTGAAATCAAGTGTGGTGAAGCGGATCTCTCCTTGCAGGCGGTCGATCTGGATCAATTCCAGCATGTCCGTGATCAATTGTGTTAATATATCGACTTGTCTGGAGAGGGCTCCTAGATACCTTTCGCGACGCGGCGAATCAAGATGCTTGCGCAGAAGGTCAAGTTGCAATCGCAGATTGGTGAGTGGATTGCGCAACTCATGCGAAAGGGTGCAAAGCAACTCGGATTTCATCTTGTCCAGTTCTTTGAGTTGTTCGTTCGCCGTGGCCAAGGCAAAGGTTCGCTCTTCCACCTTCTGTTCGAGTTCGCTATTCCAATGTTGCAGCCGCTCCATCAGTTGCGCATTTTGGCGCTTTTGGTCATCCAATGTTTCCGTCATATCGCGAAAGGCGCGTGTCAGATCGCCTAATTCATCTTCGCGTTGAAGCGAGGGAAAGACAGGCGTCGTCCCTACAGCTACCGCTCGGGTGGCCCGCACTAACTGCTCCAATGACCTGGTCAAGGTCCGTGCAATCAAGACAGAAACCAGCAAGGCGAGACATATAACACCGACAGCAATAAAGACGACATGCCAAAGCAGATGACGTAATGGCGCAAAGATCTCGGACCTGTCCATTTTTAACACCAGCCCCCAGTGAATTCCCGGAATATGGCGATAGACAGTCAGCACCGGCACCCCGAGGTGATCAATGGTCAAGCTCGTTCCTTCCTGGCCGCGCGCCGCCCAGTGGGCCGGCTTGGCATCGTCAGGTGTCGCCGGCGGCGGCAGAAAGCGTTCGAGGGGGGCAACGTTATCTTCAAAGCGTAATTGGTTGAGAATGCGTGTACCGCCATTTTCGGCGCGACTCAGAACCGTGACACCCGTGTTGCCAAGTTGCCACTCCAACAACATGGGGAAGATAGTCTGTTGCATGTCGACTGTAACAATGATGACACCCAATGGCGCCTGCGTAGTGGATGCTGAGCGGGTCGATGCAGAAGGTGATGTGGGCAGAATGCGGTAGCCAAAACACATTTCGTAAAGACCCGATCGGGGATCGTAGCGTATGTCTTGTATATAGCCATCCGTTGCGCTCAGCGTTGCGGTAAAGGCGTTAGTCCCAGCAATGGACGTTCCAATCAATGCCCCATCGGTGGCAACAGTGACGATGCCCCGCTGATCGGCGATCAGCACTTGGCGATAGCCGGTGCGCGCCTGTTGCAGGGTGAGTAAACTGGCAGTCAGGGAGGTGGCAAAGTGGTTTTTGCGTTGGGGAGCAATGGTCGGGTCTAACAAATCCGCAAAATATTGCTGATTCAGCGGATTTTGGGCCAAATATTGGACATCGGCGCGCCGTTCGTTGAGCCAGGTGATCAATTGGGCTTGTTTATAAGTGGCGCTCGATTCCAGTTCTTCAGAGAGCTGCACCCGCAATGCGTCCTGTTCTGTCCAATAGGCGACGGCGCCTAAACCTAATACAGAGAAGAGGGCGACAAAGGCCAAAGCCGCCATCATCCGCCTTTGCAAGCTTTTGTATAGAAACATATGCCATCTCACGAGTGACAAAGAGCCGCTTTTTAGACCTGGCTCATCAGACCAATGGTGCAAACATACATTGTAAACACTGGCAAGCGCGGCGCTTTGCACAATTTGGTCTGATGAGCGTCTACTCTTTTAGGTGCGGCTCGCCCACATCATTCCTCGGATCTGGATCTCCTTAGCTTCGGCGACGTTGAAATCTTTGGCCACATGGCCCAGTGATGAATAGAAGACCTTTCCCTGATCCCACATCCGCTTCCAAACCACCGGCATAACCGTACCCTTAACCCAATGGGCATGTTCGCCTGTAAAAGTTGTGGTGGCCAGCACTTGGTTGGCAGGGTCAACATGCATGTAATATTGCTCGGAGTGCATGTCAAAATCTTGTAGCCCAGCCGTGATGGGGTCATTGTGGTCAATAATATTGACTTTGTAATCAATAATATTGCCCGGATGCGCCACCCATTGACCGCCAACCATCCACTGATATTCCGTGTTATTACGGAAAGCGTCGGCCATGCCGCCGTGCCAGCCTGCCAGCCCCACGCCACTGGCAATGGCGGTGAGGAGCCCTTTTTCTTGCTCTTTAGTAATCGTACCCATGGTCCAAATGGGGGTCACCAAATCGAGCGAGTGCATAAATTCAGTATTCAAGTAGATATCCAGGTTATCAGAAACGGTGACATCAAAGTCACGCTCGCGTAATAGGGGAGCAAAGATATCTGCACAAAGCTTGGGTTCATGGCCGGACCAGCCGCCCCAAACAATCAGCGCCTTTTTCATGATGAATTCCTTTCCGAAGTCAAGGCAAATGAGGAACAGTAAATTTTCTACCCGTTATTCTAACAGGAATTTAAATCCAGTCAACCAACGCTTGTTGTTCGTTTGGTACGTTATCTAACCTTTGGCCCCTATTACATTTAGGCGGCTTACTATCGAGAATCAGCTACACTGGAAAGGTGCTTTAGCTTATAGCTAGGTCCGGGCTCAAAACATACTTGGCAGACATATCATTCGCAAGTATAATAGCGCCAATGGTGCGGAATACACCTGTGTTAACCATAGAGTTAAAGGAAATACAATGATCGGCCATACATTCCCACTCCTCGAAGTCTCTGGTTCTGCTTATGAAATGGGCTATCAACATGGCGCACAGGCCGCGGCGCTGATTGAACGCTATCTGCGTTTGACGGAGCGCTTAACCGGCAAGACGCGCGATCTGCTCTGTCGCAATGCTATGACCTTGTTGCCCTATATGGAGACACTCAGTACGACCTTTGTCGAGGAGGTGCGAGGGTTGGCGGAGGGGGCCGGCATTTCGTTTGCAGAGGCGGTGCTCTGTCAGGCGCGGGCGGAGGCAGGGCGGGTCAACGACGGGGGCTGCACAGCCTTTGCTGTCACCGGTTCCGCCACAGTCGATGGCCAAACGCTGGCCGGACAAAATCAGGATTTGGAGCCGGAGTATGCCGATGTGGCGCTGCTGCTCCACGTCAAGCCCAACGATGGCCGGCCGCGTGCGCTAATCTTTACCTTTGCCGGCCAACTAGGCTATAGTGGCATGAATGAATATGGGGTGGCCCACTTTGCCAATGCGCTCTATGATTGCCCCTGGCAGCCTGGTCTGCCCCACTATCCGCTCAAACGCCTCATGTTAGAACAGCGGAATATCGCGGCTTGCATTGACCTGTTACAGCGTCATCGCACCTGCTCTGCCGCCAATGTCGTGCTCTGTGACGGCCAGGGACAAATCGCGGATATCGAAGTGCGGCCAGAAGGCATTGCCCGTTTTGTCGATGATCATCCTGCGCGCCTGGTCCACGCCAACCACTATGTGACGCCAGAATTTGCCCAGCACGAAACCAATTCATTGGCTGACTCTTGCCCGCGTCTGGCGCGGATGCGTTCCCTGATCCAGGCCCATTGGGGCCAACTGGATGTTGAGACGATCAAGACCTTTTTGGCCGACCACGAAGGCGAGCCGGCCGCCATCTGTCGTCATGGCGCGGTCAACATGCACTCCATCTCCGGCTATATTGCCGAACCGGCCCAGGGGCTCTTGCATGTGCGGCGTGGGCATGGTTGTCTGGGTACATGGACCAGTTATGTGGTTTAATTCATCAAGTTCTTGTTCACGGGCAAATAGCATAGATTAATCCTAAACTAAATTAGACTAATCATGATTAGTCTAATTTAGTTTAGGATTAATGGGCTGTCAAATTATGGGTGCCAAAGCCTAGCAAAGCGCTCTTTTTGTGTTGTTGACAAACTTTTTCTCTTCCATTAAGCTGTAGCCACCAAACAGGTTCATTCTCCCTATCACTCGCTTTACTTGTCAAGCTCAAATTGGTCTAGCTGGGGTTATACCAAACCGCCATTTTTCGTTTACAATTCTGGCCAATATCGTTTTGACCCAAGGAGGAAAGATGAAGCCAAACCATCTCAGTCGTAGAGAATTCTTGCGTTTGTCCACGAGTGTAGCGCTTGGTTCAATGCTGGTCGCCTGTGCTGCGCCGGTAGTCCCATCGGGTGCAGAAGCAGGCAGTAGTGAGGCCGCTGCCGCGAGTAGCGTTGGATTGGAAATTTGGACCTACCCACGCACGGAAAATGACGCTGACATCGTCTATAAACCCCTAATGGAACGCTTTGCCACTGAACATTCTGACATTACGGTTGCCATTGATGTACAGCCCTGGGGTGGACGGCGTGAAAAGCTTTATGCTGCCGCCGCGGCTGGCACGCCGCCCGACATCTGGTACGCCACCACCGATACTGTGCCTGCTTACATTGAAAAGGGTGTAATTCTCCCACTTTCCGATCTTTTGACGCCTGAGGATCTGGCCGACTACAGCGAAGCCGAAATCCAGGCGGCGAGCCTGGATGGTGTCCTCTATATGCCATTGGTGGAAGCTGAAGTCAATGGCATCGCCTATAGTGGCGGATTGCTCAGTGAATTAGGTTTTGATCCGGCAACGGCTAAGTTTGAAACCTGGGATGAACTCTATGCGCTCGCCGAAAAGGCTGCCGCTAAGAATTGGTATCTGGAAGCGGTTAGCACCTTGAATTGGGCAGAATGGTTGACGTTGGTGCATGAAGCGGGTGGCACCGTCTACAGCGAAGATCGCACCCGCGCCAACATGACCGAACAGCCGGCCATTGACGCCTTGACTCGCCTGGTTACTGAGTATCAAAATAGCTGGGTGCCGCTTGAATATGCCATCGGTAGTGTTGATGAACAGGCTGGGTTGCCCGACTATTGGCTCTCCTTGGAACAGGTGACAGCGCGCAAGGAAGATGCGGCTTGTGTGCTGGATACAGAGGCGAATCCAGATCTGCAATATGTGCTGGGCCACGCCCGTAGCCAGGATAGTTCAAAGCCACCCGTCGCCGGCATTGTCTCTGGCCAGGGCTGGGCGATCACCACTGGTGCCGAAGATGTAGACGCCGCGCTGACTTGGGTAAAATTTATGATCAGCCCAGAGATTGTGGGCACCTTTAGTAACCTGGCCGGCACAACCCCAGTGGGAACAAAATCTAAGGAGTTCTGGACGCCCGATCCCTGCGTCGTAGAGCATGTCACAAGGTTTGCCCCTCTCCTCTTTGCCGGCGTGGATACCAATACGCTCTGGCAAGAGAGCAAGGTCGTCTGTGGTCCACACTTCCAGGCTGCGGTCTTGGGGCAAGAAACGGTGGAGCAGGCGTTGGAAGCGATTAATGAAGAGTTGAACGCGCTGCTGGCGGAAAAATACGCGTAACTATACTGACGAGCGCCAGGAAGTATCATTTTGTACAGGAGTAAAATGGTACTTCCTGTGCTGCTCGTGAGTATAATAATTGATGGAAAATAATTAATCATTAATTGTCTTTCATTCATTATTCTTTTAGGGGAGAGAATGTCATGGGCGCTGCGGCATTTACGCGGCTGCAATTGGGGGAGTCAGGGCAAGCGACGTGGTGGAAGCGGTTAAAACGTTCCTTGCCCTGGTATCCCTTTATTCTAGTCAATCTTGTGGTCTTTGTGATCTTTAACTTTGTCCCCTGGATCTCCATGATCACGACGAGCTTCTATGAGACCGATTTGCTGGCGAAGCGGGAATTTGTTGGGTTGGGCAATTTGGCGCGCATGGCGGCTGATGATCAATTTCATCGCGCGCTGCGTAATACCTTTCAATTTGTACTGATGTATGTGCCGGCGCTGGTGGTGCTGTCACTCGTCGTTGCAATTCTGGTCAATCGTCCGCGCTTGGGCATGAAGTTCTTTCGCGCCCTCTACTTCCTGCCCAACATCACCTCAATTGCCGTGCTCAGTCTGGTCTTTCGCCGTTTTTTGTCTCCTCGCCCAGATGGCCCCATCAACTATCTCTTAAGCTTTGCTGGTATCCCAGCCCAGAAATTTCTGATTGATGTCAACCAGGCGCTGCCCAGCATTGTGATGATCAGCCTCTGGGAAGCCTTTGGCTACTTTATGGTCATCTGGCTAGCTGGGCTGCAAGGTATTCCGAAGGAACTCTATGACGCCGCACTGGTCGACGGTGCAGACGGGTGGCGCATCCATCGCTATGTAACCCTGCCCTTGCTGCGCCCAACCGCGGCCTTTATCATCGTTATTTCGACGATTGGGTCGCTCCAGATCTTTGGCTCGATCTTTATCCTCACTGGCGGTGGACCGGTCTACGCCACGACGACGGTGGTCTATCACATCTACGGACAAGCCTTTAACTTTGGCCGCTTTGGCTACGCCTCCAGCCTGTCGATCTTCTTTTTTCTGATTATCTTGGTGATTACCCTGATTCAATCCAAGTTTCTGCGTTTCGGCGAAGAGATCTATTAGGAGGCAAATATGGCAACCACCGACTCTACGCTCCGCGGCCTAGGCCAAAGGGGCAAGGTGCAGGGTAAGCAACAGACGCCAGTGAAGCTTCTTCACGAAACACTCTTATATCTGCTGATGATTGTGGTGGCGATTTCAACAGTCGGCCCTTTTCTGATTATGTTGGCAGTCTCGCTTACCCAGAATATTCGCTTTATTGTCTTTCCTATTGATCTAATTCCCGACCCCATAACGGTGGAAAATTTTCAGACCCTCTTTAGTAAGACCATGGCGTTGCGTTGGCTATTCAACAGCGTCTTTGTGGCAACAGTGGCGACGGCAGGTGGGGTGATCACCTCGACCATGGCCGGTTATGCCTTTGCCAGAGGGAATTTTCTGGGCAAAAATATCATCTTTACGCTCTTCCTAGGCATCTTGATGATGCCGGAAGCAGCAGCGATTGTGCCGCAGTTTATTGTGCTGTCACGGTTAGGGTTGGTGAATACCTATACCGCCTTGATCGGTCCTTGGTTCGCCTCCATCTTCGGCACCTTTTTGATGCGCCAGCAATTTCTCAGCATCCCGCGCGACTATGACGACGCGGCGACAATTGATGGCGCCAACCTCTGGCAGACTTGGTGGTCGGTGCTCATGCCTCAAGTCAAGCCGGCTATGGCCACCCTAGCCGTGCTGCGCTTTATGGGCAATTGGAATGACTTTCTCTATCCCATGATCGTCACCTCGCGCGCCGAAATGCGCACACTGACGGTTGGATTGGGCACGGTCGCCCGCTCCGGCGGCGACGCCGGGCTAGATATGGCCGGTGCGGTTATAGGGTTTTTACCAACCTTTTTGGTCTTCATCTTTATGCAACGCTACATCATTCAGGGCATCTCGCTCAGTGGTGTTAAAGGATAAGGAACACGTATGCAAGCGCGCAAGATTCTCTTTTTACCGCCAAAATCGTTGGCGCAGGATATTCTTTCTGAAAAGGCAAAAAATACGCTGGAAAGTCAGGGTGTGGTGCTCTGGAACGAGCTGGACCGCAACTATACCAGCGATGAATTGGCCGAGTTGCTGCCCGGTGCGGAGGCGGTGGTCACTTCGTGGGGCTCGCCGCTCTTTACCCCCGAACTGCTGGCCGCGGCAGACAGCTTACGTATTGTGGGCCACGCGGCGGGTACGGTGAAACGGCTCATGCCCAAAGCGGGCTATGACCAAGGGATTGTGGTGCTCAGCGCGGCGGCGGTGATTGCCGATGCCGTGGCCGAGTACACCCTGTGGGCCATGCTTACCCTCCAGCGCAAGCTGCTGCGCTATGTGCAACTGATGCAAGCGGAGCGGGGTTGGAAGAGCACCAACGAGGATCACGGTCACTCGCTCTACAAAAAGAAGGTGGGGATCGTCTCGGCCAGCATGGTCGGGCGACGGGTGATCAAACTGCTCCAGCCCTTTGGCTGCGACATTATGGTCTATGACCCTTACCTGCGTGAAACGGACCGGCAGACGCTGGGCGTGCGCAGTGTTGAGTTGGCTGAACTCTTTGCCACCGGCGATGTCATCTCCCTCCACGCCCCCACGACACCAGAGACCCACCGCATGATCGGCGCCGCGCACTTTCAGGCCATCCGCGATGAGGCGGTCTTTATCAACACCGCCCGCACCTGGGTGTTGGATGAAGCAGCGCTGATTGCTGAACTGCAAACGGGCCGTTTTCGCGCCATTCTGGATGTTTTTGAGCAGGAACCGCTGCCTGCCGAACACCCTCTGCGCGACCTGCCCAATGTCTACCTCACCCCGCACATCTCCGGCCATTCGGTCGAAGTACGCCAGCGGCTGGTCGAGGAGATTGCGGATGACATCCAAGCCTTTTTTGCCGGTGAGCCAATGCGCTTGGCCGTGCCACCGGAGCGGTTGGCCATCATGGCTTGAGGAACCTAATCTTTGGGTGGATGCCAGCCGGCTAACACCCAATTGCTACGTACAAGTAGCGCGTCGAGGTCTTCACTGAGTTGTAAGGCCACAACCGCGGCGCGGCCAATTGGTGTCAGACCAATGATCTGGATGCCATCATCGCTCCATTGAAAATGTTCATGCCAACTTTGTGTGTGCGGGTTGAAAAGCGGAACTTCGACACCTGTGGCCGGATCGATTGCGACAATCTTATCCGCCTTGTGCCGGTTACAGATCGGACATGCCAACCACAGATTAGATTCATCATTGCTGCCGCCTTTGGCGAGCGGAACAATATGCTCAATCTCAAGTCGGGCCATGACCAAGTGTTGTGGGCTTAAACAATAGCCACAACGCTGGCGAGCACTGTTGCGGATGCGTTGCTCAATATGGGTAGGAATCCGTTGACGCGCCACGCATCGCTCAATTCATTGGTGTGCTTAAGGGGGGACTCAGTCCGCGAGCAACCGCAATTTTCAATGCCTTCGCCTTGCGCACCAGGTTATGGCGGTAGATCTGCATGAGTTCATCTAAGCGCAGTCGTTGCTGCTCCAATAATGTCCCCTCACGGTTGAGCGCTAATAGCTCGCTTAACTCGGTCTGTATGGATGCCTCCAACTCCCTTGTACTTAAGGCGAGCACCTGTTCATCAGCTAGCTCTTCTACGGGCATTTCAGCAACCGCTTGATCCAACCAGGCAAGCAGCACTTCGTTAAGCGAGCGTTCCGTTTTTTGCGCCACTTGACGCGCATTTTGGGCAATGTTGTCGGGCAAGTCCAACATGACTTTGTAGGACATTGGCAAATCCTCGCATTCTAAGTTGTTCGTCATCGCTTGAATTATATCACAATGTGCACCGCAGGGAGCTACGATTTTTTTGGTCGTTTGACAAAATTGTGGTGTCGTAGCATGATTGGCGCCAATCAGGTCATTACCCCCACACAGCCCAAATCAAGGAAGCAACCGGATGACAACGAATTACGCTGTTGCCATGCAACTGGATGTCAAAGTTCCCATGCGCGATGGGGTTAACCTTTCTGCCGATATTTATTTGCCCCAGGCCGCCGGCCTCTTTCCGACGGTCTTGATGCGCACGCCCTATAGCAACAACATGGACGCCATGATCGAGAAGGCGCGCCGGCTGGCCAATGTTGGCTATGTCTGTGTGGTGCAGGATTGTCGCGGGCGCTGGGACTCCGATGGCGAATATTATCCCTTCCGTGAAGGGGAAGATGGCTACGACACCCAGGAGTGGATCGGGCGCCAACCCTGGAGCAACGGCAAGATCGGCACTGCCGGCGGCTCCTATGTGGGGACGGTGCAGTGGCAGAGCGCACCCTATCGCAGTCAATATCTGACCTGTATGGCGCCACGGGTCATCTGTTGCGATTATTATGCTGGGTTGGTCTACCCCGGCGGCGCCTTTCAACTCAATGTGCTCATGACCTGGGGGATGCGCACCAATGGCCGCACCGGCCAGAGCATTGACTTTCATAACTGGAGTGAAGCCCTGCGCAGCCTGCCCATGGTCCAGATGGACGAACTCGCCGGTCGCACACTGCCCTTTTGGAAAGATTGGGTCGCCCATCCAGCCTATGACGACTATTGGGCCGCCTTTAACGGTGAGCAACTCTGGGCTGAGATTGCCGCACCAGCCCTAAATATGGGCGGCTGGTATGATCTCTATGCCCAGCACACGTTCATCAACTTCAACGGCCTGCGCCAACAAGGGCGTACACCCGCCGCACGCCAGAGCAAACTTATTGTTGGGCCATGGCCCCATGCCCTGAGCACCTCGCCGCGCACTGGTGATGTAGACTTTGGCGCTCATTCCATGGTCGATCTTGAAGCATTGGAGCTACGCTGGTTTGACTATTGGCTCAAAGGCATTGACAATGGGATTGTCGATGAGCCGCCGCTGCGCCTCTTTATCATGGGGATCAACCAATGGCGTAATGAAGCCGAGTGGCCGTTGGCGCGCACCGATTGGCAGAAATGGTACTTGCACAGCGCTGGCCACGCCAATACCCTGCGCGGGGATGGCGGTTTGTCACCGACTGCACCCGATGACGAAGCGGCTGATCATTTTATTTTTGACCCCATGTATCCGGTTCAGACCATGGGCGGCAACAACTGCTGTTCACCCCATATCATCCCGTGGGGGCCGTATGACCAGTCGGCGGTGGAGATGCGCAGTGATGTGCTCTGTTACACCAGTGCGCCGCTGGCCGAGGATCTGGAAGTGACGGGGCCCATCAGCGTGGTGCTCTACGCCGCCACCGATGGGCCGGACACTGATTGGACCGCCAAGCTGGTCGATGTCGCGCCCACTGGCTATGCCAAAAACCTCTGTGACGGCATTATCCGCGCCCGCTACCGGGAAGGCTTTGGCCAGCCCGCTTTGCTCGAAGCAAACAAGGTCTATGAGTACACGATCGATGTCGGTGTCACCGGCAACGTCTTCCGCAAGGGCCATCGCATTCGCGTGGAGATCTCTTCCTCTAACTTCCCGCGCTTTGACCGCAACCTCAATACGGGCCATGCCTATGGTGTCGATGTTGATCTGCGACCGGCGGCGCAGACAATCCATCACGCACGCGCATATCCGTCCCACATTTTGCTGCCGGTGATTCCGACAGGCTAGCTGCTCGTTTGACACCAGAAAATTTTTGCAAACAGAGCAAATTTTGTGGACGCGGATTGTTGGTTCCTGAGTGTGCCCAAGGATGATGCCTAGCTCTGAATAGTATGCCAATCATTTCTCCACATTTTCTTCACAATTGTGTGTTATAGTGAAGAACGTTTGACGGAAGCCCTGGCCTCACACCTTTCGATCAGGTGTGATGAGAGAAGCTGTACACCTTTCGAGTAGGTGTATGAGAGAAGCTGTACACCTTTCGAGCAGGTGTATGAGAGAAGTTGTTAAGGGTTCGGGATCAAACAGGAAATCTGCCTGCCTGCTCCGTGGCATGGCTACCAGTAATTGCTCTTCTCAAGTAACCATGAAAATCGGCATGTTTTTCCTCGTCGCCCTCGAAAATATGGTGCAGAACAAGTTGCGCACCTCGCTTACGCTGTTGGGGCTCATCGTCGGCATCTCCTCGGTGCTGCTGATGACAGGACTAGGGCGTGGCTATCAACAGGTCAACAGCGAAATGATGTCCCGCCTGCTGCCCAATAAACTAACCCTGCGCCGAGGCTTTAGTCGCTCCAGTAATACTTCATCACTGACATTGCGCGACGCCGAATTGTTGCGCGGCTCCATTGGCCACTCAGCCATCATGGCGGTTGCGCCTTCCATCCAGCTAACCGATCTGGAGATCAAAGGTTTTGATACGAGCGGCCAGCGCCCCCGGCTCATTGCCACCACTGCCGACTACGGCCAAACAGAAGCCCTCTCTTTTGTGGAGGGGCGCTTTTTTACGGCGGAAGAAACGGCCGATCGTGAACTGTTGTTGGTGATCAATGAGGCGTTTCGCACGGCAATTACGACCAGCGCTGGCGAGGTTCCAACTACGGTCTACATTGCCAATAAACGCTTTGTGATCATTGGCGTGGTGGCGGATGTCAATGTGCGGGGCGGCGCCGGTTTTCCACAAGCTTATTTCCCCATTACGCTCTTACCGCGTCCACTCTATTCTGCCAATGTGAATCTTGAACAAGGGTCGCCTGTGCTTGATGAGATCAATGTGCTGACGACCGATGTGGAGAGCATTGATCAGGCGCAACAGGAGATCGAAATGTTGCTGCGGTTGTCTCACAAGTTGACGCGTGCGCAGCCCAATGATTTTTCCATTAATGCTGACAGCAATTTTCTCAATGTGGTGCAGGACTCTAGCCGCATCTTTACCATGGTCCTTGGTGGCATAGGTGCAATTAGCCTGGTGGTGGGTGGGATTGGGATTATGAATATTATGCTGGCCACCATCACGGAGCGCACGCGCGAGATTGGCATCCGTAAAGCGGTGGGCGCGCGCAATACAGACATTCTGTTCCAATTCTTGATGGAAGCGATTACGATCTGCCTCTGCGGCGCGCTGTTGGGGGTCGGCCTTAGCTACGGGTTGAGCATTCTCATTGTCAATCTGGTGCAAGAGACCAGTATGAGCAACATGCGTATTCTCATTGACCTGGAATCTGTGCTGATCGCCTGCCTCTGTGGTGTGGCCGCCGGCGTGCTCTTTGGTCTTTACCCCGCGATGCGCGCCATGCGGCTCAACCCTATTAAGGCGCTGCAGACAGAGTAATCTATTGGCGTCTGGCGTTTTTCATTCGTTACAATGGTGATTAGGTGATTGGTGCTCGCCTGCGGGCGCGATGCGCCATTGGTAATTTTTTACCTGTGACTTCAGAATTCGCTAGGCACCAGCAATAAAGACAAAAATTTTCTGTCGTCCTCTGAGCTTGTCGAAGGGGGCGACGGAAAATCTATCTTGATGGCTATAGAAGGGATCATCAAGCAATTATGCGGAAGTGGCTAGTACGCATCGCCATTGTGGTGGTGTTAGTGGGGGCGGCGGGCGGAGTGGCCGTCTGGCAAGGCTGGGTTACCGTGCCCTGGACGCAAACACAGACGCGCCAGGCCGGTAGATTCCGTAATGCGAACACGACAGACGTCATTCCCACGGTGCCGGTGCAGCGCGCCGATCGGCTGATTCAAGATCTGCAACTGACCGGCAAACTCACCTTGAGCACCGTGCGCGAGGTGAAAGCACCCTTTGGCGAAGCCATTGCGACGATCAATGTGGCCGTGGGTGACATGGTGCAGACGGGCGACGTATTGGCGACGCTTGATCGCGCGCAGCTTTCTTCAGATCTGGATAGCGCCTGGCTCGAGTTAACCAATGCGCGCCAGGCGCTTGTCGATCTGATGGCGCCCAGCACGGATGTGGAGAAGATGGCTGCACAAGCGGATCTCCTGGCCGCCCAGGAGGATTTGACAACCTTGGAAGAAGGACCGGCGGCGACAGATGTGAGCGCCGCGGCGCTAGCCATTCAGGACGCACAGTTGACCCTGCAAGAACTGCAGAACCGCAATGACCCCAATTCCACCGAGGTGCGCCAGGCGCGTTATAATCTACAAAAAGCAGAGAATGCCGTACACGATGCCCAAGTGGCCTATGATGCCGTCTCTTGGCGTGGTGAAGGGGCCGCCACTGAAGCATCCGCCCTCCAAAACGCCACCATTTCGCTGGAAAGCACACGGCTGACCTATGAAGAGGCCATTGCTCCTCCCGATGCATTGGCGCTGCAAAAAGCGCAATTGGCCGTGACCCAGGCGCAAAACAACTATAATCAACTCTTTAAAGCCGCGACACCAGCCCAACTTACCCAAGCACAGGTGCGCGTAACAGAAGCGCAGGATGCCCTGCAGCAGTTAGAAGATGGCCCTTCCGACCAAGAAATTCAGCAAGCTGAAGCAACGGTGCTCGCGTCCTTGACCGCGTTTGAAGAGACACGCACCGACCTGCTGAGTGGTAGCGACCTGGTTGCACCGCTAGCCGGGTTGGTCACACAGATCCCTGTCAGTGAAGGCGCGGTTGTGGAACGGGGCGACACCGTGGCTGTTGTGGCTGCATTGGACTCGTTTGAGATCAATCTCTCGGTCAGCGAGGAATATATCCTCCTCTTGAAAGAACAGATGCCGGTGGCGATTGCAGTCGATGTTGCGCCCAACTTGCCAATTACCGGTACGGTTGCCTATATTGCCCGGGTGGACACCAACTCCTTTTCCCAAAATGAAAGCACGGCTGCGTCGGGCAACAACTCGCCCGGCAGCTATCCTGTGCGTGTCGACGTGCTTGATTCGCCGGCGTTGTCTGATTTGCGCGCCGGCATGAATGTGCAGGTGACCTTTCTCGGCTCCAATCAACTGCCGCCCAACAGTTGGCTGGTGCCCGCCAACAGCATCCGCCGCGGGCGAGGCGACAACGCCACCGCTACCATCCAGATTTTGCGCGGCGAGACACCGGAACCCTTGGCAGTGACCGTTACGGACATTACACAGGGCGAGTGGCAGGTGGTTGTCTCGCCCGATCTGAGCGAACGCGATCGTGTCGTCGGCACGGTCACCTCCTTTCTCGACAACGGCTCTACCACTACTCAAGGCGGCTTTGGCGGTCAGGGACGTTTTCGCACGAACCCGGGCGGACCGGGCGGTCTGAGACTGCCGTAAACGGGTGTATTTCACTTTCTTCATTATAGAGAGCAGAAACAATTTATGCCTCAAGCTCAACGAATTCGCATGATCTTGATTACGCTGCTTTTGCTGGTGCTTGCCATGCCGCGGCTCCATGCCCAAAGCGATGTCCTCGGCAATGGGGTGGCCGTGGTGCGTGGACAAGGCGCCCTCCTGCTGGACGATACGGGGCGCCAGCCACAGGCTGAGTTAAAGGCTGGCATGTTGGTCACCTTGCTGGGGCGCAGTGCGGATGGTGGATTGCTCTATGTCGAAAGCAACACCTATGGCACAGGTTGGGTGGCGGCCAGCTCGTTGCTGACCACCAACGTAGCTGACCTGCCGGTGCGCCCATTGGTCAGCGTGAATTCTATGATAGGGGCCAATACAGAGGGTGTGACCCAAACTTTGGTGATTGCGGGGGCCAATGCCGCATCTGTCGCCAGGATTTTGGTGGCCACCCCTCAGCCCACAGCGAACTTACTGCCGACAGGCATTATGGGCCGGGTAACCTTGACCGATAACCGTCTCAATTTGCGCGCCGGACCCGGCACAACTTATCCCATTGTTGGCAAGGCTGAGCCGGCCTCCACCTGGCAAATTACAGGACGCAGCGCGTTAGACGACTGGGTGCAGATAGAGTCTAGTGACAGTAGCGGCGCGGCGTGGGCCGCTGCCGCTTATCTTAGCGTGATCATTGGCAACCTCAACGATGCGCCGGTGATCACTGACCTGCCGCCTGCGCCAACCCCGACCGCTACGCCCCTGCTTGCTCCGACCGTTGCAGCGGCAGCCGCGACCACAGCGGGAGCAGGGCGTGTCGGCGCTACGGGGCTGGCCGGCGTCCTTGTCTTTCAAGAGCGCATTGGCGGCGCTATCTATGTCTATGATCTCGGCGATGACACCTTGCGTCCGTTGACCACAGGCATCGACCCGGCCATTAGCAATGATGGCCGCATGGTTGCCTTTGCGCGCGATGGCGGTGAGGGCGGGCTCTATGTGATCAACCTGGACGGCTCCGGTGAGCGGCTGCTCTATAATGAGCGCAGCATCATTCGTTCGCCCAAGTGGAGCCCCGACGATCAATGGATTGTTTTTAGCCGCAGTGATGGCTACAGTGACTGCCGGCTGCTCAGCGGCGGCGGCTGTCTGCCTGATGATGCAATTTGGAACTCGTTGCCCTCAGAGCTGCAAACCGGCAAGACTGAAAAAGCGATCCATGGGTTGCCCAATCAGCGTGAGTATTTCTTCTCCCTAGCGCGGATTGGGGTCAATGGTGATGCCTATCGCGATATTCCCGCCCTTACCAAAGCCCAGGCGCCCGACTGGAACGAGGCTGGCATCACCTACTATTCCAGCAGCGCCGGCATTCAGATCACAGCCGATACTGAAGATGCGCGCAGCGTCGAGGTGGCCAATGACCCTTTGCGCGGCTATTTTCAGGATCCTGATTGGCAGCCTGGAGGCGGGCGCATTGTCTTTCACCGGCAGATGGGCGGGCAGCATTGGCAGATCTTTATTGTTAACCCTGACGGCACAGGGCTGGCCGCGCTCACACAACCGGTTACCGCGTTGGTCGACGAATTACCCAGCAATGTCGCGCCGGCATGGAGCCCCGATGGCCAACATATTGTCTACCTGAGCAACCGCACTTCCATCGAATCCACCGGAGCGTGGCATCTTTGGGTCATGAATGCTGACGGCAGCGAGCAGCGCATGTTGCCCGTCGATGTACCCTTGGATTACACCTTTTCCGCCGAGCAAATGGTGAGTTGGGGACCGTGATCATAACCTACGGGCTTGTTCTCACTTTAGCAATCCTTTTCCTAGCCGCGCTGGTCAAAGCCGTTTTGGGTTTTGGTGAATCACTGTTGGCCATTCCGTTATTGACGTTGGTGCTGGGTGTGCAAACGGCGACGCCGTTGGTCAGCCTGCTGGCGGCGACGGTGACGCTCTTGATCTTGCTCCGCAACTGGCAACAGCTTGATTTGAGCGCCACCTGGCGGTTGATTCTGGCGGCCGCGGTCGGTGTACCCCTTGGAGTCTGGGGACTGAAATTTTTGCCGGTGGCGTGGGTGACCTCTATGCTAGGGATACTGCTGATCGTGGTGGGGGTCTATAACCTGCTGCGACCAACCTTTAGTGTATTGAAGGGAAATCATTGGCTCTATCTCTTTGGGCTGTTGGCTGGCCTCTTGGGTGGCGCCTATAATATGGCCAGCCCGCCCATTCTGGTCTATGGCGCCATGCGGCGCTGGCCGCCGGAGCAATTTCGGGTGACGCTACAAAGTTTCTTCCTGCCGGTCAGCGGCCTGATTCTGATTGGTCATGCCACCGCCGGGCTGTGGACCGCGCAGGTGTTGCAATTGTATGTGCTGGCCTGGCCGGTCATGTTACTCGCCTTCTGGCTGGGCAACCGGCTTAATGAACGCATGGCCGCGGCCCGCTTTGCTCAGTTGCTCTATGGCGCGTTGGTGGTGTTGGGTGTGCTTCTGCTGGTGTAGTACTTGTGAAAGACAAGGTGACTGTCTCTGCCCAGAGATAGATCATTGCTCTCCGGCTTCTCGTGGGCAGAGACAGTCACCTTTGTCCGCATTCCCTACATTTCACTCGGCGGCCGGCGTTGCCGTTGGCGCCTGATTCCAGAAGCGAGGCCCCATCAAGCCGTTTGCGTTCTGCTGCATCATACCGCGCCCCATACCGCCGTTACGCATTGGGCCATAGCCCGACACACCCCGGCCGGCCAGTCCGTTACCCATCATGCCATTACTCATCATCCCGCCGCGCATGGCGCGTCCCTGGATCGGGCCTTGTCCTTCACCGGCCATAGGGCAATCGGCACTTTGATTCATTTGTTGGAACATTTGGCCAACAAATTCCGGTCCATGTTGGTTGGTCATCCGTTGCACCATCTGCCCCCACGCTTGTGGCCCCAAGCGCTGTTGCATTCGTTGCAACAGGGTGGGCGCCGGTGTCGCGGTTGTTGTCGTTGAATCATCCTGAGCCAGCGCGCTGCCCGCATAGACCAGCAAGGCCAACGCCGCAATGAGTACGATTGTCAGTAGTTGTTTTGTGCGAGTTTTCATTTTACCGCTCCTTTGCGATTGCAAACCAACCAGCTTCAGTTGGTCGATTGGTTAGTCAGTAGTATCTTTGGTTGGCGGTTGTGGGAACCACAGAGCCAACCAATTACAAGGTGGGGCAGTTGGCCGGAAGCTGGAGGTTCTCGCTGTTGACCTAACTGTCTCACTCTATTTACTGTCAACCTTATTATCGCACGCAGATATGAAGGGAATTTGAAGGAGATATGCGGTGTTTATGAAATTGGTCCTCATGGCCGACCACTGTCGGTTGCAAGAAGCTTTGGGTCAACAGGATCTTATGTGGTTGAAACAAGGGAAAATTATGGTAGGTGCGGTTTCCGGTTGCCTTTTAAGGTGCGCACGTTCTTGGGTAAAACCAGCTGTGTGCGGTATGGAAACCCCACCCAAAGATTCTCTCATCACATCTGCTCGCAAGATGTGATACCAGGCTCCCGACCACCTGTGCTTTATTGTAGCACAGCCGCTGCAAAGTGAATGATCGGCTTGCCCACATCGCACAGATCGGCTATGATGGAACCATACGCACAGATAATCAATGGACTTCAATACGATAAGTTTGTAAGCAAAAGATTTTCCAACGCCCCCTGAGCATGTCGAAGGGGGCGTTGGAAAATCTTTTGCAGGAAGTCGTATCTGATCTTGAGAAATGGGAGGAGTAGAAATCAATGACCAACGGCGAATTTAAATACAAAGTGCGTGCAGTCGCCTGTGACTATCGCGCTACCGAAGCAACCATTTATGAAGCGCTCAAGCGCGCCACCGCGCCCCTGACCGAGAGCTGGGAAAAGCTACGCAAGGCAAAGCGCATCGGCATTAAGTTTAACCATGACAAAGAACCCAAAAATCGGGTCTACTATGAGGGACAGTTACAGCAACTGGTCAGTGAAAAGACGGCGCGCGCCTTTTTGCGCCTGCTGCGAGAGCGTACAGACGCCGAGTTGGTGGCGCCTGATGTCAGCTTTTACACCATGTACAACGGCGCCACCCTTGAACAGACCTGCACCTTTGTCCAGGTCTTTCGTGACTATGGCGTTGAATATATTAACGGTATCGAGCCGCCGCACAAGACGGTGAGCGTGCCCGGCGGCGGCCAAATGTTCCGCCAATATGTGCTGCCTGAGGGTGCGGTGGAGGTCGACGAATTTATTTCGGTGGCGACGCTGAAAAATCATGCCTTTATGGGGGTGACCCTCTCGCTCAAAAACCTCTTTGGTCTGATGCCCGGCGAACCCAATGGCCACACCCGCACCTATTTCCATCACCTGGTGCGTATGCCCTATATGTTGGCCGACCTGGGACGCATTTTCAATCCTACCCTCTGTGTGATTGACGGGCTAGTCGGACAGGCAGGGATGGAATGGGGCAAGGGCCGCGGCGCTGGCCCCGGTCGGCCCTGCAACACACTCATTGCCGGCAACCACACCATTGCCACCGACGCCTGTGCCGCCCACCTGATGGGCCATGATCCACAGAGTGACTGGCTCACCCAGCCCTTCCTGCGCGATCGCAATTCGTTATTGGTTGCGGCCGAAGCCGGTTTTGGCACGGTGAATCTGGATGAGATCGACTTCCAATCAGAGGTCACTGCGCCGGTGGGGAAATTCTATTCAGTCCAGACTGACCCGACCGAAATCAACATCAGTTGGCGGCGCACTACGGCTGAACAAGCGCTCCATTATGTCGATCAGCAACGCTCCTTGGTCGATAAGTATGCCGGCGAATACATTTTGCTCCAAGAAAGGGAAGTGCGCTGGCACGATCCGGTGAGCGATCTACGGGTTAGCCGCCGCGTGCTTGCCGGTGACCGTCCCGAGCAGGCCATGTGGATGAAGTACGTGGATCCCGATGAGGAAGAGGGGGAACAGTATAGCGTCTATGACAGTGCCTTACAGCAGGTGGCAAAGCTTGCGGGGCAGTAAATCAGTAGGTCAGTAAGACAGTAGAACAGGCCGCTTCACTGCCTTACTGTTCCACTGTCTTACTGACCTACTACTGCCATCCCACTCATTTCCATTTACAGAGTTATGGATCAAATCGCAATTATTTCCGATGTACACAGCAACTTGCCGGCGCTGGAAGCAGTGTTAGCCGATATCGCTGGGCGTGGGATTGAGCAAATCTACTGTCTGGGTGATTTGGTGGGCAAAGGGCCTGATTCTGCCTGTGTGGTCGATCTCTGTCGTGAACGGTGTGCGGCTGTGGTAAAGGGAAATTGGGATGATAAGCTGGCAGAAAGTGGCGGCGGCAGGACACGGCGCTGGCATCAAACCCAATTAGGTGCAGAACGGCTGGACTATCTACGTACACTGCCCAACACCATTGATTTTCTGCTCAGCGGCAAACGGGTGCGCCTTTTTCACGCATCGGCCCAGGACATCTACTATCGTGTAGGCTTTTGGCATGATCAGAACGAGTTGCGCGGGATGTTTGCCAATACACCCTTTACCGGCTTCGCTAGCCCGCCACCAGATATTGTCGGTTATGGGGATATTCACCACCCCTATCTGTTGCCGGTGGCGGGCAAGACACTCTTTAATGTGGGTAGCGTCGGCAACCCCATGGATTACATCCCGTTAGCAGGGTACGTGATCATGCGCGGCCATTTTGACTCTAGCCGATTTGGCCAAATTGGCACTGAGATTATCCGGTTGCCCTATGACATTGAAGCTGCGCTTGCCCAAGCGCGTGCGGTCGACATGCCCAAATTGGCCGAGTATGCATTTGAACTCCGGCACGCCAATCATCGCAGCCAGATGCCTGACCTTGGCTAACTCGTCGCTACGCGGCGGTTGCGGTGGCTGTGCTCTTGCTCGATTCGCGGCTACTCTTCTCGCCACTGCCGACGCTGGTTGACTTTTTACTATCAGTAATATACCAACCACTGCCTTTAAAATGAATAGCAGGCGCGCTCACGCGTCGTTGTACATTAGGGCTCTGACAACTGTCACAAGCAGGCGTCGTCACTGCCGAAAACGAAACTCGTTTTTCAAAGTTGGAGCCACAATTGGTGCAGGTAAATTCATAAAGCGGCATAGCTTTATCCCCTCCAAAACAGATGTATTCCATTAATCTACAGATGACATCCAGATGTGCTGGTCTCTAACGGTCCTAGCATAGGACTCTTTTGTTAGTAGCAAGCTGGCGAAGTGTTAGCGAAGTGTCAGAAAATCGCACGCGGGCAGTCGAACTTTTCTAGTAAACTAAACTTTTTGCAGTAGACTTTTCGATGCGTTACGCGGCCAGCAAGTGCTGGATGGCAGGGAAAACCGCCGTATCTGCTACCGATACATAAGCCTGGTCCCGTAGGATTTGAATGACTTCGTGGGCGCTGTTACTCTGTAGGAGCGGGACGCGCAACTTCTTGCCACCATGCATCCGGCGCGCATACCACCCTAAATGTTTGCGCATAGGTTGAAACTGGTATTTGGGATAGTGCTGATAGCACTGTTCATAGAGCAGTGCATGTTCTACCATCACCTGGGCTAATTGTGTTGCGGCTGGGCCATCGGCTGGCTCCTTCGCAGTGTGGCCTTCACGCTCACCTTGAAAAAAGAAAGGATTCCCATAGGTGGCGCGGCCAATCAAAACTCCATCGACGCCGTAGTCATCCACACGTTGCTGCGCCTGCGCCAGGGATTGAATATCGCCATTGCCCAAAATGAGTGCTGCGCTGCCGGAGCTACGCGCCAGCGTAACCGCCTTGCCGATCTCTTCCCAACTGGCTTCTCCAGAATAACCTTGCTCCAGCGTCCGACCGTGGATCCCAATGGCCACCGGTTCTACCTCCAATAGATAGGGCAACCACTCGGCAATGATCGGCGTGTCATAGCCCACACGAGTCTTAACGCTCACCGGTATGGGACGACGCGCCTGATAGACCAGGGGCAAGCGCCGGCGCCGTTCGTTAATCTGTGCGGCGACACGGGGGGCAATATCACGGCAATCAGCGGCAGTTGCCCCATTGCGCCAATCGTGTACACCTTGTTGCGTGGCGCGTACCAAGGCTTGCGCCAACTGCGGCGTCCTGATCAAGCCAGCGCCCGAACCACCTTGCGCCACATTTTTGGCTGGACAGCCCATATTAATATCAATACCGTCAAAGCCCAGTTCGCAGATCACCACCGCAGCTTGCCAAAAAAAGTGAGGCGTCTTACCAAAGATCTGGGCAATGATGGGACGCTGCAACTCATCAAAGAGCAGATCACGCAGTAGCCGACCATTGCTTAGACATAAACCTTCGGCGCTGGTAAATTCAGTATACATGAGCATGGGGTTGCCATACTTTTTCTGAATATGCCGAAAAGGTTGGTCAGTCACCCCATCCATAGGCGCCAACGCCACAAGCGGCCGTGATAAGGTCTCCCAGAAAGTACTCGATTTCATGTGCGTTTCATAATCCTCGTCAATTTATACTTTGCTCTGAATGAAAACCGGAGTTTGCTTCTCGAGTAATCTTGTTATAGAAAACTTCCGGTTTTCATCATAACCGCAGTATACCATTCTTCCGCTGCTATTGTAGCTGATTTCGTAAGTGATGCCCAAACAGAGGAGGCATTGCTATATGAGTTGCTGGTAGACCGTGGCGGAAGTAAGCCAGTAGGACAGTGAGACAGTAAGGCAGTGACTGACCACTGTCCTACTGACTCCTGTCCTACTCTTTAACTATTTTGCCGTTGTCTACTAACAGGCTAAGGTTTCTCTGTTATTAGACGCTTCCTCAACGATATCCCAACGATAACACTATCGGCTGTAAGGATTCTGTATAGATCGGCGTAAAAAATTCATGGTAAGCTGCAGATAGCACAAGGTGCATATCTCCCGGCGCCAAGTGACTTGCACTCAAATCCAATCCCTCATATAGGCGGCAAACTGCAACTGCATCATTTTCGAGAACGAAAAAACGCAATTACAGCACCATGCCTCTATGAGCCAATCAGTTGACATGAGCACAACTTACCGTTGACCTGTATCAAGAGCAACTATCTCAACTACTCAACCTGAATAGAAGGAGCCATCATGTTAGTCTCCAGTCATATTGAATCCGAGCCTGCCCTAGAAAGCACAACCGTTCTCCGTCGTCCACAAATAACTGGTAAGCGCTACTTTTGCCCCAACAGCTCCTGCCTCAGTGATGAACTTACGGCACGCGCCGCCTCTTCTTTTGCCAATGTTTGGATTGTAACAGACGAAGAGCTAGATCGCTCCTGGTTGATGGCTGCGCCACAGCCCAGTTGTCCCCATTGCAATACGCCCCTTTATGCGACCAGCGTCAGATCAGTTGATGTTGTGTCGGTTTGCCTGCCGTTGATGTAACACAGCTTCGCCCAGCAATGATATAAGCAATCTGCCCTCTTATGACCGTGGTAACATAAGTTGTACAAAAGCGACAGTATTGTCAAAGTATGGTATAATAAACCTACCGGTGCATATGGTTGCCTGCGCATACAGAGCAATTTGCAACGCAGATGTGCAACAGGCTTACTGAACTCCTCGGTCAATTTGGCTAAGCTAGTCGTACTTGGCCGTTAACCGTTTGGCCAAAGCGGTTGCGCAATGATCAACCGGTGCTGCGAACGGTAAAGGGCGGCGAACAACAGAGGCGTGTTCGCCCGTATTTAGGATCAGGTTTATAGATCAGATTGCTTATGACGATACAGACTGCTACACAGACTACGACACAGACTACTATCGATGCCTACACTGCCTTGACCCAAGAGGCTGCGCTCCTGCCGCGCGCGGCTGGGGCGCTTTTGGTCTTGACCGGTGCTGACCGCAGTGACTTCCTGCACCGTATGACTACCAATAACATTGCTCGGTTGCAGCCGGGCATGGCGGCTGTCACCATTTTGACCAGTCCTACGGCGCGGATTCTCTTTACCTTTACAGTTCTCTGCCGAGAGGACGCTCTGTGGCTCTTGCCAGCGCCGGAACAGACCACAGCGTTGGAACGCCACCTGCGTGGGCAGATCTTTTTTATGGATAAAGTCAAGGTGCAGAACGTCAGCGCCACCCACGCTCGTCTGCGCTTGATGGGGCCCCAAAGTCAGACTCTGCTGACCGCCGTTGGTATCAATGCTCAGGATCTTGCCGATGACCATTGGGTTGAGCACGAGGACGTTGTGGTCCTGAACCAGCAACGTTTTGACGTTCCCGGCTATGAGTTAATTCTGCCACAGGAACATTACGACCAATGGGTTGAACGTTTGACTGCCGCCGGCGCGCAGTTACTGCCGGATGACCAAGCCTATCAACACTACCGGATTGAATTAGGCCGACCGGCGGTGGGCGCAGAATTGACTGAAGCGTATAACCCGCTAGAAGCCGGTTTGGCTTGGGCTTGCGCTGAGAACAAAGGTTGCTATACCGGCCAGGAGATTATTGCCCGGCAGATTACCTATGATAAGGTTACCAAACACCTGGTCGGCTTGCGCAGCGAGCACGGATTAGAGCCGGGCACAGAGGTGACCGTTGAGAAGCGTACGGTTGGTACGATCACCAGTACAGCTAGCAGTCCAACACTGGCGACGCCCATTGCACTGGCTATCATTAAACGACCCTATCATGAAGCGGGAACACAGTTAATGGCCGCTGGTGCTACAGTCGAAGTCGTTCCCTTACCCTTCCTTTAATCCTGGCCTTGACTGGGGCCAATCAATCATGTCAACGACGCTTGAAACTTTGCCTCCTGCCACCTGGCGCTTGATAATAGAGGATGAGCCGCGTTCTGGCGCGGCCAATATGGCCTTGGATCAGGCCATCGCCATGGCTTGTGCTGTCGGTGAAAGTCCACCGACCTTACGCTTCTACCGCTGGCAGCCGCCAGCCATCTCTCTTGGACGCCACCAGCCGTTAGCCGAAATTGATAAGGCGGCGGTGGCCTTGCGCGGCTACGATTTGGTGCGCCGCTCCACTGGTGGCCGCGCCATTTTGCACACAGATGAGTTGACCTATTCTGTGGCTGCGCCGGCCAGTGAGCCACGCGTCAAAGGTGGGGTGATGGATGCTTACCTGCGCTTGAGCAATGCGCTGGTGGCCGGGCTCCAAGGATTGGGATTGGCAGCCGACAAAGCCGCCGGTGACGTACGGACAGGGCGAGATGTATCGGCGGCCTGCTTCGAGGTGCCCAGCGCCTATGAGATTACCGCCGGCGGTCGCAAACTGATTGGCAGCGCACAAAGCCGACGCGCTCGCTATGTGCTACAACATGGCAGCCTACCCTTAGCCGGTGATATTACACGGCTGATTGACGTGCTCGTGTTGCCACCGGAACAGGCTGCTGCATTGCGTCGCCAGTTGGCTGATCACGCCTGCACCCTGGCCACGGCGCTTGCTGTCGCTGAAGACGATTCGACGGTGGCTTTTGACCATGTCGCGGCGGCGATTGCCGAGGGCTTTGCAAGAACGTTAAATTTATCCTTCCAAGGCGCTACGCCTACCGCAGCCGAGCTGCGGACCACTGCGCAATTGATCCGTGAACAGTATACAAATCCGGACTGGACCGCCAGTCGCTAAAATCACCATGGCTGCTATTGGACGACTTACACTTGAACTTTATCTTCCCCTGAATGACAGTCTCAAAGGGAAACGAGGAATTCTCAAACCGCTGATTGCCCGCTTACGCCGCGATTACAATGTCTCGGTTTGTGAAGCAGACGCCCAGGATGTGTGGACACGCGCCGTGCTGGAGGTGGTCTGTGTGAGCGGGACAGGTGCGCTGGCTCATCGCCAGTTGCAAACTGTTGCGAATCGGGTAGAACAGTGGCGTATGGATGCGCAACTGATCGATTACCATATTGAAATGGTGAATTAGCAATCATTTCCCTTCCAGGCAGATCTGGGGAACCACCTCTACCCAAGCAAAATTTCGGACACATCGTAGTAAACTAACCGGAGCGAAATCTTGCGCTTCTAGCTAGTTTCTGTTGCGAAACTTGGGGTAAAGGTGACAGTCACTTACAACGTCCAGTGTGAGCTGATATACAAAGTGTTCGAAAGTGACTGTCACCTCATCTTTCGCAACCAGTACTAGCTAATGTAACCGTCAGCATCAACTTGTAGATTTAACCCTGTCAGGTCTGCGAGACCTGACAGAGTTGGCCGCCAATCTAGGTCTTAAAAGTTACTTACAAAAGAGGTAACACAGTGATTGACGCCATTGACAGATGCGGATCCAGGTGTCACTGATTCGATCCGCGCTATCTAAATCTGCGTCTATAGCGCTGGTGTCACCCCAAAAGCAAGAAGAGTGAAGGGAGCCTCATATGAGTTTACAATTTATCCCCGGTGAGCAAGTTGCTGTGCCAGAGATTCCATTCAAGGACAAAGTACAACTGCCGGCAGTTAAGAGCGGCGTGATTGTGGTTGATATGCAGAATGACTTTGTCAAGCCCAATGGCACATTGGTCGTCCCCGCTGCGCTTGAGACAGTTGCGGCCATTCAAGGTTTGCTACAAGCCGCGCGTGACCGGCAAGTCCCCATTGCCTATACCCAGGACACCCACTATGAAGGGGACCGGGAGTGGGCGATCTGGCCTGAGCACTGTCGCGCCGATACGTGGGGCTGGCAGATTATCGATGAACTTGCGCCGCAGGCCGGTGATTTGGTCTGCCCGAAGAGCCGTTATGATGGCTTCTACGGCACGTCACTCGATCACTACCTGACGCGGGTTTGGCAGGTGGAACATTTGGTCATTGTCGGCACGGTCTCCAGCATCTGTGTGCTCCACACCGCGGCGTCGGCGGGCTTGCGCTGGTTTCATGTTGTGGTCCCTGCCACCGGTGTTTCTGCGCTGACGGACTTTGACCAGGCCCTGACCTTGCGCCAGGTTTCGTGGCTCTATGTGGGTGATGTCGTGCGCACCGTGGCCGATATTGAATTCGTCTAAGGTCATTGCGCAGCAATAAGTACCTAAGATCTGCCGGGGACGGGCTACACGTTCTCTGGGCTACTGAAAATTGCTTGGCCCGTCCCCGGCAGATCGCCTCTTCACTGGTATTTATTTTTTCGGATTCGTCTAAACTAAGTGGAATTGAAAACACCCACGCTGGAAAGCGTGGGTGTTGTTTCTATCGGTTAACCTCTCCTGTCCCGCTGCAAGGCCAAGAGTCGATTAGGGCAGGCTGCTGTCCTCGTTCAGCGCAACTTTTGATCGATGCTTAGGCAAGCGCCGGCTGGAGTAGGCCATAGTTGCCGTCACGCCGTCGGTAAATGACATTGACGGCCTTTGTCTCTGGATTGAAGAAGACAAAGAAATCATGGCCCAGCAATTCCATCTGTTCCAAAGCTTCGTCTTCATGCATTGGCGCTAACACAAATTCTTTGCGGCGAATAATATCTCCGGTTACCATCTCCGTTTCGTCAACTTCAGGTTCTGTAGCTGGCGTCTCTGGGGCCATTTCCGTTTCCAGGAGCGCAGCCGCAGTGGCGCGGCGCTTGCTTTGAAAGCGGCGGCCCTTAAAGCGCCGCACCTGTTTGGCCATCTTATCCACTGTGACATCAATCGAGGCAAAAATGTCACTGGTCGATTCCTCTGCCCGCAAAATTTGACCATTGGCCCATACGGTAATCTGGGCCGTGTAACGGTCGGCAGCGGCGCGGGTAGCGCTGTGGGTCAACTCAGCGCGTACATCCTTTACTTGGGGGAGATAACGTTCCAGCCGATTGATCTTCTTTTCCACATATTCACGGATCCAATCCGTGACTTCTATATTGCGTCCGTGGACTGTAAGTTGCATGGTTCATCTCCTTCCAGAGCTGTTAAATCCGATTGATAATCATCGTGGGCAGGCCAGAGCCAGCCCATAGACAGCAGTTGCTCCAGCCGCTAATGCAGCAGCGGCACAGGCGCGCATGGTTGCGCCAGTGGTGTAGACATCATCAAGCAAGAGTAGGCGTTGGCCGCGCACCGCAGGGTGGGCAACAAAGGCGTCTTCCACATTTTGTTGCCGTGCTTGTGCGCTCAACCCTACCTGCGACTGCGTGAGGCGTTGTCGTCTAATCCAGGCAGGATGTACTGGCAACTGCACCTTGCGGCCAAAAGCATCCGCCAGTAACTCTGCTTGATTGTAGCCCCGTTCCGCCAAACGTGCATCATGCAATGGCACAGGAACAACCCCGTCTACTGACCAGGTTTTCCAGAGCGGGTCCAACTGCATTTGCAGTGCAACGAGGTAACGGGCCAGCAACTCTGCCAGTTCCGGTCGATTTTCATATTTAAACGTGTGAATGGCCTCACGAAGCGGCGTTGTATGTAAGGCGGCAATGCGGGTCATGCTGAGTGGAGCATATGGCTCTAGCTGGCAGTTGGCGCAAAGTGGTATAGCTGATCGTTGAGGACGACCACAGCGTCTGCATATTTCTGTCCCGACGGGTTCAACCGCCTGTGCACACTCTGGGCAAAAGATAGAGCCCGCCCGCCCACAAGCCACACAGTTGGCTGGAAAGAGGAAGTCGGCGGCAGAAGTACGAGCCCTGACAAACCACGACGCGAGCCAATGGATACCAACTGCCTGCATAAAGGATAAATTTCTACCAGTTAGGATGTTGGCTATATCAAGCCTGGAATAGCCATCGATATACACCTCATCTTACAGTTTTTGAGAAGATGCCACACCACTATCGTACATCATCTATAGTATAGCACGCTTTTGCGTAGAAATCAATCCTAACTTTAGCTTAAACTTTGACCTATGCCCAATTCAGTCAACTCCCTCAACGGAATTGAGAACGTGCAATAGGTAAAGGATTCTCTGTTTTCCACCAAAGCCTTGCTTCGATGGACTCATTCGGGCATCTCATCACCAGCGCGCGGAGGCTCGCCTCCCTCTCTGTTAAGAATCCGATAAAAAGCATTCATGTCTGCCCGTGTTCGTCTTTCCTCAAAAAAACGAACCGTTTCTAGGACTGACAATTTTTCTGCGATTGCTAGCGTAATAAATTGGTTGATGCTAGTTCCGTCCCGTTTAGCGACCTCAGCTACAGCTGTTTTAAGGGACTGGGGTAGTCGTAACGCATAGGTTGCTGGTTGTGTCATTGTCGGATTCTCCTGATAGCCTCGCGCGGCTGAAACAGTGCTATACCAAACTGTTGAGGGGCTTTTCCATAATCACGCAAGTTAAACGTGACAACCATGTCCGCGCCACCGTTAATTGCTGTTTCTAAAACCATTTCATCCCCTGGATCACGTAACTGTGGTCGCCAAAAATAATATTGCTTTACCGGTTCGGCAAGCGCGACAATGGCATCTACAAAATTCAGGGCATCTTGTCTAGTGATTCCAGCGGCGCGATAGTGTTCCGACAAAGTACATTTAGCCTCATATTCCAATGCCAAAGCAACACTGACAAGCAGAAGAACGCGCCCTGAGTAAGCAGCATCCAGAATAGCTGCTGATGCTCCTTTAGGACTTCGCATACCGGCTATGATTACATCAGTATCCAGGACAATACGCCACATAGCGATATCATATACGATATGGTCAAATTTGTCAATGGTTTCATAAATCTCAATCAAGTTACGAGTCTACTATTCTCGTTTTAACAAATTGCGCCGTTGATAAACTTCGGCCGCTTCGCGCACCATGGCCGCTGTGGTTGTGGCGTGATAGCGCTCTTCCAGGGTGGCCGCCATTTCCTGAAGCTGCGCATAGGTGGAGCGTCCTGGACGCATGATCTCGTACATCTGCAAGAGAGTCTCATTCGGCACAGCGGTCAATTCAGCGGCGCGCGTCAAGTTTTCGGCCAGTTGGGTAAAGCCCGCATCGCGTGCCACCGTCGCTTGGGCGCGCAAGGTCTCGCCATTGATACGCAGATCAGCGGGCGATAGCTCGTCCAGCGTCTCCAGCCCAATTGTTGCCGCCGCCCGTCCACTGGCCGCGCGCAGATCGGACGTTGTATCTTCCATTAAGGGATAACTGACTTGTTGCTTCTTCACACAATCACTCCACTATCATCTTGTCATCCGGTCATCTTGTCATCCGGTCATCTTGTCATCCGGTCATCTTGTCAGACTTCGGGTTCCCAATCAAAGAACAACTCACTGGGCGGCTCATCGCAAATCGATTCTGTCTCGCGCCGATGAAGCAGCGCCGTCTTGACAATTAACTTTAGACGCGCCCAATTGTCAATCTTTACCCCCACCGGTTTGGTTGCCTCGCCTTTGGCATAGCGCGCCGCGTTGCGTCCAATCGCCTGGTAGGTTTCCAGGGTCAGGCTGGGGGATTGGGGGAAGAGTTCCAGATTGTTGAGGCGCGCTAGCCCTTTTTTGTGAATGACCGTAGTGCCGCGTGATTGGAGGCCAATGCCAATGCCGGAGCCACTCAACTCGGCGCCGATCTGCCCAATCGCGGCGCAGTCAGAAGTGTGATGCACCTTGACAATGCGTGCAATCATGCCCTCCTCGGCCACGCCGGTGAGGATTGCCTCTAGCACCGCTTCATGTTCCAACCCACCAATGGTGCGGGTCAGTTCGGCGTTAAAGGCCGGACCCACCGCGACGATGACCTCGTTACGTGTTCCTTCTTTGGCCGGCCCCATGTGCACCAATTTAGGCGTGGGCGTCCCCACCTGCGGGTTGATAAAATCACGGGACGATTTGGCTTGGGGAATCCGCTGAATCTCCTCCCAGCGCGCCCCCTCCAACCGGTAGCCGGTCGCGGGGCCGGTGTAGTCATTCACATCGTTAATCCCGCTCAGGACATGAAAGTTGCGGTCAAAGATGGCCGACGGTTGCAGATAGTCGCCGGCAATGCGCTGACGGCCCATCTCCAGCAGATTATGCGCCGTCGTGGTAAAGCCGCGCCGTTGGAGCGCCGCGACAATCGTCAACATCGTTTGGTCGCCGGCCAGGAAGCGGTCCGCCGCCGCCAGATCGGCCACCAGATCGCGGTCAGGCATATCATCGCTACTGTGTCCAAGTGCGGCCGCTTCGACCTCGTCATCCGTAATCGTGGGAAAGCCCAATTCGGCATAGACCGCCTGGATCGCCTGCGCACCTTGACGACGTATGGTCAGCGCCTCTTCTTCGGTAATGGGGCGCAGACCGGCATCGACCTGCATATCGCGCTGGAGCACATTATAGTCGTCAAAATCTTCGGCGTCGTAGTTGCCGCCGCCAAAGAGATTATCCCGCTTAGGCACAGCGCTATAGCCGGAATGGATAAAGTCAGTGCCGGGAATAAATTGGCACATGAGCTTGGCTGTCTTGCGGATGGCGGAGTGGGAAGCCAATGCATCATTGCCGGAAGCGCACTCTAGCCCTAACATAGAAGCGATGAGATTTTCGGCGAGCACCGCGCGCACGCCACCGGGCAGCGCTTCGGGCAAGGCAATACAGGAGATCGAGCCATTCTGAATGCCCTGGCTGCCCGCGCCGCGCGTCACCAACAGACAGCGCGCTTCCAGATAGAGCATGGAGCACTGTTCGGCGCTGCCCATCAGCGCCTCCGAACCGGTGCCAGAGGTAAAGCGCACCTTGACGCCGCGCGAGGCATAAGCTGACGCCAAAAAAGCTTTGGACCAAGGGGTGTCGTCGCCATCGGCAAAGGTGCGTTCTGTACCATAGACCGAGAGCGTTTCGGCATAGGTGGTGAGCCCCTTCATGGCTAGCTGCAAACTCAACCGTTCTTCGACGGCGCACTGCGTCAAGACGCCACCCCGTCCGGTTTGGGTGCCGACCAAAATGGCTAGCGCGTTAAAGGGAGCATTGCGCGCCACACGCACAGTGGTTTCGACTTCCGCAAAACCGCGCAGGGCGGCCTCGGCGGCGTCGGCGGCTAGCAAGGCCGGATGCTCTTTCCAGTTGGTGACATGGGCTTGATTGGCCGGCGTGCGGCGCACCCGCATCTTGGCCAGCCCCATCATCATCTCCAACACATTCATGTGGCGAATAATGTCACAGAGTTTTGCTGGTGTACAGCCTTCCATCAGTCGGCGCACCGCGCGTTGGGAGATGTTGATGTCCACCAACATGCGTGCGATCTGGGCCGACGGCGTTGCCATTGCTTCCTCCGCGACGGCCAGGTTGATGGCATGGTCAGCAATCCAGAGATCGATGGCGTCAAAGTCGGCGCGCACCTTGCCGTCTAGTTCGACGACTTGACCATTGGCAATCCGCAGGCTGGGTTGTGGGTCATAAGGGCTGTCGGTGACCATCAACCCGGCTTCGGCCCACGGCTCCACAAAGGTTTCTTTGTTAATATCCCGTTCCGCCAGGATCTGAAAGCGTTTTGAGTGCATGGTGCTATTCCAAATCTTCTTCATCGAGGCCCAAGGCGCGCAGACGGGCTGCTAGCCGTTCGGCGCGTTGGCATTGGTATTCAGCCTCTAAACGACTTTATTCAGCGCGTTGACGGGCTTGTTCGGCCAACTGATGATAGTACAGAAATCTTGTATGCTCATCGTCAGCGCGCAGGCGTTCTTTTTCAGTGGGTTCATATTCTGCATACGAATCGTACGATGGAGGTACTCTACGACCGATTTCCTCTAGAATGCCATTATTCCATTCATAGTTAAAGTGAGGATGCCTATAATATTTTTCCCAATACTCCTCTTCGGTAACATATTTGCCATTTTCAGAAATCGCTTCGTTCGCTTGACTCGGATTGGTTTCTCCAAGATTAGGTGAAGCGACTGACTGTTGATACGCTGCATGATAAAGAGTATCCTAGGGACTATCTGTCATCGCTAACCTCCAAAAAGCTGATCGCGCATATGGACGAAGCGGTGAAATCGTTGCAATTACTAGAGAAGAACCGAACGATTTCACTCGGAGACCTATAGGGGCCAAAGCTGATTAGGCATATCTTCCCAATTCTTATGTAGTATACCGCAGGCGCGCAACTTGGGCAATCCCCTCAGAATGAACTCATTGGCGGCGCACCGGCAAAGGCAAAAGCATCATCTTCCGGTTCGTAGCCGATGAGTTCATGCGCATCGGTGAGGTCCAGCCGTTTCCAACGGTTGTTGGAGACGCCGTGGAAGACGCCAAACATGAGATCATCCTTGGCTTCTACACTGGCGGTGACGAGCTTAGTCAGATCTTCCATCGTCAAAATAATATCAATGTAGGGGTGGCTGAGATCGTAGCGGTTGTCATAGTTAGGATCCTGGCCAGGGCGATAGGAGACGGCGCCGAAACGCAGACAGATCGAAGAAAGCTTATGGGTATGGGCATAGTAGCGAGCGAGGGCTTCGCCCCAACATTTGGTGGCCCCATAGAGGTTGATCGGGTAGACCGGCATGTTGGTGTGCACCTGGACATCGGCGGGGTAGCCAAAGACGGCGTTGATGCTGCTGGCATAGACAATGCGTCGGCAGCCCGCCTGGTGGGCTGCTTCAAAGGCGTTGTAGGTGCCGATGACATTATTGGGCAACAGACTTTCCCACGGCGCTTCCATGCGTGGGTCGGCGCCAAGATGCACGACGGTGTCAATGCCCTGGCAAAGGGCCGCCACGGCGTCATAGTCGGCCAGATTGGCTTCGATAAACTCAAAGCCAAAAGTCTCCTTCGGGGCCTTCACGTCACTCAGACGCAGGTCATATTGCTCTTTCCACTGGTTGGTCAGAAATGACCCGATGCGACCTGCCGCACCGGTAATCAGAATTTTGCGTTTCATCGTTTGCTCCACTCTGCATTTTCGATAATCCGGTAGGGATGGGTGATAAATTATCAGTCATCTTAGCGCAATCGCTACTTTTCGACAAGCCTTGTGCTATGCTATAGTCAACGCTATGACACATCATACTTTTGATTATGCCGCGCTGATCCGTCAGCAAGGCTATCGTTTAACAGAGCAGCGGCGTTTGATCTTAGATGCAATTTGTGAAGGCCGTGGCCATACTACGGTTGATGAAATTTATGCGCGCTTGCAAAAGAAGGCGCCATCCATTAACCTGGCAACGGTTTATCGCACCCTGGATTTTCTCTGCGAAATTCGGATTGTGGTCAAAGCACAGGTGGGGAAACATGCGTACTATGAGATTGCGGGCCATGAGCCGCACCATCATCTCATCTGTCGGTATTGTCATTATGAAATGGAGCTTGCCCCAGCTTTGGTCGATGCTTTCTATGCCACTGTCTTACAACAACAGCACTTTGCCATTGATAGTCAGCATCTGACGCTCATGGGAATTTGCCAAGAATGCCGTCAAAGCTCCAGTCCATGACGCGCGAGCAACGCCTGGTCGGCTAGCAACTCAGGTGTAGAGCCGGAGGCAACGACACGTCCACCTTCCATGATCACCGTGCGTTCAAAGAGTTCGGCCACCATGGGCATGTCATGCGTTGAGACAAGCATGGTCATATCCAACTTGCGTAGAAGATTGATCAACTGCCGTCGCGCCCGCGGGTCAAGACCAGCAGTCGGCTCATCGAGGACAAGGATCTCCGGCTCCATGGAGAGCACGGTGGCAATCGCGATCCGCTTCTTCTCACCAATGCTCAAGTGATGCGAAATGCGGTCAATGTAGCTCTCCATACCGACGGCGGCCAATGCGCCACGTACACGCTCGCGCACAGAACTTTCCGGCAACCCCATATGCAACGGGCCAAAGGCGACATCGTCAAAAACGGTGGGCGAGAAGAGTTGGTCATCTGGGTTCTGAAAGACCAGCCCCACCGCGGCGCGAATCTTGCCCAGATTGGCATCCGCCATCTCCAGACCCGCCACGCGAATCGAGCCTTTGCCCTGCAAAATACCGTTCAAGTGGAGCATCAAGGTCGATTTGCCGGCGCCATTGGGGCCAACCAATGCTACCTTTTCGCCTGGTTCGACCATGAGGGTAACGCCATGGAGCGCCTCGCGGCCATCCGGATAGGCAAACTTTAAATCGGTCACTTCAATTTTATGATGCATAGGTGCTTTGCCTTATAAAATCAGTAGGATAAGCAACAGTAGGCAGATTGCAAGGCCGGCGACCACAATGTCCTTGCGCTGTAGATGGCTATGGCCCAATGTGAGCAACTGGCCGCGATAGCCGCGCGCCACCATTGCATTGTAAATGCGGTCGCTCCGTTCAAAGGAACGTAACATCAGACTGCCCGCCATCCGTCCCGCCACCTGACCTCGCCACAACAACGAACCGCCGCTGCGCGCGCCATCCACCATGCCGCTGCGCGCGGCCCGCGCCCGCAGCAGCCGCACCGCTTCATCATAGAGCACAAAGAGATAACGATACATTAGGCTGACAATGGCGATCAATGGCGCCGGCAAGCGCAGGGCGCGCAAGGCCCACAGGATCTCGGTAAAGGGTGTGACAAAGACCAGCACCAGCGCGATCTGGAGCGAAAGCCAGGACTTGATCACAGTACTTATGAAGCGGATTACCCCCTCTTGGCTTATCGTCAACCCGCCTAAGATGGGCAACGTGGCTAGCGTATGGCCGGGCACGGTAAAGGGCAGCGTCACAGCCGCCAATGCAAAAGGCAACGCCACCAATGCGCGCTTAAGCACCATGGTCGGGCGTAGCTGCGCTAACAGGACCACGCTCATACTGAAAGCAAAGAGCGCCAAATAGGCGCCAAAAGCGCCAAAGCGAGTCAGACTGACCGTCAAAATGAAGAGGAAAGTTAGGAGCACCTTTACGCGCGCATCCAAACGGTGAATCAATGACTGCCCTTGATGATATTGTTCATCCAAATGAGTATGCATAGCGCCAATTCTGCTGCTGTTGGGTGGTAGATCTGCGGCCTACGGCCATTTCCAAGCATAATAAGTGATCGGTAAAGGCATCAAGCTTTGGCGTGAGTTCACGCCGAAATTTTCTGCCTGTCCTGAACGCTTTTTTTTTGAAATGACTTCGGGGATTGTTGCATAACTGTGACGATTCTACAACTTCGATGCACTGCGTGATGTGCGTACGGAGCGTCCAATGCCAATGACAATGGCAAAGATTAGCAGTGTCCCCAGGACAATCGCCGCAATGCCGGAAAAGGTCTCATTGCTGATAAAGGGAATGGTATAGTCAGGGAGAAGGTGATAGAGCGGAGCCTGCGCCCGCGCCAGAAAGCCTTGATTCGCCGCCACGCGCTCTAAACCATCAGGACTGGATGATGCTGTAAAGGAGAAGAGTGCAACCACTAGTGCCACCAGCAAGCCACCGGTCACCCAGGCGGCCGAAGCGGCGCCACCAGCCTGCGCGCCTCGCTCCAGGAAATCTGGCCGCGTCCGTGCAATCAGCAGCAGCGCACCCACGGTGATCAGCGCTTCGCCGATGCCAATCAGGGCATGTACGCCTACCATGGCCGGCAAAGCCACAGCCAATGGCGATGTGCCGGAAGTGGCCAGTTGGATCGCAGTAGCAGTAGCGCCCACTTCAACTGAAAGCCACGCGCCAATGATCCCGGCCGTGATGAGGCTGGGGCGGCTGTCGCCCATGATCCGCTTTACCAACCGATAAACCAGATACCCAGTAAAGGCGGTTACCACCCCCATGTTCATAATGTTCCAGCCCATGACCAAGAGGCCGCCATCTTGAAAGAGCAAGCCTTGGAGCGCAATGACACAGGTCATGACCAAGACCGCGGCCCATGGGCCCAGAATAATTGCTGCCAATGCGCCTCCGAGTAGATGGCCGCTGGTGCCGCCGGCGACAGGAAAATTAATCGCTTGTGCGGCAAAGATAAAGGCAGCCAATACACCAAGAAGGGGAATTTGTCGTTCGCCAAGCTGCTCTCTGGTTTGGCGCAACGCATAGGCAATTACAGCCGCTGCGACCAACCAACCAACTAGGGCTACCGGGGTACTCAGAAAACCATCGGGGATGTGCATAAGTTGCGGCGCATATAAACCGTTGAGCAATAGATGCCAGACCATAATTCCTCCGTGTGTGAGTGTGGTGTACCCTTATTGCGAAAATTTGCAATAATAGTTTGTCAAACAGCTAGTTTATATCATAGATAGTAGCTTGATGTCGTAGGGTATATTCCAAGCGCGCGTATCTGTCTGCAGATGCAACCTCTGCGAACACATGTTCTGTATATTATATCACGATTAGGGCCTGTCAGCAATAAGTCGTATGCGTTTTGCGCTTGGAGGGATGGCTGGCCAATTCGCTGTAGAGAAGTATCTGCGCGGAATTACTCAAAGGCGAATCCGAAAAAATAGATGCGCCGGTAAGGAGCCGATCTGGCGGGGACGGGCCACACGTTCTTTGGGTTTTATGAAAACCGAGTGGCCCGTCCCCGCCAGATCTTGGCGTACTTAATCCTACTCACCAATCAATCGCCGCACCATCATCGGGGTGATAACTTTCGGGGTTGCGCCAGTCGTGACCAATTTTGTCGGCCATGGCTTCTTCGTCCAGTTCAATGCCCAGACCGGGTTTGGTGGGTAGTTCCAGATAGCCATCTTTAAAGACAAAGGGTTCTTTCAGATAGCCGGCGCCAAAGGTGGTATGTTCCTGGGCCAGGAAATTAGGAATTGACGCATCGACATGCAGCCCGGCGGCCAGCGAAATCGGCCCTAACGGACAATGGGGGGCAACTGCCGCATAGTAGGCTTCGGCCATGCCGGCAATCAGCCGCGCCTCAAAGATGCCGCCACAGTGGGAAATATCAGGCTGTAAAATGGCCGCGGCGCGTTTCTCCAGAATTTCCCGAAAGCCCCACTTGGTAAAGATGCGCTCGCCAGTGGCAATCGGGATGTGCGTTTTGCGCGCCAGATCGGCCAACACATCAACATTTTGACACTGCACCGGCTCTTCAATAAAGAGGGGTTGATAAGGTTCTAGCGCCTTGATCAACAACCCGGCGGTCTGGGGGCTCACCGCACCATGGAAATCAATCGCAATGTCGATCTCCTTGCCCACCGCCTCACGAATTGCGGCAAAACGTTCCACTACGCGATCGACAAAGCCGGGCGTTTCAATAATACGCGCTGGACGCCCGCCGGAGGGGCCGGTCTTGAGCGCCAAAAACCCTTGCGCGACTGCGTCCTTAGCGCGTTGGATGGCCTCTTCGGTCGTGCCGCCGCCGATACCTTTGTAGACTTTGATCCGATCACGTAGCGGACCGCCTAGCATTTTATAGACCGGCAGTCCAACGGCTTTGCCCGCCAGATCCCAGAGCGCGTGGTCAATGCCGGAGAGCGCACTGGTCAGGATTGGGCCGCCACGGTAGAAGGCGTGCTTATAGATCGCTTGCCAGTGGTGGACGACACGGGTTGGATCTTTGCCGATCAGATAGGGCTCCACCTCGGCAACGGCCCGGGCTACGGTCAAGGCGCGGCCTTCCAGAATGGGTTCACCCAGGCCAATCAGACCCTCGTCAGTGTGGATTTTCAAAAAGAGCCAACGGGGTTTGACAAGCAGAGTCTCTAGTTTGGTGATCTTCATGGATTTCCCTTTCTCCTGTGTTGTGTGTTGCGTGTGCCTGGCTTTGACGGAAGGCGGTTCCGGAAAATAACGATCCGCGCGCCGAGAAGGCAGCCGGGCGTTCTCTTACGCCGCTTATCGTCGCGTAACCGCGGCATTAGAGAATGCGGCTTTCGCGATGAACTGAGTCATTTCAATTCTGGAATCGCCTAAGTGATTGGTCCGAAAGTGCCCCTGAAACTTCAGCCTGGGCCGCGCCAAGGGATGCCCGCGGCAAGGCGCGCATCCTCTGTCGAGTAGTCAGTTGGCTGTGGGTGCGTACCACCAATGGGGCGAAGCACTAAAAAGACCAGGTTAAGCTTCTCGTCTATCGCCCCTAATTGGGGACGCGCCCGTTGGATATTGATTATCGCTCCAGTGCCAACATTGTGCAAGATGGCTGAATCCAACAAGAGTGGGTTTACGCAGGCTGGGTATAGTCTAAGGCTGCATATGACTTTGGGGAGATAGCTTGTACGTTGAGGCGGGGATTGCTAGCGGCGTACAAATAAACCATATAGAATGATTGGTTGTTTTACAAAATGGTCTAATGTATTGGGCAACAAGATCAGCAAAATTACGGGCGCCTAATTCAGCTATTATGGTCTTGCGTCCTCCACAGGTTAACGATTACGCGTCGGTTTGCGCCACTGTGGGCCACTTCCCGCCTCTTTTATATAGAGATTTTCAATGCCACTTTGCGCAAATTCTTTGGCATAGGTGCTTTCCAACTGACTTAACCTACGAAAGCGTTCTTCGGTCGACAATTTAAGAAAATTTGCCCGTCCGCCCAGTTGTTGGAGCAAATCGCGTTCAGCGAGGCGACGGGTTAATTCATCCCAAAATGTTTCGTCGTCATATTCGTCGATGAAGCTGTGGACAGATGTCTCTGTTTCAAATTCTCGGGTGGGAAAGAACTGATCAAACTCGCTGGCGAACTCAATGAGATGGTCGGCGCTCATTGCTGTGGCCAGTGCATAGAATTTCTGCTCGATCGTTTTATAGGGCTCAACCCGTGGATCATCGCCCACTTTGTGGGCGGTAAGCATCCACTGCGCCATATAGAGCATATCAATTAATTGTCGATATTCATCGTGCGTTAAATTAATTTGCATGGGGGGAGCCTCCCTCGCTATAAGAACAAGTTACGTACTGCGGGAGATTGTACCGAATTGCGCGCGGAATGGAAAGAAATGATCTTGCTGATGAACGACTTTCCATTCCTATCACGCAAATAGGTGCATACCACAACTGGGGCAAGGCGCTTCAAAGGCCAATTTCCACCTCTCGTCTAGCACCCCTCTTGGATAACGCGGTGACTGTCACCTGCAATTCCTCGAAATCTCGTTGTAGTGCTAGGCTGATGCCTGTTATACCAGCAAGAGGTTTACACCATTTGAGTTAGAATGCCAAATCTGAACAAAGTTCTGCTCATATGGACAAAGAGGTAAAATTATTTTCATCAGCAGAGAAAAGTGAACAATTTCACCCAGAGACCTATATGAGCCCAAAGTTTATTATCAGGGATTCATTACGCGGCAAGAAAAGATTTTATGATTTGGGGGATTGTATGTCATAATTCTACACAGTGCTATACTTTGCTTTGAATGAAAACCGCAGTGTTAGACAAAGTAAAATAAACAATCCTCCTCGCCCAAAGTACAACACTCATGTGGGCAGCAGACTGAAGTTGCACCGTTTTTCAGAGAAAAAGCGCAATTTCAGCCGCATCCCTATTGTGAGCCAAATACAAAGAAGTTCGGATGTCCAAACTTGCGCTGATCCAATCTCACTTGCATACCGAAAATGTAGACGGCTGGTTACTTTATGGCTTTCGTGATCAAAATCCGCTTGCCCTGGCGGTGGCGGGATTGTCGAAGGCCGGCAGCCGGCGCTGGTTTCTTTGGATCCCGCGCGAAGGGCGACCGGCTTGGATCGTCCAACGCATTGAGCGGACAACCTTTTTGGATTTACCCCCTGATTTGGCCGGTGAAGTCCATCTCTATGTAAGTTGGCAACAAATGAATGATGTACTGGCTCGGGTTGTAAGGATCAAGGGACAGCCTGCCCGTCGCATTCTCATGGAGTATAGCCCTGATAATGCTATTCCCTATGTGAGTCGGGTCGATGCCGGGATCATGGAAGTGGTCACCAAGAGCACCGGCGCCGAGATCCTCAGCAGCGCCGACGCCGTTCAACTGGTGGTGGCTCGGATTAGTCCTGAACATTTGGCCGGCCACCGCCGCGCCGCGGCCATTTGTCTGGCTGCTAAAGATGCAGCCTATCAATGGATTGCTGCGCGGTTGCGTCACAATGAGCCGGTGACTGAATATAGCGCGCAACAGATGATCGCCGATCACTTTGCTGCGGCCGGTATGGAGCCGCTGCCCTCCATTGTCGCCGTCAACGGTAATGCGGCCGACCCCCACTATTTTCCCAGCGCTAAACGCCACAGTCCCATCCAAGTGGGCGATGTGGTCTTAATTGACCTGTGGAATCGTGAGCAAGGCGATCCTGAAGCGTGCTTTGCTGACTGTACATGGACAGCTTACTGCGGTCCCAAGACGCCGCCCAAAGTAGCCGCGATTTTTGAGGTCGTGCGCCAGGGGCGTGATCGCGCCGTGCAATTGATCCAGGAAAGGCTGCAGGCCGGCCAGGCAGTGCATGGCTACGAGGTGGATGATGCGTGCCGCACCGTTATTGAGCAAGCTGGCTATGGCAATGGCATTCTCCATCGCACCGGTCATAGCCTTGGGCCTACCGGCCACTGGATTGGTGTCAACATTGACAACCTGGAGACGCAAGATCGACGGCGCTTGCTGCCAGGAGTCATGTTTACGATTGAGCCCGGCATCTATTTGCCTGACTATAATTTCGATGACAGCCTGCGGGCCAAGGGGCTTGGCATCCGCAGCGAAATCAACTGTTTTGTCCACCCTGACCAGGTTGAAGTAACAACGCTGCCGCTGCAAACCGCAGTCAAGGCGTTGTTGGCATAACGTTAAATTACTTCACAAAAACCTTTTATTCTATTGTGTAAGGAGCGATTTATGCGAAAAAGTTGGATTTTGGCAACGATTTTGATCATTGCCGGCCTATTGCTCGTCGCCTGTCCGGCGGCTGCACCGCAAGGTGGCGGCGCAGCTAGCGCACCGGCGCCGGCGGCTGACACTGCAACCGAAGCAAGCGGCACCGGTGGCACGTTGATTGTGGGGCGTGGTGGTGACTCGGTTTTGTTGGACAATGGCGCGGTGACCGACGGTGAGTCTGCCCGTGTCATCAACACCATTACCGAAGGGCTGGTAGCGCTGGAAGGCACTTCTACCAAGCCGATTCCGTGGCTGGCCGAATCTTGGGAAACTGAAGATAGCCAGACTTGGGTCTTCCATCTGCGCCAGGGCGTTAAATTTCACGATGGTACTGACTTTAACGCTGAGGCCGTCAAGTGGAATATGGATCGCTGGCGCAACCCCGATAACGAGTGGCGCTTTGGTCGCACCTTTGAATATTATACCAATGAGTTCGGCACCGACCTAGCCATTGAAGAAGTCAACGTTATTGATGATTATACGATCCAACTCAAGCTGACCACGCCCTCGTCTGTATTATTAAACAAGCTGGCCGAAAGCTTTGTCTTTGGCATGAATAGCCCTACAGCCGTACAAGAACAAGGTGACAAGTATGGTACACCAGCCGGTAGTGCTGTTGGCACTGGCCGCTTTAAATTTGTGGAATGGGTGCCGGATGATCATATTACGGTTGAACGCAATGATGATTGGTGGGGTGACGGTCCCAAACTGGATCGAATTATCTTCCGCTCTATTCCCGACAACTCGGCCCGCTTTGCTGAATTGCAGGCTGGCACCGTCCATCAGGCCGATCTAGCCCAGACCGATCTGCCGGCAGCTAAGGAAGATCCCAATATTGTGATCTATGAGCGACCGGCGTTGAGCACCGGCTACATTGCCTTTCAGCAGTGTACAGAACCCTTTGACAAACTTGAGGTGCGCCAGGCGATCGCCCATGCTGTCAACTGGGCGGCCTTAATTCCGGCATTTTATGGTGATTATGGTCAAGTGGCAGGCTCCTTCCAACCGCCGGCAATCCTTGGTTCCAATCCGGCGATTCAGCCCTTTGAATATAACCCAGACAAGGCAAAAGAACTGTTGGCCGCTGCTGGTCTGCCTGATGGCTTCGAGACTGATTTCTGGTATATTCCGGTAATCCGCGGCTACTTCCCGGATTCAAAGGCGATTGGTGAGGCGATTGCCGCCGATCTGGCGAAGGTGGGTATTCGCGTAAACTTGCAGACTGAAGACTGGGGCGCCTATTTGGATGACCGCAACCAGGGCAAGTTCCCCATGTGGATGTTGGGTTGGGGCTCCGACAATGGCGACCCGGACAACTTTATCGGCTACCACTTTGCCCATCCAGTGGGTGAACCCAAAGCCGAAGATTGCTATAACAATGATGAACTGTCACAACTGCTGATCGATGGCCGGATTGAAGCCGACCCCGCCAAGCGCGAGGTCATCTATCAAAAGGCTGAAGAGATCGTCCACACCGACGTGGCGCGTATCCCAGTCGTGTGGACCACTGGCACCACTGTTTTCCGCAAGGAAGTGCAAGGTTATACTCCGGTCGTCTTCCGCGATTGGTATGAATATCTGTGGATTGAAGGTCAATAAATGACGAGATGACAAGATGAAGGGATGACAAGATGAGAGAGTTGCTTACACAATCTGTCATCCTGTCATCTTGTCTTGTTTTTATGAGGAGTTGCGCTGTTGGGACAATATATTGCGCGGCGTCTGGTGGCGCTGATTCCGGTGATGTTGGGCGTCTCGATCGTCGTCTTTGCTTTGATTCGCATGATTCCGGGCGATCCGGTCATCGTCATGTTGGGTGAACGCGCGCGGCCAGAAGACATTGAACGGGTGCGTGAAGAGATGGGCTTTAATCGCCCCATCTATGAGCAATATTTTGAGTGGATGGGGCGTGTCCTGCGCGGGGACTTGGGGACGTCGATCATTAACCGCACCGAGGTCATGGATGAATTGAAATATCGCTTAAGTGCCACCATCGAGATGATTGTCGTCGGCATGATCATTGGGATGATCATTGGCATCAGCATTGGCATTATTTCGGCACTACGCCGTAACACCTGGATTGATCTCGTCGCAACGGTCGGGGCACTGATTGGCGTCTCCATGCCGATCTATTGGCTGGCGTTGATCCTGGTCTACGCATTGGCGGTCAATCGTCAGATCTTTCCACCCAGTGCGCGGCTGGATGTGAATCTGGATGTAACGCGGCATACCGGTTTCATGCTGATCGACACACTGTTAATGGGCGATTTCCGTCTCTTTCTCAACGCGCTTTGGCACCTGATCTTGCCCAGCTTTGTCTTGAGCACCGTCATCATGCCCATCCTGGCCCGTCTGACCCGCGCGAGTATGTTAGAAGTGATGCGGCAGGATTATGTGCGGACGGCCGATGCCAAGGGGCTCAAACGACGCGTTGTGATTGTGCGCCATGCGCTGAAAAATGCCCTGTTGCCCATTGTAACGGTCGTTGGCCTGCAACTAGGCGGTCTGTTGGGCGGTGCAATCTTGACAGAAACGATCTTTTCCTGGCCGGGCATGGGGCTTTGGACCTATCGCGCGATTCTCAGCCGCGATTATCCAATTGTACAGGGGTCAGTACTGGTCAGTGCGACCATCTATGTTGTTGTTAATCTGCTGGTCGATATTTCCTATGCCTATCTTGACCCACGCATTCGCTATAGCTGATTAATATTATTTAAGAGTAACGAGCGCAGCCATGAGTGCAACTGCTTCAGCACAACCCAATTTCGCCAGTAGTTCGACGACGCGCCCATCCCGCAGTCTTTTTCGAGATGCGTGGGGGCGGCTGTTACGCAGTTGGAATGGCCGGGTGGGGTTGTTGATTATTGGTGTCACGATTATTGTAGGCGTACTAGCGCCGGTGGTCGATCCCTATGATCCAACCATTGATTCTAATTTAGCCGAGGCGCGTTTCCCCCCCTCGTTGCAACATCCCTTTGGGACTGACCGCTTAGGCCGCGATGTCTTTCAGCGCATTATTCATGGCACCCGCATTTCGCTTACGATTGGTTTTGTGGTGGTTTTTGCGACGAGCATCACCGGCACCATTCTGGGGCTAATGGCCGGCTACTTTGGCAAAGGCTTTGATACAGTCATTATGCGGATCATGGATATTTTGCTTGCCTTTCCCGCCATTTTGTTGGCCATTGCGATTGTTGCTGTGCGGGGGCCGGGGGTAGTCAACACGATTCTGGCTGTTGCCGTGGTGGGGGTGCCGGGGTATGCGCGCGTCGTGCGCTCTATGGTCCTCTCGCTTCGCGAACGGGACTATGTCGACGCCGCGCGTATGATCGGCGTCAGCAACACACGCATTATGTTTCTGCACATCCTACCCAACAGCCTCTCACCCATTATTGTCCAGATGACCTTAGGCGTCGGCGGTGCAATCCTCTTTGCTGCGGCGTTGGGCTTCTTGGGCTTGGGTGTGCAACCGCCAGCGCCGGAATGGGGCGCCATGATCAGTGATGGCATTCCCTTTCTGCGCCAATCACCCCATTTGGTCTTCTTCCCTGGCATTGCGATCATGTTGACCGTGCTTGGCTTTAATCTATTGGGGGATGGCCTACGCGATGCCCTGGATCCGCAGTTGCGCGATTAAGTGCGCAGCATGACTGGCATCTGCGCAGATGCCAGTCATGTAAAATTGATGATTGCAGCGATTACTTTAAGGTTGCAGAATCAGCGGCAAATAGAGGATTGGCAGTTCAGGCAGATCAGGATCAAGCCAATCGGGCACGCCGTCTTTGTCTGAATCGTCGTTGAAGTAGTTCCCATCCAGATTTAAATCCTCAGCTTTGGTTGGAATGCCGTCATTATCATCATCATCATCTAGATAGTTGGCTACACGATCACCATCGGCATTGTCATTGCGTGGGTCACCATCGCCATCCACATCTTCTAACTTGGTTGGAATACCGTCGCCGTCATCATCGTCGTCCAGATAGTTGGGAATCTTATCGCGGTCGGTATCGTCATTGAAGAGACTTCCATCCTGATTAACATCTTCGTCTTGGGTGGCAATGGTGTCATTGTCATCATCGCTGTCCAATTGGTTGGCAATGGTGTCACCATCGGTATCGCCCCCTTCTAGGTAATCTGGAATCGTATCGGCGTCGGCATCGTCATTGGCAGGGTTGCCATCCAGATTGCTATCTTCAGCACTCGTATTGACACCATCATTGTCGTCATCAATATCTAAATAGTTAGCAATTCCATCGTGATCCGTATCATCATCCAGCGGGTTACCACTGTGGTTTACATCTTCATCAATGGTTGGAACCTGATCACCGTCGTCATCGGTGTCGAGATAGTTAGGGATCGTGTCTGCGTCACTGTCATCGTTGGCCAGGTTGTTATCATGGTTAACATCTTCTCCACTGTTGACAATCCCATCATCATCATCATCTGCAATCATGGCAGTCAGGCAATCTAACGCTTCATAATCGCGGTAGTTGCTGGGAAACGGACCAACCAAGGTGGTAAGACCCGTTGCTTTATCAATACGATAGAGGCGATTTGACTCTGTGATCGTGAAGTTGCCTGTACTACCATAGAGCTGCCCATCATTAAAAAAGGCCAACCCTTCCATATCGTCAATCACATTGGAGGGATCACTTGCATCACTCATGGGGCCAATCTCGGTGATGGCGCCGGTTGTTGGGTCGATGATCACGAGTGTGCCTCCCTCACCACCGCTGTTGGCAATCCCATAGAGTATGCCGGTAACAGGATCAAAGGCAATATCATCAATATCAGCCTCATCTTTGCTGGTGACACCAACCACGACATAGTCGGCGCCGGCAAAGACGCCAGGTCGGAAGGCGCCGGTAGCGCTGTCAATTTGAAAGAGCACATCAGGCAGAGCTTGGCCCGTAGCTTCATCAATTTCCCGGCGGCTAACGCCGTATAATATATTAGTCGCCAGATTCCATGAGAGGCTGTCCACATCTTGCAACGGCGCCAAGCCTGCGACACCATTACCTGTGCCAAAAAGACCGATCGCGGTAAATTTCCCTGTAATAATGTCAATTGTGCCCAAGGTGTCTGCATTAGCGGCGTAGAGTATTGCCGAGCTAGGTGCAAAGGCAATCGCTTCAATGTCTTGTACCCCTGTGCCGCCGATATCGGACGTAGTGCCATCGGTTTTGTCGAGCGAAACAAGTCGATCCCCTTCATCCGCCACAGCATAGCAGGTGTTAAGTGCATGAATGGCAAGCGGAAGGGTCAACCACTGGGCAGTCACCAAAGCCAGCGGCACCAGAACACGTAGTAAATTAGACCGTGGTCCAAAACGGAGGCGTGTTCGCTGCACTTTTTTTGCAGATGCTACGCCAGGCTCGTAACTTTGCTGTCGGCATTGGACCGGTGCAGACTGCTTAGTTACATAGAGTTTCAATCTCATAAAACAGTTTCCTATTGAACATGGAGAACGATATAAGATAGATATTCTTGCAATTACCAATACCGGCAAATAGTATCGACAAAGATTATACACTATTTAACTGCAAAATTTGCTGTCAATTTTGTAATGAATTTTTGACAAAATTACTTGAGGATAACGGAAAAGTGGACGCCCCGAAGTGCGGTTTTAACCAATAGACTGTGTGTTAACTAGTGGATGTTGAAAACTCGGGGTGAAGGTGACAGTCACTTACAATGTCCAGTGTAAGCTGATACGCAAAGTGGTCGGAAGTGACTGTCACCTGCTCTTTCGCAACAAGTACTAACTAGTGGATGTGGGGAAAACTATAGATGTTCAGATAGTATTTTGGGCGATGGATCTTTTTCTGAACATCTACAGTCTTGTAAGCAGCCTTAGAAGATCACAGGAACCGCACTACGAATCTGGCGAACAATGGCAGGCAGCTTGTCCAGCACATATTGGACATCTTCTGCCGTGTTACTATGTCCCAGGCTTAGGCGCAAGGCGCCTAGCGCATCTTTACCGGTAATGCCCATTGCTTCCAAAACATGGCTAGGGCGTTGGGCGCCGCTGGTGCAAGCGCTGCCACTGCTGGCGGCAACCCCAGCCAAATCCAGGCCAATCAGCACGCCCTCGGCTTCAACGCCGGCAATGACAAAGCTGGCCAGATTCTCTAGACGCTCTACACGTGGCCCGGTTAACCGTGCGCCATCGATCGCTTCTAAAATACCGCCAATCAACTGATCGCGCAATAGGCGCAGACGCGTCCGTTCTGTGGTCAGATCTGCCGCAACCAGTTCTAGCGCTTTGGCCATCCCCACAATCAAAGGGACATTTTCCGTACCGGCCCGGCGATTGCCTTCATGGCTGCCACCGGTCAGGATAGGCAGAAATGGCGTACCGCTACGCAGGTAGAGAAAACCAACCCCCTTGGGACCATAAAACTTATGTCCACTGGTACTGAGGGCCGCCACGCCTAGGGTATTAACATCCAAAGGCATCATACTGACTGCTTGTACGGCGTCCGTATGCAGCGGAATCTCATGCGCGCGGCAGAGTGCACCCACTTCCGCAACCGGTTGAATGGCGCCAATTTCGTTGTTGGCCAGCATGACGCTGACAACAGCCACGTCGGCGCCATCGCCAAGCGCTTCACGCACACTCTCAACCTGGACCCGCCCTTCCGCATCGACCGGCAGCACACTCAGGGCAAAGCCAAAGTGATCACGCAAGTCAAAGGCTGTGTGCAAGACGGCATGGTGCTCAACGGCAGTGGTCACAATGCGGTTGGCGCCAGTCGCCGCGCGTTGCGCCAGTGCAATGCCGCGCAGTGCGCTGTTGTCACCTTCTGTGCCGCCGCTAGTAAAGATAATCTCTTTCGGGCTGGCGTGTATGTAATCCGCCACGGTACGGCGCGCCGCTTCCAGGGCTACGCTGGCGCGGCGGCCTGCACCATGAATGCTGGAAGGATTACCATAAAATTCCTGAAAGTATGGTTCCATCGCGGCGACCACGGCGGGATGAACCGGTGTCGTCGCTGCATGGTCCATATAGATCACTTGACGCTTGGCAGCCATTTTATCCTATCCTTTGGAGAACCAGGCAGTCTCCCACGAATTATACGAGTCTAAGGACAACGGTATTTTCGCTGAAGTCCAGCATGGTTTTAGCTCATTGAACTTACACAGAATTTGACTTCTGTTCGTGAATCAAATTACAATGTTGCAACATTTGCCTGTACAGCAAACAAGGCCATTGGCGTTTTGTTTTTATTTTATTTGTGAAAAATATAACGCTTCGTCTTTAATTCATTAACAGAATCAGTTATTGACAGGATTGGGACGAACGTCACCATAAATGCTGCAACACCCATTGTTGCACAAGAGATTGTAACACAAAGAAATTGCTGATAAAGAAACTGTTGCATAGAAGCAACGCTCGGTCCTGAACTTCTGCAAATCCAGAGGCGTTTTGCAGAAGTTTTTATGTTAGCACCATTATAACCGGTTTAACTCACCATGAACAGTGAAGGAGGGTACATATCTTGGTACAGGGAAGCGCATCAGTAATTTTCGCCTTGATTATGGGGCTTGTTGGTGTTGTGTACGTTCTCTGGCAATTGCGCAATGTTCTTGGCTATGACCAAGGCAATGAGACGATGCGCACAATTGCCAAAGCCATTCAGGAAGGCGCTGCGGCTTTTCTGAATCGGGAATATCGCTTTTTGGGCATCTTTGTTGTGATTGTCGCCATCGTGATCGCTATTTTCCTCCAGTGGCAGACCGCGGTCTCCTTTATATTAGGAGCCATTACCTCTGCCGGCGCCGGTTACCTGGGGATGTACGTGGCGGTGCGCGCCAATGTCCGCACCGCCGCCGCCGCCAGCCGTGGTCTACATGAAGGGCTACGCGTTGCTTTTGGCAGTGGCTCAGTTATGGGCATGTCTGTGGTCAGCTTTAGTCTGCTGGGCATGACCATTTTGTATTTGATCTTCAACGGCGATATAACGATTGTTACCGGCTTCGGCTTTGGCGCCAGCAGCATTGCGCTCTTTGCCCGTGTTGGCGGCGGCATCTATACCAAAGCGGCTGATGTGGGCGCCGATCTGGTCGGTAAGGTGGAGCAGGGCATCCCCGAAGATGACCCGCGCAATCCCGCTGTGATTGCCGATAATGTGGGTGACAATGTGGGTGATGTCGCGGGCATGGGCGCCGATCTTTTCGAAAGCTACAGTGGCTCTATCATTGCCGCAGCCACATTGGGGGGAACATTGGCCACCGGAAGCGTGGGCTTGGCATTTGTGGGCCTTCCCTTCTTGGTCGCCGCGGTCGGCGTTCTTTCCGCTCTCTTTGGCATCTATATGGTCATTGGCGAGGTGTGGGACGCCACCCCAACAACCGCTGCGGACACCAATGTTGAACCCCGTGCAGACGAACCTGTTGCCAGCGAAAGTGAACCGAGCTATTCTGCTATCTCAACCAGCCCTTCGCTGACTGCCAAATCAGCCACGAACGGATTTTTAGACTTTATCAAGCAATTTGTGGCCAAGATTGACGAGAATGCAACCCAAGAAGAGCTACTGACGGCTTTGCGCCGGTCGGTTTGGGGCGCTTCTGTCTTGGTTTTGGGTCTTTCCCTGTTGATGGTCCTGTTGGCTGGTGTCAGTTTTAATTACTGGCTGGTGATTTTGGTGGGGCTGGTGGCCGGCAACGGCATTGCCTATGCTACGGAATATTACACCTCGTATACAGAAAAACCGACTCAAGGCATTGCCGATGCTTCACAGACGGGCTCCGCGACTCTGATCATCCAAGGGTTGGCTGTTGGTATGCTCAGCACCGTTGCACCTGTTTTGATCATAGCCGTTGCCACCCTGTTGAGTATCTGGTTGGGCATTCGCGCCGATGGCACGATTACGGCTGGGCTCTATGCAGTGGCGTTGGCCGGTGTCGGTATGTTGAGCACCCTTGGTGTCACCCTGGCCACCGACGCCTATGGGCCTGTGGCCGACAATGCCGGTGGTATTGCTGAGATGAGCCACTTGCCCAAGGAAGTGCGTAACCGCACCGATGCCTTGGACAGCTTGGGCAATACGACTGCGGCCACCGGTAAGGGCTTTGCGATTGGTTCGGCTGTACTGACTGCGTTGGCGCTTTTGGCCGCTTATGTCACCGCCGCCCATGTGGACAGCCTCAACATGTTGGATCCCACCATGTTGCCCGGCATTTTGATCGGCGCCATGTTGCCCTATCTCTTCTCTGCCTTGACCATGACCGCAGTCGGCAAGGCTGCCTATCAGATTGTGTTGGAAGTGCGCCGTCAATTCCGCGAGATTCCGGGGTTGATGGATGGAACAAGCCAACCAGATTACAAAACTTGTGTCGGGATTAGCACGGAAGGCGCCCTACGCGAGATGATCTTGCCAGGATCACTGGCTGTGGTTGTGCCCTTAGTGGTCGGTATTGTTCTCGGCAAGGAAGCCTTGGCCGGCCTGCTTGTTGGCGCCACTGCTTCAGGCTTCCTGTTGGCGGTGATGATGGCCAACGCCGGCGGTGCTTGGGACAACGCCAAGAAATGGATTGAAACTGGCCAGTATGGCGGCAAAGGCTCCGATCCCCACAAGGCGGCTGTTGTCGGTGATACGGTCGGTGATCCCTTTAAGGATACCAGTGGTCCATCGCTTAACATTTTGATCAAGCTCATGAGTATTGTTAGTCTGGTCTTTGCCAGCGTCTTTGGTTCTGGTTGGTTTAGTTTCTAAGAACCTAAACACTATTCATATTTCGCTCATATGGGCGACTCACTGAAATTGCACTGCTTGCCCTCAAGACAAGGTCGGCAATTTCAGTCGCATACCGATATGCGCCTCATATTTTCCGATAAGAGATAGGTGTGTAGATAGAGACGTAGTGTCTTGTGCACTGCGTCTCTATCCTTTTGCAGGGTAGTCGCTATTTTGACAGAACAGAGATGGCTGCATATACTGCTAACTATACGAAGGTAAGCAATTATACCGACGAGCAGCACAAGCAATACCCATTTCCCATGTAAAGGTGTTACTGCTTGGCGCTCGGCAATTACATGGACGAGCAGCACAATCAGTACCCATTTCCCATGTAAAGGTGTTACTGCTTGGTGCTCGTCGGTATATCATTTATCGTGTGTGATTTTCAGTGTAGGGGATCTCTAATGGCAAAAGCAAAAAATCGCGCTTCCGACCAGCCTACAGATGCGTCATCTCCCGCTACGTTGCCGGAATTGCCTTCACCGTTACGTGCAGATAGTACGCTCGCGGCAGCGGTTGGAGCCTTTGACGACTATATGGTGCGCAAGGGCTTTAGTGAAAACACCATTAAAGCTTTTCGCAATGATCTAAAAATCGTACAGGACTTTTTGGGCGGCGAGACAAAACTACACCAGGTGACAACAGAACATCTGCATGATTTCCTGGAGTGGTTACAATATGGTCGCGGAAAACCCTGTAGCGCCAAAAGCCTGGCGCGACGGATTACCACCATCAAGGTCTTTTTTGGCTGGTTACATGGGATTGGCGTCATTGGCACAGATCCCGCCGACCCGATTGCGCAACAACCGGCGCGGACACCGTTGCCCACCATTCTGTCTAATGCGGAAGTGAACCAGCTTTTACGTGTTGCACAGGATTATCTCTGGAATCGACATAAAGCGGATGCACGACCCTTTCTGCTGGTCAGCTTGCTGCTACAAACGGGTATGAAAAAGGCGGAATGTGCGCGCCTATTGATCAGTGATGTGAGTGTGGCGAATCCCAAAACGCCCGAGTTGACCATTCGCTACCCCGAGGAGCGTCATGCCCATAAGAATCGACATTTGGCGCTGATTCCTGACATTGTGCCAGTGTTGGAGCAGTACCTAGCAGAGTACAAACCGGAAACGTTTCTTTTTGAGTGTACGCCACGCAATTTGGAATATGTGTTAGATGAAGTCGGTCAAAAAGCAGGAATCAGGCACACCCAGGTTGGCTTTGAAACCTTGCGTTGGACAAGCGCCGTGCGTGACTTTCGCACAGGAATGCCCGAAGAACGCCTGCGCCAAAAGATGGGTCTTAGCAAGATTTCTTGGCGTGAGACACGCGAAAAAATCCTCAAACTTACAGGGCAGGAGCCACGTAAATGACAGTTGTCACACCGGATTGGGTAAAAAAAGCAGTTTTCTATCAAATTTTCCCCGATCGTTTTGCACGCGGCCAGCAGATGCGCCAGCCGCGCGGCCTTACCTTTAAACCGTGGGGAACGCCACCGGAAGAGCAAGGCTACCAAGGTGGCGATCTCTATGGTGTTGTTGAAAAGCTCGATTATCTGCAAAACTTAGGCATTACGGCCATTTATTTAAACCCTATTTTTGCCTCGGCCTCCAACCATCGCTATCATACCTATGATTATTTGGCGGTTGACCCCTTGTTAGGGGGCAATGCTGCGTTGCGCACCCTGCTGGATGCAGCCCACGCCCGCGGGATACGCATCATTCTTGATGGTGTGTTTAATCACGCCAGCCGCGGTTTCTGGGCTTTTCATCACATTCTGGAGAATGGCAGCGATTCACCCTATCTCGACTGGTTCATAGTGCATGATTGGCCCCTGCGCCCCTATCAACATGATGAGGAGCACCCGATCAACTATGCAGCCTGGTGGGGGTTGGCCGCGTTGCCCAAGTTCAATATCGCCAATCCGGGTGTACGTGACTATCTCCTAGAAGTCGCCCGCTTCTGGATCGACTTTGGCGTTGATGGCTGGCGCCTTGACGTACCAGAGGAGATTAACGATGAAGCGTTCTGGCAAGACTTTCGCCGTGTCGTGAAAGCAGCCAATCCAGATGCCTACATTGTCGGTGAGATCTGGCATACCGCAGCGGAGTGGCTACGCGGTGACCGCTTTGATGCGGTGATGAATTATATCTTTAGCCGCGCGGCCTTGGGCTTTTTCGCTGCCGAAACATTGCGCATGGATTATCATCCGGGCGGCTTCCACCTGGCCCCGTTGACCGCGACAGCCTTTGCCCAGACTGTGGAGCAGATGCTCAAGCTCTACCCCTGGCCCATTGTGCAGGCGCAGTTGAATCTGATGGATAGCCACGATACCGCACGCACGCTCTGGGTCGTCAATGGCGATGAAAGTGCGCTGCGCCTGTGCACACTCTTTCAGATGACGATGCCCGGCGCACCTTGCATCTATTATGGTGATGAAATTGGCATGACCGGCGCCACCGATCCCTACAGCCGCGGCGCCTTCCCCTGGCAGGATGAGCGCCAATGGAATCATGAGCTCCTCGAGCACCATCGACGCGCTATTCAGATGCGCCATCGCTACCCGGTATTGAGTGTGGGAGAATTCGAGACACTCTATGCTTCACACAACGTTTACGCATTTGCTCGGACTTTGGCCGACGTTGGTGAAGCGTCATCGCGTAGCGATTCTGTGGCGGTTGTGGCTTTTAACAGTGGCCACCATGCCGTCACCCTGGATCTTCCTTTGCCTGCCGACGTGCTTGCATCTACCCGTTTTTGTGATGTGTGGCATGATCGCAATCTGACAGGGGCGACGGACAGCGCTTATCAAGCACAAAATGGCAAACTCATCCATGTGACGATCCCGCCACGCGATGCGGTTATTCTGCTCCAGCAAACAGAGTAAGTTATACTTATAGGCTCATATAGAGGAGGGCTTTGCACGTGGCCAGAGAAGAAGCTTCATTTGATTCAGCGTTGAGACGTGCCAGATCCGCTACGACCCTTGCACCCCGAACGCCGGCATTCCTGGCGCGCGCACCTGATGTAGATGGGAATGATGCTTGGCCGGGGGATGTCACCTTTAGCAGCAGTGCAACCCTTAACGCACAGTTCTGGCTTGAGCAGTTTCCGTGGCGTCCTACCGCGGCTTGGGCGACGATTGCCGGCCTGCTGGCTGTTGCCCTGGAACCGCAAGGCGGTTCGGTGGATTGGCGTACAATTGTGCTGTTGCTCCTCCTGGTAGATCCGTTGTGGGGGAGCATCTGGCGCTTAGCCGCCGGGCGCGATGAACTGCTCCCATTACAACATAAGGTAATGCCACGTCCAGTCTGGCTGCCCTATATGAAGGCTGGTTCGCCGGCAGCACAACTATTTGACGGAGACTATGTCCGCGCCATGCCGCTGCTCTTTCGGGTCGGGCTGCCAAGCTTAATTTTGGCCGGCGCCCTTGCTGTTGTGCTTACGCCCGTTGCACTGTGGATGACACTCTTGGTCTTTGGTCTTAGCGTAATTGGTTGGATTACCCGCCGTGCGCTGCACAGCACAACCAGTTTGCTGCACAGTTTAGTCACGATCACCCTGCCTTGGTTGTTGACGTTAAGCCTTTTTGGCCAACAGTTGACCGATCGGGATTGGGTGATTCATTGTACATTAATCATCTTTTGGACCCTACACAACTGGGGCGAAGGACGTAATTTACGCGCCGCCGCAGATCCATTAGGTCTATTACTCCTGGCTGTGGCAGAGGTCGGCTTGATCAGTATGTTGATCTTTAGCCAAGCGCCACTGGCGTTGGCCATGTTGGTTGTGCTATGGTTGCCAACCTGGCTGGCCATCTACCATCGGCAGTCTTTGCAGCATCTACAGTTCATTTGGCTGCTGGCGATGTTACTGAGTGCATGGGCGTTAGGACAAACCTTTTAAGCTTTAAGGTTACTGCCCATATGAGTCTAAGGTTATCGCGGTATAGTTCCAAGTAAAGTTGAGTAAAAAAGTGAAATCAGGTTTATGATGAATCGTCTAGCTTCTGTTACGCCAGCGGCGACCGTCACCATTGACCAGGTGCGCCGTGATGCGGAAGTGATCTCCTTTATTCGCACCGCCAATGAGATGTTGCGCGCGCTTGGTTATACAGAGCATGGTCAACGCCACGCCGGGTTGGTCGGTAATATTGCCGCCAATGTTTTAGAGCGGTTAAACTATGATGAGCGCACCTGCCAATTGGCCAATATCGCCGGCTATTTACATGACATCGGCAATACCATCCATCGTGAAAATCACGCCCTCAGCGGTAGTTTGATGGCGTGGCAGATCCTGACGCGGTTGGGGATGCCAACCGATGAGTGTGCATTGGTGATGAACGCCATTGGCAACCACGAGGAAGAGCGGGGGCTGGCAACTACGGCAATCGCGGCTGCGCTGATTGTTGCCGACAAGTCAGATGTCCACCGCAGCCGTGTACAGAACCCCGATATGGCCACGTTTGATATTCATGACCGGGTAAACTATGCAGCCACACGCAGCTTTGTGCGCGTGCGCGACGATGATAAGATCATTGCGCTGGAGCTAGAAATCGATACTGAGTACGCGCAGGTGATCGAATATTTTGAAATTTTTCTCAGCCGGATGACGATGGTGCGCCAGGCCGTACAATTTCTCGGCTGTGAATTTCAACTCATTATTAATGATACTCGATTTTCATAAAGGATTCTTGTATGCGAATTGTACGTTTTCTTGAAGCTTATCAAGGTTGGCTGAACGAGGATGAATCGCCACAATGGGGGCTAATGGTTGACCATGTGGTTTATCCACTCCAGTGCGCTCCCTATCTCTCACCGATTGCCGCCGGTTCCTATGCGCCACAAATCATTGGGGGCCCTTATTTAGTCGATGATGTGAAGCTGGTAGCGCCGGTAGAGCCACAAAAGATTGTCTGTGTCGGGCGCAACTATGCCGAACATGCCGCAGAATTGGGCAATGAAGTGCCGCCGGAGCCATTGATTTTCTTGAAACCGCCAACGACCCTCATTGGCCCGGATGAGCCTGTCGTTTATCCTGCCATCAGTTCGCATGTTGACCATGAAGGGGAGTTGGCCTTGGTCATCGGCCAACGTTGCCGCCATCTGCGCGAGGATGAGGCAATGGATGTAATCTTCGGCTACACGTTGGCCAATGATGTCACTGCTCGCGATCTGCAACGCAAAGATAATCAATGGACGCGCGGCAAGGGGTTTGATACCTTCTGTCCCGTTGGCCCTTGGGTGGATACGCAGTTCAATCCAGCCAACCGGGCCGTGCGCTGTCTGGTGAATGGCGCAGTGCGGCAGGACGGCAATACGGGCCTCTTGATCTATTCGATTGGCCGCGTGCTTGCTTTTGTGACACAATTTATGACCCTGGAACCAGGCGATCTCGTACTCACCGGCACGCCAGCCGGTGTAGGACCCGTACAGCCTGGGGATGTGATGACCGTTGAGGTTAGCGGCCTAGGGACGCTCTCCAATCCGGTGATTAGTGAAGCAGAAGCGGCTACAAACGAGAAAGAAGAGACGCCGTGAAAGAACAGCAATCTACGATTCCGGCACTCACGCACTTTCTCGATCTTGATTCAATTTCTGCAGCTCAGTTTAGAGGATTGTTACAGTTGGCTAAAGCGCTCAAGGATGAACGCACGCAGCAGGGGCGCAATCGCCCGATTCTCGCCGGAAAATCTTTAGCCATGATTTTTCAGAAACCAAGTCTACGGACCCGCGTTAGCTTTGAAATGGGTATGCAACAGCTTGGGGGCCATGCGCTCTATCTCAGCCCCCAGGAAGTGGGGCTGGGGACGCGCGAAAGCGCCGGTGATGTGGCGCGTGTGCTCAGTGGTTATGTTGACGGCATTATGGCCCGCGTCTTTGACCATACGCTCTTGCTTGAGCTTGCCGAGTGGAGCACCGTGCCGATTATCAATGGGTTAAGTGACTTTAGCCACCCTTGTCAGGCGTTGGCCGACATCTTAACGTTATGGGAAAGTTTGGGTGACTTGACCGGACGCACCATTGCCTATGTCGGAGATGGAGCCAATAACGTAGCAACCAGTCTGTTACAAGCTGCGGGTAAAATGGGCATGGGTATGCGCGTTGTTGCGCCCAAAGGCTATCAACCGCCGGCGGAACTCGTTGACAACAGTGATGCCGATGTGGTTGTCACAGATGATCTAGATGGGGTCATTGGCGCCGATGTTCTTTACACAGACGTGTGGACAAGCATGGGGCAGGAAGATGAATACGAAGAGCGCAAGGCGGTTTTCCCACCTTATCAGATCAATGCAACCTTGCTTGAGCGCACGCGCAACGGTACTGTCAAAGTGCTTCACTGTCTGCCGGCCCATCGTGGCGAGGAAATTACAGATGAAATTGCTGATGGCGTCCACAGCTTGCTCTTTCCGCAAGCCCATAACCGGTTGCACGCCCAGAAGGCCCTGCTGGCTCATCTCCTGGGTGGAGTCGCGCTTGGCAAGTCATAAACATTTGACAGGAACGCACTCGAAAAGATCGCAACTTTCTGCCGATCTTCAGCGTATACGCAAAGATGACCGAGATTCTGGCCTCTTTAGGGCGCTTACAAAATGTCCAAAATTTACTCGATGTTGCACTAGTCTCACTGGTGTTTTATATCTTGCTGCGTTTCTTCCGGGGCACCCAAGCGGTTCAGTTGTTACGTGGAATTTTGCTGATTGCACTGGCTACAGCCATTATCAGTCAGATTTCAGGATTTACCGCCTTCAATTGGCTGCTCACCCAAAGCATGAATGTCATTTTGGTGGCCATCCCTGTGATCTTCCAACCGGAATTGCGGCGTGCGCTGGAACGGGTGGGGCGGACAGCGCCTTTATTGGTGCGTCGGATTGACAATGCTGGTATTCAAAGTGTGATCAATGAGGTGACCAAGGCAACCGAACAGCTTGCACAACGACGGCATGGCGCCTTGATTGTCTTTGAAGGCGCGACTGGCCTAGGCGAGATTACAACACGCGGCGTTGCGCTCAATGCAGAGGTGACCGCGGCGCTGATCACCACGGTCTTTTTTCCGAATACAGCGCTGCATGATGGCGCAATGGTAATTCGTGGTGAAAGGGTGGTTGCGGCCAGTTGTGTGCTGCCCCTGACGGAACAGGAGCTAGCGGATAGTCAAATGGGAACCCGGCATCGGGCTGCGCTTGGGGTCACGGAGCAGACCGATGCCTTGACCATTGTCGTGTCTGAGGAAACAGGGACGATCTCCGTTGCCCAGAATGGACGGATTTTGCGTATTGAACCCAACGTCTTGCGCAACATTCTGAGCAAATTTTATCGAACCTGAGTTACGCTATAGTTTGAGCATGATACAGATAAAAGCGAATTTACGCACCGTATGGATCGAGACAGTGGGCCATGTAGGGACATTGTTTCTGTCAATCCTGATGGGGATTATCGTATGGTTAATTGCGATTAATCAGGTGAACCCTTTAAAGACCGAAGATTTTGCTGATGCAATTCCGATTGAGGTGCGGGGGCTAAACAGCAGCAAATTGCAACTGACGCAAGATCTGAGTAAAGAATATGTAAAGGTTAGATTACGCGCCCCCCTCACCACATGGGAAAAGCTGACAAACCGCGACCTGACAGCCTATATTGACGTAACAGGGTTAGGCAAAGGGGGGCATGATGTCGCCATCAACGTTGTGCCTAATGAGTCTGATATTGCTATTGTCTCCAAACAGCGCCAACAACTGCGAATCGAACTGGATGACGTAATTACCAAAACATTCCCGGTGGAAGTTAATGTGCTGGATGGTGTTGAATATGGCTATAGTATGCAGACCCCTTTGGTCAACCCGCCAACCATTGACATCAGTGGTCCGGCAGTCAAAGTGAATGAGATCGCCAGAGCCGAGGTGCCGATTAATTTGACAGGGGTGCGTAACCAAGTTGAGCTTTTTGAAAAAGTGATCCCCCGTGATCGGCAAAACCAAACCGTTCCTCTCGTCTCTCCCCAACCACCGGCTGTCGATGTGACCGTGCCGGTCGAGCGCTGGCCTAACCAACGCCCGGTGGCTGTACGGGTAAAGTTAATAGGACAGCCGGCCTATGGCTATCGGCTCGGGCGCGTCACCGCCGACCCGTCCAGCGTAATGCTTTATGGCGATGCCGCCCTGTTAGAACAGGTGCCGGGTGTAGTCGAAACGGCGCCCCTCTCTTTGGATGGCGCCACAGCGAACATTCGCGCCCGCTTAAGTTTGATCTTGCCCGAAGGCGTCAATGTCTTTGAGGGTGACAACGTTTCGGTGGTGGCAGAAGTTTTCCCTGTGGAAGATGGCAGGACGATTCCGGTACGCCCGGTCGTGCGCAACTTAGGCGAGAACTTTACCGCGACGATCGCACCAGATACGGTTGATGTAATTCTCAGCGGGCCACTTAATTTGTTGATTTCATTGAACCCTGATGATGTCTATGTGCTGTTGGATGTACAGGGGATGACCGAAGGCAGCTATGTCATTAAGCCTAATGTCGCTATCCCTGATGATATCCACCTAGAAGGTGTATTACCGGAGACGGTGGAAGTGGTCATCTCGGCCCGCGCCACGCCGACTGAGACGTTACAAAATGGCACGCTGCCGCCGCCGTTGCTGCCAACCAGCCAAACAACACCGGCGATCACACCGGTGATCACACCGGCAGAAGCACCGGCGGGAACAACCGCAACGACACCGGCGCCCACGTTGGAACAGACAACAACGGCTACTGCTACACCTTTTAATTGATGCAGTGTCCAGTTAATGCAGTGTTTTCGGTGGCATCGCGGCTTGGTACAAGTTGCACCATGATGCGCTACCGCCGTTTTTACTAGTGAATAAATCTTTATGAAAACTAAAAAACCGGTCGTTGCACTTGTCGGACGACCTAATGTAGGAAAATCAACGCTTTTCAACCGCCTGATCGGGCGACGTGTCGCCATTGTGGAAGATCTTCCTGGCACTACCCGTGACCGCATCTACGGAGATGCTGATTGGAATGGCGTAGGCTTTATCGTCATTGACACCGGCGGACTGGAAGCCCCCTCGGAGATTGGCGCAGCGCGCCTGCGCCGACAGGATGCCGCGCCGTTGGCCAGCGACTCAGCCGATTTTGTCAAACCCATTCAGAATCAAGCCCAACTTGCCATTGAAGAAGCGGACGCAATTCTCTTTGTATTGGATGGTAAAGAGGGGCTAACCGCGGCGGATGAAGATGTCGCCGAGGTGTTGCGCGTGTCGCACAAACCGATCTTTGTCGTGGTCAATAAGGCGGAGAGCAACGAACGTAAAATGAATGCGGTTGAATTTTGGAATTTGGGGTTAGGTGAGCCGCGCCCAATCAGCGCCTATCATGGCGATGGTGTCGGCGATTTGCTCGACGAAGTGGTCCAGGTGCTGCCCGCCTACCCGGCCAGCTATGAAGAAGAAAAGCAGATCGGCATTGCGATTGTGGGCCGGCCCAATGTGGGCAAAAGCAGTCTGCTCAACGCACTGTTGCAGGTGGAGCGCGCCATCGTCAGCGATGTGCCGGGCACGACGCGCGACCCGATTGATACTGAGATAGTCTATAATGGCGAAGAAATTGTGTTAATCGATACTGCAGGAATTCGGCGGCGCGGTAGTATTGAGCAAGGAATTGAACAGTATAGTGTCTTGCGCAGTATGCGCAGCATTGATCGCGCCGATGTCGCCTTATTGCTCATTGACGCAACAGATGGCGTTACCGCTCAGGACACCCATGTTGCCGGCTATGTCTTGGAGCGCCAAAAAGGGGTGGTGGTCATTGTTAATAAATGGGATGCGCTTGAAAAAGATGAGACGACTATGCAGCACTATGCACGACAAGTGCGCGAGGATCTCAAATTTCTGGCCTATGTGCCCGTGCTCTTTGTTAGTGCAAAGACACGCCAGCGTATCCACCAGGTGTTGCCGACGGCCATGACGGTGATTGAAGCGCGCCGCCACCGTCTCTCTACCAGTGAGGTAAACCAGGTGTTGCGCGAGGCTTATGACAAATCGATGCCACCCTCTAAAAATGGACGGCATCTACGCCTCTATTATGGAACTCAAGTTGGGATAGAACCGCCAACCTTTGTCGTCTTTGTCAACGATCCAGAATTAGTCCACTTTTCCTATGAGCGTTATCTGGAAAATTGCATCCGTGCTTACTATCCCTTTGGTGGTACACCGATTCGGATCCATTTCCGTGAACGGCGCAACGAAGAGCGATAACCTACCTATGCAATATTTGCGTCTTTATCGGATTGAGTTCACGCTCGTTGCAGCCCTGGCCGCAGCGATTGCATTCTTCGGCTACTTAGGGTATGGTCTTGTCTACACAACGCCCAGATTTTCCGGTGTACAGTCGTTAAATTACGTGGCCAAACAGATCGAAAATGGCGGTCGGGTGACAGGCACATCTAATAATCAGGCGGTGCGCAACTGGCTCGCCAATGAATTGGGTAACGCAGGTTGGAAGGTTTATCTGCAGCCCTTCACGTTGGCCAATCAGATCCAGGCGCAAAATGTGATTGGGGTCTATAAAAATCCCACGCCCAACGCGTCCGTGGTGTTGCTGGCCGCGCACTATGATACGCGCCTGGTTGCGGATGCAGATCCAGCGCAGGAAAATCAGAGTACGCCGCCACCCGGTGCGAACAGTAACGCATCGGGGGTGGGTGTGCTGCTAGAACTTGTGCGCACCCTGAATCTGGAGAAGACTGATCATACCCTCTGTATTGCCTTCTTTGATGCTGATGACAACGCTGAATTAGCGGATTGGCAACCGTATGCGGGAAGTTATTTTTTCGCCCAAAATTTAGCCGAGAGTTTGGATGTCTGTAATAATCCGCGTGCGATCGTCCTGCTCGATTCGATTGGTTACAGCGGTCAGACCTTGTCCATTGCGGCCAGTAATAACCCTGCTTTAGGCCAATCTTTAGAACAGATTGCCAATGAGCTTGGCTACGGCGCTAAATTTCAAAGCGCGTCACCTGCTACGTTGGCTTCGCCCCTTGCTCAGCTTAATAGCCCCACCGTAATCGTGACCGATTCAACCTACCCTTATCGCTATACGTTGCAGGATACTTTAGATAAAGTAAATTCCGACAATCTCATGGCAGTGGGACGGACACTTGAAGCCTGGCTAGAACGTGGTTCCCCCTTTTGAGAGTGGTCATCTCGGTCTGCGGGTGAAATTGCCCAATTTCTCTCTGATATTTGTAGCGATTTCACCTCTTCGGCCATATGAGCGATGTACGTTTGAGATTTATTAGAAATCCTTGTTATTTCTGATAAAATTAGGACTATCGTACCAGTTACCTTTCGCGAAAATTGTAGTATGATAAGCGACGTGTGAAGATTATCGTTTCCTGGAAAAGTTTTGTACTCCACCCTTTTTTGTGGACGGTATAAAACTCCCTTGGGGCCAACGTCATTGTGTTTGCTCGGCGAATAACTGGAAGAGATCCTAATGCTTATGCGATCAACGACTGATTCTACCTCTGCTTATGTATTGGTTGTGGATGATGAAGAAAAGATTGGAAGATTTGTTTGCACATTATTAAAACAAGTGGGCTACCAAGCTTGTACCTGTCAGAAGGTAGAAGAAGCGCGCCGTCTGCTAGCCAATGGGCACTGGCATTTTGTGATTACCGATATTGTGATCCCCCATGAAAATGGCTTTGACTTAATCCGTTGGACACAGGCTAATCATCCCGAATTGCCTGTAGTTGCAATGACGGCCCACTCTACGGAAGCAGTTCTCCATCAGATCAACCAATTAGGATTTGCCGCAATTTTGCACAAACCCTTTACCGTCGATTATTTCTATCAGGTTGTGCAACAGATTGATCCCAAGCGCCCGATCAAGCCGATCTTCGATTAGTACAACTATGAGATCGCCAAAGTGGGGGAAATAACAGAGAGCGGTGGTGCGATCTTTGAGCTTGCGCCACAGATATTCAATCGGGTCGAAATCAGGGGAATAGGTGAGGAGTTGCCAGAAAGTAATGCGGTTTTGGTCTTGTGCAAAGCAATGCACGGTATAAAGTAACATTTTATACACGAGTAAAAATGTTACTTTACTCACGAGCAGCACAGGAAGTACCATTTTGCTCCTGTACAAAATGATACTTCCTGGCGCTCGTCGGTATATGTGCTGCAGCGAAATATATATCAGCCCACTACACTGAACAAACCATATGGAGAAGCATCATGCACCAAATCACTCGCTCTATCCATCCAGGCCTTGCGCTGTTGAGCGTGGCCATTCTTGTTTTCGCTGCCTGCACTAGTGTAGCCCCTGCGGCCACGCCGGCAGCGGAAGCTCCCGCAGCAGTCACAGAGCCACCCGCGGCGCCCGCGGCGGAAGCCACCGGTGAACCCCTCAAAATCGGTGTCATGTCCGACCTGTCCGGTGGGCTGGCGCTCTTTGGCAATGAAATGTGGGAAGGGCTGCAGATTGGTTTTGATTACGCAACCGACGGCAGCATGGTAGCCGGTGGGCGGCCGATTGAGCTGATCATCAAAGATGACACCAGCGATGTCGATGCCGGCGCGGCCGCAGCCCGTGAACTGATCGAGGCAGAGGGCGTCGAGGTGCTCATCGGCAACACAAGTTCGGGCGTGGCGCTCCAGGTGCAGCAGATCGCGGCCGAAAACGATGTGATTTATTTTGCGGCGCCGGCGGCTTCCCCCGACATTACCGGCAAGAACTTTAATGACCATACCTTCCGCGTCTGCCGCAACTCGGCCCAAGATCCCATGACCGTGGCCAAGTGGGCGTTGGAAAATGTGGGGACCAAGTATTTGATTCTGGCTGAGGATTACGCCTTTGGTCAGGCGACCGCCGCCGGCTTCCAAACGGTCTTCTCTGGCATGGGCGCCGAATTCCTCACCGACGAGCCGATCTTTGCCCCCAGCGACACCACCGATTTCACCGCCTACATCAACCAAATCAAAGAACTCCAACCCGATGGCCTGATCCTGGTCTGGGCCACCAATACCTCGGCCACCATTCTCTTTGACCAGCTCACCAGCCAGGGGGTCACCGGCAACATTCCCTTTATCACCGGTTTCTCCTCTAATGATCTGACCAAGTTGCTCGATCCGGGGAACGTTGGCTCGGTGGGTCTGATTGTCTATCACTACACCTTGCCCCACACTGCCGCCAATGACTATTTGGTGGAGCAGTACCAGGCGAAGTTCGAAAAGCTGCCTGACCTCTTTAGCGAATGTGGCTTTGCCACGGCACAGGCCGTCGTGGCCGCGCTCAACGCCACCAACGGCGATACCAGCAGCGCCGCCCTGATCGGCGCACTGGAGGGACTCTCCTTTGCAGGCCCCAAGGGCAGCTACACCATCCGCGCTGAGGATCATCAAGCCCTGGCCGCCATGTATGTGGTCAAATTGGTGAGCGTTGATGACCCCGACGAAAAGTACTTTGAACTGGTCTCCGAGGTCTCCGGCGAAGAGACCGCCCCGCCGTGTAGCGCGCCGGAGCGATGTCAGTAGAATTAGTCATTGGTTGATTGGTAATTTCGACAAGCTCAATGGCGCGAGGCGCTTGCTTTGCGAGCACCAATCAACCAATCACCAATCAACCATGCCTACCATCCTGGCAACCCGCAATCTCACCCGCTACTTTGGCGGCCTCAAGGCGGTCGAGGGGGTGACCTTACAGATCAGCGCCGGTCATTTTCATTCGATCATTGGCCCCAATGGCGCGGGCAAGACTACTTTTTTTAACCTGCTGAGCGGCGTGCTCAAACCGACACGCGGTCAGGTGCTTCTGCGCAGCCAGGAGATCACCCACCTGCCCGTCCACCGGCGCGCCCACTTGGGCATTGGCCGCTCCTATCAGGTGACCAATATCTTTCCGACCCTGAGTGTGTTGGAGAATGTACGCATTGCCGCCCAAGCCCGTGGCGGCGACAATTTCAGGCTCTTTGTCAATGCGGATCGCCTCCGTCAATACAAGGAACGAGCCTGGCAGGTGTTGGAAGAGACCGGCTTGGCCGACGTCGCCACCTTACCCGCGCTCACCCTGGCCCACGGGGACAAGCGACGGCTGGAGTTGGCCATTTTGCTGGCCCAAGATCCGGCCATTTTGCTGCTGGATGAGCCTACGGCTGGGTTGGCGGGTGAATTAGCCCCGGCTTTTATGGAGTTGGTGGCGCGCCTCTGTCGCCAGGGCAACCGCACCGTAGTGCTGGTTGAGCACAATATGGATATTGTCATGACCCTTTCCGACCGCATTTCCGTCATGCACCAGGGGCAGTTGCTGGCCGAGGGAACGCCCGCAGAAATTGCCAGCAATCCAGTCGTGCAAAAGGCGTACCTGGGTGAATTGTACGATGATGTGCTGGTAAGGTTGTAGATAAGTAAATCGGTAGATAGGTAAATCGGTACATCAGTACCTATCTACCTATCACTAACATTTCTAACAGGGAAGAGATCCAAATAACAATGAACGCGCTCCTGACTGTTGACAATATCCATACCTTTATCGGTCAATTTCATATTCTGGAGGGCGTCTCGGTGACGGTGCCGGTGGGGGGGATTACGGCGCTGTTGGGGCGCAATGGTGCGGGTAAGACGACAACGTTGCGCAGCATCATGGGGCTGAATGCGCCGACGCAAGGGACGATTCACTATCAGGGCGCGCCGATCTACGGCTTGCGCGCCTATGACATTGCCCGCCGTGGCATTGGCTTTGTGCCCGACTACCGCGCTATTTTTCGCCAACTCACGGTTGAGGAAAATCTTAAGCTGGCCGAGCGGCAGAAGGGTGATCTCGCTAAACGGCGCGACTTTATCTTGGATCTCTTTCCCGATCTGCAGCGGCTCTATCACTGGCCGGGTGGCCAGCTCTCCGGTGGGCAGCAGCAGATGTTGGCCATTGCGCGCGCCCTGGTGCCCGACAACCAACTGCTCCTCATTGATGAGCCGAGCGAAGGGTTAGCGCCCGTCCTTATCGAAAGCATGATGGCTGCCATTCGCCAACTGAGTGGCCAAGTCGCAGTGTTGCTGGTGGAGCAGAACTTCCGCGTCGCCAGCCACCTGGCCGAAGCCTATGTGATCATCGAAAATGGCCAGTCGGTGCATAGCGGAAAGATGGCAGAGCTGGTCAAAGATCCAGCGTTGATTCAACGTTATTTGGGCGCAACCTAGCCACCATTATATCTACCGTAAATAACTATAATTTCACATGACCACCACACCTGTCCTACGCACCCATTTCTTTCGCCAATCGTTGCTCGTTTCCGGGATGTTTGTCCTGGCGCTGTTGGCGGTCAACTTTCTCTTTTTTCAGCCGGGCACCGTGGCCGTGGTGCTGCTTTCTGGGCTCTATCAGGGGATGCTCTTCTTTCTGGTGGCGGCGGGGTTGTCGATTGTCTTTGGGCTACTGGATGTGCTCAACCTGGCGCAAGGGGCCTTCTTTATGGTGGGCGCCTATGCCGGCTTTGCCATCTATGGTGCGCTGCCGGCTGGGGTTCCGCTGACCGTGCGCTTTGTGGCCGCGTTGCTCGGCGCCACCCTCTTTGGCGGCGTGTTGGGCGCCGCGGTGGAGGCAGGGCTACTGCGTCCGCTCTACGCCCGGCCCGTCTTTCAGATTGTGCTCACCTTTGGTCTTTCCTCGGTTATCAACGAGGTGGTGCGCGCCCTCTATGGCCCTACCGGCCTGATCCCCATTGACCCACCGACGGCGTTGGACAGCACATTTACGTTGCTGGGCAGCCAATTTGAAACCTACCGCCTTTTTATTATCGGTATCGGCTTTGCGCTGATGGTGAGTATCTCGCTGCTGCTGCAACGCACTCGGCTGGGTATCATCATCCGCGCCGGCGTCCAGGACAGCGAAATGGTCGAGGCGCTGGGGATTCCGGTGCGGCGCGTCTTTACCCTGGTCTTTACGCTGGGCACGGCGGTGGCGGCGCTGGGTGGCATGACCGCAGCCCCCTTTCTGGGCGCCTACCCCGGCATGGGCACCGACTTTCTGCTCACCGCCGTCATTGTCATTGTCATCGGCGGTATGAGCAGCTATGAGGGGACGGCCATTGCCAGCCTGTTGGTGGGCCTGATGCGGGCAACGGCGGAACAGATCTCAATCCAATACCTCAATACGCCGATCCTGGCCAGCATCTCCATTCTGCTTTTTATGATTGTCGTGCTGCTGGTGCGACCCACTGGCCTCTTTGGCAGGGAGTAGATCATGGCCTTTGCCCTGCATAGAGTTGTACGCGCTTGGTGGTTTCTGGCGCTCTTGGTTGCCATTCCTTATCTTTTTGCATTGGTGGCCGGCCAACCTGATCCCGCCACCACCGGTTTCGGCGCATGGCACAGCGCCGCCACCTCGGTCTACTGCGCCAGAGGATGGACACCGGTGACTGCGCTTCTGTTGGTTGAATTTGGCCTCTTCCTGCTTTGGGTGCTGGCGGCGCAATGGTTGGCCGGTCGTCACACGGCCGATGCGCTGGCGGCTGTCCATCATGGTTGGCCACTGTTGGTGCTCTTTGGGCTGATCGCTTTGCCCTTCTTCATTGGCTGGCAGACCGATTCGTCGGTCTGTGTGCGAGGGCGCGCCTTTTTCTGGGAATCGATCCTGATTGACACCTTTATCATGGCGCTGTTGGCCATTAGCTATAACCTGCTCTTTGGCTTTACCGGCATCGTCTCCTTTGGCCACGCCGCCTTTTTTGGCATGGGCGCGTATACGGTTGGGCTGCTGCTGAAATTTCTGACGGCGCCTTGGTGGCTGGCCATTCTGGGCGCGCTGGTGGTGGGCGTAGTGATTGCGCTCATCAAAGGCTTGATTGGCCTGCGCATCAAGGGCCTCTACTTTGCGCTCTTTACCCTCGCCTTTGCCCAGGTCTTCTATCTACTGGCCGGCAATCGGCTGTTGGTGACGTGGACCGGCGCTGAAGATGGCTTCACCTTTACTGTCCCCGACTGGCTCAACCTGGTGCAAAATCGGCTGGGATTTTATTACCTGACCTTGGCCGTGCTGGCGTGGGCCTACTGGCTGGTGCAGCGGGTGCTCAACTCACCGACAGGACGTGTGTTGCGCGCGCTGCACGACAATGAGGAGCGGGCCCAAATGATAGGCTACAACACTTTTCATTTTAAGCTAATCGCCATCGTACTGGCTGGCGTGCTGGCCGCGCTGGCTGGGGTACTGCGTGGATTGGCGCTCAAAGGGGCCAACCCTGGCCTGCTCGGTCTCGACTTTACTATGACGCCGCTGCTTATGACCATTGTCGGCGGCTCCGGCACACTGGCTGGACCGGTCATCGGTGCGTTTCTGTTGCATCTGACCGAAGAGGCGCTGCGCAATACGGTGATCACGTTGGGTGGCGTGGCAATCAATATTGGTGAACGCTGGGCGCTGCTGTTAGGCATGATCTTTATTGTGATTGTACTGATTTTCCCCCACGGGATCGTCGGCACACTCCAACGTTGGTGGCTGCGTTTGACCAAACGCAGCTAAGGGCACAAACTCAAATTTTAGTAGCCAATACTTTTGGGGTGCCCGCCTTTCAAGAGGGGGCAGAGCGTGCGCAGCTTAACGTAATGATCATGCCTCTGTCTGGAGGGCCCGCGCAGCCGAGCACTTCCCCAAAGCGGAAACGCACCCCTTTTCGTTATGGACTATACCGCCCTTGCAGGGTATGGTACAATGAAGGCGCGTGAAAGTGCAGTACCATCTGTCTCTTTCTGCAATAGAACGCACTGTATTGCAAACAACTAACATTTCACCCAAAGGACTCAACCATGCGCATCTTACTCATCGGCGGCACGGGTTTGATTAGCACGGCGATTACACGGCTGTTGCTGGAACGGGGCGTGGACGATGTCACCCTCTATAACCGTGGGCATACGGAACTGCGCCTGCCCTATTATGTCAATGTCATCCACGGCGACCGCAAAAATTTTTCGCGCTTTGAGCGGCAGATGCGTGAAGCCGGCGAGTTTGACTGTGTGATTGATATGTGCTGTTATCTGCCGGACGAAGCGGAGAGTGTGGTCCATGCCTTGAGTGGCCGTATCGGTCAATATATCTTCACCAGCACGGTTGACGTCTACACCAAACCGGCGGCGCGCTATCCCATTACCGAAGCGGCGGAACGCAAGCCCACACCGGCCTTTGCCTACGCCTATCACAAGGCGGAATGTGAGGAAATTCTCCACGCTGCCCATAGCAATAGTGACTTTCTAGTAACCATCCTGCGTCCGGCCTACACCTATGGCGAAAGTCGGGGCATTCTCCACTCCCTAGGCGGACGCACAACCTATATTGACCGCATCCGTAAGGGAAAACCGATTATCGTCCACGGGGATGGCCAGTCACTCTGGGGTTCCTGTCACATTGATGATGTGGCGCGCGCCTTTGTCCACGCCATTGGCAACGAGCGCACCTACGGGCAGAGCTATCATGTCGCCGGTGAAGAGTGGCTGACCTGGAACCAGCATCACCAACAGGTGGCGGCGGCTTTGGGCGCACCCGCGCCTACCCTGATCCATATTCCCTCCACCCTGTTGGCCAAAGCCGTTAAAGCTGCGGCGTGGACCGAACTCAACTTTCAGTACAACAACATCTTTGACAACAGCGCTGCTCACCGTGATCTTCAGTTTCACTATACCATTCCCTGGCAGCAGGGCGTGCAACGCACCGTCGCCTGGCTGGATGAACGGGACATGGTGGAAAATTGCGCCAACGAGCCGGAATATGACCATATCATTGCTGCATGGGAGCAATGTGGCGCCGGTATGGTAAAAGCGCTGGCGGACCTGAACTAAAAGAGATGGCACTGAACCCTGGCACAATCTCACGGCATTGAGTTCTTTGGTAGATTGTGCAGGGTTAAATAATGTGTCTATAAGGATCAACGCACAAGGGTAATGAGCATGAACGAGCAATCATTTCTGGCTCAACTCTTTTCCCTCACCGGTAAAACTGCGCTCATTACCGGCGCCACCGGCGGGATTGGCGAGGCGCTGGCAATGGGGTTTGCCCAAGCCGGCGCAATGGTTGGGGTCACCGGGCGGTCAGAGGGAAAAGTGACCGCGGTCTGTCGTGCAATTGCGGATGCTGGTGGCGTCGCCACCCCCTTCAGCACCGACCTCACCACGGTAGAAGCTTGTCGTCAACTGGTCACGGCAGCCCATACCCAATGGGGGCGGCTCGATATTTTGGTCAATTGCGCAGGGATGAATCGACGCAAGCCCGTTGCTGAGGTTACCGAGGATGATTGGGAGACGATCATGGCAGTCAATCTGCGCAGCGTCTACTTTCTTTGTCAGGCAGTGCATCCCCTCATGCAGGCGCAGGGTGGCGGCAAGATCATCAACATCGGCTCGCTCAACACTACCTATGGCCTGGACGGCGTCTCTATCTATGGCGCGACCAAGGCGGGCATGGCGCAACTGACACGGGTAATGGCGGTCGAGTGGTCAGCAGATAACATCCAGGTCAACCTGCTCTCCCCTGGCTTTGTCCGCACGCCGTTGACGGAGCCGCTCTGGCAACATGAACAGCGCAGCCGTTGGCTTCATGCCCGCATTCCCATGCGTCGCCCTGCACAGCCGGAGGAATTGGTCGGCGCCGCGTTGCTGTTAGCTTCTCCGGCTTCCTCTTACATGACCGGCGCGGCGATAACTGTTGACGGAGGGTTTCTCGCCGGCGGTTCGTGGGATCAGGATCCAGGGTAAATTGCGTATGGAATCCATTGGCAAAATCATTGGACAGGCGGTGCTTCTTTTTCTGGGGGCGCTGCTCGCGCTGCTCGTCGGCGGATTGGCGACTCCTGTATTGTGGCTGCTGCTACGCCTGCTGGGTTTAATCGAGTGGCTGGCCTGGGTAGCAGGGAGCTATCAGCGGCTCATGATTGGTGGTGGCTTACTGTTGGGGGCAATGGTGGGGGGAATTCTGCTGCACCTGATTCAACAGGGGTATGGAGAATCACACAAGTTGGGTGTCCCTGCGGGAATGATTGGTGGCGCGATGGGTGGCCTCGCCAGTTCGTTAATGTTTTTTACAATTGTCGCTGTTTTGTAATGGGTAGATAGGAAGATAAGTAAATCGGTAGAGCGGTACCGCTCTGCCAATTTCCCGAATGAACCTTTACTATAACGCGCTATCCTGGCTTCTGGCGCTCAAACCGATAGCCAACCCCACGCTCGGTCAACACATATTTGGGGAACGGAGATCTGCTCCCAAAGAGACCTCCATACGCCGCATCATGGCTCGCGCTAGCAAGACATTACGACTGAAGGGCTTGGTCACAAAGTCATCTGCGCCCATCTACCGCTGTATAGACTTCGGCCCCGGCGCGTGCAAAGGTCAGCTTAATCGCTTGTCCTAAACTAACATCATCGTCAATGACTAAGATTTTCTTACCGTCCATAGCTCTGTCCAAGCTGTTACAGTGCCAGGGAAGTTTTGCCAGGGTAGCATAATCCTTTCATTTTGGGCCTGTAAGAGTGTCATTTTGGTTCTTCGCGACAAAGTGTACTTGACAAGTAAGGTGGTGAGTCGCAAATCTGCCACCCGCGGGAGCCCTGGTATCACATCTTGCGAGCAGCTGTGATGAGAGAATCTGGTATCACATCTTGCGAGCAGATGTGATGAGAGAATCTGGTATCACATCTTGCGAGCAGATGTGATGAGAGAATCTAGGGCGTGGTTTCAACCTGGGTTTAATAATTAGCCAGCGGTATCACATTTGGGACGCACCCTTTTTGCGGCTTACGACTAATCGCCTGCTGTTGCCGGTGTTGGCACCGCGCGCACCGCCGTCGGTTGCGGTACGAGTGTTGAAGCCGTCAGCAGGACCAGCGTAATCCACAGCAGATCCGCCAGCAACAGATGTACAATCTGGATCGTCACCGGCGCCTTAAGCGCCACGTTGACGGCGCCCAATACCAGTTCGACCACAAAGAGGCCAATCAAGAGACGACCCCAACGTACAGTGGCCGGTCCTGGCCGCTGCTGCATCGCGCTCCACGTCGCCAGCGCCACTACCCCGCCTACACAAAAGGCCAGGATTGGGTGATAGATCCGCAGCGCCACCAATTGACCAACCAACACCGACTCAGTCGGCGCAATGCCGCCGGCCAGGTTCAGGGTGTCGCCCAGGGCCGTAATGCCGCCACTCGCCCCCTGCACCATGAGCGCCACCAGCGCGGCGCCCAAGAGCCACCCCAACACGCCTTGGCGCCGCCATTGCCAGGGGGCATGACCGGCTGACCACCAGGCGGTCAACGTGAGTGCGGCTAATAACAAAAAGGTGTTGATCAGATGGCCGGCCATCCAATACGCACGCGCCACCGATTGGTTAAAAGCGACATATTCCAGCAGCACCAGGCCGGCGCCAATCACCGCTTCCAACAGAATAAAGATCAGCGAGGCCAGCGCACTCTTGCGCACAATATGGCCGGCCGGGAAACGGCGAAGCGCCCAGATCAGCAACACGAGGACACTGACCAACGCGAGGCCGCTACTCAAGCGATGGGAAAACTCAATGATTGTCTCGATCCGGGGCGCGCGCGGCATGATCTCCCCTTGGCATAGGGGCCAATGGCTGCCACACCCGGCCCCGGACCCAGTGGCGCGCACCACCGCTCCCCACAAAATCACCACCAGATTGATCCCCAACACACCCCAGGCAAATTGTGTATAGCGTTTTGCTTCTAGCATAGCTGATTCCCGCCTTTTCCTAACTCCTATCATAACACGGCTGTGTCGCCTATGGCACGAACGTCACCTTTGTGCATTTTACCACAAATAACGCCATGCATGGAAAACAATGAATACTTTATCATTACCCATATTTTCCCTTAACCACTATCTGCGTTTCAAAAGTCTGTAAGCCAGGTCAGTTATTTGGCCGAGGTAAAGTGTAAGATTTCGTTAAAATTATGTATTGCCCTTGTTGACACAGTACGCTTCAATAGAGTTTATGTCCGTTTACTTACACAAAAGGTAAATTTTATGCATAAATTTCGCAAAGTGATTCTGATTGTCATTCCATTTTTATGTTTTGCCTTGCTTTGGTGGACAGAGAGCGCCTTTGCCAAAACCACAGCAGCGCCGCTGAGCCAAGGTGGCTTTACCATTACGACGACCAATCCGGGTGATCTGCAACAGAGCATCTCTTTGACCAACACCATTCAGGCTACCTTTAACCATGCTGTCAACGCGGCTACGGTAACCGCGCAAACTTTTATCGTACAAGGGAGCCAACAAGGACGGTTGAGCGGCGCCTATAGCTTTGCGAATGGCGCGCAAACAGTCATCTTTACCCCCGACCAAGCCTTTAAACAAGGTGAGGTGATCACCATTATTGCCACCAACGCCATCAAGGATGGCTCCAACGTGGCGTTAACACCCTATCAATGGCGCTTTACGGCCAACCACCTTGAACGGCGCTGTATTGAGGGTTTCCTCCACAACGAGCGCGACTTTAACGAGGTCTGGTCCAGCAGCGCGGCGTGGGGGGATTATGACCTCGACGGCGATCTGGACGCAATAGTCACCGGTCAGCCGGAAACGCTGCGCGAAACGCGGCTCTATCGCAACGATGGGGAGACCGGTTTCACCGCCCTCGACCTTGGCCTGCCCGGTGTCCAAGAAGGTTCGTTGGCCTGGGGCGACTACGACAACGATGGCGATCTGGATCTGTTGCTGGCCGGCAATAGCCTCTTTGGCCTGATCACGCGCGTCTACCGCAATGATCGCAACAATATTTTCCAGAATACCAACGCCTCACTGCTCGGTATCTGGTTGGGTGAAGCGACCTGGGTCGATTACAACAACGATGGTTTTCTGGACATCTTTGTTACTGGCCAGAGCGACGCCGGGTTAACCTCCCGGCTCTATCGCAATGATGGACATGGCGGCTTCTTGCCCTCTAGTGCATCCTTTACTGGCGTGAACAATGCCTCTGCCGACTGGGCCGACTATGATAATGACGGCGATGCCGACCTGCTCCTCAGCGGCGCCAGCCCCACTGCCATTTCCAAGATCTACCGCAACGACGGCAGCGATCTCTTTACCGATAGCGGCATTAGCCTCACCGGTGTGCGCGACAGCGCCGTGGCCTGGGGTGACTATGACAATGATGGCAACGAGGACATTATTCTCACCGGCGGGACGGAAAATGTCAGCGCCCTCGCCATCATCTACCACAATAACGGGAACAGCACCTTTACCGACATCGGCGCCGGCTTGACAGGTGTGGCCGATGGCGCGGTGGCCTGGGGGGATTATGACAACGACGGCGACGCGGATCTCCTGATTAACGGTAAGGACGAAAACGAAAATGCCACAACCTTGGTCTACACAAATGATAGAGGTTCCTTCACGCTCTTCCCCACCGATCTGCCTGCCGTCAGTCTTGGTTCCGCCAGTTGGGGCGATTACGATGGCGACTATGATTTGGACATTTTGATGACAGGGCTGGCCGACAACCGCATCGTCACTGGCGTCTACCGCAACTATGACTGCCCCTCGGATGTAGCAATTAACCAGCGTGTAACCCCAACGGTTGTGCTCAGCAGCCAACCAGTGACCTTTACGCTGACCTTTACCAACAGCGGTCCCTTTACTGCCACACGTGTAATTATTTCTGACGTGCTCCCCAGCGCCATTACCAACGTGCAGATCGTCAGCACAACGATTGGTTCCGGGGTCAGCATTGTCAATTCGGGCGCGACGCCACCCTATGGCTGGCAGGTAAGTGATCTGCTGGTCAATGAAGGGGGCGTCATGACCATCACCGGGGACCTCAATCCAACGCCGGGAACGATCTACCGTAACACCGCCCGCATTGCTGCGGCGAAAGATATTACCTTTACCAACAACACGGCGACCGTGGCCATTACCGTGCCCTTTCAAATTGTACAGACCACACCGCCGGGCAATGGTTCACTGCTGGCACACCTGAATGATACAATCCGAGCCACCTTTGATGCCGCGCTCAACCAAAATAGCGCCACCGATGCGACGCTTGTCGTCTACGGCAGCCAAAGCGGGCGCTTGGCCAAAGCCGCGCCCAGCTACAACGTCAACACCCGCACCTATAGCTTCCGCACCAACCGTCTGCCCCGCGCCGGCGAAGTGCTCAGCGTCATCGGCGCCAAAGGGTTGCTGAGCACTGGCGGCGCGCCGCTTGTGCCCTATCAGTGGCAATTTGTCGCCAATCAGACCAATCCCCGCTGTGTCGGTGATTTCACCCCGATGGCCCCAACGCTGCCGGCTATACAGAATGGCGATGTGGCCTGGGGCGACTATGACATGGACGGCCTGGTCGATCTCTTTATCACCGGCCAAAGCAGCGGTGGGCGACTGAGCCGCCTCTATCATAACGACGGCGACGGCAACTTTTCTGTTGTCAACGGCCCCTTTGCCAATGTCGATAACAGCATGGCCGCCTGGGGCGACTATGATCGGGATGGTGACTTGGATCTACTGCTCTCCGGCAATGGCGGCAGCGCGCTGCTCATCAATCTCTACCGCAACAATGGTGGCACATTTACCGCCGTCAGCACCACCTTGCCGGCGGTGACCAATGGCGCCGTGGCTTGGGCAGATTATGATAATGATGGCGACCTGGATATTCTGGTCGCCGGCAACAGCACCGCTGGCCGTATTACGCGCCTCTACGCCAACACCAACAACCAATTTGCTGCCGTGAATGCCGGGCTGCCCGGCATCGACAATGGCGTGGCGCTCTGGGGTGACTATAACAATGACGGCGATCTCGATCTGCTATTAAGCGGCGACAGCGACGGCGGACGGCTAACCGAAATCTACACCAACCACGCAGGGGTCTTCACCGCCAGTAACGCCGGCCTTACCGCGGTGAACGGCAGTGCGGCGGCCTGGAGCGACTATGATAACGACCACGATCTCGATCTGATTATCACCGGCAACACCGGCGGCGGACGGCTAACCCAGCTCTACCAAAATAACAGTGGCAGCTTTAGCGCCCTCAACCCGGCGCTGCCGCAGGTTGACAATGGGGCCGTAGCCTGGGGCGACTATGACAATGACGGTCATCTCGATCTGCTGCTGAGCGGCGCCACCGACAGTGGCCGCATTACCACGCTTTACGGGCAAATGGGCGGTGTCTTTACCGAATTTCCCGCCAACTTGCCTGGCGTTGCCGGCGGTGCAGTCATGTGGGGCGACTATGACGATGACTTTGATCTGGATCTCATCGTGGCCGGCGTTGGCGACAGCGGCGCACTGACCACCTTGCGCCGCAACACCAACTGTATTTCGGACCTGAATGTGACCAAGAGCGTCACCCCCACCGCCGCGGTCGCAGGCGAGATGATCACCTATACCATCAGCTTTAGTAATGCCGGTCCGCAACCGGCGTTGGGCGTGGTCCTGACTGACCTGATCCCGGCAGACCTGACCAATCTCCACGTTGTCAGCGCCACCATTGGCGCCGGCGTCGCCATTACCGACACCAACGCCGCAACGGGCAAGCGCTGGCAGGTCAGTGATCTGGCAATCGGCGCGGGGGGCATGATCACCCTCACCGCGGAAGTGTTGCCGGGGACGCCGGGGGTGGTCTTTACCAACACCGCCATCATCACTGCGATCCATGACATTACCTTAACCAATAACCTGGCCAATGCCCTGGTTGGCCGGCCTTTCCACATTACCGCCACCGTGCCCAGTTCGCCCACGCTGGTCAATGTCCCGTTACGCAGCCTCATCCAGGCCACCTTTGACGCTGATGTACTGACCAGCACGGTCGCCGTCACCAATGTCGCGATCTATGGCCAGCAGAGCGGGTTGCATAGCGGGGTTGTCAGCTATGACAGCCTCCGGCGCACGCTGACTTTTACCGCGAGCACCCCCATGCACCACGGCGAAGTGGTCAATGTGATCGGCAAAGCGGGACTACAGAGCGTGGCCGGCGCGCCCTTAACCCCCTATCAATGGCAATATGTGGCAGGGCGTTATGTGGACGAGCGCTGTATCTCCACCTTTGAACCCATCAATACGGCCCTGCCCGCGCTCACCCGTGGCGCCATGGACTGGGGCGACTATGACAAGGATGGCGACCTGGATGTCGTTGTGCTTGGCTCGCCCGATGGTGTGGCGCGGCAGAGCCGTATCTATCGCAACGATGGCAATAATCTCTTTACTGCGCTTGGTGTGACATTAATTGATCTCTATGATGGTGCGGCTGATTGGGGTGACTATGACAAGGATGGCGATCTGGATCTGCTGCTGAGCGGTTCCAGCGCCGGTGGCCCCACGACGCGCCTCTATCGCAACGATGGCAATAGCCTCTTTAGCGAGGTCCCAGTCGCTCTGACGGGCCTGGCGCAGAGCAGCGTGGCCTGGGCCGACTATGACAACGATGGCGATCTCGACCTGGTGGTGGCCGGCACGGCAGATGACGCCAGCGGCAGCACCCGCCTTTACCGCAATGACGGCGCCAATCTCTTTACGCTGGTCAACGCCGGCCTGGTTGGCATCTACCGGGGCGCCGTAGCCTGGGCTGATGCCGACGGTGATGGCGATCTGGATCTGCTGCTCACCGGCACTACCGACGGCGCCACCGGTGTGTCCCGACTCTATCGTAACGATGGCGGTCACTTTACCGACCTGGCGCTAAGTCTACCTAGCCTCTATGACAGCGCGGTCGCCTGGGGTGACTATGACAGTGATGGCGATCCTGACTTTCTGTTGCTGGGCACCAGCGATGGCAGCAGCCGTTTTACAACCTTGTATCGCAATGATGGCGCCAATCTCTTTAGCGCCGTCACGACCAACATTACCGGTTTAAGCCAGGGTTCGGTGGCCTGGGGCGACTATGACAATGACAATCGCCTGGATCTGCTGCTGACCGGCACGGCCAATGGGGCGACGCCAGTGACCAAGCTGCTCAACAACCGCGGTCTCAGCGGCTTTGTCGACGCTCCTTGGACGATTGACAATGCTTTTCATGGTGCGGTCAGTTGGCACGACTATGATGGCGATGGTGATCTCGACCTGCTGCTCCAAGGGAGTGGCGACAGCGGCCCCATTGTGCGCCTTTATCGCAACAATGACTGTGTTTCTGACCTGACCCTGAGTAAAACCGTCAACCAAGGCACGGTCCTCCCCGGTGCGGTCGTTACCTACACGCTGGCCTTTAGCAACATTGGCCCGGAAACCGCCACCCGCATTCGGCTGACCGACACCTTGCCGCTGGACAAGCTGGCCGATGTGAGCTACGTTAGCAGCGTACCGGTGACGGTGACATCAGGTGCGCCCTACGTCTGGCGGCTCCCCAACATTGCGCCGGGGCAAGGGGGCACATTGACGGTGCGCGGTCGCACCACCTTTACGGCCACAGGGACCACTTTTGCCAATACGGCCACTATCCGCGCCCGCGAAGATATTACGGTGACCAATGATACAGATGTTGCGTCGGTCACGGTGCAAGCGCCCCAAGTCAGCTTTGCCAACCGCGAATTTAGCGTTGATGAAGCTAACGGGCAAGCGACCATCACCGTCAAACTTGACATTCCCAACCCGGCCGGGAATGTAACCGTTTTGTATCAATCCACAACACAAGGCACGGCCACCGCGGGGAGTGACTATACTGCGGTCAATGCTACGTTGGTCATTCCCGCCGGCCAGACCTCGGCCACCTTTACCGTGCCGATTACGGACGATATGCTGGATGAAGATGACGAAACAGTCGTGTTGGCGCTCAGCAGTCCGGCTGGCGCAGTGTTGGGCAGTGTCACTACAGCCACACTCAAGATCGTCGACAATGACCCAGCGCCATCGCTCACCATCAACGATGTAACTCTCAATGAAAGTGGCGGCGATGCCACCTTTATCATCACCCTGGGCGCCCAAAGTGGGCGTGCGGTGACAGTCACGGTCAACACGGCCGATAACAGCGCGACCGCCGGGGCGGACTACACGGCCATAGTCAATCTCACGGTGGTCATCCCAGCCGGCCAAACCAGCGCTGCGGTCATTGTCAAGGTCATTGATGATAGTAGCAAAGAGGAGGACGAGCAATTCTTTGTCAACCTGAACAACCCGATCAACGCCACCTTGGCCGACAGCCAGGGCGTGGGGGTGATTACAGACAATGATGGCGTCGTGATCTATATGCCCTATATTCGGAAGTAAGAATCGTTCTCCTCTCGAATAATAAACGGCCTCAATAAGACCGGCATCTGAGAGATGCCGGTCTTATTTTTGCGAAAGTATGGCTCCACCGCCCGCAACCCGGAATGGTTGGCGGTGCTTGGGTCCAAGAGGCGGAAGAGACGCTGGCTCACAATGTCCGGGGCGACCTCCTTATGGTGACCCATCCTAGCGGCATCGGCAACACCACCATGAGCTATGACCTGGCCGGCCACAAGCTGACCATGACCGACCCCGACCTGGGCCCCTGGAGCTACGCCTATGACTGCCAGGGTAAGCTGACGCGCCGGGGGCCCTTTGAGCACGACGCACGCAGCAAGACCATCTGTCTCTACGATGACAGCTACCAGTGGCTGGCGGGCAAACATTTCCGCGCCGACACCAGTTGTCCCAGCAGCCCCACCTATGATGTCAGCTATGGCTATGACCAGAATCACAGCAGCAGCAACCGCAGTCGCGGCCAGTTGACCTATGTGAGCACCGGCAGCTACAGCAAGTGGCTCTACTACAACAGCGTGGGGCTGCTGGCCCAGGAGCAGGTCAACATCACCGGCGCCCCTATCACCTACTACAACACCTATTATGGCTACGATAGCTACCTGCGCCCCAGCACGGTCACCTACCCCGGCAACGAAGTGGTGACGACCACCTACAACAGCATGGGCTTGCCCAACCGGCTGACGACCAGCCTCTCCACCACGCCCTTGGTGGATGGCACAGCTAGCGGCGGCGGCATCACCACCGGTGTCGCCTACGATGAGGCCGGGCGGTTGACGCAGATGCGTTTCCCACTAGGCGGCAACCTCTGGCACACGCGCCCCTATCGACCGTGGACGGGCAGTGATGGCAACAGCAATGGCCGCTCTGGTCGATCCGAGTAGGGACGACGGCCGGCGGCACAGACCGCTTGTGGTTGGAATATCTCTATGACTCGTTTGGCAATGTCAAGAGTCACTACAACTTCGGCACTTTAACTTCACCTACGACGCCCAGAATTGCCTGTTGACCGGCTATGGCAAGAGCTACGGTTATGACAGTGTCGGGCGCTTGACCAGCTATGAAAACGCGGGCCAAACGATGAACGGCAGCTTCCCCGCCCATGCCATGTCGCTGTGCGACCGCTTTGCCATCAAGAACAGCGGGTATACTTATGATCTGTCAACGACAATTAAAAAGGGTGTTGAGCCGTTGCTGGCTCAACACCCTTTGCCTCGGTTAGGCATCAGCCGGATGCGCCGGCAACGCTGCTGCAAATGCCTCCCACGTCTCCGCATCTAGCGCCAGGTTGACGAGGGCATTCAATTCGGCCAAGGTGCAGCCATGCAGCCGCTCGCTCACGGCCACCGACATTGTCCCCAAGCGCCGTTGCAGAATCTGCTCAATCATCTGGCGCGTTGCAAGAAGCTGGCCTTCTTCGCGTCCTTCTTCACGACCTTCTTCACGGCCTTCGGCTTGACCGGCTTGCAGCAAACTCTGTTTGTAGGCGGGGTCGATGTAGGTGTCCAATTCCTCCGGCGAGAGGTTGCTCAGAAAGATGCGTTTCCACTCTTCACCGATCTCCATGACCCGTTCGGGTGTCAATATCTCTTGCATCGTGGCTCCTTCCGGTAGCGACCAAATTGCCTGTAAAACCTCTAACAACGTCAACAACGCGGTGGGTAATTGCCAATGCTCGCGCAACAGCCGAAAGGCTTTGGCTTTTTCGGCTTTGCGACTTGCGAAAACTTTCACCAACGCATTGTGAGGTGCATCGCTCAGTTCGTTCAACACCAACAAGGGAATCTCTTTTGTAAAGAGATTCCGGCTACGATAAACGCCGGCCATGTCGGTCGGTTCATACTCAAAGGCCGCCAACCGTTTGGCCTGAGGTGTCTTCGCCGAGAGGATAAACATTTGCACTGCTCTCGGCTTTAACCCTCGCGTGGTGTGAAAAAAGTAGCCGTAAGCCTGGGCTTGCCGGATGGCGTCCAAGGTCAGGGATTCGGTATACTTGAACTCCCACAAAACGAAGCGTGCGCTTGACTCGCGCACGCCATCCGGCAACAGCGCCCGTTGCGCCGCCGTCCACGCCGCCGTCTCGCGCCGCAGTAAAACCAGATCGACTCGCGGCGGTTCTCGGCTGATGGCCGTTTCGCTTTCGACGCCGATCTGCTCCTGACTGACCGCCAGTTCCATGGCCTTGGCCAGGAAGCGGTGCCAGGGGGTTTGCGTCAGGACGGTAGTATAGAGAGCATAGCGCTTTCTGTCAAGGGCTCAACACCATCGAATTAGGACAATTGCAAAGTTCGCGCGTGCCCTGTTCTGCATCTAGCCTCTAAGGCGCGGCTTCTCGCTCTCAGTCGCCAGTTTCAGCTGTGCCACGTTGTTGCAAAGACCCTCCTACACAAGTTCCACCCCTGTACCATTACATGGTACACCCCCAATGGTACAGATCTGGCCCTTGTTCTGCACAAAATTTCTGTCATCCTAAGGGCATACCAGCGCCGACAATGAAGCATGGATTACACCGCAACCGCCACAAACGACAATGGATTTATTGGGCGCAAACTATTCTTAAATCATTTGATCATACAGGAAGGTCTCAAGATGTTTACCAGCAACTTCAAACAGCAACTTATCAGCTTCAGTCTACTTGCCGCCATCGTCAGCGGTTGTGCGAGCGGTTATGCCCCGGCGCCGGCATCAAGCGAAGGTGGCAGCGCGGGTGGTGAGGCCACTTATAGCTACGCTGCGCCGGCGGCCCAAAGCGTTGTCGCGGAGGCCGCCCCCACGGCCATGTACTTTGCCGATTATGGCGTCAACGGCGTGGTGGCGACAAGCCAGGATCATCTCTCCACCTTTGGTATGGATGTGGACACCGGCACCTACACGCTCATGCGTAGCTATCTCAATGATGGCAATTTGCCGCCGGCAGATGCGGTGCGGGTTGAAGAATTGGTCAACTACTTTGACTATCACTATCCCTACCCAGACGCCGCTGCAACCTTTGGCATCACAATGGATGCCGCGCCCACGCCCTTTGGCCCTTCGCCTATGGGGGAAGGACGCAACACCACCCTGTTGCGCATCGGCCTGCAAGGCTATGACATTCCCGCCGACGCGCGCAAAGATGTGGCGCTCACCTTTGTCATAGATGTCTCCGGCTCTATGGATATGGAAAATCGCTTGGGGCTGGCCAAACGCGCGCTTAATCTCTTGGTCGAAGAGTTGCGCCCGACTGACACCGTCGCCATTGTCGTCTATGGCAGCCGCGCCCGCACGGTGCTGCCCATGACCAGCGCGGCGGAGAAAAACACTATTATCGATGCCATTGGCCGTCTGGCGCCTGACGGTTCCACCAATGCCGAAGCAGGGTTGCGTATGGGCTATGAACTGGCCTGGCGCGCCTATAACCCCAACGCCATCAACCGGGTGGTGCTCATCTCTGATGGCGTAGCCAATGTGGGGCAGACCGGTCCTGACGCCATCCTGGCCACCATTGCCCAATATGCTGCCCAGGGCATCACCATGACCTCGGTTGGCGTAGGCATGGGCAATTACAACGATGTGCTCATGGAACAGCTGGCCGATCAGGGCGACGGTTTCTATGCCTATGTGGATGACATTGCGGCGGCGCGTAAGCTCTTTGTTGATGATCTCACCAGCACCCTGCAAACGATTGCCAAGGATGCCAAGATCCAGGTTGATTTCAATCCGGAGACGGTGGCCAGCTATCGTCTAGTCGGCTATGAGAATCGGGATGTGGCCGATGATGACTTCCGCAATGACGAGGTTGATGGTGGTGAGGTAGGCGCGGGTCATAGCGTAACGGCGCTCTATGAAGTGGTGTTGCAGCCCGCTGTGCAGGACACCCAAGCGCCGCTGGCCACCGTCTATGTTCGCTGGCAAGATCTGACCACTGGCGAGGTGATGGAAAGCAACCGCACTTTGACCTATGGCGCCATTACCCCCACCTTTGACGCCGCGGCGCCAAGCTTTCAACTGGCGGCCACCGTTGCCCAATATGGCGAAATTCTGCGCAACAGCGAATGGGCTGGCACTACTACCTTGGATGAGGTGCTTGCCACTGCGCAACAAGTCGAGACGCAACTCAGCGCTACCCAAGGTCCAGACGCCGCCGTCACCGAATTTATTGACCTGGTCTGGCGAGCCACACAGTTGCGCGATGCTCAAGCCAATGCCCAGTAATCCATGTAGAAGTTCGACTTTGGGGAAAAGTCGAACTTCTAGCCCCAAGTCACGCAACACGCAATACGCAACACACAACATGCATCCAATCAAGGAAATAATGATGATCAACCTAAAACGCCATTCCCAAAGTTTACTGATCTCGCTCTTGCTCTTTACCATTCTTTTTAGCGCCTGTGCACCGTTGCCGGCGGCGCCGGCAGGGCAGCGGCCGGCAGCAACAACGGGTGGCAATGAAGCCGCGGCGCCAGCAGCCAGTGACGAAGAAGCCGCGGTGGCTGCCCCTGCCGAAGCGCCCGCCGCCGGGCGCGATAGCAGCGCCGCTGAGAGCAGCTACGGTGTACCGCATCCTCCCCATGCTACACCCTACCAGGGCAACCAATCCTACGCACCGGTCACGGCTGGCGTCACCGATGACAACGAACTGTGGCAAGATTACCTGGATTATCTGACGCGCCATCGCTATGTCTATGCGCATCAGCGAGATGTGAGCGAACGCTATCTCATTCAGGTGACCGACGGGGCGCAGTTGCCGGTGCATGACGCTACGGTTGAGATTTATGTGGGGGATACGCTGGTCTTTAGCGGACGCACCGATGCCGGCGGGCGCGTCGGCTTTTACCCCCGCGCGTTGGCAGGCAATCGCCAGGGCCAATCTGCCAATGATCAGCGCAGCAATGAATACCGGGCCGATGAATACTGGGCCAATGAATATCGAGTAGTGGCCACCAAAGGTTTTGTCGCCCGCAGCGTCACCTTTGCCCGCGGTCAAGACAGCACCTGGCCAATTGTGTTGACCGACCCGGCCCACCTTGACTATGCCCAACTCGATCTGCTCTTTCTGATGGACGCCACCGGCTCTATGGGCGATGAAATCGACAAGCTCAAAGCCTCCATGGCCGACATTGCCGACCAGATTGGCGTGCTGCCGGAACGACCGGATGTGCGCTATGGGTTGGTGGCCTATCGGGATCAGGGCGATGCCTTTGTGACGCGCGCTTACGATTTCACGCCGGATCTTGATGCCTTCCAGCGCACCTTGGCTGCGTTACGCGCCGACGGCGGCGGTGATGAACCGGAGGCGCTCAATGAAGCACTCCACCGTTCGCTCAACGATCTACACTGGCGGACTGAGGATACGGTGCGTCTGATTGTGCTGGTCGCCGACGCACCGCCCCACCTCGACTACGATTGGGAGGGCTTTAGCTATGACACCGATATGATCGATGCGGTACGCCGTGGCATTCAGATCTTTCCGGTCGGGGCAAGCAATCTCAACGAGGAGGGTGAGTATATCTTCCGCCAACTAGCCCAATTTACCGGCGGCAAGTTTGTCTTCCTCACCTACAAGGATGGTGACAATCCAGCCAGTGGTCCCGGCACGGAGACCGACCATGATGTGGAGAATTATTCGGTCGATACACTGGACCGTTTGGTGGTGCGGCTGGTGCGCGAAGAGTTGGCCAAGTTGTCGAGCCCCGTCACGGAGCAGGGGGTGGGGACGCAAGCGCAGCCCTCGCCGACCTCGACGCCAACACCCGTGCCGCAGCCCCAGCCGCTCACCTGCACCATCGACCTGGCGCGGAATTGGAATGACTGCAATCGCAGTGGGCTGGTGCGGACGCTGCAACAGGGGAATGGGCAGAGCCTCTTACAGATTACGTTGAATCCGTCTGTCCACGACGCCGGTCGCTATGATCGGGTGCGCTTTGACATTACCTATGACCGTGCGCCTCAGGGTTGGAGCGTCAACATCGGTGACTCTAGCTCCAACAATGGCGATGGAAGTGATGGCGGTGACCAGAGCAACGATGCGGAGGTGCAGATCCTGGATGGCGACCTGGCCATCTATGGCAACGACTACACCCCGGTGCGTGAGACGACCGATGGCCGTCGTCTGCTGCGCACCGTGACCGATGTGGTGCGCGCTGGGGAAACCGTTGCGCTGGAAATCTCGAATGGACGGTTGGGCCTCAACTATGGCGGCGGCATTGAGGTCATCGACTCGCCCTATCTCTTTGCGCTCAACCGCCAGCCGGACCGGGAAGGACCGGTTAACTATGACCTCTATGCAGCCTTCAACCGCACGATTGACGGTGAGCGCAACGGCAGCGGTGTCAGCAAGGTGCTGGTGACGTTGTATCCGAGCCGCTAGCGGTGACACAACATTCATCGTTAAACATTAATTCATCTTCCAGGAAGCTGGCAGCTTCCTGGAAGATTGCAGCAAATCTAAGGTTATTGCTGGACGCTGACTACGAGCTGCTACTCCTGCATGATTCGCTCATGCTTTACTGTCCAACTCGGCTTGCACCTGCTGCCGTGTAGTTTCCAGCAATTCCTGCACCCGCACCGGCTGTCCGCTTTGGCTGCTCTCAATGGCGGCAAAGATGAGCGCCACCGATTGCAAATTATCTTCAATATTGGTCTCCATCCTGGGGCCGCCATCCAGCCACTGGACAAATTGTTCGACCAACCAGGTGTTCATCCATTTACCCTGCTCCAGCAACGGAATCTCTGTGCCCTCGCCCTCGCGCTTATAGATACGCCCACCCTCGTAGGGGTGACGCTCCACTCGCCTCCGGTCCATAATCAGGGTGGCATTTTCACATTCGGCGCGCACATACTCTTGGGCCCAGCCGTTAAGGCCGATGGCATTGGTCTTGGCCCCTTCGTAAAAGGCGCGCACGCCATTGGCAAAGTGCATCGTCACCAGCCCCTGCGAATCGCCACCATATTCACCCCAGCGTGGATTCCAGGTTTGGGCATAGATTGTGTCACACTTGGCGCCGGCCAGATCGGCCAGGATGTCCAGATGGTGGACTGACCCTTCAATCATGAGCGCATCCTTCATCGTGTGGCGGAAGTGGGCGCCCCAGTCGCCAAAGTTGCGCATGTTGCAGGTAAAGCGACAGATGAGGTAGTCGATCGCGCCGTTGCGCCCTGAACGCAACTCTTGGCGCAGCGTCGTCTTATCCTGGTCGAAGCGGTGACTCATAGTGACGCCCATCTTTTTCCCGGCCCGTTTGACCTTCTCGGCAATGCGCACGGCGCCAACCAGGGTGTCGGCAATTGGTTTCTCGGACAAAATATGCAGGTCATGGGCCAGCGCCATATTCACCACCGCCTCGTGATAGGCTGGCGGCGTGACAATGGTGCAGAAGTCAGCCGGATTCTCGTCAAAGGCGCGCTGCATATCGGTATAACACTTTGCCGCCGGCAGCCCCAGATACTCTTGCGCATTCTTCAACACATCGGGGTTGACATCGACCGCGGCCACCACCTCGATCAGGCCATCTGCCACATTGGGCGGCAAAAAGCGTTGGCACCAAGCGCGCCCTTGCCCGCCGGTGCCGACTTGGATTACTTTATAAGACATTGGTTACTCCGTCTAGTTTTTGGGTGATTGGTTGATTGGTGATTGGTTGATTGGGTGATTGGTAATTGGTTGATTGGTGTATGAGCAGACCCACGGAGAGCAAAATTACCAATCACCTAATTACTAATCACCAAAAATTTATACAACAATCGGCGCCAGCCGCAGTGCATTTTCGGCATAGAGCTTGCGTAGGACTGACTCCGGTAATTCTAACCCATTTAGAAATTCCTGCAAGCGATTGTCAAAGTAGTCACGTCCATAGAGAATCCGATCTTGGAATTCAAGCAGAAAATCCTTGGTGAATTCACGGTCACGATTCAAGGCATTGAGCGCAGAGCCGGCCGAGAGATCCGCATAGAGGTTGGGGTAGTCGCGAAACATTTGGGTCACCTTGCCGCCGGGCAGCACCGGTCCTTTGGGATAGACTTCTTTATCACAGCGATCATCACCGGAGATGTGGGCCCAAAAACCGGGTGCATGACCAATAAAGATCGTCTCCGGACAGGCGCGCACGGCCCGTTCAAAAGGTTCGATACCGCCGCCATACCACCAGTTGGGGCGAGGATAACGTTGCCCCGTGTCGATGGCATAGTCAATATGGACCAAGACGGGCAACTTCTTTTCGCCACAAAAGCGATACATACGCAGCGCGTCCAGATCATCATACATCATACGCAACTTAAGTTCGCCGTAAACCTGGACACCATGAATGGCAATGGCCGCCTCTAGCTGGTCGATAGCGTCGGGGCGGCGTGGGTCCGGCGCATAGCAGAGCGTAAACTTGTCGGGGGCCGCCTGCTTATAGCGCAGACAGTTGCTAAAGGGCAGAGGGTAGCCGTCCTGAATCAGTGATACCTTAAGATAAGGATCGGGCACATACTCATCCCGCGGCGCCTCCCACGAGAGAATCCAGGTCCGCTCAATGTTATACATTGCCATATTCTGCAGAAATTTTTCCAAATTGTGACCGTGCCAGTCGGGATGATTATGAGAGTCAATAATGCGCATCGTAGCAACCTTTCGCTGAATGTGAAAATGGTCATGGGTCATGGGTCCTTCGTCATTGGCGGATCCGTCCTGAATAGAATTGTAAGGCCGCGCGACTACCTACAATTATCGCAGGAGTCACGGGACTTTGCAACGAATGAGAAAGGACTGTTGACCACTGACAGGAAACTTTTTAGTGAGGCGAACAGCCAACAGCTATCTGCCAACAGCCATCTGCTACTGCTTCGGCCAGCGGAAACGGATGGGCCATTGGTAGCGTGCTTCGGACGGTGGCAGCGCCGGCAGCGGAGCATCGACCCGTCCAAACATGACCCAGGCAATGACCATACAGCCAATACTGATACCGAAAATCGTGTTGAGACTCAGACCACCATTGAGCAGCACAACACTGATCATAGGCACGACCATGCCGCGCAACCCCACCACTGTTGTCTGGATCGCGGCGTACTCAGTCACCTTCTCGGCTTTGGCCAACTGAATGCCGCTGGTAATCAGCCCCATATCCCAACCGGCGTTGATAATCCCCTGGGTGATAAAGGCCGGCAATAACATCCAGGCATTGCCGGCCCAGATATAGGAGAAGGGAACCAGCGCCGCGATGGCGCAATTGAGCCGCAACACCCACAGCCCGCCCTTGCGATCAACTTGGCGCCCCCAGTAGAGATAGCCCAGCAGCCAAAAGAGCGACTGGGCCAACCCCAGTAACCCCAACTCCGAATAAGAGAGGTGCAGCCGATCCACCTGCACCAGTGGATAGAGTGTCCACGACAGCAGGGTGCCAGAGCCATAAAAGACAAAACAGAGGAGATAATAGGCAAAGCGGCGGTCGCGGCGGAGGATTTCGCCCAGTTCGGTAAAGGTTTTGGTCTGGCGCGGCGGCAAAGGCCCTTCATCAAGATCTAATCGGATAAAGATCAGGGCTGCGCCAATGCCCAGCAAGCTGCCAAGGGGAAAGAGGTATTGGTACCCCAAATGGTCGAGTGCCCACCCAGCCAGCGGCGTCACCAGCACCACGGTGGTAATGCGTCCGACCCGGACAAAGGACATGACCTTGCCCCGCACCTCGTTGGGGTAGAGCTTCTGCAGGATGCGCATATAGCCCGGGTTGGGGAAGGCTTCCAACAGCCAAAAGCAGGCACTCAGCACCAGCACCCACTCCGGCCGTGTAATTAAAGCAAAGAGGAGCAAGAGTGAGCGCCCCACCAGCCAGGAGGTCACAATTACGCTCTTTGTGCGCCGCCGCCGCATAAGCACAATGCTAAAGGCGGTTAATAACGAACCCAGGAATTGCTGCGAGGTGTAGATGGCCAACATGTTGGGTGTGGCGCCCATCCGCCGTAATAGCACCGGGATAAAGGGTAAAGTCGTGGCGTAGAAGATGCCATAGGCCAGCGCCGACCACAGTTCAATCCGCATATTGCGTTTAATGTTGATGGGCAAGGGACCGGTTAAGAGCGTCTCCACCTGGCTACTAATGCCGCTCAGGGCTGTAAGCATAGTCATTCTTTCTAAGCTGTGTTCCGTTCAACAATGTCACATGAAGGTGATGGCGCCACTTACAGACGCGGATCCAGGTAACGCGGATTGAATCAGTGTTAACCGGATCCGCGTCTGTTGTTGGTACTTTCCTCATCGGTCATTGTTATAGTAGATGCTTTGCGCCACCCGCTGAATGGCAGCCAAGCTCAGCTCTACATCAGCCGCCGTGGTAGCCCAGGAAGAGACGCTAATGCGCATGGCGGCGTGGCCGTGCCAGGTGGTGCCGCCACACCAACAGGTTCCCTCCGCTTGTACGGCCTCGATCACACGGCGGGTGCGCGCATCATCGCCAAAGCTAACCAAGACTTGATTGAGGACGATATCGTTGAGCACGCTGTAGCCGGCTGCGGTCAGCCCCGCCGCAAATTGCGCAGCGTAGCCACAGCAACGCTCGATCAGGTCGGCCAGACCGCTGCGCCCCAAGCTGCGCAATACCGCCCACACCTCCACCCCGCGGGCGCGGCGTGACATCTCCGGCGTATAATGATAAGGTTCACGACCATCGCTTTGCGCCAGATAGGCGGCGCTGGTGGACATGGCGGCGCGCAGATGGTCACCGTTGCGGCAGAAGACAATGCCACTGTCGTATGGGGTGTTGAGCCATTTGTGGCTATCGGTGGCCCAGGAATCGGCCTGATTGAGACCAGTCACCAAGTGGGCACGGCTAGGTGTCACGGCGGCCCACAACCCAAAGGCGCCATCTACATGGCTCCAGGCGCCAGCCTGACGCGCCGCCGCGCAGAGTTGCTCCAGCGGGTCACTGGCGCCGCTGTTGACATTGCCGGCCTGGAGGCAGAGAATAGTGCACTCATCCAAGGAGGGCAGCGCATCAGCGCGCATACGTCCCTGGTCGTCGACCGGCACACGCACCACCCGTTCTCGCCCCAATCCCAACAGACTGAGCGCTTTAAGCAGACTCACATGCACCTCTGCCCCGACGACGACCGTTAAAGGTGGTGCGCCAAAGAGCCCCTGTTCTTCCACATTCCAACCCTGGCGGGCCAGCAAGGCATGGCGCGCTGCCGCCAACGCAGTAAAGTTGGCCATGGTCGCGCCGGTGACAAAGCCCCCACCGGTGGTTGGCGGCAGATCCAGCAGATCGATAAGCCAGCGGAGCGCAACTTCCTCCAACTTGGCAGTCGTAGGCGACATGATCGAGAGGCCACTGTTGTTATCCCATGCCGTCGCCAACCAACTGGCCGCCAGCGCCGCCGGCAGCGCGCCGCCGGTGACAAAGCCAAAATAACGGCCACCGGTAGTGGCGGCCGTTGCCGGAGAGCCCACTTCGTCCAAAAGCGCCAACGTCTGGGCTGGAGCTGTGGGTGCGGCAGGCAGCGCTTCGTCAAACTGAGTCAACGCGGTCACGGCCGCGGTGGGCGCCACAACCGAACGCGCGTTGATACCGGCCAGGTAGCGGACACCGCGCTCTGCCGCGTCATGTAACAACTCTTGCATGATTCTTCACCATCTATACTTTGCTTTGCATGAAAACCGAAGTATCCCAGGCTCAACAGGATCTCATGTGGTTGCCAGGTGCGACCGTCAAAATAATCCCGGAATCTCTCAAAGATTCCGGGATTATTTTGACTCTACCACCCGAAATCCAAATGAACCGTATTCCATTTGGGGACTACTCAAGTAGCAAACTCCGGTTTTCATCACAACCGCCGTATAAACCGAAGATTTGCTGAATTTTTGTATTATACAGGTAGACGCAGGAAATCACGATTGCTGTGTCATGGGAATCTTTCTTTGCAGTCATCCTCACGCCAAGTCGCTGTACCTGATCCACTTCACGGTTTCGCTCCCATACCCATTTCATGCTAAAATCATGACAGTCAATCAACCTGTTATTTTCACGTACTTTGTGAGTCTGTCATGCTTTTCGATATTACTCAACTCACTGATACCGATCGCCATAAGTTGCTGATCGGTGCGGTGGTGCCGCGCCCCATTGCGTGGGTCAGCACCATCGATGCCGTCGGCGTGCCCAATGTCGCGCCCTTTTCCTTTTTCACCGTGGTCTGTGACAACCCAATGACGCTGCTCTTTTGCCCCGGTGTGACGGAGACCAATGATGGCAAGAAGGATACCTTGCGCAACATTGAGGCTATCCCCGAATTTGTCGTCAATCTCACCAATGTAGCGACGGCAACCGCCATGAATCTCACTGCCACACCTTTGCCGCCCGGCCATTCTGAGTTTACCTGGGCTGGCTTGACGCCGGCGCCGAGCCAGATGATTCGTCCGCCCCGTGTTGCCGAAGCGCCCATTGCCTTTGAATGCAAACTTCAGCGCATTGTGACAGTCAGCGACCAACCCGGTGGTGGCGCGGCTGTCTTTGGCGAGGTGCAGTGCGTCTATGTGCGGGATGATCTCTACGCCAACGGGCGCATCTTGCTCGAAGCCTACCAGCCGATTGGTCGCCTCGGCGGCAACAACTATGTGCGTGTTATGGATACCTTTGCGATGGAGCGGGTGCTGGCGCCAAAGACAAGTGGATGAAAGTACAACAACTATACTAAGCTCTGAATAAAAACCGGAGTTTTGCTTCTGCCTATTACTCTGGTAGAGAAACTCCGGTTTTCATCACAACCACAGTACAATTCAATTGCCGAGATATAGCAGCATGGAGGTGTACAGTTCGCTATGAGTGCAACAACCAATTTACTGGCCTTTGATTTTGGCGCCGAAAGTGGGCGCGCTATTGGGGGGGCATTTGATGGCGACCGGTTGTCCCTCTCTGAAATTCACCGTTTTCCCAATACGCCGGTGCGTTTGCCCAGTGGCCTGCACTGGAATCTGCTCCAACTTTGGCAAGAGATCCGTCAAGGCATTGGGTTGGCGGTCAAGGCTTTTGGCGGCGCGCCCGGTAGCATCGGCATTGATACGTGGGGCGTTGATTTTGGGTTGCTCGACCGGGACGGGGTGCTCATCGGCGCGCCCTATCACTACCGCGACAGCCGCAACGATGGCATGTTGGAGGCCGCCTTTGCCCGCGTCCCCCGCGCCACGATCTTTGCCCAGACCGGCATTCAATTTATGCAGTTCAATTCCCTCTGCCAACTGCTGGCGATGACATTGCAACAAGCGCCCGCGTTAGCGATTGCCGAAACCTTTCTCACCATGCCCGATCTCTTCAACTACTGGCTGACAGGGCGCAAGGTCTGTGAGTTCTCCAATGCCACGACCACCCAGTGCTACAATCCGGCAACCAATGGCTGGGCCACTGATCTGTTGCAGCAGCTAGCGATCCCCACCCACATTTTCCCGGAGATTGTCGAGGCGGGAACGGTGCTGGATGACTTGCTGCCGACGGTAGGCGCAGAGTTAGGGCTAAGCCAGACGGTGCCGGTCGTGGCGCCGGCCTGTCATGACACAGGGTCGGCAGTGGCGGCGGTGCCGGCGGCTAATCAGCACTTCGCCTGGATCAGTTCGGGCACATGGTCGATTGTCGGGGCAGAAGTGCCTAATGCGGTGGTGAATGAGCAAAGTCTGGCCTACAACTTAACCAACGAAGGGGGCGTTAACCACACCTTCCGCTTCTGTAAAAATGTGGCTGGGTTGTGGCTGGTGCAGGAATGCCGACGCAGTTGGGCGCGTGAAGGCGTCGAACACAGCTATGGCGAGTTGACCACGTTGGCGGCCCAAGCCGCGCCTTTCCAAGCTGTGATCGACCCTGATCACCCGCTCTTCCTCAAGCCAAGCGAACCCAACGACACTATGCCGGCGCGCATTCAGGCGCGCGCCCAGGCCACTGGCCAGCCTGTACCGACCAGCAAAGGCGCGATCATACGCTGTGCGTTGGAAAGCTTGGCGCTCAAATATCGCTGGGTGTTGGAAAAGTTGGATGAGATCCTGGGCTATCGCCTGGAGCCAGTGCACATTGTCGGCGGCGGCACGCAAAACCAGCTTCTCTGCCAACTCACCGCAGACGCCACCGGGCGCCAGGTCGTCGCCGGACCGGTGGAGGCAACCGCCATCGGCAATATCATTGTGCAGGCCATTGCTCTAGGACACCTGGGTTCGCTGGCCCAGGGGCGCGATCTCATTCGCCGCTCCTTTGACGTGAGCACCTATGAACCCGCCGCCGACCGTTCCCAGTGGGATGCAGCCTACCAACAGCTACTTAATATATTGGAGCAGTCTTAGGCTGTAATGAAACGATTGAAGCAATTCGCACCATGCACCATAAATCAGGAGAACCAATCATGAGCAATCACACCCAAGCCTACGCCGTCTTGGCTGAAGCGCTGACCGAGCAGGGGCTTGATGTCGAACAGATCAAAAACGCGCTCAAAGCGCAAAAGATTGAAACCCCCAGTTGGGGCTATGCCAACAGTGGCACCCGCTTCAAAGCCTTCCCTTGGTCCGGCGCTGCGGTCACCACCCGCCAGAAGATGGATGACGCGGCCATGGTCCACAAAATGAGCGGCATTGCCCCCTCGGTGGCGATCCATATTCCGTGGGACAAACCCGAAGATGGCGATTACACGGCCATGCGTCAATATGCCGAAGCGCAAGGGGTGACCATCGGCGCAGTCAACCCCAATGTCTTCCAGGACAACGAGTACAAACTCGGTTCATTGGGCAGCCCCAACAGCGCAGCGCAAGAACAGGCGCTCGATCACCTGTTGGAGTGTTGCGAGATTATGACCAAGGTCAACAGCAACGCGTTGAGCCTCTGGTTTGCCGATGGCACTAACTATGCCGGCCAAGACAACCTGATCGCCCGCAAGCGCCGCTTTGAGACCCATCTGGCCACGACCTATCAGCATCTGCCGGCTGGCGGACGCATGTTGATCGAATACAAATTCTTTGAACCGGCCTTCTACAGCACGGATATTCCCGATTGGGGCACCGCCTACGCCTGGGCGCTCAAGTTGGGAGCGCAGGCACAGGTGCTGGTCGATTTGGGGCACCACGCCCAGGGCGTGAATATCGAACAGATTGTCGCCTTCTTACTTGATGAGGGACGACTGGGCGGTTTTCACTTTAACAACCGCAAATATGCTGACGACGATCTGATTGTGGGCAGCACCAATCCCTATGAACTCTTCCTGATCTACAATGAATTGGCCGCCGGCGAGCAGAGCCAGGACGCAACGGTGCGCGCCACCGCGCAAAATGTTGCCTACATGATCGATCAGGCGCATAATATTGAAGGCAAAGTGGGCGCAATGCTCTACTCGGTGCTCAACTGCCAGGAAGCCTATGCCAAGGCACTCTGTGTGCCACAGGGGAAACTGGCGGAAGCGCAAGCCAATGGCGAAGTGCTGCTGGCCCATCAGATCATTACCGACGCTTTCCGCACTGATGTGCGTCCCCTGCTGGCCCAAGTGCGCACCGAATTGGATGTGCCGGTCGATCCCATGGCCGCCTATCGCGCCAGCGGCTATGACAAGAAGGTAGCTGAGGAACGGGGCCTGGTGCAGACAAGCGGTGGTTATCAATAAATCTCAAATAAAGGAAGTAAAACCATGCCCCAGAATTTATGGAACGAAGCCGAGGCGCGGCAAAATCCGGCGCTCGACGGTCTCGTCTACCGCAGTAATCTGCTGGGACGGGATCGGACTGTAGTCAATATTTATGGCGGTAATACAAGCGCCAAATTGCTGGAAACCAACCATCTGGGCCAACCGGTGGAGGTGCTTTGGGTCAAAGGTTCCGGCAGTGATGTAGCAACTATTACAGAGAAGGGCTTTGCCGGCCTCCGTCAGGCCGAGATTCGCCCCTTGATGGCGCGTGAGGCCATGACTGACGAAGAGATGGTCGCCTATCTTTCCCACTGTACACATGCGCTGGAGCGGCCGCGCCAATCCATTGAAACACTGCTGCACGCTTTTACCCCTGCCAAACATGTGGATCACACCCACCCGGACGCCGTCATCAGCCTAGCCTGTACGCCCAATGGGCAGACCCTCTGTCAGGAATTGTGGGGCGAGCGCATGGTCTGGGTCGATTATATTCGACCCGGCTTTACGCTGAGTAAATGGATCGGCGAGGGCATTCGCGCCAATCCCAAGGCCGAGTTGGTCATTATGGGCAAACATGGGCTGGTCACCTGGGCCGATGATTGCCGCCCCTGTTACGACAACACCATCCGCGTGATCCAAGAGGCCGAAGAGTTTATTGTTCAACGCCGCGGTGATCGCAAAATCTATGTGAGCGCAGGGCTGCCAAGCGTGTCGGCCCGCGAGCGTAACGCCATCTTTCGCCAGATCTTGCCAGCCCTGCGCGGGGCGATTAGCCAGGAACAGGCCGCCATTCTCCAGGTGGATGACAGTGACCGGGCCTTGTCATTTGTTAACGCACAAGGCGCCGATCAATTCTCGCAGATCGGCGCCGCCTGCCCGGATCACCTGGTCCACACCAAGCGTGTGCCCCTCTTTATCAACTGGCAACCGGATGAAGGGGTTAGCGCCCTCCAGGCCAAGCTGACCGCAGGCGTGGCCGACTACATAGCTAGCTATCGCCATTACTTTGCCGAATGCAGCCGCGCAGGCGATCAATTGCGTGACCCGTCCCCCCGTGTGGTGCTCATTCCGGGGTTGGGCATGATCAACACCGGGCCCGATGCCCAAGGCGCCGAGGTGAGCAACCAGCTCTACCACCGTGCGATCGCCGTGATCGAAGGCAGCAAAGGCGTCGCCGACTTTGTGAGTCTGACGCCCCAAGAAGCTTTTGATGTGGAATATTGGCCACTGGAACTCTATAAGCTGGCCCTCAAACCGCCCCCCCGCGAGCAGGCTGGCCGTGTCGCGATTGTGACCGGCGGCGCCAGCGGGATTGGCCGCGCGACGGCGCGGCGGCTGGCCGCCGATGGCGCCCATGTGGCCATCTTTGACATTAACCTGGAAGGCGCGCAGGCTGTGGCCGACGAACTGAACCAGAAACATGGCCATCGGCGCGGTATGGCGCTCACCTGTGACGTGACGAGTGAAGAGGCGGTGCTGGCAGCCTTTGAAGAGGTGGTGCTGGCCTATGGTGGGGTGGATGTCGTGGTGAGCAACGCGGGCATTGCCATTTCTGCACCGATAGAGGAGACCACCGTTGCTCAGTGGGACCGCAATATGAATATTCTGGGCAAAGGGTACTTCCTCATTAGCCGGGAAGCCTTCCGCATCTGGAAGCAACAGAAGATGGGGGGCAGCTTGATCTATGTGGCCAGCAAGAACAGTGTCTATGCCGGGAAGGGCGCGGCGGCCTACAGTGCGGCCAAGGCGGCGGAACTACACATGGCGCGCTGTCTGGCCGAAGAAGGGGGCGCCGCCGGCATTCGCGTTAATTCCGTCATGCCTGATGCTGTAATCCAGGGCAGCGGCATCTGGGATCAAGGGTGGCGCAATGAACGGGCGCGCGGTTATGGCATTAAACCAGAGGAGTTGGAAGAGTTTTATCGCCAACGCACGACGCTCAAGGTCAATGTCTACCCCGAGAATATTGCCGAAGCGATTAGCTTCCTGGCCGGACCCCGGGCCAGCCGCACCACCGGCGCCGCACTTACGGTAGATGGCGGTGTAGCGGCGGCGTTCCTGCGGTAGGGCCGGAGCCGAAGGTGTAACCAAGGCTATGACTTCGTTAACGTGGAGCCAATTCCATTCTGAGCGCAAAAGCCGCCAACGACCTTATGTCGTGGCCCATCGCGGCGCGCCCGGGCTACAGCCGGAGAATACACTGCCTTCCTTTGCACTGGCGCTGGCCCAAGGCGCCGACGCGTTGGAGACCGATTTGCGCTTCACCCAAGATAACGAGATTGTGCTCTTTCACGATAGCACCGTGGAGCGCATGACCGATGGCCAGGGCGCCGTCCATACTTTTACGTTGGCTGCACTCAAGCGTTTACAGAGCCGCGCGCCGGATGGCCAAATGACCATGGCACGCGTGCCAACCTTAGTCGAACTGATTGAGATGACCCATGGGCAAACGCCGCTTTTGTTGGAGCTAAAGGACCCGCGCTTCACCAATCGAGCTGATGCCGAGCAGTTGGTGAACTTGTTGGAGCGCTATGGCATGTTGGAACGCACCGCTATCGTTTCTTTTCATCCCGAGTATGTGGCCACCGTAGAAGCAGTGAAACCGGCCATTCCGACCGGCAATATTACGCTCTGGAATCCCCTGCCGCTGGGCAAGGCTGAGCTGTTGGGGCCACTTTGGCCGCTGCTCTATGCCAATCCGCTCTACGTATGGTGGGCGCACCGGCTGGGCAAGATTGTCTGTCCACTGGATCCAACCCCGGAGCCACGCATGGCCTATTATCTGCGGCTGGGCGTCGATGCCGTGCTGGCCGACGACCCTGCCACCGCCATTGCCGCCATCAAGGCCCGGCAAAAACAGTAAGGTGCGCGACACGCCGCACGCAACACATATAGTCTAATGCAGTCGAGTTCATTGGCTGCCTAAAGTAACCAATACAACTATGAATAACCCTGTCTTACCTTCGTCAGACGCCAAACCACTCTACGTCAACCGCATGTTTGCCCGGATTGCGGCGACCTATGACGTCATGAACCGGCTCATGAGCATGGGCCAGGATCAAGAGTGGCGCCGTGAATTGCTCGACTATTGCAACCTACCGCCCCATGGCCTTTTGCTTGATGTGGGCACGGGCACGGGGGATATTGCCTATACGGCTATGCGTCGTTATCCGGGTGTGCAAGCCTATGGCGCCGACTTTACCTATGAGATGATGGCAGCCGGCGTGGGCAAGTTGCCCGGTAAAGTCTTGCCCTTTACCCAAGGTGACACCTTTGCCCTACCCTTTCCCGACAACACCTTTGATGCGGTGGTCAGCGGCTTTTTAGTGCGCAATGTGGTGGATCGGGCCGCAGCCTTTGCCGAGCAGGCGCGGGTCACCAAACCGGGGGGACGTGTCGTCTGTCTAGAGACAACACCGCCCTCCAATTCCCTGCTGGGCCCGCTCTTTCGTTTCTACTTTTTCCGGGTGGTGCCGATCTTGGGCGGGCTGATTAGCGGTGATCCCCAAGCCTATCAATATCTGCCCCACAGCACCGTCAACTTTCCGGAGCCCACCGAATTGCAACGGCTGATGGAACATGCCGGTCTGCGCCACGTCTTCTATGTCGAGCGTATGTTTGGCGCCGTCGCCATCCACGTGGGGACAAAAGTCGCAGGTTCAATAGTGTGAAAAGAAGAGATACTGATGAAGCGGTGAAGTTATTCCTTTCACCGCTGACCAGATCCAAAAACTGCGTAGCCGCGCCCATACCTTTGTTACCTGTCTATACCATGACATGCACCAAAGCGTAGGCCGGAGCCACAGGGGCAAGGCAGCGCGGGGTCAATGGGAACCATGAGGTTTTGAAAGGAAGGCAGCGGCGCAAAGTAGTCCTCAGGCGGCGTCGCATCATAGAAGGGTGTGGCCTTGTCCAACGCCGATATCGGGATCGTGATCTGCTGGCGCAAATCCAGTGAGAGTGTCGCCAGCGGGAAGGCAAAGTGATGGGTGTTCTGTAGCATCTTAGCCCGTTCAATGAGTGTCGCATGGTCAAGCGTATGGTTGCGACTGGCAAAGAGTAACGTATTGCCTTCCGCCACCTGGCAAGCAAAAATCACTGGAAAAACCTGGCGCAGCGATTGCACTCGCGCCGGCAAGTAAGGATCCTCGGTAAGCAAGTTAATGGCCAGAACACCCTCTGCCGTTAGGCGCGCATAACAGAGTTGGTAGAACTCGACCGTGCTCATGCGGTAGGGCACATAGCCACGGTCGAGAAAGACATCGACAAAGAGTATATCGTAGACTTCATCTTGAACGGCCAGCCAGTTACGCCCATCCTCGATCACGACCTGCAGGCGCGCATCGCGCTGGAAGGCAAAAAAGCGCTCGGCCAACGTCAAAACTACCGGCTCGATTTCGCTACAGGTAATCATCACGTCAGGGAAGTAGTGATGCAGCACCAGCGGCACGCAGCCAGCGCCCAATCCAGCCACATAGACGCGGCGCGGCTGCGGCTGCCAGAGGAGCGCCAACATTGCCGCTTGGGTGTAGTCATCGACCAGGTTTAGGGGATCGTCCAGCGCGATCTCCGATTGCACCACGCCGGAATCGGGCCGGTGGATGTCCAGCAGCCAGAGCCGTAAATGGTCATCAGCTTTGGAGACAACGACAAAATAGGGGCCATGTAACTCGGCATAGATCGTGCCGTCCGGCTCGGCGCGTACAGCCTCAAGACGGCGTAAGAGCGCTTGACGATTGGATATGTGCCAGTTTGATGGATGCCAGTTTGGTGGTAGCTCAGTGGTGTGGTCCATATGGCAATCACGCCGTTTCCGTGTATAATGCTGAATTAACGATTCAACCACTTCATCATTAGGGAAAGAGGGCAAAGCGGGTGACGGCAAATTCAGTTGACGATCTCGATCTGCATGGCGAACGGGCGGCCCGGCGCGGTAACCCCAGTTTTGTCTGGCGCGCCGGCCAGGATCGCAGACTTCATATGATACTACAGTGGGCAGGAAAATCCAATGCGCAGACGCTCGGTAATGTTTTGGTTAATGGCTGTGGCGTGGGTATGTACGTCAAGGCGCTGCTGCCCTACACCGACACCATCTACGGCATTGACATTGAAGCTGAACACCTGCGCCACGCTGTGCAGACCATTCCCCAGGCCAACTTACAGTTGGCCGCCTGCGAGGCGTTGCCCTACCCCGCCAACCATTTTGACCTGGTGCTGAGCCACGAAGTGCTGGAGCATGTGCAAGATGATGCTGCGGCTGCGGCAGAAATGGTGCGCGTGCTGCGGCCCGGCGGACGTGCAATCATTTTTGCGCCCAACCGGCTTTACCCGTTTGAGACTCATGGCCACTACTGGCAAGGCGAATATCATTTTGGTAACACGCCGCTGATCAACTACCTGCCGGACAGCCTGCGCGACCGGTTGGCGCCCCATGTCCGCGCCTACACCACTCAGGGTATTCTCTCTCTCTTTCTGGGGCAGCCGGTGCGCATCTGCCATCACACCCAAATCTACCCCGGCTATGACAATTTGACCTACCGGCGCCCCACACTGGGCAAATGGCTGCGTCGCATTACCTACACGCTGGAAAGCTCACCGTTGACCCATTTCGGGATTAGCCATCTGCTGGTAGTCGAGAAGGTTAGAGGATAGGCACAAGTGACAGCGACGATTCATGACAGCGGCTATAAGCGGCTGTTCAGCAATAAGACCATCTTCCGCCAGTTGATCGAGACTTTTGTCGAAGAAAAACCAGACCGTCAGGCCATTAAGTTGTTCATCAACTGGTTTAGTCAGTTGGCGGCTCACGGTCGATTGGATAAAGCTGATTTTGCGCAGATCGAGGAGCAGGATCTGACGCGCGAGGAGGTGAAAAGTATGTTAGTCAAAGCACTTGAACGTGAACGTGAAATCGTTCGCCAGGAAGGCATCGACATCGGCAAGAAAGAAGGCATTGTGGAGCGTAATCGCCAAATTGCCCAGTCTATGGTTGCCAATGGCTTTACCCTGCCTACAATTGCTGCGCTACTCGCCTTACCAGAACCGGAAGTAGAACGGCTGCTGGCAGCAGATAACGAGCTAACGCACGCCGAGCACGCCTCCGATGAGTCAGGATGATCGGTGGGAGATCATCAAGGGCTAATATTTCTCGTTAACCCTTGATGACCGACAGATGTCGTTATCCCCAAGGCAAGGCATAGGACGGCGAATTGACATAGCGCGCCATCTCTAGCGACAGGGTGATCTGGGTTCCCGGCGGTAATGTCACCTGCAAGTGGGTCTCATTGATGGCTATGGTTTCGGTAGTCGTGGCGAGTGGGGGCGGCGCATACTCTTTGTGCGAGCCGGGGTAGTCGCTGGTGCGCCGATCATAGGTGGCTGCCGTAAAGCGATGTTCGCCAAAGCCGCCCGCCTGAATAATGACAGTGCGCTCCGCCAGCGGATTGACATTGACCAACTGGAGCACCACCCCTTCGGCTCTCACCTTTGTCACCAACGCCGCCACATCCGCCGGCAGACCGGGCCGCTGGCGCACGGCATCATAGTAGTGCACCTGACAGTGGAGCAAGCCGCCGTTATAGATGATCTGGGGCGCGCCCAGCGTTAATTGCACCAACGCCTCACAGATTATCGGGTTATGCTCCTGCCAATGATGGATGTTGACCTGCATTAGGTCTGCCTGATCGTGGGCAATTAGTTGCAAGCGCCGACAGACCATGCCATAGGTGGCGCGCAAGATTGCTTCGGGGTAGTCAGGATTTTCACCGGCCAGATAGCGCAGCCAGGGCTGTTCATGGCCGGCGTCTTCTTTGTTGCGGAAAGGGATGACCTTGCGCCAATCGTAGCGTTCGGTCTGACGCAACGCTTCAATGCGCGCCCAGTCAACCGCGTCGTGTGAGATATTCCAGATCGCCGTTGGGTAGACCGGCGAAAGGGGTTGGTAGTCGAACCAGCCGTGATCGCCATAGCGGTAGGGCGCCACAAACATACGATAAGGGGCCTCTGGATCGTCGGCATGTTGCTCTCCCGGATTTTGCGCGGTAAAAGCGCCCAACCAATGATGACCCAGACTCATCTCCAGCGTGCGGATATCCCGTTCCTCACCCAGCGCCCAGATTTGGTCAAACTGGCTACGCGGCAGATCCAGATAGGCGGCGTCGCCCGTGAGCAGGAAAGCATTGCTGCCTGCCACCGTGGCCGCCATGCCAATGTTGTAGTAGCCGTGGGGCCAGGTCCAGCCATAGAGCCCACCATACCATTTGCCCCCCATCAGTTCGCCCACCACCCCAGAAGGTCCTACATTATCAGGCAGTAGACCGCCATTTTGCGCGGCCCGGTTGCGCCAGGCATCTACATACTTAACAATCCAATCGCGATAGGCAGTCCTACCGGTCATGAGATAGGCGTTGGCTACCAGACTGGTGACGATCAGGTTCCCAGCCACATCACCTTGCCCCATGCGCTCATGCATCGCTTGGCCCATCTGGCGCGCCTTTTGGGGGTCTTGCAGATCGTCATAGTGGGTGATGCCCGGCAGGTCATGGAAGGGCAGGCCATAGATACGCATGCCAGGGCCCCAGTTATAGCTTGGTTCAGCCGCGTCGCTAAAGCCCCAGCGGGGACCGCCACTGCCATTGTGCGCGGCGCGAATGATCTTGTGCACGGGATCGTAGTTAGGCGCCGCTAGGTCCTCGTTGAGGTAGAAGCCGGCAAAGCGCTGCGCCCGTTCCCGATTGACCGAATTAGTTGGGTCGGCCAGGCAGAGAAGGTAGAAGTAGATATAGCTCTCGCCCTGGTGAAATTGGTCGTAGCCCAGCTCGTATTCCTTATACACCATGCCGGCGCGCGTAAGCTGGCGTGTAATGCCATCCCAGATGCGCTGGCCTTGTTCCAACAGATGGTCGCCGCCTCCCAGTAGGTAGAAAAGCGGCCAGTTGTAAGCGCTCTCATAGAAATCATCCGCGCCATCGCGCGACTTTGTCCCCCCCTCGCGCCAGATCAGTTCCCCATCGGCGCGGACATAGCGATCCAGAAAGGGTTGCACGGCTTCATTCATGAGATCAATCAACTGTCGTTCCAATAGCGCCCAGGTTGGCGGTGGAAAGGCCGGGGTTGTGGCTGTTAGCGTGATCATGGTTCGCTCCTAGTACAGTTGGCGTAAATACCTGGACAGAAATAAGTAGAGCTTCACTCTAGAATTCAGGCGATTTATCTGTCTACTTATTTCTGCCCGGATTTACTAATCAGTCAAATTTCTAGTCAGTCAAATTTCTAATCAATCAAATGTAGTGTAGTCTGGCGCCCATCCAGCCAATGCATCTGGCCATCGACCAACATAGCATCTTCTTCTAGCGCCATACGCACCACCTGGTTGTCCCATTCGGGCACGGCCTTTTGGGCATTGAGTTCAATCGAGTAGCAGGTATTGTCAAAGACGGGGTAATCACCTCGCCCCAGCACGCCCCCTTGCTGATCCCAGAGGCCAATGGTTGGTCCGGCGGCATGGCCGTGATAGCCGAGAGGATGGCTATAGACCTGCGGCTCGATCCCTTCATCTCGCGCCTGTTGCAGGACACGCTGCAAAACTTCATTACCGGTGCGCTCCACCTGCATTGCCGCCAGGTGGAGATCTTGGAGCCGATTGCCGTCCGCGAGCAACTTCAGTAATCCTGCCGGCGCTTCCGCTTCGCCCGGCTTAAGCACGTAGGCGTTCTGCTGATGGTCGGTGGCCAGCCCCAAATAGAGAAAGCCCACATCACAATGGAGCAGATCGCCGGGCAGGATCAAGGTGCGCCGGGTGCGACTACCACCACCGGCAGGACCGTCAAAGCTTACCCCTGGCGCCTGGATCTCGACGCTAGGCTGAAACCAAGCTCGCAACCCCAGATCTTGCATCTTCTGGCGGAACCACCAGACCACATCCGCGGTGGTGGTAATCCCAGGCTGAATGGTGCGGCTGGAAAAGGCTTCGGCAATGAGCGCATGGGCAATGGTGGCAAGGCCAGGATAGACCGTTAACTCCGGGCCAATCCGGTGCTCCAACCAACCAACACAGAGGCGTTCGGCGCTACGCGTGCGCGCCATATAATGCTCCCCCAGCGCCGCGGCAATCTTTTGATATTCACTCTGGGTCAGACCGTCGCCAAAGGGAAAATCGTGGGCGACATTGAGTCCAATCACCTGCGGATCGCGTTCCCGCACAAGCCGCCCCAAACAGGCAAATTGATCTTCCTGGTCAGGATCCCACCCTTTAGCATAATAATCGCCATGACCGTAGCGGTCAAGGGTCAATTGTTCCACCGTGCCATCTGCCTGGCGCGTAAAGAGCAGGATGGTGCGCCGCCGCGCCGCCATTGCCGGCTCCGGCAGTAGCGTCATAATTACCGGGTCTTCGTTATATTCCCGCGCCGCAATGATCCACATATCAAAACCCTCACGCGCCATTAACACCGGCAGAAACTCAGCCAGCCGTTGTTGAAGCCAACCATTGCGCACATCGGCTTGCGCGCGCAACGGCAAAATTTTATGCCGATAGGCATCCACAGACCATTCTCTCGCCATCATCGATTCCTTTCTGGTTGCGTACTTTAATGGGTCATTGGTCATTCGTCATTAGTCATTGGTTGCCAAGCTGTGACCAAAGACTAGGTTCTGTTGACATTTGTGGCGCTTACACCTGTCAGGTGTTGGACACCTGACAGGTGTACCAATGATGCATTCCGAAATGTCACCAGAACCTAATGACCAATGACTCATTCTCTGCTACGGCGAGTATAGCACTAGCCGAAACTTTTGGCATGTCGACGAGTTTGCAGCTTCGTGGTGGCCCGAGTACAATCAAAAAAAGGTTGTACGCGCGTACAATCAAAAAAAGGTTGTACGATCTACTTTTGCCAGATCCCATGAGTTGATGAATTGTCCAGAGTCTGGTAAGCTGTACACGCTTGGTATTGGAATATTCAGACTATTACATTTGGACGTAAATACTTATGGCGATCAATGATTGCAGCGCTATTTTTAGGAAATAAACCAACGCTACAATCATTAGATCGCCAAGATTTACTATGGTGAGCAGGTGAGATGAAAGCATTTATTGTCATGGGGCGTGTACTCAAAGCCGCCTACGAAGATCTCTTTATCTGTGTGTTTATGAGCATTGCCTGGTGGGTCGGCGTGATTCCGGTGGTGACGATTGCGCCGGTGATTATGGGCATGAACAATGTTTGTAATCGCATTGCCAATTACAAACGCGTGGACAACAGCTTCTTTTGGGAAGGGTTGCGCAGCCATATTGGCCAGGGCTGGCTCATGCTAGGCATGAGCCTCCTTGCTCCGGTACTAATTGTGTTTAATGTCTGGTTTTATGTCAATAGTCAGGGCTGGCTACCGGTGATTGGCTTTGCCTGGATGTGGCTACTCTTGCTGAGCTTACTGGTCATTCAATATCTCTTCCCGCTTTATTGGCAACAGGATGAGCCGAGTATCAAACTCGCGCTGCGTAATGCGGCGCTGCTGGCCATCCGTTATCCGCTCTACTCGTTTTTGATGCTCCTCTTCCAGCTCGTTTTGTTGGCGATCAGCGTCGGCTTAACCTTGCCACTGGTTCTGCTCTGGCCTGCATTGGCTACGCTAACCAGCAACTTTGCACTAGTGGGCATTTTGCAAGAGATGGATCTGGCGCCGCAACCGCCGGAGACGCCGGCGCGCTAAATGCGTAGAGAGATGACACCATGACGGGCTGTCAGTGTAGCCGACTAATTGGATAGTGGCAAAATGAGCGCACCCATGACAAAAATTGTAACCGTGGCAGAGATGCAGGCGTTGGAGCGTGCTGCCGACGCCGCCGGCCACAGTTATGCAACCATGATGGAGTTGGCTGGTCGCAGCGTTGCCCAGACGATCCTGGCGCGTCAGCAGCCGTTGGACACTGTGCTTGTGTTGGTTGGGCCGGGCAACAATGGGGGCGATGGCCTGGTCTGCGCCCGCTATCTGCACCATGCCGGCGTTAACGTCCGTGTCTATCTTTGGAAGCGACGCACTGATTCTGAGCACGACTATGAGCAACATTACAGCCGGGTTGTCAACCTAGGTGTGCCGACGGCCCATATGGATGATGACACCGCCGGGGAGATATTGCGTAGCTGGCTGACGGAAGCCGATCTTGTGGTCGATGCACTCCTAGGCACCGGGGCAAACCGACCCATTGGCGGCGACTTAGCAACCTTGCTGGATCGGGTGCAGGCGCAACAAGCAGCGGCGTCGGCCATGACGGTGGTAGCAGTAGACTGCACTAGCGGACTCAGCTGTGACACCGGCGCGGTCGATCCTCATACACTCACCGCTGACTACACAGTTACCTTTGCCTATGCCAAAGTCGGCCACTATCTTTTCCCTGGTGTTACTGAGAGTGGGGAACTCGTTGTCGCAGACATTGGCATTGCGCCCCAATTGGCAGATCAGATCAAGACCTTTGTGCTGGATGAAGCGTTGGTGCGGGTCTGGTTGCCGCCACGCGCTGCGAATAGCCACAAAGGGTCCTTTGGCAAAGTGTTGGCAGCGGTCGGTTCTGTCAACTATCCTGGCGCCGCCTATCTGAGTTGTATGGCGGCCGGCCGCGTCGGCGCTGGACTCATTACAGGCGCCGTGGCTGAGCCGGTTTGGCCAGTGATGGCCGGCCGTTTTGTGGAGGCAACTTGGTTGCCCCTACCCGCCGGCAAAGATGACGAAGCTGGCGTCATCAGCCATAGCGCTGCACCTCTTTTGCAAGAGCCGTTGACCAACTATAGCAGCTTTTTACTCGGATGTGGCCTCAACCAAAAGGCAACCACGCAGCGCTTTGTCCATGACCTCTTGCAGATGGAGCTCGAACTGCCGCCAACCGTAATTGATGCGGATGGACTCAACTGTTTGGCGAAGCTGGCGGAGTGGCCTAAGCTCTTGCCGGCGCAGGTAGTGCTGACGCCCCATGCCGCAGAATTGGGTCGCCTTTGTGGGTTAGCGGTGGCAGAGGTGCTTCAGGGGCGCTGGACGCTGGCGCGCCAAAAAGCAGCCGAGTGGCAGGCGGTGGTGTTGGCTAAAGGTCCTTATACCGTCATTGCCGCGCCCGATGGTCAATTGGCGGTGTTGCCGGTGGCCACAGCGGCATTGGCCACGGCAGGGACCGGCGATGTACTGGCGGGGACCATTGCCGGGTTGTTGGCGCAAGGGGTCGATCCCTTTCCAGCAGCCTGTGTGGGCGCCTGGCTACACGGTGAAGCCGGGCTACGCTGCGCCCAGACAATGGGCGACGCCGGTGTGATCGCATCAGATTTGCTGCCCCATCTGCCCTTGATCCTGCGTGAGTTGCGGCAAACGAGCACAGCATGAAGATCGCGCTGGATGTCATGGGCGGAGATCACGCCCCGACGGCGGTGATTGCCGGCGCGGTCGAGGCGGCGCGCCAGGATAATCTGACCATCCTTTTGGTAGGCAAACCAGAGCTGATTCGCCAGGAATTAGCTAACCATACCATTTCTGGCCTAACCTTGCCGATTGTCCCGGCCAGTCAGGTAGTTGAGATGGACGACAAGCCCGCCACGGCTGTGCGCACGAAAGCGGATAGTTCCATGGTGGTGGCCTGTGAGTTGGTGCGCAAAGGCGAGGCGCAAGCCTTTGTCACCGCCGGCAATACCGGCGGCGCATTGGCGGCAGGCATCTTTAAAATTGGGCGCATCCAGGGCGTGTTGCGCCCAGCGTTGGTCTCTCCCTTTCCCACCAAGCGTGGCTTTTGTGTCATCCTGGACATTGGCGCCAATGCCGACATAAAGCCGGAGCAATTCCCGCAGTTTGCGCTCATGGGCTGCATCTATGCTCGGCAAGTCTTGGGCATCGCACAACCGACAGTGCGGATCTTGAGCAATGGCGAGGAGAAAGGCAAGGGCAATCAACTGGTGGTGGCCGGCTATCAGTTGCTGGAGCAGATGCCGGGCATTCGCTTTCTAGGCAATATTGAGAGCAAAGAGATTGTCGAGGGGCTGGCCGATGTGATTGTCACGGATGGCTTTACAGGGAATGTCTTTGTCAAGACGGCCGAAGCAACGGCCCAATTGCTGCAAACGGTCATGTTGGAAGAGTTGACGCGAGGGCCGATCAGCACGGTGGGCGCCTTTTTGGCACGCGCGGCGCTGCGTCGCGTCCGGCGGCGCATGGATGACAGTGAGTTTGGCGGTGCACTCTTGCTAGGCTTGCAAGGGCTGGTGGTTGTAGCCCATGGCCGCAGCAACGCCACCGCCATACGCCATGCGTTGCGTGTGGCGAAACAGGGCATTGAAGGCGACATTTTGGGCAAAATTCAACACGAAATTTCACAAAAATATTCAAAGCTCATAGAGGTCTCTGGGTGAAATTATTCCATTCTGCTCTAATAATTGCAAAGATTTCACCGCTGCGCCACTATGAGCGAACAATCAAATCCAAACCATTTTTGAAATTAGATAACAAATCATGAAAGCTTACCGCAACACCAAAGAAATTGAACGCAAAGAAGCGCTTGGCCGGCGCTTTAGCATGATTGGCCTGCTGATCCTCTTTATCGGCATGATGGCCAGTTTTGTGCCCAACTGGTATCCGCCCGATATGCAAGTGTCAAACAGCGTATTGGCCTTTATCCAACACTATTGGGCGCTAGGCAGTCTGATTGCGCTGCCGGCTGGCTTTCTCAGCGCCAGCATCGGCAGTTACTTCATTAATCGCTTTGCCAAACGGCGTTGGCCCGATAACAAGGCGGTGGCGCGGCCAGATGAAATGTTGGAGCGGGGAATGAAGGGCTTTGATGACAAATATGCCTACTTTGCCTATAGCTTGCCGGATAGCAACTATGCAGTAGCTGGCCCCTGCGGCATTCTGCTCTTTGCCGTGCGTGGCGATAAGGGGCGAGTTATGGTGGAGGGTGATCGCTGGCGGGAGCCCTTTAGCGTCATGCGCTTCTTTACTGTCTTTGCCCGCGAAGGAGTCGGCAACCCCAACCGCGAATTGGCTGACCAGACGGCCAAAATGGAAAAGCTTTTACAGCATACCACTAGCAACAACGGCGCTGCTGGTGACGAAGAAAGCAAGAACATAAATTTATCTACTGTACCGATTGAGGGGGCAGCCGTCTTTCTCAACAGTGACGCCCAGCTTGAGGTGGATAGCGCCACCATTCCGGTCTTGCGGCTGGATCAGGTAAAAGAGTACATACGGCGCAAGACGCGCGAGGTGAAGCTCTCCGGCGCCCAGGTGCGCGCGCTACATGAATTCTTGCGCGCCCATAGTGAGTATCAGGAGGAGTAGGGAGAGGGGAGACGGGAGTAGGGAGACGGAAGACAGGTAAGTCTCCTGTCTTCAACTTTTATGAAAGCATGGGAATCAATCCGCATTGCGATGCGGGCGCTGGCGGCCAATAAGTTGCGCAGCACACTTACCATGTTAGGGATTATCATTGGCGTGGGTGCGGTCATTGCGCTCATGTCGATTGGGCGCGGGGTGCAGAAATATGTTACCGACCAATTTGCGGGGCTGGGCAGCAACCTGCTCTTTCTGACGCCGGGACAGCTTCAGGATGGGCCACCGCAGGAGCGGCGCAATATCAAGCCACTAACGCTGGCCGACGCCACCGCCCTCTCCGATCGCTCACTGGTGCCCGATGTGGTGGGGGTGACGACCGAATTTATTGGTGCAGCGACCGTGGCCCACGGCAAGCAGGATCTGAATGTCGAAGTGCATGGCGCTACCATTAGCTATCCTCAGATCCGCAATTGGCAGCCGGTGATTGGCTCCTTCTATACGCAAGAGGACTTTGATGAGCGCGGGCGGGTTGCGGTGCTTGGCTATGCCACCTATCAGGCGCTCTTTGACCCCAATGAATATCCGATCGACCAGACCGTACAAATCAATAACCTTGTCTTTCGGGTCATTGGCGTCATGGAAGAGAAGGGGGGCGGGCCCGGCGGCAATCAGGATGAGTCAGTCTTTATTCCGTTGAGCACAGCCCAAGACCGTCTCTTTCGCCAGAAGACGGTCAGTGGGGACTATCAGGTCAGCGTCATCTTTGCTTCGGTCGCCAGCGAGGCACAGACCCAAGATGCGATTGACCAGATCACCGCCGTCATGCGTGAGCGGCGCAACATAGCCTATCTATCCGGCGACGATTTTAATATTATTAGCCAAAATGATCTAATCTCGGTCTTTGGCGACATCTTGGGGGCGCTGACGATCTTTTTGGGGGCGATTGCCGGTATCAGCCTGTTGGTGGGTGGCATCGGTATTATGAACATCATGTTGGTCAGCGTCACCGAACGGACGCGTGAGATTGGCCTGCGCAAGGCGGTGGGGGCCAAACGCAGCGATGTCCTTTTCCAATTTTTGGTTGAGGCGGTGACCTTAGCCGTTATCGGCGGCTCTTTGGGAATTGCTTTAGGGATCACCAGCGCCTGGGGCATTAGTTTTGCCTTTGAAAGTTTTCAGGCGGTGGTCGGCATCGATGCGGTGTTGATTGCGCTGCTCTTTTCCATGGCGGTCGGCCTCTTCTTTGGCATCTACCCCGCCTACCGGGCCAGCCGTTTGAACCCGATTGATGCGTTGCGGTATGAGTAGGCTGCTGGCTGTTGGCTGCTGGCTATTGGCGGCTCGCAGCTAACAGCCAGCAGCCAGCGGCTAACACAGAAAGGAATGGGCAACGTTGGATGGGTTGCAAAGGTGGGTTTTGACGGTGCTGCTGGCGGGGCTGGTGATCTGGGCCTTGGCGGCCTGTGGTCGTGATCGGGCCACGCCGACGCCGATCCCTGCTAATGTGGTGCGCCCCGTGCAGCCAACGCCAGCCTATGCCACTGCACTCAGCTTTACCGTGGCCACGCCCGGAGGTGAGGTGCAGTTGTTGACAGGGACGGTCACCCCACCGCTGCTGGCATCACTGACGCAGCCGGTGGTGCTACCTACGCCACTACCACTATCCCAAGCTGATTTGACGCGCTTGGCCCCGCCCCTTATGGCCCTAGCGATTGTGCGGAGTGGCGCCCCCTTGCTCGATCAACCCAATGGCCGCACACTGGTCAATTTGCCGGCTGGCGCCCCTCTCACGGTAACCGGCAAAGCCGCTGATGGGCGCTGGCTGGCGATCTATACAGAGACGGGCACTACCGGTTGGATGGCCATCAATACCCTTACCCTCTTCGGCGCGGCAGATCTGCCCGTCGTCACTACCGCAGATGGCCCTGGCATGATCGCAACCTTGTTGGCCGAAGCCATGACTCCCATCGCCATGCCCACCTTGGCAGCAACACCCATCATCCCACTTGGTCAGTAGCGCACTCGCCAGTCAACAGAACCACCATCTTCACCGGTTCACGCAATACGCACCACGCAACACGCCAATTGACCAATACCCCATTTGCGGGTAAAATATTGGCTCAAATGTTCGATACCTGTTCAAAGTGAGTTGCTCATGGCCAAAGTAAAGACCCAATATGTCTGCTCTGAGTGTGGCGGCACACAGATGAAGTGGATGGGCAAATGCCCTGATTGCGGGGAGTGGAATACGCTGCAGGAATTTGTGGTGCGTGCGCCGGAGAAGTCGCGCCTGCCCGCCGCGGCAACGGGCGCGACGGCGGGCCGTCCCATTGCCATCCCAGACATTCCCAAGGAAAGCATGTTACGCTTGCCCTTGAAAATTGAGGAGTTGAACCGCGTTTTGGGGGGCGGCATTGTGCCGGGCGGCTGTGTCTTGGTTGGTGGTGATCCGGGCATTGGAAAGAGCACCATCTTGCTCCAAATGGCGGCGGAGATCGCACAGAATGTGGGGTCGGTGCTCTATGTCAGCGCCGAGGAGAGCGCCCATCAGGTGGGACGGCGGGCCACACGACTGGGAATTCGTCATGAAAAGCTCTTTGTCTTGGCCGAGATCGAAGTCGAACGCATTCTTGAGCAGATCGAAGAGATGAAGCCCACATTGGTCATTGTCGATTCGGTGCAGGCTATTTACAGCGCCGGCAGCACCAGCGCGGCCGGCACCGTCAGCCAGGTGCGTGATTGCGCAGCGTCCCTCTTGCGCGCCGGCAAGCAGCACAACATTCCCATCTTTCTGGTTGGTCATGTCACCAAAGAAGGGACCATTGCCGGTCCCAAGGTGTTGGAGCACATGGTCGATGTGGTTTTACAGCTTGAGGGTGAACGGTTCCACGCCTACCGCCTGATTCGCTCGGTGAAGAATCGCTTTGGCAGCACCAATGAAGTAGGCATCTTTGAAATGGGCGAGCAGGGCATGGTGGAGGTGCGCAACCCGTCGGAACTTTTTTTGGCGGAACGGTTGCCCAACTCAGCCGGCAGCGCAATTGCGGTTTCGCTGGAAGGCACCCGGCCGCTGTTGATAGAGGTGCAGGCGCTCAGCAGCCACACCACCTTTAGTCAGCCACGGCGCACGGCCAACGGCGTCGATATGACCCGCTTGCAGTTGCTCAGCGCCGTTCTCAGCAAACGCGTTGGGTTGAATCTGAGCGACCAGGATATCTTTGTCAACGTTGTAGGCGGCATCCACATTGATGAGCCGGCGATTGATTTGGCAGTGGCTGCGGCGATTGTCAGCAGTTATCGCAATAAGCCAGTGCCGGCCGACCTGGCGATTGTCGGTGAAGTGGGGCTCAGCGGCGAACTGCGCAGCGTCAGCCAATTGCCGCGACGGCTGCATGAAGCGGCTAAACTTGGCTTTACTCGCGCCCTGGCCCCACGTAGTGCCCTGAAACAGAGCAAGGATGTTTCCTTCCCCGAAGGAATTCAGGTCATTGGCGCGCGCACCCTCTGGGAAGCACTCGAGGTAGCGGTGGTCAAATAAAGGGCATCAACATGAGCAACTTAGTTGTCAAATCGCTGCTGGGTCTTCTCTTTTTGCTGTTATGTCTGGCCCTTGCCTTATTTCTCGCGGCAGGCACTCTGCGCTTTTGGCAAGCCTGGCTCTACTTGGCCGTCTTCTTCCTGTGCACCCTGCTCATCACCATCTACCTGATCAACTATGATCAGCGCTTGTTAGCCAGCCGCGTTCAAGCCGGCCCCACGGCCGAGACCCAAACGGCGCAACAGGTGATTCAAAGCCTGGCCAGCTTACTTTTTATCGGCTTGTTTGTCGTGCCTGGTCTAGATTTCAGGTTTCACTGGTCAACCGTGCCGGTGCTGATCAGTCTCGTTGCCGACAGCTTGGTGGCGCTGAGTTTTTGGATCGTCTTTCTGGTTTTTAGAGAAAATAGCTATACCAGCGCCGTGATTGAGGTTGCGAGTGAGCAAACCGTAATCATCAGTGGACCCTACCGTCTGGTTCGCCATCCCATGTACGCCGGGGCCTCGCTTTTGTTGATCTTCACGCCGATTGCGCTGGGGTCTTGGGTGGCGCTCCCCTTGGCGCTGCTGCTGATTGTGGTCATTGCGCTCAGGGCACGTGAGGAAGAAAAATTTTTGGTCGCCAATCTCCCCGGCTATGCCGAGTACCGCCAGCAGGTGCGTTACCGGTTGATTCCTTTCATCTGGTGATACTCAGAATGGAGTTAAAACCCCTGCCTAACAGCAAGAAGCCACCTCAGTGGCTGGTAAAACCGCTCAGCACCTGCAGTCAAGAGATTCCTGGCCTCTCCTATCAAAGTGGTAAGTGGCCAATCAAGCATAACCTAATACTCTGTCAATGTTCTTTTGCGGGATAAGAACCCTAGTTTCTAGTACAGTGTCAGGGAAGTTTGGCGAACTACTAGCGCAAACTCTCTTCTTGCATGGCTGCCTCCATCGCCGCCAATTTTTCATTCTCACCCAGCACAATCAACAGATCATCGACGCGCAACGGTTTCTGCACCGGCAGGTGGGGCAGAATGCGTTGGTCGGTGCGCGCGGCTTCGATCATGCCAATGACGTTGACATCAAAGCGAGCGCGTACCCCCAACTGTGCCAGTGAGCGACCGGCCCAGGAGGAAGGAATCGGCAGCCGGCGCACGCTATAGCCAGGCAAAATCTCCCGGCTTTCGTCCCGCTCGCGCTGAGTGCGATAGACGCTCGTCTCGTGGGTCAGCAACATGGCCACGACCAATGCCACCAATGCAGGCAAAATATAGGGCGCGCCAAAGAGTTCCACCGTCAACAGAATGGCGGCCAAGGGCACATTGACCAGCGCCACCAATGTCGCGGTGACGGCGGGGATGATCAGGAGCAGAGGTGCGTAGCCAAAGAGCAGCGCTACGATTACCGCCACCATTGTGCCGAAAAAGAGGGAGGGAATGAGCAGCCCCGCCGAACCACCAGAGGTAATTGTCGTCAACGTGGCAAAGAGTTTGGCCACCAGCGCAATCAGGGCAACGCGCAGCGTTACCTCACCGGCCATTGCTGCGTAGATCACGCTTTCCCCTGTGCCCAAGATCAATTCGGGGCCATACCCACTGAGTCCCATGGCGACCAGCGCAATCGCGCCCGTTCCTATCGCGCCGGTGACATGGCGCACCCAGCGGTTGGGTAAGTAGTGATGGAAGCCCCGATCAAAACTGGCGTGAACCAGGCGAAAATAAGTCGCCACCATCGAGATAAACAGCGCCATGACGCTCACCGCTGCGTAATAGGACCAGGCCAGCGGCGGGCGCCCCGGCTGTTCCACTTCAAAGATGGTGGTGTGACCGCCTGACACAATATTGCTCAGGAAATAAGCAACCAAGGCGGCAATGAGCGCGTAGATCAGCTTCTCGATGACCGGGCGGCGACGGTACATGATCTCGACGGCAAAGAAGGCGGCAGCCAACGGTGCGCCCAAGAGCGTGGCTACGGCAGCCGCAATGCCGCTCAACTGGGCCGTCTGCAAATCATCGGCGTTGCGCGCCCGCCACCACTGCCAGAGGCGCTGCGCCCACGGACTGGCCGCCATAGGCCGCCGCGGCTTAAAGAGCGCTACCGCCATGCTCTCGCCAATCAACGTGACACTAGCCTCCAATCCGCCGCTGCCGCCGCTGCCCAGCGTGATCAAGGTGGCGACAAACTTGCGCAGCGCCAGGCTCAGTGTGGGCATGGTCCAGCGCACATCGACTCCCTCTTTCCCCAACAGCGCCCGTTCTAATTGTGGCTCAGCGGCATAGTAGAGGGCAATGGCGCGCTCTAACCCATCCCCTTCGACATCTAACAGTTCATGGATGTGACCCTGCTTATCGCGATAGTGAACCACACTTGCCCGATAGGAGACAAGCCAGGCCACCAGCAGGCTCCCCAGCACCAAAGGGACAAAGAGCAACAAGGGTGTTGGCCCCTCAACCAGCGCATGTTGGGTGGTATGCCCCAACCAGTGCACCAGGCTTTTTAGGCTATACGCCAATCCCCAGACGACTGCGCCAACCACGATTGCCATCACGACCAAGCGCCGCTCATGTGCATCGAAATAGTCGGCCAGCCGCACGGTGGCCGGCAAATGGCGGAAGGGCATCCTAAGGATGCGGTAGATATTGTGTAATTGCGTCTGCTTCATGATTCCAGTGAAAATTGTGGTTTGGCTATTCAAAAATAGTGATTTGTCATTATACCAAGAGGTCCGGTAAAAGCCATGAATGGGAATGGTTACGCAGCGCCCTTGCCAACACGGTCGACGCGTAAACCAACAGCCGCGATCATGATAACAGTGCCAATAAGGGCAAACGCGTAGCGCAGATCCAGGTCGGCCAACCACCCGATGGCAAGCATCATGAGCGCGACATAGCCACTGACAAAGAGGTTGACCAAAGAGAGGACGGTGGCGCGTTGGTCGGCGGCAATCTGACGATTCAAATAGGCAGAGAGCAGAGGTTCCTTGAGGGTAGCCGTGCCATAGGTCAAGACAAAGGCGCAAAAGACGAGCGTGGGCGTAGTTGCCACGGCTAAAAGCAGATAACATAGCCCCGGTGCAATCGTTAGCACCCACAGCCCCCATCGCGGCCCGAGCCATTCTTCAAGGCGGTGGCTATTGCTGACGCCAATGCCGGCCACTGCCGCGCCGGCGGCAAAGGCGATCCCCATCCAGAAGGCAGAGATCGCAAATTGCCCAAAATAGGGTTGGTAAAGACCCACCAGCGTCATGGTAAAGGTACTGGTCAACATAGTGATCAGCAGCAGCCATTGCAGATGTCGGCTGTGGCGCACCTGCCGGATCCCTGCGGCGAAAATTCGACTGGTGGACGCTTTTTGCATTTGCGCAGTAGTGGGTGCTTCTTCTAAGGTCAGCGCCACTAACAGCGCGACGGCCACACTACAAGCCGTCCAGAAAACCGCCCAGAGAAAGCGATGCAGGGTAAAGACCGGGACAAGCAGGCTACCCAGGAGCGGCGCACCCAAGAAGGCAAGTTGGTAGGCCAGTCCCTTAAGCCCCATGGCCTTTTTCATCGCAAGGTCGCGCTGCTCGTCGGGGAGTGTGTCATAAACCAACGCCTCCACACAGCCCGAAGCAAAGGCAAAGCCCGCACCGCCGATCACCGCAATGACGGCAAATGCCCAAAAGTTGCGGGAAAAGAGGTAGAGCACCTCGCCCAGCACCTGCAAGGCCATTGCCGCAATCACTGACCGTTTGCGCCCAATCTTATCCGCAATGACCCCGGCCGGCGCCTCCATCAGAAAGAGCGCCCCGATCAAGATCGAATTGAGCGCATTGACCTGAAAAAGATTCAGTCCCCGCGCCTGTAAGTAGAGCGTGCCCACATGGCTGTACAGATAGAAACTGGAAAAAAAGGTGATGAGCGCGATTTTATGGGTGTTGTTTACTCCTTGAAAGAGAAGCCTTCGCTTTATGACCCCCATTTATTTCCTCGCCCCGCCCTGCACAATCCCCTGCGTCGAGGCCCACTGCCCAATATCCTGTTTTTGGAGGGCGGCGGCCATCAGGTCAGGAAAGAGATCGGGTGTGCAGGCAAAGGCGGGCGCGCCCAGGCTGGCAAAACGTTGGGCCAATTCATGGTGATAGGCCGGCGCACCGTCATCGTTGAGAGCTAACAGCGCAATAACATTGACGCCACTCTGCACCAACTGCGCCACCCGTTTGACCAATTCACCGGCATGGCCCCCCTCATAGAGATCGCTGATGAGGACCAGCGTGGTCGCGCTGGGCCGGTCGATGCGGCTTTGGCAGTAGGCCATCGCGCGGTTGATGTCGGTGCCGCCGCCCAACTGGGTGGCAAAGAGTACATCAACCGGGTCGGCCAACAAGGGGGTGAGATCCACCACCGCCGTGTCAAAGACGATTAACTGCGTCTTGACCGCAGGAATCGAGGCCAGCACTGCGGCAAAGATGCTGGCATAGACGACACTGGTGGCCATAGAGCCGGATTGATCGATACAGAGCACAATCTCTTTGCTACTCTGCTTCTGTTGGCGGCCATAGCCGATGAGCCGTTCGGCAATCACCGTCTTGTACTCCGGCTGATAATGTTTCAGATTGGTGCGGATCGTGCGGTCCCAGTTGATCTCATTGGTGCGGGGACGGTTGTTGCGCAGCGCACGGTTGAGGCTGCCGCGCACGGCCTGCTGCATGGGTTGGCTCAGCCGGCGCATGAGGTCATCAACCACCTTCTGCACCACCTGGCGCATGGTTTCCTTGGCGTGGGCAGGGGCCAGATTGCGCAGTGACATGAGCGTGGCGACCAGGTGGATATCGGCCTCCACCGTTTGCAGGATCTCCGGCTCCAGCAGTAGCCGCCGCAGGTTAAGCCGCTCAATGGCGTCCTGTTGCAAGACGCGCACCACGGAGCTGGGAAAATATTCCCGAATATCGCCCAGCCAGCGCGCCACCCGTGGGGCCGAAGCGCCCAAACCAGCGCTGCGTTCAGCTTGGGCCGTATCCTCGCCGAGGTCGCCACTGCCATAGAGCGCGCCCAACGCCTCATCCATGCGCGCATCCTGGCTGTTTAAGCAGAGTTGGATGCCATCCGCCTCCCCGCCACCTAACACGAGACGCCAGCGCCGTTGGCGTTGGGCGGTGGTTTGCTCACTTTTGTCAATCGGTTGCTCAGTCATGGTCAGTTCTGTATTTCTTGTAAGCCGAGGATTTGCATTACGATGGGCAAGGCGGCCAGCCCAGCTTCGTGGTCAAAGGCCGTGGTTGGTTGGGTGCGGTCGATTACAATGCGTTGCATTCCTTGCTTCACCTTTTCGCCCATCATACGCCGTTCACCCACAGCAAAAGCAGCAAAGGTGCGGCGCACCAATGGCAACAGTTGGATAAAGATTCCGTCGCTGAGGCCAGTCAGCCACTGGTCGACCACCTGCCAGATGCGCTCATCGTGGATCAGGAGCAGGCCGCTGCCGCGCAACATCCCAGTCAGCCACGCGGCGGCATCCTCCGGTTGGTTGGCTACAGAAAGGGCGTAGTGAAAGCGGGTGGCGGCCTCGGCGCTGTCGATCTTTTCTGCCGTCAAGAGCAGGCGACAACATTTGCCGGCCAGCAGCCCATGCAGCCCCTCTTGTGTGGCCAGTCTGGCAATCAACTGCCACCAATCAGCCAGATAGGTCTCATCTTGGATCAGCGTTAACGCGTCGTGACAGGCTTCCAGCCGCGTGAGCATGGCCTGCGCGGCGGCGTCATCCAATGAGTAACAGGCGCCTGGCAGGCCGATGACAATGCGGGTGACAAAACCCGCTAGGATCGGCGTCAGGAGTTGGGTGTCGGTGGCGCGCACATTGCCATAGCGCAAGACGCGCGCCAGGGGCGGCAGCGCCTCTAGCAGCGCCGTCACATCACCGGCCAACGCCGCTTCATTCTGCAACCGCTGCAAAGCAAAATCCACCGTAGCGGGTAAATCGGCCAGCAGCGCCTGGTCAATGACGTTGGTAATCCGAGCCAGATTATGCTCATCTTGCAACTGCTGCTGGACAAAGCCGATGGCGGCCGTCTCCACAGTGTTACCCCAGATGCTCGCTTCAATCAAGCGCACGGCAAATTCGGGCTGCCACTGGAGTTGCCAGATCTCTTTGAAGGTGCCTTTGCCGCTGCCATTGCCAGTCAGTTGCCCCCACGGTATGTGCAACAGCAACAGGCGGCGCAGCAATTTAGAACGCTCCAAGCCATTCGCTTTGCGCAGATCGAGTTCGAGGGAACGTGCTGCCGCATCAGGTTTCATGCGCAGCAAACGTTGCAGCCGCGCCAGGTCGGCTTGCAGCGGCGTCATTGGCGTGTTTTCCGGCACGGCACCCAGCCGTTCACCAACAATCAAACGGCTCTGAATCAGGTCCAGCAGCGTTGCATCACCAAAACAGAGGGTGGTTAAGGCCGCTTCATTTAATTCATCCAGGTCAGGCAAGGGCTTTTCACGCAGCGCCGTAAGGGTACTGCAAAAGCGCACCGCTTCAATGACGCTGGCCGTCGCTACATCGTGCCCTTCGCTGCGCAAAAGCCGGGCCACCTGCGCCAGCCACCCAGCGGCGATATAGCCGGCCCGCTCTCCCTGTTGCCGCTGGCTTTCCCAGAGGAAGTGATACCAGCCTGGCGCGCTCACGCCCGCGCGATAGCCACTAGCCATGGCAATGCGACCATAGCTCCACGGCGTCCAGGTGGCCACTACGGCGCAGCGCGGCAGCCCTTGGAGCAATTGGGCATCCGCTTTGGCGTCAGATGGGGTCTGAAGCGCCGGCACATGCCACGCCCCACAGATCACCGCAATACGACGAAACCCTTCGGCTTGTGCTTGGCGCAGGGTTTCGCGCATCCACGCTTCCCGCAGCGCTTCCGCATAGGGCAGTTCGCTTTCTGGGGCAAGCGCCGCGCGCACCGCCGTCATTGCTTCGGCGATCCCGATGAAGACGGCCAACCCTTCTTGCCGTTGCTCCACCAGCCGCTCCCACCACCGCTCGCCATCGTCAAAACCGGCAGCCTGCGCCAATAGGGTAAGCGGGTCCTCCGTCCAGGGGCGTGTTTGTAGATAAGCGGGCACTGCTGGCGTTACGTCAGGGTTTGGGTCATTGGCCGCCGCGGTCAGCGTTTGTTCCCATGTCGCTTGCGCCTGGCGCAAAAGGGCCAAGTGGTGGCGCTGGGGCAGATCCATAAAGCGTATGGGCAACTGGTGGGTTAGCCCATAGCGCAACGCCTGCCATTCCGGCGAAAAGAGGGTAAACGGGAAAAGGGAGGCCGCGGCCAAGTCCTCTTCAGCATAGACAAGCAGGGCAACGGGCGGCTCCATCTGCGGGTCAGCGGCCAACGGCAACACGGCCTCCGCTTCAGATGGACCTTCAATCAGGATCAAGTCTGGCTCGATTTCCGCCAACGCCTGGACCACACTGTAGGCCGAACCAGGGCCGTGGTGGCGAATACCAAGATAAAAAGTAGTTTGCATCGAAAATTAGTGTACCGTGATTTGCAACAGGTTTATTTTTCTGGGTGCGTCCCATTTTTGGGGGCCGAGTCAAGTATCCCCCATCTCCCTGCCAGAGCACCCCCGGGAATGTGGTATGCACCTATTTTTCTAATCGGATTGACATGCATCAACCGTAATGTTATACTGTCATGATGTTCGGCTGTACCAATTTAAACTTTCATTGGCGCCAAGAAATAGCTGTAGTCAAAGGATAGAATTATGTATGTCGACACAATGGAAGAAACATTGGAAGAGATATTGGAAAATGAAGTTATGGGTTCGTTTAATCACGGCTATATCCAGTTGCGTCTGGGTGGACTGTTAGATCGCCTTGGCTTATTTACCCCGGTTGGTGAGTTGAGTCTCGATGTGAGTGGCATCGATTTGAGCCAATTCGACCTCAGATCCAAAACCGAACTTATTCCTGACATTGCCCTCTATCCCAAACGCACCTTGAGCCGCCCCACTGACATTCAGCGGATGACAGAAATGCCGCTGATTGCGATCGAGATTTTGTCGCCACGGCAGGGCTTTGATGAAATCTTAGAAAAGTTTAAAGCCTATTTTGCCTTAGGCATTTCCTCTTGCTGGTTGGTGGCGCCGGCGATTAACACCATCTCTGTCTATAGGTCACCGACCGATTGGGTGACTTTTACGCAAGGCGACCTGGTGGATGAAACTGTCGGCATCCGTCTGGCGCTGACCGAGATCTTTGCATAGGACCTCTTGCAGCATTGCAGAACGTAACACTTCTCCCAAAACGGGTGCGCCCCCAATTATACCGCAAACGCTCACAGATGAGAATGAACCACTCGACTAAAATGACGCAGCTCTTTCTCATCTATGGCCTTGCTCAGTATAGCGACAGACGAGAAGCACAAATTGGCCTTGCTGGTGCTTCGCCCCATTGGTGGTACACACCCTCCCAAAACTGATTCGCAACAAACTATGCAGGCTCAGCCTTGCGCGCAGCATCAATCAACGCTTGGACTTTGGCGACAAGCTCCGACGTCAGTTCCGGCTCCGGTTCAGCGATTTCGCGTTCGGCTAGGAGTTGATCAATCTCATCATCAGTGGCGGCCGCTCCCCAACGCTCACGCAATTCTTGATATGCTTGCCTTTGCTTCTCGATCTCTGCCGGTGCTACACGAACGATTCGATAGCCTGAAGAAGCTTGATGCGCCAACAAATACAAAACATATTGGCTTAGCGAGACGCCCTCTTCCCTAGCAAGCAGGTAGAGTTGATTATATAAGGTTTCCGGTATTTGCAGCACAATTTCTGACATGATACTATCCCCTACTCTATCTTCATACTCATTTAGCAAAGTAGTGGTCACACAAACCATAATCAGTCCAGCCCGCCACGCACCAACAATCAACCCGCAAGCGCCGGTTTGTTTGGTCAGCCCTTCAAAGATTACATTGGTATCAAGCACAACACGAATAGACACGCAGTTGATCCTTTGTCTTTATACCACAAAAATCGGTGGAGAGGAAGTAGATTGGCCTCATTTTTATTCAGATCAATTCCCGGCAGGCGCGATAGAGATCCGTCCAGTTCTCCCGTTCTTTGACCACCGTCTCCAGATACTCTTTCCAGATGACCACATCCTGCACCGGGTCTTTGATCACCGCGCCGACCAGGCTAGCGGCAACATCATGCGCTTTGACGACACCATCACCAAAGTGGGTAGCCAGACTTAGCCCACTGTTCATGACCGAGATGGCCTCGGCGGTGCTCAATGTCCCGCTGGGGCTTTTGAGCTTCTCTTTGCCGTCCAGCGTCGCGCCGCGGCGCAACTCGCGGAAGATGGTGACGACGCGCCGGATTTCAGCCAGAGCCGGCTGCTCCACCGGCAGTTCCAATGCCTGCCCCAGATCCCTGACGCGCTGTTCGACAATCATCACCTCTTCGTCCAGAGTGGCGGGCAGAGGCAAGATGACGGTGTTGAAGCGCCGTTTGAGGGCGCTCGACATTTCATTGACCCCGCGATCGCGGTTGTTGGCCGTGGCAATCACGTTGAAACCGCGCTGCGCCTGCACCTCTAAACCCAGTTCCGGGATGGGCAGGCTCTTTTCGGAAAGCATAGTGATCAACGTATCCTGTACATCAGCGGGAATGCGCGTCAACTCTTCAACCCGCGCCAGCCGTCCCTCGCGCATGGCGCGCATGAGCGGGCTGGGCACCAGCGCCTGCGCTGAAGGCCCTTCGGCCAGGAGGCGGGCATAGTTCCACCCATAGCGCATGGACTCTTCGCTGGAGCCGGCGGTCCCCTGCACCAGTAAGGTCGAATCACCGGAGATGGCCGCGGCCAGGTGTTCAGAGACCCAGGACTTGGCTGTCCCCGGCACGCCATAGAGCAGCAACGCGCGGTCAGTGGCCAAGGTGGAGACGGCGATCTCCATGAGACGGCGTTCGCCAATATATTTGGCAGAGACCGTAAAGCCGCTGGTCAACTTGCCCCCCATGAGGTAGGTGACGACGGCATGGGGCGAAAGACGCCAGTGCGGGGGCCGCGTGCGTTGGTCCTCCGCCGCCACGGCTGCCAGCTCTGCGGCAAATTGGACTTCGGCGTGATGACGCAGCACATTATTCAGATCACCATTCGGATCACCATTTAGATCGTCACGGGCCGCGCTGCTGCCGTTGTCGGTCGCTAAGGCGTGATTACTCATGAATAAATTCCTTCTCCATCTGGTAACGCAGTTGATAGATATGCAGAAAGCGCTCCATTGGTTCTGTGCGCTCCTTGAGCGGGCGGACAAAGAGCTTCACTGCCCGTGGATAGGCTGCCGGTGCGAACCGATAGGCCGCATCAGCAAGCACCCGGCTCAAGCTATAGTCCTGAGGAATGCGCTGGAGCAGCGCCGGCAACTGCACTGTCAGCAATTGTTCCGTGAGCGCCGGTGATAGCGGCCCAACGCTGCGCAACAAAGCCCCTAACACATTCCAATCTGCAAAGGCGCGCTCACGTAATTGGGTTAAATAGCGCAGCAACACTTCTTCACGCAAGGTGGTGGGCAGAAGAGGCACGCAGCGGACAAAGCGGTCCAGCCATTCATTCTGGGGCGCCTGATCCAAAGCGACGAGCCGTTGTAGATGGTTTAATTCGGCCAAGAAAAATGGATGGTCTTGATGAACCTCGGCCCCCTCTAATAGGGCGATATTGAGCACCTCGGCAAAGTCGCTAGCTTGCACCAAGGTCAAAAACTCGACGGCATCCACGCCCAGATGGGCTACCAGGGTGGACGGTGGCAATAGCGCCACCAGTTGCACCAGCCAACCGGCCTTCTGCCCAATGCGCGCATCAAGCGGCGATTGTTCACGGAAACCCCATTGTGTCCAGGCTGGATTGTACTCGGCAGGCAATTTGACCGTCAGCGCACGGCGCAGCCACTTGCGCTCAAGGGTGAGGTAGAGGGTGAGTTGCGCCAGCAGTTCTTGTTGCAGGCGCGACTTTTGTAAACCGGCTAGCAGGCGCGCGGCTTCGCTGCGTACGGTTGCGCTGCGGTCGCCCAACTGTTGTTCTAAAAATGGCTCATCTTCGGCGGATAATGCGCTACGGAGTGCACCCAAAAAGGCAGCCCGCTCTTTGGCCGTTTCTTGGGGCCAACTGTTTTCTAGGAGCAGGCGCGCAGATACCGGCGACTGTTGACGTAACCTTTGCAGATAATGTAAGCGCGCGGCGCTGCTGCCCGTCTGCCAATCCTCAGCGGCCAATACCTCCGCGGCAGCAATGCGCCAAGCTGGGTTCAACTGCATAAGCCAGCGCCCCCGTTCACCCAAACAGGGGACCAAGGCTTCGGCAACGGCGCTCTGTTTGGCGGCCACTTTCAACAACTGGGGCAGCGTTGCATGGGGTGCATACATGGTATGGCGGGCGGCATGTTGCAGCCACTCAAGCACCAACTGCTGATCGTCATCCGCTAGCAGTTGGTGCAATAGATTGACAGCGCCAGTAGGGGGCGTTGTCGCATGCTCGGACGGACAGGGTGGTATGGCAGTGGCAGTGGCCGGCGCGGTGGGTCGCACAGCAGCAGCACGATATTGGGCCAACAAGGTGGCCAGCTGCAAAAAGCGCACTTCCGGTTCGACTGCAGTTAATTGGTCCCCTAAAGCGCTTATCTCCGCCGGTATGGTCAAGGACAGCGGATGACGATCAAGCCCTAGAATCCCTTGTTGTACTAGTTCATCCCATTCATTCATAAAGGCCAATACCTTTCTGCACACCAAAGGCCCAAGGGCAAAAAGCCATCCTCTAACCACTCGCCAAAACAGGTTGTCGGCGCGCCGCCGGTCAGGGCAAGCAGTTGCCACGGCGGTTGCGCCCGTGGGTTCAGGGGCAATGCATCGCCTTGACCACTGGCCAACCACCACTGCGGCGGCTGGCCATTCCGCGTATCGCGCTGAATGCACACATCCGCCAGCAGTAGCGGATAGCGGGTAAGCCATGGGTTTTGCGCCAATCTTTGTTGGTAGGTGCGCAGCGCAGCGTGCGGACTCAGCGCACCTTCAAGCTGGTTAATCTGTTCCACGGTTTTAACATCGGCGGCCAGCGCGCGTAATGGTGTACTGGATGGATAGTAGTAAAGGGCGCCATCGATCTCTGTGCCGGTCTGCCAGAAAGCGTCTAGACTCTGGCGGTTGCTCTCGTGGGCAAAGTTGAGGATTAGCGCATAGTTGCCAATATCGACGTGGCGCAGCCAGATGCGCTGGTTGATGAGCGCTTCTTCCTTTTCCAATGTATGGCTCAAGACCTGCCAGCGGCCTGTCACAGGCACGCCGGTCAGCACCTCCTCACGCGTCTGGTTCCAGCCGATGAGGGTGCGCACATCCTGTTGCAACGCAGCCGGCAACTGCTCTAGCCGGCGGTAAGCTTCCAGCAACAGGAAGAGCTTGCCGGTTGCCTGCGTCAGCCGTTCCGCCCAATCCGCGCCAGAGACGCTCAAGCGGCCCAGCCGTTGTACTTGGGCGGCGAGACCGGGTGCTTGGGCGTCAACGAGATGGGCGGCCATCGTTTGCCAGAAGCTATAGGGCTGGGTTTGGGCCTCGGCAAAGCCCGTGCGCACCAGATCGTTGAGCCAGATGGTCAATTCATCAACACCGGCAGCCACCTTGGCGGCACGAGCGGCGACGCGTTTATTTTGCGCGGCTTCATCAGAGGGCGCAGGTTGCGCGGTTTGGCTTTCTGCTTTGGCCGCTTGCCGTTGGGCGCGGCCATCTAACCAATCTTGCACCCAATCGGGGGGCGTGGGGTCCGTCACAAAATCGGTAGATGCTTGGCTGTATAACAGGAAGAGGGCCAACCCATGTTTGCAAGGGAATTTGCGACTAGGGCAGGAGCACTTGAAGGCTGGTCCCATGAGATCGATGGCCGTTTGGTAGGGCTTGGCGCCACTGCCCTGGCATTCGCCCCAAATGGCGTGCTCGTCGGCGTGAAGGGTCACCCATTTGCGCAGGGTCACCAACCCTTGCGCGGCCTTCAGGGATGCCGCGTCGGGAGCCAGCGCATTAATTTGATCACGTTGCCACTGCATAGAAAACCGCCTCCACTCTATATTGCCAATTGACCGACTACTCCACTGAAAACGTATTTCTGCTCCATCCGCACCTTTGCGGCTTATGCGCCTCAATCATCCCCTATGCTATGTAGTTTCTCTTACCTTTCCAACAGTCAAATGTTTCAATTTCGGTATCGGGGGCTAACGATTTTTGGGGCGCCACTTGTCAGGTGTACGTCACTAATGTCAACAGAATTTCAAATAAAGTCGACAGAACGTATAGATGATCATTTTAGCACAAATAGAACAAATGGTCTAAAACAAGGGCAAAAAAACGTAGTTTACAACATCGAAAAATGTGATATAATTTGATCATACCAAATCAAAGGTTCCACTCGTTCACAGATCGGTCAGACGCTTCTGGCACAGTGCTGTAGTGTTGACGATTTCCAGGTTCTTTTCTATTCAAAGTATAGCGCGCAATAAGTTTGTGGCTCATATAGGTCTCCGGGTAAGTTCGTTCCTTTCTTCGCTGGTAATTGCAACGATTTCACCTCTTCGTCCATATGAGCGAAGTTTGTTGGTTTGTCAACAGAACTCACAATTGTTGTCTAACTGTTAGCCGAACCGTTTTCATCTAGACAGTGAGCATTTTACCCTGGAGCCGGTGCGGCCAGACAGTTTGACCCTATATGATCGTCGTTTCAGGTTTATGTAGGTAACAAGGAGCGATATTCATGGTGAGAAGAATGCGTGTAATTCAGATTGGACTTGGTGTTGTAGTACTAATGCTCATTCTGGCAACCCAAAGCTGGGTTGCCGATGCTCAGGAACCGGATTCAGATTCTGCACAGGAGGATACGAATACAAATATTTATATTCCACTGGTTACTGAAGGGGGCGCACAGACTGCCCAATGGCCAGCCAAAAGCGCCGGCACGCCACGGACCGCACGTTCGAGCGGCGTCGGTAATGCTATCTTGGAACGAGCCCTACAGATAGAATTAGGGCAAGTGCGCGCCGCAGATTACGAGCAAAGACTCTCTTCTGGTCCGCTTTATGCAATGCTGCAAGCTTCTGGAGAATTGGATAGACGCGCGGCAAAGGCTGCCGCAGCCCGAGGCGGCAATTGGACCATCTCCCGCCCTAATACCCAAGGTTGTCAAAATCGCTTTGGTGCAGAAAAAAGGGGCGGTGAAAAAAGTGTCCGCGTCAACCAAGACTGTTCCCTGCGGCGTCAAGCAGAGGAAGTAATTGCCATCAATCCAACCAATCCGAACAACCTGATTGTCGGGCAGAATGACAGTCGTATTGGCTTTAACCACTGTGGCTATGCCTGGTCATTTGATGGGGGGGAAACCTGGGGTGATCAGGTGCCGCCTTTTTGGGGATTTTTGCTGGCCGGCGGTCATACAGCAGATGCATGCAGCGATCCGACGGCCACCTTTGACGCCAAAGGTAACGCTTATATTGGCGGTATCCTCTTTGACGTTAATAGCGCAGCCAGCGCTTTTGTAATAGCCAAGTCGAATGCCGGGATTGGCGGCGCCTATTTTCACTCACCAGCGCCGGGTCCTTTTCAGGAGTATAGCAATGCGCCCTTGGGAGTGATTGCCAACGATAATGACCCGAACGTTGCCCATGACAAAGAGTTTATTGTGGCGGATGCCAATCGGCGCAGCCCTAAGCAGGGCAATGTCTATGCAACCTGGACCCGCTTTGCCGTTACTGCCAATGGTGTTGGTGGGAATAGCCCCATCTACTTTAGCCAATCGACCGATGGCGGCGCCACCTGGTCGTCTGGCATAGAAATTAGCGGTTCCAGCGCTACGATCTGTGGGCTGTTTAGCGGCTCGGCCGACCCTAACGCCTGTGACCAGGATCAGGGCTCTCATCCCATTGTTGGACCAGATGGGACTGTGTACGTCGCCTTTAGCAATTTTAACACGCCGCTGTTGGGTGTTAATCAGATCCTTTTCGTATCTTGCCCTGTGACCGCAGATTGCACCGATGCGGCCGGTTGGGCGCCACCAGTTAAGGTTAATGATCTCATTGGCACCCAACCACTTGGCCCTGATCCTGCCACAGGTTGTGCTGCCGGACGCGGTTGCCTGCCCCCTAACGGTTATCGGGTGCCAGAGGTCACATCAATCTCCATTTCGGTAGATCGCGCCGGCAACCTCTTCGCGGTTTGGGCCGATTTTCGCAATGGTGGCGGTTCTTGCGACTGGCAAAATGGAACGTTGGGTTCGGCCGCAACGGCGGTCCCCCCCTGTGACAACGATGTTTTCTATGCCTATTCCACCGATCATGGCCAAAGTTGGAGTGATGCCATTAAGCTTTCGCCGGCCGATAGCGCACAGTGGATGCCATGGAGCGCTGTGACCCCCAAAGGTGATGTTCTGTGGGTTGCCTATTACGATCGCTCCTATGGCAACTGTGAATTTACCGGCTGCGCGGATATTACCTTGGTCCAAGTGAATAATCCCGCCTCTCGCCGCGCTAACCCCAAATATGACCGGCTCACCACTGGGTCAATGCCGAATTTGCTACCGGCCAACAATCCGGTGGAGGCTGGCTTCCTTGGCGATTACATGTGGGTTGCCGTTGATAAAGATGGTGCACCACATGTGGTCTGGGCAGATACGCGCGGGCTGAATAACACGGTTGAAGAGGATATTTACTTCACCAAGGGCTTTAACGGGAGAGCCAAATAGAATGTAAGGGTGCGTCCATAAGTAGACAGGGATCTTTTCATGTTCGTGACTTAATTGAGTAGGAGTGGCGGCTAGCGGACGGTGAGTGAGGATGACTCGCCACCCGCTAGCCGCCTTGTCTAAAGTAAAATCACTTTGCAACTCATAGTTTTGCCCAAAATGCATTCACTGCCCACAATTGGCTACCACATGCGATCTCGTTGCGGACAGTGACTGCACCTGCATCGAAAAGTACGATCTCGCGCGGATTTCTCTTTAGTACACGATGGCGCGTAGAGCCGTAGGATGCGCCAATCCTTTGTTGTTATCCTTCTGCGACAATAAATTTTGCGATTTAACAAATCTGTGGTATAGTAACCGAACTATTGTGCTAGGAGGCTCGCCCGGTACAGCGGTTTCCCGGCAAATGGTATTAATTTATTTTGCACTCAATCCTTTTTTCGCCGGCCCAGCCGGATTGTGCGTATACTTAGAATAGGAGTACCGAATGGCAATTTCAGGGACAGAGAAGGCTGAATTAATTAAAGAGTATCAAATCAGCCCTAATGACACAGGTTCCCCGGAAGTGCAAGTTGCGTTGCTGACCACACGCATCAATGCATTGGTTGATCACCTCAATACACACAAACATGATGAGGGGTCACGTCGGGGCTTACTAAAACTTGTAGGCCAACGTCGCCGCCATCTAGCCTATCTCAGGCAGAAGGATACAAATCGATATCAGGAATTGATCCAACGGCTGGGTCTCCGAAGATAAGGTAAATAGTCAGGGGCGGGTAGTCGAAATTCGGCAATACTCGCCCCTGATTTATTATATTATATAGCGTGTAAGATTCCCTTTGCGAACGTCGGCTTTGCGCGTTCGTCGGGGTTCGGCATTGGAGAGTGTGACGAAGTAGCGCTTCGCCCCACTCTCCAGTTCCGCACCTCGGCACCTCCTGTTCCTCGGGTACCTCTTCGCGCTCGTCTTAGGCAGTATGCTCTATTCGATTGGCATAGCTTATATGCTGTACAACTGTTGCAGCATCACGACAGGCTATAGCCATTCAGCCCATGTGTGGATTGCCATTGGTGGCTCCCCGCCTGGGCATATGGACGCGCTGCCGGTTTTGTAGTCTATAGGAGTTTTTGATCATGCAACTTTTTGATGGTGCGAAGGTATTCACCACCGAAATGGGGGGACGGCCCCTCAGTATTGAAACAGGCGTGCTAGCCGCACAAGCGGGTGGCGCGGTAACGGTGCGTTATGGCGATACGGTCCTGTTAGCCACCGCTACGATGAGTCGAGATGTCCGACCGGACATCAATTTTTTCCCGTTGACCGTTGAGTTTGAGGAACGTCTCTATGCCGCAGGCCGCATTCCCGGCAGCTTTCAGCGGCGTGAGGGAAGGCCGGCTGACGACGCTATTCTGCTAGGGCGTCTGGTGGATCGTCCACTCCGCCCGCTCTTTCCCAAGGGCTTTGTCAACGAGGTACAGATCATTATCACCGTGCTAAGCTCGGATAATGAAAATCTCATGGGGCCATTGGCCATTATTGCGGCTTCCGCGGCGCTGCATATTAGTGATATTCCGTGGAATGGGCCGATTGGGGGCGCCACGATTGGCTTTATCGATGGCGAGTTTGTGGTCAATCCTACGGCAACTCAGATTGCACAAAGTAGTTTGGATCTGACCGTGGCCGGCACCAGTGACAACATTTTGATGGTTGAAGCTGGCGCACGCGAGATTCCCGAAGATATGATGCTGGAAGCGCTGAAGCTTGCCCATGAGTCTATGCTGCCAATCATTGAGACAATCAACACAATGCAACAGCAACTCGGCAAAGAAAAGGTCACTGATTATCCGGTCTCTTTGCCGAGCGATGAACTTAAGGCCGAGGTTGCGCAGTTAGCGAATACCAAGCTGACTGAACTGCTGGCGGCGGGTCTGGACAAACATGGTCTGGCCGACGCGGTGAAAGCAGTTAAGGATGAGGTTACCGCACACTTTGCCGAGCGGGTAGAAGCTGGGGAAACTCCAGCCGGCCATGTGGCTGATGCTTTCGAGGCGGCCATGAAAGGCGCGACACGCCGCCGGATCTTGGAAACCGGCATGCGCCCCGATGGCCGTGACACCAAATCCATTCGGCCAATTAGTGTCCAGGTGGGTAAGTTACCGCGTGTTCATGGTTCTGGCTTCTTTCAGCGTGGTGAAACGCATGTGTTGAGTATTGTAACATTGGGTACACCTGGTGATGCCCAGCGCTTGGATACATTGCAACCCGGCGAAGAAAAGCGCTACATGCACCATTACAATTTCCCGCCCTTCAGCACCGGTGAGGCCTACCCCATGCGGGGCCCACGCCGACGCGAAATTGGCCATGGTGCGTTGGCGGAACGAGCGCTGGTGCCGGTGATTCCGGAAGATTTTCCGTACACCTTGCGCGTCGTCAGCGAAGTGGTGAGCAGCAATGGCTCGACCAGTATGGGTTCGGTCTGCGGCAGCACCCTGGCGTTGATGGACGCCGGCGTGCCAATCACAGCGCCGGTCTCCGGCATTGCCATGGGCTTGGTGCAAGATCCTGACAGCGGCGCTTACCAGATCCTCAGTGATATTCAGGGTTTGGAAGATGCGTTAGGCGATATGGACTTTAAAGTCGCCGGCACTGAGCATGGCATCACGGCGTTGCAGATGGATCTCAAGATCAAAGGGCTGGACTTTGAGATTCTGCGCAAGGCGTTGGAGCAAGCGCGTGAAGGGCGTATGTACATTCTGGGCAAGATGATGGATGTAATTCCTGAAGCCCGCCTCCAGATGAGCGAATTTGCGCCGCGCATTCTGACCACGACCATTGATCCGGAAAAAATCGGGAAAGTGATTGGTCCCGGCGGCAAGGTTGTTCGCGGTTTGCAAGAGCAGTACAACGTCAAGATCGACATTGAGGAAGATGGTACGATCTATGTCTCTGGGGAAGGCAGCAGTGCCGAACACGCGCTCTCTGAGATCGAGGCAATGACCGAAGAGGTGGAGCTGGGGAAGATCTACACCGGCACTGTGGTGCGCGTTGAGCCCTATGGCGCCTTCATCAACATTCTGCCCGGCGTTGACGGCATGGTGCACATTAGCCAGTTGGCCGACTATCGAGTCGATAAGGTTGAGGATATTGCCAATCTCGGCGATGAATTGACTGCAATGGTGATCGATGTTGACAACGGCAAGGTGCGCATGAGTCGCCAAGCTGTGCTGGAGGGCTGGAGCGTGGAAGAGGCCCAAAATCGTGACCGCGGGGGTGGTCGTAGCGGTGGCGGCGACCGTGGTGACCGCGGCGGTCGCGGTGGTGACCGGGGGGATCGCCGCGGCGGTGGCCGCGGCGGCGATCGACCGGATCGCCGTGGCGGTGGTCGCGGTGGAGATCGCAGCTCCCGTCGCTAGATAGAATGTATAGATAGTATGTAGAATAAAAGGTCGTGGCCTGTGGCCATGACCTTTTTTATGGTTCAGGGCAAACAGTCAGTTCATTAATACACCCTCTCCAATCCACTAACTGGAAAACTCATCTAACCTGTGTTATGCTTAACACATCGTGAACGACAACTTTTTGTCGATCTTGAATGCATAGCCGTTGTGGCGCGAGTGCCCTGGTATCACACCTTGCGAGCAGGTGTGATGAGAGAATCTTGGGGCGCGCCTGAACCATTTCAGGGGCAACAAAATAGGAGCTTAAAAAATAGGAGCTTAAGATGTCTAGTCGATCCAGCGAGATTGCGCACCGGGTGCGCACAACGGGTCTGATTGCCATTGTACGCGGTCAGTTTTCACAGCAACAGGTGAATGGAATTGCCGAAGTGCTCTGCGCGGCCGGCATTCCCGTGATGGAAGTGACGCTCAACACCAGCAGTGCGCTGGAAAGTATTGCCCACTTGCGCGCGCAGTTTGGCGCCAGCATGGTGGTTGGTGCGGGCACTGTGCGCACCGCGGCACAATTTGAGGCCGCCCTGGCCGCCGGCGCGCAATTTACCGTGGCCCCCAACTTGGATTTGGCCACAGTGGCCGCTGCACACAAGCATGATCTGCTCCACTTGCCCGGCGTCTTTACACCCACCGAAGCACAAAATGCCTTTGTGACCGGTTGTCGCATGGTGAAACTTTTCCCCTCGGAAATTGTGGGGCCACGCTATCTCAAAGCGCTGCGTGCGCCATTGGATGATCTTGAACTGGTACCGACCGGCGGTATCTCTGCCGACAATGTTGCTGAGTATATCAAAGCCGGTGCGGTGGCCGCCGGCATCGGCAGCGCGTTGGTAACCGGACCAAACCAGGATCTGGACGACCTCCAACGCCGCGCCCAAGCCCTACGTCAGGCCTGGGACGCGGCAATCAGGTAAAAAAACGGTTAATTGAAAATAATTAATGATTAGTTGTTTTTCGTTTTCCATTAATTATTCCCATTGAAGAAAGGCCCGTTATTGATGAGCTTTTTGACGGCAAGTGACACCGCTGTCACCCCCGCAGCTTTTCACATTATGACCAAACCCCGGGGCGCGATTTGCAACCTGGACTGCAAATATTGCTACTTTCTGGCCAAAGAAATGCTCTACCCCGGCAGCCGCTTTCGTATGGCCGATGAGTTGTTGGAGAGCTATACGCGCCAGTACATCGAAGCGCAGCGTGTGCCGGAGGTAACCTTTGCCTGGCAGGGGGGCGAACCCACCTTAATGGGGCTGGACTTTTTTAAGCGCGCGGTTGAATTGCAACAGCACTATCGTCGGCCTGGTATGCGCATCCACAATGCTTTTCAGACCAATGGCGTTTTGCTGGATGACGACTGGTGCCGCTTTTTTCATGACCACGATTTCCTGATTGGCTTGAGTGTAGATGGCCCAGCCCACATCCATGATGCCTATCGCGTCGACAAGGGTGGACAGCCAACCTTTGCCCGGGTCATGAAAGGGTTAGACCTACTCAAAAAGCACAAGGTCGAATTTAACATTCTGACGACGGTCCATGCCGCCAATGCCGACCACGGGGTCGAGGTCTATCGTGCGCTGCGCGATGACATTGGCACACAGTTTATGCAATTTATTCCCATTGTGGAGCGCGAGAACGAGACCGGCTACCAAGAGGGCGACCAGGTGCGCGACCGCTCGGTGACGCCGGAACAGTATGGCCGTTTTCTCTGCGCCATCTTTGACGAGTGGGTGCGCCATGATGTGGGGCGCATCTTTGTACAGATCTTTGATGTGGCGTTGGCGGCGTGGGTAGGCGAGCGACCAGGACTCTGTGTCTTTGAAGAGACCTGTGGCTTGGCCCTGGCCCTGGAGCACAATGGCGATCTTTTTTCCTGCGATCACTTTGTGGAGCCCAACTATAAACTGGGCAATATCCAGGAGATTCCGCTCATTGAGCTGGTTTCATCGCCCCAGCAGCGTCAATTCGGACTGGACAAGCGCGATACCCTGCCGCAGTATTGCCGCGACTGTGAGGTGCGCTTTGTCTGCAATGGCGGCTGCCCCAAAGATCGCATTTTGCTGACCCCGGATGGCGAGCCCGGCCTTAACTATCTTTGCGCCGGCTTACGCACCTTTTTCAACCATATTGATCGGCCCATGCGGATTATGGCGAATGAGTTACGCGCCCAACGGCCGCCGGCCAATGTGATGCGCATTCTGGCCGAGGAAGCCGCGGCCGCGCGCCGTCAGTACGCCGGTATCGGACGCAACGATCCTTGCCCTTGTGGCAGCGGTCGCAAGTTTAAAGTCTGTCATGGCAAACGTCAGGAGCCTGTTTTAGCCTGAAACGGAGGTTCTTTTGTTTGACCGCAACAAAGCGATTATGGCGCTGGAGCAGAAGCGTGCTAAGTTTCAGGCGTACCGAGCGCGGCAGGAAGCACAACAGTTACAACTGGAGGAGTGGCTCGAACGTTTTGCGCACTTTGACTATGCCACCATGTGTGCGGCGCTGGCTGAAGTGAGTAACCAATGGCCAGGGGCGCTGCCGACGCCGGAGTGGGATCGGGCGGATCGCCTGTGCATTCCTTTTGCGCAACAATGGCGTGATCACCGGGCGGCGCGTGGCTGGGCATTGGATGTTTTGCTGAATCGCCCTGTGGCGGCTGTCGATGGCAGCCAAATTGCGCCCACCAAAGACATTTGGCCGCCAGTGGGTGCGGTGCAAATCGGTTGGTTTGTCAATGAACACCGCACCGGTGGCAGCTATCGCAAAGAGTTACTCTTTGAAATTCTCGCCCCCGATGAATTAAGCGAAGATGAAGACGATGACGTAGTGGCAGAGGGTAGCTTTCCCAATCAATTCGTCAACCAGATGCGCTTTGTGCGCGAGTGTGAGAAGATCTGCGAACTGATGGCAGAGTATGCCACTGCGCCAGAGCGTGAGCGGCCCCTCTGTTTTTTTGATGGTTCCTTTATTATCAGCTTTGCCGGCCGTATGTTGCCGCGCCACGCCGATCCCTATGTACGGGCCGTACAACAGTTGCTGGAGTGCTCCCAGCTTTATCGGACGCCGGTGGTTGCCTTTGTAGATCGCTCGGCGAGCCGCGATATCGTAACTCTGATGGAAACGCTCAATCAGCGGTCCAACACAATCGTGCCCCATGATGCCCGGTTGATTGAACGCTGTGTCACTAAATGGGGCGATCGTAGCCCCTTCTTTGTCTGCGCCCGCGCCGATGGTCTGAGTGAACAGGGACGCGCCCCTTTTTATCAGGATGTTGTCTTTGCTTATATCAAGTTGACCAATGATCTGCCGCCGGCGCGCATTGAGTTGCCACGTTGGGTGCTGGACGCCGGACGCGCAGAGGAAATTGTCGATCTAGTGCGGGCAGAGTGTGTGGTTGGCGGCGGCTATCCCTACGCGATTGAGACCGCCGACGCTGTGGCCGTCATCAGCCAGCAGGATCGCCAACGCTTTTACGCCCTCTACCAACAATTTGTGGCACAGGAAGGCGGAGCGCTGCAACAGACACGTAAGGCGCTGAGCAAACAGGGGCGGCGCTAATCTCTGGTGTTCGTGCTTTACCTGGGTTTTATTCCTATACGCGCAGAATTTGCCCGCGACCATCTGCCTAGATTGGGGTTTCCCTATAGGGACCCGCAGCCATCGCTAGGATGGGGCCCCTCGTTAACTTGAGATTGGGGGTGCGTCCCAAATTAGGGGCCCTTGACAAGAAGCGCAAATTCACTTGTCAGTGCTTTGCCCCATTTGTGGTACGCACCCTGAGATTGACTGAAACTTGGCAAGAAGCGCAGACGTCTATAGGAATATGACAACGGCATCTAATGCACAGACAGTACCGGAGCAGGTCGATGCGCCAATGGCGCACGACGAAGCGCATCAAACTCTTTCCGGAGCCAAAGCCACCGGAGATCCAGTGAGCACCGCAAATTCGCCGGAAGTGCCGGCCAGCTCACGGTGGGATCGCGCCACCAAACGCACGGTGCTTGTCATGCTCTTCGTCGCGGGGGCAATTATCCTGTGGTTTAGCCAACCCGTTTTGCCCATTGTCATCTTTGCGGGCATCATCGCCTATTTGCTTAGCCCGATCGTTGACACCTTTGAGCGCATTCACATTCCACGGAGCGTGAGCACTGTGGTGCTTTTTGTATTGTTGTTCATTGGCTTTATTCTGTTGCCGGTCTTATTAATTCCTGTTTTACTGGATCAGCTAAACAATTTGGCCGACTTTAATGTCCAGACAACCGCAGCAGGGGTCTTACACTGGCTGAATGAATCGATTGGCACCTTGCAAAATATCCAAATCCTGGGCTATGAAATCCCCATTGGCGATTCGCTGCGCGAGTTTCAGGCCAACTTCCAGCAATATCTGGTCATGCCGACACTATCTGAATTGCTCAGCTATATTCAACAGGTAATCGGCACTACGACCAGCGTTATCAGCAGCACGGCGGTCATTGGCATTAGTGTAGTCGGCGGTATTGTTCAGTTTTTCTTCACGCTGCTGGTCACTTTCTTCATGAGTCTCTACCTGACTAAGGACGCGCCGGCAATTCGTCGCTATGTACAGAGCCTGCTGCCGCCTTCCTATCAACCTGAGTTTGGTGAACTTCTACGTCAGATCAGCCACATCTGGCAAGCCTTTTTCCGTGGCCAAATTGTGCTCTGTCTTGTCATCGGCGTTACTACCTGGCTTGCACTAGAAGTTGCCGGGATGCCGGGAGCGCTCATCTTGGGCATTTTGGCCGGCGTCTTGGAAATTGTGCCCAATTTAGGGCCTACAATGGCCATGATTCCAGCAGTCATTGTAGCTTTGATTCAGGGCAGTGATGTGCTCGGTCCTCTGGGGATTGACAACGTCAGCTTTGCGCTAATTACGATTGGCATCTACTTTATTATTCAACAGTTGGAGAATAATATTGTTGTGCCGCGTGTCATTGGCGACAGCGTCAACCTACACCCGGTGGTGGTCATCTGTGGAGTGGTGATCGGCTTTAATGTGGGCAATCTTTTGGGCGCCTTTTTGGCGGCGCCGGTCATTGCCAGCCTACGGATCATTGGCAGCTATGTCCATGCCAAGTTGCTCGACTATCCCCCTTTTGAGGGACGTAAGTTACCCTCTAACCAGCCGCGGCGCCGTCTGACTTACCGGCGGATTGTGAAAGGGAAAGATCTGGCCAAACAACGGCGACCACGGCGTAACGCGCGTGGCGCCACTCCAGGTCGACAAGCGCCCGCCCACAGTGGCAAAGAAGAGCAGGAGCCTGTTGAAAATACGGTTGCCTCTTCGTCCGTTGTCCCCTCTACCTAAGACTATGTGGGTTTATCTGGATTTCGAGTGGCGGAGTCAAAATAATCCCGGAATCTTGTGAAGATTCCGGGATTATTGCGTTAAGAAGCTTGACTTTTCAGAGAAGTCGTACTTCTAGTGCCTCAGACAACCATTGATTTATTCACGCCACAAACAATCAACCAGTCACTGTTGCAGTTTCCGGCAAAGGTAAATTAGCGTAGACATCCAGTCCTAGTTCTTGCGGCATGGCCGCCGCGGCTGGAGCATCTGCTTGAAAGTAGCGATAGAAGGCCGCCGCGCCAATCATTGCGGCGTTGTCCGTGCATAAAGCCAGTGGCGGGATGTAAAGAGGAAGGGAAATTGCCTTGCATTCCGCTTCGGCCATGCTCCGCAGCACCCCATTTGCGCTGACGCCGCCACAAATGCAGAGCTGCCGCACCTGATAGTGGCGGGTTGCGTCCAAGCTTTTCTGGACCAACACCTCCGCCACGGCCTGCTGAAAGGTTGCGGCAATATCAGCCACAAGCTGCTGCTCTTGGAGATCCGCACCCGCTGCTTCTAGCTGGCGCACCAGGTTCAGGACCGCTGTTTTCAGACCTGAAAAGCTAAAGTTAAAGCGATGCTCTGGGTTGTGTAGCAGCGGCCTTGGCAGTTCAAAGCGCTGAGAGTTGCCCGGTTGTGCGGCCCGTTGAATAGCGGGGCCACCCGGAAAGCCCAAATTGAGCAGACGCGCCACCTTGTCAAACGCCTCGCCCGCCGCATCATCCAGGGTGCTGCCCAGTTGGTGATAGCGGCCATGCTGGTGCATGAGGATCAATTCGGTATGGCCGCCGGAGACGATCAAGATGAGCGCGGGAAAAGCATCGTCGGGAACCGGCTGTCGCCCCGCAACGGCAAGCCAGTTGCTATAAATGTGCCCTTCCAGGTGATTGACCGCCAACAGCGGCAGACCACTGGCAAACGCTAGCCCTTTGGCCGCGTTGACACCCACCAATAAACTGCCCGCCAGCCCCGGACCGTAGGTGACGGCAATGGCGTCCAACGCTTGTACATGTGCGATGCCGGCCTCACGCAGCGCTTGCTGGATCACCGGCTGGATCGCCAGCACATGTTGACGGCTGGCCACTTCCGGGAAAACACCCCCAAAGCGGCTGTGTAACTCAATTTGGGTTGCCACCACATTGCTCAAGATGTGCCGTCCATCGGCAATTACCGCCGCAGCGGTTTCATCACAACTGGTTTCGATGGCTAAAATAGCAGTCATAAGATTTACCTTGTTTCCATGCGATTGGCCCAGAGCAGCACCCACAGCGCAACTAAGACAAGCATGATTAGGGCAATCACTTTTTGGGCCGCGCCGTCAAGCAGCAGGGTAACCAGCCCAAACGCTGCGCAAAAGAGCCAATAACCAATCACGATCGTCCGCTCGCGGATGCCACGGTCGACCAAGCGAAAGTGCAGATGGTCGCGGCCACCCTGGCCCGGCGAGAGTCCGCGCCGCCAGCGGCTGATCACCAACCAGACCAGGTCGAGCGCCGGCAGCCCCAGCACCAACATGACGGTGGCCAGACGTGCACCACCGATGATCCCCAGCGCGGCAATCGTATAGCCCAGAAAGTAAGCGCCGGTGCTGCCCATAAAAATACGTGCCGGGGCAAAGTTAAAGGGCAAAAAGCCCAGGGTAGCTCCCAAAAGGGCCAGCGGCAACAGCGCGACGCTCTGCTGCGGCGGATCGGCTACAAAGAGCATATGACAGACCAACACTACGCAGAGAATGGCGGTGACGCCGGCGACCAGACCACTGAGGCCATCAAGCCAATTGACGGTGTTCATCATAAAGATAAACCAGAAGATGGTGACCGGCCACACAATCCAGCCTGGCAATCCATCCACACCGCCAAAGTAGCCTGGCGCAAAGGGGTCATTGACATGTTTAATGAAGATCAATCCGCTAATGGCGATCACCGCCGCGACAATCTGGACCAAATATTGAGGTAAATTGCCTAACTCGTAGCGGTCATCAATGAGCCCAGCCACGACACAAAGCAGACCGCCACCCAAAAGAGCGGTAACTTTGCGCAGCTCATAGAGGTCATTGCGAGGCGGAAACCAAACGCCGACGGCGCCAGGCATAAGCTTGGGGATAAGCAGCGTGAGCAGAACCGTTATGAAGAAACCGAGCAGCAGCGCCAATCCCCCTGTCCGAGGAATGACTCCTTTATGTTGACGCCGTCCTCCCGGCTGATCGGCCAAGCCCCAAGCCAAGCCCAGCCGCCCTACCAACGGTGTCAAAGCATAGGTAAGGGCGGTGGCAAAAAGCAGTGTAAAGAAAAAGATCATTAACGTTTCGGCCAGGGTCGTTGGTGATGGATGCGCTTACGGCACTTGGTTATGGACGCAAAACATTGAGCAACCGTGGGAAGGCAATCGTTTCGCGCACATGGTCAAGTCCACAAACCCAGGCCACAGTCCGTTCCACCCCCAACCCAAAGCCACTGTGAACCACCGAGCCATAGCGGCGCAGATCGATGTACCACTCATAGACTTCTTGCGGCAGCTTATGGTGTTGGATGGCGGCGATCAACTTCTCTGGGTCACTCATCCGCTCGCTGCCGCCGATGATCTCGCCATACCCTTCCGGCGCCAGCAGATCGACGCTGCGACAGACCTCCGGGCGATCCGCTTCCGGCTCCATATAAAAGGCCTTAACCTGCGTCGGATAGTGATGGACAAAGACAGGCTTGTCAAATTGGGCGGCCAAGTAGGTCTCATGGGGGCTGCCAAAGTCGTCACCCCATTCAATGGCCGGCACCGGGTCTGGATAGCCTGGTACCAACTCACCGGACGCAGCGGAGCGGTTAATCATGGCGACGGCCTCGTCGTAGTGAATGCGCGGGAAGGGCGGCGTCACCCGTTGCAGATGGGTGGTGTCCCGCTCCAGCACTGTCAGTTCGGCCTGGCAATCGCGCAGGCAGCGCTGCACGATATGGCTGACAAATTGTTCCTCAATTTCCATCAACCCATCCAGATCGCAAAACGCGATCTCCGGCTCCACCATCCAAAATTCTTGAAGATGGCGGCGGGTCTTGCTCTTTTCGGCACGAAAGGTCGGGCCAAAGCAGTAGACTTTCCCAAAGGCAAAGATGTTGGCTTCATTATAGAGTTGACCGGTTTGGGCCAAATAGGCAGGCTCACCGTGATAGTCAATGCCAAAGAGCGTCGTCGTGCCCTCTGCCGCCGCTGGGGTCAGGATCGGCGTGTCGACGTTCAAGAAGCCATTGCTGTCGAGCCACTCACGAATGGCTTGCACGATAACGGCACGCACGCGCATGGCGGCCCACTGTTTGGAAGAGCGCAGCCAAAGATGGCGATTCTGCATCAAAAACTCCACCCCATGCTCTTTGGGGGAGATGGGGTAAGCATCAGCAATCTGCACCACTTCCAGCGAACGTACATCCACTTCATAGCCGCCGGGGATGCCGGGCGCCCGTTCATCGGCTTTGACAATGCCAGTCAACCGAAGGCTACTTTCTTGGGTCAGTTCTTTACCGGCCTCAAAGGTCTCATCACTGACATTGCCGCGGAAGATAACGGCCTGACAGGAGCCGGAACCGTCACGCACTTGCAAAAACTGCAACTTGCCTTTCCCAGTCTTATTGTACAGCCAGCCCTGTAGGGTGACTTCCTGGTCAACATGCTCATGTAAGTTGGCAATGGTAACAATGGGCGCCACGGTTCTGCTCCTATTCTTCTGTGTCACTCTGCTCTTGGGGCTCAGCTTCATCCGGGAAGAGAGCCGATAGATCGATGTCAAAATCTTCCAAGCGGCGGCCTACACGCGGGAAGCGCTCTGTCCGAAAATCACTAAACCCCTGTTGTCCAGGTCGGATCACATGAGTATAGACGAAGACAGCTTTGGGGGGAGCATATTCATGTTCAATCGCTGCGACGGTCGATTCGGCAACAACGGGCAGTTTCTCCGCCGGCTGTGAGGCAGAATGGCGGCGCCGGCGGCGTCTACGTTCGGGTCGGTCTCCCCCTCTTTCTGGACGCTCATCGCTTTTATCATGTGCGTGCTCCTTGCTGCCGCCGTCACGCGCGGAGTCTCTGTTGCTACTGCTGCGCCTACGTCTGGATGAAGTGCGCTTAGACGAGCTTTTCTTATCAGAAGAGCGTTGATTGGTCGGCTTTTGTTCGTTGGTTGACTGTTCTTCTTGGCCATCCTGCGTGTTCTTACGCCGGTGGAAGTACCGTCGCTTACCGCTTTTGTTACCGGACGATTTGCCCCGTGGATTGCCTGGATTGTTTGTATTACTCATTTGCTACCTTCCTGCCTCTCACCAGTTCACGCAATGGCTTAAGGCACTGTATACTCGGCGATTTGCTCTCCTTGTACATTTAACAGATGGGCTACCTTACCGCTTTGCCATAGCGCCTCTGATTGTTGCCAATAAAGGGCAATGCTCGTGTCAGTCCCAGAGGTGCTGTGCACCCAAATGTTACCACCGGGGAAAAGTGACAGCTCCCCAAAGGTATAAGTGGGGCCGTTCACCTGTTCAAGTTTCCAGCCCTTCAGATTGACTACCAGATCACTGTCATTGACAATTTGGACAGCCTCGGCGGTTAGATCACCCGCTGCTTCGACGGTGCGAATGTCCAAGCCCTCGCCTGGGCCTGGTTGGGCATTGGTGACGCTGGTGGGGGACTGTGCACCGGCGCCATTACCAGGCGCCGGCGCCGGAATCACCAGACGCTGACCGGCAAAGACGAAGTTGGGATCGTTGAGTTGGTTACTCTCCACAATCGAATTGACAGTTACCTCAAAGCGATCAGCAATCGATGAAAGACTATCGCCGGCTTGCACCGTATACACCTGCTGCGACCCTTCCGCGGGGGCCACGGTGGGGGAGGATGCTTCGCCTACTGCGGGCTCGCCGGCGGTGACTGTAACTGCCGACGCCGGTGTGGTTGCCGTTGGCAAGAGTTCCACCTGGGGCGCCGGCGTGCTAAGAATTGTCAACAGTTCCGGATCAGGACGCCGCGCATCAACTGCCCAAGCAACCGCAAGGGCAATGGCCAAACTAATGATTGCATTTAGCAGAACAATAAAGGCCAATTGGCGACGATTCATAAACTTTAGATCAACCACGAATACTCCCCAAAACAACTGTCCAAACCAAGCCATTTCTGGCAAATAGTGATCTGAGTGATGGTACACATCTATGTATGAAGGACAGCGGTCCGGTCATCAGACGCTCGTTATCTCTTGCCGGAAAGGTGACTGGTTACAACGAGTATATCATATTCTCAATTTGCATCAAAGCTATATTGCTCTAGGGGTGCGTACCACAAATGGGGCGAAGCACCAGCAAGGCTAATTTGAGCTCCTCGTCTGTCGCCCCTAATTTGGGACGCATCCTGCCCTAGCTGGCCTCTGCTGCTTCAATGCTGTCCCAGAAGTCACCATCATCCTCTGCGGCCATAAGCTTTTTACACATCACTTGTAACTCGCGGAGCAAGGTCTGCCGTTCTGCCGGTAGCAGCCCTTGATACTTCTGCTCTAGTTGCTGTAACAGCCGCAGCGCCTTAACGGTGACGGCTAACTCTTCGGGCATTGGCAGTCTGGCCTGGCGCAACAAGCTATAGGCGCGCTCCAGATCACCGGCGGCACGCGCACACTGGATGGCCAATTCGATCTCACCTAGTTGTTCCCACAACACCGAGGCCTGTGCCGGCTGCTCATTATAAGCGGCGAGGAAGGCTTGGAAGCGCTTGACCTCAGTCTCTTCGCGCAATGTTGGCTGCTGCCCCAATTGCAGATTCAGCCAATGTTCCAACTCCCACAGATGCTCATCGAACGGTGCATAATTACAGAGGCCGGCCAATTCCTGGCCCAGCATAGCCCACCGAAAATAGAGCCGAGGCTGGCGAGCGAGGTAGGCAAATGCCTCATCAAGCCAGCGGCACAAATAGAGATAGGCGTCATCTTCCAATTTTAAGGGCTTCACCAGCGTCAGGTAGGCTTGCGCCCGGTTTAGGAGTTCGACGAGTTGGGGAGTGGAGAAGTGCTCGGCAGGCGGTAATTCACGATAGCGCGCCGCCAGCAGTTGCATGATCTGGACGCCCAGCTGGTCAGTTTGGCGCTGCAAGATCGTAGCAGTTTCCGTAAAGAGGGCAACGATGCGGTTAATGAGCTCTACACTTTGCCCCTGATCCAGCAACTGCGCCCCCCAGAGCCAGGCGACCACCGTAAAGGTCTCATCGACCTGATCGGCCAGTTTGCTGTCAGCGGCCAAAGTTGCTAGTTGGCCGGCAGTTTGGAGAAGTTGGTAGGCGTTGCTAAATTGCTGCGCCTTGACTCGTTCTTCCACCATCTGTAGCCTGGCCGCGATCTCTTTGGCAATGACGCCGTCCAAAATTGCCCGCTGATCATCCACCTCGTCAAGCAAGAGCGGATCGCCAAAATCCTGCGCCAGTTCAGCCGCCCGGCGCTGCCGTTCATGCGCCGCCTGCCACGCCTGAGCTTCTAGCAGCGCCGTAGCTTCCTGGAGATAGCCCATAATATACTGTTCCTGGGCTTCGCGTTGCAGGGCGTGATCTTCTAGCTGAAGGGCCAGGCCATATGCCCGCCGATTGCGCCGGTAGCCTTGCGTCCACATAGCGCGCTCAAAGAGATCATCCACCTCATCCAGGTAGCCTTCGATCACCTCAATGGCCGAAAGTTCTTCTGTAGCCAGCGTCTCTAACAGATCGGCCCAGCGTATGGGCAGAATGCCGGGAATCTCCTGAATGGCCAGCGCCGTCATGACCGGCGCATCCTGTGCTTCGAGCAACACCAGACGGTCGGTTGAGCGACTGAGCGCCACGCGGATTTCGTCAAAGAGGCGGCGTGCTTCAAAGTAGGGGATATTATCCTGCACCCCTTCATCGCAGAGCTGTTGGGTGCGTAGATAAAGTGCGTTAAGACCGTAGACAAGGACAGTCGTTCGTTCGAGACCTTTGATTTCGCGCGGGAGAAAGACCACCTCATCGCTGGTGTCGAGGGGGAGTGTGCTCTCCAGTTGGGTTGTGAGCTGGTCGCGCAAGGTTTCGGTCAGGTCAATGATCACCCGCCCCGGTTTGGCAGTCATCTCTTCGATCAACTGTTGCCAGGCTTCCGCGGCCTTGGCCCGTTGGTCAGCCGGATCAAAGGCAACTGGACAGAGGAAAACCTGGCCATTGCCTTCATCGGTGGCGTTCTCGCCGACCGTTTCATAAGCAAAAGCTTGGCGTCTGGCGCTGGGGCGTAGGGGACGAGGCAGGCTGCGATAGAAATTCCAGGTGCTGTCAATCAGTTGAGCCAGGTTGCGGGGCGAGCGCCGTTGGTAGTGAAACTCAAATTCTTCGGGCCAAGTGCCAACCTGCTCACCCAACAGATCTTTGGTCAACCCCCAATCGAAGCCACTTGGCTGGACAATCTGCGATTCATCACCGGCTACCACAAAGACAAGCGGGGCATCCGCGCGCCGCCGGATGCGCTCACGCACCAGTTCGCCGAGGATGGCAATTTGCACCAGCGTCAGATCTTGCACCTCGTCGATGACCAGCGCATCCAAATCGGCCACCCAACCTGGGCTCTTGCCTTTTGACAGGCGTTGAATGGCTTGATAGGCTGCCTTTTGGTCTTGAAAAAGCAGTTGTTCTTGGGCACGCTCAGCCAGACGACAAGCTGCCTCGGCCGCGGCCAAATCCAACTTACGACTGGCGGCATAAGCAGTGGCGTCCAAACCATTGCTAAAGAGGGCCACTTCATTTAAGCGTGTGGTGGGTAGGGTATAGCCAGGAGGAAAGGTTTTGCCCAGCAAATGGGCGCGGATCTCTGTAAAAAGCGTTTGCGGGTAACGGCGCCAGGGGCCGACAGACGCCGCAGTTTGGTAGTCCAAAAAGCGCATAAAGCTGGCCAATTCGCCAAAGGGCTCCTGCTGGCCGGGCAATTTGGTTAGTTGGCTTTCAATTTCGCCCAACGTTGCCACTCGAATCTTTTGCGCAATCCCTTCCCCCTGGGCCACCAGGAATTCCTGGGCCGCGCGCTTCAGACGCTTGGTGTAGGTGACATAGAGAATCTGGTTTAAATCCTCACGTAGCGCCAGGTCACGGACTAGGTAGAGCAAGGAGACAGTCTTGCCACTGCCCGGCAACCCTTTAATGGTAGCCAACGCCACCTGCTCGCCCTGGACCCGTTGGCTCACTTGGGTCTGCTCTTCATGGCGTGGGTCGAGTGCGGTAACGGGAACTTCCTCGTAATCGGCTAGTGCACCGGGGAAGATCGGATTATCGGTGTCATCATGATGACGAATGGAGTGGACCAGGATCGTCTGTTCGCTGGTGGGCGCATCGGCTTCAACGGCATCTAACCCACTTTCGCTGCCGGGAATCCACCACATATAATAATGATTGCCCTGCACCGGCGTCCGACGCCAGCGCGCGTTGAGCCCAGTGGTGCCTTTGACACTGGGCGTGCGCCCGCGCGTCCCCAGCAACACCTGCGCCCACAGGGCTTTGCGCTGAATTGCGGTGGGTAGATCTGCGGCGGAGCGATCATAATCTTTATGCTTTAAGAGCCGATAGTGCGCCATACTAACTACTTACATCAACACAAACGAAACACCTTAGATAAAATCTCACATTGATTGGGAGTCGACGGGAAGCACAGAATTTGTGCGCTACGCCTTCTACTATCATAGCATACATATAGCTAGATGCTGCAACGAGCCGCGCGCTAAGCGACATTATCGCCCGTTGCAGCTTTGCTGCTCTTTACAGTACAATAGCGGTAATGATCCAGGCCACGGTTGAGTAGTTACCAGTAGCGTATGGGTAATGGGATAATTGGTAATTGTCTACGAGCCCGCTCTCTTTGTGCTTACCGTTACCCACATCTTTTTCGCCTAGAGGTAGGGCGTGGGTTTAAGGTGACCGGCATCTCGGAGATGCCGGTCACCTTCTAGAGCGACACTCGTCGACTAACCGACTTGTGGGTAATGGTAAGCTCTTTGTGACAGGGGTGCGTACCACATTTTCGGGGGCACTCTGGCAGAGAATTGGGGAGACTCGACTCCCCCCGAAAATGGGACGCACCCTTGTCACAGCCACCCCAAACACACTTGGAACAACTTAACGTATACTAGATGGGGAGACACATATCTCATGTCCAACCAACCCAATATTCTCGTCATCATGACCGATCAGCAGAAGGCGACGGCCAGCCATCTCTATGGCAACAGCTTCTGCACCACCCCCAATCTGCAACGGCTGGCCAATGACGGCGTGCTCTACCAACATGCCTTTACGCCCCATCCGCTCTGTGTACCGGCGCGCGTCTCCTTTTGGACCGGCCAATATCCGCACCAACATGGTGGACGCCGCAACGAAACGCCGATGCCCGTCGGCGCCATCCATGCTTGGCAACTTTGGAAGGAGGCCGGCTACACCACCGGACTCATCGGCAAAAATCATTGCTTTGTCACACCAGAGGATCTGGCGCTCTTTGATGTCTACTGCGAGATCTCCCATGGCGGGCTGCCGGCGGACCCCACCACCAAAGGCATGGCCTGGTTTCGTCCGTTGGAGGGCATCCACGCCGCGCATGAACTTCGCCGCACCATGACGCCGCAAAATCCACGCTTTGCCTATGCCACCTCTAATTTCCCGCTCGAAGATTATTCCACCGGGCTAGTGGCCGGCCAGACGGTGCGTTTCCTCGAACAGCAGCGCCAGGAACCCTTTGCACTTTGGGTCTCCTTTCCCGACCCACATGAGCCGTGGGTCTGCCCGGAGCAATATGCCGCGCTCTTCCCGTCCGAAAAGATCGAGCTACCGCCCTGGCGTGAAGATGAATTTACTGACCCGCACACACCGGAGCGCAACCGGGTGCTCTATCAGATGCTAGGAATTCGGGAGGACAAAATAGAGGATCTGTATGGCTTACTGGCAGTCTACTATGGCATGGTGCGCTTTATTGACGACGCCGTGGGCCAGATCCTGGCTGCGCTGACCGATCTGGGGCTGCGTGACAACACCATCGTAGTTTTCTGCTCGGATCATGGCGACTTTATGGGCGAACACGCCATGCAGTGCAAAGGGGGCGTCTTCTACGATTGCCTAACCCATGTGCCGCTAATGATGGCCTGGCCTGGCCACCTGCCGGCTGGGGTCGTCGATACGAGCATGGTCAATCTCATTGACGTTGTGCCGACACTGTTGACGTTGCAGGGCATGACGCCGCCCCGCTCCTTCCAAGGTCAGCCGCTGCCCACCGTGACGGCTGCGCCGCCGCGTGATGCCGCCTTTTCCGAATATGGTGCTGGCGGCCCCCCCTTTCGCATGTCCGACCTCGCGCAACTGCCCCAACCGTGGGGACGGCGCACCCTGATTCAATCACTGCGCTGGCGCGAGGCGGAGGGGCGGCGCAAGATGGTGCGCACCCGCGAATGGAAATATGTCCACGATCCCATGGGCGATCACGACGAACTCTACGATCTGGTCAATGACCCGTGGGAGCTGGTCAATGTCGCGCCGGACCCACGCCACCGCGCTGTGATAGCTGAATTAAGGCTACGTCTGGCCGACTGGGCGATCGAGACCGAAGATGGGACGCCTGTGCCGCTGCCGGAAGGCTAGCGTTACCCCCCCAAAAGCAAATTTTGGCTGTTGAGATGAATGGTATTAGTCGTGTTGCGTGTTGCGTGTTGCGTGAGCCATCATCCTGGGTGGTTCACGCAACACGCAATATGCAACACGATTTTCTTAACATATGCTAAATCTAATTGAAAGCAAGTAGAATAAGGTAACGACCTATGACAACGATTTCTTCACCCTGGCCCAACGCGTGCCAAGGGGCCATTTCGCTAACTTTTGATGACGGTGTACAGTCGCAGTTGGATCTAGCCATTCCCATGTTGGACCGTCATGGCTTGCGCGCCACATTTTACGTCAACCCGCGCGACAACTATCGTGACCAGTTAGTCCCCTGGCGCGCTGCGGCGCTCAATGGTCATGAGATTGGCAACCATACGATCAGTCACCCCTGCTCCAAAAACTTTGCCTTTATTGCCGACAGTGGGCGACGGGCACTGGAAGAGATGACCCTGGCTGATATTGAAGCGGAGATTGTCGAGGCTGGTCGGCGCATCCAGGAAGTTATCCCTGAACAGACCGCGGTTTCCTATGGCTACACCTGTTACCAGCCCTTTGTGGGCCGCGGTCCCACCCGGCAGAGCTATGTACCGGTAGTGGCGCGCCACTGCGTGGCCGGCCGCGGGCGTGGTGAACGGCCCAATGACCCCCGTCACTGTGACCTCTGGTATCTGTGGTCAACCCCCTGCGAGCGGATGACCGGTGCGGAACTGGTCGGGCTGGCGGAGCAGGCGGCGGCGCAGGGCCGCTGGGTGATCCTGACTTTTCATGGCATTAATGAGGGCAACCTACTTGTAGCCGCTGGAGATCTGGAAGAACTCTGCGTCTACCTGGCGCGCCAACAGGAGCGCATCTGGACTGCACCGGTAGCCACCATTGCCCAGCGTGTCCATGAGTTCCAGCAGCAGATGGCATAAATTCATGTTGAGGCTTCGTCAGGAAGATGCGATTAGCCTTTGCCCCGTACTACTGCCCCGGCGAAACACAACAACGGATTTGGTAGCAACGGATTTGCAGGCGGACCGGTCAGATCTCCTGGACTATGGCGCCCATCGTGGGACCACGTGGTCGGGCCAACAACAAATCCGTTATCCCCTTAATCCGTTGTTGTGACCCTTGCTCCCTTCAACTGAAAGATCGTTGGCTCCACCGTTGCTAGCTCGACCAGGTTGATGCGGAAGACGCCGCTGGAGGATTGCCCCGTGAAACACAACAACGGATTTGGTAGCAAGGAATTTGCGGGCGGACCGGTCAGATTTCTCTGGACTATAGCGCCCATCGTGCGATGAACTAATCGGCATCATGGTGAAAAACACAGCAATTGTCACGAGGTTAACCCAAAGTTCAGCAACTCCCATTTTCGGATTGAAGGTTTGTTGGGAAGATGCTATAATCGATGCAGCGCTTTAAGTTTACATTTTCGGGAAGGCGATTGGTGAACCAGAGGTGACTGTCACCTCGAACTGGCTAAACAGTTGCCAAGCAAAACAAATAATGTTGGGATAATCTATGACAGCAACACAGATAACGGCGACAAGTCGGACTGATGCCACAGCCTGGCATGCGCAACGAGACACACACGATCTCGTGGCGGCGTTGCGCGCCCAAATTGAGGGCGAGGTGCGCTTTGACGCTTACAGCCGCATGCTCTACAGCACCGATGCCAGTCTCTATCAGATCCAGCCGGTAGGCGTGGTGATCCCACGTCATGTGGAAGATGTACAGGCCACCGTTGAATTGGCGGCGCGCCATCGTGTGCCCGTCCTGCCGCGCGGCAGCGGCAGTTCACTGGCCGGTCAAGCCATCGGCGCGGCGGTGATCATCGATTTTAGCAAGTACATGCATAAAGTTGTTGCTGTCGATCCAGAAGCGCACACGGTGACCACCCAACCGGGGATCAGCGTCGCCATGCTCAACCGCCAACTGGCCAAACATAATCTCATGTTGGGCCCAGACCCGGCCAGCGCCGACCGCGCCACCGTAGGCGGCAGTGTGGGCAACAACGCGACCGGCAGCCACAGCATCCTCTATGGCATGATGGCTGATAATGTCGAAGCGGTCCGCGCCATTCTCGCCGATGGCTCGCTGGCCACTTTGGGGCCGGTCGAACCGGCCGCTTTGGCCGCTAAGGCGCGCGGTGCGACGTTAGAGGCGAGCATCTATCTACAGGTGCCCCAACTTATTGAGCGGGTTATGCCCGAGATCCTAGCCCGGTGGCCCAAACATTGGCGGCGTGCTTCCGGCTATAATCTGGACCGGCTGGCGGCGGCGCTACTCCCCCCCAATGAGCGCACCAAATTGAGCTTTGACAGCCGTTTCCGGCCCCCCCTTTGCGATCCCAAACTCATTGACCGCTTTAATCTGGCGCAACTGCTCACCGGCAGTGAGGGCACATTGGGGGTCATGCATGAACTGACGCTGAAGCTGGTGACAAAGCCAACCAAGACCGCGCTGGCTGTGGTCCACTTTGACCATGTAATCGATGCCTGTGCCGCCATTCCCGACATTTTGGAGACCGAACCGAGCGCGTCCGAGTTGCTCGACAAACAGTTGCTGGATCTGGCGCGACTTCAGCCCGAATGGGCCAAAAAGCTCCACTTTGTGGATGGGGACCCCGCTGCGGTGTTGCTGACGGAGTACTATGGCGCAAGCGAAAAGGAGTTGGTCGGCAAGTTGGAAAAGCTGGAAGCGCATCTGCACCAACGTGGCTGGCATGGTACGGTGATTCGCATCCTCGACCCGGCGCGGGTCAATGATGTCTGGACGGTGCGCAAGGCGGGGCTCAACATTCTGATGGGACGGCGCGGTGACCACAAGCCGGTGACCGGCATTGAAGATGTAAGCGTGCCCCAGGAGAAGCTGGCCGAATATCTGCGCCAGATCTTGGACTTTTGCATGGTCAAAAATGACATTGGCGAGGTGGCGGTCTATGCCCATGCGTCGGCCGGCTGTTTGCATGTGCGCCCGCTGCTCAACATGAAAGACGCCCATGATGTTAAGCTGCTCAAGGTGGTCGGCGAATATGCGGCGGATCTGGCCGTGCAATACAGTGGCGTCATGAGTGGCGAGCATGGCGATGGTCTGGCGCGCAGCGCCTACAACCCGCGTCTCTTTGGGCCGACGCTTTACGGTGCGCTTCAGGAAGTAAAACAGATCTTTGATCACAAAAATCTACTCAACCCCGGCAAAATCGTAGACACCCCGTCGCCCATCGAGAACCTGCGCATGGGGCCGACCTACCACACCATTGAATTACAGACCGTCTTTGATTGGGGCTCCGACGGCGGTTATGCGCCGGCCATTGAAATGTGCAATGGCGCTGCGGTCTGTCGTAAACTGGGCGCCGGCACCATGTGCCCCAGCTACATGGCCACCCGTGACGAGCGCGACACCACCCGCGCCCGCGCCAATGGTCTGCGCAATGCCCTGGCTGGACGGATCCCACCCGAAGAACTCTTCTCCGATGAAATGTATGGAGTCATGGATCTCTGTCTGGGTTGCAAGGCGTGCAAAAGTGAGTGCCCCTCGGCGGTCGATATGGCCAAGATCAAGGCCGAGTATTTGGTCCACTACTATCGTTACAACGGGTTGCCTTTCTTTAATGAACTGATGGGCCTCTTGCCCACACTCAATGCCTGGCTCTTCCGTATGCCCAGCACCGTCATCGATTGGGTCAATTGGGGCATGACCACGGCGGCGGCCAAATCATTCCTGGCCCGGATTGGCGTTCATCCGGCGCGTGAGCTGCCCCGCTACGCCCCCCAAAGCTTTGCCCATTGGTTCTATCAATCACGCCATGTGCGCAATCAGGACGCGCCGAATGGGCCAGTCGTGCTCTTCCACGACACCTGGACCAACTACAATGAAACCCACATTGGGGAAGCCGCGGTAAGCCTTTTGACCGCCGCCGGCTATGATGTCCAGCTAGCCGCAGGACGCAAATGTTGTGGTCGGCCCTTGATTACCGGTGGCCAGGCCGACAAAGCCAAGCCCTGGATCGATCACAATGTGGCGCTGCTGGCGCCCTACGCGGTCCAGAATATCCCCGTGGTGGGCGTGGAGCCGAGTTGCATCCTTACGATGCGTGATGAATATCTGAATCTGGCCAGCGACCAGCGACGCGCCAAGCTGCTGGCCGGCAATGCCTACACCTTTGAGGAATTTGTCGTGCGCGAGGTGGAGGCAGGTCATTTCAAGCCGCGCTGGCGGTCCGGTGTAGGCAAAGCGCTTCTGCATGGCCATTGCCATCAGAAGGCGTTGGTGGGCAACGACGCCAGCGTGGCTGCGCTCAAGGCTGCCGGCTACCAGGTGGAGGTGATCCCCAGTGGCTGCTGTGGCATGGCCGGCGATTTTGGTTACACCATTGAACACTATGAGGTGAGCCAGGCCATTGGCGAGGAGCGCCTCTTTCCCGCCGTGCGCGCCGCCAGCGGTGACACAGTGGTCGTGGCCAGTGGGACCAGTTGCCGTCATCAGATCGACCACTTTACCGAGCGGCGTGCGCTGCATATGGTTGAAGCGTTGGCGGCGGCGTTGGCCTAGTGTTTTGTAAACTAAATATGATAGGTAACCGCTACCCCCTCCCAGCCTCCCCCAGGTTGGGCTTACCCTTACCCACAGCTCTGCTGATGGGAAAGCGGAGGGAAAAGGGCCGATTTTACCCCCATCCCAGCCTTCCCCCAGGCTGGGGAAAGGTGACTTGTCCCCGCAATGGCCGGATAGAACGGCCATTGCGGGAAACCAACCACGGTTTCCTCCCCTGGTAGGGGAGGACTAAGGAGGGGTCAACTTATGGTTACTCATCTTTCGACGACTTGTGGGTAAGGGTAAGCAGGTTGGGGGAGGAGCCGCAACTCTAGCGGTGGCGTGACCGGGAACCCCTTGGATGCCTCCCCAGCCTGGGGAGCGGGTGCCCACTGGACGCGGGAGGGGTTTGGGCGCCCAACATAATTTATCTGACAGAACACTAGTACAGCGTGTACTAAGTTTTGCGAGTTTAGCCCAGGCGGGTGCGCTGGCGTGCGTCTTCCTGAAAGGGGCAACGCACACCCCCTGTTTTTTACCATCCGCCGCCCCTTCCAGGAAGACCCGGGTGACCGAATATTCCGGGATTAAGGCCGCAAACACGCTTGCCCTACGTCAAGTTTCATGGCCTTAATCCCGGAATATTGGTAGCGCCCTAAGCTAGCATAACTTAGGTTACAGTGTACTAGTGCAGGTTAGTGGAAATAGATCAACGGGTCACAGTAGGACAGCCACTGTCTCACTGTCCAACTTTTGCATCACTCTTTAACCGTGCGTAGGGTCGCCAGAATGGCATTGCCGTAGGTGCGTGCTTTCCAAGGGCCGATTTCAGGAATGGTCAGCAGGTCAGCTTCTGATTGGGGCGCCTGCTGAGCAATGGTCAGCAAAATACTGTTACTAAAGACAATTTCCGGCGCGACGCCGCGTTGTTTCGCCACATTGGTGCGCCAACGGCGGAGCGCCTCAAAGCGATTTTGAAGCGGCTTGCTAAGATTTTGATCGGGACGCGAACCTGGTTCGGGCAGTTCCGGCAAGGGCTGCTGCAGGCCGTTACGGATAACTTCCAGCAATGTTTTGCCGTATTGACGCATAAGATAGGTGCCTACGCCAGAGATCTTTGCCAATTCTTCTGCGGTAGTCGGTTGTTTAGTCGCTAAGGTGACCAGCAGATGGTCGGTAGCAATTTTAAAGGGCGGCCGATCGCGCTGTTGCGCCTCTGCCTCGCGCCACTGCCAGAGCGCTTCCAACACATTCGTCGCGGCGCGGGGCACATTGCGCGTCTGCTTCATCTGCCAAAAGGAGCGGGGCGTCGGTTCGTGGTCGCTGTAGTCCACCTGTTGCAACAGGGTAAAGGCTTCCTGTGCCTCTTGCCATCGCTTTGCTTTGTGCAACTGTTCAATCAGATGCAACCGCAAGGCCGGCAGGTAGTGGGTGTCGATTTGGGCATAGGTGATCTGATCCCTGACCAGCGGACGTTTGCCCCAATCGGTGCGCTGCATTCGTTTATCGCTGGTCACTCCAAAGAGTTCTTGCAAAATAGCCGCCAATCCCACCTGCTTCCAGCCCAAAATGCGCGCGGCCAATTGGGTGTCAAAGATGCGGTTAAAGGTGAAGCCAAAATCACGCTGCATGGTCAAGATGTCATTTTCAGCCGCGTGCATAATCACTTCGGTCTCTTTGTCACTAAAAATAGCGCCCAACGCTTCCACTGTAGGTAGTTGGAGGGGATCGACCAGATAATCGACCACTTGCTCTGGAGTGGCCTTTTTTTCATCCAGATAGGCCGTCACCTGAATTAAACAGACTTTGGGATAATACCGAAAGAGGCTGTTGCTTTCGGTGTCAACCGCAATGACGGCTTGCGTGCGGAGATGGGCCATCATCTGCGCAAAAGCAGATGGGGTATTAATCAGGTGGGGTGAACCCAGCGCTGTTGGCGCCGGATGTTGCTGTAGCTTTTTGGGCATAACAATCGAGCAGTAGTCCTCTTCCAATTTTAGGTGTAAACATTGGGTGTAAATTAGTGGGCGGATTTCTGCCCGAATTTACGATGCATTTGGTACAATACCAACGAAAGTTTTATTAACCTAAATCGTTACCATTTAGGTGGCCTCACCGTGCCAGGGACAGACCAGAAGAAATGGGTCCAAGAGAGGACGTTTGGTCTATTTCTGGCACGACGGCTGAATAGTTACCTTAAATGTTACTGTGACTCTGGAAATGTGTCAAACTATGATCCGTATCCTCTACCGCCACCGCAGTGGCACGGTCGTCTCTGATCTGCCGGAAGCTCAATTACCCAGTGCAATTCGTGATAGTCAGGCGCGTCTCTGGATCGACTTGAATGCGCCCTCTGCACAGGAGAGCGAGCTGATTTTATCCCAACTTTACAAATTTCACCCCCTGGCCATCGAAGACGCCGTTAACGAATCGCATGTCCCCAAGGTGGATGATTACGGCAACTATCTCTACCTCGTCTTCCACACCGTAAGCCTGGGTGATGAGCGTATGGACTTAGACACCTATGAAGTAGATGTCTTTTTGGGGCCAAACTATCTGATTACCATGCATCAGACACCGCGGCCGTCGATTGAGCGCCTATGGGATGAAAGTCGCCATCAACAGGATGGGCTGGCGCGCGGCCCGTCCTTTCTGCTCTATGAATTGCTGGACTATCAGATCGACGGCTATATACCGCTGGTAGATCGCTTTGAGCAGCAGCTTGAGCTGCTGGGAGACCAGATCTTTCGTGAGCAGTCCCAGCGCCAACAGGAAGAGGCAATTCTCAACGATGTGTTGACCGCCAAGAGCAGCGCCCTCCGCCTCACCCGTATTTTAACGCCCCAGCGCGAACTACTCTACAAGCTTGCTCACAATAACTACAATGTTGTCCCCGCCGATGCCCGGATCTACTTCCAGGATGCCTACGATCACCTGGCCCGCTTGACCGACCTCGCTGTGAGTATGCGCGACCTTTCCGGCAGCACCATCGAGACCCATTTGGCGCTGGTCAACAATCGCATCAATGAGACGATGAAGGTGTTGACAATGATCTCCACCATCTTCATTCCTTTGAGTTTTCTGGCCGGCGTCTACGGCATGAATTTCAAATTTATGCCCGAGCTAAACAGTCCGTGGGCCTATCCACTCCTCTGGCTCTCCTTTATTGTCATTGCCCTGGGCATGGTCTACTTCTTCCGACGGCGCAGATGGTTATAAGGGCTAAGCGCCATGATCGAATGGCGCGACCGGTTCAAGGTGACCGGCCTGGACATGCAGACATTGGGCTTGTTGGCGAAAGTCGGCGCTAAAATCCTCCCAATCCGTCGTGGTGATCACGGCCTGTTCCACTCCGGCCAGCGCGGCCAAGAGAGTGCTGCGCCGCCGTGCATCTAATTCACTCATGACGTCATCCAATAACAAAATCGGTGCGGTGCCGGTGCTGGCTGTGCTGACATGGAGTTCGGCCAATTTTAAGGCCAGCGCAGCCGTCCGCTGTTGGCCACGGCTGCCATAGGCGCGCAGATCATGGCCATTGGCCACAAGCAGCAGATCGTCGCGATGGGGACCATAAAGCGTATTGCCGGTGGCCAATTCACGGCTACGGCGGCTGCGCAATTTGGCGTGATAGGCGTGGGCGACAGTCTCGACAGCAAGCGTGGCCGACGCCGCCACCGCCACCGTGGGACAGTGGAGCCCCTCCTGCAATCCGCTAAATTCTGCCTCGGTCAAATGGCCGGGATTAAAGCTGGGGGCATAGAAGAGCTGCAACTTCTCCAGGGTGTCGCTGAGGGCGGCGTGGCGCTCTTGGGCAACTAGACTCAGTTGGTGGATGAAGAGCTGACGCCGGCTGATCACGATGCTGCCATGTTGCACCAACTTCTCATCCCAGAAGGAGAGTTGCGCCTCGGTGCTTTCGGCGTTGGGACGGGCATTCTGCTCGCGCAACGTTTTTAGCAAGCTGTTGCGTTGGGTCACAACTTTTTGATAGGCGGCCAACGCGCGGCAATAGTTGCGGTCAATTTGACAGAGCGCAATGTCGAGATAGCGCCGGCGTTCACCCGGACTGCCATCGACTAATTTGACATCGGCCGGCAGAAAGAGCACCGTCGGCAGCAGGCCTAGTAAGTCCATTGCCCGCTTGTTGACACCATTGATCTTAACCTGTTTGGTATAATTCACCCCATCACCACGGGGCGTCAGGATGACCTCAAGTTGCAATGTTCGCCCTGATCCCTGTACTTCGGCGGCAATTCGGCTATAGGGAATCGGCTCTTCCTGCGCGCGCCAATCGACCACCTCGCGTTCGTGCTGTGCCTGGACCGGTTTGGTCGTGGATAAAAAATAAATGGCTTCGAGAAGATTGGTCTTACCCTGGGCGTTCTGCCCTTGTAACAGCATGAAGGGACGCCGAAAGTCCAATTCCAGCTGCTGATAGTTGCGGTAATGGGTCAGGGAAAGGTGGGTTAAATACATAGCTGTCAAGATTTTTTCATGGTCAATTCAGCGATCAACACATCAATTTCGGTCTCGGGATCGGTCCCAGTCTTCATAGCGTAATCCGCTTCTAACAGACGGTCCATAATGGCGATCAGATCGGGTACACTGTAGTGGTGCACCATCGCCAATGCCTTTTTGACGGAGTAGGGCTTTTCTCCCACCCGGTTAGCGATGTCATATTCACTGCCGCCACCCCGTTGAGCCGCGGCTTTCACTTTGAGCAGCACCCGATATTGGCGGGCAAACATGGTCAGCAGATAGAAGGGATTGGCATCACCCCTACGCAATTCGGCCAGCGCGTGCATGGCGCGCCCGCTGTTGCGTTGGCCCAAAGCATCGGTCAGATCCCAGATCAGGGCTTCACTGGCGTCGCTGACCAACAACTTCACATCATCGGCGGTAATGTGACGGGCGCCGGCGTAAGTGGATAATTTTTGCAACTCATTGTCAAGCTGGCGCAGATTGGGTCCCACAAAATCGGCCAGCGTCTGCACGGCGCGGCCATCCAGCGCGATGTTATGGGAACGGGCGTAGCGCTGCAGCCAACCGGGCAGCCCTCGTGCATCGGGTGTCGCCCATTCTTCTTGGACAATGGTCTTGGCTTTGATCAGCGCTTCCAGCCCAGCCACTTTACGCCCATCACCTTTGCTCTTCCCCTGTTTCGCCCCATCGTCGGCCACCGGTAGGGTAAAGCCCTTCCAGAGCGCCCGCCGTTTATCGACAGTGCTATCTACAAAGACGAGATCGCAGGTGTCGGGCAGCCTGGCCGCCCCTTCGATCAGGGTTGCGGCTTCTTGGTGCGCTGCGCTGTCTGGGTTTTTGCTGGCGCCCATGCGCTTGTCCAGATGTTCCAGGTAGCCAAAGACCACCAACAGGCGACGCGCGGCAAGAAAGGGCATCATGCTGGCCTCGGCCAAAATATCGGCCGCCTTGGTCTGTGCGCCTTGCAGCGTCGCGCTATTGAGGTCGGCCATTTCGGCATCACCCAGCGCCTGCTTCATGGCAGCCAAGCGCTGGGTGCTTAGATATTCATCACAGTTGAGGTGAAGATAGATCATTATGCAATCCAAAAGTGGTCGTAGGGTCGCATAGTCGCATAGTCTGACGCTGCGACCCCACGACTCCACGACCACATTCGCATTATTCACTCAAAGATAACGCGATGTGCCCGTCTCCCGGCCACCGTAAAGGGATGAATATGCAACAGCCAACGGTCGCTTACGTTAGCTTGCGTTGTATAGCCCTGGAAATGCATCCCGATATTTCTTGAAAAGACAAGCACAGGTAGGATCAGAAACAGGGTAAAGAGAAAGCGCTCGACGATGTTACGTCTGGTACTGACCAAGAGTGATGCCAGCGCCAACAACGCGGCCGTGGTGACCAAGTTGGTGCCACAGTTGGGGTGGAGCGCCAGTTGCTCTTCACCAGCCTGCAAGCGCACCAATGCATCGCCAACGGCGCGGCGCAAGGTATACTCATCCAGCTCACCAAAGATGGTAAAGCCCACGGGATCACTCAGCCCGCTAAAGCGCTGTTGTGGAAAGCGGAGCGCCAGCATATGCAAGGTAGCATGTTCAATAGCATGATGTTGGCGCGTCCGCCGCACCATATCGGTAAGGTTTTCGATCATAAGTGTCCTAATCTGGCAAGCCGGGGCTAAGTAGATAGGTAGATAGGTAGATAGGTAGATAGGGAAATCGGGTATGGAGAGGAATCCTGATTTACCTATCTACTTATTTACTGATTTACCTATCTACCTATCTACCTATCCCCTTATAGAGCGCCTTGGCTGTGGCCACAACATGGTCGGCGGTCAAGCCAAGTTCTTGATAGATCCGCTGATAGGGGGCGCTGGCGCCAAAGTGATCGACACCAATGATTGCCCCTTGCTTTTTGTCATTGCCCACCCAGCGTTCCCAGCCAAAGGTGACGCCTGCTTCGATGGCCACTTTAGGGGTGTTAGGCGGCAGCACCTCGTTGCGATAGGCGTCATCCTGTGCTTCAAAGCGCTTCCAACAGGGCAGGCTGACCACACGCACATTAACACCTTCGCCGGCCAGCTCTTTGGCCGCGTCATAAGCAATGGCGACTTCACTGCCGGTGGCAATGAGCACAAGATCGGGTGCACCGGCGCCACTTTGGTATAGGGTGTAAGCGCCACGAAGCACTCCTTCCGCCGCGCCCAAGCCATCGCCTTCACGATCCAACGTAGGCAGATTCTGGCGGGTGAAGACCAGCGCCGTGGGTCCTGTGCGATTTTCAATGGCCAGCCGCCACGCCTGTGCAGCCTCGTTGGCATCGGCCGGACGCACCACGGTCATGTTAGGCATGGCGCGCAAGGCGGCCAGATGTTCAACCGGCTGATGCGTAGGGCCATCTTCGCCGACGCCGACGCTATCATGGGTCAGAATGTAGATGACCGGAAAGCCGCTCAACGCCGCCAACCGCATACTGCCACGCATATAATCGGTAAAGACAAAGAAGGTGGCGCCAAAGGGAATTAAGCCGCCATGGATCGCCATGCCGTTGAGGATGCCCGCCATGCCATGCTCACGCACACCAAAGTGAATGTTCCGGCCGGCAAAGTTAGTAGGCGCGATGTCGCCGCCCTCCTTGATGGTGTTCTTGTTACTGGCTGCCAGGTCAGCGCTGCCGCCGATGAGATTGGGCAAGACCGACGCCAGGGCATTGATAATGGCGCCGCCGGCATTGCGGGTGGCCATAGGCGTACCGGCGGGGAAGGTCGGCAGTGCCGCGTGCCAGCCCTCCGGCAGGCGCCCGGCGATCATCGCTTCTAATTCGGCGGCGGCCTCCGGATGGGCCTGGCGATAGGTCGCCAGTTGTTCGGCATAGGCGGCCTCCAGCGTCTGGCCGCGCTCGACAAAGGCGGGCGTCAGCGCTTGCACCGCTGCCGGCACATAGAAGCGGGAACCAGCCGGAAAGCCCAGCTTGGCCCGCGTGCGCGCCAGTTCCTCTTCGCCAAAGGCATCGCTGTGCGCCTTGGGCGTGCCCTCTAGCTTGGGGCTGCCAAAGCCGATGATGGTTTTGCAGCCAATGATGCTGGGGCGCGGGTCGGCATGCGCGGCTTCAATGGCAGCGGCGACCGCGGCGCCATTCATCCCGTCTATTACCTGTACATGCCAGCCATAGGCGGCAAAGCGTTGGGCCCAATCCTCGGTGTAAGCGATCTTAGTGTAGCCATCAATGGTGACGTGATTGTCGTCGTAGAGATAGATCAATTTGCCCAACCGCAGATGCCCCGCCAGACTGGCCGCTTCACTGGCTATACCTTCCATCAGATCACCGTCGCTAACAATGGCATAGGTGTAGTGATCGATTAATGGAAAGTCAGGGCGGTTAAAGCGGGCGGCAAACCAACGTTCAGCCAGCGCAAGCCCGACGCCGTTGGCAAAGCCCTGGCCCAGCGGGCCGGTGGTCGTCTCAACGCCAGGAGTGTGGCCATATTCGGGATGGCCGGGCGTCTTGCTGCCCCATTGGCGAAAGTGCTTCAAATCGTCCAGCGACAGATCATAGCCAGTCAGGTGGAGCAGTGAATAGAGCAACAGAGAACCGTGGCCAGCACTCAACACAAAGCGGTCGCGGTTAAACCAGGCGGGATTGCTGGGATTATAACGAAGATAGCGGGTCCAAAGCGTGACCGCCGCTTGCGCCATGCCCATGGGCAGGCCAGCATGGCCGGAGTTCGCTTCCTGCACGGCATCGGCGGCCAACATGCGGATGGTGTTGACCAGTGCATTTTCAACCGCTGGGTCTAGGTGAAGCGGGTGGGCTGTATGTACAGATGTCATCTATAGTCATCCTTTTTTGTCATTCTTTTTATCCTTCGATTTTCCTCTCTCAATTGTCTCCGGTTCAGGTGTGATTGTCAACTTATTTACTCTCACAACCGACGCTTATCGATGGCATTCCAGAGTATAGTACAGTGTCAACGAAAGTATACTAGGTGAACCCACGCGGGCGCGCCGGCAAAACTTGCCTGACACTGGATTAGTACGCGCCTCAGTCACAGTGATGATTTGGTCTTCCTTCGCTTTTGAATTACTATATACTTTTGGCGCAGAGGTATTCTTTGGAACGGGGTGATGTATGGAGGTTTATGTGTGGAGGTTGAAATATGGCAGTAGTGAAGGATAAGCGGAATGGCGGGGTAGGCTTGCCAATAAAACAGCGTCAGCTGCAGCTTTTTGGCGGTATGGGGTTATTGACCGGCTTAGGCGCTGGGTTGGCGACTTACGCAATCTTACGCGAACCGATGAATGTTTGTTTGGAACGGCTAACAATTCGGCTGCCCAATGCCAAAGGGCGGCTACCCACCAATGGTCTACGCATCCTACATCTCTCTGACACCCACTTCCAAGGCATTGACTGGCGCGAACAGACCAAGATCGACCGCATTCGTGCGTTGACAGCGGGGCTAGAGTACGACCTGCTCATTCATACGGGTGATTTTTGGCATAATGAAGTTGGCTTGAACAATATTGTGGCGCTGTTAGAAAGTGTGCCACGGCCACGCTTGGGGGGCTACGGCGTGCTGGGTAACCATGACTATGTCTGTTACAGCCACAGTGACATGCTAACCCGCAACTGGCAGCGTTATCAGGCCCATCAGCAACACGTTGGGCAAAATGGACAGAACGGACAGAACGGACAGAATAATCACAAGGATCATCCTGTGCAAGGCTCGGCTCTACCCGTGATGAATCAGGAGCAGAATGGCGCCGTGATGCCCACCGGCCAGCGTAGTGGCCATTATGACAATGGCGCACGCCCCTCCCGTTTGACGGCATTTTACGAAAACGCGCGTGAGGTCTATCGCTTTGCCCAATACTTTATGAATATGCCCTTTGATCTCAAGCGTGTTCACTTTAATGATGTAGCACAGTTGCGCCAGGCGCTGACCCATAGCGAGATCCAGGTGCTCCACAACCACTCGTTGCGGCTGCGCGCTAAGCCAGGGCAAAGTGATGGTGTGGATATCTATCTGGCTGGGGTGGATGATGTGACAGAGGGAACACCGGATCTGCAGCGCGCGCTCCACAACATTGACCCCAATGAGCCGACGCTGCTCCTGAGTCATAACCCTGACATCTTGCTGGAGTCCCGCTCGCGCCAGGCAGACTTGATCTTGGCCGGCCATACGCATGGCGGTCAAATTGTGTTGCCTTTGGTCGGGGCGGCGCATACGCATTCCGAACATCTGCGCCGTCACGAAGCTGCCGGCTATTTGCAGCGCGGCCCAACCCAGGTCTATGTCTCCCGCGGCATCGGCGAGGGAATTCCCCTGCGCTTTGGCGCTCGCCCACAAATTGCCTTGATTACTGTGATCGCGGCGGATTGAGATCCGATAAAATCATGAAGTGGCGCAAAAATCTGGTAGGCAACTTAACTGGTGCGGTGTTAGAGATTGGCGTGGGCAGGGGAGAGAATCTACCCTACTATGCCCCTTCTGTCCAGGTGTGGGCAATTGAGCCGGACCCAACGCGGGCCGCGCAGGCGCAACAGGTGGCGGCGACCTGTCGCCCTGCGATTACGGTGGATGTGACCGGCGCAGAAAGCCTACCCTACGCCGACCACACCTTTGATCATGTCGTGAGCAGTCTGGTCTTTTGCTCGGTGGCAAACCCACGTGTGGCGCTTGCTGAAATCCGACGCGTGCTCAAGCCCCAGGGGACATTGCATATGGTCGAACATATTCGCCCGGAGACACAGTGGTTAGCTACGCTCTTTAGGCTGCTCACACCTAGGTGGCGACAGATAGCCCACAATTGCCACCTCGACCGTCCTACCCTGCAACTCTTGCAAGGCGCCGGCGCGACGGTGACCGTTCGGCGCCGGATCTTTATGTTTGTGCGGCTTGAAGTCACCTTTCCTGCAATCGGAGGCAAATAGAGGATTACTAACAGACAGCGGCAGCTTTTGCTGCTAAACTCGGTGCTGTTTTATCCCGATGGTTCTGACAGATTGTAGAGGAGTTGTAACCATCAGCAGGTGAGAACTTATCTCCCCAGTTTTTGACAGCCCATTACATGAGTTTGACGCCATCAATCACAGTTTGTATACTTATTCTACAACATAATCGTTTATGTGATGGTTAAGCGTGTAGTTGATTCTCGACGACTTCACTTGCTTGCCCATGATCATGAACAACAATGTTTACACATTGGCAATCTCTATCAATACGAAAGGAATCGTCCCATGTTTGAGAAAGCCCTGTCTCGGTTTGCGAACCTGTTACCGGCCGCAGAAGTCAGCGCCCATTGTGACGGCCCCTGTGGCGTCTACGATCCGGCTTCAGCCCGTATTGCCGCAGAAGCTGCGCTCTCGATGACGAAGAAGATCTTGGCGCTCAATCCTGCTGATGGCAGCCTTGCCACCGCCAACACCCTCTCCCGCTACATTGCGATCAAGGAAGAGCAAGCGCACATCGCAAAGACCGAGTTGCTTGTGCTGTGGACCGACTATTTCAAGCCGCCGCACCTGGAGCAATATCCCGATCTGCACACTAAGTTCTGGAACGCAGCCAAGCTTTGCTCCGCCGTCAAGGTGGAAGTGAGCCAGGAAAAGGCCGAAGCGTTGATGGCCGCCATTGAAGAGATCCACAAGATCTTCTGGGCCACTAAGGGCCGCGATGTACCCTACTACACAGCCGCCTAAGCGTTTGCTAATAATTAATGGAAAATCATTAATTATGAATTGTTGGTGGATCTCCGCGGCAGTTGTTGTCGATAGGAGGTTGTAGTAAGTAATTCGACACTGTCACAGGAGCGTGGTTAGCGCTATGCACAGACGCGAATCTGGCTCGCACGGATTGATTGGCGCTACCTGGATCCATGTCTGTACCGTCGCCATCTCCTGATCAGGCCAATGTCAAAGTAGTTCGCGAATCAGTACGGGCGCACAAGTTGCGCCCGTATTTGATTTCAAGCAGCATGCCGCCATAATAGGATAAAGTCGGTTGACGATGAATCAGTTGCCACAAAGCAACTTACGTGAGTGGTTGGGCTGGCTCGTAGGGCGCCGTAAGCTGGTGCAGGTCACCGGCCTGTCGATGACCCCCCTCTTGCAACCTGGCGATCGGCTCTTTGTCAATCCACACGCCTACCGGCAAGTCCCCCCTCAGGATGGCGACCTGGTTGTGGCCCGTCATCCCCATCAGCCGAATCTGACCATCATTAAACGAGTAGCCTTCACTACGTTGGATCAACGGTGCTATTTGCTCAGTGATAATCAAGCGGAAGGCTCTGATAGCCGTAGCTTTGGTTTCCTGCCCTTTGATCAGATTCTTGGGCAAGTCACCAGCCGAGTCACAGGACAAGATCCATGAACCTACGCCAATGGTTGCGCCGCCGACTTTTCCCAACTCCACCTACGCTGGTCGCGCAGCCGCCTACCCAATCTGCGCACCAGCCCGCAACTACGGCGCTGCCTTACACCATTCCGGTGTTGCTGATCCACTATTTTCCGGTCAAGGGAGGGCGCATTGACCGCAGCATGACGGGCGACGTGGGTGCCAGCCTGGATCAGATACGCCGTCACACGGCCCAAACGACAGAACAGGTTGTTGCCGCGCTAGAGCAAGGCAGCACCTACCACGGCTATAAGGATCCCAGCGCGCGCCCAAGTCTACACTATCACATTGTCGATCGCCTGGAATTTCTGGAACCCCTGCCTACCTGGCCCAAGCCCGGTCATCGTGCGCCCATGACCGACTATAACGCCATCATGCAACGCATTGACATTGCAAAGTGGGTTGAGCAAGGGGTGAAAGAAGTCTGGCTCTGGGGCTATCATGGCGGCGTGGTCGATCTGTGGGAGTCCAACATGGCTGGCCCTTATGGCGACATCAGCAACAGCGACCGCGACCCCACCGATCTGCCGGTGCTTGACCAAACCTATACCGTCTATCACTACAACTACGGTCGCGGCCCTTCGGAAGCGGTCGAAGATCATATGCATCAAATTGAGGCAATTTTACGCCATATCGATCCCGATCTCTTTTGGAACAAATTTGTGGGTAAACCGGGCGAGGGACGCTGTGGCTGGGCGCACTATCCGCCGAATGGCGAACGTGACTACGACTGGCGTAATCCCAAGTATGTGTGGACTGACATTGAAGATTGGCGGCCCGATGGCAGTGGTCAAAAACAACGCTTAAACTGCCAACGTTGGCGCAGCGATAGTCTCACCTGGTTTATCTATTGGATGCAGAATCTGCCCGGCGCCGATCATGGCCTTGCCTACCGCGGGCGACCCTTGACCAACTGGTGGCGCTTCATTGGTGATTTTGACGGCGCGATGGCGGAACGGACAGGATTAGTGATTAGGTGATTGGTAATTGGTGATGCTGATGGGCTCCATTGCCAATCACCTAATCACTAATCACCAACTTCCTCACTGCCGCAGGCGTGGGTCGAGCGCGTCACGCAGGCCATCGCCCATAAAGTTGATGCTGAGAATGGTGAGGGAAATAAAGAGGCCAGGCCAGAAGACCAGCCACGGATTGCGCGTCATAAAGTCGCGCCCATCAAAGAGCAGCCGTCCCCAGGTCGGTACGTCGGAGGGAAAGCCTAAGCCCAAAAAGGAAAGGGCAGATTCGGTAAGGATCGCCGCGGCCACCCCCAATGTCGCCGAAACAATAATCGGGCTCATGACATTGGGCAGGATATGCTTGAACATGATCTTACCCCGTCGCACGCCGATGCAGTTCGCCGACTCGACAAATTCCTTTTCTTTGATCGAAAGCACCGAGCCGCGCACGATGCGCGCCGTGGGCATCCACCCCAAAATGCCGATGACAAAGACGACCAAAATAAAGATGCCAATCTCAGGGCCAAAGATCCCCCGCAATGTATCGCGGAAGAGCATAATAATCACCAGCAACAGCGGCAATTGCGGCAGCGCGAACATCAAATCGGTAAAGCGCATCAGTGGACCATCCAGGCTTGCGATAAAGCCGGAGAGTAGACCAATGAGGGTCCCAAAGGTCATGGCGATCAACATGGCGGTGACTCCGACTGCCAAGGAGATACGGCCACCGTGTAAATTGCGCGCCAGGGTGTCCCGACCCAAGTCATCCGTCCCAAAGGGATGTTCAGCTACCAAAGTAGGCGATAATTCCGAGGACAAGATATCGATCTTCTCGGGATCAACGGTATAAAAGACCGGTCCGATAATGACCCCAAGCGTCAACAAAGACAAAACGATCATCCCAAGAATAGCTAACCGATTCTTGCGAAACTGAGACCAGGCATCACGCCAAAGCGTGCGCGGCTTGCTCGAACGCAGCTTGGTCATAGGAACAGCGACAGGGACGGCTTGTGTTGTTGCGGCCATAGCCTCTATTTTACCTCGTATTTGTATCCATTCTATCCGTACATCGTCTGACAACCCAGTAGCGCCGGCATCCACACTGGCGCCGCGCGATTAACTGTACTGGATGCGCGGGTCCAGGAAGCCATACACAATATCAGCAACCAAATTAAAGCCCACGATCAACACAGCGAAGATGAAAAGCACCGTCATCACAACCGGAATGTCAAAGCTCTGAATTGAAATAATCAACAGTGCGCCCAGACCATTGACGCGGAAGATCTGTTCGGTAATGATGGCGCCGGCAAAGATGCTCGGAATCCCCAATGCCACTAGTGTGACAACCGGAATCAAGCTATTGCGCAAGACATGTTGCATCACGACATAACGTTCACGAAAGCCCTTGGCATTGGCCGTGCGCACATAGTCCTGCTTTAAGTTGTCAAGCATCGAAGAGCGCGTAAAGCGACTCAATTGCGCCACCTGAAAAAACGCCAGGACGGCCACCGGCATGATCATCTGTTTAACCTGCAACCAAAAGCTGGCAAAGTCTTTCACCACCAGGGTCGTGTCATAGATCATCGGGAACCATTGCAACTTGACACTGAAAATCACAATGGCCAACAAACCAGTAACAAATGTAGGAATAGAAAAGCCAACCACCGCAATCACGGAGGAAAGTTGATCAAAGAAAGAATTCTGCCGCATCGCGCCGATAACGCCCAATGGAATTGCCATGAGCACCGAGAGCACATAAGAGAGGCCAACCACCCACAGCGTTTGGGGCAGACGTTCCAGGATCAGCTCCGTCACCGGTTTGCCGCGCGCAGCCCAAGAGGTAACGCGCAGCCGCTTCTCAGGCGCATCGATCAGCGAAAGCGATCCTAATTTGACGGCGGGCACGGTAATGCCAAAGCTCTCTTCAATCGCATTGATCGGTTCGTTAAGCGCAAACTGTTTGAGCCAAAGCAGATAGCGCACAGCAAATGGTTCATCCAGCCCCAGGGATTCGCGAATTTTCTCGCGCACCGCGGGGGGGACGGTTAACGGTAAATTACCGGTGGGATCGCCAGGCGCCAAATCGAGCAGCGCAAAGATAATAAAGCTGATAAAGAGCAGCGTGGGAATCGCAGTGAGGACACGCCGAATGATATAAATGCTCATAATAGTTTGACTGGCAGGCTACAAGTCCACAGGCCGTAGAACCACAAGATAGACAAAGCTGATGTAATCGGCGAGACCAACGGGGATGTTGATCTCGCCCCACTTACATGCTTAACTGCACGCCGGCGGCTACGCGCAGTTCGATTGAAAACGGTAGAATTATATTTGCGGAACCACCGCCTTCAACCGAAACTTACTGGTAGGGTTATTCGCTTCGTGTCCAATCTTCAATATTCCAGGTTTCGCTGTCCCAACCATTGATTTGAAAGTTCTGCAGCGTATTGGAGTGAGCCGAGACCGAACCACGGAAGACCAATGGCAAGTTCACAAATTCGTCGTGCAACATATCATTCAGGGCAATTGCCAATTCAATCCGCTTTTCCGGATCAGCGGTCGTGGAGAGTTCTTTCCACATTGCATCATACTCTGGGCTGCACCAGCGCTCGGTGTTGTTGCCCAGGTAGTTATTTTCGGATTGAGAGATGTTATCACCATCTTCACAGAGCCAACCGGCAAGGTAATTTTGCGGGTCAGTCGTCTCTGGGCCGTTGGTAAACATCTCAACATCGGTATAGAACTTACCCAGTGTATCTGGGCTGTTGGGGTCACCACCGAAGAAGACCGCGGCATCAACGTCACGTAATTCGGTGCCCACGCCGATCTCAGACCACCACTGTTTCACCAGTGCTTGGGTCTTCTGACGGACAGAATTGGTCGAGGTCTGGTAGAGGATCTGCAGCGGCACGCCATCCAATTCACGGATGCCGTCGCCATCGGTATCGACAATCCCGGCTTCATCCAACAACGCATTGGCGCCTTCAATATCCTGCTCACAGGATGTGTTCGGCGACACCACGGTTGACGGGCCAGAGAGAATGTTACAGGTCGGCTGGCCGGCCGGCCCGTAAAGCTGTTCCGCAATCACGCTGCGGTCAATGGCCATCGAAAGGGCCTGGCGCACCGTCTTGTTGGTCAGGAAGGGGTGCGCATTGGGGTTGCCAGGCGCCCATTCGGAGCGCTGATCGCCCATATCCGCACTCGGATTGGTAAAGTTTATGAGAATGCGTTCGACATTACCGCCAAAGGCCGTTACCAGTGTACCGACACCGGCCGCTTCCATATCTTGTAAAATCTGCGGCTCAACCTGCAAGTTCCATGAGTAGTCCATTTCACCAGTTTCTAAAGCAGCACGGGCAGCCGAAGCAGCATCACCACCACCTTTGAAGACAACTTTATCAAAATAGGGTTTGCCTTCGACCCGGTAATTTTCGTTGCGCTCGTAGGTCACCACATCATTGGCGCGGAAGTCAACTACTTTGTAAGGACCCGTACCAATCGGACCTGTATTCTGATCTGCACAGCCCTGTGCCGCAGCGCCCACACAATCTGCAAATTGTGCTTTTTGAATAATGGGGGCCAAATAGCTCGTAAAGGGTGGATAGGGGAAGGGTTTGGGTGCATCAAAGGTAACGAGGACCGTCAACTCATCCACTGCTTCTACATTAGCAACACCCTCATAGGAGTTTGCCGAAGAACAACCGGTTTCCGGAGTGGAACAATATTGCCAAGTGAAGACAACATCATCAGCGGTCAGCGGTGTGCCGTCAGACCAGACAATACCCTCCTGCAGTTTCCACGTAATGGTAGTGAGATCTTCGGAGATGCCACCATTTTCCAAGGTGGGAATTTCAGCAGCCAGTACGGGAACCAACACACCTTCTGGTGTGTACTCCGCTAACGGATCAAGAATTAAGCTACCAGCCACAAAATCTTTGGTGCCACTGGAGAGATAGGGGTTAAGGATTGAAACGGCTTGCCAGTAAAGGATGTTGAGGGTTTTTGGGTCGCGGTCGCCAATGCCATTGGCTGGCGCGGCCGCTTGGTCAGAGGTGGCTGCTGTATCCCCAGTGGCGCTCGTATCACCGGCCGGTGTCGAAGCAGGACACGCGGCTAGCAACATGGCGAGGATGACGAGCAGTCCCAGCAGGTGTAACTTCCTGGAATGACGTGCCATAAAAGAATCTCCTTTGCAAAATGTTAGATAGTTAAAACCTTCCCATCAAGCCCAAGATGCGACGTGCGTAACAATGTACTGATGATTTTAGGAGTTTTGACAGTTGTTACTGACCCAAGTTGCGCCCCATCTCGTGGTAGCGCAATAACTTTGCCCACTTACCTCAGTGTGAGAGATTGTGGTCGCAACTTGAATTACTATCAGAGGCGGCTAAATCTTACCCGTTTTTAATCCAGATGTCAAAGCGCGTTGTGCACAATTTTTTATATACGATTGTCGGGCGCTTTCATGACATATCAGTTACGTCACGCCTAAAGATATAGGCAGGCGCGTTACTCCCCTCGCGGACAGTGAGACAGTAATCAGTAATCAGTAAGACAGTGATTACCCTACCATCCTACTGATTACTGTCCTACTGATTACTGCCTCACTGCCCTACTTGCCCCCAGCAAAACGCATCAATGCGGCGCGCACGCGGTCAGGAATGGTCGGGGCATGATTTTTCAGAAAATTCAGAATCTGCGCTACGCCAATTCCTTCGTCGCGGGCGCGCGTGAGGCTGCGCTGATTGATCTGATAGACAAAGTTCGGGTAGCTGGCCTGCCACTGGGCAAACCGTTCCACCCGAAAGCGATCGGCCAACGCCATACCACTGGGGAGGGTGAGGGTAAAGTCCTCTCCAATCGTCACAGTACGCCGCACCTGTTCGTGAGGCTGTGGCAATTCGGGGTTCAACCAAAGCGCTCCCCACGGACTTAACGAGACCAAGAGGTCATCACCGGCGGAGGGCTCCGCCAGATCGACTGCCGCAAGCCAGTGGAGTGGCCCTTGAATGAGAAAGCGCACCAATGCGCCATCCACGGCATCCCATTGCTCGAAACCTTTTAAAAATTCGTGCGTATTTGTATCACGAATGTACCATGTATCGTAGTCACCGGTGGGGCGTTGGAAATCAGGCTCAAGTTCTTTAATCGTTTGTACAATGTCAAAGCGGCTGTACCACAGGCCGGCTTGCAATTTGGCAAAGATCGCCAACAGGGTTTGGCGAGTCTGCACCGGATCGTTGCGCCAAGCGCCGGTGTCGGTGCACTCCAGCCCTGGCGTGCGACAGAGATCGTTCCACTCCGGCGAATTACGCCACGCATCCCACAGCGCCAGCCGTTGTTCGGCGCGTGTCTTCTCCAGAAAGAGGCGAACATGGTTGTTCGTCAGTTGCACGATGTTGTCATCACCCCGCCGCAGCCACCCCAAGCGATTAGCCAGGTGCAGCAACAAGGCCAGCCGTGTATTCAGATCCGGCGATTCATCGCCGAAGGGCAACTGCAAGCGCTGCACAAAACGATCAATATCTTCGGTATGGGGGCCGTGCGGCGTAAGGCGCAGATGGTCGGTATGCAAAAAGCCCAACAACGAACCCATATCTTCCAAAAAGGTATCGTCGGCGGGCAAAACGCGCGCGGCAGGCGGCGGCGGCGCCGGCTGAATCGGCAAGCTGTTGGCCAGCGCCGGATTTTGGGGATGGGGCAGCCAGGGCGTAACATCGCTGGGCAGATAGACAATGGTATGGGCCCGTTGACCAGCCCCCTTAAAGCCACGCCCCAAAAGACCATAGTAGTAGAGCAGTTCCGCCACACTTTCAGGGTAGAGCCAGGGCATTTCCCGCTCCAATTTGGCCGGTCCCATCTGCCGAATGCTGCCAAAGTCACGGCTGAATTGCGCTTCGACCATCTCGCCATTTTCGCGCAGGAGCACTTCCAGCGCGTTTTTGGCCGCGTCGCTCATATCAATAACTTCTTGATAGGCAAACTGGACGGATGTCGGATCGGTAATCTGGGCGGCCAGCAGATCGATCGCCTGTTCGCGGCTGTCTGCGGCATCCAGAAAAGCGCCGCGCAGTTCTGCCAGCACTTGGAGCAGTACATCTGGATAATCGGCCAACATTTGGGAAGTCGTGGGCATAGTTCAAAAAGTTCTACTTTATCCCGATCCGAAACCTTTGTGATGGCATTGGTCTCTCGGTAGGGTGGGCGAGAGCCACAAGCGGTTTGCGGATGGATTCTTCATATGCAATATGTTTCTGAAAAACTATAGCATAGCGTTATTGTCAGCGTGCAAAAAGTTCGTTATACTTGTACTACATTTTGTAAAAAGGAGCCAATCACCTATGAATACAAACAGTTCACCAAGAAACTGGAGCATGAGCAGCATTATGCACGATATGGTGCGTGCTTGGCAACTGTTCTGGGATCCAAGTGTACCAGGTATGTTAAAATTACTCTTACCCGTTGCCGCTATTGTATACTGGCTATCTCCCATCGATCTGATGCCGGGAATGCCCTTTGACGACATTGCGGTGTTAATCCTAGCGCTGCGTCTCTTTGCCCAAATGGCCGATACGGTCGCCCCCAATCAAGGCCAACGCACGCAAGGCCCCACCTCGTCGCATCGTGCCACAAGTGGTTATGAAAATGGCCAAGTCATCGACACAACCTGGCGTGTTGTTGACGAATAGTATCGCAAAATAGGGATAACAAATTGCACTAGTAAATCCAGACAGAAATAATTAAACAGATCTTTGCCTCTATTTCCAGAGAGAAACGCTAATTATTTCTGTCAAGGGTTTTACGCTAAACTGTACTAGCCAACTTATGTCAAGTGAGCAACGATTTACCCCAACAACATCTGCCCCCACGACATCCCTCCCAACGAGGATGAGCGAATCTTCCTATTCACCATTAGAAGTCGCCCACCATCTGCAGATCAAACCAGAAACCTTGCGCTCCTTCCACGAGCGCTTTGCCCACTTTCTGGCCGATGGTGCAACGGCGGGCGAGCCGCACTACAGCAGCGCAGATATTGGCGTGTTGTTCACCATTCAGAAGTTGCTTGAACAGGGCTGCGACGATGAAGAAGTGCGCGCCCTGTTAACCCCTAAACGCATGCCTCCGCCTGAAGCAACCGCCTTGGCGCTAACCAATGAAACTGGGACAGCACTCGCCGGCGGCAACGGCAATTTACCCCAAGCTATTGCCGATCTGTTGAGCACCATTGCCAATAATCAACAGACGATGTTGAGCACACAGAGCACCGTGCGCGAGGTGGTCAACGTCATTGTGCAAGATAATTTTAATCTGAAGGAAGAAAATCGCAAATTGCGCGACCGGATGCTGGAACTAGAGCGGGCGTTAGCAGAATATCAACGGCGTGAAGAGACACGCAAAGAACGGCTAGAAGGGCGTGTGCGCGCCCTGGAAAATACCATCACAGCCCTACAACAACAGACCGCACAATTGGTGCAGGCCTACCGTCAACAACGCCAACGCCGCCGGGGTTGGTTTACCTGACCAACTGCCCCTTATCCCAGCACAATCTCCTCGCGCCGGCTACTGAAGGTCTCGGTCAGTAGTGGCTCACCCACCAGATCATATTCCATAGCGCCGTTGATGTAAACCTCAAACATGGCGCCCAAGGGAACGCCGGTTAAGCCAGGCACTAACACGAGCCCATCTATTTCCGGCGCGTCGCGATAGCTGCGTCCCAGCAACAGCGGTTCCCCGCTATCAGCGATTTCTCCCTCTCCCTCCACCAAAATCTCTAACTGTTTTCCCACCTGTATCTGATTCTTACGCAGACTAATGGGCTGTTGTAAGGCCATCAGGCGGCCATAACGTTCTTCCTTGACCTCTTCCGGCACCTGGTTTGGCATGGCTGCCGAAGGCGTGCCCGGCTCCGGACTAAAGGGAAAGGCACCCACTTTGTCGAACTCAATCGCCTGGGCAAAGTCGAGCAACCCTTGAAACTCTTCTTCGGTCTCGCCGGGAAAGCCGACAATGAAGGTGGTGCGCAGCGCGATGTTAGGCATGGCCACCCGCAGTTTGTGCATGTGATCGTAGACCATTTCCAGCCGGCTGGGGCGGTGCATGCGGCGCAATGTGCGCGGGTCACCATGTTGGAGCGGCATATCCAGATAGGGGACAACTTTCGGTTCGGTTGCCATGACCTCGATCAACTCGTCGGTAACATGGCCGGGATAAGCATACATAAGCCGCACCCAACGTAGGCGCTCATCGGTATGGGTACAGATGGCAGTGAGCAAACGGGGCAGGCTGTTGGGGTCGCCCCAATCACGGCCATAGTCGGTGCTATCCTGGGCGACAACGACCAGCTCCTTGGCGCCGGCAGCCACCAAAGCCTGTGCTTCCGCCACCACCGCCTCTACGGGGCGGCTGCGTAACTTCCCTTTGAAGCTGGGAATGGTGCAGAAGGCGCACGGTGCGTTGCAGCCATCGGAAATCTTGAGATAGGCGCTGCCCCCCACGACCGGCGGACGGGGCACCGCGGCAACAAATTGTTCATCAGGGTCGCCCAGCAAGGTATAACGCTGACGTGAGCGTCCTTGAGGGCCACGCCGGATGCTCTGGAGCAATTCCAACACTTCCATCCAACGGCGCGTTCCCAGCAGCCCATCTACTTTGGGCACCCGTTGGAGCACCTCCTCGCCATTGCGTTGGGCCAGACAACCAGCAGCAATCAAAATCTGATCGCGCTGTTTCTTGCGCCCCAACTGCTGCAAAACATCAATGGACTCTTCTTTGGCCGCCTCCAAAAAGCCACAGGTGTTGACAATTAGTACATCGGCATCACGAGCAGCGTCAGTCGGCGCATAGGCCGCATCCCGCAGCAGCATTTCGATGCCGTCGCTGTCTACTTTATTTTTAGGACATCCCAAGGTAATGAGATGATATTTCAAATTGCGCTCACGCATTGCGTGGTATCCTTACTCCTGCTATATATACACCGCAACAGGACAGGAGTACATAAGAAATGTACTCTTGTCCTGCTGAATCTATTGCCCAAATCAAGTTTACAGTGTAGCAGGTAAAGAGGGATTCACGCCAATTGGCGCACGCTTGATGAGGTATCCGCTCTAAGGTGACCGGCACTCGGCGAGTGCCGGTCACCTTTAGCCTAAGGCTGAGTAGTTACGGCTGGGGAATGGTGCCGCCCGGCCCCATTGTTGCCGTACTGGTTACGGTGGGCGCCGGCGGGGGCGCAGTTAGGATCAACGTCGGCGTGGCCGTAGGCGTCGGCGTGGGGAATGGCTCCTGCCCTGTGGTCGCCTGTGGTGTCGGGGTTGCCGCTACGGTGGGGGTTGCTGTCGCCGTGGGGGTAGGCGTTGCTGTTACGGTAGGTGTTGCGGTTGGCAGGACAGGCTGATTGCCCACCGGCCCATTGCCTGTGCCGCCTGGGGTTGGCTCCGCAGAGATAGGACTGTCCTTAGCCGCAATCGGCAGAAACAGATTCCCGCCAACTGTGACAATCCGCAAGCTACCTACAGCTTGCTGATTCCCTTTTGGCAGACAGAGTGCCTCCACAATATAGTCCTTAGCTGCTTGGAAAACATGCGTGACGGAAATCACATCGGTTGCTTGGCTTTGATCGCCGAAATCCCAGTTGCAGTTATAGTCACTAGCTAAAACAGGCATGGTAAAGGTTACTAGTTCGCCCACGATAGGAATTGATGGTTTATAAAAGAAGACTTGAGTAGGATCCTGACCTGTCGTCATTATAACTATATCTATACTAACGATCATCTTTTGCTGAACACTGCTGCGTTCGTTTGATGCGGTTAGGATTGCCAGATAATTCCCTTCAGCTGAATACTGATGGGTAGTAGAGGCTTCTTTGATCTGCAGTTGATCATATTTAGGATCCGACTGAACAGATCCTGTCTGGCCATCACCGAAATTCCACTGAAAAGTAACCCGAGACCGACTGATCGCGGCTGCATAGAAAGTGACCAATTGACCCGGTTTTTTAGGACTATCGTTGGTAGTGGCAATGAGCTGTGGCGGCTGGTCATGAACCGGCACTTTCAGAGTGGCAAAGATCTCACCACTCTTGTTCCAAGCGCGCACGAGGATGTCAACCGTTTCAATTCGGTTAAATGGAATTTGGACATCCGCCCCAGTGCGGGGGGGAGCGCCATTACTAAAAGTCCACTCAAAGTGCACGTTGGTGCCGCGTTCAACCCTCGCCGAAAAATTAGCAAGCTGATCGATTGCAATTACGGTATCATGAGTGACCTGCAGACCTTGGGGCGGGGCATCAAAAATCCAGACCAGGAAGGTCTTTTGAATCATGCTAATGTCATTTTCGGCTCTAATCGTTACCGTGTAATCGCCTGGCGCCTGATAAGTATGGCTGACAGAAGATCCTTGCATCGTATCACTACCATCACCGAAATTCCAGGTATATCTCACATCGGTGCCACGCTTGACGGTAGCGACAAATCCAGTCGGATTGCCCGCATAGGTGGGAGAATCACTGGCCCCCTTTAATTCTTCAATGGGGTCATAAGGAGGTTTAGGCGTAGGTGGCGGGTTCTTGATGATCACAGTGGTTGCCGCACGCTTACTGTGGACGCCATCTGTCGCGATCACAAATGCCGCATAGGTGCCGACTTGGGCATACGTATGTTTCACCACTTGGCCGCGATCGGTCAAACTATCGCCAAAATTCCAGTAAAAAGTGAGCCCGGTTGCACTGCCGCGCGTCACGGTTGCGGTCAACGTTGTAGAGTGTCCTATTAGGGTAGGACCATCATTACTCGCGACTAACTGAATGTCTAAATCATCAGCTTCCAGCACGGCCGCGGGAATAATAGGAGTATCTTTATCGGCCTGAGCCAATACCCGATTAAAAAAGGAAACGAATTGTAGAATAACTACGAACAAAACGAACGGGACGATGGAGAGGGTGAGCAACCAATAAGTACGGGGGCGCATAAGATCCTCCTTAACTTGAAATGGGCTATGAAGAAATGATGATGACATCAAGTTAGTGAGCCAGCCATAAGGAATGACAAGCAGTTTACGCAATTATTGTATATGTTTCTTAGCCAAATGTCAATACGATTTCCCAAGAAAAAATGTTAATTTCACAACTTTAATTGAGTAGAGTTGTAAAGTATTAAGGAATATGTTTACGCATGTTTAATCTGTTTGACGATACTGATAGAATCTATAGACGGGAGGAGACCACTTGTAGTGAGACTATTTTCCTTGCTATACTTTGCTCTGCATGAAAACCGAAGTTTCTCGCTTGACTCATTCCCTGGATAGAGCTCCGGTTTTCATCTAACCGCAGTATAATAGCTAGCAATATAACAATAACACCACAGAATGACTGGCACGCGTTGAGAAGTGCGAGCGTGCTAAGCGGTGTATAGTACGCCTTTCTTGTCAACTATAGGCCATCCTAAGCGCCCAATAAATTTAGTGCGCAGTTGGCACAGAAGTCGATATGAAGTAGAATGAACTCACTGTTGTATGATGTATAGGATGCAGTTTATGCAATTATCATGCAGTTATATCGTAAGGAGAACCCAGTGAACCAGCGACGCATCATGTTGCTCACCACAGCACGCAGCTACCGGGGGGGCGCTTTTCTGCAAGCCGCGGAACGGCTGGGCATTGAGGTGGTGCAAGTTGTCGATATGTCCAAAGATCTGGCCGACTACTGGCACTGCCCCTTAGGCGTGGATTTCACCCAACCAGAAGCTGCGTTGCAGGCCCTGCTGGACTATGTGGCAAAAAAGCCGGTGCAGGCAATTCTGGCCATTGACGACAGCGGCTCGTTGTTGGCGGCACGGGCTAGCGCTGCGCTCGGGCTGCCGCACAATTCGCAGGAAGCTGCGCTGGCCGCCCGTGACAAACAAGTGATGCGCACCCTTATGGCTGCCGGCGGCGCACCTTGCCCTGTTTTTCGCTCCTTTTCCACCGCCGATGATCCACAGCTAGTTGCAACGAAAGTAAGCTATCCCTGCGTGGTCAAGCCGCTCAACCTCAATGGCAGCCGCGGCGTCATCCGTGCGGACAATCCCGCAGAACTGGTCAAGGCGATCCAGCGGCTGATGCGCCTGCTTGGCCAGGATCAGGCTGGCGGCCAGACCTACACGTACCTGGTGGAAGATTTTATCCCCGGCTTTGAGGTGGCGCTGGAAGGCATGTTGGACGAGGGTAAGCTGACCGTGTTGGCTCTTTTTGACAAACCAGATCCACTGGATGGTCCTTTTTTTGAGGAAACGATCTATGTAACGCCCTCGCGCTTGCCAACAACGACCCAAGCCGCCATCGCCCAAAGTGTCGCCACGGCGGCGCACGCCTTGGGGTTACAAATGGGGCCCATTCACGCCGAGTTACGCGTCAACGAAAAAGGTCCGTGGATGTTGGAGGTGGCCGGCCGTTCGATTGGCGGCCTCTGTTCTCAGGTGCTCCGCTTTGGCGTCGATGAGTCGCTAGAAGAGCTGATTCTACGCCAAGCCTGTGGCCTACCCTTATTGACCACCGAGCGCGAAGGTAAGGCCGCCGGCGTTATGATGATCCCCATTCCGGCTGCTGGCATCCTCCAGCGTGTCGAGGGTGTAGAGGAAGCGCGGCAGACGCCCCTCGTAGAGGGGGTGGAGATCACGGCCCGAATCAACTATCCCATTACACCGCTGCCTGAAGGGGAAAGCTATCTAGGCTTTATCTTTGCTAAAGGGGAAACGCCCGACCAAGTGGAAGCGGCGCTGCGGACAGCCCACAGCAAACTACACTTTCAAATTACACCAGAGCTTACCCTACTGGCGCTCTGATGATTCCATTAAGGTTGATTGGTGATTGGGTGATTGGTAATTGAGCAGGGGCCCATAGAGCGCAAAATCACCAATGGCGCAAAGCGCCCGCAATGCGAACGCCTAATCACCAATTACCTAATCACCAATCACCTAACCTAACCTACAGCGAACAAGGATCGACCCTAATGACCCAATGGCAACGTTCACAACAACTGCTGGAACGCGCGCAACAATCGCTGGCTGGCGGCGTCAGCAGCAATGTACGCTTGGCGGCCAAACCTTTCCCACTCTTCTTCGCCCGTGCCGAGGGCGCCATGATCTACGATGTTGATGGCAACGGCTATATTGACTATGTGTTGGGCCAGGGCCCGATGATTCTGGGCCATTCCCATCCTGCTGTGTTGGATGCCGTGCAGGCCGCCATGCGGTTGGGGCAACTTTATGCCGGGCAACATGAGTTAGAGATTATTGTAGCCGAAAAGATGGTAGAACTCATCCCCAGCGCCGAGCGTTGCCGTTTTGGCCTGAGCGGTTCGGAGATGGTGCAGGCTGCGATGCGGCTGGCGCGCGCCATTACCGGGCGCACCAAGATTTTGCGCTTTGAGGGGCACTACCACGGCTGGTTTGACAATGTGCTCATCAGCGTAGCGCCACCGTTGGATAAAGCCGGTCCCCGCGCACATCCCAACGTGCTGCCCGGCACACCGGGCCAGGCGCTGAGCGCACTGGAGGATTTTTTCGTGCTGCCCTGGAATGATCTCACCTTGGTGGAGCAGCTCTTTGCCGAACAAGGCCAGACGATTGCGGCGATTATGACCGAGCCGATGATGTGCAACACCGGTGCGATTCCGCCGGAACCAGGCTTCCTGGCAGGGCTGCGCCGCCTCTGTGACGACTACGGCGCATTGCTCTACTTTGATGAAACCATCACCGGTTTTCGGTTAGGCTTACAGGGCGCGCAGGGGCGCTTTGGCGTGACACCCGATCTCGCCAGCTTTGCCAAAGCAATGGCCGGCGGCTTTGCCAATGCGGCCCTGGTGGGCAAGCAGCAGTATATGGAGCGCTTTGCTCAGGATGTCAATCACTCCGGCACCTTTAACAGCAACGTAATCGCGATGGCCGCCGCAGCCGCCGCCATTGCCGAGTTGGAGAGAGATCATGGTCGCGTCTATCAACAGTTAGCACAGACCGGCACGGCATTGATGGAAGGTATACGCGCCATTGCCCAACGGCTAGGCGTCCCCCTGCATGTCCAGGGTTTCCCCACCGCCTTTCACCTGTCATTTACCGAATTACCGGCCCTGCGTGATTATCGCGACTATGCCCAACACTGTGACAAAGCGCGCTACAGCCGCTTCTGTGTGGCTATGCTGGAACGGGGCGTACGCCTGATTGAGCGGGGTGTCTGGTACATCTCCGCCGCCCACACCGAAGAACAGGTGGCAGAGACCTTGCGTGCAGTGGACGAGGCGTTGCAGATAGTTTAATATTCGATTACGCCAGAGCAGCACGGCACGTGCGTCGAACTGACCGCAGAAGTCACGGCTACGGGCCTAAAAAAGCTACTGCTGTCCGTGGTTGTAGGCGTCATAAAGAAAATGGCGACCATTTGCAACACTTGAAACGTGCGGTTGAACAGTGCACAGAGTAGATGCAAGGGGGAAGTCGGTTTCCCCCTAAATCCACATTCTACCGCTCAGAAACCCTGCAAGCGGCTCAGATCTGCTACATTGGCCGGGAGTTGAGCAATTTTCTGCACCAGCGCCAGCCGTGCGTTGCGCAAGGTGGCGTCTTCGGCATTAACCAAGACCTTGTCAAAGTACTGGTTGATTGGATCCTGCAACCCTTGCAATACACCCCCCAACGCCACCGCCGGGTCTGGGCTAGCCGCTAATGTGGCCACGGCGTGCGCATAGGCGTTGTGTAGGGTACTTTCGACCGGTTCCGTGTAAGCCGCCGGGTTCAGCGCCAGCGCTTCGGTCAAGTTGCGGGTAATGCGGGCGCAACGGGCATAGGCCTTAAAGCTCTCTTCCCAACCGGGTTGGTTGACCAGCATTTGCAACGCAGCACAGTGCTGCTGCGCCACATAAGGATTATCACCATGGGTGGCCAGCACAGCGTCAACGACATCATAGGGATAGCCCATTTCCAGCAACACGCCCTGGAGCCGGCGTTCGACAAAGGCGGCCGTCTCGGTCAGCGCCTCTGTCGTAACCGTCACCGGCTGTTGCGCCGCCGCATCGGCCAATGCCCCTTTGATACTAAAGCTTTGTTGCGCCGCCAGCAGATTATAGACCACCCCCAACGCCGCGCGGCGCAGCCCAAAGGGATCGGCGCTGCCGGTGGGGATGGCGCCCACGGCAAAGAGGCCGGTCAGGCTGTCCAGCTTATCGGCCAGACTCAGCGCTAGCCCTGCCAGAGAGGCAGGATTGGCATCGCCCGCGGCGCGCGGCAGATAGTGTTCACGAATCGCTTGCGCCACCGCTGGTGTTTCGCCACTCTTCTGCGCATAGATCTCGCCGATGATGCCCTGCAAACTGGTCATTTCCACCACCATCGACGTGACCAGATCGGCTTTGGCCAACGCCGCAGCGCGCGCCACCGTGGCGACGACAGCCTCATCCGCGTCTAGCTTGCGCGCAAGGGCCGGCGCCAATACTTTCAAGCGTTCAACCTTGTCCAACATGGAGCCGAGCTTGGCGTGAAAGGTCAACGTGCCCAGGCGTGGCGTAAAGCTCTCCAGCTTGCGCGCCGTGTCCTGGCGATAGAAATAGGCGGCGTCGGCGTAGCGGGCGCGGATCACTCCTTCATTGCCGGCGACCACTACTTCTGGGTGGGCCAACTGTTGCGCATTGGCAATGGTAATAAAGTGGGGCGCCATCTTGCCCTCGCGCACCACTGGGAAGTAGCGCTGGTGCTTTTTCATGACGCCGATCAGCACCGCCGCCGGCAACTCAAGATAGGCTGCCTCAAAGGAACCCAAGAGCGCCTGCGGTGTCTCGACCAGATCGGTCACCTCATCAAGCAGATCGGGATCATCGGGTGTGCTGCCTTCTACGCTGGCGGCTGTCGCTTGCACCAGTTCCAAGATCCGCTGGCGACGTGTGGCGCGATCGACAACGACACCCTGGTCGGCAATCGCAGCAAAATAGTGGTCGGCATGGGTGATGACAAAGGTCGTAAAGCTACCGGGCGGCAGTTGTGCGGCGGCGTCGGCAAAGCGGGGACCACGGCTAGTTGCGCCACTGGTGACGCCGGCCCAGCAAAAGGGGATCATCTGATCGCCCAACAGCGCAACGATCCAGCGCAGCGGGCGCGGATAGCCCACATTGGTTTGGTTCCAGCGCATGGTCTTGTTCCAACGCAGGCCATCCAAGAGCTTGGTGCATAGCTCGGGCAAGACCACGGGCGTCGCCTGCCCTTCCACCCGCTTAATCGCATAGACATAGTTGTCGCGCACCACCAGTTCGCTGGCGTCAATCCCCTGGCCGCGGGCAAAGCCGGCGGCGGCTTTGGTCGGTGTGCCGTCCTGCTCAAAGGCGCGGTCAACTGCCGGGCCGCGCTTCTCCACCACCTCATCGGGCTGATGGGGGGCCAGACCGGTGACATAGGCGACGAGCCGACGTGGGGTGCCGGTCACGTGTAGGTCATCATAACTGAGCTTGTACTCACTGAGCAGTTGGGCCAGGTTATTCTGGAGTTGGGCAATGCCATCGACCACATCTTGGGGCGGCAACTCTTCGGCGCCCAGTTCCAACAAAAAGGAGTGGGGTGTGGTGACCGCGGCGGTGGAGTGCGCCGCGGTTGGCGCAGCCTCGGGCGCGGGCGCACCGTTCGTCGAGGGTTGAGATAACCAGGGAAAACCAGCCGCCTCGCGTTGTTTGACATAAAGCTCGGAGACGGCGCGCGCCTGGTTGCGCATGGCAGCAAAGAATTGGGCCCGTTCGGTGACGCCAATCGCGCCTCGGGCATCAAGCAGGTTAAAGGTCTGACTTTGGCGAAGCACATAATCATGGGCCGGCGCCACCAAGCCTCGTTCAATACAGGCATCAGCCTCGGCGCGGTAGATGGCATAGAGCTGTTTGAGGCGCGCTACATCTGCCAATTCAAAATTGTAGACGCAGTTTTCAATTTCCGGGTCTTTGTAAATTTCAGCAAAACTGTGCCGGCCATCGACATCAATGTCCCATACCTGGCGCTTGTTTTGCAGATACATGACGATGCGATCCAGGCCATAGGTGATCTCAACGCTGACCGGATCGAGGGTCAGACTCCCGGCCTGCTGGAAATAGGTAAATTGGGTGATCTCCTGTCCGTCGAGCCAGACCTCCCAACCTAAGCCCCAGGCGCCGAGCGCGGGGGATTCCCAGTTATCTTCCACAAAGCGGATGTCATGACGGGTGCGATCCAGCCCAATTGCCTCCAGACTCCCCAAGTAAAGCTCCTGTGGGTTGCCGGGGTCCGGCTTGAGGATGACCTGATATTGGTTGTGCATCTGCATCCGATTGGGGTTTTCGGCATAGCGACCATCATCGGCGCGGAAGGAGGGCTCCACATAGGCAACGTTCCACGGCTCCGGCCCAAGCACACGCAGCACAGTAGCCGGATTCATGGTGCCGGCTCCCACCTTTTCACTATAAGGCTGCCAAATCAGACAACCGCGCGCGGCCCAATAGGCGTGAAGCCGCTGAATTACATCTTGCATAGAGGGTGTGTGATTGCTCATGGTCATTTCAAATCTAGATCATGTTGAATTATTTTTACATAAATGTGCGCAACGGCACTGGGATAAAGGTGATAATAAAGAGGAAGATGACCAGATAGCCCAGAAAACGGCGCGGTGGATCCAAGGTAGTCACATCATCAAGCGCCGGTGGATGGTAAGGGCCAATCAGGAAAAAGATGAGCGCCAGCCAGACAAACCAACCGGTGAAACCGACCGCCTCTAGAAAAGGCGCGTAGTGCTGAACCTCCGGCAGACCGGCAACGGCAAAGAGCGCCATGGCTCCCAGCGTGACCTGATTGGCATAGCGTGACTTTTTACCAAAGAGGGCAAAGACGGTGTGACCGCCATCCAATTGGCCCACCGGCAACAGATTAAGCGCCGTCACCAGCAGTCCGATCCACGCGCCCCACGCCACCGGTGAGTGGTCCATCTGCACATCTTCATGGGTGACTGGGTCGGGCAGAGGACGGCCAAAGGTCCAGACCTTGGCGTAGTAGTAGAGCAGGCTGTTGCCTTCCAACATATACCCTTGGTTATCCGGCAGCCGATCAACCGGCGTGCTTTGCAGGCCGATAAAGAGGAGCGGGATGGCCAACACGACCCCAGCCAGCGGACCGGCAACACCAATGTCAAAGAGCTTACGCCGGTCGGGAATCGGTTCTTTGAGCCGAATAAAGGCGCCCAGCGTGCCAAAGCCAAAGGGCATGGGCAGGAAGTAGGGCAAGGTCACCGCAACCTTGTGATAGCGCGCGGCAAAATAGTGGCCAAACTCATGCGCCGTTAAAATGCCAAGCAGGGTCAACGCAAAAGGCCAGCCCTGGATCAGATTTTGCGGTAAAAAGCTGCTGCTCAGATTATCTAAGGAAGTGACCGCGGTCAGCGAACCAACCCAGAGGGTGCTGATGACGGTGATGATAAAGAGCACCAGGTTGATCCACGGGTTAGAGCGCTGTTTGGGGGCCACCCCGGCCATGACATGGAGCGTTACCTCGTTGGGGTCCGTGCTGTCGGTGCGTGGGCGCAACATGGGCGTATAGCCCCGCTCATTCAACTTTGCTAGCCAATGCGGAAAGACCGCATGACTGGGCCGCAAAAGTCGCCCCTGGACCACGACCGAACCTTGCCGCTGGTCGCGCGTGGTCTGAATCGATTCGACCGCAAGATCATTGGCTACCAAAGCGCGCAACTCATTGCTCAAGGCTTGCGCTTCGGTGGCGGATAACTCGCGAAAAGGATGGAAACGGGTAGAAGGTGATTGATCTGCCATAATCTTTAAAATCAAATAGGTCCACTATGTTAAGTTTACTGTGGTATACTTAGAACTGACGACACAGTGATCTTAACCCAATCTCATAACCAAAACAGTAAGGCTCATCTAAAGTGGGCTCTGTTTGAAAACGGTAGCTTTCAAAGCAACCGCACGATAAGCAAATGGTGCAAACTGTTGTTTTTGTTCAAGGCAAACTACTGCGTTTGTACACTTTCGTCTGATGAGCGAATCGTAACAGGTTATCATTGTACCGCACCTTCGACTTTTTCCCACAAACCAGGGGCGGTATTCGGTGGTAATCATCATGGGGCGAAAAAATCCCGGAATCTTTCAAAGATTCCGGGATTTTTTTGATCTCGCCACACGCAATCTATTTGGCATTTTCAGGAACTTGCTTCAGAATGTTGCCTGTAAGTAATACTCAGTAGACCGCAAGGGCAGCAGAGGTTGGCTCAACCGACTCTGGACCACGAGACTACGCGACTGCGGACTACTGATACTGTCAATCAACTGCGACATTAGATACTCTATTGGGGGGACCTATGGCTTGGATCAAAATGATTCATGAAACAGAAGCAGAGGGTGCTTTGGCTGAACTGTATAGCAAGCTCATTGAGCCTTGGGGGGGCGTGGACAACATCATGAAAATCCATAGCCTCAACCCCACCTCATTACTCAATCACTTCGAGTTATATAAAACGTTAATGCGCGGCAAATCTGAGTTAAGCCGTGTGCAACGCGAGATGATTGCGGTTGTTGTCTCAGCGCTCAATCACTGTAACTATTGACTGACTCATCACGGAGCGGGTCTCCGTAAACTTTTAGCCCATCATCCTATAGACGCCGACGCTTGGGTGCAGCAGCTTGCCGTCAACTATCATGCCGCCGACATTGACGATCGTGACCGGGTCATGCTGGACTACGCGGCAAAGCTCACGGCAGAACCGTGGAAGATGGTCGAGGACGATGTCATTGCATTACGCAATGTGGGCTTCTCCGATGCCGCAATTCTCGACATCAACCAGGTAACGGCCTATTATGCCTTTGCGAACCGCTTGGTCGATGGGCTTGGCGTTGAGCTAGAGCACATCTGGGACAAGGAGTAATTTCCTACTCCAAGGAACGGCCCAACTACGTCAAACGTATTTTGGCAAGCAGCCGAAGCTTTACCAGCAACAGAAAGGTTCACCATGACAGAAAAAACTTTCACACCGGAAGCTGCCGGTTTTGACCCGGAACGGCTGGAGCGCGTCTATCACTATGTAGAACAAGCGGTGGCGGGCGGGCGTCTGCCGGGCGCGGCACTTCAGCTAGCGCGGCATGGCCGCCCTTTACCCCCGCACGCCTTTGGCCGTATGAGTCCCGACCCAGATGCGCCGCCCGTCCAGCCCGACACGATCTTTCTGACGGCATCGGTGACTAAGCCCATGACTGTCACCGCGCTCATGGTCTTGGTGGAGCGCGGTGACCTGCTGCTTGATGACCCTGTGTGCGCCTTTCTGCCTGAATTTGGCGCCCAAGGCAAAGAAGCCGTAACCATCCGCCACTTGATGACTCACACCTCTGGCCTGCCCGATATGCTGCCCAACAATCTAGCCTTGCGTCAGGCGCATGCCCCGCTGGCCGAATTCTATTGCCAGATCTTTGCAGTGCCGCTGGACTTTGCACCAGGCACGAATATCCAATACCAGAGTTGTGGCACGGCAACCCTGGCGGCAATCGCCGAACGCATTACCGGCGTGACCTTTCCTGCCTTTTTGCAGCAAGTGCTCTTTGGCCCATTGGGCATGAAAGACAGTGCGTTGGGGGTGCAAGATTTGCCGCAAGCGCGCATTGCGCAGGTCCACGTGGGGCCGGATATGGCGGGGAATGATTGGGGCTGGAATACGCCCTATTGGTGGAATTTTGGCGCGCCGTGGGGCGGCATGTTCTCTACCGTGAACGATATGTGGCGCTGTGGTCAAATGTTTCTCAATGACGGTGAATTAGACGGTGTGCGTGTGCTGAGTCCGGCGACAGTCCAAGCCATGACCGCCGACCAGACATCGGGCAATCCGGCGATTCCGGCTGTAGTGCGCGCCCAACATGCCTGGGGGCTTGGCTGGCGGCGAATGCCCACCAGCGGCTGGTCCTATGGCGGCAATCTGCTCTCCCCCGGCTCCTTTGGTCACGGCGGCGCCACCGGCACTGTGGTCTGGGTTGACCCAGTGCATGAAGTGGTCTGCGTCCTCTTTACGAATGAGCCAGCGGTCCAGAGCGAAGGGCTGCTGGGGCGGGTGTCAAATCTGGTGATGGCGGCGGTGAGGTAATAACAACGGATGAAGAAAGCAACGGATTTGTTTTCTGTACCTCTGATCTCGAAGTGAAATATCCCCTTTCAGTTGTCTCTATTGTATGATACGGAGAGTACAGTGTATCATGTCTCTATATAACTAACTACCCAATTAGTGAATAAAAAACGAAGGAGTCTGTTTATGGAGTACGGCAAGATCCCAGGCATTGATAAGCCCATTTCCCGTCTGGTGCAGGGCACAGTGATGATCAGCATGAAGAAGCTGGAGGAGAGCATGGCCCTGCTTGACGGCGTCTTTGCGTTGGGCTGCACTACTTTTGACACGGCGCATGGCTATGGCAACGGCGATTGCGAACGGACACTGGGGCACTGGATCAACGAGCGGGGCGTTCGCGATCAGGTGGTGGTGTTGGGCAAGGGCGCACATCACAATCAGGACCGCCAGCGCGTCACTCCGTATGACGTTACAGCGGACCTGTTTGATTCACTAGCACGCCAGAAGACGGACTATATTGACCTCTATGTCCTCCACCGCGACGACCCCAGCCAGCCAGTGGGCCCGATTGTCGAGGTGCTCAATGAGCATTATGCCGCCGGGCGCATCCACGCCTTTGGTGGCTCCAACTGGACCACAGCACGGATTGAAGAGGCCAACGAGTACGCCGACAAACATGGGCTCAAGTCTTTTGTCGTGAGCAGCCCCAACTTTACCCTGGCTGTACAGCGCAAGGCGCCCTGGCCTAACTGCATCAGCATTGCTGGGCCGGCCGGTGCGGGTGAGCGCGCCTGGTACGCCCAACACAACATGCCGCTCTTCACCTGGTCGAGCCTGGCCGGCGGCTTCTTTACCGGTCGCTTTGACCGTGACAACCTGGAAAGCTTTGAGAGCTATGGGGATAAACTCTGTGTCGAGTGCTACTGCACTGAAGAGAACTTCCAACGGCTGGATCGGGTGAAGCAACTGGCGGCAGAGCGCGGCCTGACAATTCCTCAAATTGCCACCGCCTATGTGATGAACTATCCGCTTAACATCTTCGCCCTGGTTGGCTGTGCTAACGCCGCCGAATATAAGGCCAATATGGAAGCCATGACCCTCAAGCTTACTCCAGAAGAAGTGGCCTGGCTCGACCTGCGCAGTGATACACGCGGGTAAGCGATCGCCGCTGAACAAACTAATAGGATAGGTAGAAGTTTTCAAGAAACCTATCCTGTTGGTTTGCAATTTTATTTGGCTCACATAGGTCTCCGGGTGAAATCGTCCCATTCTTCTCTGATAGTTGCAAGGATTTCACCTTTTCGCCCATATGAGCGATTTTATTTACCAAAAATAAGCTTAAATTTTTTGTGATCCAGCTAAGCCCCAATATGCAATTGTATTAGATGAGAATCTAACAGCACTCCCTACACCGCAAAGCGCACCGGCAGTGTCTCTAAGCTGCGAAAGACATAGTTATCGCGATGAGGTGGCGTCTCTAACAGTAGTTCCAACTTGGGCATGCGGCGTAGTAATGTGCCAATGGCAATCTGTCCCTCCAGCCGCGCCAAAGGCGCACCCAGACAGTAGTGAATGCCGCTGCCAAAGGCCAGATGCTGGATGTTGGGACGAGTTAGATCTAGGACACCGGGATTGGCAAAATGAGCCGGATCATGGTTGGCGGCGCCGGTCATGCAGCCAATGCCCTGGCCCAGAGCAAAGGTGTGCCCCTGCCACTCCACAGGCTCTAATACCGTGCGTCCCACCATCTGGATTGGGCTGTCGTAGCGCAACAACTCTTCCACTGCATTCACAAGCAGCTGCGGTTGGGCCATGAGCAGTTCGAGTTGGTCACGATTGCGCAGGAGTGCCAACAGGCCGTTGCCAATCAACCCCACCGTCGTCTCATAGCCGGCAATCAAAAGTAGCCGTGAATTAAAATAAAGCTCCTCGGCAGTCAGGCGATCCCCTGCTTCCTCGGCAGCAATCAGCGCACTCAGGAGATCATCCCTGGGATCAGCGCGACGCACCCGAATCAGATGGTCAAAGTAATCACGAAAGGCGGCATTGGCCGTATCCACACGATCGGCTAATGTGGGGTTGTGCACCAGATCCAGGCTGTCGGTGAGCGCCTGGGACCAGGCGTGGAACTGCTTGTGATCTTCCGCCGGCACGCCCAACAGCGCCGAGATGACCGCCACCGGCAAGGGGTAGGCCAGATCCGTAATGACATCCATTTGACCTTGCACCTGCACCTGATCCAGCAACCCGTCGGTCATCGCCTGGATGCGGTCGCGCAGCCGCTCTACCATGCGCGGCGTAAAAGCTTTCTGCACCAATCCACGCAGCCTGGTATGGTCGGGCGGATTCTGGAAGAGCATTGAATCGCCGCCGGGCGAGTTGCCAAAGCGATTGTCACGCAGGAGTGCATTGCAATCATCCCAACGCGTGAGAAACCAGGTGTTCTGCTCCGGCCAATACAGGATTGGCGCATGACGCTGCAACTGGGCATAGATCGGATAAGGGTTGCGCCGAAATTCGGGCGACGCGGGATTAAAATCGAACATGCTTCTACCTCAATACTGTGGACCGTAAACGATTTTACAATCTTGCAATCAATTGCAAGGCTGCTCAGACACCTACAATGATAAATGACCAATCACCCATGCACCAACTCCAAAAGCCGCGCCCGCAACCCCGACGCCGGCGTAACCACCATAGCCGCACGGTAAAGCTGCTCAAAGCGGGGCAGATCACATTGGGCCACCACCGTCTGTTCCCCAATGTCCGGCGGCAGCAGATTGTGAAAGCGGCCCAGATCGACCATCGCTTCCACGCGCGGCAAGAGCCGGTAGAGGTGGTTGACTGCGAGATCCGGTTGCCAGACCGGCAGTCGGGTCAACGCATATGGCAGTTGCAGACAAAGCTCATTGCGTGCAGTGACAATCACCGGGGCTTCGGGCTGGGCGAGTTGCGCCTGCAACATGGAGGCCAGCAATGTCCCATAGAGATCGCCCCAGAAGTGGAAGAGCCACACACCATTGTCGCTGTGGATCAAGCAGAGTTCATTGGGCGCCAGTTGCAGCCGCCGCGCCACCGCCTGGCTCACCTCCAGCGGCACAGCAAAGGGTGCGCTCTGGAAACGCAGCGATTCATCCGGCTGGGCGCGCCGCTCCTGACGCACGCCAATCCGGTAGCGGTCGCGCCAGACTACCTTCATTACCTTGCCGCCCATGAGCAAAGTCTCACCCTCAATGCGCACCTTGTTGGTCTGGGCCAACACCCGACCACTGTAGGCATCGACAATTGCAGTGGCCAGCGGTTCCGCGCCAATGTTGCTGTAGATCTCATGCGCATCGACCAACTCATCCAGCCGTGGTCCGGAGCGCCATTCGCCTGGCCGCCGCGGTTGCAGATAGTCAAGGTGCACCAGGTTGCTGAGGATGCGGCGCAATTCCTCGTCGTTCATTTCAGCAGGGGCGACGCGTCGTAGGTCGGCCAACCGGATACCAGCGGTGGGGCTCTGCTTGAGGATACTGAAGATCTGCTGCACCAGGACCGAGGGGCGAAAGTGATAGGTTGGCGCATAGGCCCGGGCGTGGGCAACCGCGGCGCCGTCGGTCTGGGCCAACCCCAACAACGCAAAGAAGCGCGCCTCTTCTAACGCTGAACGGGGCAGGCAGAGGACAGGAGTCACGGCGCGCCGGCGGGCGCCGCGGCCAATGCGTTGCAAAAACGAAGCAACCGTGGGCGGTGGTCCCACCAACACCACATCATCGACGCTGCCAATGTCAATGCCCAACTCCAGGGTGGAGCTACAGACACAGATGGCGGCGCCGGCCGCGGCAAAGCGCTCTTCCACCTCCAGCCGCAGCGCCGGATCCAGATTGGAATAGTGGACAAAAATTTCGGCGGCAAAGGGCAGATGGCGGCGCAGATAGGCGGCGGCCTGCTCCACCTCATTACGCGTATTGCAAAAGAGGAGCGATTTGCGGATGACATGACTGCTGTCCTCACCGCTCCCCCTGCCGGCGCGCAAAGCCAATGCAGAAACTAGATCCTCCAACCCGAAGAGGGGATGCACCTCGGCTTCCACTTGCCGCCAGCCGCCCACGTCAATGATGATGGGCTTTTGCGCCACAACTGATCGATTGGAGTCCGGCGTTGCTTGTTCACGATAGTGGAGATTGGTGACTCGTTGTTCGCCTTGCGGGCGTTTTGCGCCATTGGTGATTTTGCTTTGATAGCCCGAAAATTCACTAGAATCTGGTGCTTGATCATCAGGCGCATCCTCCCGTGTCACGCTATTGTTCGGGACGCCAGCTACACCGCTTGGCGTCAGATAACGTAGGGCTACGCCGGTCGGCGATGGCACGGTGGCCGAAAGCGCCACCCGTTGGAAGGGCGCCTGTTGCGCCTCGCCTTGCTGTTGACGGTGATAGTCGTGGATAATCTCAATCCGGCGTAACAAGCAGCGCAGATGGTCGCCGCGTGGGCCGTTGTCAAAGAGATGGATTTCATCCAAGACGAGCGCGCGCAAGGTGGTAAAGAGACGCGGGCCGCGCGTCAAGAGTGAATCGGTCGATTCGGGCGTGGTAATCAGCACGACGGGCGGCTGCTGGAGCGAGACGGGGCCGGTATCGCCGCTCTTCATGCTGAGGGTAAGCTGCAGACTTTCAAAAATAGGCGCCAGCCGTTCATAGAGATCACGCACCAGGGCGCGGGTGGGGCAGATGTAAAGGATCACCAGTGCCGGTGGCGTCACCGCGGTTGGATCAGCAGCAGAGAGATAGCGTTCAACCAGCGGCGCCAGCGCTGCCTCCGTTTTGCCGGCGGCGGTGGCGGCCATGACCAAGGTGTGACGGCCGGCTAGGATCTCTGGGATTGCCAGTTGCTGCACCGTGGTAAAATTGCCATGCCGCGCGAAAAAGGCCGGCCAGGTATGAGGCAGCAGTTCCTTAAGCGCGGCCGGTGTAGACATGGCTCACTCCTGACGCATCAGTTGGCGCAATTCATCCAGGAGCGCCGCCGCGCTGTAGTCGGGGTAGAGGTAGAGCAGGTCGAAGAGTTCAACGGCCAGCCGCACCATGCCGCGAATGCTAAGCCGATCATTGCGCATGCCCAGGGCCAGATGTTCCGCCGCGCCACGCCGGATCTGTCCCTGGCGCTCGTCGGGCGTGTAGCCATAGGCTTGGGCGTGATAGTTTAGCACCTGTTGCAGAAATTGACCGATCTCCTGCGGCGTGTGGTGGGGGTCCAGCGCCATCACCTGCGACTTCGTCAGCCAATCATCCAAGGGCAAGGCATTATCGCTACGCGTGACGGTAAAGAGAAAGAAGAGCGACTGTTTGCCGCCATAGGCCGGCGGATAATCGCGAAAGTGATGCTGGGGCAGTGAGTCAGGTTCGATCAACGACTGGGTGTCGCGCAAGGTAGTGTAGATCAAGCTGCGAAAGAAGATATCAGCCTTGGCGCGTTGCACCACTCTGAGCAGTGAATAGCTTTCTGCCTCATCCAACAGTAGACAGAGACCACTGTAACCCAACAGACGCGCCAATACGCTGACACCGCTAAGTAGATAGCCGATCTGGCGCGTGTTGTTGCCGGTGCGATAGATGGTAGGGAACTTGATCCCGCGCGGCATGGAGCGGTTCATCAGTTTGACACGCCGTCCCCCCATGAGCCAGGCTGCCCAGGCCTGCCGCTGCCGGGTAGAGGAGCTTTCGCTAATCGCCGCCAACGCAACGGCTAAGGGGTCAATCTCGAGGGGAGCCTGATCCTGGTATTGCTGGCGTATACTGGGCAGATCGGCGGCTGCCTCTAAGAGCGGTCCCAGGCCGCGCTCATCGGTGTTGGGGTAGCGCAGGTTGCGCATAAAGCTGGCATAGACATCAAAGGCGCGGTGGGCCGGCAACTCGACCAGATCCAGGCTAGTGGGCGCCACGAGAAAGTTGCGGTCCAACGCAGCCTGCGCACACAACTCCACAATGTGGCTCTTGCCAAAGCCATAATCACCCAGGACAGCATAGACGGCGCCGCCACTCTGATGGGCCTGGTGCAGCCCCTGACTGAGGATCGTGCGCTCTTCGGCCAGACCAATGGTCAGTTCCTGGATATGTTGTACGGGCGCTACGCCGACGCGCAGGGCTTCAATCAGTTGGCGAGCATCAAATTGGTTTTGAGGCATGGGTTTCACCGCGGGTGTGGACGCCGGCGCCGCCGGTTCTTTGACCTGGGGCTGTTGACCGTTGAACTCGTGGCGCGGACGACGAAAGCGCAGGCCGCTCTCAAAGCGCACCATCCACTCGGCGCCATTGCGATAAGCCGCCACCACTTGTCCCCGTCCATAGAGAGGATGTTCAACAGTTTCACCGATCATAGGTTGGCATGGTCATTGGTCACTCGTCATTGGTCATTGGTCCTTAGTCATCCGCTTTTGGCTAATGACTAAGGACCAATGACCAATGACTAAGCAAAATTAATAGGGCGGCGTTTCGCCGCCATGTAGTTCATCGACCTGGCCGCGAATGATGGCCACAGCTTCTTCTTCGGCCAGCACGTGTTCGCCGTTGTTCTGCTGGCGGGACAACTCGGTGACAAAGGCTTTGACAAAGAGGCGACGATGGCTAATGTCCAAAAAGACATCACGCGCCACGTTGGCCAGGATCGCCGCGTTGGCATATTGGATCTGCTGGTCCAACGTGACGGCAAAAGCAGTTTCATAGATCTGAATCAGCTTCTCGCCGATGGCCAGCAGCAGGTCGTCTTCGCTTAAATCCAAATGATCCAGACTGATCTGGGGGCTAAAATGGTTGGCCTGGGAAAAGCGCCCCGGCGCACGCACCCGCTGTTGGAGCGCTGGGTAACGCGGCACAATGTCATTGATAAATTGGGGCGGCACCGCATAGACGAACATGGCGCCGGGCAGTTCGTCGCGGCAGCGGTCGATCACCTCGCGCAGGTTGTCGGTGGCTAGCTTTTCGGCTTTGCCTCCGATGCTCGCCATACGGTCCACCTCATCAAAGAGCAGGATCAGCCCGCTGTAGGAGAGGGCGCGAATGGTCTGCGCCAGGGAGCGTAACATGCGAAAGGCGTTGGTGCGCGTGATCTTGCCGGTGACATTGACCTCGCGCAGAATTTTGGTGTCGCTAGGTGTGGTGGTGTCGCCCAAAAGCCAGCGCGCCAGTGAATCCAGCCGCTCTTCCTGGTCACGGCTCAACGCCTCCAGATAGGCAATAATGGCGTTTTTATAGGCGGGGCTATCAATGGCCGCGGCTTCCAGAGTGTCGATGAGACCGCGGTAATTAGGGTGGGTTACTGTTTCCAAACTCGGTTCGTCACCCAGCACACGCTGGAGCGTACCTTCCAGAAAGCGGGGCAACCCGGTTTCGTCGGTAACCGCTTCGTCCTGCTCATGCCAGATGAGATGACGCGCCACGGCGGCGTAGACCAACTGCTGATTGTTGTAAGGCGTCTCCACTGGGCTCAGATCGACTTTGGCCACCGCAAAGTCGCGGCTCCACGCCATGTCGCGCAGACAGTAGAGAAAGTGAGATTTGCCGCTGCCATAGTCCCCCACCACCATCTTGTAGGTCGCCCCGCCATCTTGCAAATAGGTGGAGAGGTAGTACTGGTCCAACGCGTTGAGAAGCGAATGATTGCCCACATTAAAATATTGAATCCCGCGCGCCGGCGGCGTTCCGGAGCTGCCCAATACCTCAATGATGTGGCGAGCCAATGGTTGGGTGAGTGACATGGGTGGTGGTTCCTGTTCGATCGGGATTAGCAATTGGTTGATTAGGTGATTGGTCATTGGGGGCAATCACCTAATCACCAATCAACCAATCACCATTTCTCATATCTCGCTATGCTTCGGCTTCAAAGGTGACATCGGCATAATATTCGCCATCGAGGGCACTGTGGGGGAGCCAGATGCTGCGCGAACTGCTTTCAGCCTGGCTTTTGGTGGCGCCGCCCAGGCGCAGACGATAGGTTGTGGCGTCAACGGTGACCGTGGGTGAGGAATGGACCAAGACCAGATCGCGGATAAAGAGGGCGCGTTCGTAATCCTTAAAGGTACTGCGTGAAGGAGCATTCCAGAAACGGGCCGACTGGCGATTGAGCACCATTTTGCTATAGACATCGACCACGTTGATCCGATTACCGGCGGGCTTCCGGCCACTGGCGGCGGTGCGTTCGTCGAACAACATTTTCCAAGCATTGTACAGCTCGGCCAGGAATGCCGGGCCATCAATGGTGCGCTCGACAATGGCTCTGCGCTGCGTATCATAGGCTTTGACAATGGTGTTGATGGAGAGCGCAATAGGCTTGGTCAACGCCTCTTTGCCATAGAGCCACTGTGCCTTGCGCGCCGCCACATCAATATTAAGCACCAGATCGCCTAGCACCAGCGTCGGTGGTCGTCCCTCCACCGTCTGCCCCCGGCGCTCAAAGGTCTCCTTCAGATCGCGGGCAAACTCAAAGGCCAACGCGTCAAGCGCCTGTTGTGTGGAAGCAGTAAAGGCCGCAGTCGCCTCCTGCAGCGCAGTGTTCTCTACCGTAGCCTGCGCTTGGGCCAACTTCACCGACGCCTTTTGCATGGCCAGCGCATCGAGCTTCTCTTCACCGGCCAACTTGACCGCCTGGTTCAGCGCTCCAATCGCACTGCGCAGCGCCTTAAATTGAGGATCCAACTCCTTCTGGGCCGCTTGTAACTGTTCACGTAGTTCGTTGTTCATGCCGTTGATCTCGTCTATTCTTCATAATTTGCTTAACTCAATTTGAGCGACAAGATTATCATATGCACTTTATATCGTCAAGCCGCAGTGAAAAAGGGGTGCGTACCACAAATGAGGCTTGTCGGGGCTTCGCCTCATTTGTGCTTCTCGCCCATCGCCCTAATTTGGGACGCACTCAAAAAAGGGTACAAACAAGGTTTACTGACATGTTTCTCGCACGTCCTTGGCCCCTCTGTTCCTAAACCTGAAAGGCACCTGCAACCGTGTAACTGCCTCTCTTGTGGTGCACGTCTATGTCGCTTGCTCTTCCGCGGCAGGCAAGCAAGCGAGAAAGGCATCAAGGCTTACGGCATCAAGGGCGGGATTAACCAAACTATTGAGTTCGTCTAGGTTGCACTTTGCCAGCGATATAGTAACCTCGGCTGGCACGTTGCCAAAACGCCGCTGTAAGATCTGCTCAATTGTCTTGTACATTGCAATTGCACCTTGTTCGATGCCTTGTTCGATGCCTTGTTCGATGCCTTGTTCGATGCCTTGTTCGATGCCTTGTTCTACTAAACCTTGCTTGTACGACGGGTTGATATAAGCGTCAAGCTCTTCCGGTGTAAGATTACGCAAAAAGATCTGCTTCCACTCTTCACCGATTTCCATAACCCGTTCGGGCGTTAAGATTTCGTTCATCATTGCTCCTTCTGGTAGGAACCAAATGGCCTGCAGTACTTCCAACATCATCAATAACTCAGTTGACAGTTTCCAGAATTGGCGTAAAAGTCTAAATGCTTTGGCTTTCTCGCGTTTCCGACTGGCAAAGGCTTTGACCAGCGCATTATGGGGTTCATCGCTTAAATCATTTAAGACGAGCAAGGGGATACGGGCTATATAGACATTCAGGCTATGATAGACCCCTGGAATGGCTGTTGCCGCATATTCAAAGGCCACCAATCGCTCTGCCTGCGGTGTTTTGGCACAGAGAATAAACATCTGCACTTCTTCCGTGGCCAGACTCCGACTGGTGCGAAAGAAATATTCATAGGCCAATGCCTGAACGATCGCTTCTTGGGTGAGCGACTCACTATATTTGAACTCCAGCAAAATTGAATGGGCCGTGGCATCGCGCACACCATCGGGTAATAGGGCCCGCTGCGCTGCTGTCCACGCGGTAGTTTCCCGACGCAACAGCACAATATCTACTCTTGGTGGCTCACTGCTGATTTGTACTTCGCTTTCGACCCAAATGCGTTCAAGTCCGACAGAAAGTTCCAAGGCTTTGGCCAGAAAGCGATGCCACGGTGTCTGCGCTGGTTGCGCCATAGATTGATCGACCATAACGCTAGTATAGCATGGAACGATGGCCTGTCAAACATATATTCTACAGGGTCGCACGCCACTCTTGGGTGCGATATGCTAACTGCGTGGATTTGTCCCAGGTGTGCGCCTCGCCAATGTCAACGGCTTCTAGATCAATCAAAAGGCCTGCGCCATTACCAGCGCCGCGCTGACAATGGCGGCGGTCTCGGCTCTGAGAATCAAGGGGCCTAGACTCACAGTTTGCCAGCCGGTGCTTTGGGCCTCTTCAACCTCAGCGGGCGCAATACCCCCTTCGGGACCAATGAGCAGATTGACCGCTGTGGCGGCACTGGGCAGGGCGGCGCGCAGTGGTTGCGCGGGAGAAGTGGCCAGATCTTCCCAGGGCAGCAGGCGCACGCCTTGGGCTTGGGCCACCACTTCCGACCAAGCCAATGGTTGGGCTAAGTGGGGCAAACGACCACGGCCACATTGTTCGGCGGCTTCCCGAACAATGCTCTGCCAGCGTTCATATTTCTTGAGCAGAGCCGACGCGGGGCGCACGACGGAACGTTGGCTAATGACCGGCACGAACGTACTGACCCCCACTTCCGTCCCTTTTTGCAAAATCCATTCAAATTTATCAGCCTTTAGGCTGCATTGATAGAGCGTCAGATGGAGGGCAGGTTCGGGTGGATCGGGCAGTTGGGCCAGCACCAACCCGGCTACGTATCGCCGATTCAGCGCGGTCAGTTCGGTGAGGAAGGCACGGCCCTGGTCATCAAGCAGCGTAATCTGGTCGCCGGCCTGTAAGCGCAAGACCGCGCGCAATTGGTGATCGAGCGCCGCTAGGTTCAGCGACTGGCCAGGGTTGATGGCTGTGTTTGTAAGAAAAAAGCGCTGCATGGGTGCGAACCGGTTAGCGCTGCATAATGAGCGCCACCCAGTCCCCCTCTTGTTTCTGCTCCAGCAGGCGGAAACCATAGCGCTGTGCTGCCGCGAGCACCATGGGCGCCTTTTCGTCTAGAATGCCCGACAGGATTAAGATGCCTTCCGGCTTGAGCGGCTCGTGCAGGGGAACATTTTCATACTTGCCGTCAAAGAGCCCGACGATGATCTCGGCCAGAATGTTGGCGACGATAATGTCAAAGCGGCCAACCATATCGGCGGGAACGCTGCCCTGTTCAATGGTAAGGCGTGTGTTGCGCAGTCCATTTAACTCGGCATTTTCGCGCGCCACACGCACGGCCAGCGGGTCGATGTCGGTGGCCAGCAACGCCCCGGCGCCCATGTGCAGGGCGACAAAGGCGAGGACGCCACTGCCCGTGCCCAGATCCAGCACCTGGTTGCCCGCTTTGACCAACTCCTCCAGCGCGACGATGCAGAGGCGGGTGGTGGGGTGCATCCCGGTGCCAAAGGCCATGCCGGGGTCCAGGTGGATGACAATATCGTCCGGCGCCGGTGTATAGCTCTCCCAAGTCGGTTTCAGGATCACTCGTTGGCCAATGCGCAACGGTTTGTAGAACTTCTTCCAGGCATGGGCCCAATCTTCTTCCTGGATGGTGCGGATCTGTGGCTCCGGGATGGGGTAGAGCAGGCTAAGGCGCCAGAGCCCCTCTTCCAGTTGGCGCAGCACCGTGGCGCCCCGTTGCCCTGGCTTGAGGTAGGTTTTGACGACGACGCGATATTTGTTTGGAATGGGCTTGCCAAAATCGTCAATGCCGGTGATTTCGATGATGGCGCCACCGCCGCCCGCTTCGCCGACAACATTGTCTTCTTCGTAGCCGCCACCGTTGTAACGGTTGAAGAGTTCGCTGACCGCCTCGGCCGCCTCGTCGTCCACCTCAACTGCCAGTTCGATCAATTCCCCGATGATTTCACTCATTTGCTTTACTCTTTGGCTCATACAAGGATGCGGCCGAGATTACGCTTTTTCTCTCTGAAAAATCGTGCAATTTCAGTTCGCCGCCCATAGGAGCGTTACTCTTTGGCGCGTTCGACATATTCGCCACTGCGCGTGTCAATGCGCAATAGGTCACCTTCCTTGATAAAGGCCGGCGCTTGGATCACTGCGCCTGTTTCCAACGTAACACTTTTTTGCAGATTGGTCGTCGTGTCACCGCGCACAGCGACTTCGGCGGCAGTCACCTGCAAGGTGACAAAGGTGGGGGGTTCGACATCAAGCACTTCTCCTTCATCAATCACCAGCAGGTCTACACTATCATTTTCTTTAACAAATTGCATACGGTCGCCGATGTTCTCTTCCGCCAACTCAATCTGATCAAAGCTCTCATTGTCCATAAAGTGGTACATATTACCCGCTTTATAGAGAAATTGGGCGGAGCGAGTCTGGGTGTTGACGACGTCAATGTCGGAGCCGGCGCGCACACGGTCTTCAATGATACGGCCGGTAGCAAAGTTTTTCAGCCGCATACGCACAAACGCGCGCCAGTTGCCAGGGCTAATGTGTTGATATTCAACCACACGATGGATTGCGCCATTATAACGAATCAGCATGCCCTTACGAAGGTCAGATGTTGTTGCCATATATTGTTCTCTTTTTTAAAAATATAATAAACACAAACGTCCCCAGCACATTAACCAATCTCGGCAGAAGTATACCAGATTGTATGATCCTGTGCTGGGGACGCCAATTCCCTTTAAGAATGGCTCATAACAATTTCAAAATAATTTCAGATCTCGCCCGCATGAGCATTCAAAGACAATTAATCATGTGCCAAAAAGGCGGTCAAAAAAACCTTTGGGGTGATCGGGGATATCATCGCCAAAGGTTTTGGCTAACGCCCGGAAAAGTTCTTTCTGTTCGGCAGTCAGATTGGTGGGCACCACCACGCGCGCCGTGATCACCATATCCCCGCGCCCGCTTCGTTGCAGATGCGGGATGCCCTGGCCACGCTTGCGGAAGGTGCGACCGGTCTGCGTGCCGGCTGGGATCTCCAACATTTCAATATTGCCATCTAGCGTTGGTATCTTGACCGTAGCGCCTAGGGCAGCTTGCGCTACATTGATCGGCAGTTCAAGATGAATGTCAAATTGGTCGCGCACAAAGACGGGATGGGCCTCAACCGCAATAACCACATAAAGATTGCCAGCCGGCCCGCCCAGTTGTCCGGCTTCGCCTTCACCGGCCAACCGAATGCGCGTGCCGTCATCAACGCCGGCAGGAATTTTGACATTGAGTTTGCGTGTCACGCGCAAGCGTTTTTGCCCATTACACTTGGTGCAGGGAGAAGGAATTACCTCACCTGTCCCGCCACAGGTTGGACAAGGTGTGGCAGTAATGACGGTGCCGAACAAGGGGCTTTGCTGGCGGCGTTGCACTTCACCTGCACCGTTGCAGGTGGAGCAAGTGACCGGTGAGGTGGGTGGCTCTGCGCCTGTGCCGTTGCAATGATCACACGGCTCTAAACGTGGCACCTCTACCGCTTTATCAACACCAAAAGCGGCTTCTTCAAAGGTTAATTTTATATCTACCCGTAGATCAGCTCCACGACGCGGCTGGGTGCGCGAACGTCCACTGCCGGTGCTAAAGCCGCCACCAAAGCCGGAAAAGAGTTCTTCGAAGATGCTGCCCAAATCACTAAAGCCACCGGAGAAATCACTAAAGCCACCGGCGCCCTGCACACCGGCATGGCCAAAGCGATCATAGGCCGCACGCTTCTGATCGTCACTGAGCACCTGATAAGCTTCATTAATCTCTTTAAATTTTGTTTCGGCTTCCGGTGTCTTGTTAATATCAGGATGATATTGTTGCGCCAATTTCCGAAATGCTCTTTTTAAAGCATCCTTGTCGGCATTGCGCGCAACGCCAAGTACTTCGTAATAGTCGCGTTTATCCATAATGTATGTTCGTTAATTTGTTATGTACGATTATTCCCAACTGATAATCCAAGCACAAAGACCTGCTAATACCACGGTGGCAACAATCAATGCTAGCCATTGGCCCGGCAAGAATCCGACATGGCGCGCGCTAAAATACAATATAATCACCATACCAATGGCGAGAACCAGCCAATTGGCCAGCACAGGATAATGATTCCAAAAGTTTTTGAGCGTATTCATGGGCGTGCTGCCGCCTTCTCCATTACATCCACCCAAAGTTGATCCAACTTGGTGTAGAGTTCTGCCAACGTGCCATCATTTTGAATCACACGGTCGGCGTGCTGCACTTTCACTTCCTGTGGTGATTGAGCTGCCATGCGGCTCTGGGCTTCAGTTGCAGCCATCGCTCTAGTTTCGTGCAACCGCTGCAACTGCGAAGTTGGGCTGGCTGTGACAACCCAAACCTCATCACATAGTGTAACCAATTGTCCGGCTTCTAACAGTTTGATCGCTTCCAAAACCACGATGTCGGCTGTCACCTGGCTCAACTCCTGGCGCGCTAAATCAAAGACCGCAGGATGGACAATGGCTTCCAATTGTTGGAGCGCAGCAGGATCGGCAAAGACAATCGCGCCTAAGGCCGGACGGTCGATGGCGCCATCAGTTTGTAAAATCGATTGACCAAACACATCGACAATGGCCCAATAGGTGTGGGTGCCTTTCTGCATACTGTCATGCGCCAACCGATCAGCATCCAACACATAGGCTCCTTTGGTAGCCAGATAGTGTAACACAGTGCTTTTGCCGGTGGCAATATTTCCTGTCAATCCAATAATGAACATACCAATGTCCTAGTGAGTTCTTATGCTTTTTAACTGATATTGCCTAAACCAACACAACAAAAACGCCGCCTTGGCAGCAGCGCACGCAGTATACCACAGCTTACACCGTAACTGAAAACAAACGTGGGTATCAGCAACACATTGTAATCTGACGGGGTAATCTGACGGGGTAATCTGACGGGGTAATCTGACGGGGTAATCTGACGGGGGTAATTGGGGCAGAAGATGGCTGGTTGTTGCCTTTTCTGCTGCTTTTCGGCAATTGACCTACCAATAGTTGGACGAACCTAGGACAACTATGTTATATTATCAATCTATGCGAAGCTTACAATAGCTCATTTTTAAAGAAAGTTTGAGCGTCACACAACTGCAAACGTTCAGCGGGCAGAATTGAACAAACGCAACATTTTCCCTCCGATGAAAACTAAGGGTTTGCACAGTTTTCTTAATACCGCAGTTGTGATGAAAATCGGCGTTTTCTATGCGGCTTTACCCAAAAAGCAAATTTCAGGCATCGACGTGAGCCGCGCCCCCAGGACATTTGCTGGCAAGCGCAAATGTTTTCAGTCAGAGCAAAGTATGGATAAGCCGAAGGCAAATTGCGCTTATCGTCAAACTAGCGCGGGCCCCTATGCGCTTGTCGTCATGGGTAAACTTTCTTGTAGCAAGTTTTATCAACTTCGCTCATATGGGCGGCAAACTGAAATTGCACAATTCCCCAGAGAGAAAATTGGCAGTTTCAGCCGCATACCTATATGAGCCTATCAACTTTAAGCATAAGGAGAAATGTATATGAAGACTCGTGTCCTACTACTTTCTATGTTGCTCGTTGTTGCCATGCTGTTGGCAGCCTGTCCAGCGCCAGAACCGGCACCGGCGGCGCCGGCCGCCGAGGCGACACAGGCGCCCGCCGAGGAAGCCACCCCAGCCGAGGCGGCAACCCAAGCCGAAGCAGCAGCGCCAGCCGAAAGCAGTGGCATGACCATCAAGGTCGCCACCCAGTCGCCATTGAGTGGTCCCCAATCTGTCTTGGGCACTGCGATCAAGAATGGCGCACAGTTGGCCATGGAGCAGAATAAAGGCAAGCTGGAAGAGATGGGCTTCACCGTCGAATTAGCGCCCTACGATGACCAGGCTACCCCAGACACCGGCGTGGCAAACGCCAAGCAGATCGTTGGCGACCCCGATGTCCTCTGTATGGTCGGCCATCTCAACAGCGGCGTCATGATCCCCAGCATGGAAGAGTATCATAACGCAGGTTTGGCCGCGGTTTCGCCGGCCAATACCAACCCCACCATTACCGACCGCGGCTACGCCGAAGTGAATCGCATCGTCGGGCGTGATGACATTCAAGGTGTCGTCGGTGAAGAGTTTGCCGCCGGTGAATTGAGCGCCCAAAGTGTCTATTTGATTCATGACAAGACCGCCTATGGGCAGGGTGTTGCGGAATTCTTCCGTGCTGCCGCGGAAAAGGCGGGTATGCAAGTGTTGGGCTTTGAGGGCACCGAAGAGCAGGCCAACTTTGACAGCATCATCACGCCGATTCTGGCCGCCAATCCGGATATTGTCTACTTCGGCGGCATCTATAGCCAGGCCGGCATCTTCTTCCGCCAGGCACGTGAAAAGGGCGTGGAAGCGACCTTTATGGGGCCCGATGGCATGGATAGCTCCGAATTGGCCACCTTAGGCGGCGATGCCGTGGCCGGCATGTACTACAGCTCGGTTGCCGGTCCGGCAAATGTCTATGAAGGCACGGCCCAGTTCATCACAGATTACGAAGCGCGCTTTGGCGAATCGACGCAGCCCTTTGCCGCTCAAGCCTATGATTCCATGAACATCTGCTTGACCGCAATCGCCAATGCTGCCGAAGCCAATGGCGGCGCCAAGCCCAGCCGCGCCCAGGTGGCCGATGCCGTGCGTGCGACCCAAGACTTCCCCGGCATTACGGGCACCATCACCTTTAACAGTGCTGGTGACAAAACTAGCGCCACCTACTTTGTGCTCCAGGTCCAATCCGCCGATCCGGCCGAGTGGAACAACAATGAAGTGGTTAAGTCCTTGGACATCGCCGCACCTTCCGAGTAACCGTATATACAGCTATACAGCGTGAGGTCGGCCCTAAATAATCTTGAATAGAGGTAACAGTAGAGACGTAGCGTGGCTACGTCTCTACTGTTATCTGGGTAGGGAAATCGGTAGATAGGGAAATCGGTAGATAGGGAAATCGGTAGATAAGTAAATCGGTAGATACGTAGGGACGTGGATAGGAATCCCTATCTACCTATCTACCTATCTACCTATCTACCTATCTACCAGTTTACTTGATTCTGGCTTTGCCATTAGGAGTTGCGAATGCACTTACGGAGAACTAACACCCTGCAGGAAATCCTGCGCCCCCTCGGTCAGCTTTTGCTCTTTGTCATTGGCACTGGCGCGATCATTTCAGCCGTCGTCATTGGCGCCGCGTTTCTCTTTCGGGGCACGCGCGAGGACATCGATCTAGTACAGATTGTCCTGGTGCTCTTGCCGCAGGTGCTCATTGACGGCATCGCGGTCGGCTTTGTTTACGCCACCATTGCCTTGGGTTATACCATGGTCTACGGTGTGTTGGAATTTATCAACTTTGCCCACGGCGAAATCTTTATGTTCGGCGCCTTTGCCGGCGTCGAATTGCTAATCTTTGCCGCAGGGCGTGGCTGGTTGCAAGATATATCAGCCGTCGCCGCTTATCTCTTCGTGGGGGTGGCTGTTCTCTTTGGCATGCTGGTGGCTGGACTGTTGGCGGTCAGTGTCGAACGGATCGCTTACCGACCCTTGCGCGGGGCGCCGCGCCTGGTGCCGCTCATCTCCGCCATTGGCGTCAGCTTCTTCCTGCAAGATGCCATGCGCTTCTACCAAAGTCTGGTCAACGGCGACTTTTATCGTTCATTCCCCACCTTTGGCCCATTCTCGGCACGCATCGAACTCTTCAAGGTCCAATTTGAAGGCCGTGACATTGCCATCGCCCTGCAGACCAAGGCGCTGATCATCATGATCGCGGCCGTGGTCATGTTGGTGGGCCTCAATTATTTGGTCAACGCCACCAAGTTGGGCAAAGCCATTCGCGCCGTGGCCCAAGATCAACGCACTGCCAGCCTGATGGGCATTAATGTTAATGCAATTATCGCACTTACCTTCCTAATCGGCGGTGCGTTAGGCGGCGCGGCCGGTGTAGTCTTTGCCTTGAAAGTAACGCGGATCGATCCCTTTGTTGGCTTTTTCCCCGGTCTGAAGGCATTTACTGCGGCAGTCTTGGGCGGCATCGGCAATATTACGGGCGCTATGTTGGGCGGCATTGTGTTGGGTATGCTCGAAGCCTTTGCCGCATCCTACTTCTCCATCTTTACCAATGGCGCCTTTGGGGCCGAATATAAGGACATCTTTGCCTTTGCCATTTTAATCATTATCCTTATCTTCAAACCCTCCGGCTTGTTGGGCCAAACCGTGGGCCAAAAGGCGTAGGGGGATCACAATGACTACTTCTCAATCATCCAATCTTTCTCCGCTAGAGCGCATCTTAAAGACTTTCTGGGGCAACCTGCTCTATGTAGTGCTGGTTGTGGCCTATATGACCTATGTCACGTTGCGGATCAACGCGGCGCCGCGCGATCTCTTGTGGCGGTTGCTCTTTATGGGCGGTCTTTTACTCATCTTCTATATACCACGCTGGCAGGCAGTTAAATTTGCAATAGCTGCGGTTGTGTTGGTGGCGCTGGTGCCGTTTCTGGGCATTAAGAATCCCTTTCTGCTAGAGATTGGCTTTCAGATCTGTGCCTTTGGCGCGCTGGCGTTGGGCCTCAATATTGTGGTCGGCTTTGCCGGGCTGCTCGATCTGGGCTACATTGCCTTCTATGCCGTAGGCGCCTATCTATGGGCCTTTTTTGGCTCACAACAGATCTGGCATACGGACGAGGTTGCCGGCACCTTTAATATCCTGCCGACCTTTCCCTATCCGGGCTGGCTCTTTTGGTTCTTCTTGTTAGGCGGCATCTTTGTGGCCGGCCTTACGGGCGTTGCCCTGGGCCTGCCCGTCTTACGGTTGCGCGGTGACTATCTGGCTATTGTGACCTTGGGCTTTGGTGAAGTGATTCGGGTCTTGGCCAATAATCTGGATAAACCCATCAATCTGACGAATGGGCCCCAGGGCATTACCCCCATCCAGCGCCCCCCCCTCTTCTCCTTCATGACCAATCCAGATCTGCTCAATTGGCTGACCCGCCAGGCCGGCAGACCTATGGGGGAAGGGGATATCTACGGTTTCTTCTTCTATCTGCTGGCGTTGGTGATTCTTGTAATTGTCATCACTGTGGCGCTGCGGCTGGAAGATTCTAAGATCGGGCGCGCCTGGACCGCGATTCGCGAGGATGAGGTGGCCGCGATCGCGATGGGCATTCCGTTGGTGCGCAGTAAGCTGATGGCCTTTGCGATTGGCGCGTCCTTTTCCGGCGTTATGGGCGTCGTCTTCGCCGCCAACCGCACCTTTGTCAGCCCAGAAAGCTTCTCGCTCATTGCCTCCATCAGCATTCTGGTCATGGTCATCTTGGGCGGCCTCGGCAGTGTGCCCGGCGTGCTCGTCGGTGCCGCGGTGGTGACATTGCTCAACATCGACTGGCTCCAAACGCTTTCGCTGGAGCTAAGTCGGTTGCGCCAGGGCACAGGAGTGATTCCACTGCTGGGCATCCCTTGGGCCCAACTCCCCAGTCAACTCGATCCTGCCCGCTATCAACGGCTAGCCTTTGGCCTCATTCTGATCCTGATGATGATCTTCCGCCCCGAAGGGATTATCCCTTCACGTCGGCGCCGTATGGAGATCCGCACAGATGACGCAACAGCAGGAGGTGATGACTAATGGCTTCGCTCTTACATCTCAGCAAAATTACCAAGCGCTTTGGCGGGTTAGTGGCTGTCAACGCCGTCGATTTCAAGGTGGAACCGGGCGTGATTGCCAGCATCATTGGCCCCAATGGCGCGGGCAAGACGACGCTCTTTAATATTATTACTGGCATTTACCGGCCGGATGAGGGGACAATCACCTTTAATGGCGCTTCGATTGCAGGCCGCCGCCCAGATCAGATTACCGATCTGGGCATGTGCCGCACGTTTCAGAACATTCGCCTCTTTCACAATATGTCGGTGATGGAAAATGTGTTGGTTGGTGCACATACACGCCTGCGCAGCACCGCCATCGGCGCGGTTTTACGCACCAAAGCGTTCAAAGCTGCGGAAGCCGAAGCCGAAGTCGAAGCGCGCCGGCTGCTGCGCTATGTGGAGTTGCCGGTGGGCATTGGCGATCAGATCTCCAAAAATTTGCCCTATGGCCAACAACGGCGCGTAGAAATTGCCCGCGCCTTGGCCTCTAAACCCAAGCTGATTCTGCTCGACGAACCGACCGCCGGCATGAATCCACAAGAGACAGATGACGCCATGGTTCTGTTCCGCAAATTGCGCGATGATCTAGGGATCACGGTGTTGTTGATTGAACATGATATGAAGCTGGTCATGGGAGTCTCCGAGTATATTTCGGTGCTCGACTATGGGCAGAAGATTGCCGAAGGAACACCGGCCGAAGTACGCAAGAATCAGCGGGTGATTGAAGCTTACCTGGGGCGCCAGGCCCAAAGCCAAGCTGAAGCAGTGGCGCAGGAGGGGGGCGACTGAGCATGACAATACCAGTGCTTGAACTCAAAGATGTTCACACCTACTATGGCAAAATCCATGCCCTCAAGGGTATCTCGCTAACGGTTCATGAAGGCGAGGTCGTTACCTTGATCGGCAGCAATGGCGCCGGCAAGAGCACCACACTGCGCACCATCTCCGGCATCTTGCGGCCGCGCCAGGGTGACGTGAAGTTGCGCGGCCAATCGATGACCGCCACACCGCCGCATAAGATTGTGCAGGCCGGCATTGGCCATGTACCAGAAGGCCGCGGTGTCTTCCCGGTCTTGACTGTGTTGGAAAATTTAGAAATGGGCGCCTATCTGCTCAAGGATAATGACGAGGTGGATCGACGACTGGAGAGTGTATTCAAGATCTTCCCGCGCCTGCGAGAGCGGGTCAGCCAAAAGGGGGGCACCCTCTCCGGCGGTGAGCAACAGATGCTGGCCATTGGCCGGGCGTTGATGCAGAACCCGCGTGTGCTGCTGCTTGATGAGCCGTCGATGGGGTTGGCGCCGATCTTGGTGGAAGAGATCTTCAACATTATTCGTCGCCTGAATGACGAACAGGAGACCACCATCCTGTTGGTGGAGCAGAATGCGCAGGCTGCGCTCCAGGTGGCCCACCGCGCCTATGTGCTGGAAACAGGCGCCATCACCATGAGCGGCGACGCCCAAGAGATGTTGGCCGACCCGCGGGTGATCGAGGCATATTTAGGACTGTAGGCAAGGATAATGCGCAAGCCACGGGGCGACCACCAAGCCCTTGAACCAACCAGCCAGTTGGTGTTACGCGCCGTTGACGCTCGTGTGGCCGGAGACCTGTTGATTATCAATTACCCAGCGGATGGGTTTCTGGCCACACTCAAGGCGCGCCACTCGGCCATCCAGCCGGTCGGCTTCACCCATGATTACAGAGCCCACCGCCATGCCTGTGCAGCCTACACAACGGCCGGTTATGCACGTACGGAGTTGCACTTTGGCCCCCTCTACAGTGCGCCGGCGCGCTACCCGGCTGTGCTGCTCTTCCTGCCCAAAAGCCAACTGCTCACCAAGCTGATGCTCACGATGGCGGCCAATCATTTGACGCCTGCGGGCCATCTGCTGTTGGTCGGCCATAACAAGGCGGGGATTCAATCGAGCCGTAGCCTGGCGGAGGAGGTGATTGGCCCGACCGCCAAAGTGGACGCAGCCCGCCACTCTGTTCTCTTCCAATCTACGCAACAAGCCGAGGTTGCGCCCTTGCAACTCGCGGCGTGGGAGACAATTTACCCTCTCCAAGTAGGCGCGACGAGCTTACAGATCGTCACCTTGCCGGGCGTCTTCAGTCATGGCCGGCTTGATGCCGGCACGCAAATGTTATTAGAGACATTGACAGAGCCGCTGCATGGGCATGTACTCGACCTAGGCTGTGGTGCTGGGGTGATTGGCGCTATGATCAAGCAGCGCTGGCCGGCCTGTGTGGTTGACATGGTCGATGTAGATGCGCTGGCCTTGGCCGCCACCCGTCGCACGTTGGCAGTGAATGGGCTGGCGACTCATCCTGGCCCCTATGCGACGGGTGGCGTTTTCCCTTCCGATGTCTTTTCCGACGTAGCGGGCGCCTACGACTGGATCATCTCCAATCCACCCTTTCATGCCGGCGTCCAGATCGACTATCAAGCCGTCACCACATTTTTACAACAGGCGGCGGACTATCTAAAGCCCGGCGGGCGGCTGCGCATTGTGGCCAATCGTTTTCTCAAATATCAACCGCTCATTGAGGCGCACATTGGCGGCTGCCAGGTGATTGCCGAAAATCGTCAGTATGGCGTTTATGAGGCATTATTGGGCAGAGCCGGCGGAACCACCAGGTAGCTCAACAACCACCCCACCATACCCGCCATCACCACCGAGCCGACAACCAGATGCACCGACCAACGCGTTCCCTCGGTGGCCAGTAGCACGAGATAATAGGCGCTAAAGAGCATGATGGGCGCCGCCAAAGCAAAAAGACGCAGCGCCGTGGCTGAAGTTGACGCCGGCGTCGTCTGCAATTTGAGCCGGGTGCGCCAAAGGTCAAGCAGTGCCGCGGCCAGGATCATAGCAAGCGCCATCCAGAGCGCCTGCCGCTCTTTATAGCCCAGAATCGTCATGCCCACCGTGTTAATCCCCCAAACCAGCGTCAGGCTCCCCAGCGGCAGTTGCCAGCGCCGCAACGCCAACAAGACCGGTCCCACCAAAATCGCGCCAATGATCAGCAGCCCCAAGACGCCGGCCACCTGACCGATGTCATTGGCGAATTCGCGATGCCAACGACCGGCGGTCATGCTAAAAATCGGATGAGAGAACATCATAAAGAAGGTGAGGTCGGCAAGGAGCGCCGCCAGCGCCAGCAGGGCAGGTGTAATCTCCCACCAGCTTGGCTGTCGGCCGGCCCGTTGCCAGGCAGCGCGCAGGGGTCCGGTAACGACCAGCCCCAGTCCCACGCCCAGCAGCAGGTGGGTGGGACTCAACAACGCCTCAAAGTTCTCTTCAATGCCAAAAAGTTCATGCCAGATCAGGTCACCCACACCGCCCGCGGCAAAGATAATGACACCCAGCAGTGAGAGTTGATAGCCCTTGGGCAAAGCACTGTGCCAAGGCAGGCCGCGCGCCCGGTTCACCAACAATGTTCCCACCAGCAGCAGCGCCACCAGTCCAAAGCCGCTATAAAAGAACGCGTGCCAAATGGTAAAAAATGAATTGTCAACTTTGCCGTGATTGTGGGCCCAGCCATCTAAATAGAGACCACCCAAGAAGAGCGAGCTAAGCGCCATCATGGCCCAATCAAAAGCTAAACCGCCTATCGCCGGCTGCACTGCCGGCGTGGAATATTCCAAGACTTGCCGTTCTGATTGCAACAGTGTACCCATATAAGAACCTCCTTTGATGCTATAGGCTTATATCTTACAAGCTTCTCCAACAAGTTCCCAAATGATATAGGCGCTAATTGTCCATTGGCCATTCACCCCATGATAGAACTGGGACAGAATTTTGCTACTTGACATCCGAATCAAAATTAGGTAGAATAAGGTTATAATTTAGTTATAGCTAAAAAATATTTATAAAAGGATGGTTAATATGAACAGTCCACTCCTCTTGTTAACTTGGGCACTTTTATTGCTCGGCATTGGCGCCTGGCTCTTTTGGCCGGAGCGCGGTTTGTTTTGGCGCCGCCAACGGGCGCGTGCGTTGGGTGAACGGATTTTGTTAGAAGATGCACTGAAGCACATCCAGCAGTGCGAATATGAGGGGCGTCACCCGACCATACAAAGCATTGCCGGAGCGCTCCAGCAATCGGTAGAGGCCATGACCCCCTTGCTTACGACCATGCAGGCGCGTGAACTGGTGACGCTCATGGACGGTGAATTGCGCCTGACGCCACAGGGTCACGACTATGCGCTGCACATTATTCGAGCTCATCGCCTGTGGGAAAGCTACCTGGCCGATAAGACTGGCTACAGCGCCGCTGACTGGCACAGCCAATCCGAACGGCGCGAACATGAGTTAAGCCGGGCAGAAACGGCCGCCCTTTCCGCCGAACTAGGTCACCCCCGCTTTGACCCCCATGGCGACCCCATTCCCACTGCGGGTGGTGAGCTAATCGCCACACGAGATTGGCAGACCCTGGCGGCATTGCCGCTCAATCAACCAGCGCGCATTGTCCACCTGGAGGATGAGCCGGCCACCATCTATGCCCAATTGTTGGCGGAAGGGTTGCACCTGGGCATGCAAATTATCGTGACGGATCGCACTGAGCAGCGGATTCGCTTTTGGGGTGACGGCGATGACCATGTACTGGCGCCATTGCTGGCTACCAATATTTCAGTCGTACCCGTACATCAGGAAGAGGTGGAGTCGGCCGCTTTTGCCCCGCTTAGCCACCTAGCCTTAGGTAAGTCGGCTACGGTCTTGCGCATCTCGCAACGCTGTCAAGGAGCGGAACGACGGCGGCTGCTCGACCTGGGCATTTTGCCCGGCACCACCATCAAAGCGGAGATGGTCAGCCCTAGCGGTGACCCGACTGCCTATCGCGTGCGGGGCGCCCTGATCGGGTTGCGCAAGGAGCAGGCAGAGTTGATTCACATTGTCCAGGGCGTGTTGCCAGAGGAACAAACAAATTTATCCAGCCGGCAACCGGTTATGACGCCTGTAGGCCCCCTTGAAAACGCCAACGGAAGCAGCACAGAGCAAACAAAGAAAGAGAAGGCAATCGCATGAGTATGCTTGAACCCAAAACTACGATTCCCTTGGTGGCGCAGGAAGAGCAGCCAACCACCATGCGCCCCGTGGCCGGCCATCACTGTGAAGGATGCCCAGCCTACCATGCCGGCAACTTGATTCGGTTAGGGATCGACATGACCGATTGGGACTATGTCGTTGCCTTGGCCGGCAACCCTAACACCGGGAAAAGCACAATCTTTAATGCGCTGACAGGGTTGCGCCAACACACCGGCAACTGGCCGGGCAAGACGGTTAGTCGCGCCGAGGGTGGCTATTCCTACGGTGAGCGTCGCTATAAATTGGTGGACCTACCCGGCACCTATTCCTTGCTTTCCACGAGTCTGGATGAAGAGGTGGCGCGCAATTTTATTCTTTTTGGCCAGCCGGATGTAACTATTATCGTCGCCGACGCCACCCGTCTGGAACGCAACCTAAACCTGGTTTTGCAGGTCTTGGAAATTACAGATCGCGCGGTATTGGCGCTGAATCTAATCGACGAAGCAAAGCGGCATGGTCTGACGGTGGATGATCGTTCACTGGCCCGCGATCTGGGCATTCCCGTGGTCCCAATGGCCGCGCGCCAGCGGCAGGGGATTCAGGAATTGTTGCAAGCGGTGCATGAGGTGGCGACTGGCCAGGTCGTCTGCAAGCCCCATCGGATCCAAAGTGAACCGCCGGCGCTCAAACAGGCAGTGGCCACGCTGGTGGCACAACTGCAACAGCTCTACCCAACTATCCCCAATGCACGTTGGGTGGCCATGCGGCTGCTCGACGGTGATCAGCGCATTATCGAAGCCTTAGAGCGGGGCGAATTGGGCGATTTAACTCGTGATGATCCGGGTGTTATGCCCGGCCAACTTGTCTTGCAACTGGAGGCAGCCCATCATGCTTAATACCAAAACATTACAAACGGCGCCTACGCCCACAGCGCATGATATTCTAAAAGCAGCGACCGATTTACGGTGGCAGGTGAGCAGCAATGTTCATGAATCGCTGATTGAAGCGATCTACACCGACGCCACACGTATTGCCGACCGGGCGGTAATCTACCCGGATCGGCCGCCGCGCTTTAATCTGGACCGCACGATTGACCGCCTGGTCACCAGCCGGCTCTTTGGCTTTCCGCTTATGTTGCTGCTCTTTACGGTGGTCTTCTGGCTGACCATTTCGGGTGCCAATGTGCCGTCGGGTTGGCTGGCTACCTTTTTCCTTGACATCATCCACCCTGCACTTAAGAGTGGCGCAGCGAGCATTGGCATGCCCTGGTGGCTGGATGGTCTACTCATTGATGGGATCTACCTGGCCACGGCTTGGGTGGTCAGCGTCATGTTGCCGCCCATGGCGATCTTCTTCCCGCTCTTTACCTTGCTGGAAGATTTCGGCTACCTGCCGCGCGTGGCCTTTAACCTGGACAACATCTTTAAGAAATCGGGCACGCATGGCAAACAGTCGCTGAGCATGATGATGGGCTTTGGCTGCAATGCGGCCGGCGTGGTGGCAACGCGCGTGATTGACAGCCCACGCGAGCGCCTGATCGCCATTCTCACCAATAATTTTGCGCTCTGTAATGGGCGCTGGCCGACCCAGATTTTGATTGCCACGCTCTTTATCGGCGCGCTCGTCCCGGCCTATTTGGGCGGTCTGATCTCGGCCTTGGCGGTGGTGGGGGTGGCAACCCTGGGCGTGCTGCTCAGCTTTGCCGTCTCTTGGGCGTTGTCACGTACGATCCTACGTGGCGAAGCGTCCACCTTTAGTCTGGAACTGCCCCCCTATCGCCCTCCGCGCTTTTGGCAGACAGTCTACACCTCGCTAATTGACCGCACGCTCTATGTGCTCTGGCGGGCGATTGTCTTTGCCGCGCCGGCTGGCGCCGTGATTTGGCTGACCGCCAACATTCACATCGGCGCGGCCAGCATTGCCGAACACCTAATCAATTTCCTGGATCCGGTGGGCTGGTTCCTGGGGCTCAATGGGGTGATCCTGCTTGCTTATATTGTGGCGATTCCGGCCAATGAAATTGTCATCCCCACCATCCTGATGATGACCGTCTTGGTGACGGGGATGAATGGCGGCGCCGGCGCCGGCGTCATGTTCCAAGGGGGGGACGCGGAGACCATGGCGTTGTTCAACGCTGGCGGCTGGACGCTCCTGACGGCGGTCAACCTGATGCTCTTTAGCCTAATCCACAATCCATGCAGCACTACCATCTATACGATCTATAAGGAGACGGGAAGCAAAAAGTGGACGGCGATTGCCGCATTGATGCCGCTGGTCATGGGCTTTGTCGTCACCTTTGTGGTGGCGCAAGTGTGGCGGCTGTTTGCCAGCTAGGGGTGGAATCAAAATAAACCCAGCATCTTTGGGAGATTCCGGGATTGTGCTATTTGTCACCCTGCGGGATAACAAATGCCCCAATACTGGCTTATTTTGATGGCCGTGGCGGTTCCCTCCCTGGATTCCCCAAGAGCCAGGGTTTATTCCCACACTCCTTGCGCCTATTCATGCAACGACGATGCGTTATTAGTCATGTACGACAACTTCTGTCCCGACTGAGGCCCAATCAAAGAGCAGATGGGCTTCGTCGGGACGCATGTTGACACAGCCGTGGCTCACCGGCGTGCCAAAGTTGTTGTGCCAATAGGCGCCGTGGATTGCGTAACCGCGGAAAAAGTACATGGTCCACGGCACGTCCGGCGTATCATAACCGGGGCCGATCATGCGTTCCTTCTCCAACTTAGTCCGAATTTGATAAGTTCCGCGCACCGTTGGGTATTGAGCGCGCCCGCTGCTAATGGATGTTTGCAACACCGCGGTGTCACCCTGCCAGGCGGTCAGGGTTTGATCGCTAATATTTACCTCGATCCACCGCCTTCCCTCAGGCACGCCGGCGCCTAATGGACCACTGAGCGCCGGTTGCAATACATTAGACAATGCTTCTGCGCCATCTGTCCCGGTTGGCGCTTGCGTTGGCAACATCGGCGCATTGGGGTTGTCAATCGTAATCGGCGTAAAGTACTCATCATAGTTGAGATTGCTATGGACCACCCGCAGCCGCAGCAGATGGTTGCCGTTAGGATAACGGGTGGTGTCAAGTGTCGTCAGTTGACCAAGCTCCACCTGTGGTTTTTCACTGACGGCAAGAAAGGTAGCGTGTTTGGCATCGCCGCCAAGCATCAGATCAAGCTGCCACTTGCGGAAGGTCGGATGTTGGGCCACACCATCAATTTCGACCAACCCTTGCAGCGTCGCGGTATCCACCGGTAAGGTAACGCCGTTGGCGTCATCGGCAAACACAGGCCGACTGAGGCCCAAGGTCAGTCCGACTACCGCACTTAACAACAAGCAAAGAGTGTAAAAGATGCGCACGATAATTTCTCCTGAGAAACTGGTCGTAGCAGCACATCGCTAGGCCGTATTATCTTTTCTGGCTAGATTTGCCGCGCTCAATGGGCGTCCGGGCGATGGCGCTACTCCTGAGAAACTGGTCGTAGCAGCACATCGCTAGGCCGTATTATCTTTTCCGGCTAGATTTGCCGCACCCAATGGACGCCCGGGCGATGGTGCTACTCCTGAGAAACTGGTCGTAGCGACACATTGCCGATTGGTTTTGACCGCTTGATTGGCCGCGCCCAGAGACACCCGAACGATGGCGCTACACTAAGAAACTTGCCGTGATAATAGGTGTGTCCAAAAGGAGGGCGATAGACAGAGCAGCAAAATCCATCTGTCTATCGCCCATCTATTTGTAATGCACACCCAGGTGATCCAAGGTTAGCGACGATGATACACGGTATAAAATATAAAAGCTACAGTAGAGTATAGCTGTTATGGAAGAAAACGTTGTAAGTTGATCTCCAGTTTCACTACGAATGGTTGATTTTTATCATAAAGTAAAATGAGAAAATACTTACTTATCCTTATCTAGCTCATTGACTATAATGGTGATGAGCTAGGCCGCACTTTGTCCTTTGCTCATCGCGCCAGCCCCAAACTGGCCTAGCTTTATTCCGCCCGCCATCGCCCTCATCACTGCATCTACCTTGACAGCCATAGTAACCTAGAGCCGATCCGAAAAGCGGTTGTGGCTTCCGTCAACCTCACTGAAAGACCAATGCGAGCACAGAGGTTTTCGGATAGGTAATTACTTGCGATCTGCTATTTTCCAGCGGTCGTCTGTAAGCTTCCTGCCAACAGGCGCTGTATCGGAGTCGCCACGCGAAAGGAAGGATCTGGATGTATCGGCATAACCAAGTAGGTCTGTTGCTGCTTGTGCTATTGATGAGCCTGTCCGCTTGCTTTTCACGCAGTGGTTCGACAGGAGAGGAAAATCAGCAACAGAACGCCCCAATCGCCGCATCTACCATTACAGCTGTGGCAACGGCAACGGAAGCGCCAGCACAGCCATCAGCGCCCCAAGCGGGGACAACCACTACCGACCCCTTGCAAGTCCACGCCGTAGAAGAGGTTGCCGCCATCAACAGCTATCGACTTCAGATCCTGATCGATAGCGAGGATGCGCGGGGTGTTAACCATATTCAGGTGGATGGCAGCTACATCAAAGAGCCGCCGGCCAATCAAGTGCTTATGCAATTTCAGGATGGAGGGCAGGCGCGCACTGTGGAAACGCGGCTGGTGAATGGCGTCCACTACATGAAATCCGGCGAGATGCTGGTGCAGACGCCTGATGTAGCCATGGATGTCACTGAATTCACGCAAATTACCCCGCGCAGCATCACAGAACTGAATCAGGACTTTACCTTGGTGGGGGAAGAAACTGTAAGCAACCGCATGACCGCACATTATCAAGGCGGACCGCAGGCGGTGCCGACCGGTGGCACAGAGGGGGATCGTTTTGACCTCACCGGCGTCACTTCGGCCAAAATCGATCTTTGGCTAGATCAGGTGGGAAATTTTATTGTTAAGATGGAGATCAGCGTCGAGGGGCTTGCCCATGATCCCACGGCTCGTTACCATCTAAGCTTTACCTACCATGATTTTAACAGCACCGATATTGTGATCGACGCACCAGCGGCCAGCCAAGCGGTGGCAGGTCAGGCGCCCGGCAATGGCGACACAGACGAAGCCACTGCCGAACCACGTAACGCGCTAGGTAAACTCTTAGGCTTTGATTTGCTTTTGCCCACTGGCAGCCAGATCACATTGGCTACAGAAAAGGTCGTTCAAGTGACTACGCCCTACACCTTTGACGAAGCCGTCAACCTCTTTCAACAGGTTATGCCGGCCCACGACTATACCCTTGTCAGCCGGGCTGATCCCCAAAGCGGGGAAAGCGTCTTGTTGTATCAAAAAGGGATGTCCATGATCACCATCAACATCACTGAGCATGGGACAAAGTGGAATGTGGTGGCCACACCATAGTGCGCCGCCTGCCTGCGGCGTTAGAGAACTTTTCATCATGTACATATGATGCTATACTAACGAGCGCCAAGAAGCAACACTTTTTGCACGAGTAACGGGTTACTTCTTGTGCTGCTCGTCAGTATATAATGCACCCAATCGGCTCAACCAGATTCAAGGGATTGGCTGAAATTAGCTATGGCGCGCAATCTAGACATTCAGGTAATTCGCCGATTGATCAAAGAACGGCGCTATCAGATCAAATTGCACGTAGTACAGCACGCTTTACAAGAAGGCTTTGGTGAACGAGAGATTGATGAAACGACCTGCTTTACATCCACCGCTTTGCAGTGAGCATCGCACCCCAAGGCATTGGGGTGAAACAGAATTTGTACATCGTGAAGATGGCGTAGAAGTTGTTGTACGGCATGTCCCAGCTTGGGTTTGCCCCCAAGGTGACGATGTTGCCTTTCCCCCTGGGGTAACCGATGAACTAATCGAAACCGTTCGCCAGTTGGTTCGCATGGCCAAACAAGGCAAGATCGATCATCCTTTGTTGTCGGAACAGGAATATTTAGTGCGAGTACTGTAGCATTCAGATTACGGTGGTTATACCGCAAACACATATCCGGTCAATGCAGAGAGGGCGTTCTATTTCCTATTTGGTGCTAGCTACCTATACAATACAGCAATTCATAATTTCCAGAATGCGGGCCAGTTATGGCTAAGGTGCGCGCCACTTTGATGGAGCGGGGCGACAGGGGCGTCATAACCGTAGCATCAGGAGAGAGGTTGGTCACGCCGGCGAAACAACAGACCATTTCCCAGAACCAGTTACACTCCCATCTCACCGACCCCGCGTTTACCCAGCGCGACGATTTTCCTAGCGGCACAGTGGAGGCCATGCTGCAACTGGCCGATCCGCCTTATTACACCCCTTGCCCCAACCCCTTTCTGCGTGAGATTGTCCGGCAGTGGCAGGCAGCGCGGCGGGCTCCGGTCGGCGCACATCCGGTTGGTTCCTTACCCGACCTACCGGTGGGCGCCAAGACGGACAAACGATATACGCTGCATACCTATCACAGTAAGCTGCCGGCCAGCACATTGGCCCACCTGATTGAACATTTCTGTACGCCGGGGGATGTCGTGCTCGACTGCTTCTGTGGTTCGGGCGTGACCGGCGTCGCCTGTGCCGAAGTGACGGCCAGGGGGAAGCCTGTGCGCGCGGTCCTGGTCGACCTATCGCCGGCGGCCACCTTTATCACCTACAACTATCTTTTCCCAGTTGAACCAGCCCAGTTAGAGGCGGATGGCAACGCGCTGCTGGCTGCGCTTGCCCCACTTTATTCTGACCTGTACTGCGATGAACGGGGCGCCTTTGATTACACCATCTATGCGGATGTCTACACCTGCGCCGCCTGTGGTGCGGCGGTAACCTTTTGGGATGGCATGGTGGATAGAGCAACCATGCACTTGCAGGCGACCTTTCGTTGCACTCACTGTGGTACAACGCTGCCCAAAACCAATGACGCACGTCAAATGGCGACCTGGCCTGATCCCTTGCTGCAACAGCCGATCACTCAGGCGTTACAACTGCCGGTAGCGCGCAAATATGGGCGTCATTTGCACCAACTGACGCCCGGCGAGCAGCAACAAGCACTGGCGGCCACGTTGGCCTGGGGCGCGCCCCTTGCGAGCCAGTCACCCATTCCCATCATTCCCTGGCCGGATGGCGCCAATTGTTCACAGCCCAAACGCTCCCACCAGATCAGCCATCTCCACCATCTCTTTACGCCACGCAATTTGACGGCGCTGAGCCATCTGTGGCAGCAAGCGGGCGCTTATACCACCCACCGTCAACTGCGCTTTGCCATCACAGCGTTTATGCTCAAAACGGGCAGCCGGCTCCATAACATCGGCTTCAAACAGGGCAACATCAATCTGGCCGGGCAACTGCCCAATACCTACTACCTGCCCAATCTCTCGGCCGAGCGTCATATCGGTAAACTCTTTGCCGATAAGTTGAAGGCTTTGACCCGTTTTTATGCAACCCTAGATCGGCCAATGGCAGCCTCAACCGCCAGTGAACCAGCCATCGTAATCTCCACCGGTTCGGCCACCGCGCTCGATCTGCCCGACAACAGTATCGACTACTGTCTCACCGATCCCCCCTTTGGCGGCTTTGTCCACTATGGAGAGTTGAACTTTGTCTGGGAGGCGTGGCTGGGGGTCATGGCCAATCGCGCGCCGGAGGCAATTGTCTATGCACAGGACGGCAAAGATCATGACGTCTATCAGGAACTCATGCGGCGCGCCTTTGCCGAAATTTATCGCGTACTCAAGCCAGGCAAGTGGCTGACGCTAGTCTTTCATAACTCCAATAATCAGGTCTGGAACAGCATTCAGACTGCGCTCAACCAGGTTGGCTTTGTGGTGGCCGATGTGCGCGCCGCCACCCGTGGTCAGGGCAGCTACAAGCAGATGACGGCTGCGCAAGCGTTGCAGTCGGATTTGCTGATGTCGGCCTACAAGCCCACCGCGCGCACCGAGCAACCAACTCGGCTCACGGAGGGCAGCGTCGAGGGGGTCTGGGCCTTTATTCGCACTCACTTACAACAGTTGCCCATGCCCACTGGTGCAGAAGATCAGCCGCAGCTAGTGGCCGAACGCCAAAGGCACTTGCTCTTTGATCGCATGGTTGCCTATCACATTCGGCAGGGCATGACTGTGCCCCTGTCAGTCGGCGACTTTTACCACGATCTACAGCAACATTTCCCGCAGCGCGCCGGCATGTACTTTCTACCCGAACAGGCGGTTGACTACGACCGCCAAGTCGATCGGGATGAATTCCGCCACTAAAACACCCTTTGTGCGCAGGCTGATTGATCTCAACTGCATCCTGCGGTATACTGCATCCAGCTAGAGTTAACTGCCCAACCACTATCTCATACCACAAAGGAGAACCGTATGCTTCCCATCGTTGACACCCATCAGCATCTCTGGGATCTGAGCAAATTCACATTGCCGTGGGTCAATGGCGCCCCCACCATCAATCGCAGCTATCTGCAGAGTGACTATGCCGCCGCCACGGCCGGGCTGAATGTGGTCAAGTCAGTCTATATGGAAGTGGATGTCGCACCGGAGCAGCAGATAGCCGAAGCCGAGTATATCATTGACCAGTGCCAACGGGATGATACGCCCACGGTCGGCGCGGTCATTTCCGGGCGCCCCGTCGCGGCTGACTTTGCCGCCTACATCACACGTTTCAAGGGTAGTCCTTACATCAAAGGCGTACGCCAAGTGTTGCATGTGCCGGAGACGCCGGCCGGCTACTGTTTGCAGCCTTCCTTTGTCCAGGGCATCCAACTCCTGGGCGAGTTGGGCATGAGCTTTGATCTCTGTATGCGCCCCAGTGAGTTGGGTGATGGCGTAAAGCTGGTCGACCAATGTCCCAACACCCGCTTTGTGGTAGACCATTGCGGCAATGCCGATCCCAATGTGATTGCCGCAGCCGACGATTTGCCCCGTGATCCCGCCGATCCCTTTGGACACACGCGCCGTCAATGGCAAGATGATATGCAGGCGCTGGCCAACCGTCCCAATGTCATCTGCAAAATCTCCGGCATTGTGGCGCGCGCCACACCGGGACAGTGGAATACCCAAACATTGGCACCCACCGTCAACCACTGTCTTGATGTCTTTGGCCCTGACCGCGTCGTCTTTGGCGGCGACTGGCCGGTCTGCACGCTGGTCGCTTCCTATCAAGAATGGGCCACTGCGCTGCGTGAGATCATCAGCGTGCGCAGCGAGTCTGCACAACGAAAATTACTCTCGGAAAATGCAGAACAATTTTACCGGCTTGCTTGAGTGGCGTATACAGGAAGCATGGGTTTCCTGGAGCATTGAACCTGGCAAAGGGGACAGAGAAGCTGTCCCCTTTGCGGAATCAAGATGATGACAGCACCGCTACGGATTGGCGCCCTGGGCGCGGCGCGCATTACACCGGACGCGCTCCTCCGCCCCGCGCAACGCATTCCCGAGGTGGAGGTTGTGGCCATTGCCGCACGCGACCCGGCGCGGGCGCAGCGGGTGGCCACCCGCTACAAGATTCCCCGTCTTCATACCACCTATGCCGACCTTGTGGCCGACCCGGAGCTTGACGCCATCTATAACCCATTGCCGAATAGTCTCCATTGCGAATGGACGTTGCGCGCGTTAGAGGCAGGCAAACATGTGCTTTGTGAAAAGCCGTTGGCGGCCAATGCGGTGGAAGCGGTGCAGATGGCAGAGACGGCTACAACCCACGGGCTGGTGCTGATGGAAGCCTTTCACAATCTCTACCATCCATTGCTGATGCGCGTCAAGGAGATCATCAACAGCGGTGAGTTGGGGACATTGCGCCATGTGGAGGCCCACTTCTGCACGATCATGTGGCGTTGGTGGGATATTCGTTGGGACTATGGCTTGGCCGGCGGCGCGACCATGGATGTGGGCGCCTATGCCATTCGGCTGCTACGCTTTTTTACGGGCGCCGAACCGGAGGTTGTGCGCGCCCAAGCGCACTGCATTGCGCCCCAAATCGACCGCTATATGGCGGCAGAGTTTCGCTTCCTCAACAACGTCACTGGCGCCATGACCTGTGCCTTCCTGGCGCGTTCGTTAGTGCGGGTCAGTGCGCGTGTGATGGGCGAAGCAGGCGAACTCCACGTGCTTAATCCTATCTTGCCTCACCTCTTCCACCGCTTACAGGTGCGGACGCCGGCTGGCGTCCGCACAGAACACTTCCCTGGTGAAAGCACCTATACCTATCAGTTGCGCGCATTTGCCCAGGCTATACGGGGGGAGACAACCTTACCGACCACCGGCGCCGATGGTGTGGCCAACATGCGGGTGATCGATGCAGTCTACCGCGCAGCGGGTTTACGGCCACGTGGTCAGCTAGAGAACAAGGACTTTAACTGAAAAATTTGACCCAAAATTGCCTGATCTGTTTTATTCAAATAGACTGGTATATGTGTCAGGTGTCCGCCGTTTGATGCTTACAATAAAAACTGTTTTATCTACTTCATTCACGGTATAAAAGATACGCCAGCCATCGACCTTAATTTTGTAAATTCCTCGGTAGTGATCGCGCAGTTCTTCTGCATTCGGGGGATACGGCTCATAGGCTAAATCCTCAATCACGGCAATCACATCTGCTTTGATACGAGACGGTACAAGACGCAGATCAGCACGCAGACGTGGGTTTGGCCTAAGCCGATACCTGTTCCGCATTCAGCCACTCCGCAAAGCTTTGCTCTTCTAGCGTCTCTACGACGATCTCGCCGCGTTCGACCTGAAGTTCAGTGTTAAGCACATCAACCAAATCCTCTAGATCTTCGAGACGAGTGAGCAACTTATCCCATTGGGTTGGCGACAGTAATATCCCCTGTGGTTGGGTGCGATTGACCAAGACCACAGGTCCTTTTTCTAAACGTGCAAAGACTTCTAAATGATTATTACGCAAATCACTAATACTCGCCATTTGGGGTAGTCGCTTCACTTATTCACCTCATTTTGTGGCATAAACATGGACTAATTTATGCCATCATACTGGGTTCGTGCAGATCTGTCAAGCTGTGACGAAGATAGGAATCTGTAATGTGAACGTAATAAAAAGCTACCTGTTCTTCTGTTAAGATAGCTTCCATCACGATCGACCTAACGGTTCCATCCTTGGCGCCGACGACAGGTCATATCAAGGAATTCCGCCGCAAAACGCGCGCAAGTAAGGGAGGACGCACATGCAATCACTGAACGCGGCGCTGGCCCGCTTCCAGCGCGGCCTGGATCGGCGCACTAGACCCCGCTATCTGCAAGTCATTAGTCTCTTAATCATTACACTGCAACTCTGTGCGCTGGTTGTTATCTTTGCCACCCAGCAAAATAATAAGACCATCTTCGGTCCCCTGCTGGGTGCGGACTTTACCTCTTTTTATAATGCCGGCACAATTTTTAACGAGCAAGGCGCGAGTCAGGTCTATGTCAGCGCGGTGCAGGACGCTAACTATCGCCGACTTTTTCCAGCCGCGCCCCCCAACACCCATTTGCCCTACGCCAACGCGCCCTTTTTGACCCTACTCTTTACCCTCTTTGCGCGTTTACCTTACCCGGCGGCCTACTTTGGCTGGTTGCTCCTCTCGCTGAGTTTTTACGTCACAGGCTTTCTGCTGTTATGGGACTCTTTGGATGGGCTGCCCCGCCACCGCCGCCCAACGGCATTGCTGCTGGCGCTCTCTTTTATGCCCTTTCTGATTGAAGGCTGGACCGGCGGCCAGACTTCGACGTTGGCTTTCCTCTGCCTGGCGCTGGCGATTTACCTTGAACGGCGCAACCTGCAGTTGGCCAGCGGCGCGGTCCTGGCGCTCTGCGCCTTCAAGCCGACCTTGTTGCTACTGATCGGCCCCATGTTGCTGCTGACAAGGCGTTGGCGTACGCTAGTAGGCTTTACCGGCGCCACTGCCTTTTTGGGTGGGATCTCATGGCTTACTTTTGGACAAGTGGGATTAGTTAACTATGTGGATATGTTGCTCTTCTTCAAGCGGGCGGCGGTGGGTGCGCAGTCGGGGCTCAAGATCTGGAAATATATTGACATCAACGCCTTTTTTCGTATGATCCTGGCCGACTATCCGGCTTGGCAACCGGTGGCGGCGGGCGCGGTCATGGTGGTCGGGGGTGCGGCCCTGGTCTGGCTGTGGTGGCGTACATCGCGGGGCGACGCCGACGCACAGGCCGGTCTCTGGGCGCTGACCATTACCGGCACCCTGGTCTTGAATATGTACAACGGCTTTTATGAGGCAACACTGCTTGTGCTCAGCTTGCTACTTTTTACCCATGTCCTCTATCGGCGCGCCGCGGCAAGCGACCACGCATTGAACACAGGCTACAAATCACTGCTGCTGCTGCTCTATCTGACGCCTTGGGTGTCGCAACCGCTGGCCAAGGTCACTGGTGTACAGATTTTCACATTAATGCTGCTCGCGGTGGGGATCTATCAGTGGCGGGTTGCGAGTGGCGGGCTGCGGGTGACGCACAACCCGCCACTCGCAGCCCGCCCCCCGACTGAACAAGTACCCTATTTGCGTAGAATCTTAGTTAGTCTTACCGGCCTTGGCCGCAGCCCATTCGTTTAACTGGCGTTGCACTTCGTCGATAATGGTTTGCGCACCGGCGGCGTTAATCTTGTCCAGTAGTTCGGGCATGCCATCATCATAGGCAACAAAGCCATTGGCAATCGGCGTACTCAATTCCTTGAGAATGGCCGTCACCTGGGCAATCTCCGTCTGGATGGGTGTGCGGTCCACCACAAAGCCCAACGCCACCGAAGGGAAGGCAGTGTCATTCATCTCTTTGGTCTTTTCCCACGCACCCACCTGGCGCGCGTCACGGTAATAGGCATTGAATTGGTTGCCAAATTCCCAGTCCGTATTGGGATCATAAGTGCTGGTCGCGGCGGTTACCCCTTCGGGATAGCCAATCACTTTGTTGGCCTGATCCACCCAAACCCAGTGCGCCCCCTCGATCCCGCGGGCCAGCAAGTTGTAGACCACCGGATCGGTATTGAGCAGTTCCAAGACGCGCATAGCTTCAATTGGGTGCGCCGAAGTCTTGCAGATGGCGTTAAGCGTGGCGGTGGCGCCGGCGGTGTCCAGGATCAACGGCACCGTCAGATTTTTGATGGTGAATTTCCAACCATACATTGTCTCCGACTCAATGTCATTGCCCGGTTTTTCCACATGATACCCCATGGCGTAGAGGCCGGCGCGGAAGTTAGCGCCCGCTTCGTCAGCCGAGGGTGGGCTGCTGGAGAAGAAACCGGCATCGACCCATTTCTTGGTCAAATTGGCGGCCTCGCGATATTCCGGCGTCTCCAGCACATTGACGACCTTCATCGTTTCATCATCGGCCTTGACCGCGATAAAGCCAATACCGTCGTCCAGCGGATCAAAGCCGTAGTAGGTGGCGCGGAACATGCTGGAACCCTGGTCCGCAGAGTAGACCGGCGTAATGCCTTCGCCATCGCGCACCGCTTCCAGAAAGGGCTCCATATCCTCCCAGCGCTTGACATTGTCGAGGCTAAAGTTATACTTTTCCAGCAGATCGGTGCGTACATGCACGCCCCACGGCTTGGGGAAGATCTGTTGGTTGATGACGGCGTAGATCTTGCCTTTGATGCGCGCGGCATCCCATGTGCTGGCGGGCATACTTGCCCACAGCCCCGGCGCCTCGGTCTGGAGCAGATCATCAAGCGGCAGCAACACGTCATTGGCGACATTGTTGGTGTAGCTGTTAATCCACGGCGCGGTGAAGATAATATCACAGGGTTCGCCGGCGGCTAGACGCAACTGCATCTTATCATTGTAGGCGCCAAAGTCAATTGGTTCTAAGGTTAGGTCAACCCCAATCTTCTCATGCAAGATTTCGTTGAGCGCATCCTGCACCTTGGCCAGGTCCGTGGGGATGCCACGACTGGCATAGGTGTAGGTGACCGGGACATAGTCGCCACTTGTTGCTTCAGCGTTGTCGGCAGCCGGCGCTGCGCCAGGGGCTGCGGCGGGCACACAGGCGCTCAATACCAAGGCCAGCAGTAAAAGCACTGTGGCCGACAGCGTCATGGTACGACGGTTGTGCATAGCATTCCTCCTTTGGGTGCTCTTTGCAGTGGGCATTCATTGATTTTGTCAGCTGCTGTGCTACGCGCCGGGCTTCTGGGAAGTAGGGAGATTTCGTCGCGTAGTCAGCCAGTTGGACAGACATAGAAGTGAAATTGGTGGGAACTGATCGTAGTATAACACAATTGATGTAGAACGCCAGCAGACTTTGGGTGGGTAGATAAGTAGATAAGTAGATAGAGGGGAATCCCGATCTACCTATCTACCTATCTACCGACTCTGGCAGAGCCAGAGTCGGATTCACTGCACCTTACGCAAGATCACCGTTGCATTGTGGCCGCCAAAGCCAAAGGAGTTGCTCATGGCGACGTTGACGGTGCGTTGGATTGGGCGACCTAATGTAAGGTTAGTCCCTTCCGGTACAACGGGATCGACATTTTGGGTGTTAATGGTGGGCGGAATCTGGTCATGTTTAATGGCCAATACGCTGAAAATTGCTTCAATCGCGCCGGCCGCGCCCAAAAGGTGGCCGGTCATCGACTTGGTGGCGCTGATTTGTACCTGAGCCAGGTGTTCGCCCAGCAGCCGCTGCATCGCCTTCATTTCGCTGATGTCGCCAATCGGGGTGGAAGTGGCGTGGGGGTTGATATAATCGATTGACGCCGGCGCCAGGCCCGCATCATCGAGTGCACTGCACATGCTTAGGTAGGCGCCGTCGCCTTCGGGATGGGCGGCCGTCACATGATAGGCGTCGGCGGAGCAACCACCCCCGATCAATTCAGCATAGATGGGTGCGCCGCGCCGCTGGGCATGCTCATATTCCTCCAAGATGAGCGCGCCGGCGCCCTCGCCCAAGACAAAGCCATCGCGTGCGCTATCAAAGGGGCGGGAGGCGGACTGGGGCGCATCATTGCAGGTGGACAATGCCTGCGCGGCGCTAAAGCCCCCGATCGAGGAGGGGGTAATCGCAGCCTCAGAACCGCCGGTTACGATTAGATCGGCTTTGCCCAGTCGAATTTGATAGAGTGCATCGATCAAGGCGTTGTTGGCCGAAGCACAGGCCGAGACAGTGTTGTAATTGACCCCGCGCAGCCCATAGTGCAGTGAAATGGCGCCGGAACTCGCATCGAGCAACAGTTTGGGAATATAGAGCGGCGTAAAGCGTGGATTGGCCGGCTCTTGGCCATATTTGAGGATCTGCTCTTCCAGCGTTTCGATGCCCCCCATGGCCGAAGCCCAGATCACGCCAATCCGAGTTGTGTCCGCTTGGGCCAAGTCGATGGCGGCATCCTGCAGCGCCTCGGCAACGGCCACCAGCGCATATTGGGAGAAGCGATCAGCCCGGCGCGCCTCTTTGCGGTCCAGATAGTCCGTTACGTCAAAGTTCTTCAATTCACAGGCAAAGTGCGTCTTGAAGGGTGTGGCATCAAAGCGTGTAATCTGCGCCGCACCACTGACACCAGCCAACAGATTCGCCCAACTCGCCTGCACCGAATTCCCCAGAGGAGTCAAGGCGCCCAAACCAGTAATGACAACACGTTTTAGCTCCATAGCCTTCTTTCTCTGCTTCTCCTTATTCTGAATAAGTTGGGTAAAGTTGATCGGCGCTGGGCAACATCTAGCCACGTGCCGGTCACCTGATCGATAGATAATACCGTAAATAGGGTGATAAATCAAAGTTATACTCAGGCCATCTTGAAACTGACCGCCCACCGGGTCAGCCAATGGGCCCCTATATGTCAGATTAAAGGCAGGTTCCCAGGACGATTTCAGGTATAATTAGCCTGTGTTATAACGTTTTTAGAAAGGAGCAAAATAGAAGATGTCTAACGCAACCCGTCAACTCGCCCAGGCGTTCGTCTGCCCGAAGTGCAATAGCAAGGGTGCGCACGTTGAAAAGCTGGCTATGTCCGGTACAGGGCTTTCGCGCTTGCTCGAATTCCAGCCCTATCGTTATGCCTATACCTCATGCCACAATTGTGGCTATACCGAAATTTACAATTTGCGCACCTTGGAAGGCCGCGACGATCTGGGAACCTTCCTGGACCTGCTCTTTATGAATTAGACAATATTTGTTGCCTAAGGCCAACAGTTTGGATAAGCGACACCAGAATTTCAGCCAATCCGCAGAGGTAAAAGGGTGGAAGATTCGTTATACTCACCTTACGGATCTTTCACTCAACTGCTGCGGAGAACATCATGCGCATCATTCAGTTACCTCGACGAACGTTGATTCTATGGTTGTGGTTTGCCGTTTTGGGCATACCGCTCTACCTAATCATACAAGCCCAGCCTGTAGCTGGCAAGGCTTCTTTTTTTGCCCAAGCACCCATTACCCACTTTGTTGCACTGACCACAACCCCCACCTCACAAATTTACTTGCCCTGGATCGCCGGCCCGTTGCCATCTCATATCATCATTGCCGCGGCCCACATTGACAGCGCGTTGAGTGGTGAAGGTGATGAGGCCATTCTGCTCTGGAACACAGGCGTTGGCCGCCAAACACTGGCAGGCTGGTCGCTCTACACCCGTTCTCGCCACGCCACCTTCCCACTTACTACAACGCTGACTCTGGAGCCAGGAGAGCGCCTATGGTGCGCGGCGCAGGCGGCTGCCTTCCAGAGCACCTTTGGCGAAATGCCGGCCTGCACCTGGGACGACGCAGGGCAATCAGGCGGATTGGCGCTTGAGGGGTCATTGGCATTGGCCAACAGCGGCGGTCACATCCAGGTGCGTAATGCACAGGGACAAATTGTGGACACCTTGATCTACGGCGCCGAAACCCAGCCCGCCACTGGGTGGAAGGGCGCCGCCGCGCAGCTCTACACACGTGGGGATGTGCCCAATGCAGGGCAGATCTGGCAACGGAAGCTGGATCCAGACACAGCTCTACCCATTGACAGTGATCAAGCCACGGATTGGGCCGGCGACCTGGCCGATCTGCAGTGGGGCCGGCGTGTGCGCATGCCTGGCTGGCAGGGCTGGAGCGCCGCCGATCTGGGGCTGCCGTCCACTGGCGTAGAAACCGCCACCGTTACGGCGGCCGTCGGGCCGGAGGGACTCTATCAACCGCTGGCTGACCTATTGACCAGCGCCACTTCGACCATCGATCTAAGCCTTTACACCTTGGAACATCAAGCTTTAGCCCAGATCATTGCCGATGCCGCCCAACGCGGCATCCGGGTGCGTCTGCTCTTGGAGGGCAGCCCGCCCGGTGGGATCAGTGATCTGCAGAAGTGGTCCGTCGCCACCATTGTCAATTCCGGCGGCGAGGTGCGCTATCTGGCGGTGACTGCCGCCGCACCCAAGGGCTACCGCACACGCTATCGCTTCCTCCATGCCAAGTATGGGGTGGTGGATGGGATACGCGCCTTCAATGGGACAGAAAATCTAACCGAAGATGCCATGCCCGTGCCTAGCGCCATCCCCGTAGGAGGACGGCGCGGTTTTTACCTCTTCACCGACGCCGCCACTGTTGTACAGGCCTTGCAGCGTATCTTTGCCCAGGATTGGCAGCCGGAGCGCTTCTATGATCTACAACCCTTTGACCCTACCCATACCAAATATGGCGGACCGCCGGCTGACTTTGTCTTCCCTGAAGCGCCCCTCTATCCCGTCACCGCAGCGCCCTTTGCCACACCACTTACGGTGCGCGGCGCGGCCCATTTTGCGGTGCTCAGTGCGCCGGAAAATGCACTGCGCCCCGACGCCGGTCTCTTGGCGTTGCTGGCACGGACCGGCGCTGGCGATGAAATTCTGGTGATGCAGCTCTATGAACACAAACAGTGGGGAGAGAGCACCAGCAACCCGATTGCGGATCCCAACCCGCGCTTGCAGGCCCTCATTGAAGCGGCCCGGCGCGGCGCCCATATCCAGGTGTTGCTCGACAGCTTCTTTGACGAACCGGAAGCACTGCGCAGCAATCAGGCGACAGTCGTTTACCTACAAGAGTTAGCCGCAGCCGAAGGGCTTGCCCTTGAGGCGCGTGTTGGCAATCCCACCTTGGGTGGTATCCATGCTAAGCTCGTGCTGGTGCGGGTGGGCACTGAATATTGGTCGGCGGTTGGCAGTCTCAACGGGGGCGAGATCAGTCACAAGCTTAATCGCGAGGTGGTCGTGCTGACCGATCTAGCCCCTATCCATGCCCGGCTGGCGGAAGTCTTCCATTGGGATTGGGCGCAGTCGCAGTAAAGCTTCAGCCTTTGGCCAGGACGACCATATAACGCATAGGTGCGTTGCTGTGATTGATCAGGCCATGTAGTTTGCGAGGATCAAAGACGAGCGCTTCGGTGGCGCGCAGAATATAGCGCTCGTCACCTAATTCCAGCGTCCCTTCGCCCTCCAACATATACACCGCTTCGTAACCATCATGTTGGTGGGGCGGGTGGCTGCGGGCGCCAGGCGCTACCTCCGTAATGTGCAGGTGGAGCGGTTCGTCCGCCAGATTTTCATCTAGTAAATAACGCTCAATTCCTCGAACTTTGTGCGGTTGTAGTGACATTTTGAAACTTTCCTCGCCTGAATATTTATAAATTATCGGTTCAACCTGGTGTAGAGAGGTGGAGTCCAAATAATCCCGGAATCTTTGAGAGATTCCGGGATTATTTGGACGGCCGTGGCTGTTCACCCCTAAATTGCCGGTTAGGTTGGACAGCTTCTGATCCATGTCAATTGTAACAGGAAAGTACGACAAAAGGATAATAACTCTGGCTAAGGGCCAACAACGTTTGGTAGATTCAAGCAACAGAAAGGCCCATGTAAGCTTATTGTTAAGTTTGTGTGGGCCTTTTTGTTTTATCTTATACTCAGAGTCACTTGTGTACAGGGAGGTCTCTCATGCACGCTGCTGTTGATCCCCACAGCAGCGTAATGCGCGTTCCCAACTGGGGCCACTGATCAATCAAGGAGTCATCCAATGTCAACCTACCGACCATTTCGTTACCTGTGGCTAGCCCACTATGGCCTCATTGCCGTGGGGCTGATTCTCACTTTGTTATATGCGCCGTTATATACGCCCATAGCCTATGCCAGCACACCCGATGCACCGACACTGGCCGTGAGTTGTCCCAGCGGAACGGTGATTTATGTAGATACCGCGGCAACAGGCGCCGACAGCGGTGACTCCTGGAGCGACGCCCTGCCTTATTTGCAAGATGCGCTCACCCTGGCAGCTTCCTGCCCGGCAGTAACGGAAATTTGGGTCGCCCAAGGCATCTACTATCCTGATGAAGGCACTGGCCAGACAAACAACAGCACTACAGCAACCTTTACCCTGCGCAATGGCGTCGCGCTCTATGGCGGCTTCACCGGGCAGGAAACAACCCGCAGCGAGCGCGACTGGCGCCAGCACGTCACCGTCCTTAGTGGCGATCTGGAGCAGAATGATCCGAACAAAGAGAGCAACGGCGTAGTCACCAATCCACTGACCATCAGTGGAACAAATGCTTATCATGTGGTAACGACCAGCGGTGGCAACAGCACAATGATCCTTGACGGTTTCACCGTAACGGCCGGCTACGCTACAGCCGCCATTTGTCCTGATGGCTGTGGCGCCGGGCTCTACAATGCCAGCGGTAGCCCGACCTTGCACAACCTGACCTTTATTGGCAATCGCGCTGGAGCCAACGGCGGCGCCATCTTCAACAACAGCAGCGCGCCGGGTATAACTAACACGCTCTTCCAGGCCAATTACGCCAAAAGTTCCGGCGGCGCGCTCTACAACGATACCGGCAGCAGCCCCACCCTAACCAATGTGTTGCTGACCGGCAATCGTGCGCTCAGCCGTGGCGGCGCCATCTTTGATGAAGATGCCAGCAACCCCACCTTGACGAATGTCACCATTAGCGCCAACCGCTGTGATGGCTATGGTGGCGGCATCTATAATGGCAACAGCAGCAACCCGACTCTGGTCAATGTGATTTTATGGGCCAATACCGCCAATGTCGATAACCAGATCCATAACCGCACCAGCAGCGTCCCCCGCATCAGTTACAGCCTGATCCAAGATTCGGGCGGCAGCAGCGCTTGGGTGTCAACCTTGGGCATTGATGACGGCAACAACCTAGCCAGCGATCCCACCTTTGTTACAGCCGGCAATGCCGCCAACGCACCGACGACCGCCGGCAATTTTGCATTACAGAGCGGTTCGCCCGCCGCGGATGCCGGCCATAGCAGCGCCAACAGCACCGCCACCGATCTGGTGGGAGCAACACGTACGCAAGGCGCCGCCATTGACCTGGGCGCCTACGAATCTGCGTTTCAGGCACAACTGGCCATTACAAAATCAGTTACACCAACCGACATTGAATATGGCGAAAGCGTGACCTACTCCGTGAGTGTGGCCAATCACGGCGATGCCTATGCCTACGGCGCGCAACTGACCGACACCCTACCCAGTGAAGTTACCTTTGCCGCCTGGCAACTCCAGCCTACAGGTGCAACCTATCAGAGCAGCGCCAAAGAGATTGACTGGACCGGCATCATCAGCAGCGGCCATGCCGTCACCTTTACCTTTACGGCCGTGCACAATGGCAGCCCTGGCGAAACCATTACCAATACAGCCAAGGTCGATTACATAACCGGCGGCGACAGCGCCGCGGCCGCCTTTACGGTTGCGACCCTACCTACCATCAGCATTGTCGCAACCGGCGCCAGCGAAGCCGCGCAGAGCGCCACCTTCCGCATCGATCTCTCGAAGAGCACGCGCAAAGCCGTGACGGTCACGGTGCAGAGCGCCGATGGTTTGGCCACAGCGCCGGCTGACTATACCGCCACCAACACGCAGGTGACCATTCCCGCCGGCAGCACCAGCGCGACATTCTCTATACCGGTGATCAACGATCTCATTGACGAGGACGACGAAGACTTTATTGTCTCCCTGAGCGCGCCGGTCAATGGCGTATTAGGCACGGCTACCGCGACGGCTACCATCACCGACAACGACACGGCCGGCAACCGAGTAACGCCGACCAAAGTGACTATTGCTGAACCGGCCACAAGCGCCAATGTGACGATCAAGCTGGACAGCCAACCCATGGCTGCTGTGACAGTTCACCTCAGCAGTAGTGACACTGGCGAGTGCAGCGTATCCGCGACAACGACATTGGATGAGACCAATTGGCAAAATGGCGTTACCGTGGCGGTGACTGCGGTAGATGATTTCAGCATTGATGGCGCACAGAGTTGCGTGGTGCAGGCTACACTAACCAGCACAGACCCCAAGTACAACAACATGGCGGTGGCGTCGGTCACGGCAACGGTCCAAGATAATGATGTAGCCGGTGTCACTTATACTCCCGCGACGTTGACCGTAGGTGAAGCGAGCGTGACCACGCCCTTTACCATGGCGCTGACCAGTCAACCGGCGGCAACGGTAACGGTAAAGCTCACCAGCCAGGATACCAGTGAATGCACAGTGCCGACCACAGTTGACCTGGATGCGTCAAATTGGCAGCAGGGCGTCGCTGTCCCCATGATGATCCAGGATGATGATATTGACGATGGCGACCAAAGCTGTGCGATTACAGCAGAGGTGACCAGCAGCGACACCGACTATGCCGGCCTTGCCGTGGCGGATCTCCCGGTCACCGTGGTGGATGATGACACCGCCGGCATTACCGTCGAAAATACCACTTTGACGGTGGCCGAACCGATTGGCGCGGCTTCCTTTAAGATTACGCTGCAGAGTGAACCGACCGCGCCGGTCACCGTGACCCTGACTAGCCAAGACAGCAGCGAATGTACGACGATAGCCCAAATCCGCTTTGACCACACCGACTGGAATTTACCCCAGGTCGTTACAGCCCATGCCATCGATGATGAAATCGATGATGGCGACCAACTTTGTGTGATCCAGAGCGATGTGACCAGCGCTGACGGCAAGTACGCCGCCATTGCCGCGGCCGACGTAGACGTTACCGTGCAAGATGATGGCGACACCGCCGGGGTTACCTTGGCGCCAACGACCCTGGTCGTAAGTGAACCCAGCCAAACCAGCAGCTTCCTGGTCACCCTAGACAGCGAGCCGACCGCGCAGGTGACCGTCCAACTACAGAGTGCGGACTCCAGCGAATGTACCGTGACGGCCAACGTCAAACTGGACGCCACCAACTGGAAGGAGGGCAAAGAGGCGGTGGTCAGCGCCGTGGATGATAATATTATCGATGGTGCGCAGTCCTGTATCATTCATGCCACAGCCACCAGCAGCGATAGCAAATATCAAAACCTGGCCGGCAATTCAGTCACCGCGACCGTCAACGACGATGATGTCGCTGGCGTAGTCGTCGCGCCGACAGCTACCACCATTAGCGAACCCAATACCAGTGCGCTGATCACACTAAAGCTGACTAGCCAGCCGGCCCAAGCAGTAACGGTGCTGCTAAGCGGTGGGGATGCCAGCGAGTGCACCTTCCCGGCCAGTGTTGTCATTAGCGTTGCCAACTGGCGGTCGGGCGTTGGCTTCACCGTACAAGCCGTCAATGACAATGTGGATGACGGCGATCAAAGCTGCACCATCCACGCCACCACGACCAGCAGTGACAGTCATTATGAGCAGTTGGTTGTGAACGACCTGCAAATTACAGTGCAAGATGATGATGTGGCCGCTGTGGTCTTTGCACCTGCCCAGTTAACGGTGAATGAGCCCGACAGCGACGCCGCCACAACGGTGACGCTCGCCAGCCAACCCACCGCACCCGTAACGCTGACCTTTGCTGCACCCAGCCAGGAATGTGTGGCCCCGACCCCGGTTATGCTGACCAGTGGCAATTGGCAGCAAGGGGTCAATATCACGATCACTGCGCTGGATGACGCAATCGACGATGACAATCAACTCTGTGCCATTACAACCGCAGTTACCAGCAGCGATGGCAGCTATCAGCAGCTTGCGGTTGCCGACCTGCCGGTCACCGTCACCGATGATGATACGGCTGGGGTCAATATTGCGCCAGACACCTTAACGATGAGCGAGCCCAATGGCAGCGCCACCTTTACAGTCTCTCTAAGCAGTGAACCAACTGGGTCGGTAACGGTTATGCTCACCAGCGAGGATGCCAGTGAGTGTAGCGTTCCGGCCAGCGTCGCCATCGCGCCGGCCCAGTGGAACGAGCCCACGGTAGTTACCGTCACCGCGTTGGATGATGCGATCGATGATGGCGACCAACACTGTACAGTGCGTACAGACGCAGTCAGCCAGGATGGCAAATATAACGCACTCGCCGCGACGGATGTGGCAGTGACGGTGCAGGACGACGGCGACACCGCAGGAGTTACCCTCTCCACGCAGGCGGTGACCGTGCAAGAGCCGAACAGCAGCAGCGTATTTACTCTGGCGCTCACCAGTGAGCCGGTCCAGCCGGTCACTGTGACCTTGGCGACTGACAACCAGCAGTGTCAGGTTTCGTCCTCTGTTGTGCTGGATAACCAGAATTGGCGCCAAGGTCAGACAATCACAGTGCGCGCGGTCGACGACGATGTAGTCGATGGGGCGCAGCCTTGTACCGTTGCAGCGACGGCGCACAGCAATGATGTCAACTATGCCGAAATGCCCATTGCCAATGTCCAGGTTACAGTGGAAGATGATGGGGACACAGCCGGCGTTGTGATCTCACCGACGACGCTGGTGCTGGATGAAGCGACGAGCGCGAACGTTCTGGTAGCCCTAACCAGCCAGCCCATTGCGCCTGTTCTGATCACGCTGACCAGCAACGCCCCGACAGAATGCCAGACCGCAACCAGCGTCACGCTTGATGCGCTGAACTGGCGCAATGGCGTCACCACCACAGTGACCGCCGTGGCCGATGGGCTGGATGACGGCGTCCAACCTTGCACTGTTGCGACACAGGCGTCCAGTGACGATGACAACTATGCCGACCGCGCGGTCGATGATATTGCCGTTACCGTCAATGACACCGATGTGGTGGCGTTGCAGATCAGCGCCGAACCCACCGGTATCACAGCCCAAATCAATGAGCCGCTGACCTATCGCTATCATATCACCAACACGGGCAGCGTCACCATGACGGTGACGGCAGAAGATGATCGCTGGGGTGAGATTGCGCTAAATCCCAATGTACTGCCTCCCAACGGCATAGCAGAGGGAACTTTTGCCCATACCGTGAGCGAAGCCGATCTGCCTGGCCCATTGCAGAGCACTGTCCAGGTGACCGGTGTCGCTGTCCTGGGTACTAAAGTGACCGAAGAACAGAGCACCACGGTGGTGCTGACCACCACACCGCAGGCGCTGGTCGATCTTGAGCGGTTGAGCCCACCGAATATTGCGGTGGGTACGGTGGTGACCTATCAACTGACTATTACAAACCTGGGCTACCTGCCCGTCACGATTACTGCCATTGAAGGTAGACCTGACCAAGTTAACAGCGCCGCAATGGCTGACAACCCGTATTGTCAAGCCCCCCTAACCCTAGCGGCACAGGCGACCTATCAATGTTTGCTCACCTGGTTTGCCCAGACCGATGCCGATGAGGTGGTCAACTATACTGCCACTGTTCATCTGGAAGGCTTTCAGGCGAGCGAGAATACCATCGCCGACACAGCAACCGTCGTAGTGGCTGGACCCACCGGCGTTGAACTCTACATACGACTCTATCTGCCAGTGATTGTGCAGTAAAACCTCGGTAGGGCCATGTTGCAACATGGCCCTACCGGTGCGGGATATAAGAAATCTGGTTTTGGCATCCGTCAATCTAAACTTGGTGAACTACTCGGGGTGAAATTAAAGTAGGGTACGAAGCTGATCATGCATTTGTTGCCAGATGGTCGATTCTGGCTGATTATTTACGCCGCCAGCCGCGGCATAACGTTGGTAGAGAGCGTGAAGCAAAGGGACGCGGTTACTCGGCTGCCCCTCGGCAATCCACGCAAGCTGTTCCAAATCGGCCAGTAATTGGTCGGGCGAACTTGCCACACCAGGCGGCGCCGGCGGGATCACGCCCTCACGAACAGTGGCAAGCGCTTCCATGACAAAGGTAATGAGGTCCTGATCCAGCAACAGGATGGGCCGCGGTTGGCTGGCCGTTGTTGCCTGGTGGGCTGGAGTGGATAGTGCTTCCGGTGCATAGCGCGCTTGAAAAGGCGTTACAAAGATCGCATTCAACGCCCGATGGAGGGTATTGGAAAAATCAACCGGGTCTTCAAGATGGGCCGCCAATTGCTCTCCTTGCACAGCTTCCCAGCGGCACAGGGGCGACGGCAGGTGAGACGTAACGACCGTCTGCAAGGCGCCGGTCACGGCGCGATAGCGTTGCTCCGGCGCATCCCATAGTTGGCTGCCCAGACAGTAAAAGGACCAACATTTAATGGTGCGCCAGGTTGCGGGCCAGGTGCATTGCGTTCCAGCCAAGTAGATACAGTGGTGGGGGCCGGCATCAATGCGCGCCGGTAAGGTGGGCGTGCTTTCACCCAACAGCGCCACCGCGATCAGGTCAAAAGGACGCACATCGGAGGCGTCTTGCACACAGCATTGACCACCACAACTTGGGCAGTAGGAAAAGTGCTGCCAGAGCACCTGGTTATAAGCTTGAAAGAGCCGGCTCAGTTCCTGGACCAGCGTCAACGCGCCGGCGACCGTCCAGGTGAGATCATAGGCGGCTACAGCCAGCGGCTCGCCACGCTGTTGCCAGGCAGCAACGGCGTGGCGATAAAGGGTATCAGCATCGCGATGCTTTTGGTAAACGCCGGCATATTCAGGGTGGAGTTGCAGTTGCATAAGCTTACCCAATCCCTTTAGGCATCGCCGGCAGAGGGCAAGTCCAGGCCATGGACAAAGCCGCCATCAACCCGCAGCACGGCGCCGGTAATATAATCGGCATCATCACTGGCCAGAAAGGCGGCGGCTTTGCCGATATCTTCGGGCACACCAATCCGCCCCCAGGGAATCAACTTGCCGCCGGCGGTAATCTCTTCTTCGCTAAAGTAGAGGCGCTCGCCGGGGGTGTCGATCCAGCCCGGGTTGATGATGTTGACATTGACTTTATCCCGCGCCAGTTCACCGGCCATGGTGCGTCCCAAATGGGCAACCGCGGCCTTGGCCATATTGTAGGCGGCGCTCTTGGCAAAGGCAATCTCTTCGTGAACCGAGCAGATGATCACAATTTTGCCACGGCTGCGTGGGCGCAATGGCTGCTTGATCATCTGCTGGGCAGCCAGTTGACAGGTGTGAAAGACACCAAATTGAGCCACTTCCAGCGTCCGCCGCACGTGCTCCCACTGCGCCTCGACAAAGGGCTCGCGAATGGACATGGCGGCATTGGCCACAGCAATGTCGAGCCGTCCAAAGTCAGCCACCACCCCGGTAAAGAGCGCTTCCATTGCTGCCCGATCCGAGACATCTGCCGGGCGAATCACTGCCTGGCGGCCCAATGCCTGAATCTGGGCCGCCGTTTCGGTTGCATCGCTGCGCCCCGGCAGATCATTGATGATCACGTCAGCGCCCTCGGCAGCCAGACAAAGCGCCACCCCACGGCCGATGCCCCGTCCGCTGCCGGTAACCAACGCAATTTTTCCCTCTAACCGCCCCATACCGTCCTCCTTGTCGATAATCAGTAGACCGCAATGTAGTGTTTTGTAAAATAAATAATGATGGATGCTGTAGGGGCATCCGCTTGCCGGTGCCCTGACGCCTAGAAGGCCACCGCTGCAAGAGTCGGTTGCCTTCTAGGCGCCTACTACCTCTCATTACTTATCTGACAAAACAGTAGTACTTACATGCCACCCCGTTCGCATTTGAGAGTGCTCACTCCACGTTGCGGTCTACTGATTATCCTTGCGTAACAGGCGCGCCACTTCTTCCGGCCAGGCGTCAGCCACATTGACGCCATACTCTTGGAGGCCACCGGTTGCCTGCGGACCTGTAATCTGGACAAAGTTGGCTAGGCCACCGCCGTAGTCAGCCGGCACCTTATCGGTGCGAACAAAGTGATAGGCCAGGCCGGCCCGCTCATGGTCGGTGTTGTTGGCGCGCGTGCCGTGGGCGACGCCATAGTTGAAAAAGACCGCGCCGCCGGCCGGCAGTTCGACCGCCACTGCTTGCGCTTCATCAGCACGGAAGGTGATGTGATGGTCACTGTTGCCATCGCGTTCATGGGCATAGCTTTGGCGAAAGCTGCCAGGAATCACATGAAGCGTGCCATTGGCAATGGTCGCCGCATGCAGCGCAATCCACATGCCAACCCCGTGGGTGCAGTCGGCGAGTTTGAAGTAGGCGTTGTCGGTGTGCCAACCGGTGCCGGCGCCGGTGCGGCCCGGTTTGAGAAAGATCTGATCCAACTGGCGTGCAAAGGGATCGCCAATTAACTGGCGAATCACCCGCACCACTTTAGGGTGAAAGGGCAGGGCGCGGAAGAGGTCGCTCTTGTTGTTGAGGGGAATGATCTGGTAGTTTATCTTGGTCTGCGAAATGGTCTTACCGTCGCCGTCGGTGGCTACATTGCGCCCCAAGCCCTCCCGTTTAAAGCGCGCCAATTCAGCCACCATCGCGGCGACTTCGGTGGGCGTAAAAAAGGTCGGCAGCGCAACATAGCCCTCATTTTGGTACTGCTGAAGGTCGGCAGGGGAGAGTTCAACGTGATTATGAATCATGATAATGCCTCGTTTTCTGCGGGCGGTTCAAGACATGGGCATGCGTGTGGGACGTGTTGCGTGAACGATCCTTGCACTGTTCTCAGGTAACCTTGACTTGAACCAGCCTTACAATAGTATTTATTCCGATTTAATTTTCACCGCTGGTAGTACACCTTTGCTCCGGTAGTACACCTTTGTTCCCTAGTGACTGCTTGAGTAAAAATTTAAATCGGAATAAGGGCTAATGCGTTGATTGAACAGGAACAATGTGGCGTGATTATAGCACCTGCGCCACGCGCCGCCCAAATCAACTGCGTGCATTACATGCCCCGACGGTGTCCACAGCTTTAAGGGCAATGTAGTCAAAGCCCAAACAATCTGCTATAGTGTTGCAACAATTACCAATCATCAAATCACCCAAAAGGAGCACCCATGCCAAAGCTAATCACCACTCTGGGCCCATTGGACGCCGACGCGTTGGGGATGATTTTGCCCCATGAGCATATTTTTGTCGATCTAGGACCGATTGAAGCAGCCAGTTATCTGCACGCCGACCCGGCTGATGTGGTGCGCGTCATGGCGCCGGAGATTGCCAAGATCCAGGCCCAGGGGATTACCGCGCTGGTCGAATGTACGCCGGTGGGGGTGGGGCGACGCGCCGACATTGACCGCGCTGTCTCGGCAGCGACCGGGCTGCCCGTGGTCGTGCCGACGGGCATTTATCGCGAGCCGTGGATTCCACCGTGGGCGCAGGCGGCCAGCGAGGCCGCGATCCGGGATTGGATGCTCGGCGAGTTGACCGGGGAAATTGAGACGAGTGGCGTCCAGGCTGCGTGGATCAAGCTAAGCGCCGGCGATGACGGCATTACGCCCTGTGAAGTGAAGTTGCTGCGCGCCGCCGCACAAGCAGGCGCCGCCACCCATGCCATCATCGGCAGCCACACCATCCGCGGGCGCGTTGTGCGCGATCAACTCGACATTTTGGAAGCGGCGGGCTACACGGCAGAACGCTTTATCTGGATTCATACCCAGGCCGAGCCCGATTTTGCGCTGCACCTGGAGATGGCGCGCCGGGGCGCCTGGCTGGAGTATGACGCTATCGGGAGTGAACACTTTAGCGATGACCGCTTGATCGACCAGATCCGGCGCCTGCTAGACGCCGGTTTTGGGTCGCAACTGCTGCTAAGCCATGACCGCGGCTGGTATGACCCCTCGAAACCAGGGGGTGGCGTACCGCAGCCATACACCTACCTCTGCGCACACTTCCTGCCCAAGCTGCGCGCTGCCGGTGTCGATGACGCAACCATCAAGCAGTTAACTGAGACCAACCCTTTCCGTGCCTATGCGCGCTAGTACACTGCGGAGGTGGACAGTGGACAGTGGGACAGTGGGACAGTGGACAGTGAAAACTGTCTCACTGTCTCACTGATTTACTGTCTTACTACTATGCATCGGGCAGAGCCAGCACCATGAGCCACATCGGGCGTTCTCCAATGTACATGGTGGTGAGCGCCTGTAATGTGCCCCGTTGCTGGTCAATGCGATAGCTGGCCAGACGGTTGCTGCCCTGGCCGGTGACATAGAGAAAGTGGCCGGTGGGGTCCACGTTGAAGGCGCGCGGCGTCGGCTCGGTGGGCTGTTGGCCGATGGCGGTCAGATGGCCATCGCCGGCGTCCACCGTGAAACAGGCAATGCTGTTATGGCCTCGATTCGAGACATAGAGAAAGCGTCCGGCGGGGTCAATATGGATCTGGGCGCAGCTATTCTCACCGGCAAAATCGGGTGGCAACGTAGAGAGCGTCTGGAAGGGGGTCAGCGTGCCGTTCGTCTCGTCCAAATGATAGGCCGTGACACTTCCACCTTGCTCGTTAGAAGTGTAGACGATGGCTTTGGTCGGATGATAGAGATAGTGACGCGGTCCCACTCCTGACGCCGGGGTGACTTGGGCCGGCGTGTTAGGGTGGAGTTGGCCCGTGTTGGCGTCAAACTTGAATTGATAGATTGTGTTGGATTCAGCCACATGGGGCAAAAAGGCAAAACGGTTACTGGCGTCGGCCTCGAGACAGTGGGCATAGGGCAGAGTCTTGACGGTGCAGACCGCCTCCGCGCCAATGCTGCCATCGGTGGCCAGTGGATGCACTGTAGCCTTACCCCCCCGGTAGTAGGCCGCCAGGAGAAAGCGTCCGCTGCGGTCAATAGAGAGATAGCAAGGGTCGGTGTCAAGGTGGGCGGCAGGGCCAAAGGGGCGCAGCACGCCGGTTGGTCGTTCAATTTGGAAGCTGACTAACTCACTAGTAGAACGCAAGCCGACATAGAGCCGCTGCTGAGTTGGATCGACCGCCAGCGGGCCGGGAGAACCGGCCAGACTCAGCAGCTCCTGCAAGGTCAAGCTACCGTCAGCTGGGTTCATCGCAAAGCGCAAAATCGCGTCCTCGCCCCCCAGCGCAATATAGGCTACATAGTTCATGGGTTATTCCTACTTTTCCTGCGCCGCCATAATCGTCGGCGTACGCGTGTGGAGGTATTCCAGCGGCTGGTCGGTAAATTCCACATTGTGGTCAAAACCGGCAATGGGCGTAAAGGCATCTTCACAGCCAGTGTTGAAGAGCAAGGGTGCAGCGCGCTGCATCCATTTGATGTGATGAACCATGGCGATCATGTGGCGTACTTGCTGGGAGTGGTTGGGCACACCGCGGTGCCACATGCGCATATCCCGAATCACGATGCTGCCCTTGCGGGCAATGGCACGCACCGGCGGCACAACCGCGCGCCGTTCGGCTTCCTGTGCGGCGCTGATGGGCCCCATAAAGGGAACCATGTGCGTGCCCGGCCAGATTTCAGTGGCGCCGTTTTCCACGGTCGCGTCAACTAGGGTGACATTGACCACCAAGGCATGGGTGGGATGGGGCGTAGCCAAATTGGGCCAAAGATGTTGCGTATCCCCATGCAGGGGTTGCGTGCCGCTGCCGGGTGTGTTGGCGTTGCCATTGTAAAAGCGGTTGTAGGCGCCCTCGCCCAGAATCGCCAGGCTGATCTGGATGGCAAAGGGATTGGCGACAATATCCGGGAAGAGGTAGGGCGCAAAAGGGGGTGGGCCTTGTTGTAGATGGCCGGCAATCCGCCCCGCCCCGCCCCACCGTTGCTCGTCGATGAGAAGCTGCGAATCGGCCTCCATCCGTTCACGGACCGTGTCCAAGTGAGCGTGGTCAATGACATCGGCCAGGACCACATAGCCATCCGTGCGAACGGCGTTGACGGCGGCGGCTAGCTGTTCGTCACAGAGTTGGCCCGCCTGCAACTCTGCTGCTGTAACCGTGATTTCCACAGGGATCCTCCTAGGCTAGACAAGCCGGAATGAAGTAGATAAGTAGATAAGTAGATAAGTAGATAAGTAGATCGGTATCTATCTACCGATTTACCTATCTACCGATTTACCTATCTACCGATTTACCTATCTACCTACGGCTTGCTTCGGAATCGTTATGTTTTCTGAAACAGGACGGCGGCCGGCTGCACCGGTGCGCCGATGGTAATCTTACCCCAGGTTACGGCATCACGCCAGTCGTCTTTTTGCAAGGGTGCGTACCACAAATGGGGCGAAGCACCAACAAGGCCCATGGGCGCTTGCCCATTGCCCCTAATTTGGGACGCACCCTTTTGCAACAAAGAATTGTCACAGCTTATACACTCCTCCGGTTGGACGCCAATCTGTTGGAGAATGCGCACGGCTGTCTCCGGCAGAAAAGGCGCCAGATGGAGCGCAATCAGGCGTAGCGCTTCAGCGAGGACATAGAGGCTGGTATCCAGGCGACTGCGCTCCTGTGCATCGCCCGTTTCACGCCACTGGCGCGCCAACACCCATGGCTCTACCTCGACCACATACTTGTTGGCGGCGGCGATGATCTCCCATAGGATCGTCAATGCCTTGTGCAGGACAAAGTCGGTCATGGCAGCTTCAATCAACCCAGGGGCGGCGGCAAGGGCGCTGATCAAAGGTTCCTCCACCGCGGTCAGCGGACCGGGTGGCGGAATGTGACCAGCGGCATAGCGCTCGATCAGCCGCACCACCCGGTTGAGGAGATTGCCCAGTTGGTCGGCCAGTTCGGCGTTGTAGCTTTGGACAAACTCCGCGTGGGTAAAGTTGGCGTCACTGGTCGTCGGCACCTTGCGCAGCAGGTAGTAGCGCACGGCATCCGCACCAAGCTGTTCGACCAACGCTACCGGGTCGATCACGTTGCCTCTGCTCTTGCTGATCTTCTCGCCATCAACGGTCAGAAAGCCGTGGACGCCAATAAAATCGGGCAGCCGCAGACCGGCCGAGAGCAACATGGCCGGCCAATAGATAGCGTGGAAGCGGATAATATCTTTGCCGATCAGGTGCAGCCGCTGGTCGCCCTCACACCAGAATTCTCGATAGTCGGGGGCGTCATAGGCATAGCCAGGACCGGTGATATAGTTGATCAGCGCGTCAAACCAGACGTAGACCACCTGGCTCGGATCGTCAGGCACAGGAATGCCCCAGCCCCGTGCCCGCCGGCTATCGCGCGAGATGCTAAAGTCCCGCAGCCCGCGACGGATAAAGCTGAGGACTTCGTTCTTGCGCGTCTCCGGGACGATGCGCAGTTGGTCTGTCTCGATTAGGGTGGCGAGTTGGGCTTGATAGCGCGCGAGGCGGAAGAAGTAATTTTCTTCTTCGACCAACTCGGGCGCTTGGTGGTGGATGGGACAGAGCCCATTGACCAGCTCCTCTGCGGTATAGAACTGTTCACAGCCGACACAATAGAGCCCCTGATAGCGCTGCTTATAGATGTCGCCATTGGCCAGGCAGGCGCGCCAGAGCTTCTCCACCCCATCCCAGTGGCGCGCTTCGCTGCTGGTACGAATAAAGTCGTCCCAGGAGAGATCGAGTTGGTCACACAGGGCGGCAAAGCGGGCGGCGTTGCGCTCTACCAACTGTTGTGTACTGATACCCTCCTTTTCCGCCGCCTGCACATTTTTCAGTGCATTCTCATCGGCACCGCTTTGAAAACGCACCCTATCGCCGCGCAGCCGGTGGTAGCGCGCCAGCACATCAGTCTGCACCATCTCCAACGCATGGCCAATATGGGGCTGGGCATTGACATAGGGAATTGAGGTGGTGATCAACCAGCGCTGTGGCCGTTGTTCCGCTCCATTATTTACATTTACCATTTCGCTCATTCCTTTCTTGATATAAATTATTGCGCTTGCAGAGAACGCAAAAAAGGCCGCCCACACTGTGGACGGCCTTAAGCGCAAAATACGTTGTACGGTAGCGAGATTTGCTTAGTACAGGGTTACGACTCTTCGGGCAGCGGACAGCATGGAAGGTCAGGCGTGTGGGTGCACATCTGCCCACACATCTGCTCACACATTTGCATCGCCGTGCTCATCATTGTGATAAAAATTGCTGCCGTTTCGTTTTTCATGATGTTATGATGATAGCAGAAAATCGATGCTTGTCAAGAGGGAAATTTTTGCGTTTTATGTCGCACATATGGGCATTCGCTTGCCGGCGCCCGGGCGTCTAGAAGGCAACCGCCGCAAGGGTACGAGGGCGACCGCAAGGGTACGCCCCTACGATTTATGTTTGGATCTTTATCAACTACGGCAACAATAGCCAGAAATGGGTGGGTCGTGTAAAATAGGGCTATGACAAAGAAGCATTTAAAGTCACCGGCAGAGACAACCGTGGTGGTGGCCATGAGCGGCGGGGTCGATAGCTCCGTGGCGGCGGCGCTGTTGGTGGAACAGGGCTACAATTGCATCGGCGTGATGATGCGCCTCTGGGCAGAGATGGGCGAGGGCGAAGGCTCGACCAACAAATGTTGCAGCCTGGAGAGCGTCCATGACGCGCGCCGTGTGGCCGACCAACTGGGCATTCCTTTCTACCTGATCAATGTGGAAGAGCCCTTTAAGCGCCATGTGGTTGACTTCTTTATTGAGGGCTACAGCAGCGGTCTGACGCCCAATCCTTGTATCGAGTGCAACCGCCATATTCGCTTTGACTATCTGCTCAACTATGCCCGCCGGCTGGGCGCCGATTACCTGGCCACCGGCCACTATGCCCGCCTGCGCCACCTGCCCGATGGGACAGTGCAGTTGCTCAAGGCAGTGGATGAGCAGAAGGATCAGAGCTATGTGTTGAGCGTCATGGGGCAAGCGGAGTTGCAGGATGTGCTCTTCCCAGTGGGGGACTATCCCAAGCCGGAGATCCGCAAGCTGGCGGCGGTGCGCGGGTTGCCGATTGCTAGCAAGCATGACTCTATGGATCTCTGCTTTATCTTTGACGATGATTACCGGCGCTTTCTCCAGGATTGGACAACGGACGCCATGCGTCCTGGCCCCATTGTGGATCGCCAGGGGCGCACTTGGGGCGAGCACAGCGGCTTGCCGGGCTATACGATTGGACAGCGCAAAGGGCTTGGCATTAGCGGCATGCAAGAGGCGCTCTATGTGCTGGAGCTTGACCATGCCAACAACACCTTGGTCGTGGGGACGCTGGCAGAACTGGGCCGTGACCGCTTTGTGGTCACGGGGGTCAACTGGACGTTGGATCGGCCTGTGGTGGCCGGTCGCCAGCTTCAGTGCAAGATTCGCTATCGGGCGCGGGCAGTCGATTGCACGGTCTATCCACAAAGCAGCGGGGCGTCGGCGAAGAGTGATGTGGTTGAAGTGCAGCTCTATGAGCCGCTGCGTGACGTTACGCCGGGCCAGGGGGCCATCTTTTATGATGGCGACCTCTGTCTGGGTGGAGGTCTGATCAGCCGATGCTAGCCGACTTGCCGCCGGCATTGTTGTTGGGGGCGTTATTGTGTCTGGTTTATGGCAGCCTCTACCATTTGTGGACCGGACGCACCCTGCGCGATCTGGGGATTGGGCTGCTGATGACCACGATTGGCTTTGGGCTTGGCCAGTTAGCTGGTCTCTTTACCCAAGCGACGTTTCTACAAATTGGTCAACTACACGTGACCGAAGCATCCTTGGGAGCCTGGCTTTTTCTCGCCGTCGCCCGCCTGGTTGGACAGGTATAGTAGACACTATGTTGATTAACGGATTCAAATTTCGCTCATATAGGCGGCAAACTGAAATTGCACTGTTCCCCGGATAGAAAAAGCGCGATTTCAGCGGCATACCTATATGAGCCTCAAATTTTAGGTATATTGGAACACTCATGCTTTCTGCAACAATTCGTGATATTGCCATTATTATTATTGCCATTCAAAGCATTGTCATTGGCCTGTTGCTCGGGGTCTTGATCTGGCAGATTTGGCGGCTGATCAAGATGGTGCAGAGCGAAATCAAACCGATCATCCAAGATGCACAGGATACGGTGAGCACCGTGCGCGGCACAGCCACCTTTGTCAGCGACAATGTGGTCGATCCCGTCATTCGCACCAGCAGAACCATGGCCGGCCTGCGCAGAACGGTGCAAGTGCTCACGGCAGATCTACGCCTAAAACGCCGCCCTTAATTCCAGTGCATACAGCTTGATGGGCACAACGCACCGTTACTTCTTGCACGCGGTCGGCACACGCTTGGCGCAGCCTTAGCCTGGATGTGGCGGCAACGGCGCGACGGGATGAGGACGCGGTTAGCCTTTGCTTTCTTATTATCTGCCATCCTTAACCAATTGCAAGCAAAGCGTAAACTGACATATTACATACAATCTCGTATAATTGACTTAACATTTCTATGTTATACTTTGGCGCTGTTGTGTGTACTTATCAATAGCGTCGGCATTGCCAATATAGTTTATTTTAGAATGATAGAAAAGTTATGCCATCTTATATTCGCACCCATTTAAAACAATTAGAAGCGGAAGCAATTTATGTGATCCGCGAAGTTGCCGCCCAGTTTGAAAGACCCGTGTTGCTCTTTTCGGGCGGTAAAGATTCCATTGTCATGGCGCAGCTTGCCTACCGCGCCTTTTATCCTGGCCGTATTCCCTTTCCGTTGCTCCATGTTGACACCGGCCACAATTTCCAAGAAACCTTGGACTTTCGGGATGAACTTGTGCGCAAGCTAAATGCCCAACTGATTGTGCGCTATGTCCAGGACTCGATTGACCAGGGTCGTGTAATGGAAGAAACAGGCCCCAACCCTAGCCGCAATGCGTTGCAAACGGTGACTCTGCTCGACGCGCTCTCCGAACTCAAATTTGAAGCGGCGATGGGCGGCGCACGCCGGGATGAAGAGAAGGCGCGCGCCAAGGAGCGCTTCTTCTCCCACCGCGATGCCTTTGGCCAGTGGGATCCCAAAAACCAGCGACCAGAATTGTGGGGGCTCTATAATGGGCGCAAAAATCCCAACGAACATTTCCGCATCTTCCCCCTCAGCAACTGGACCGAAATGGACATCTGGCAATATATCCAGCTCCACAAACTGGAGATCCCCTCGCTCTACTTTGCCCACCGCCGCGACGTCATTCGCCGCGAGGGCATCCTCTTAGCAGCATCTGAGATTGTGCGCCCCAACCAAGGGGAGCAGATTGAGATACGCCAGGTCCGCTTCCGCACGATTGGGGACATGACCTGCACCGGCGCCGTCGAATCTGACGCCAGCACCCTAGACGAGATTATCCAGGAAGTGGCTTCAGCACGTGTGACCGAACGGGGCGGGCGCGCCGATGACAAACGCTCGGAAGCCGCCATGGAAGACCGTAAACGTCAAGGTTATTTTTAACGCGACTTATCTATACTCCGCTGCAGCACAGATTAACATTTTTACTCCTGTGCAAAATGTTAATTTCTGGCGCAGCTCAGTATAACTCTGGGAGAAAAATTATGATTTCAGAACAAGTAGCCGTCCACCCAGCGTTGAACGGTCAACATGAGCACACCGATATTCAAACCGAAGTGGAAAGCCATCTGATCAGTGCTGATTATCTGGCGATGGACCTGCTGCGCTTTTCCACTGCCGGCAGCGTTGACGACGGCAAGAGCACCCTCATTGGTCGGCTTTTGTACGACAGCAAGGCCATCTTTGAGGATCAGATGGAAGCAGTGGAGCGCGCCAGCCTGCAACGGGGCGACGCCTATGTCGATCTGGCGCTATTGACCGACGGCCTGCGTGCGGAACGGGAGCAGGGTATCACCATTGATGTCGCCTATCGCTACTTTGCCACACCAAAACGCAAATTTATCATTGCCGATACTCCCGGTCATATTCAATATACCCGCAACATGGTCACGGGCGCCTCGACTGCCGAATTGGCCATTATCTTGATCGACGCGCGCAAGGGTGTCGTCACCCAATCCAAGCGCCACGGCTTTATTGCCTCGCTGCTGCAAATTCCCCATATTTTGGTCGCTGTCAACAAAATGGACCTGGTAGACTATGACCAACATGCCTATGCACGCATTGTGGCCGAATATAGCGATTTTGCCGCCAAGTTGGCCTTCCGCGATCTCACCTTTATTCCTATTTCGGCCTTGAAGGGCGATAACGTGGTGCATAAGAGCGAGCAGATGCCCTGGTACGATGGCCCCAGCCTTTTGCATCATCTGGAGCATGTCAATGTCGGCGCCAGCCAAAACCTGGTCGATTTCCGCTTCCCAGTCCAGACCGTTATCCGTCCTCACCAGGACTTCCGCGGCTTTGCCGGCCAGATTGCCTCCGGCAGCATTAGCCCCGGCGAAGAGGTGGTCGTCTTGCCGGCGGGCAGAAGCAGCCGTGTGAAATCCATTGTCACCTACGAAGGGGAGTTGGACGAAGCCATTGCCGGCGATTCGGTGATCCTGACCTTGGAGGATGAAATCGACGTGAGTCGGGGCGATATGATTGTGCGCAAAAACAACCTGCCCCAGGTCGCCAACCAGTTGGAGTGCACCATCTGCTGGATGAATGAAGAGCCTATGAATCCCAGTGGCTCCTATATCCTGCAACATTCGACACGCCGTGTCCGCGCCTTTATCAATGAGTTGAACTACCGGATTGACGTGGATACGCTGCATCGCGAAAGCGTAGAGACGCTACGCCTGAATGAAATCGGGCGGGTCAAACTGACCACCACGCAGCCGCTCTTCTTTGATTCCTATCAACTCAATCGCGGCACCGGTAATTTTATTCTGATTGACCCGCACACCAACACTACGGTCGCCGCCGGCATGATCCGCCGTCGCGCCCGCACGTTGGATGAAGTGGTGCCCCAACAGCCGGAGCGGCAGAGGTCGAGCAATGTGGTCTGGGAGAGCAGTCAGATTACCCGTGGGGCGCGTGAACGCCAGAATGGCCACAGCGCCGCGGTGCTGTGGTTTACTGGTCTCTCCGGTTCCGGCAAATCGACCGTAGCCCGCCAACTGGAGAAACGGCTCTTTGAGCTGGGCTGCCGCACCTTTTATCTGGATGGTGATAATGTGCGTCATGGCCTGAATGGTGATCTAGGCTTTTCCGACGCCGACCGCAAAGAGAATATTCGCCGGGTGGCCGAGGTGGCGCACTTGGGCTTTGAGCACGGCAACCTGACCCTCTGCACCTTTATCTCACCCTTTAGCGCCGACCGCGACTTTGCCCGCACCCTCATTCCGCCGGGACGCTTTATTGAAATCTATGTCAAGTGTGACATAGAGGTCTGCAAGCGGCGCGACCCCAAGGGGCTCTACGCACGGGCGCTACGTGGCGAGATTAAAGAGTTCACCGGCATCTCTTCACCCTACGAAGAGCCAGTGCGGCCAGAGTTGGTCATCGAAACCGACGTGCACAGCACAGAAGAGAGCATCACCCAGATCTTAGAATACTTGGTGCGGCAGGGCATGATTAAGGGTGAGTAGCGGGTGGCGAGTCAATGTCATTAAGTTAAGAAATTATCATGTCAAAGTTATCAGTGCTCAGTTTACAGTGTGTGGTTCGAGACTGACTACTGAAAACGGGGAACTGATTACTGTTAACTTAATGACATTGAGTGGCGAGTAGCGAGTGGCGTGTTCGGTTCGCGCCACCCGCTACTCGCTACTCGCTACTCGCTACTCGCTACTCGCAAAGTGTAATCAAGCGAAGCGTACTTATACAATCGGTCTACGTTTGGTATGTGAGGTGTCTATGCAAGAGTTACTTGTCGAAAAATTTCAGACGCGCCAGGCGCATGTCGCGGTCATTGGGTTGGGCTATGTTGGGCTGCCTTTAGCCTTAAATTTTGCCAAGGCCGGCTATCGGGTTACGGGCATTGATCTGGACCAACGGAAGGTCGATGCCATTAACAGGGGTGAATCCTATATTGGCGATATTACGTCAGCGGAGTTAGCCCATTATGTGTTGGGTGGGTCGAATGGCGCACACCATTTATCGACGCCGACAGCCGTCTATGCTGGTGGCGACAGCGCCCTTGCTCCGGCGCCCTTTATCCAGCCGCAACCGATGGTGACCAAGCAGGGAACCTTCGCCGCCACCACCGACTATGCCGTGTTGGCCGATTGTGACGCCGTCTCTATCTGTGTGCCGACGCCACTAAACAAGACCGGCGACCCTGACATCTCCTACATTGTGGCCGCGGCGGATCAGATCGCCCAATATCTCCACCGCGGCATGACCATTGTGCTGGAATCGACCACCTATCCGGGCACGACCACTGAAATTCTGTTGCCGCGCTTGCTCAACAACAGCCAGGCCTTGCGGGTGGGCGAAGATTTCTTTCTCGCCTTTTCGCCGGAGCGCATTGACCCCGGGCGCACCGACTGGATGACCCATAACACGCCCAAGGTGATCGGTGGGATGACGCCGGCCTGCACCCAAGTGGCCAGTGCCTACTACAGCCAGGCCATTGAAACCTTGGTGCCCGTCTCTTCGCCGGATGCGGCGGAGATGGTCAAGCTCTTTGAGAACACCTTCCGCTCGGTCAACATTGGGCTGGCCAATGAGTTGCTGCTTATGTGCGACAAACTGGGGCTGGACGCGTGGGAGGTCATTAACGCCGCGGCGACCAAGCCCTTTGGTTTTATGAAATTTACACCAGGCCCCGGACTGGGCGGCCACTGTATTCCCATTGATCCCCAATATCTCTCATGGAAGCTGCGCACCCTGGCCTACAACGCGCGCTTTATTGAGTTGGCCAGCGAGATTAACACGGAGATGCCGCGCCACTGGGTGCAAAAGGTGCAGGATGCACTCAATGACGTAGGGCGCGCGGTCAAGAACAGCCGCATTCTGGTCTTGGGCGTGGCCTACAAGAAAAATGTTAACGACATGCGCGAGTCGCCGGCGCTCGATATTATCCACCTGTTGGAAGAGAAGGGCGCCCATGTCTATTACCATGACCCCCATGTACCTTCCTTCCAGCATGAGGGCATGGAGATGGTCAGCGTCACCGATCTCAACGTGGCCCTCAGCATGGTGGACTGTGTCGTGATCGCCACTGACCACGACGCCTATGGCTGGGACGACATCGCGCGCCAGGCAACGCTGATTGTGGATACACGTCATGTGATTTCCCAGTAATCGATCCTAGTAATCTACAATCAACCTACGTTTTCGCTACACATTTTCTCTGCGCGCATCAGACGAGATTGGGCAAATGCGATCTTGCACCTCTGGTGCAGGCCCATGTTTGCCCAATTTTCTTAGACGAGCCTTGACCGCTTGGCTTGCCTACCGAAGGCTATCCGCTGCTCGCGGATAGCCTTTTTTGCGTTCATACACCTCCTTGAAAAATTGACCAGCCCCTCTGCCATTGTGTATCCTTAGCTGTTGTGCGCGCCCAATAGCCTTGTAAAGGCAAACTTTGGCGTATCATTTTTGTTGTGGGTAACGTATCCAATTTATGATGAGACAAAATACCCTAGACCGATTCGATCATAACCGCACGTTGAAGGCTGTTCATTCATGACTACAGAAGTACAAACCGCCGCCCCCACACGCGACCCGTGGGTGGCGGAAGATGAGATTGACCTGCGCCAATATCTGGATGTCCTGATCCGCTGGTGGCGCGAGATTATCGCAATTACATTGGGCTTTGTTGTACTGGCCGTGTTGGCAATCCTCACCATGCGGCTGGTGTTGCCCCCCCAGTATGTCGCCAGTGCTGATGTGGCCATTGTGCGCACGGTCAGCGATGTTAACTTTGATGAACGATTTAAGACAAATCCAGAGACCTTGAACAACGACACAACCAGCCTGAGTGCACGACGCAGCGCCTTGTTAGGCATGGTTACCACTGGTGCAATCGCCCAATCAGTAGCTTTACAGCTAGGAGATCAGCTGAGCGAAAAAGAGCAAATACCGGCCAATTTACTAGAAATGGTGACGGGAGACATGGTGACTTCAGGCAACGCACGCGGAGACAGCGATCTTATTCGAATCAGTGTCATTGCCGATACGCCAGAAAAATCTGCTGCGATCGCCAATGCCTGGGCGGATCAATACGTAAAAGAAGTCAACCGAGTCTATGGCCAGGTTCCCGATGAAGTACTCAGTTCAATTGAGGCAGAATTGACCGAGGCTCAGCAGCAATATCTAAATAGCCAAACCAACTTAGAAGCATTTATTGCCAACAATCGCCTTGATGAGCTAAATACGTTGGTCACTGTATTACAACAACGAATCACTCAAGAAGCCTCTCTGCAAAGTGCTTTTTTGCTGCAGTGGCAGGAAACCCAAGAGCAGCTAAGCACGGCCCATGCCCTGCGGGCCCAAGTGGAACAAGGCGGTGAAGGTGCAGCACGCAGCAATATGGCAGCGTTACAGATACTTAAGCTGCGCGCCTTTGGCATGACCCCAACCAATCTTCAACTAGAAGTAAGAGATCTGCCAGAGATCGATCAAGCAGCCATGATGGCTGACCTAGATGGGTTGATAACAGCCTTGGAGGCGCGCATGGTGGATCTCAATGACAAAGTAGCGGCTGGTAGTGCGCAACTGCAAGCAAGCCCAACTGTCTCGCAAACTTTGACCACGGCTCTGTCCGAGCTACGCACAAGCAAAGCTGCGCTAGAGACTGAGAACGCCCGCCAGCGCCAACTAACACAACAACGAGACCTGAACTGGGAAACCTACAAAACACTAAGTAGCAAGGTGGCTGAGCTAAATTTGGCGAGGGCGGCGGCAAGCAGTGAGGTAAGATTTGGCGCAGCGGCTGTGCCACCAACAACATTTGAACCGCGCATACAGTTAGGTGTAGGTATACTAATCGCAGGAATTCTTGGATCTGTACTAGCATTATCCATCGTTTTTCTTTCTAATTATCTTAATTATCAGCCTTTTTTAGGCAAAACGACTATTGCCCCCACGTCACCGTTTCGATGAATCTATATCGTGGTTTTAATTCAACCACGATCAAGTTGCTTTGGCGGCTAATGCTCACAAATCATTAAGGCTGAGAAAGAGTAATACATCAACCTTCAAAATCAACCTAGACATCATGAGTGCCAATTGGAAACAGTGAATGAAACGCATTCTTTTTGTTGTGGGTGCCCGCCCCAATTTTATGAAAATTGCGCCGATCATGGAAGCGATGAGTCGTTATGCCAATGCATTTGAACAGTTGCTGGTACATACTGGTCAACACTATGATGCTAATATGTCTCAAGTATTCTTTGACGAACTAGGATTGCCCAAACCTGATCTTAATTTGCAAGTAGGATCGGGTTCACATGCACAACAAACAGCACAGGTTATGCAACGGTTTGAACCTGTACTTTTAGAGTATAAGCCCGATTGGATTGTAGTTCCAGGAGACGTAAATTCAACCTTGGCATGTGCACTGGTAGCAAGCAAATTAGGAATCAAAATTGCCCATGTCGAAGCAGGACTGCGCTCGTTTGACCGTACTATGCCGGAAGAAATCAACCGTGTGCTAACAGACCAGATTAGCGATATGTTACTCACTCCTTCTGAAGATGCTAACGCCAATCTACGTCATGAGGGGATTCCACAAGAACGGATTCACTTTGTTGGCAATGTCATGATCGATACATTGGTTCGTCTTCTTCCCAAAGCTGCCGAACGATGGCCGACATTAGCCCATTATTATGGGTTAGATCGCTTTGTGTTGGTTACACTGCATCGACCGTCAAATGTGGATAGAACAGACACTTTGGCAGAGATTGTACATGCACTCAACACAATCGCTGCTGAGATTCCGATCATCTTCCCGATCCATCCGCGCACGCGTAAAAGGATTGATTCGCTAGGACTTACCTTGGACCAACAACGCATCTATCTACTGGAGCCGTTAAGCTATCTGGATTTTCTGGCCGTACAGGCACATGCGCAATTGGTGCTAACAGATTCTGGTGGAGTCCAAGAGGAGACCACTTATTTAGGAATACCCTGTTTGACCATACGGGCTAACACAGAACGACCAGTGACGATTACACAGGGAACCAATATACTAGTAAACCATAACACCGGTGCTTTGGTTACTGCAATAGAGCATTTCTTGGACCCGACGTTTCGGCGACAGAACAACTATCAGCCGCCAAGGTACTGGGATGGCACTGCTGCTGAACGCATTGCAGCTTCTTTATACAATAGCAGATGACTATAGATAGCGAATAGACACGTGGCTCATATAGGTCTCCGGGTGAAATCGTCCCATTCTTCTCTGGTAATTGCAACGATTTCACCTCCTCGCCTATATGAGCGTAGACACGTTTTAACAAAGCAGTCCATAAATGGTTAGGCAATTAAACAACTTTTATCTGAAGTCTTTTAGGAATAAAATCTTAATTTTTTCATTTATCTTAACCATCTCTGGCTTACTTTTACCTCATGTCAATTCAGAAATCTATAGCAGATACCTGTTAAATCAGGCAGCGCTCCTTTTCGCCCATAGTAAAGCATTTTGCTCTCCAAGTCTTGACACATGTGTTGACATGACGGCACCGATGGTCACGAGTGTACAGACGACTTCGCAAGTAGCTAAAAATCTGAATTACGCAAAATCTTTGCTACAAAAATCAATACAATTGAACCCCAGTAATGGGCGTAGTTGGTCGCTGCTTTCTGTCATAGGGGCGACTTTACTTGATAAAGAAACAACTCTGCTCAGTTTTCGACACGCGCTCGATCTTAACACAACAATGCCAATGTGGAAAGCGAGTCATGACAAAGAATATTTTGCACTGGCCAATTTAAGCTATGTCGAACAGGTGGAATGGAGCCAAGCAATTAACAGAATCCGAATACAGCATCATATGTTAAGGGCAGAGCAATATTCTGATCAACAAGAGTGGACATCCGCAGTGCAAGAGATGAGACTAGGATTTGCACTCGCTGGTGAGGACATAACCCCGGACAGTTTGCAGCTTTTTTACACATGGCTCGCAAACAGCTACGCAGAGGCTCAACATCCTAATCAGTTACAACTTGCGAAGGCATTACAGCGTGCTGGGGAGGTAGAACGAGCAAGAGTAATTTTGGAAGAGATGATAGCCGCTTTACCAGTGCAACACAAGGACGGGGAAGCTTATGTAGAATTAGGTTGGAGTTACTGGAAGTTAGGGCGTAAAAGAGAAGCAATCGCAAATTGGACCGCAGCGCTTGAAATTTCCTCTTCCGCAAGAGCGTGTTTTGCGCTAGCCTTCACCAGTAATTTGTCAGCAATTATGGAGTCCGTTTGCCAAGACACAGTGCACCCACACTATATTTTGGGAGCGGCAAGCGGAGATAGGCAACATATAGAGCCTTACCAGCTAACCAATGGTGCACAGTTAATTGGCTACGATGTTGATGAGGATCTACTTGAGTTGGGACCTGTGGTAGAACTACTGTTGTGGTGGCAGTTACCTCCGACCTTATCCTCACCTAATGGTGTGGGTGTCCGAATTGGCGACTGGTGGATTCAGCGTTACACAGGCTATAATCTTGTTGCTAATGCCGGCTTCGAGTGGCCTGGCGGTCAAGAACTTCTGCCAACTGGCTACGAGAGTCTACTGTTTGGTACACAAAGTGGACTTTTGCGTGTAGAAAGTGTTACTCGCAATGGCGCCTCAACAAAAGTATTGATCATGGATAACGCAACGAATCCAGTGCAACAAATGGGAATACTAGGCGAGGCTCATAAGGTTTACCCTAACCAACTCTATTTAATGGCAGGCTGGGAATATGAATCACTGACGGCGGGCTATGCTGGTTGTTGGCGCCGGGGAGAAAACTTAGGACCGTACTATTTCGAGGATACTGTGACAAGCTATGCTCTTGCACAATGGACCCACTACGCAACTGCTGCTTATCTGAATGCCCGTTATTTCCCCAATTTAAACATTGTGAAGGATATTTCCGAACCTATTATTTGCAGACCCATCGTGCTTAATTTTCACAGTTCCGCCCGCACAATGTTTGACGATGTTTTCATTGTCCGCTTGCGAGACCTTCCATAGCAGATACTATTCCTGAGTTACTACAAAAAGTTATAATCGATTAGAATGATCCAAACAAATTCAGACCATCTAGGCAAAAAAATTTTAGCGAGTGTAGGGTGGGTTTCCCTTGCAACTTATGTAGGCGCGGTTATGTCGTTTGGCGGCAATATTATGCTTGCACGTCTTCTTTTACCAGAAGACTTTGGAACATATACTTTTGCAAGTTCTCTTTTACTACTTATTTTTATGATCGCAGGCTTTGGTTCTCAGGAGTCAATTGTGCAGTGCCGCGATCCGAAAATTCAACATCTTGTCTCCACCTCTTATTGGATAACTCTAGGATTAGGAGTTGTACTAGCAACTATTGGTACGGCATTAGGGCTGTTCGTCATTCGGGCCTATGATATTATTACTGGTGCACTAATTATTTGGCTTTCATGGACAAAATTAATCTCCATGATTGGCTATGTATATAGAGCGATCTTGCAGCGCGATATCAATTACCGTCCTCTGGCAATTATCAATATCATTACCAATATCTTATCTCTTATACTCGCAATTATAGCGGCATTTTTTGGTTGGGGGATTTGGTCGCTACTAGTTCGCGAGAGTTCCCAAATGATCCTACTATTAATTGGTCTGATATGGGTTAGTCAGTACCACTTAGAATTTATCTTTGATAAACAAGCTGCAGTCTGGATTTGGAACTTTGGTTGGAAAATGATGAGTCACCGGATCGGCGAAGAAATCTTTGAAAGGGCTGACAAATTGGCCATCGGATCTTTCTTAGGAACCACAATGTTAGGACAGTACAGCATCGCTAACCGGCTGGCAATCCTGGGCCATCAATTTAGCCAAGGAATGGTCGAGCCTGTCGCTTATTCGACATTTGCCGCAGTTCAAGACTCACCACATAAGCTACAAACGGCTTTCCACAGGTTTTATTACTGGTTATTCAGACTTACATTATTTTTCTTTTTGATTGTTTGGTTACAAGGACGAGAAATTGTCTCAATATTCTATGGAGAGAAATGGCAATTGGCCGGGATCGTCTTTCAGCATATGGCACCGCTTATGGCATTGATACCACTTAATAAAGGCATATCAACAATGTTGATCGCTTCTGGGAGAGTCAATGCAGTTTTAAGAGTTCGTGTTTGGCAGTTGCTTTTTTTTATACCCACGTTGATAATCACTGCTTTCTTTGGCGATCTATTGGTAATCGTCTGGGTAGTTAACTTAGGCTTTTTACTTCTTTGGTTGTTGCAAATGCGAGCGCTTTCCTCGTCAATCTCAATAGAATGGTATCAATTGATGTACAGTGCAGTTGCAGCTATCGTTATGACATTTATTTTGGCAATCGTCACAAAAACTATTCTTGGCGATCACATAAGTGGTTTGATTGGTGTCATCGTAGGTGCTGCCACAGTAGTGGGGGCCTATACAATCAGCCTTCTTCTGTTCGAGAGGCAGCGCTTATTAACAGAATGGAGCTTAATCCAAGCGCGTTTGACTTAATTTTCATATAAATCTTTGCATATGCGTACCTTATCCAAACTATAATCGCACCAAAGCGGATGTAATGAGATGACTGAAACAACATCCTGGAAAGAGCGCCTCTACGCTCGCTATATTTCGGATGGACAAGCTAGAGTTCCGGGCGAAAACATTGAGCAGTTGTTTGCCTCGCGTGCTTCTTACATCAAGCATGTAATCCAAAATTATGTGCCTACTGACTATAACATTAAAATACTAGACTTGGGCTGTGGGCATGGAGGATTTCTATATTTTCTAAACCGTGCTGGTTATTCTAATCTCGCTGGTGTTGACATTTCTTGGGAGCAGGTGAATTTAGCACATCGCTTAGGCATCGATTGTGTTGAACACGGCGATATCTATCAATATGTACTAACTGTTAATGAAAATACCTTTGACATTATCCTGCTTATGGATGTATTGGAACACTATAGCCGTCCAATGCTATTTGCTTTGTTGGATGAAGTTTACCGTGTATTACGTCCTGGTGGCAAATGCATTGTGCATGTTCCCAATGCCCAAGGCATGTATGGCATGCGCGTCCTTTTTAGCGACCTGACCCATGAACTCGCCTTTACATCTCGATCCATTCATCAGCTCTTTTCAGCAATCGGTTTTGAACAGATTAAATGCCATGAAGATAAGCCAATTATTCATAACCTGTACAGTTTGGTGCGTCGTATTATATGGGACTTAGGAACCGTGCCGGCAAAATTGTTGTGGATAGCAGAAACAGGTGAAAGCTCTGTGATATTATCTTCAAATATGACCGTTACCGTAGCAAAGCCAAATGTATGACAGCAATCTATAAACCTATACATACCAAACAAAGCCTACATTCATTTGTCATTGTCGCCCTATTAGGGCTATGGCACGCATTTGTTGTACCTTTCCTCGATGATACACATACCATCGGCCGAATCGCCAAATTCATCCCGCTAGCATTGATGGTGGGAGGTACAATGTTGTGGGTGATGGCAAAACGCCGACAACAGATGCCTCGGACAGCGTTTAAGCTCTTCTTGCTATTAGTTGTTATGGCACTTTATCGAATTGCCGCTGGTGATGCAAATGGGGCGTTAGATGTTGTAATGTTTTTTGGAGGTCTTGGTGCTTTTTGGCTTTTAGCTAAAGAAGCTCCTCTGAACTTACATGCACTTAATACCACAATATACGCGATTGTGCTACCTGGAGCAATAATCTATCACCGATTCTTAGGTTTGTTTGCCAATTTTGAATTTGATCTCCTCCCTTTTATGGGCAGCGACTGGCGTGTATTAATTCGTTCCCATCATCACTCCGCCATGGTGGGTTGTTACCTCTTCCTGGTGAATATCCTTCTTTACAGAAGCAAGAATCACCAATGCTTACGCTGTCTAGGTTTGATGGCGCTCGGCCTCTATTTTGTAATATTTTCTGGGAGCAGAGCAGTGTTACTGGCTGTTGCTCTCTTGTCAGCGGTTATCGTTTTGCGTAAGCTCCCGCGGTGGCTATTCCTAGTAGTGCCTATTATCACAGTTACTTCTCTCTATATAGTACTTGCTACACCGATGATTAATAACTTTCGAGTAGGAGGGTTGACAGGGATTATGCTTAAGCTTGATCCTAGCAATTACGATCCAAGCGCCGGCCGGGCATGGTTATGGCAGTACCATTTAGATCTCTTTATGCACCATCCTTGGATTGGCTCACCAGAAGCAGAATCTTTTAGATTTGGGGATATTATAGATGGACAACGTGTAATTGCCTCGACTGAATCATTCTTTACATTTGTCCTAGCTAGATATGGAATTCCAGGAATTGCCCATTTAATCTTTTTTGTGTGGTGCCTATGGAAACCGTTATCAAAAAGACGATTTGATGCATATCTTTGGGGTATGCTTATTTTTGTATTGACCATGAGCCTTTCTTTAAATGCAACCACTTATAGCTTTTTTTCAATGGTTGGATTTTGGATGTTTTTTTCCTTGCTGCAACAGGAGCCGCTTCCTCAGCCAGCTAGAATACGCAGGCACTGGCTACCTGAAATGCACAAAGCAGCTATGATTTCACCTGGGAGTTATTGATATGACTCAATTTCGTATTGCGATTGTTGTTCCATCAGTCACACAAGGAGGAGGTGTACCAACAGTTGCGAATTTCCTTTATGAAACGCTCGCAAATTCTGAGATCTATGAGCCCTACTTGATTTCACTAGCGACTTCATGGCGCGATCAAACCAGCGTCAGGATAACCGCTCCGCAGAGTTGGTTTCAGGGCGTTCAAACTTCTGATGGGCTATGGCGCGAAAGGCACTATCGACATGTTGGAGCACTCTTCACTGAACTTGAATTTCAACGGTATAAGCCACGCAATATCTTAACTACATTATTAAATCAATATGATCTTGTACAGGTGGTAGCTGGGACGCCAGCGTGGGGCTTTGTTGCACATAATGTACAATGCCCTGTATGCCTTTTTGTGGCCACAACCACGAAAAACGAACGTGCCACGCTGATTGAGACAATGTCTGGCAAGAAAAAAGCATGGATTAGTTTCATGACAAAGATAGCTACGCGTTTAGAACAGAAAGCACTATCTAAAGCGGCCTTTATCTTTGCAGAAAGTAAGTACACTTATAGGGAATTATCTAAGGTGATTGATGAAGCTTCCTTACTCTTAGGGCCGCCAGGTGTCAATACGGAACTCTTTGTGCCTTCATCAAAATCTGCCGGAACTTATATATTAGCTGTCGGTCGTTTTCAGGACCCACGCAAAAATGTTCGTCTATTATTTCAAGCCTACCAACAATTATCTATTACCCTTCCCTCTTTTCCTCGGCTCGTATTAGCAGGGAAGAGTGTACCTTCTTTAAGCGATTGGCAGTATGCTAAAGATCTGAAAATTACGGAGTACATTGAGATTAGACAAGATATACCCACTAGTGAACTTGCCCAATTGTACCGAGATGCTTCGATCTTCGTCTTATCTTCGGATGAAGAAGGACTTGGGATCGTGATTCTCGAGGCAATGGCAAGTGGACTTCCGGTGGTTGCTACACAGTGTGGTGGCCCTGAGACCGCAGTCATAGATGGTGTATCGGGCTATCTGACCCCTGTTGGGGATGCTAATTTGCTTGCACAAAGACTAATGGAATTAATCCTTGACCCGGTAAAGCGTCGTACAATGGGACAGATGGGTCGGCAGCTCGCAGAAGAACAATTTTCCGCACAGATTGCAGGTAAAACATATCTAGAAGCATATGGCAAGCTTCTGTCAAGTAAATAACGGAATACGAGTATGAGAATTCTAATTGACGCACTTTCAGCAAGGCATGGTGGTGGGATCACCTATATGCACTATTTGCCACAAGCACTTGCCGCCACCGATACAGAAAATGAGTACATGGTGCTAGTCTCTAGTTGCTATCAACAAAGAATTATCAAAGCACTGCCAACAAGCTGGAAAATTATCGATGTATCTCTATCAGAAGAGGCTTTTTTGAATCGTTGGTGGTATTTACAGACAAAATTGCCGTCACTAGTGCGCCAATATGAAATTGATATTCTGTTCACAGTGATTGAGATGGCTTCTTTGACAGTGCCTTGCAAGAAAGTTGTTCTGGTCAGAAACTTCAGCTTCTATGCACCACTAAACCTTTACGCTACGCTCAATCAAAAGTTATTCATATTTTTCTATCGACTGACACGTGAGCCATTGGTCTATCTATCTCTACTTAGAGCAGATCGTGTTCTTTTTGTGTCAAGTGAATTAAGATATTTTATTCAGCGCCATCTACCTTTGCCCAAACACAAACAAACTGCTGTGCTTTATCACGGTCTTGGGAACGAATTTCGCTATACATTTCACAAAGATTGGGATGACCTAAAGCATAACTATAGCTTAGCGGTTTCAAGTATCATGCCGCATAAGAATTACGAATTATTGATTAGAGCTTATGCACACTTTGCCTCCGATTCAGCCCATTTGACGCATGAGCTTTTAATTGCTGGTCACGCAGAAGATCAAAAGCTTTACCACAAACTGTGCCTGCTGGTTGATGAGTTAAATCTGAATAATCGTGTACGGTTCCTTGGCAATGTCACGCATAGTGAATTGATACTGTTATATCAAAAGGCGAGAATATTTGTTTTTCCTTCAAAATTAGAGACATTCGGCCACCCTTTGGTGGAGGCCATGTCGTCAGGGGTACCGGTACTCGCCTCTGATTTACCTATTTGTCATGAAATTTGCCAATCTGCTGCACTTTACTTTAGTTCTATTAATACGACAGAATTAGCCATCAGTTGGCGCAGAGTGTTAGAGGACACTGCGTTACAAGAAACAATGATTCGCAGAGGTCTAGAGCGCGCAAGTTGCTTCTCTTGGGACAGAACAGCTAAGTTATTAGTGGAAAACTTTCGTCAGGTGACGGCAAAAATATGAGACAATATATCAAGCAATGGGTGACTTAAATAGTTCATCTTGGATTTATCGAGTTAATTTACAAAGAGGCTATAATAAAGTGATTCTTAATAGGTCACAAAGGGGAAATTGCTATGGCTCAAAGTGACTTAAAAGCCGCGGTTCGTGACTTCTGGAACGAATCTTCTTGTGGTGAAATCTATGCCGTGGGGGAAACTGAGCGTGAAAAGTATGATACACACAGCCAAGCGCGGTACGCACTTGAGCCCTATATTCCCGATTTTGCCAAATTTATCGAAGGCGCTAACCGCGATGTCCTTGAAATCGGCGTGGGCATGGGAGCCGATCATGTTGAATGGGCGCGCAACGAACCTCGATCCCTCACAGGAGTCGATCTGACGCAGCGCGCAGTCGAACATACCCGTCAACGTTTGGCTACCTATGGCTTAACATCAGACGTTAGAATTGGTGATGCTGAAAAGTTGCCCTTTGCAGATAACTCTTTTGATATTGTCTATTCTTGGGGTGTTTTGCACCACTCACCGGACACACCGCAGGCGATCAGAGAGGTCTACCGCGTTTTAAGGCAGGGGGGCACTGCCCGGATCATGATCTATCATAAGTACTCTTTCACCGGGTATATGTTATGGTTGCGTTATGCACTGTTGACTGGTCGACCTACCAAGAGTTTGAACCAAGTGTACTGGACCCACATGGAGAGTCCGGGCACCAAGGCATACAGCATTCAACAGGCACAACAGATGCTTACCGACTTTACGACAGTCAATGTTCGTTCCCTCCTGTCGTTCAGTGATCTACTCCAAGGAGCTGTTGGGCAACGTCATCAAGGGCTACTGTTAAAGCTAGCCAAACGTCTGTGGCCGCGACCGTTGATCCGCATGCTCTTCAAAAATCACGGACTGATGCTACTTATCGAAGCGAGGAAATAGGCATGTGTGGTATCACCGGTTTTGCCAATGTAGATGCTGATGAGTTGCTGATTCGACGGCTGGTCGCCACCTTGGACCACCGCGGGCCAGATGATAATGGCATTAGGCAATTTAGCGATCCAATTTCACAACGTCAGGTCGCAATTGGCCAAACACGGCTCTCAATCATCGATCTTTCGGTCGCCGGTCACCAGCCTATGCAAAATGAAGATGGCACCATTTGGATTATATTTAACGGAGAGATTTACAACTTTCAAGAGTTACGCATAAATTTAGAAACCCACCATCATTTTCGCTCACATAGCGATACAGAGGTCATCCTCCATCTTTATGAGGAAGTTGGCACAGATGTTGTGCGGTATTTGAACGGGATATTTGCGTTTACAATCTATGATCAACGAAAAGGCATGCTTTTTCTAGCACGCGACCATGTGGGCATCAAACCCCTTTATTACATCCATAAAGACGGCCATTTTGTCTTTGCCAGTGAGATCAAAGCAATCCTTGCTAGTGGCCTTTTTACCCGAGAGGTAAATTGGCAGGCCATTTGGGATTATTTTAGCTTTCTCTATATTCCGCATCCACAAACCGCGTTTCGCGATATCTATCAGCTCCCACCCGGTAGTTGGTTGCAGTATGATATTGCAGCTAATCAAGTAACGTCGGGCACATTTTGGGATCCAACTCAATCAGAATCAGCGTATACGGCATCATCGAATAACATAAGTTGGTCACAACAGCTACGTGCGCTTCTGGAAGACTCAGTTGAACGTCAGATGATTAGCGATGTACCCTTAGGTGCTTTTCTAAGTGGCGGCATTGATTCTTCTATCATCGTTGGGTTAATGGCGCAACACGCCCAAAAACCGATTCAAACCTTTACCGTTCTCTTTACTGGGCAAGGGGTAGATTTCTATAACGAACAGGAAACTGCCACTGCTGTCGCCCAACGCTGGCAAACCGATCATCATGAATTGCTCGTCGATATCTCGGCGCCTGATGAAATGTTGAATCTTGTAACCGCATTCGATCAGCCTTTTGGGAATCCCACCCTCTATCTCTCTTATTTGATTTCCAAAGCAACACGCCAGCATGTAACGGTTGCAATTTCAGGGGCCGGCGGCGATGAACTTTTTGCAGGTTACCCCCGCTACAAGGCAGTTAACTATGGTCGTCATGCGGGTAAAATCCCTGGATTGGCACCACTCGCGCGAACAATTCTAAAGCGAGTCCCAGACGATTTCACCAATCCCACGATTGGTCGTCTTAAGCTCTTTTTTGATGGCTTATCGCCAGACTTTGCACAGCAATATATGCATTGGGCCTACTACTTCAATGAGGAAGCTAAGGCACAACTCCTCCGATCAACTCCCTTTTGTAATGTACAATCATCACTGCGCCAGATTCGCACATATATTGATGACAAAAAATATGAGCCAGCTTTCCATAATTTCATGAATTTAGTTCAATATATGGATGTAAAAACCTACTTAGTCGATAATATTCTAGAATATACCGATCGCACTAGCATGGCCACAGCGCTTGAAGTACGTGTGCCATTTTTAGATTATCGCATTGTCGAACTCAGTCAAGCCATGCCCTATCATCACAAATTGCGCAAAGGCGTTGACAAGGCAATTTTGCGGGAAACATTTCGTGATTTGATTCCTCCCGAAAATCTACGTACACCCAAAAAAGGTTTTTGTCCGCCTATTGCCCTATGGATGCAAGGCCCTCTTGATCGCTACTTTGAAGAAAATATGACAAAAGCGTATCTGGACCGTGAAGATATTTTCGAATGGGACGCAATTCAGCGGTTGCGTCTTGAGCACATGCAGGGAAAACGCGACAATTCACTGGAACTATTTGGTATTATTATGTTTGATGTATGGTATCGACGCTATATATGCAGTTAAGTACATTTTGTTAAAAACCAGTAACCTAGCACCGCGAATATTAAACTTCGCTCATATGGGCGAAGCAGTGAAATCACAATAAATACCACGAGAAAATAAAGCGATTTCACCCAGAGACCTATATGAGCCTTAAACTTTTAGAAATCACCACATCAGTGCAAGTAATTAGGAATTTCTAAAAATTAAGCAGCCAATTCACTGGTCTGTTGACGAGCCCTAGAAGCTATTGCTCACCTTTGGGCGAAAAAAAATCACGTTATAGGAATTTAATACCGTAATGAAACAGTTAGTACAATCGAGCCGTACTGGTCAAATGGATCTCCTGGATACCCCAATACCGGCAGCACAAGCCGGCATGGTTGTAGTACAAAATGCGGCATCTCTCGTCTCTGCGGGAACAGAACGCACATTGGTTGATTTCGCAAAGAAAAATCTGCTTCAAAAGGCACGATCGCGACCTGATCTTGTGGCACAAGTAAAAGAAAAGATCCAACGCGATGGGTTGCTGACGACCCTCGAAACGGTGCAAACACGCCTGGATGCCCCAATGGCGCTTGGCTACAGTTCTGCCGGAGTGGTGATTGAAGTAGGTGCTGATGTCAGCGACTTCGCTGTAGGAGATCGCGTAGCTTGTGCCGGCTTTGGCTATGCTGTCCATGCCGAAGTCATTGCGATTCCCACCAATCTAGTTGTTAAACTGCCAGAAAAAGTTTCTTTCGATGATGCGGCCTTTACAACTTTAGGCGCCATTGCGTTGCAAGGTATTCGGCAGGCCACGCCACAGTTAGGCGATAACGTAGCCGTGATCGGACTTGGATTACTTGGACAACTGACAGTGCAGCTTTTACATGCCAACGGCTGTCGCGTCTTTGGCATCGATCTCGATCCGGCGCGTGTGACACTAGCGCAGGAACTAGGTGCAGAGGCAGCAACGATCCGCCAGGAAGCAGAAGCGGCGGGGAGTCACTTCACCAATGGACGCGGCTTTGATGTGGTGTTGATCACCGCCGATACGCGCAACAATGATCCATTGGTAATCGCTGGTGAGTTGGCACGGGATAAGGGTGTTGTTGTTGCCGTTGGCGCAGTAGGCATGGAAATACCGCGCAAAGCATATTATATGAAAGAATTGGATTTGCGCCTCTCTCGTTCTTATGGTCCTGGACGTTATGATCCATACTACGAAGAGGCCGGTATTGACTACCCTTATGGCTATGTCCGTTGGACTGAAAATCGTAATATGCAAGCATTTATCGCACTATTGGCGAAAGGTAAAGTAGATGTTGGGCGACTGACGACTCACCGCTTTCCCATTATCGAAGCACAGGCAGCATATCAACTGATCAGCGGTGCAACCACAGAACCCTATCTAGGCATCCTTCTCACCTATCCCACAACCCTGGCGCCAACGAAATGCATTACTTTGAATCAAAGCGCTCCAAAGCCGAAAAACGCGGCAGGTGACGTTATCAGAGTAGGCATGTTAGGTGCTGGCGCCTATGCAAACAGTGTACTTTTACCGGCCATACAAAAGACGCTTGGCTTACAGCTACGGACACTCTGTACTGCTTCGGGATTAACTGGTGTCCACAGTGGGAATCGCTTTGGATTTTCACAAGCTACCACCGATCCATCGGAAATTTATGTTGATGAAGAAATCGACCTGGTTGCCATTGCCACCCCGCATAATCTCCACGCTGAACAGGTGCTTGCAGCGTTAGAACATAATAAACATGTATTTTGTGAAAAGCCCCTCTGCCTAAATCGGGAAGAATTGGCAGCAATTGTGGCGGCCTATAAGCACGTAGAAGGTTTACATCTCATGGTAGGCTTTAATCGTCGCTTTGCACCTTTAGCGCAAAAGTTAAAAGCCTTTTTGGTCAGTTGTCGCGAGCCGTTGTTACTCCACTATCGTATCAACGGTGGATACGTTCCACTTGATAACTGGATTCAAGACCCGCAAAAAGGCGGTGGCAGATTGATCGGCGAAGTTTGTCATTTTGTCGATTTTTTAACTTATTTAACCGGCACTTTGCCTGAACAAGTAACAGCCCGGGCTTTGCCCAACCAAGGTCGTTATGCTAACGATAACGTGACACTGCTTGTGACCTATCTCGATGGTAGCGTTGGTACAATCACCTATGCTGCCAATGGTGATAAAGGACTTGGCAAAGAACGGATAGAAGTCTTTGGTGGTGGACGGAGCGCAGTGCTTGAAGATTTTCGCCATTTGACGTTAATGAACACAGGAAAACGCCAGACTCACCAGCTACGACTAAAGCAAGATAAAGGCCATGCGGGAGAGTGGCAAGCGTTGCTTCGTTCAATACAAAGAAACGAGCCATCCCCCATTCCATTTCATGAAATTGTTGCAACTACCGCAACAACATTTTGTGCCATTGAATCACTTGTGACCACAATGCCTGTTACAATATCGTTGCCGATGCCATAAAGCACTGAAGTCATCATTGCTATGAAACTACGAAACTACTATTTAACAATGTCTCGTATGACGCCATTGCAAATTATATGGCGCTTCCGACGGCTAGCGCTGCAGCAGCTTTGGCGAAGACAACAACGAGCGATTCCGGCCTATAAGATCGCTAGCCTCCTATCCCCCAAAATTAACCCATTTGGCTATCCTTTGCCAGATCAATTCCTGTCCCCTATCCTCGCCCGGGCAGAAGCACTGTGTGCTGGCGAATTCAACTTTCTTAACCAAACTGTGCGCTTCTCGCACACCGTTCCCGATTGGTCATATTCACCAGATGGTGATCCACTATGGACATATAACCTCCACTATTTTGAGTATGGTTATGATCTGCTTTGGGCCTATCAGTTGACCCAAAAACCACGGTATATCAACCAGTTGTCTTCCTTAGTTGACCATTGGATTGTAGAAAATCCATTCTGGAATAGGATCGCTTGGAATCCGTACCCGTTGTCACGTCGTATTATCGTTTGGTCAACATTACTCCAACATCTCCAAAATTGTCCCGATCTCGCCGTATCGAGATTGGATCGGTGGGCGTCATCCCTTTACCAACAGGTTACGTTTCTGGCCAGTAATCTAGAATATGATATTGATAACAACCACCTGATTACCAATGCAAGGGCGCTCGTCTGGGCTGGGTTGATCCTTGCTGATCACTATCAAGCAGCACAATGGTTACGCAGTGGACTGCGGCTTATGGAGCGCGAAGCGCAAAGACAGATTTTAGCCGATGGCGGCCACTGGGAACGATCAACTAGTTACCAGATGGTTGTCTTACAAGATTATCTGGAAACGATGCTGTTGCTTACACACTGCAACCAGCCGATCCCGGCCATATTTACTGAAACGGTAGTACGCATGTTTGACTTCTTGCGTGCGATCATTCGTCCAGATGGGAAATTACCCTTACTCAATGACAGTGTCCAAAATTATCCAATAAATTTGACCGAACTTTTTTCTGTAGGTGCGGCGTATTTTAAATGGAGCAATCTCAAATTGCCTGTTGCAGAAAAGTTGAACCCTTATTTAGCATGGCTCATGGGGCCTGAAGGTTGTTCTACTTATCTATTACTTGCGTCATCGGCACTGCCAACTGCTTCTGTTGCGTTGAATGAGTCGGGCTATTATATTATGCGTGGTGTGGCAGATGGGGTAACAACTTATCTACTCTTCGATTGTGGAGCAATTGGACCATCACATTCACCAGCCCACGCTCATGCCGATACTCTTAGTTTTGAGTTGGTTATTGGTTGTCAACCGATAATCGTGGATCCAGGGGTCTACGAATACAAAGCAGGGCAATGGCGCAATCTGTTTCGGAGTACAAGATGTCACAATACAGTTACTGTCGATGGATTGAATCAGTCAGAGTTCTGGGGTAATTTTCGAGTTGCTGAGATCGCAGAGGCACAGTTACATGATTGGCAGATGACAACTGATAGTGTTTGGGTAGAAGGTCAACAGAATGGCTATATGCGATTGAAAAGCCCAGTGCTCCATCGTCGGCGAATAGAATATCGTGAACCACTGCAGTGGGTAATTAGTGACATACTCGAAAATGAAGGGCAGGCAATTCATCAATATGAATGGTGGTTTCATCTTGCGCCCGCCAGTTGTACAATTGATACAGAAGCGCAGCACTGTTTTGCCCACTTTGACAGTGGTTGTTGCTTATCAATTACTGTGCAACAGCCGACTGCGATCCAAATCACTGTTGAAGAGGGCTGGCTATCTAGTGAATGGAAACAGCAACAAACAGCACCAGTTGTACATTTTTCCTGTACCTCAGCCAAGAAAAAATTGCAATTGAAGACAATCCTTACCGTGACTCTATAGACTTTGCGCCATCGTTAAGGAATTTTTCGCCATAATTTGCAGTATACATTAACAATCATTGATTACCCTGCCACAAACGGAGCCATAGAGAAGGGAATAAACGCAGTGCATATTTATTACATTATCCAATACTTCCCCCCTGAACTAAATGGAGGGGCGACACGCGCCTCAGATTTTGCCCGCTTGTGGACCGAAATGGAGCATGAAGTAACAGTTCTCACTGGATTTCCTAATCACCCAAGTGGTATTATTCCGGCAGCTTACCATGGAAAATTTAGAACCGAAGAAACAAAAGATGGTTATACGATTCGCCGTACTTCTGTTTATGCGACCCCCAATAAAGGTAAATATCGACGCATTCTTAATCATATCAGCCTAATGCTATCAACAATCATAGGAAGCCTACTAAAACCACGGCCAGACATGATCATTGCCAGTTCGCCACCATTGTTTCTTGGCTTATCAGGTTATATCTTAAGTCGCCTTTTGCATGTGCCCTTAATTTTTGAAGTGCGTGATATATGGCCGCAACAGGCAGTTGACCTTGGTATGTTAACAAATCCCTTAATCATTGATGCAATGGAAAGGCTGGAAATGTTTTTGTATGATAAGGCAGAGATGGTCATTGGCGTAACACAAAGTACAGCAAAGATTTTGGCAGAACGTGGTGTACCGGAATCTAAAATCAAAATTATCCCTAATGCCACCGACCTTACCCGCTTTTATCCAAGCGAACAGAGCATTAAGCTAAAGAAGAATTTGAACCTTGAAAGTAAGTTTGTTGTTTCATATATTGGCACAATGGGGTTATCGCAAGGGCTCATGACTGTCATTGAAGCGGCACGGCAACTACAAAGATTAGCTGCTGATGTTCATTTTGTACTAGTTGGAGATGGAGCCGAACGCGAAACGTTGGTTGAAACAGCAGCGGCTTCTCATCTTACTAATGTCACTTTTCTGGGATCACAGCCACGGGAGGTAATTCCCGATTACTACCGAATTAGCGATATTACAGTAGTTCCCTTGCGAAATGTACAATTATTTGAATCCACAATCCCTTCAAAAATGTTCGAGGTGATGGCATGTGGCATCCCAATTATTTTAGGGGTGAAGGGGGAGGCAGCCACCATTGTTAAACATGCGGAAGCTGGCCTTTGCATAACACCTGAATCCGCAGATGAGTTGGTAGAGGCCGTCTGTCATTTGTATACCTGCGCAGAAGAGCGTAAACGGATGGGCATCAATGGACATAAGTATGTCTCCAAGTATTATGACCGCCATAAACTTGCCATTGAGTACAGTAATCTGCTGGAAAACTTGATGCCGTATGAACAATGGGTAGCCTAGCGGAGAAGATTTGTTGAATTCACGGCATATCGACTTCCTCCATTTATTCACATTCTTAGGAGTCTTACTAGTTGGGATACCGACCCTTCTTCCGGCAAAACTATTCTCATTATCCTGGCATCCCTATTTTCTATTTTTGTTATTACTACTTGGTCCGTGCGATCTACCGGTTGCATTCATTCGCTGGTCGCAAATAACAAAAAAGGCAACTCAGTCCAAAGAGCCGACTAACGTTATTGCGATGATGCGGATAGTGCATATACATTCTCCCTTGACAGGATTACATGTTGTCCTCATCTTCACCATGGCGTCAGCTCTTTGGGTATCGAGTGATCAGGTGCATTCTGTGATCGCTGTTGGTTATATTCTATTCGCCATAGCACTTTATTCTTCACTACTGCAACTTCCTGGCATTTGCAGCAGTACAGACCTAATGAGTGGACTATTAATCCTGTGTGGTCTTGGTCTATCAATGCTCACGCCTTTCATTTTAGTTTTGCGCTCAGAAACGCGAGTACTTACGGCGCATACTTTGATGTCATTATTTCAGACGCAGATGAATCTTGGTGAGACAATTCATCCCAATGTCTTAGCGGGTGCACTGGTTCTGATTATCCCGCTTTCACTTTCAGTGTTACTGGATCGGAAGGAACATGGTCGCCGTGTGTTCTTCTTCTGTCTATTGGCGACGGCAATGATGTCGACCGCATTTTTGTTAACCCAAAGTAGAGGCGGCGTTCTTGGATTGAGTACTGCTATAGTTACACTGTCATCATTCCGCTTTCGCCGTTTCAAAATAATCGCAATCCTAGGCTGTGTAGCATCCATTAGTGGTTTGTATCTGGCTGGTCCACAAGCAGCCGCTGAATGGTTAAGCAAAGGCGAATCATTCCAAGGCATAGCAGGTCGTCTCGAAATCTGGCAGGCTTCACTCATTGCCGTCGCTGATTTTCCTTTCACCGGCATTGGGATTGGCACCTTTACCACTGTAATCCCATTACTCTATCCGCTTTCGTTTCCCATCGAGAGCTACCCCCATGCCCATAACCTTTTTCTTCAAATCGGTTTGGACCTTGGTCTCCCAGGATTGATTGCCTATCTGGCGCTCCTGATCAATCTCTTTGTCATGTTGATCATCACGCTGCGCAGTGCCCACAGCACACCGTTGCAGCATACACTGGCCATTGGCGCCGCGGGCAGTCTGGTCGGCATGTTGGTCCACGGGCTATTAGATGCGGTCACGTGGGGCACAAAGTTATCGTTTTTGCCCTGGATGCTCTTTGCGCTAATCACACAACTCTTTTTGACCACCCAAGCAGCTGCCCAGTCTCAGGACAGCGCCCAGCAGACAACGACCGCAGCCAGCGCATAAGATAGCAAGCCAGTCACTATCCCACTATCCCACTGTAGTACTGTCCAACGCCAGTACTACGCGCAACGGCGGATACTCAATGAATGTCATACGCACCAGAAGATCAGCGTACCCTTTCGCACGGATTGGACGTATACTACTCGGATACCCGTAGATCAGAGCGAACATCAATGTCATAAGCACCTCGGCCAGTAAGAATTATGTTCAAGCGTTTCAGCACCAATTACATTGCCAGCCTCTTTTTGATCGATAGCGTCGCCGTCCAGTTTTCCTTTTGGGTGGCGCTCCAGTTGCGTTTTACATTGCCCTATGGTCAGAACGTTGAGCGCGAATGGGTGCCACAGTGGGTCTATCTGCCCTCCTGGCGTCTCTATCTGCTGATTGGCGGTCTGTGGATGGCCTGTTTTCTCATCCTGGATGTCTACACGCCGCGGCGCATCATCCGCTGGATAGATGAGTTTCAGCGCATCCTGTTGGCCCATGTTGTGGCCGCACTCTCCTTGGCCGGTTTGCTCTATTTGGGCAACGTCCAACTGTTGCGCCTGGCCTATATCTACTTCTGTCTGCTCACCCTTACCGCGTTTTTGCTCTATCGGGTTCTTTTGCGGGCCTGGCACCGTCTCCGCTATGACACCACTAATAGTGTGGCGCGGATTCTGGTGATTGGCGCCGGCACCATGGGCCAAGAGATTGTTGAGGAGTTCAACCGCCAACATTGGCCGGGGGTTGAGTTTGTCGGCTTTTTGGATGATGACGCAAAGAAGCGCGGCCGTACGCTCTTGGGTGTACCGGTCCTGGCCAATATCGATGCTGTGGCCAAGATTGTCACCCAAAAGCGGGTGGATGAAATTCTAATTGCGTTGCCGGCCAGCGCCCATGATCGGATTGTTAACTTAATTATGGTCTTGCAAAGCCTACCAGTGCGCATTCGCATTGCCCCTGAATATTTTAGTCTGGCTTTCTTTGGCGCCACCGTGGAAAGCTTAGGGGGCATTCCGCTCATCGGGCTGCGCGACCCTGCAATCAATGAATTTCAACGTTTTGTCAAGCGCATCTTTGACATTCTCTTATCCTCGCTTGGGTTAGTGCTTTGTGCGCCGCTGTTGCTTGCGGTGGCGATAGCCATAAAATTACAAGATGGCGGCCCGATCTTCTATCTGGCAGAACGGGTCGGCGAAAATGGGCAACTCTTTAGGATGCTCAAGTTTCGCTCCATGGTCGTCAATGCGGATAAGTTGCAAGGGTATGTCAATATCCGCGATGCAGACGGCAATCTTGTCCACAAAGTTGCCGATGATCCCCGGGTTACGCCGCTCGGCCGCTTTCTGCGCCGCACCAGCATTGACGAATTGCCCCAGTTGGTCAATGTCTTTAAGGGAGAAATGAGTCTGGTGGGCCCGCGTCCGGAACAGCCCTGGCTGGTCGCCCATTATGAGCCGTGGCAACATAAACGGCTGGCCGTTCCTCAGGGCATTACCGGCTGGTGGCAGGTCAACGGCCGCAGCGACAACTTGATGCATTTGCATACAGAGCAGGATATTTACTATATTCAGAACTATTCGCTGTGGCTGGATCTCCAGATCCTCTGGCGCACCTTTACCGTAGTGCTGCGCGGACGTGGCGCGTATTAGCGTCCTATTTTATTGCGCCTGAAATGGTTCAGGCAATAGGCACAACCAAGGCTTTGCATTCAAGGATGTACTGCCGTAAATTGACAAAAAGTTGTCCTATGCCCAACTGGATTTCGCTCGATTCACTATGAAACAATTTCTTTTGCATCTACCAACAATGTCCCTACCTATCAATGCCTGCCGCTCCAAAACTAAGATAAAGCGTAGATGGCGTCTGCCTTTGCTGGTCATCGGCCTTGCCCTCTTGGTCAGCTTCCCATTGCAATCCGCCCAAGCAGCACCGACCAAACAACTGAATCCGCTGTTGCCCATGCTCCAAAGTCTTTTTCAAGAAGCTGGCCCCGCGCTGCCCGACCTAATGGGCATGAATGGACCACGCACCTATCTGGTTTTGGTGCAGAACAATCATGAATTGCGGCCTACCGGCGGTTTTATCTCGGCGGTGGGCAAGGTGACGCTGACCAGTGGCGAGTTGAGCAGTGTCGACTTTGTGGACAGCTATAGCTTCTTTCGGGAAAACTTGCAATATCCGCCGGCGCCACAGCCGATGCAGCAATATATGGGCATCCAGTTGCTCGTCTTGCGGGACGCAAATTGGTCCCCCGATCTGCCCACGACGGCCCGTTTGATTCAGGGCTTTTATGCCCAACAGACGGGTGAATCCATTTCCGGCGTGGTAACAGTCGATTTGCAGGCCGCCGAACTCATCGTTGATGCTTTGGGTCCCTTGGAACTGTCTGGCTCCGACCAACCACTGACCGGCAGCAATTTTGTCGAACAGATTTTGCAGATGTGGGAAAATCCGGTCGGCACGGACCTGCGCACGACCTCCAGCGGCTTTAATGCTTGGTGGGGTCAGCGTAAAAATTTTATGTCATTGCTTGTGGAAGCTGCGCGCCAAAAGATGGGCAGTGGCCAACTCAACTACGCCAAGTTGTTCCTCAATGTACAGGCAGCACTCAGTAGACGCGCCATTCAGGTTTGGGTTGATGAGCCCAATCTTGCCCGCCGCTTTGCAGAACTCGGCTGGGATGGGGGTATCCATCTCAAGGCCGGCAGCGACTTTCTGGCCTTGGTTGACACCAATATGGGCTACAATAAGGTGGATGCCGTATTGCAACGTACGCTGAGTTATTCGGTTGCGTGGCCTGATGGGCCGAGTGCGCCTGCTGTCGCGACAGCAGTCATCACCTACACGCATCCAATCAAACTCGCAAATTACAGTTGCACCAACACACCTGGCTATGGCGAGAGTTATAACTTCTTGGTCGAACGCTGCTATTATGATTATGTCCGGCTCTACGTCCCATCCGGCAGCCATTTATTAGGGATCGAGGGCGTAGACGAGAATTCGGTCGTAACCCAACGCAGCGAAAACCACACCCAATACTTTGGCGGCTATTTTGTACTGCCGGTCGGGCAACAGCAGACGGTGACCTTCCACTATCGCCTCCCACCACAATTAACACCGCAAAACTATCAGTTGACCCTGCAGCGGCAGGCTGGTTCCAACGCGCTGCCGATTACAGTGAGTGTCGATGGCAAACGCGTCGCAACGACCCTGAACGACGCACAATTTCACTGGCCTGCTCCCTAAATCTGAAAAATCTAGCTCACCATCCCAAAGTTACCAATCCAGGACATGACACGTCCTGGATTTTTTATTTTGCATAGATGAGGTGCAACTGTCGCCCCCTTCCAGGAAGACAAATTCGCACAGAAACCATAAAAACAAAATTTAATATCAATATTATTGATTTTATTTCTTAAAATTTTTGGATTTTTAAAATTTACTATTGATTTTTTAAAAATGTTGTGCTATCCTATTGATCAGTGACCGATTTTCAATAAGGAGAACTGAATGATGCACGACACAATTTCCTACCAACTGATTCAAAATGCCTATGACCGGTACGCGGTCTTGTTGCAAGAGGCTGAACAACATCGGCTTTGCCGTATGGCTATAGCCGGGAACGGCAAGGCATCATTAGGTGCGCGTTTGGCTGCCACAACCGGCAAGGCATTGGTTACTGCCGGCATTTGGTTGCAACAGCGTGCACTACCGGAACAGCATAGTGAGTTATCACGAGTCTTATCCACATAAGGAGCTTGACTGATGTTACCCTTACCCACCCAATGTCCTTTGGGCGGTGGCCCTGTCATCGTCACCCGCTTTTATTGCCCGGCAAGCGGGTTGACGGTGGAAGGTGAATTTGCCATCAACATTCCCTTTGCCCAGCTCTCACCGGAGCAGTTGCGCTTCGTAGAGATCTTTGTGCGCTGTGAAGGCAAGTTCAACCGAATGGAGGAAGAACTAAGTTTGTCCTACCCAACTCTCCGCACCCGTCTGAATGAGGTGATTCGAGCGTTGGGCCATGAGCCAGCCCGTGAGGAACATGCCTCCATTGCGCCGGAAGAACGGCGCAAAGTGCTCCAAGATTTGGAGAGCGGTGAGATTACTTTTGAGGAAGCAATGGAATTTTTAGGCGGTATGCCCAATCGCTAATTTTAGGAGTCGTTGACATTTCACAGGCCACTGCTGGTGGAATATGCCGGTATGGGTAATGCTACTCGTGGCCTGGGAGCCCCTTGGGCAGGTAATGTCAACAGAACCTTATAAGGAGACAATGTATGAATAAGCAACAGAAGATCCCAACCCCCGTTACCCCCACCCTCATCATTGAGACGATCAGTGGTGACCTGGTCATTCGCGGCGGTGCGCCGTCGGAAGTACAGATTGACTATGACGAGGAACTGGAAGTCCGGGTGGAAGAGCATAAAATCTATTTACACTGCAACAGTGACTGCACGATTACGGCCCCAATCGCCAGCGCATTGACGTTGCAACAGGCGGAAGGGGATGTGAGAATTGAATCAATTCTTGGCGAACTACAGATTGAAGAGATCAATGGCGACGCTCAGCTACATAATGTGGGGGCGCTCAAACTTGAACAAGTTCACGGCGATCTTGTTTTGCAAAAGGCCGAGCATGACGTGCAGATTGAAAATGTGGGCGGCGATGCTAGGATTAACGGCGTACAGGGCAACTGCGTGGCCAGCAGTGATGGAGACCTTTCTTTACAGCAGGTTGCCCACAATGTCCAGATTGAAAATGCAGGCGGTGATGCACGGATTAGCAATGTTCAAGGCAACTGCAATGTGACCGCCGGCGGTGACCTTTCCTTGCAACAGGTGCTGGGCGTCATCAAAGCAGAAGCCGGCGGTGATGCCACGCTGCGCCTGCCCCTGCAAGCCGGCGCGGCGTGCCAGGTGGAGGCCGGTGGCGACATCACCTGTCGTCTGCCGGAATCGGCCAGTGTCGTGATCCAGGCGACCAGCGGCGGCGAGATCGAACTCAAACGCCTGCCGGCGCCCATGCGGCGCGTCGAACATACGCTGGCGATCACCCTCGGTGCCGGTGATGCTGCGCTCCAGCTTACCGCCGGCGGTGACATCAAGCTGATCGGTCAATCCGGTGAGCCGGCCGGCGCCAATCCATTCGGGTCCGACTTTGGTGCGAGCTTTGGCGCCGAATTTGGTCAAGAATTCGGCGCGGAGTTTGGGACACGCGCCGCCGAGTTTGCCCAACAGGTGGCCGGGCAGGTCGAACGTCAGATGGAACATCTGGTGCGTCACCTCGACACAAAATTGGCCGACTTTGGCAGCAGTGACGAAATCGCAGTACGGGTGCAGGAGAAGGTGCAGGGCGCCATGCGGCGCGCCGAAGAAAAGATTGCCGAAGCCATGCGTCATGCCGAAGAGCGGGCGCGGACCGCAGAGGAGCGAGCAGCCCGCGCCGCAGAGCGGCAGGAGCGGCGCTCCCAGTGGCGTGGTGCGCCACCGCCACGGCCCCCCCACGTCGTTCATGCGCCCCATGCGCCTCATGTCCCCCACGCACCTCATGCGCCACAGGCCGTCACGCCTATTAATGAGGATGAACGGCGTATGATCCTACGCATGGTGAGCGAAGGCAAGATTTCTGTTGAACAGGCTGACCAACTGCTGGCCGCCTTAGGAGGTCAAGCCAAGCCAGCAGCCCAATAGACCATAAATTTTCATTTCGATTTCCGCGCATATGGGCGAAGCGGTGAAATCGTTGCAATTACCAGCGAATAATGGAACGATTTCACCCGCAGACCTAGATAAGCCTCGATTTTAGTATAAGGCGGCTCCAGAATTTAAATTACCCAGATCCGTAGGGTGCATCCCCTTGCGGGTGCCCGTAGGCTGGGTATTTATTTTTCTGGAACCGCCTAACAAGCCGGCGGTGCACTTGCCCGCCGGCTTTTGTCATGTGCGGGTCAGTTTCGTGTCAGATAGAGGTCAGGCGCCGTTCACGCCGATTGTGTATAGTAACAGTGTAAAACCGGGTTTACTAACAGAGTAACAAGCGCGTTACATGTTTTCTGTAATGGCTTAAGTGGCGCTACTAGAAGTAAGGGAGTTGATATGGATGAATTCATTCCTTGGACTTGGGCAGTTTTTGCACTCATTTTTCTCATTGCCGAGATCTTTACCGCCGGTTTCTTTTTAATCTGTTTTGCATTTGGCGCCGGTGCGGCCGCCATATTGGCCTTTTGGAATTTTAGTATGGCCTGGCAGATGAGCGCTTTTATCTTGGTTTCGGCAGCAGCAGTGATTTTTTCCCGCCCGCTGGCGAACCGCATTAGCGGCAACCAGAGCAACAGTGTGGGCATCGACCGGGTGCTCCACAAAGAGGCCATCGTTATCGTGCCCATTGATCCGCAAAATGCGCAAGGCCGTGTCCGGGTGGAGCGAGAGGAATGGCTGGCCGAGTCGGTGGATGACAAGATTATCCCTGCCGGCGCCAAGGTCGTGGTACTTGAGGTAAAAGGTACGCGTTTGCGCGTACGTCATGAGATTGAATAAGGAGTTTTTTATGGCAAATACATTGCTCTTGATTTTTTTAGCAATTGTGGCAGTCGTTGTCTTCATCCTGGCCATCACTGGCATCCGCATTGTCTCGCCCTTTGAAAAGGGCGTGGTCGAACGGCTCGGGCGTTACCTCCGTACAGCACAGCCAGGACTCACCCTGATTGTGCCTTTTATCGACAGTATACGCAAAGTGGATATGCGGGAGCAGGTAGTCGATGTCTTGCCTCAGGAGGTGATCACCAAAGACAATGTGGTAGTGACAGTCGATGCCATTGTCTACTATGAAGCGACCGACCCGGTCAAGTTGACCTATAATGTGGCGGACTTCTACAATGCGGCCACCAAATTGGCCCAGACCAACCTGCGTAACGTGATCGGTGAGACTGAACTGGACCAGGCGTTGACCTCACGCGATATGATCAACACCAAACTCCGTGAAGTATTAGACGATGCCACCGACAAATGGGGTGTGCGTGTGGTTCGTGTTGAGATTAAGCGCATTGATCCCCCCACCGATGTCACCGAATCAATGCACCGGCAGATGAAGGCGGAACGCGAACGCCGCGCCGCAATTCTCGAGGCCGAGGGACTGCGCTCTGCCCGCATTTTGGCGGCAGAAGGTGAAGCGGAAGCGGTACGGCGGGTGGCCGATGCCGAGCGCTATAAAATCGAGGCTGAAGCTACCGGTCAATCAAATGCGATTACCACTGTCTATAGCGCAATTGCCAACGCGAACCCGAATGACAAGTTGATCGCCATTCAATACCTTGATGCACTCAAGGCCATTGCCAATGGCACCGCCACCAAGGTTTTTCTGCCCTATGAAGCAAGCGGTGTCTTGGGCGCCCTAGGCGGCATTCAAGAGATCTTTAAGGCAAATGGGACGAATGACCACCAGAGTAACGGCAGCGAAAAATAGCCTTTTTGACAATTGCATCCTATCAAGCCAAAAATGTCAGCAACTGAATTGCGCTTGATCATAAAAGCCAGGGATCGGACCGATCCCTGGCTTTTTATTGCGTAAATTGGCGCTACAACCACGCCAACGAGTTTCCGTATTTATACTCAGTAGACCACAACGTGTAGTGAGCATTCTCAAATGCGAACGAGGTGACATGTAAGTATAGCAAGGATACAATGGTCTACAGATATTTGACTCGCTCATAGATAGCTGCCAAGAGGATAATTGCCGAAGTCACAGTTACTCGCTGGCAACTACCAAGCTATCGCCCCGAAAAGCACCGGGAAGGAGTTCCATCACCGTTGTCGTTTGAAAGTGGCCCTGGGCATCGCTGATATAGACCGTCATGGCTGGGCCTAGCTCTGCCATCACTTGGCGGCAGATGCCACAGGGGGAGCCGCCATTGACCGTCGCCACCGCAATGGCCACAAAATCACGGTGACCTTGGGCAATCGCGGCGGTCAAGGCAACCCGCTCGGCACAGATCGTAGCCGGGTAGGAGGCATTCTCAACATTGCATCCCAAAATCACAGCACCATCTGACGTCAGCAGGGCTGCGCCAACCAGATAGTTGCTGTAGGGTGCATAGGCGTAGTGTCGAGCGCGCAATGCATGTGCTACCAGTTCAGCAGCGGGAATTGACTGTGTCATCGGTTAATCCGCGGCATGTATATTGACAAGAGAATCGTTGTTGTTCACAGAGCGTTGCGCAGCAGGCTGTCCCGCAGCAGATTGTCCTGCAGCAGGTGAACCGAAAGCAGAACGCTGGGCCTGCTCCACTTGCTCCATCGGATCCAGAGAGAGCGGGTGCAGCGGCTCGGCGCGGACTTGCTCGATCCGACGCCCATCCAGCGCAATGACTGTAAAACGCCAGCCCTGATGCTCGACATATTCCCCTTGTTCCGGTACGTGCTCCATCAATGTATAGATCAATCCGCCTAAGGTATCAGCAGCATCGGTGTCTAACTCAATGTCGAGCAATTTGGACAGAGAATAGAGATCCAAACGTGAGTTGAGCAAGTAGGCATTGGCGCCAATCGCCTCTATATAGGTATCTTCCTCAATATCATATTCATCCTGAATATCACCGACAATCTCTTCAATAATGTCTTCAATGGTGACCAGGCCCGCCGTCCCGCCATATTCATCCACCACCATCGCAATATGAACCCGGTGCTTCTGCATATCCTGGAAAAGTGCATCCACCTTTTTACTGTCTGGAATAAAATAGGCCGGACGCAACAAGGCGCGAATCGGCATTTCCGTCTCGTTGTCCCGAAAACAGCGCAGCAGATCTTTGGCATACAAAAGCCCAATAATATGGTCGATATTCTCCTCGTAGACAGGGATGCGACTATGACCGGCAGCAATAATAATATCGAGCGATTCACGCAATGTAGTCTCAACGCTCATGGCCACCATGTCGATCCTGGGCACCATGACTTCACGCGCGACGGTCTCATTCATTTCCAAAATGCTGGCAATCATCTCCCGTTCATTCTCTTCGATATCTTCAGGGTTATCAGTTGGGCTCATCAACATACGTAGCGCATCATCCGTCAAAGCCGAGCTATCTTCGTGCACTTTGGCGTCCAGAGGATTAGTCCATGTATACAACTGTAAAATGGGTACAGTCAGCGGGCGAAGCAGAACGGTCAACCATTTGGCGGTTGGCGCCATGGCATAGGCAAGGGTGTCGGCACGCGCCAAGAGTGCGGCTCGCCATAACGGTTGGAGCAAGGCAAGGAGGATCCATAGCATGAGGACCAATGTCATCACCACCCATAGATTGGTGGAAGTAAGCACGATCCACGCACTGGCTGCGCCGCTGCATACAACCCCCATATTTTTCAGCAAATTTAGTGACAAAAAGAGAGTTGGCGTTTGGCTTAACAACTCATCTAGTAACTGTGCATTGACTATGCCTCGTTCCACATTACGCCGAATATCACTGCGATTGACAGTGGTGAAAGACAGTTCTAAAGCGCTCGTTAACGCGGTTAGCAATAAAGTAATAGCAAGAATCGTCCACGGTAACGGGTCAGATTCCACAATAAACTCCTTGAAATTCTTTCATGAACAGCACAGATTTAGAATTGGATTCTCAACAGAAGTACACCGAGCGGAAATGATATGGACGCAAACCTGCTGGCGGCGCTTGAGCAAGAAGATGCGTTCACTTCATTTCCGCGCAGTATAGATTAATCAGCAGGACGACTCCGCGCGGGTACGCCATAGACTAACGTATCGGCGGGAACATCATGGGTAACAACTGCGCCGGCGCCAGTGATGGCACGCGCGCCGACGTTTACCGGAGCTACAAGCAACGTATCACTCCCAATAAATGCATTCGCACCAATTTGAGTCTTGTATTTAGCTTTACCATCATAATTGCAAGTAATGGCGCCAGCGCCGATATTGACGTCGTTTTCAACCTGTGCATCACCGATATAGCTAAAGTGTCCCATTTTTGTCCCCGGGCCAAGATAACTATTCTTCACTTCGCCAAAGTTGCCCATATGGACGCCCTCACCCAAGTGTGCGCCCTTGCGTAGATGACCAAAAGGCCCAATTTCGCTGTGGTCATCCATACGCGACCACTCTAACACGGA